>NZ_JBYCZW010000003.1:0-697250 GCF_057586455.1 Acidovorax sp. SRI_002 | reverse complement strand
GCCTATGCCTATGCCTATGCCTATGCCTATGCCTATGCCTATGCCTATGCCTATGCCTATGCCCATGCCCATGCCCATGCCATCGTGGACCAAGACCTTCAAACGAGTCGAGCGCTTGTTGGCGAATACGTAGGCATGGTGCGGTCGCGCGGCGCCAGAGACCTTCACGACCCGGGCAAGGGTTGCTGCGTATCCCGGTCTACTTGAACACTCAGTCCGGCTACGTGACCACTTGATCCGTTGATCATGAATGGCGGCGTACATAGCATGCAACGAGGCAGTGCCACCGCTCAGTCCAGCACCCCCAGCGGAACGTGGCGTTCAACTGCTAGGGCGCTCAAGAGGCAGCCACAACTCAAACTGTGTACCCCCTGTCGCAGAGGTCCCGTCCACCGCCCTCCAAATAGCCTTCGCCCCCAAAGCTTCGGCCCGCTGCTGGACGTGACGCAGTCCTCGTCCCCGCCTGTCCACCGAAGCAGGATCGAATCCCCGCCCGTTGTCTTGCACCATCACTACGGCGCAAGCTGCCTCCAATCGAGTAGCCACGGTGAGCTCTGTGGCACCGCTGTGGCGCATTGCATTGCCCATCACTTCCTGCAGGATACGCAGCAGGTGCAAAGCACTACGCGGGTCGATCCACTCCATGGGCGGGAGGTCCTGGACCTTCCATTGCAGTCGCAATCCGGCTTGTTCCAGCCGAGTGCCCAGCCTGAAACGCAGCGTGGCGAGTAGCAGCAGTAGATCCGTCTGAACCGGCTCCAACGAGTCGATAGCAAGCTTGAGATCCTCAATGCATTCGCGCAGCACTTCTGCGAGGTTCTGCTCTTGCCCACGCTCCACCGCTTTGAGTGCACCCATCAGCGTTGTTCCCAGGCCGTCGTGCATATCTTGCATAAGTCGCTGCCGCTCCTGCATTAGCACCTGGTCACGTTCGATGGCTCTTAGCTGCGCATGGCTTTCGTTCAACGCCGCCTCACGTTCACGCAACTGCTGCTCCAGCCCTGCTGCCGCATGCTCGCTGTTTCGAAGTGCCGCCAGATAACGCCGAACAGCCACGACCAAGCAGGTGATGAAAACCAGCCCAATGTGGTACGGCTGCAGATACAGGCCTTCGGGAGTGACGGCATGATTAAGCATGAGCAAATCGTTCACCGATGCGGGGATGCCCAGCAAAAGGCTGCTGGCTACGAGCAGCGCATCGTTGGAGCGGGCGCGCCAGGCGGACCAGATCCCCAGCACCACCAGCCCAATCTGCGTCGAGAACAGGAGCAGATAGGCCAGCGGTGTGGCCGCGTTGTGTCCTTCCCTCGAATCTCCGGCCAAGCTCGGAATGGAGATGACGGTGGACACTAGCAACAGCAGGACCAGGGGCCATTCGCCCCAAGGATAGGACTTGCCGTGCAGTCGAACGCCGATGGCATAGACCGCCGGCACCATCCACGCGGTGGAGTAGATCGTCATCCATCCATACCAGTCGTCGGGGATCGGAGGTGGCTCTAGTCCCTGGTGGTAGTGCAACGCCCGCAGGAGGAACAGCACTGTGCTGACGCTGAACAATAGGTACGCAGGCTCTCTTCGCAGTGCCCATACTCCCAGGGCCAGAAAGCCCAGCACGAGGAAGGCCTGACTGAGCGCGCGTGGAAGGTCCGCTTGCAGCCATTCACGCCAGGCTCGGCGTGCGTTGAGGTCTGCCTTGTCTCCCAGCCAGGCCGTCGATACGCTCAATCCTGCTGATTCTTGATAGTCCAGTCGCAGCCATACCGTTCGCGGCCGCTCATGACCTGGCCTATCGAGCAATTGCCATAGGGGATGGTTGAAGCCGTTCCAGACGGGGCTGGCGGCAGAACGGTAGAGCAACTCGTCGTCAGCAAAAAGTGCCACTTGGCCGACCGTCTGCCAGCGAGGCAGATAGAAGTACAACTGACCCATGGGAACCTGCTCCAGGCCCCGCGAAATCTCCCATCGATACCAGGCGGTGTGCAGAACATCGCCAGCGTCTGACGAGGTAGTGGTACGCCTGCGTTTGTGGGGCAAGACAACCGACTCCCTCATCGACTCCCATTGGACTGCAGCGGGAACCTGCACATCGGATCCCAACGGTGCCCACGTGCCCCCGTCGGTCATGGCGAACTGTGCATCTACGAGATGCTGGACCGGTAGCCGTGTGTCTCCGGCCCACGCCGCCAAGCCTGCGGAGACAAGCGACCACATCAGCAACAACCGCCACCACAAAAACCATCTGCCAATCATCATGGACCAGGAGGCAACCAGCCGCGAAGCCGCGCTTGCTGCACGGCGTCGAGTTTGGTACCCACCTTAAGCTTCTGGTAGATCCGCCGCACGAAGGTCTGAACGGTATAGCGCGACACGTTCATCAAGCCTGCGATTTCTTCATAGGTAAATCCCTTGACGGCCAGCTCAAGCACCCGTGTTTCTCTTGCGGAGAGAGAGGCCTCTGCCGGTCCGGTCGAAGCCACGGCCTGCGCTGGCGGTGGCGACGCCGGCGACGGGCCAGCAGGCGCCACACGCATGCACTGCAGCACACGCCTCGCAATCAGCGGGCTAATCGGACTGCCGCCCGCATGCACAGTGCGAACCTCTGCCACGAGGCCTTCTGCTGTCGCGTCCTTGAGCAGATATCCCGAGGCTCCCGCCTCAATGGACGCCAGCACATGTGCTTCGTCGCCGAATACGGTGGCCACCATCGTGGCGCACTCCGGCCAATGCATTTGCGCAGCCTGAATCACGTCGATACCGGAGCCATCCGGCAAGCCTAGATCCACCAGCAGCACATGCGCAGCGGGCCCTTGCAGCATGGCCAAACCTTCGGCGCAAGTGCGTGCCACTGCAGATACGCAGAGATCCGCCGCAGATGCGATTGCTGCCTCGAATCCGGCCCGGAATACCTCATCGTCTTCGACGATGGCAACACGGATGAGAGGTGGCTCACTGCTTGGCGACAGGTTTGGGCTGAGGTCGGAGGATGCGGCGTTCATCGTGGGGCCAGAAGATACCGCGATGCTAGACGTCTGAGGCAGAGTTGTATGTCCCTTGTTTGAGGGACAAATGGCGACGCCTTGCGGACGCTGGCGAAGCAAGTGACTGTGCAAATTTACAGCACTGTATAAAAACGTGTCACGTGTTCGAGGGACATACAACTCCGTGGCTGCTCGATAGCATCCGCCCCTATCAGATACAAAGAGAGAGTGGGCATGGAGAAAGCAAGCACCAAGTGGAGCCGGCGATGTGCGATTGCAGGACTGCTGGGCGCGGCCTTGCTGGTGGGTTGTGGCGGGGGAACTAGCAGCGACTCCACGCCGGTCGTGCCGGAAACCACAGGACTCCGGTCACACCAGAGCCACCGGTGACCCCGAATCCTGGCTTCGCAACGGTTGCGATCATCCATGACGGACAGGGCAACACGCCTCCGACGCGCGTGATCGCCGCCTAAACGAGTCCGTCGTCGCTCAAGTGCTATGCAACGTATTCGATCCGCCAGAAATCTTAGCGATTATGACAATCCACCCAGCCGAAATTCGATTGGATACCAATATCCAGATTGAACGGCCGAACAATTTTTGCGGGCTGAAGGGCTGGACACGATTTTGTTTTTGGGTTTCTTGGAGTCCAACCAAGAGAGGCGTCATCCCGAAAAGCCTTACGAGTAGGGAAACCAAACTGTGCAGCCATCATGACATTAAAGACGTTTAGTCATCACGACACACTATCCATCGCCTCTGGACTCCAATCTATCGCTGATTTGATTGATAACATAACAACTGATGGAGTATTGGATCCGAAGTATCACTATCTCTATGACGACCTCTTTGTTGTGTTTTACAAAGTGTACCATGACAAGAAAAATGAATACAAATTGGATAATTCCATTAGCGATGCCAAGCACCAAGAAATTAACAAGAACTTCGGCAAAGCGCAATATCATATGAGTGTTGCGATCGGGCTGGCGGCAGGAATAATTACCGCCGTTGGCGTCTCATTTGAAGTTAATCATTCGCAAGCTGCAGCAAAGAAAGCCAAGGAAAATATTAATGATCTTCAGGAGAATTCATATCAAATAGTTCAGGCTGATACCACCCGCCGTTATGTGAATGCATTGCAGAAGGCAACAGCAGATCCAAAGATAAACATAAACGAACTGGTTAAAACGCTATTCTGGACTATCATCGTCGGCTACCAGCCCATTCAGAGCATTCAGGACTTTCAAGATGCACTCTCCTCCATCCATCTAGGCATCCTGAATGAGAGACATGCCCGGTGGGCCGGAGTATTCAGTTTGGAAAATAAGTCTATAAATATGACCAGCCCCGGAGAAGGGGATGATACCAAGAAAATTACAACTATTGTTTCCGAGCTGGGCAATCTTGTAGGAGTTGCGACCATCGTTGTTATGGCTGTTAACTGGAAGGCAAATGGAGTGAGTCCATTCCAATCATTTGCCAAAATATTCCAAGGGGTAAAAGCAACATTCTCGGGCCCTATTTCCGATGAAGACGCTGCAGGGGATTTGGCTACGGCAGAGGTTACCGAAGAAGTAACAGCAGAGTTCTCTGTTACGGATGCACTTGGCGGCGCACTTGGCGTGATCGGTGCCGCCCTCCTTATCATCGGGACGATTGTCGCGATTATTGATTTGTCCAAGGCCAAGAGGAAGATCGACAAAGCCAAGAAGCAGTTCAATGATCAGTATGGGTCGTTGAGAAGTACCTTGCTTACAGTGATCGGTGCAAGCGAAGGCTTTCGAAAGCACTCGAGTTCCTAGGTTTCTGGTGTTTGGAAAGCAAGCGCGCCAATGAAGGAGGCCCAGGCAACCTTGTGGGCTAACTCAAAGCCGAAACGAGGCGCAAGCTGAAGGCGACGAAGCTGGTCACTAGCTAATCATTACGAGAAGCGAAGGCGCAATGCCGTGTAGGCGGCACTGGTCCAGCAGTCCTTGTGCTGGGCTGGTGTACTGGTCACACCAGCGATGTTTGTGAGGCCAGCACACTGATCATCATGCTGGCGAGTTGTTCATGAGGCCGTCTTTGCGTCTGCAAGCTGGCCTGCTGTCCATCGTCCCGAGTTGATGTGCATGTTGCACGTTCAATGTCTACGATGCCGGTCCATCGACCGTGAGCAGCGGCGGTGTTCACGGCGAATCAGAACAGGTGTTCAGAGTCGCCCGGATTCGATGTTCATGCCGAATTGGACACAATGTTCAGGGATGTCCGGAATACGCAGTTGCGTCGGTTCCGGCGCGCATATCCAGCGGCTCGACACACAGCCATACCGCTCCGACGCGAATCATCGAAGCCAGTTGCTCAGCCAGGCGGCGCAATCGCGAGCAGCACTGGCAGTGCCAGACGACGGTGACGGTGGTGCCGCCTCGCTGCAACTCAATGCGGATGTCACCTTCCACTGTAGCTGCGGGCAGCGCGAGCGGCACGAACGTTGGGCCCGGCATTGGCGCTTTGCGCAACGGTGGCTCGGTCTTGGGCTTGTCTTGGTCTTGTCTTGGTCTTGGGGGGCAACGCATGTTTCGCGTCGATCACCCACTTGCGCAGCATGTTCGCGTTCAAGCTGTGTGCCAGCGCCACCGCGGCCATTGATACCCCACCAGGGCGCATGCACTCTTGGATCACCGCTTCCTTGAATTGCGCGCCGTGCCGCCGCCGGCGACGCCGTCCGATCAAATCCATTTCGTAAGTGTCCATCTGTCCGACTAAGTTGAGCGGACACGAGCCTCCTACATCGGCCGCCAGACATCAACGTGTGTTCGCCGCGCGCTTGCTGCTCGGCGGCTAGGACTGTGGGAGCAATGGGGTGCTGAGGCCACGCTTACCCTTCAGCCGGTGGAGGTCCAGTACGGCTCATTCGCGCTCTTCATAGAGTCGTGCTCGAGCGCCCAGTCTACCTCACCCATGATCGATGCATCGCTGTCTCCATAGGGCGCTGGCCTAGCCCTGCCCGAAGACATCCAACCACAACTCACCGGTTTTCAGAGCTATTTGGACCTACTCGGCAATGCCGTGACATTCCCCTTGATGAGCTTGTTCAGTTTCGTTCGGAGTTCCTTGTTCTCATTTGTGAGCTGCTGCAGCTTGTCTTCAGCTTCTGCGCGCAATCTCCGAGCCTCGTGCCAATCGAGCTCGCTGATGCGATAAGCAGTGAGCAGATCGTCGTATAGCTCTCGCCATTCCGAAACTCGTTGAGCAGCACTCCGCTTCGCTTCTCGCCGAGATGAGGCCGCTACCCCTCTCACGTTCAATAGCCACGGATCCACTACATTTTTCTTGAAACTGTCCTTGTAGTTGGCTCCGAAGAGCGTCTTGGGACCGATGTCTGAGCGACGCACGAGCTCAATGAAGTTTAGGGTCCCGCCGTTCGCGGGATAAAGGCCCTGGTTCGCCTGTATCTCCTTCTCGATTTTTCGCATGGCCTGGGTCACCTTTGCCACGACCTCACCGTGACGTTGCGCTCCTCGCGCTTCTGCGCTTACTCGGATTTGCTCTCTCGCCTCATCCGAAAACTTTGAAGACGCCTTACTCTTCATTCTTCACACAACCCTCCAGATTGGCATATTTTCTGGACTCGTGCGTCGAATCGCCACTTCCGTTCAAGATCTTTAAAGCGACCCAGATGCATCCGAACCTGGCCGGCCCAGAAGTCAGCGACGAGCTCTTGTTGTTTCTCGACCTCAAATTGCCAGTGCTGCAGCGCTTGCGAGATACAGCTATCCACTTCCTCACGCAGCCAGGCTTGCTCAAGTCGATAATCGCAAGAAGTTTGGCAGCTTGCCGGATCGGGATGTCCACGCTTCTTGTTGCAAGGACCAAACTGGTTCAAGGACTTAGTGCACATGACCCCCGGTCGAACAAGATTCCACGTAGTTCCGCCAAAAGTCAGCACTTCTGCCAAATCCCGAATGTCCGCTGCCCCCCAATCCTGCGAGCGTTGATGAAGCGCGCGACCGTGTTCCGTCACTGCGCGGCGAATGCTGGAAGAGGCTGACCCTCCATAGCCGTCGTCTGTGAGATCTGCTTCGCCGTCGGCAATTGCTTTTTCACTCGAAATTGAACGTTGTTTCGACAACCTAGCTTCATCTGCAGCAACGAATTTTTCGAGATCGTCTGCACAGCGAATGACGCGGAGTTCGCGAACGATCTCATCAATCTCCGCAGAAAGGGCTTTGTCCGCCAAGATGTAGTAGATGGTCATCTCGATGTGCTTGTGCCCAAATACCTCCTGGAGCAACTTTGGGGCTTGGACAATCGCAAGCGCAACTAGTCTAGCTAGAGTCTTTCTTAACCTGTGCGCCCTGATTGCCTGCCCGCCGGGTTCAGTGTCCAAACCCAATACGCTTGAATAGTGTTTCAATAGCTGTCCTAGCATCGCCGATGTTGCCTGAACAGTGCGGTTTCCAGAGCTGAACCAGAGATTCTTCCCTTCTGGTATTTCACGAGGGTTCGAGAGCGGCCTTAGCGCACTTAAGGGCGGCAGACGCTCCGTCAGGGAGATGAGCTTGACTTGCTGCTCAAAGGCGCGCTCCGCGAACTCAGGAAGAGGCCAGTCGCGCAGCTCCCCGTCGTGGCGGCGCACCAATTTGTAAGTGCGACCGTTTGCGAACGTTGTGCCATCGCGGGCCCGACGTATAGCACTTCGCTCCATGATCAGAATCTCCCCGTTTCGGCAACCAGTTGACAGGCCGGTTACGAATAGGTGAGCACCCTGCAAGACTCTGGCCAAGCCAAAAACTTGGGTTGCACCCCTAGGAGGCCACGCTTCAGCGCGCGGATCTGTTGTGGGGTGTCCGAGCTCAGCCTCAAGGTTTTCCAATGAGCTCAAGTTTTTTGCTTTTGGTGCTTCTTTGCTATGGGCTCCTCGCTTGTTAAGCTTTAATTCAAACGGCAACGCTTCGATCAATTGCCCTTTTGCATCCGTCCAGATTGCGTCATTGAGGTAGGCTGCGCATCGTCTACTCAAGACGCGAACATCTATTTTTGAGTCATAGGCGTCTTGCCAGAGCTCTTGAAAAACCGACAAGATACGCAGGATATTTGGTCCTAAATGCTCAATGATCCAGTAGGACCGGTTGCCCAACTCACAAATGAAGTCATCGGGAAAAGGAAGATGTGGGTCAGAACGGGCCAATGGCAATGGCAACTCTGCTTCGCCTGATACTCGCGTCGCCTTTTGCAGGTTTACACCGATGGGCGGTGCATCAGCCCACAATCCTCTTGAGGCTGCCGCGTGCATGCGCTTCAACTCTACGTGTATGTTTGTTTTCGACGTGGCAGAGAGGGGGAGTGAATCAACGTCCTCTCTTGAAACGGATGCGAAGCTTAGATGCGATGGGTGCACGCGCTCACTTTCATCAGTCCCTACAGGCCCTTCACCATTTAAAGGGATCGCTTTGGCGACACTGATCGCTGCAATGAAGGAGACGCTCTGGTAGGCCAATTCTGCGACCACCGAGGGGTCAAGGCTGTCACGGCCATTTTTAAGGCTCACGGGGCCTATGCGGCACAAAACTAGGTATCGGTTGCACACTAGAACCGCTTGAGCAATAAGAGTTCGAAAGAGCCAAACGGACTCACAGCTACGCTTTAGCAGTTGAGTCACGTTGGCAATTATCTTTTCCTCGATGGATAGATTCCATTGAATGGGCGAAGCAGACGGGAACCAGTCGCGAGGAGTCGACCACCTCGCCCATTCCTCGCCGTGCCCTAGCAGCGATTTAATTCGCAGAAGCTCGGCTTGATCCATGTACTGGATATCTTCCGCAGCGTACTTGGTTAGTACCAGCTTGGACGCCGTTTGGAACTCCGCAGTAGCCTCTTGCCGAATCACACGCCTACTCATGCTCGAACCCTTTGCGCGGTGAGGAACCATTGAACTCAGGCACTCGATGCTCACCTTGCTTAATACGAAGCGTCCATTTATCAAATGTGGCCTGAACCGACGTGGCGTCAAACCCCAGCAAAGCTGTTTCAGTGTTCTGAAGCTCTGCCTGCCAGGAGACATCTCCCCCTCGACAGAAGTGCTCGATGGGGATTCGACTCCTGATGTGCTGCAGTTCGGCGAGCCGCATTGCAAGACCTTCCAACGCCTCAGGCGCTATGACTGCATTCTCAAGGCACAAGGTACAGCGATGCGCAGTGCACAGTGTTAGACCACCTGCCGCGAACTGGGGATCAATGCGAGTAGGCGGCCGACTGGGATCTTTGCAACCTATGCCCAGCCTGCTCTTTTTCAATTTTCGGTACTCGGTCAGGCGCAACTGTTGCTCAGGAGTGATGTGCTCCCGCTCCATGATTTGTCGGAGGGTAGTGTGGTCAAGCTGTCCAGAGGTCAAACACATCGACCACATCTCATTCGTATAACTAACGAAAGTGCGGGCACTTTCAGCGTTGAGGAGTTTATTGTCGATGTATTTAGCGGTTGTACTGACGGAAAGATGTCCCAGCGCTCGTTGAATAGCCAAGATTGAGCCGCCAGATATTCTGTAAACATATTCAGCAAAAACATCGCGAAAGTCGCTAGCGCTTATTCTTGGAATTAGATTATTCGCATTTAAATTGCTGTTTATGTGATCGACGACGATGTGTAAAATCGGAGTGTTTCTGTCGTACTTGTCGTAGCTGTTTTCATGCAGAGCCTGGATACCACTTCTAGTGCGATAAAGCCAAACACTTTGGGATTTGCGCTGGAGCTCCAATGCTGCCAAACGCGCTTGCGTGATTGACATCACATCTGCTTTTTTTACAATTAGATCATCAACTTTCAACTCGGCCAAGCGAAGAAGACGAACAATTTCCTGCCGCAGGGACCACGTCCTTTCTACTATGGTACGAATAACGCGGCCTGGAGATCGATCCGATTTCCAATCGCCGTGCATAACATGATTTGACCCACCGCGCTCCTTGTACCCTGTCATGATATAGCGACTCGAGTCCTGCGGGTGATCGCGCAAAAATGGCGTGCATTCAGAAAGGGAGACGCTGGGATTAACACGCAGATCGAGGAGAGTTTGGACATTCCATCCGCCGCCAATCAGCGCGAGATGGAACCCCATGCGAATGTCAAATGCAGTCGGAAAAAGAACTTCGAACATACTGTCGATCGTTAAACCGTCGCGCCACATTGTTTTATGTGATTTTCCTGTATCTTGCTCCCAGACTTTTTTGATAGACGCTGTCGTCGGAGAGCATCCCCTATCAATCAAATTTCGCAAAAAATCGGCATTCAGTAGCCATTCGGCCTGCTGCTCGTTGGCGGGCACTTTTTTCCCGACGAGTAATTCGTCGACAATACTCCACCTGTCCAGCGCTTCAAACCAGGCACGCTTGATGTGCGTGAAGATGGTCCTAGATTGCGCCGATGTTGGTATGTCTCTGGACGGTTTGAGCTGCTCAGGGCCGTTCCAGGCGAGTGGCTTCATTTCCAATGCGCGTCGGGTGGCGTCCGCGACGGACCTGAATGCAGAGAACTGGTTTGGAGAGAAGCGCTGCACGGCCATTTGCTGGTGTAGATGTGTCAAATCTTTAACACTTCGCGTTGGTGCAAGAACGACCAATGTGTTGAGGGCGTTCGCCTCCATTTCGTCGAACAATCGCCACCAGCTCTTGAGATCCGCAACACAGTTAAAGCACGTCTTCGCCGTTGCCCACATAAGTTTATCTTTAATTGCAGGTAGCAATTCATGAATTAATGCAGGTCGTCCACTATATCCACCAAGCCAGCGATCTTCTAGGCCAGGTTTTTTTGGGGTTTTTTGGCCATTCTCCAAGTCCGTCAAATCGACTAAGCATGGCTTTGTAGCGTGCTGCGTCCAGAACTTGAGGGGGCTATCAGTTTTGTGTATTGAATCATGCGAATCTACAAGCGAAAGACCTTTCTCAATTCCATGCAAATTATCCTTTGAGACCTTGTGTATTTTCATTAAAAATCATCTGTTTCATCAAGCATTGTGGATTGATAACGCTCGGGTAGTGCTTCGCCTAATTGATCGCAAACCCACTTCACGTACAGTTTGGTAGTGTTGCTACTGATGTGGCCTAGCTGTGGACAAATTTTCAACTGAATTATTCCCGTGAGCAAAATGGCGGTAAGGGTTCCCGAGTCTGTATATTCGGGGGTCTCCTGTTTTCTGCCCGCTTTTATTTCCTGAAGCAGCGTGGAGCAAGCCCACCAATGCCTGCCAAGGTGCGGTGACCAGCTAGGGTACGGGAGGTTTCCAGATTTCCATGCGCTATAAAATCCAGAAACGGATTGCCGCTGACCCTCGCGATTCAGAAATAAGTGAACCGATTTTTTCAGCCTCTCGCTTTGAGTCTTAAGGCCTCGGGCGCTACCAACCCATTTTTGCAGAAGCCGGGGGCGGATATTTTTACGGTAGGCATGCAGCTTTTCAGCGAGATGAAGCGGAATTTTTATGGTGCGGTCAGGGCCAATTTTGTCACCATGGTCTTTGCCATAATCTCTGCCTTTTGTGCCATACCGGAGAGACACTGAGACCTCCTGATGCTTCACGTCAGCTGCAGGATTCATGATCAACCAGTCCCGGGGGTCAAGGGGAAGGGTGTCTATACGCCAGCAAGCGACCTCCTGTCGTCGTGCGGCTGACATCAGTACTGTTTCACACATGAGCCCATAGGTTTGTCCTCTCTGGTTGTAGACGGAGGCAATCCAGGCGTCCACGGCTACCTCAGTAGGCATGCGCAGGTGTTTGGGGGATTCGCGGACCCTCCCTTTGCGAACTTCATGGGTGCGTGGAGAGTTGTTGGCTGTACTAAGACCCGACCGAGAGTGAGAAACGCGACTCGTAAGCGGCACGGCGAAAGGTGGGCGCTTGCCTTTCAACGCCATCCAACTTAGGTAGTCCGTTGCAACGTCGACATAGCGATTTACCGTGCCCGCGCTCAACGGCCTGCCGACTCCCCAGAGGCCCGAAACCAAATCGGGCTGATAGCGGCCGGTGACATGGTCAACGTAGTCAGCTTTCAAAGGGTCAATGCCCTTTGCCTCGCACCACTCTAGGAAGTTACAGAGCCAGTGTGCGTAGTTGCGAATGCTTTTCTCAGCAGGGCGAAGTCCCTGTGTCCCTGGGTTGAGCGGGTTCCAAGTTCCTAGGCCCCGATCAATTAAGTACTCCGATCCGTCTCGATGGATGCCCGGCCGAGAATCGAGAATGAATGGTAGGCGGGCTACCCGCCCGTAGCCTGCACGTGTCAACTGCACCGAGTCTGGTTCCACCACTCTGAAGTTGTACTTTCCCATGACGAAATTGCAGATAGAGTTAGAAGTACCAAAAAGCTACATCTACTATAAAGGTGCACATCGTGGCGTATTGCACCGACCTGGGTTTTGGCGCGGCGCGCGGGGCTGAGATGTTGTCTCTGATGCTGGCGTGCGGCATTGTCAGCCGCCTGGTGTCGGGCGTGATCTGCGACCGCATTGGCGGGGTGCGCACGCTGCTGCTGGGGTCGGCGCTGCAGGGGGTGGGGCTGATGCTGTTTTTGCCGTTTGACGGGCTGGTGCCGCTGTATGTGATCTCGGCGATGTTCGGGCTGTTCCAGGGCGGCATCGTGCCCGCGTACGCCATCATCATCCGCGAGTATTTCGCGCCGCAAGAGGCTGGCGCCCGGGTGGGCGCGGTGATCATGGCCACGCTGATCGGCATGGCGCTGGGGGGCTGGATGTCGGGCTGGATTTTTGACGTGACGGGCAGCTACAAGGCGGCGTTCATCAACGGCATGGGGTGGAACCTGCTGAACCTGTCGATCATGGGCTGGCTGTACTGGCGGGTGCGGCGCCAGGGTGCGGTTGAGGGGCGGGTGCAGCCCAGTGCCGGATAGCGTGCAACACCGCACTAGCGGCTTGCTGGAACTGCGCCTCCTTCATTTCGTTGAGAATTTTGATCAAATAGGCCTCTAGCGCTTGGTAGTCAAGCGCCTGCAGCTATTGATTTATGAGCAATTGAGCACTGCAGCATTCGCTCAACAGGCCCCGGCAGGTGCAACCCGATTTTTTATCGGCCTGCACCTGCCGGGGCCCCACGGGACCGCAGTAGCAGCTGCGGTCCCTGAGCAGGTCGTCGTTGCCTTCGACCCTGTGTTCGGGCTGCTCAGCAAGGCGTTTCTCACCAGGCTGCATGCCTTCATCCCGAAGGTATGCGCCCGGTGCTAGTAGCAACCCTGTCTGTCGCCTTTGCTGTCAGCCTCTCCTCCCTGTTCCCGCCCTTGTGTGCATTTGTTACTTGACTGTAGGGGGTGAGGGAGCGCGGCACAACCTGCGAAAGTTGGTAGGTACGGCGGGTTGTGCGGGGCGAGGGTTCGGCAAAAAGAACCCGCCAACATGGCTCTATCGCCCTGCTGTATTGCATTGGCAGCTTCTGCTTTGATAGCAAACGGGATTTGCACGGCACAAACCCACGCACAGGGTGCCGCGCGATTCTTCGAGGTCTTGGTGCGAATTGGCTACACCGCCGCCTGCAGATAGCGCCCCGCCAGCTCTGTCTGCGCGGCGGCGTCCACGCCCAGCACGTCCACCAGATACGGCTGCAGGCCGCCAAAGTCGTTGTCCACCATGTGCAGGGCGGCGTCCAAAAACCCTTCTTGCACGCGCCACAGCACGGCCAACACTTCCTCGGGCGCGTGGCTGCCCATGCCTTCGGGGCGGCGGTAGAGGGTGTTGGTGAGCAGGTAGTCGTGCATGACCACGTCGCGCGGCACGCCGAGGGTGAGCAGGATGAGGGCGGCGGCGAAGCCGGTGCGGTCTTTGCCAGCGGTGCAGTGGAAGACGGTGGGGGTGTCGCTGGCCAGCAGCAGCTTGAACAGTTCGGCAAAGCGCGGGGCGTTGTCGTGCACAAAGCCGCGGTAGGTGTCTTGCATGAGCCCCACGGCGTCTTGCGCGGTGAGCTGGCGGCCGGTGCGCTGCAGGTCGAGCGCGCGCTGCACCACGGTGGGCTCGATGGCGAGCGGGTGGTAGGCGATGCCGGGCAACGCGTAGGCATAGGCGGCGCTTTCGGCCTTGCCGCGAAAATCCACCGCGCGGGCCACGCCCAGCTGGGCCAGCAGGGCCTGGTCCTCGGGGGTCAGGGCGGCGAGGTGGTCCGAGCGAAAGATGCGCCGCCACTTCACGGGCCGCCCGCCCTGGCCGGTGTAGCCGCCCAGGTCCCGAAAGTTGGTGGCGCCGGCGAGGGGGAGGGATCGGGTGGGGGCTTGCTCTTGCTGCATGGTGCGTGCGGGGAGTGTGTTGGGTGGGGGTATTGAAGCAACAAGGATAGTCGGGCGGTGCGGCAGGCGCATGTCGCACGGGTGGCTGGAGGAATGCATGGGGCGCGACCGTGTGCAGAATCCGGGCATGCAGCGTTTTGTGCCCGTGCCTTCTGATTTGCAGCCCTGGCTGATGGCGGGGGTGGTGGTCGACGCCCCGGCGGAGCTGGCGCAGTCGCATTTTCCGGCGATGGTGTCGAGCATGCTGGTGGTGCGGCTGGCCGGGCAGGTGCATTGCCGGGGCGCACTGGTGCCGCCAGCGGCCTGGATCAGCGCCAGCACCACGGCCACGGTGTACGAACACGGCGGGCCGGTGCGGGCCGTGGGGCTGGTGCTGCAGCCTGAAGCCGCGGCGGCGCTGTTTACCAGCGCACGCGGTTTGGTGAATACGCTGCGGCCGCTGGCAGAACTGGTGGGCCCTGGGTGGACCGAGGTGGAGCACGGCGTGCATGCTGCGCGGGATGATGCCGCGCGGATCGCGGTGCTGTGCCAGTTCGTCCGGCAGCTGGTCGCGCCGCCGTCACCGTGTGAAGCACGGCGGCTGCAAGCCCTGGCCCTCTTGCAGGCGGCCCACGACGATGCCCCAGGCGCGGATCAGCACATGGGCCTGAGCCAGCGGCAGTTTGAACGGCGCTTTGTGGCGCACTGGGGCATGGCGCCCAAGCAGTTTCAGGTGATTGCGCGGCTGAACAGCACGCTGGGCAACGCCCTCGCCACGCCCGGCGGCCCGGTGGTGGACCTGGCGGCCGACCAGGGCTACTACGACCAGTCGCACATGGCGCGCGATGTGCGCAGGCTGGCGGGCCACCCGCTGCAGGCCCTGGTGCAGGGCACGCGCAGCCCGCTGACCGCACACTGGCCCTTGCAGATTGGGGCACAGACCCTACCGAATCAACCTGCCCCACCCTTGGAGCCCACGCGCAAGCGCTGAGCCAGGTACAGCGGCATCACAAACGCGAGGCCAATGCCAAAGCAGGCCGCGATGTAAGCCCAGCGCCACGCGCCCAGGCTGCGGTCTGCCGCCACCCAGGCGGAGAACGCCACGGCGGCCAGGTACACGTCGAGGGTGATGCCGGTGGTCAATGCATTGGCAAAGGCATCGCGCCAGAAAACGTCGGGCATCACGCTGCCGCCCGCCAAAAAATACACGGTGTTGAAGTACCAAGGGACGGCCAGACCCAGAAGGGCCAGCAGAAGAAAAAATGCGCGCAGGCGGGTGTGGTTTTGCATCGGTGCATGCGGCCCTCGAAAGAGAAAGAGAGAGGCCTTGGGTAGTGAATCAATGCACCGATTGAATCCGCGCAGCCCCCTGGCGGGCTAGGAAAAAAACGACATGCCTCGCACCGGCGGACGAGCCGCTGCACGCCATCTTCATGAACTTACTGCGCGCGCGGCAGCGATGTCACAGCGCCATCCACCGGCAGCTCCTGCGTGCCCTTGGGGCAGGGCTGGTCGGTGTAGGTCGTGCGGCCGTCCTTCACGCACTTGCGCGGCTGCGGGGCCACGGGCTCAGACGCGCCACTGTTCGCAGAGCGGGCTTGTGCGGCGGGCTGCTGCTTGCCGGGCGGCAAGGTGTCGGGGCCGGGGCGGGTGATCTTCTTCCAGGCCTGCTCGGTCCATGGCCCGGCGTGGGGCAGCCACTGGTCGGCCGTCCACCATGCGGCGGCTGCGGCGGCCAGCAGCAGTGCGGCCAGGATGGACCAGAGGGTGCGTTCGCGGGTGCTGCGCATGGGGTGGGCCTGTGGTGTGGTGGGTGACCACCAAGCTTAAAACATCACGACGCCCACCCGACCACGCGGTATCACGGCTGCTTGCCTTTGGCCGCAGGGCGCCCGTAGCGCGCCGTGAGCGTGGCCTTGCCCAGGCTGTTGGCGTTGATCATGTAGCCGGCCAGCGCGGCGGTGGCGTCGGCAGGCAGGTCCAGGCGCGGCACCTTGAGCGCGTGCACGGTGAAGATGTAGCGGTGCGGCGCATCGCCTTCGGGCGGGCAGGCCCCACCCCAGGCGGCCACGCCGTAGTCGATGCGCACATGGCTGGCGCCTGCGGGCAGCTTGGCGCCGCCGGCAGCCCCCGCGTCGGGCCGAAGCTCGGTGGTGCTGGCGGGGATGTTGACCACCGACCAGTGCCACCAGCCCGAGCCTGTGGGGGCATCGGGGTCGTAGGCGGTGACGGCGAAGCTTTGGGTGCCTGCGGGTGCACCGCTCCAGCGCAGGGCGGGTGATTGGTTGTCGCCCGCACAGCCAAAGCCCTTGAACTCGAAGCGCTGGGGCAGCGTGCTGCCTTCGGCAAAGTCGGGGCTAGTGAGCGCGAAGGCGTGGGCGGCAGGGGCCAAGCCGATGGTGGCGAATGCTGCGATGGCGGCGCCAACGCGAAGGGGGCGTGAAAGTGGGTGGGTCATCTGAAAAGCTCCTTGCAGTAGCGGTGTGAAACAAGGGCTTGATGGTGCTGCGCGCCGCGCCTTCGCATTGGCCCGGCGGCATCAATGGCTGTGCGCTGCGCGTCAGCCGCAGCCATCAGGGCCGCAGCTGCGAAGGCGGAAAGCCGAAACGTTCGCGAAAGGCCGCACTGAAGCGGCTGTGCGATTCATAGCCGCAGCGGGCCGCAATCTCGGACACCTGCAGCGTGGAGCTTTGCAGCAGCACCAGCGCCGTCTCCAGCCGCACATCGCGCAGGCACTGGCTCACGGTCTCGCCCTCTTGCGCCAGGCGGCGCTGCAGGGTGCTCGCGCTGGTGGCAAAGGCGGCGGCGATGCGCTCCACCGTCCAGTCGGCCTGCGGGCTGGGGCCGACCATGCGGCGCACGCGTTCAGCCCAGCCCAGCTCGCCCGGCGGGGCGAAGACGATGCCCGCCTCGGCCAGCATCAGCAGCACTTCGAGCGCGCGGTGTTCGCGCAGCGCCTGCGAGCTGGCATCGCTCTCCAGCGCGGCCACGGCACGCGTGAAACTGTCTTCAAAGGTGGCGTCGGCCGCCAGGCCTGCGCAGCCCTGCACCGGCGGGACGGCTGCAAACTGCCCGAACTGGCGGTGGAACTGCTCCACCAGCTCGGGCGCAAAACACAGCAGTCGCGCCACATAGCGGCCTTGGGGCGCCGGGTCGTTCACCACCTCCCACTGCGCGCCACGCGGCAGCACAAACACCCGCCCGCGGGGGTAGCGGTGGCCGCCGCCGGGCGTGACCAGGTGCTTGGTGCCCGAGACCACCCAGCCCACCGAATCCATGCGCACGGTGACGGTGTGGATGCGGTGGTGGACCGTGGTGGCAATCTGCAAGGACAGTGCGGGTTCGCCCATCGTTCTTTCCCCTGGGGCTCAAGCGCCATCATCTGCGCAGCGCTGTGCCGGATGATGGCAGGCTTCAGCCGACGGCAGCACAAGCACCGTCAGCGCGTGCGCTCTTTCGTCACGCCGACATCGATGTCGCCAAACACGGTCACGCCGCTGGCACCTTGAGGCTGCTGCTGGCTGGCAGGGTCGCCGGAGCGCGCAGAGCCTGCGGTGCTGCTGCAACCGCCCAGCACACCGACAACCGCCAAGGCCACCAGCGCGGTGCGCCAGAAGCCCTGTGCGAACCGTGCGGGCGATGCGGCGTGTTCCGTGTGGAGCGGCTGCATCATTCGCCGCCCAGGTGGTTGCCCAGGATGCCCGCAAGCTCGAACATGCCCGCGCTGTCCTTGCCAAACACGGCGCGCAGCTTGTCGTCGGCGACGATGGTGCGCTTGTCCTTGGGGTCTTGCAGGTTGTGGGCCTTGATGTATTCCCACATCTTCTTCACGGCCTCGGGGCGCGCCACGGGTTCGTTGCCGATCACGGCAGCCAGCGCGGCACTGGGGGCCTTGCCAGCGGCGGCCTTGCGCGGTGCCTTGGTGGCAGCGGTCTTGGTGGCCGGGGCCTTTTTGGCAGCGGCAGGTTTAGCGGATTTTTTGGCTGCAGCGCTTGTCTTTCCTGCCTTGGCAGCTATCGTTTTAGCAGCAGCGCCTGGGCGCGGCGGGAACTTGCTGGGCGCAAACTCAAAGTTGACCTTCCCCGCCTCCTTGTCCCAAGCCAGGTGGGCCTTGAAGGCGCGGCGCGTGCGCATGCTCACGAACTTGTCGAGCAGGTCGGTCTTGCCGGTGTCCAGCAGCTTGGTCATCTGCTCGCGCTCCACAGGCTGTTGCAGGATGATCTTGCCGCTTTTGAAGGTGCAACTCGGTGTGGGCTGCGCAGCGGTGGGCACGGCCTTGCTGCACACGTAGTTGCTGCCGTGCTCGTGCACTTCCGATCCGCAGATGGGGCAGGCACCCAGCGACGCGTCTTCAAACTCGACGATCTCGCCGGACTCTTCGCCCTTCTTGTCATCGCCAAAGTCGAATTCGAGCTTGTAGTTGTGCGCTTCGTCGTCGTACTTGATGACGATCTCGGACGTGAAGGGCCAGCCGGCCTTGGAGCGAAAGCCTTCCAGCGGGCCGATCTTCTTGTCGCGCAGCAGGGCGTTGGCCTCTGCGGTTTCAAACGTGCGGCCTGCGGGCGACTTGCCAAAGCTGAAGCCGCAGCCTTCCGAGCCGGGCTTGCCCACGCAGGCAAAGCGGCGGTAGTTCTCTTTGACCACGCCGCCGCAGTTGGGGCACGGCGATTCGAGCGTGGCGTAGTCGCCGGGGATGGTGTCGCGGTCGTATTCCTTGGCCTTCTTGACCATGCGCTCGGTCATGGCGGCGATCTCGGCCATGAAGGATTCGCGGCTGAGCAGGCCCTTTTCCATTTGCGAGAGCTTGAACTCCCACTCGCCGGTCAGGTCGGCGCGGCAGAGTTCTTCGACCTCCAGCCCGCGCAGCAGCGTCATCAGTTGAAACGCCTTGGCCGTGGGGATGATCTCGCGGCCTTCGCGCAGCATGTACTTTTCAGTCAGCAGACCTTCAATGATGGCCGCGCGCGTGGCTGGCGTGCCCAGGCCTTTTTCCTGCATGGCTTCGCGAAGTTCGTCGTCGTCGATCTGCTTGCCCGCGCTTTCCATGGCGCCGAGCAGCGTGGCTTCGGAATAACGTGCGGGCGGTTTGGTCTTGAGGCCCTTGGGGTCCACCTGCAGGGTGTTGACCATTTCACCGGGCTTCACGGGCACCAGGTTCTGGCCCTTGTCGCCGTCCTTCCCGCCTTCCACCTCCTCGGCCGCTTCCTTGCCGTAGATGGCCAGCCAGCCCGGCTTGACCAGCACCTTGCCTTCGGTCTTGAAGCTGTGGGGCGCCACGGTGCTGATGCGCGTGGTCACCGTGTATTCAGCGCTGGGGAAGAACACGGCCATGAAGCGGCGCACCACCAGGTCGTACAGCTTTTGTTCAGCCTCGCTCAGCCCGCTGGGCGCCTGCAGTGTAGGGATGATGGCAAAGTGATCGCTCACCTTGCTGTTGTCGAAGATGCGCTTGGACGGGCGCACGTAGTTGTTGTTCAACGCGGTGAGCGCGTGCGGCGCCAGGTGGCGCATGCCGCTGTCGGCCAGCATCTCGAAGGTCTGCTTGGCCACGGGCAGATAGTCTTCCGGCAGCGCGCGCGAGTCGGTACGTGGGTAGGTCAGGGCCTTGTGGCGCTCGTACAGGCTTTGCGCCAGTGCCAGCGTGGTCTTGGCCGAGAAGCCGAACTTGCCGTTGGCCTCGCGCTGCAGGCTGGTCAGGTCGAACAGCAGGGGCGAGGCTTGCGTGGTGGGCTTGCTCTCTTCGGTGACCGTGGCCTGCTTGCCGCGCACGGCGTTGGCAATCGCCTGGGCTTCGGCTGCAGACCACACGCGGTCGGCGCGGGCTTCCACATCCTCGCCCTTCTTCCACTTGGGGTCGAACCACTTGGCGGGGTATTCACCAGCCTGCGCACCGAAGGTGGCGTGGATTTCCCAGTAGTCGCGGCTGATGAACTTGCGGATCTTTTCTTCGCGCTCCACCACCAGCGACAGGGTGGGCGTCTGCACCCGGCCCACCGTGGTCAGGAAGAACCCGCCATCGCGCGAGTTGAACGCCGTCATGGCGCGGGTGCCGTTGATGCCCACCAGCCAGTCGGCCTCAGACCGGCTGCGGGCTGCACTGGCCAGGCCCGCCATCTGCTGCTCGGTGCGCAGTGCGTCAAAGCCGTCGCGGATGGCCTGGGGCGTCATGGACTGCAGCCACAGGCGCTTGACGGGCTTGCCCAGGGGCTTGGCGCCGCCAGCGTATTGCTCGATCAGGCGGAAGATCAGCTCCCCCTCGCGGCCCGCGTCACAGGCGTTGATGAGTTGAGTCACGTCCTTGCGCTTGGCTTGCTTCACCACGGCGTTCAGGCGCGTCTTGGTCTTGTCCACGGGCTTCAGGTCGAAGTACGGCGGGATCACGGGCAGGTGCGCAAAGCTCCACTTGCCACGCTTCACGTCAAACTCTTCGGGCGCCTGGATCTCTACCAGGTGGCCCACGGCGCTGGTGACTACATAGCGGTCGTTCTCGAAGTGGTCTTCGTGTTTGTCGAACTTTCCGGCCACGGGGGTCAATGCGCGCACGATGTCTTGCGCGACAGAGGGTTTTTCTGCAATTACCAGGGTCTTGGTCATTTTGGGGCTCTCGCCAGTCATTCTGGTTGCCCGGGTTCCGGGCGCTTCTACAATTCGGGTCTCACGCGCATGCACACGCATACACGCGCACGCACACATGTGTGCACTATCAAGTTAACAGAGTTTTTGCCATGCCCCGCTCCGCATCGCCTGCCGCCCCCACCCTTGCACCGGGCCGCCGCATCCAGACCCGGCGCTCTGGCGTCCATGGCAAGGGCGTGTTTGCCGTGCAGGATATTGCGGAAGGCGAAGTCCTTGTGGAGTACACGGGCGAAGTGATTGGCTGGCAGGAAGCGCAGGACCGGCACCCGCACGACCCCCTGCAACCCAATCACACGTTTTACTTTCACGTGGATGAAGACCACGTGATCGACGCAAAGTTCGGCGGCAATTCGTCGCGCTGGATCAACCACAGCTGCAACCCCAACTGCTACGCCGATGAGCGGGACGGCCGCATTTTTATCACCGCCCTGCGCAATATCAAGGCGGGCGAAGAGCTGAACTACGACTACGGCCTGATCATCGAAGAGCGTTACACCAAGAAGCTCAAGGCCGAATACCCCTGCTGGTGCGGCAGCAAGAACTGCCGGGGCACGCTGCTGGCGCCCAAGCGTGGCTGGGCACCACCGGTGCCGTTGTCACCATCCAAACCCTCTCCACCCAAGTCTTCCGCCAAAAAAGCCAAAGCCGCCAAAGCGCCTCCAACCACCAAGCCGCGGGGCCGCAGCCAGTGAGCGCCGCCTCTCCCATCCGCTGGCCCGCCGAGGCCATCTGGGAAGCGGTGTCACCGCTGTTACCGGGCTTTACCGTCGAGGTGCTGCCCACCATCGACTCCACCAACACCGAGCTGATGCGCCGCGCGCGCAACGGCCAGTGCGAGCCCACGCTGCTGGTGGCCGAGCAGCAGACCGCCGGGCGCGGGCGGCTGGGGCGGGTGTGGCAAAGCGATGTGGGGGCTTCCCTCATGATGTCGCTGGGGCTGCCGCTGGCGCCGCAGGATTGGTCGGGTCTCTCGCTCGCTGTGGGGGTGAGCGTGGCTGAAAGCCTGCAGCCCGTGCTGCCCGCTCTGGGCGCCGACCAGCCCGCGCGTGTGGGGCTCAAGTGGCCCAACGACCTCTGGCTGGGCGGCGCGGCGGGTGACCGCAAGCTGGGCGGCATCCTGGTGGAGACTGCTAGTTTTGTGGCGCCCCAGGCGGCTTCTGCTGCAACGGCCAGTGCCAGCACCGCACGGTATGTGGTGGTGGGCATCGGCATCAACGTGCTGCCGCGCAGCGCCGAGGGCATGAGCATGCCGCCCGGCAGCTTGCAGGACGTAGAGCCCGGCTTGGACGCCCCCACCGCGCTGCTGCGCATCGTGCCGCCACTGGTGGCCATGCTGCGCTCGTTTGAAGGCTACGGGTTTGGCCCCATGCAACCCCGCTTTGCAGCCCGCGATGTGCTGCAGGGCCGGGCCGTAACGCTGAGCGACGGCCACACCGGCACGGCGCACGGCGTGGGGGACGATGGCGCGCTGCTGGTGCACACTGCGGGCGGCATGCAAGCCATCACGAGTTCCGAAATCAGCGTGCGGCCCACTGCGGTGCCTCCGGTGTGAAGAAGCTCCCTTTGTTGATCTCGATGTTCCTGAAAGGCCGCGCTCCATGCTACGTCTTGCCGTGATCGCACTGCTGCTGGCCAACGCGGGCTACTACGCGTGGTCGCAAGGGCTGCTCAAGGACTGGGGCTTTGCCCCCGAGGAACAGGCAGAGCCGCAGCGCATGAACCAGCAGATCCGGCCCGAGACGCTGCAGATCCTGCGTGTGAACCCCAGTAAAACATCTTCCTCTTCCTCTTCCTCTTCCTCCTCCTCTTCTTCTTCGTCCTCCCCCCCACCCGCTCCCTCCACCCCCGGCACGGCCACCGCATCGGCCGACGTGGCGTCTTCCGCCGCTTCCTCCCCACCCCCTGCCGATACCGCCGAATGCCTGCAGGCCGGTGTATTTGACGAGCGCCAGGCCGACGCCCTGCGTACCGCCGCCGCCAACCTGCCACCGGGCAGCTGGCTGCTGGAGCCCACGCCCATCCCGGGCCGCTGGATGGTCTACATGGGCCGCTTTGAAGACCTGGAAACGCTGGACCGCAAACGCGCCGAACTGCGGGCCCGCAAGGTGGACCACGACCGGGCAGGCGGCACACTGGAGTACGGCCTCTCGCTCGGCCGTTTTTCGTCCAAAGAGGCCGCAGAGCGCGAACTGGCCAACCTGGGCAACAAGGGCGTGCGCACGGCCCGCGTGATCCAGGAGCGGCCCGAGTCCCCCGGCTTCACGCTGCGCCTGCCCGCCGTGACCGACGCACTGCGCCCGCAGTTCGATGCGCTGCGCAGCGCCATGGCGGGCAAGACGCTGCGCAACTGCGCGTAACCGCAGCAGCGGCGACGGCGGAGCCATCGCTTGCGCCGCCGGTTGTCACATCGGGACGGCGCGCGTCTCGCCGTGGCGCATGAGCCAGACCCGGTCCTGCGGCAGGCCGCGCTGCGCCAGTGCAGCGGCCACGTCGCGCGGAGGGTGGTCAAACGCCTCCTGCGTCAGCATGAACGTGCCCCAGTGCACGCCCATGGCCTGCTTGGCGTCCACATCCAGCATCAGCTGCACGGCGTCCTCGGGGTTCACGTGCATGGGTTTCATGAAATCGCGCGGCAGGTAGGCGCCGATGGGCAGGGCCAGGAAATCCACAGCCCCCAGGCGCTGGCGGATGGCCTTGAAGTCGTCGCTGTAGCCCGTATCGCCCGGAAACAGAAACCGCCAGGGGTCCCCAGCGTTCGGGCGCGCCCATTCCAGCGCGTAGCCGCCCCACAGCGAGGCGTTGGTATCCCATGGGGTGCGGCGGCTCCAGTGCTGGGCGGGCGTGAAGTGCACCCGCACACCCGGGGCGATGTCGGTGTGTTCCCACCAGTTCAGCTCGGTCACGGGGCCCATGCCGCGTTGGGTGAACCAGTCTCCCAAGCCCCGGGGCACCACAAAACGCGGCG
Organism: Acidovorax sp. SRI_002; assembly: GCF_057586455.1. Taxonomy (NCBI): domain Bacteria; kingdom Pseudomonadati; phylum Pseudomonadota; class Betaproteobacteria; order Burkholderiales; family Comamonadaceae; genus Acidovorax; species Acidovorax sp. SRI_002. Next base: position 673,436 of record NZ_JBYCZW010000003.1, on the reverse strand, counting down.
ACTGGCCGGCGTCGCGCAGGCGGCGCAAGGTGCCGTAGCACAGGTGGTCGTAGTGGTTGTGCGAGATCAGCACCACGTCGATGGGCGGCAACTGCTCGGGGGTCAGCGGTGCCGGTACGCGGCGTGGTGCGCCAAAGCGGCCGAGTGGCCCGGCAAAGCCGCACAGCGTCGGGTCCATGAGCACGTTCAGGCCTGCCACCTGAAGCAGGATGGACACATGGCCCAGCCAGGTGACGACCGGTGCCTGCGGGCGCTGGGCCAGGCGCGCGTGGTCCACGGGCGCGCTCCACTGCCGGGCAAAGGCTTCATAACCCCCGGCGGGGTCCGAGCGGGGTTTGAAATCGCCGCGCAGCGAGCGCCACACCATCTCGTACCAGGGGAAGTTGCCAATGACGACGCCGGGGTGGGTGTTGGCAAAACGGCGGGGTGATGGGGTCATGGTGGCAGCTTGGGGTCAAAGAGGTCGCATGATGCCGCAGCCCGGTGCGGGGCGGTGGGGTCTAGTGCATCGCCCCTGCGGCGTGCCCGTATTCGGGCAGTGCTGTTCAGCCGCCGGCCACTTCATCGCGCGCGGCAAAACGCACGCTGAAGCGCGCGCCCGGCGGCTGCTGGCCCGGGCGTGCGTCTTCCAGGGTGACCTCGGCATCGTGCTTGCGCGCAATCTCCAGCACGATCGGCAGGCCCAGACCGGAGCCGTCGGCCTCGCTGCCCAACGCACGGTAGAACGGCTGGAACACCAGCTCGCGCTCGGCCTCGGGCACGCCAGGGCCTGAGTCTTCGACCTGCAGCAGCAGCACATGGCCAAACGTATCGGCCAGCACGCGGGCCGTGACCACGCCCGGCTTGTCGGGCGTGGAAGGGGTGTAGTTGAGGGCGTTGTCCACCAGGTTGCGCACCAGTTCCTTGAGCAGCGTGGGGTTGCCGTCGAGCATCACGCCGGACGAGCCCGGCTCTGCACCGTCGTAGCCCAGGTCGATGTGTTTTTCCAGGGCGCGGGGCACCGAGTCGCGCACCACCTCGATGGTGAGCCGGGCCAGGTCGCAGGGCTGGCGCGCAAAACCCACGCCGCTGCCCTCGGCGCGCGCCAGCGCCAGCAGCTGGTTGACGGTGTGTGTGGCGCGGATGCTGGAGCGGCCAATCTGCTGCAGCGAGCGCTTGAGTTCCTCGGTGCTGGTGCCCTCGCGCTGGGCCAGGTCGGCTTGCATGCGCAGGCCTGCCAGGGGCGTCTTGAGCTGGTGCGCCGCGTCGGCCAGAAAGCGCTTTTGCGTGGCCAGCGAGTCGTTCAGGCGCTGCAGCAGGTCGTTCACCGAGGCAACGAGGGGCGCCACTTCGAGCGGCACCGTGCGGTCGTCCAGCGGGGAGAGGTCGTCGGGGTTGCGCGCGCGGATGCGCTGCTCCAGCTGGTTGAGCGGCTGGATGCCCCGCGCCAGCGCCAGCCACACCAGCAACACGGCCAGCGGCAGGATCACGAACTGCGGGAGCATCACGCCCTTGATGATTTCGGTGGCCAGCACGCTGCGCTTTTCGCGCGTCTCGGCCACCTGCACCAGCGCCACGGGGGTATCTGGCAAGGGCAGGCGCACCCAGATGTAGGCGACGCGGATCTCGATACCGCGCATTTCGCCGTCGCGCAGGCGCACCTCGCCGGACATGGGCACCTCGTCGGCGGGCGGCTCGGGCAGCTCGCGCTCGCCGGAGAGGAACTCCCCGCCGGGGCCCAGCACTTGGTAGTAGACGATGTCGGACTCATCGGCCCGCAGGATCTCGCTGGCAGGCTGGGGCAGGTTGAACTGCACCTTGTTGCCCGCCACGCCCACCAGCTGGGCGAGGGCGTGGGCGTTGTATTCGAGCGCCCGGTCAAACGGCTTGTTGGCCAGGCCCTGCGCCACCAGCCAGGTCAGCGCCAGGCTGACGGGCCACAGCAGCAGCAGCGGCGTGAGCATCCAGTCGAGGATTTCGCCGAACAGGGATCGCTGCTCTCGCTGGAATATTTTCAAGGCGTTCGCCGTGGCGGTTTTAAATGAAATTGGCCTCTAGCGCTTATCCATCAAGCGCTAGTTGCTATCATTTTTAAAGTATTCAATCGGCACGTCATGTCCGTCCACAGCATGTGCAACTGACGCGGCCAACGCCAGTGCACCCGTGGAACTGGCTCCGCCAGGCCACCGGGTGCGTCCCCCTCCCGAAGGAGAGGGGGAAGGCGCGAAGCGACTCAGGGGGTGCTTCATATCAACCTGGAATCTTTTCCAAACAGTAGCCCAGGCCGCGCACGGTGGCGATGCGGATGGGGCCGCCTTCGATCTTCTTGCGCAGCCGGTGGATGTAGACCTCGATGGCGTTGTTGCTGACTTCTTCGCCCCACTCGCACAGGCGCTCCACCAGTTGCTCCTTGCTCACCAGGCGGCCCGCGCGCTGCAGCAGCACCTCCAAGAGGCCCAGCTCGCGCGCCGACAGCTCGATCATCTTGCCGTCGATGGTGGCCACGCGGCCGGCCTGGTCGTACACCAGCGGGCCGTGTTTGATGGCGCTGCTGGTGCCGCCCATTCCCCGCCGCGTGAGGGCGCGCACGCGGGCTTCGAGCTCCTGCAGGCTGAAGGGCTTGGCCATGTAGTCGTCGGCGCCAAAGTCCAGGCCCTTCACACGCTCTTCCACGCTGTCGGCGGCGGTGAGGATGAGCACGGGCAAGGCGGAGCCTCGGCCGCGCAGCTTTTTGAGCACCTCCAGCCCGTGCATCTTGGGCAGGCCCAGGTCCAGGATGAGCAGGTCGAATTCGTTGTTGGTCAGGAGCGCTGCATCGGCCTCGGTGCCGCTGGCCACGTGGTCCACCACGGCTCCCGAGGCGCGCAGGGTGCGCAGCAGGCCATCGGCCAGCACCTGGTCGTCTTCGGCAATGAGAATGCGCATGCGTTGTCTCCTGGTGAGGTGGCGGCGGTCTGGTGCCGCGCCTGTGCTGTGATTTTAGGCGTCTGGCTCCCCCCCGGTCTTTGGTTTCGTGCAAGCTTGGGCGGGGACAATCACCGCCATGCACATCCTGCTCATTGAAGACGATCTGGACCTGGGACAAGCGCTGCTGCAGGCCCTGCAGCTGGACGGCTTCACGGTGCAATGGCTGCGCAGCATGGCTGCCACACCGCCCGTGCCCGACGCCAACGAGATTGCCGCCGTGCTGCTGGACCTGACCCTGCCCGACGGCCAGGGCATGGCGCTGCTGCGCCACTGGCGGCGCGCGGGGCTCGCGGTGCCCGTGATCGTCATCACTGCCCGCACGGCGCTGCAGGACCGGCTGGACGGCTTGGACGCCGGTGCGGACGACTATGTGCTCAAGCCCTTTCACGTGCCCGAGCTGCTGTCGCGCCTGCACGCGGTGCTGCGGCGCAGCGCCCGCCAGGCCTGCGAGGAATGGACACTGGGCACACTGCGGATTGCGCCCCGGCGGCATGAGGCCTGGCAGGGCGACGCCCTGCTGGCCCTGTCGCCGCGCGAGTTCCGCCTGCTGGTGGAACTGGCCCGCGAGCCCGGCACCGTGGTCGCCAAGAACGTGCTCGCCCAGCGGCTCGAACCGCTGGGCGATGCGCTGGACGCCGCCACGCTGGAGGTGCATATCTCCAACCTGCGCAAGAAGATTAGCGCCCAGCGCGTGGTCACGGTGCGCGGCGTGGGCTACCGGCTGCAGCCATGAAGTGGCCTGTCCTTGCACACGGCGCATGGAACCGATGGTGGGGCCCCAGCCTCACGCGGCGCACCCTGTTGGCGCTGCTTGCAGCCATGGGGCTGGTGTGGCTGGTGCTGCTGGCGCAGATGGCCTACACCCACTACGAGACCATGGGCACCAACCCGGGCGTGCGCCAGCTGGCACAGGGGCTGGCAGTGCCGCTGGCCTCCATGCCCGACCCGGTGGAAGCCCGCGCGCTGGTGCGCGGCACGGCACAGACGTTCAACGCCATGCGCCTGGACGTGGAACTGCTGCAGGGCGAGAAAGTCGTGCTGCAGCTGCAGGACACGCACGGGCAGCTGTTTCACAGCAGCGCCGCCGACCTCCCCGCCGTGGCCCTGGCCGGCCCGTCCGGCCACGCCAAGATGGTGATTGCCGGGCGCCCGCACTGGGCCGCGTGGGAAACCTCGGGCGCGTGGCGCGTGCTGGTGGCCGAGCCCCTGTTGTCCGACGCGCGCCTGCTCAGCTTCATGGGCGAAGACCTCGCGGCCTCGGTGCTGCTGGCGCTGCCCCTGGTGGGACTGCCGCTGTGGCTGGCCGTCCGCACGGGCCTGCGCCCACTGGCGCGGCTGGGTGCCCAGATCGCGGCGCGCTCTGCCCACGACCTGCGCCCCCTACAGGACCTACCGCCCGAGCGCGAACTGCGCGGGCTGGCCCAGGCATTCGACCACTTGCTCAACCGACTGCGCGCCCATCTGGCACGTGAGAAGGCGCTGGTGCACGACGCGGCCCACGAGCTGCGCACGCCCATGGCAGTCATTGCCACCCAGGCCCACGTGCTTCTCCAGGCGCCCGAGGGCCCCGCGCGGGCGCGGGCCTCTGAGGCGCTGATGCACGCCGTTGAGCGCGCGGCCCACCTGAGCGAGCAATTGCTCACGCTGGCTGCGCTGGAGGAAGCCCCGCCCCCCAGCGCCGAACGGCAGGACCTGATGGCCTTGCTGCAGGACTGCCTGGCGCAGCGCATGCGCTGGGCGGACGAGACGGGCGTGGAGCTGTCGCTCGAAGGGCCCGATGCCTGGGTGCTGGCCTTTGACCGCCAGCTGCTGTGGTCGGCGCTGGGCAATGTGCTGGACAACGCCCTCAAGCATGGCTGCGGACCGGGCGCCGGGCACGAGGTGCAGTTGCGCGTGAGCCAGGACGGTGGCGACGTGGTGGTCTGGATTGCCGATGACGGCCCAGGCATTGAGGCCGGCGAGCAGACACGGGTCTTCGAGCGGTTCTGGCGTTCGCCACGCGCGCGCAGCAGCGGCTCCGGCCTGGGGCTCACCATCGCGCAGCAGGCCATGGGACACCTGGGCGGGCGGGTCACTGTCGGCACGGGCCTGCAGGGCCGGGGCGTGGGCTTCACGCTGCGCTGGCCAGCTGAGACCTTTGGGTAGGCCCAAGGTTCGCGTTCCAACAATCGGGCATCTTTTCTTTGCGAGATGCCATGAACTTCCTGAATTTCCTTGCGGCGCGCGGCGCCGTCCTCTCTCGTCGCCGCTGGCTGGCCGCAGCTGGCCTGGGCACCCTGGTGACCGCCTGTGGCGGCGGTAGCGACGATGGCGCTGACGCCTTGCTGGAGCGCCTGCAGTCGCAGGCCAGCAAGCTGGTGTCCCAAGGCGTTGTGGGTGCGGCCACCGGCTGGACGGATTCCACGCGCGCCCAGGTGGCGGTGGCCGGGCTGCGCAGGTTGGGCGGCACCGCCGCGCTGGAGCGCGGCGACCTGATGGCAATTGGCTCCAACACCAAGGCCATGACGGCGTGTGTGGCCGCCAGCGTGGTGGACCAGGGCCTGCTGCGCTGGGACAGCACGCTGGCGCAGACGCTGCCCGGATTGGCCCGCGAGGCCCTGCCCGCCTACCAGGGTGTCACGCTGCGGCAATTGCTGGACCACCGTGCGGGTGTGATGGCATTCAACAAACCGGAGGATGTGGCGATGTTCCTCGGCGAAGTCGGCACCGACGTGCTCACCCGACTGCAAGAGCCCGCCGAAGTGGAGGACTTCTTCCTGCAGTGGCTGCTGCGCCAGGCCCCTGTCCGGGGCACGGGGGCCGACCCGGATTTTGCGTACTCCAACGCTGGCTATGCGCTTGCGGCCCACATGCTGCGCGCCGCCACGGGCCAGGACTGGGAAGACCTGCTGCGCCAACGTCTGGCCCAGCCGCTGGGCATCTCCCTGTTCGTGGGCGAGCCTTTGCGAAGGGGCAGCGACCAGCCCGCAGGCCATGCACTGGAAGGTGGGCAACTACAGCCCCAAAGCTTGCCCGGGGCGCCCGAGCGCGCATGGCTGGAGATCCTAAACCCAGCCGGCGCCGTGAGCCTGGCCGCGCGGGACGACGCCCTGTGGCTGCAATGGCACCTGCACGCCCTCAAGGGCGGCGCCACGCCCCTGCCCCGCAGCTATGTGCAGGGGCTGCAAGACCTGGCACGCGCTCCTGCCAACCGCTATGCGCTGGGGTGGATCACGCACGCCATGCAGGGCGCAGGCTGGCTGTTGCACACGGGCGAAACCGGCGGGTTTCAGGCGTTGTCGCTGGTGGCCATGGACGGGTCGCGCGCCGCCTTTGCGCACAGCAACATCGCCACCGAGGACAGCATCGCGCTGCTGTACGAAGGCGTTTCGGTACTGCTGGCCTGAGAAGCGGTTCTGAAAGCGGCTCGCCCCCGTCAGCGCGGATCGTGCGCGAGCAGCCTGCGCACCAGCGCCTGCAGGTCGGCCTGCAGCCGCGCCATGCCCTCGGGCACCTGCGCCAGCGTGCGCTCGTCCATGTAGAGCTTGCGGTTGATCTCGACCTGGACGCTGTGCCGGTGCTGCGCTGGGTTGCCATAGCGGCGCACCAGCTCCACGCCTTTGTAGGGGTGGTTGTATTCCACGCTGTAGCCACACGCGCGCAGGTGATCGCAGATCAGTGCGGACAGCGCGGGGCTGGCCGTGGTGCCGTCGCGGTCGCCCACCACGAAGTCGGCGTGTTCGAGGCCCGGAAACTCGGTGGCAAAGCGCCCGGCCACGGCGGGCATGGAGTGGCAGTTAAGGTGGATGCTGTAGCCGTGGCGCGCATGGGCGGCATCGATGGCCTGGGCCACTGCCGCGTGGTAGGGGCGCCAGCATTGGTCGATGCGCGCACGCACTTCGGCCACGGTGAGCTGGCGGTGGTAGATGGGCTCACCCTCGTCGGTGAACTTCCAGATCAGGCCCTTGCCCAGGCGCACCTTGCTGAGCACCTTGGGGTCGGTGGAGATGGGGTCGGTCCATTCGCCGTCGATCAGGCTGGTATCCAGCTCGGTGGTGTCGCGGTTGGCATCCAGGTAGATGCGGGGGAAGTGGGCCTCGACCCAGGCCACGCCCAGCGCAGGGGCAAAGGCGTAGATTTTTTCGACATGGGTGTCTTCCGCACGGCGCAGGGTGGCCAAGGCGAGGGCGGAGCCAAAGTCGGCGGGGTACTGAGTGCCGCTGTGGGGAGAGTCAAGCACCAGCGGTGTGCTGCCGGACACCGCAGTGACGGTGGCAGATGGTTGCGTGGCCTGCCCGGGTGAACCGGTGGCTCCCGGTTGGGCGTGCTGAAAGCGGTGGTGGATCAGTTTCAAGGCTGAATGCATAGGCAGAGTGTGCGCAAAATGGGGCGGCTGGCCTAGCCGTCCAGACCGGGCGAAGACCATGGTTATCCCTGTGATGGTCTTCCCCGGCTATGGCCGCCGGGCCCGCGGGCCCGGTGTGGGTTCAATCAAGCACCACCTTGGCGTAGGCGGCAACACCCTTCATTTTCTCGATCTCACGGGCGATCTGTGCGGTGAATTCCTTGGAGGTTGTACCGGAGGGGTACAGGCCCTGACCCGCCAGGCGCTCGCGCACGGCGGGTTCCTTGAGGGCCTGGGCCACGGCCTGCTGGATGCGGTCTATGGCCGCGGCGGGCGTCCCCGCCGGGGCCACCATGCCAAACCAGGAGGGCTCGTTGGCCTGTTTGTAGCCCACCGCCGCATAGGTGGGGACATCGGGCAGGACTTCCAGCCGCACTGGCCACGACACGGCCAGCGCCCTGAGCTTTCCAGCCTTGATGTGGGGCAGCGAGGAAGCCACCTGGTCAAAGTACACCCCGACCTGGCCAGCCAGCACGTCGTTGATGGCCGGACCCGCACCGCGGTAAGGGATGTGAACCATGGAGACACCTGCGCTGCGCTTAAACAGCTCGCCCCACATGTGTCCGATGGTGCCGTTGCCCGGAGTGGCATAAGCCACTTTGCCGGGGTTGGCCTTGAGATAGCTCACCAGCTCGGCGAGGTCTTTGACGGGCAGGACGGCGGGGTTGACCACCACCACGCCGGGCGCTTTCACGATCTCGGTCACGCCCACAAAGTCCTTGATCGGATCGTAAGGCAGCTTGCTGTACACGGCGGGGTTCACACCGTGGGTGGACAACGTGGCCACGCCCAGGGTCAGACCGTCCGCAGAAGCCCGCGCCACTTCAGCCATGCCGATGGAGCCGCCTGCGCCGCCCCGGTTTTCCAGCACCACGGGCTGCTTGAGGATGCGGGCCAGTGACTCCTGCAAGCTGCGGGCGGTAATGTCGGTAGCGCCGCCGGGGGGAAAGGGCACGATGATACGCAGAGGCTTGACCTCTTGCGCCAAGGACATTCCAGGAACGAAAGATACAGCGGCCAGCGCTGAGAGCATGTGACGGCGTTGCATGGGTTCTTCTCCTATAAGGAGCCACAAGGTTAAGTGAGGCATACACAACCGCCAAGCAATGGATACGCCTGATAACATTCCATTCTGGAATGATTAAATCCAACAACCATGTCCTCCCTTCGTCGGCTGTCGCCCCCTTTGCACCTGTTGCGCGCGTTTTCCATGGTCACGCGGTTTGGCAGCGTCTCGCGCGCTGCCGAGGCTTTGCACCTCACGCAAAGCGCGGTCAGCAAGCAGGTCAAGGAGCTGGAGGGCTGGGTGGGCGTGGCATTGTTTGAGCGCAGCCGCAAGCGCTTGGCGCTGACGCCCGCGGGCGAACGCTACGAGAAAGCCGTGCGCGCGGTGCTGGCGCAGCTGGAGGCCGCCACCCTGGAGCTGATCACCAGCGACGACGGTGGCGGGGCGCTGCACCTGTCCAGTCTGCCCACGTTTGCGGCCAAGTGGCTCATCCCGCGCCTGCCGCAGTTCCAGCAGCTGCACCCGCAGGTCACGCTGCACTTCGTGCCCTACGTGCACAGCTACGACTTCGAGCGGCCCGAGCTGGACTGCTCCATCCTGTTCGGTGAAGGCCACTGGCCCGGCGCACACGCGCACTACATCACGGGCAACGAGGTGGCCTTGATCGCCCCGCGCACCCGCGTGGCCGACTGGACCATCGACACGCCAGGCGATGTGGCCCACCACACACTGATGCGCCACGTGACGGTGCCCGAGGCCTGGCTGCGCTGGAGCGAGACACACGGGGTGGAAGCCCTCATCGACCCGCTGGCCGGGCCGCAGTTCGACCAGTTCCAAACCATGATCCGCGCGGTGATGGCCGGCATGGGCCTGGCGCTGGTACCGCGCTGCTTGGTGCAGGATGAAATCACGGCGGGCCTGGTGCGCGAGCCCCTTGCCGGCCATCCGCTGCGCGGCGGCTTCCGCAGCGACATGGGCTACTGGTTTTGTTACCCCGAGGGCCGCACGCAGCTGCAGGCGCTGCAGTGCTTTCGACAGTGGTTGCTGGCGTGTGAATCGCCCGGGGGTGAGACAGTGCTTTCGCCACCCACACCGGGTGCAGGGCCGATCGCGCTCGTTCCGCGGTGACGCCTTGCTGTGAACAGGCCGTCGTCAACATGGGTTGACGATAGAGCTATTCGTCAACTATAGTTGACGAATGCAAGCGCCACCCGCACTCCCCTCACCCGACAACCCCGAGGCCGCGCTGGCTGCCGTAGTCGCCTTGCGGCTGATGGCCGACCGGCTGGAAGCTGCCGCCGTGGCTGCGGCGCTGGAGCAAGGGTGGTCGTGGGCACAGATTGCCCAGGCCCTGGGCGTGAGCAAGCAGGCAGCGCACAAGCGCCTGTCACCCCACATGCCCCAGGCCCCACAGCGCCCCGTTCTTGAGAAGGAGTTATCACCATGTTTCGCCAATTGCAGCACCGCTTCCAGAGCATGCGCACCCTGAGCCGCCTGTGCACCGGCGCCGAGGCACATGCCCGCGCAAGCGGCCAAGCCGCACCGGGGGCAGAGCATTTTTTGCTGGCCGCCATCGACCTTCCCGATGGGTCGGCCCGGCGTGCGCTGGAGAGCATGGGCGTCGCACCCGCCGCCGTGCGGGATGCGATCGAGCAGCAGTACCGCGATGCGCTACGCAGCGTGGGGCTGGATGCAACCCTGCCGGAGGCGCCAGCCCTCGCGCCACCGGCCCCGGGCCTCTACCGGGCACAGCCATCGGGCCAGGAGGTCATGCAGACGCTGGCGCGCTCCCGCAAGAGCCAGGGCGGCCCCCTTCTGGGCGCCCACGTGGTGGCAGCGGTGGCCACCATGCCGCACGGCGTGGCGGCACGCACGCTGCGTGCCATGGGCATTGACGCTGACCAGCTGGTGGCAGTGGCGCAGGCCCAGGTGTCAACGGCAACAGCAACCGCAACGGGTACAGCCGACTAGCCGGGTTCAGCGCATCAACATGCCCGCCCCATCGCCGCCCGCATAGGCCTCCAGCCCAATCGCCACCACAGTGGCCACGTCATGGCCCACTTCGGCCCGGAACTCGGCCTCCGCCTGCGCCACAGCATCGCGAAACGCCTGCAGCCAGGCCAACCCCGTGGACGTAAAACACACGCGGCGGGCGCGCGCGTCCAGCGGGTCGGCCTCGCGCGTGACCAGGCCCCAGGCCTCGCACTGGTCCACCAGGTTGGCCATGGCCTGCTTGGTCATGCCCGCCCGCTGGGCCAGGTCGGTCAGTCGGTCGCCCTGCAAGGCCAGGTGCCGGGTGATGTGCACATGCGCGGCCGTCACCTGGTCGCGCGCCGCCAGGTTGGACAGCGCCAGCGGCACCTCCACATTGCGCGCCATGAGCTGCAGCACGCGCGCGTCAAAACGCCGCATGGCGTGGCCGAACAGGCGACCCAGGTGGGTCTGGCGCCAGCCGTCTTCGGCAGGGGATGGAAGGGGCAAATCAGGCATCACCGAATTGTCAGGCAAACTGACTAAATTATCCTTGAAGACCTTGCAACAGCTCGCATAAACTACTGTTCAAGCATCCAGCCTGTGATTAACCGCAGAGCGATGCAAGCATCCAACCTGTTGTTTTTCAAGGAGTTTCTCATGGACGTCGCAGTCAAAGGCACCAACCCCGCATTGCCCGTGAACACCGAAAAGGCCAAGGCCCTGGCCGCTGCGCTCGCCCAGATCGAGAAGCAGTTTGGCAAGGGCACGATCATGCGCCTGGGTGAAGGTGAGGTGATCGAGGACATCCAGGTTGTCTCCACCGGCTCGCTGGGCCTCGATATCGCGCTGGGCGTGGGCGGTCTGCCCCGTGGCCGTGTGGTCGAGATCTATGGCCCGGAATCGTCGGGCAAGACCACGCTCACGCTGCAGGTGATTGCCGAGATGCAGAAGCTGGGCGGTACCTGCGCGTTTGTGGATGCCGAACACGCGCTGGATGTGCAGTACGCCCAGAAGCTGGGTGTGCAGCTGTCCGACCTGCTGATCAGCCAGCCCGACACCGGCGAGCAGGCGCTGGAAATTGTGGACAGCCTGGTGCGCTCCGGCGCCGTGGACCTGATCGTGGTGGACTCGGTCGCCGCGCTCACGCCCAAGGCCGAAATCGAAGGCGAGATGGGCGACGCGCTGCCCGGCCTGCAGGCCCGCCTGATGAGCCAGGCGCTGCGCAAGCTGACCGCCACGATCAAGAAGACCAATTGCATGGTCATCTTCATCAACCAGATCCGCATGAAGATCGGCGTGATGTTCGGCTCGCCCGAAACCACCACCGGCGGTAACGCGCTCAAGTTCTATGCCTCCGTGCGCCTGGATATCCGCCGCACCGGCACCATCAAGAAGGGCGACGAAGCCATCGGCAACGAAACCAAGGTCAAGGTGGTCAAGAACAAGGTGTCGCCCCCGTTCAAGACAGCAGAGTTCGACATCCTGTTCGGCGAGGGCATCAGCCGCGAGGGCGAAATCATCGACATGGGCGTGACCGCCAAGATCGTGGAAAAGAGCGGTGCCTGGTACGCTTACAACGGCGAAAAAATCGGCCAGGGCCGCGACAACGCGCGTGAGTTCCTGCGTGAGAACCCCGACCTCGCCCGCGAGATCGAGAACAAGGTGCGCGAAGGCCTGGGCATTGCGCTGCTGCCTGGCGCACTGCAGGCCCCTGCCGCCACTGCGGACGAGTGAACTCCGAAGTTTCAAGCAAAATTGGCTGCTAGCGCTTGATTGGCAAGCACCAGCAGCTATTAAATTTGAAGCAAATAGATTCATGGGGTTCACCACGCTCTCGCTCAAGGGCCGGGCCCTGCGCCTGCTAAGCCAGCGGGAGCATTCCCGCAGCGAGCTGGCCGCCAAGCTGGCGCCCCATGCAGAGAGCCCCGAGGAGCTGGCCGCCCTGCTGGACATGCTGGTGGAGCAGGACTGGCTGAGCGACCAGCGCGCGGCCCAATCCCTGGTGCACCGCCGTGGCCCCCGCCTGGGTGCAGCCCGCCTCGTTCGGGAACTGCGCAACCGGGGAGTGGCCGATGAGCTGGTGCGCGAGGCCACGGCCCCGCTGCTGACCACCGAGGTGCAGCGTGCCCGAGAGGTATGGCAGCGCAAGTTTGGCCAGGTGCCGCTGGACATGAAAGAACGCTCGCGCCAGGTCCGCTTCCTGATGGCACGCGGCTTCACGATGCATGCCATCCAGAAAGCCATTGGTGGCGATACGGACGGCGACACGAATGACGAGGACCCTGGCGGCGCCACCTGACCCAACCGGGCAGCGTCCACAGACCAGGCCCGGTCAGCGCTGTGTTGTCAACTCTGCAGAGGTACTGCTGGCTGAGGGTGCCGCAAGCACCTCGGGTGGCAAGGGTACCCACCGGGCATCCAGGCCATTGGGGTCCACCACATACACGATGGCCTGGCCCGAGCCTCGGTCGCTCAGGATGCCCGTGATCCATGGGGCATGTGCGGACACGCTGCCCGGCACAGGGTGCACGCTGTCCTGCGACACCACGCCCACCAGACGCTCCACCAACAGCACCACCGGGCGGCCCTGGCTCTTGACCACGACCGCCACGGCCCGCCGAGGGTCGGCCAATGCAGACAGGCCCGCAATGCGGCAGGCGTCATAGGCGGGCGCCATGCGGGTGCCGCCTTCGTGGGCAATCTCCAGCATGCCGGCCAGCTGCGCCGGGCCCGGCACCTGCACCAGGCGCGCGGCCGACATGGCCTGCTGCACGTGCATGCTGTCAATGGCCAGCAGCAGGGCGCCACAGGCCACCACACCATAGCGGCGCACATTGCCGCCCGCCCCCTGCACAGATGACTGCGGCAAGGCCAGGGCACCGCCGCTGACCACGGCGGGCTGCACGGGCATCAGCAATACGGAGTACACGGGTTCCCGGTATCCATCGTCGCGCTTGAATTCCCGGTATCCGGTGCTGACCGCCACACCCGCCAGATAGTCCCGCCCTTGCCAGTGCACGCGCTGCGCGGTGGCGGGCAGGACAGACGCAGTCGCCGCAGAGGAAGTTCTTGCGCCCTGCCCGGGCTGCCGCCCTGCGGCGGCGGGTGGCACTGCGGCCCGTGCGATATCTGCCACAAAAGGCAGCACAGGTTGGGCACCGCCCAGAGCGGCATCCGGGCCATCCTCGTCAGCGCTGGCCAGCACGCGTCCCTGCGCATCGGTGAAGAAGCCGCGCATGCCCTGGCCCTGCGGCAGTGCGTCGCGCAGCATGGCCTTCAGCTCGGTGGCGCAGTTGAAAGCCAGCGCGATGCCGCCCACCACCGGGCCGCCCGGCGCAGCGCGCAGCGCGGCGCAGTACACATAGGCGGGCAAGCCATCGGCCAGCGCCTGGGGCTGCATGGGCGACACGGCGTAGGCCTGCGAACCTTGCAAGGCCAGGGTGCGCCGGACCAGGTCGGCATCCAGCTGCAGGTCGGCGGGCAGCGTGTTGGCATCGCAGGACACGGCCACCACGAGCCCCTGGCGGTCAAACAGCGCCACGCGCCGGTACACCGTGTAGAGGCTGTTGAGGTGCGCGAGGATCTGTGCCGCGCGCTGTGCTGCAGCGGCTGATTGCCCGGGCGCGCCCCGCGCCTGGATGTCACCCAGCGCATGGGCCAGTTCTTCGGACAGCGCCCACCAGCGGCAGTCGTTGGCACGTTCGTAGAGGTTGCGGTCCATGATGCGGACCGCCAGGCCGGCATGGGCCTTCATCTCGGCGCGGCGCCCTGCCAGCAGCAGTCCGCGCAGTTCCTGGATGGCACCGTCGAAGACGGCAATGGTGTCCTTGCCCGTGCGCCCGATCTGGTCAAACACGGCATGGATCGACGAGCCTGCACTCACCGCCGATTCGGCCACCTTGCCATTCCAGATCACGCGGGTAAGCCCTTCTTCGATGGCGCGGGCGCGTTCCACAATGGCGCGCAGCATGGGATCGTCCACCTCCATGCGCGCTGCCTCAGCCGTCGCCTGCGCGCCACCGCCCCCTGCAGACTCCTGCATACCTTGCTCGCCCTTGAACGCCGCATCCAGCCGCACCAGCGCCACCGCCCGCCAGGGCAGGCCTTGGTAGCCCTGATAGCCCCGGGTGGTGCGCGCCTGCGCCAGGTAGTCGTGGCCCCGGTGGGTGCAGGGGCGGGCGTCAAGCGACTGCAGAGAGCCAGTGGCCAGGACCTCGCCCACCGAGAATTCAGCGGGCTTGCTGGACGCAATGACACGGTCACTGCCATCTACGAGCAGCAGCGCCACGCGGTCCTCGGGGTCGCGCAGGTCGGCAAAGATCGACTCCAGCTCGGAATGGAGTCCAAAGCGCAGCACCACGGCCCCGCAGGCGCGCCCCTGCGCCGATACAACGCGGTGCACATACAGTAGCAGATCGCCTTCGCCGGGATACCAGCCCGAGGCACCGTAGTGCTCGCCATAACCGGACCTGTCCATCGCACCCCGCCACCAGGAGGGCTCCTGCACAACCAAGGCCTCAGTCACCTGCCGGTCTTGCAGGCCCAGCAACGGATGGGCACAGGCATCCAGCAGCAGGATGTCGTCATAGACGGTGTATTTGGCGCGGTACTCTTGCAACCGCTGGCGCAGCAGCGTGGCGGCATCGGGGTCGCCTTGGACTGCCGCAGCCTCCACAAAAGCCACCAGCGGTCCATCGGTGGCGATGAAGCCGACATCGGCCGTGCGCTCGAAAAGGTTGCGCACCAGAATATCGATGGCCACCTGGGCGCGGGACGCCAGGTCGCCCATGCGGTTGCTCAGGTGGGTGGTGGCAATGTGCTCCACCATCTCCTGGGCCAGCGTGGCGAACGCGGTACGCGTCTGGTCCAGGGTATGCAGGAAACCCGCCGCCTCGCCCGGGCACACGATGCGTGCAGTGGTGTCGATGACCTCCCAGCGAAGATCCAGGCGCTGCAACGCAGCTTCGAGCTTCTGCAGCGACCGCATCTGCGGCGCCACGATGTCATAAGACAGTGGAAAACCCATCAGCCCCCCAAACATACGGCGTGCGCCAGTGGGCCTGGCGTGGTCAGCGGTCTGGAATCAGCTTAAACGATTCCGCCAGGGAGGCCCATAGAAAAAACGCGCCAGGTCTGGCGCGTCGAAAACCTGCCGGGCAGACAGGAGGGTGGGGAAATCCGTAGCGGTTCAGAGACCGAGCATCAGCTGCAGGTTCTGCACTGCGGCGCCGCTGGCACCTTTGCCCAGGTTATCCAGGCGCGCGATGACCACGGCCTGCCGGTATTGCTCGTTGGCAAACACGCGCAGCTCCAGCTTGTTGGTGTCGGTCAGCGTGTCGGCGGCGAGCTTCAAATCATAGGTGGGCGGCAGCACGCTGACCCACTGCTCGGGCGTGTTGGTGCGGCCGTAGTGGCTGGCCAGCGCGTCGTGCAGGTCGCGGGCCTTGGGGGCGCCGGGCAACAGGTCCAGGTGCAGCGGCAACTGCACCAGCATGCCCTGGCGGAAGTTGCCCACGGCGGGGATGAACACCGGGCGGCGTGTGAGGCCGGTGTAGCGCAGGATTTCGGGGATGTGCTTGTGCGTCAGGCCCAGGGCGTAGGCCTCATACGGCGCTGCAGTGCCTGCCTCGTACGCTTCGATCATGGTGCGGCCGCCGCCGGAATAGCCCGACACCGAAGGCAGGCTCAAAGGGTAGTCCGCAGGGATCAGGCCAGCGTCCACCAGCGGGCGCAGCATGGCAATCGCGCCCGTGGCGTAGCAGCCGGGGTTAGAGACACGGGTGGCGTCGCGCACCGCCTGCGCCTGCGATGCAGCGAGTTCTGGAAACCCGTACACCCAGCCATCGGCCGTGCGGTGGGCCGTGCTGGCGTCGATCACCTTGACCTTGCGGCCCGAGGTGCGCTCGATCTCGTCCACCATGGCCACGGTGTCGCGCGCTGCATCGTCGTGAAGACACAGCACCACCAGGTCCACCCCCGCGATCAGGTCGCTCTTGGCGGCCGGGTCTTTGCGCAACTCGGGCGCAATGCTGACCAGCTCGATCTGCGGCATGGCCTGCAGGCGCTCGCGGATCTGCAGGCCCGTGGTACCGGCTTCGCCATCGATAAAGACTTTGGACATGGAGGTGCTCCTGCAAAAAGGCGGCAGCGGCTGCCGGAATAGAAAAGAGAAAAAGGGGGTATGGGAAGGCTACCAGCCCAGCCCAGGGTGTAAGTTAGGCACAAGGATGGTGCGTTGCAACATGATACAGTCGCGGGTTGCCATGTCCCAAGCCCGCGGCCAGACATCTGTTCATGGTAAACGGGTAACTACCACCCTTCCCTGAGAGAGACCTCATGAAGATTCACGAATACCAAGGCAAGGAAATCTTGCGCAATTTTGGTGTGCCCGTTCCGCGTGGCATTCCCGCATTCACGGTGCAAGAAGCCGTTGAAGCAGCCCAGAAGCTCGGCGGCCCCGTGTGGGTGGTCAAGGCCCAGATCCACGCCGGTGGCCGTGGCAAGGGCGGCGGCGTGAAGGTTGCCAAGACCATTGACGACGTGAAGGCACGCGCCAGCGAAATCCTGGGCATGCAGCTGGTCACGCACCAGACGGGCGCTGAGGGCCAGAAGGTTCGCCGCCTGTACATCGAAGACGGCGCCGACATCAAGAACGAACTGTATGTGTCGCTGGTCACCGACCGCGCCACGCAAAAGGTCGCCCTGATCGCTTCGAGCGAAGGCGGCATGGACATCGAGGAAGTGGCCCACTCCACGCCCGAGAAGATCATCACCGAGATGATCGACCCGCTGACCGGCATCACTGAGGCGCAGAGCCGCAAGGTGGCAGCAGCCATCGGCCTGACCGGTGCATCGATCGATCAGGCCGTGGACATCTTCGCCAAGATCTACAAATGCTACATGGACACCGATGCGTCGCTGGTGGAAATCAACCCGCTGAACTGCGACTCCAAGGGCAACCTGATGGCCCTGGACGCGAAGTTCAACTTTGACGCCAACGCGCTGTTCCGCCACCCCGAAATCGTGGCCTTCCGCGATCTGGACGAAGAAGATCCGGCCGAAGTGGAAGCCTCCAAGTTCGACCTGGCCTACATCAGCCTGGACGGCAACATCGGCTGCCTGGTGAACGGCGCCGGCCTGGCCATGGCCACCATGGACACCATCAAGCTGTTCGGCGGCGAGCCAGCCAACTTCCTGGACGTGGGCGGCGGTGCCACCCCCGAGAAGGTGACCGAAGCCTTCAAGATCATGCTGAAGAACCCCAAGGTCGAAGGCATTCTGGTCAACATCTTCGGCGGCATCATGAAGTGCGACACCATCGCCACCGGCGTGATCACCGCCTGCAAGGCCGTGAACCTGAACGTGCCGCTGGTCGTGCGCATGAAGGGCACGAACGAAGAGCTGGGCAAGAAGATGCTGGCCGAGTCCGGCCTGCCCATCATCGCTGCAGACACCATGGCCGAAGCTGCGACCAAGATCGTTGCTGCCGTCAAGTAAGCCCGGAGAACACACATGTCGATCTACATCAACAAAGACACCAAGGTCATCACCCAGGGCATCACGGGCAAGACTGGCCAGTTCCACACCGAAAAGTGCCAGGAATACGCGAACGGCAAGAACTGCTTCGTGGCGGGCGTGAACCCCAAGAAGGCGGGCGAGTCGATCTTCAACATCCCGATCTACGCATCCGTCAAGGAAGCCGCCCAACAGACTGGCGCCACCGTGTCGGTGATCTACGTGCCTCCAGCAGGCGCTGCGGATGCCATCTGGGAAGCCGTCGAAGCCGACTTGGACATGGCCATCTGCATTACCGAAGGCATTCCGGTCAAGGACATGCTGATGGTGCGCAACAAGATGAAGGCCAAGGAAGCCGCTGGCGGCAAGAAGACGCTGCTGCTGGGCCCCAACTGCCCTGGCCTGATCACGCCTGACGAAATCAAGATCGGCATCATGCCCGGTCACATCCACCGCAAGGGCCGTATCGGCGTGGTGTCCCGCTCGGGCACGCTGACGTACGAAGCCGTGGCCATGCTGACCGAAGTTGGCCTGGGCCAGTCGAGCGCTGTGGGCATTGGTGGCGACCCCATCAACGGTCTCAAGCACATCGACGTGATGAAGGCTTTCAACGACGATCCAGACACCGACGCCGTGATCATGATTGGCGAAATCGGCGGTCCTGACGAAGCCGAAGCCGCCCAGTGGTGCAAGGCCAACATGAAGAAGCCTATCGTGGGCTTCATCGCTGGCGTGACGGCCCCTCCCGGCAAGCGCATGGGCCACGCTGGCGCGCTGATCTCTGGCGGCGCCGACACGGCCGATGCCAAGCTGGCGATCATGGAAGAGTCGGGCTTCATCATCACCCGCAATCCTTCGGAACTGGGCAAGCTGCTCAAGGCCCAGCTGAAGTAAATCTCGCTACGCCCGTCCGCGTCACCGCGGACATCTCGGGCTTGAGGGCTCGCAGAGGAAGGCGAATTCAAAAAAAAGCGCCCGGAACCAACGCTCCGGGCGCTTTTTGCATGGGTGGGCCAAAGTGTGTCCGGTGGCTCGTCGCATTCGGGTGACAAAAATGGCACACCCGATTCACGCATCCTGCCTGCCCCGACAAGAACCGCCATCGAATCCTCGATGAACCACCCGTCGCACGCGGTTGGGGGTCACACCAAGCCCCCTGGCGCCCCGGCTTAAATATTGCTTTGAACAGCTCTCAATACAGAGAGTGGAATATCAGCAGTGGGACGAACAACCTCGGGGCGGTGGCTTGGCATGTGGCGTACCGATGGTTTGCGGGGCGCATTGGCTGCGGCGGTGCTGGTTGCACTGTGCGCAGCCACGGGTCTGTTCCAGTGGCTGGAGTACCGCGTGTATGACGCTGCGACCAGCATCCACACGCCAGCCCCGCTGCCTGAAATTGCCATCATCGGCATCGACGATGCCACCCTTGAAAGCTTGGGCAACGGCCCCTGGTCTCGGGATGTCTACGCCAAGTTGATCGACCAGCTTTCGGCGGCTGGCGCCAAGACCATTGTCCTGACCCCGTCTTTTGCCGAACCCCAGTCCGACCGTGGCCTTGCCTACCTTCGCAAAATGCGGGACACGATGGCGCGGGCGGGGGACACATCCCCGCTGGCGACGGAGTTGAGCCGCACCGTAGACGAGGCGGAGAAGGCTCTGGATTCTGACGCGCGCCTGGCCGCCAGCATCCAACGGGCCGGCAACGTTTTCCTGGCCTCGCGCTACACCCTGGCGGGCGGTGCCCGCACACCGCTGCCCGCCTATGTGCACCGCAGCGTTTTGCCGAACCCGGCAAGCTTTGCGATCCCCGCCACATCGGCGCAAAACCCGGTAGCCGGGATCGGTTCGGTGGCGGCAGGCGTCGGTCATCTTTCGGTCGCCCTGGACGAAGATGGACACCTTCGCGGCATTCCCCTTCTGCTGCGGTACGACGACGTCGGCGTGCCCTCCTTGGCCTTGCTCGCGGCCAGGCACAGTCTGCACCTGGGCCAAAACGAACTGCGGGTTCAGACGGAGCCTCAGGGCATTCGCATGGGTGGGCTGCACGTTGTGACCGACGGTTCGGCGGTGATGCACCCGCGATTTCACGCGGCGCCGGACGGTGCCTCCGCATTCCCTGTGGTGTCTTTTGCCCAGGTATCCAGCGGCAAGATTCCGCCACAGGACTTCAAGGACAAAGTGGTACTGCTGGGTGAGACAAGCAACGCGCTGGTCACCCCGTGGGTCCAGTCCAGCACGCGCACGATGTATCCCGTGGAGGTACTGGCGCAAACGCTGTCCGCCATAAGGCTGGGCCTCGGGGTGCAACGGCCTGAGTGGGCATGGACGGCGTCCTGGGGCAGCGCACTGGGAGCATTGCTCTTTGTTGCGCTGGCCCTTCCGAGACTCTCTCGTCCAGCCGGTGGAGTGCTGGGCGCAGGGCTCCTGCTCCTGCTCGCCGCCACTGAGTGGGGCCTGCTGCGTTACGCAGGGCTCTGGATTCCTTTGGCGCCCGGCGTGCTGGCTTTGTTGGGAGGCATCACAGCCTTTGCCGTGCTGGGCAAGCTCAGCGCAAGAGGTACGCCCCCATCAGCGGAAACCGCCGAAACCGATCGCATGATGGGGCTTGCGCTGCAAGGGCAGGGCCAATTGGACATGGCCTTCGAGCGCTTGCGCCGAGTGCCGCCCAGCGATGCCCTGATGGACAACCTGTACCACCTGGCTCAGGACTTTGAGCGCAAGCGCAACTTTGCCAAGGCCAAGTCCGTCTACAAACACATCCTGCAGCACAACAAGGGATACAAGGATGCCCATGCACGGTACAAGCGTGTGCGGGCGCACTTGCAGAAGGAAACTGGCGCCCCGTCCAGCACACCCGCATCGATTCCCCCCACCCCAGCGCCGCGCCTGCCAGGTGATGCCGCAACCGGCATACCGATGCTGGGCCGCTATCAGATAGACAGGGAGATTGGCAAAGGGGCGATGGGCGTGGTCTACCTGGGAAGAGACCCAAAGATTGGACGCGTGGTTGCCATCAAGACCCTGGCGCTCGGCGAAGAGTTCGAGGGCGACGCACTCATCGACGCCAGAGCCCGGTTCTTTCGCGAGGCAGAAACAGCGGGGCGCCTGCAGCACCCCTGCATCGTGACGATCTTTGATGCTGGCGAGGAACACGATCTGGCCTACATCGCCATGGAGTTCCTCAAGGGCGCAGACCTGGCGCGGGCCTGCCATGCTGGGCATCTTCTACCGGTGGCCACGGTGCTTTCCATCGGAGCACGCGTTGCCGAGGCGCTGGACTACGCCCACGCACACAACGTGGTGCACCGCGACATCAAGCCTGCCAACATCATGTTCGACGCCGCCACGGATGCCGTGAAGGTGACGGATTTTGGCATTGCACGCATCACGGATTCCAGCAAGACACGCACAGGACTGGTTCTGGGAACCCCAAGTTTCATGTCACCGGAACAACTCGCAGGCAAGAAGGTAGATGGCCGGTCAGACCTCTACTCATTGGGTGTCACGTTGTTTCAGCTGCTGACGGGCTCGCTGCCGCTGCGCGGGGAGTCGATGACGGAGCTGATGCACAAAATCGCCAACACGGAGGCGCCCGACATTCGGCAACTGCGCCCCGAGCTTTCCCCCGCCGCGGCGCGCGTGGTGGCCCAGGCCCTTCAGAAACGCCCGGAGGCCCGGTGCCAGACGGGCCGGCAATTTGCCGCCGACCTGCGGCAGGCGGGCGTGGCAGCCGGACAGGCGGGATCGCCGGAGCCGGGAGCAGTCGTCTATGATGCGGACCGCGATGCAACAGGGCATGAAATGGCGGATTTTCAGAGAACCGTGATGGAGCAACCCGCTGGGCGGGGCGCGGCATCCCCGCCGATTTCAGGCGCCCGATGACGCTCGCCCCAACATCCATGACCTACGAATTTTTCGCACGCACCGACAAAGGCCGCGTGCGCACCAACAATGAAGATGCGGTGGCGGTCGACCGGGATGCTCAGGTCGCCATCCTCGCCGATGGCATGGGCGGATACAACGCTGGTGAAGTGGCAAGCGGCATGGCCACCACGTTCATCCGCACCGAGATGGCCCGCTGGTTGGGGCAGGCCGGCAGCACTCCCCAATCGACCGACGTGCGGCGAGCCCTGGAGATCTGCGTCGAGAACGCCAACCATGCCATTCTGGGTGCCTCGCTTTCCAACCCCCAATATGCGGGAATGGGCACCACCCTGGTGGTCGGGGTTTTCCACGGCAGCCGCCTCATCCTCGGACATATTGGCGACTCCCGCTGCTATCGCCTGCGCGATGGCACCCTGCAGCAGATCACACGTGACCACTCCTGGCTCCAGGAACAGGTTGATGCCGGCCTGCTTACAGCGCAGCAAGCCGCGCTGTCGTCCAACCGCAATCTCGTTACCCGTGCGCTGGGCGTAGAGCCCAATGTCATGATGGAAGTCAACGAGTTTCAGGTGGCCCCCAATGACTTGTTCCTAATGTGTTCAGACGGCCTCACGGACATGGTCGCTGACTCTGACTTGGCGGAACTGGTGCGAACACCACTGCCTTTGGAGGAAAAAGCCACATTGCTCATCGACACTGCCAATGCGAACGGTGGGCGTGATAACGTCAGCGTACTGCTGGTGCAAGCGGCTGCGGGGGGCAAGAAACGCGGCCTTATGTCCCGATTGCTAGGGGCCGCGTAAGTGGCGCCGACTACAACAATTACTCATCACATCAGGAGTGGATCATGCCCAGAATGATCGTTTCAATCGACGGGGTTGTCATCAAGGAAGTGCAACTGACCAAAGAGCGCACTACGCTCGGCCGCCGCCCTTACAACGACATCGTGATCGATAACCTCGCCGTGAGCGGCGAACATGCCGTCATTCACATGGCAGGCCAGGATGTGGAAATTGAAGACCTGGGGAGCACCAACGGCACCTACGTCAACGCCAAGGCTGTCAAGCGCCAGGAACTGCGCAATGGCGACACCGTTGAGGTGGGCAAGTACAAGATCCGTTTCATGCACGAGGCTGAAGGGCAAAACTTCGAGAAGACCATGATCTTCAAACCGGGAATGGTGCCTCCGTTGGGCACGGCATCCCGGCCTGCCCCGCTGGGTGCTGCCACTGCCCCGCCCATCTCCGGGGTCATCCGTGTGATGTCTGGTGCCGCTGCGGGGCGGGAAGTGTCGCTGCAAAAGGTGGTTACCACCATCGGCAAACCTGGCGTTGCTGTGGCCTCCATTACCAAGCGGCATCAGGGCTTTGTGCTGGCCCATGTCGAGGGCCCCGACATGCCTCTGCTCAATGGTGCTTCCATCGGCACATCTCCTGTACCTCTCAAACACGGTGATCGGCTGGAGTTGGCAGGTACGGAAATGCAGTTCGAACAAAGCTGACGGCCGCACCCGGGCCTCGCGCCCCATCTGGCAATTTATCTGCCGACCTTGTCGCCGGAACCCATGCAATCCAGACTCTTGCATCTGTTCCGACGGCACGCTCGCCGCACGGCAGTCACCCTGATTCCGTTAGCGTTTGCACTGCTGCACATTTCAGGCGCCCTTCATCTCCAGGTGCTGGAGCGGCTCGAAAACATCATCTACGACACCCGGCTGCGTGCGACCATGCCGCGTACGCTGGATGAGCGTATCGTCATCGTGGATATTGACGAAAAAAGCCTTGATAGGGTGGGGCATTGGCCTTGGGGACGGGACAAGCTTGCTGCTTTGACGCAGGAGCTATTTGAACGGCAACAGGTCGCGCTGGTGGGGTTTGACGTCCTCTTCGCGGAAGCAGACGGAAGCTCGGGTCTCGCAAACCTGGAGCGTTTGGCCAAAGGGCCTTTGCGGGCGCAGACGGGCTTCAAGGAACAACTGGCGCGCCTGGCTCCCACTCTTGACTACGACGCACTCTTTGCCCACGCTCTGCAAGGCCGACCTGCGGTTCTAGGCTACTACTTCACCAGTGACCGGGACGGGAGAACAAAAGGCGTTCTACCCCCTCCTGCCTTGCCCACTGAAAGACTTCGTGGTCTCGCATTGCGGGCCACCTCCTGGGGTGGATACGGCAGCAACATTGAAAAACTGGCCAATGCTGTGCCTGCTGCGGGTTTTTTCAACTCGGTTACCGATGACGATGGCGTTGTCCGTTCCCTTCCTCTCCTTGCGGAGCACCAGGGAAAGTACTACGAATCCTTGGCGCTTGCGATGTTTCGCACGCTGCTTGGCTTGCCGGAAGTACATCCCAACTATGTCAGCGCCGCCCCCCAAGGCACCCACGACACCTTGCACAGCATCGTGCTGCGCCAGGATGGCCGCGAACTTGCGCTGCCTGTAGACGACCGGCTAGCAACACTCATACCCTTTCGCGGCCCCGGCGACGTGAGCGGAGGGTCATTCCGCTATGTTTCCGCGTCGGATGTACTGGAGGGCAAACTGCCTGCCAACAACCTGCAAGGCCAACTGATTCTGGTGGGCTCAACAACCCCCGGTCTGCTCGACCTGCGCGTAACCCCCGTAGGCCGAACCTATCCCGGCGTGGAAACCCACGCCAATATGCTGTCCGCCTTTCTCGATGGCAAAAGCATCGTGCGACCCGACTACGCGGTGGGCTTTGACGCTGCACAACTGCTCTGCGCAGGTGTTTTGCTGGCCCTCGCCCTGCCCGCGCTGTCAGCCACCTACGCGGTGCTTCTCAGCCTGGGGGTGGTTGCAGCGCTGGCAGGCCTCAACCTGTGGCTTTATCTCGCCCAAGGCTTGGCAATGCCACTGGCGACGGTAATCGTGATGGCGGTACTGGCATTCGCGCTCAACATGGTCTACGGCTACTTTGTGGAAAGCCGATCCAAGCGGGAACTGGCTGCACTGTTTGGCACTTACGTGCCACCCGAGTTGGTGGACGAGATGGTCAAGCAGCCCGAAAACTACAGCATGCAGGCCACCAGCCGCGAACTGACCGTCATGTTCTGCGACATGCGGGGGTTCACCGCCATGTCAGAGCAGATGGAGCCCCTGCAGCTGCAAGCCCTGCTCAACGACGTGTTCAGCCAGTTGACCCACATCATTCGCAGCCACAGAGGCACCATCGACAAGTACATGGGGGACTGCGTCATGGCGTTTTGGGGAGCGCCGGTGCCAACCGCAGAACACGCGCAACTCGCAGTGCAGGCAGCGCTGGACATGGAGCGTGCGGTTGAGCAGATCAACCTGTTGCACCGGGAGCGCGGGCTTCCGGAAATCGGTATTGGCATAGGGCTTAACACCGGCACCATGTGCGTGGGCGACATGGGTTCGGACATCCGACGCAGTTACACGGTCATCGGAGATGCGGTGAACTTGGGGTCTCGCCTGGAAGGCCTGTCCAAGCACTATGGCGTGCGTACCGTGGTGAGCGAAACTACCCACGCCCGAGTGCCCCAGTTCGCCTGGCAGGAACTCGACCGCGTGCGCGTCAAGGGCAAGGCCCAGGCGGTCGTTATCTACTCGCCAATGTCCCCCCTAGGCAAACTGTCCCCCGTGCGGACCTCAGAAATATCCACTTGGCAACACTTTCTCGAAGCCTATCGTGCCCAGGACTGGGCACAATGCGGCACACTGCTGACAGACTTGCAGCACAACGCCCCGCACTCCTCGCTCTATTGCCTGTATGCCAACCGCGTGCAGGCCCTGCGAGGGCAGCCTTTCGATCCCGCGTGGGACAGCGCCACCAGTTTCGATACCAAGTAAGCCAATGAACAACCAATAGGACAAGGCGGGTTCATGAAGGTTCGCGTACTGGGTTGCTCCGGAGCCATTGCCAAAGATTGCCGGACTACCTCATTCCTGATTGACGACAGCATCCTGATCGACGCCGGCACCGGCGTGGGCGACCTCACGTTGGAGCAGATGCGCCGCGTCGACCATGTGTTTCTCACGCATTCGCACCTGGACCACATCGCGGCCCTGCCGCTGATGCTTGACGCTGTTTCGTCTCTACGCGGCACCCCCGTGCAGGTCCACGCCCTGCCCGGCACCATTGCTGCGCTGAAGGCCCATGTGTTCAACAACATCATCTGGCCGGACTTCAGCGCCATCCCCACCCCCGCCCAGCCCTTCATGCGCTTTAGCTCCATCGAAGCCGGCCAGCGCATCGACATCGACGGCACCATCCTGGAGGCCCTGCCCGCCGTGCACACGGTGCCCGCCGTTGGTTTTGCGGCCCAAGGCAGCAACGGCTGGTGGGTGTTCAGCGGCGACACCGAGCGCAACCCCGCCTTCTGGGTCCGCGTTAACGCTCTGCCCGTAGCCATGCTCGTCATCGAGACCGCCTTCAGCAACCGCGAGCGCGACCTCGCCAGCCGCAGCCTACATCTGTCACCCTCCACCCTGGCCGAAGAACTGTCCAACATACGGCCGGGCGCGCCTTACCCTATCTACATCACACACACCAAGCCATCGGAAACCGGGCTCATCATGGAGGAGATCCGGCAGTTCGATGCGTACACGCCACGAGGCTTCGCCGCGCTCCACGACATACGGTGGCTGCAGGCAGGACAAGAGTTGGTGGTCTAGGTGTGAGAATTGAACGTTCTGATTCAGCTTTTGCGCTGAATGGCGTTGGATTTATTGCTATACAAATAATTTGGATCGAGGGTTGAGATGTGCGGGAGGATCTGGATGGGCCGCAGGGACCGAACGGCCCCATCTTGCTCCAATGATCCGAGGAGGATGCAATTGGTGACATTCTTGGCAGCGCAAAAATGTCATTCATAGCGGAATTTGCTCTGTATTTTTACGCGTGTGGTCAGTTCACGGCTCTTTGCCGTAGCACTCGCCGCCGCCTAGAAGGAATGCAACATGGCACGAAAGATGCTGGGATCTGATGAACCTGAAGAATTCTTCTGCAGGTTATCAATTGCAATTGACCTCCCAAGGAGTTTCTTATGAAGCGTTTCATGCAAAAGGGTTTCACCCTTATTGAACTGATGATCGTCGTGGCGATCATCGGTATCTTGGCCGCAGTGGCCCTGCCTGCTTACCAAGACTATACGGTTCGCGCCAAGGTGTCTGAAGCCGTTATTGCCGGTTCATCCGTCAAGTCGCTGTACAGCGAAGCCTTCCAGACTGACAGCATCACGGGTCTCGATAACGCAGCAGCTGCATATGCAAAGGTTGCAACGGCCGAGAAGCAGTCCAAGTACGTGAACGACATTGTCACTGCCACAAAGACACCTTGGAATTTCTCCGTGGCAATCAAGGCAGACGGTAAAAACGGTATTCCTACTGGCTTGAATGGCCAAACCATCACTTTTGCACCCAACGTCAACGGCGTAGTCCCCGTTGCCGGTGCTCAGGGAGCCATCGACTGGGCCTGCGGTTCCAACACAACGCTCACAGCAACCGCGCGAAGTCTCAAGAACGTGGTGCTGGGTACTCTTCCTGCGAAGTACGCTCCTTCCGAGTGCCGTTGAGTAAAGCGGTACGTTTTTTGCCGCTCGCTGCGGCAAAAAACAGATAAGTCTTCAAGCGTCCGCATTGCGGGCGCTTTTTTTTTGACTAGCTTGCGGTAAGTGCGGGCATCACCATATTCTAGTTTCCTCTTTCTATTCACCATGAAAAGCAGCGTTGCCTTGAATTCTTTCTTTTCCCGCTTGAACTACTCCCGACGACTGCAGTGGCTGCCGCTCTGGCATTTGGGGCTGTCGCTATTGTTGGCTTTGGGACTAGGGTTGCTGGTGTATGGCTTCTGGTTTCCCACGCCGCACCACCAGATGGGTGGTGGCATGCGCCTGTTCTGGTGGATATTGGGCGTGGACGTAGTCTGCGGGCCGCTGCTCACTTGGCTGCTGATTCGGCCTGGCAAGTCCGGTCGTGCATTGGCCGTTGATGCGTCACTGATCGTATGCCTGCAACTTGGCGCTCTTGGCTATGGTGTGCATGCCCTGGCCCAGGCGCGGCCCTTGGCCGTGGTGTTCGAGGTTGACCGATTTCGCGTTATCAGCCACGCAGACGTGCCTGAAGAGGAGTTGTCACAGGCGGTAGGTACCGAATGGTTTACGCCGTGGAACCTGCAGCCGCCGCGATTGATGGGCCTCACCAAGCCGGAAGCTCTAGAGTTGGAGGCCAAGACAGCGAGCGTGCAAGCCGCGCTCCAGGGAGTGGATGCCGCTCAGCGGCCAGTGCGCTGGCAGGATTTTGCTTTGAGCCGGGCTGACGTACTGGAGCGCGCTCGGCCACTGCAGGCGTTGCGCGCCCGCTACCCGCTGGACGTGGCACTCATCGATGCGGCCGTCGAGCGCGCTGCCGGCAATCGAAATGCGCCATTGCTCTGGTTGCCATTGGTCGGCCGTAGGACTGCGGATTGGGTGGTGCTTATCGACCCAGCTACCGCAGCCCTCGTCAGCTACATTCCGCTGGACGGATTCTTCTGAGTGCGTGCGAGTGCCGCGATGAGCTCGCGCTGGGCGCGGTGTTCTTGGTCGGGTGCGGGAACGGCGCGGTATTGATCAAGCGCGGCCTCGATGTCGCCCCAACGCTGCTGATGTACGAGGGCGAGCAACAGACCTGACAGCGCAACAGGATCAAAGTCCCGGCGAAGGAAAGCGTTGCCCTGGCTCGGCTTGTTTGTTAGCCACTCCCGCCCCAGGCGTTCCATCGCGACGTAGTCGCGCCGGGCGTGACTGGCTATCATGTCCAGTACCCGCTGAAAATCAGGTCCAAGAGTGGTGCAGCGCTGCCAGGCTGGCGCAACCCATACGCCCTGGAGCAAATCGGGGGGCAGGAACTGCAGTGTCACGTCGTAGAGCGCGCGCACTTGGTTGGACCAGCGCGCGCGGGCATCCGCATCCTGCCGAAACGCCCAGCAATCTGGCCCGCTCATCGATTTCAAAAGCACGGCACCGGGATGGCTCCCACTGAGGGAGGTGCCACGCATTTCTTCTGCCAAAGAGCGTGCTTTTTTCGTTGCTTCTTCCGCAGGGAAGTGTGTGAAATCTGGCAAGCTCACATTGGATGGCATAGGAGAGCGCGTTCCCATGGCATCCAGCAAGGTGGAGTTCATGAAAGGCAGGGTCAGCATAGATTGGGCTGCCGTCATCTGGAAACGTGTCTGCGGAGCTTTCAAGCCCAGCACAGGGAGAAAATCGGAATTCGGCGGCAGAGTGGAATGGGCAGAGGCAAAGGCGCGTAGCAAGGGAGCATTTGCCACCTGCCGGAAGGCCAGATGCTCCACTTTAGTGACGCCCTGCGCTGCCAACTCGTTTTGCAGTTCAGGCGCCAAGCGCCCGAAATCCAGCTTAGGTAGCTTACCGTGTGGGCTGGCAACGATGATCAGGTCGGAGTGGTTGGAAATCCAGGCGGCATAGTCAGAAAAAGCGGGGGTAAGCGCCTGCAGCACTGAGCCTACGAGCTCGTCATTAATCTCATAAAGCTGCACCCACTGGACGAAAAGGCCGTTCTCCGTCAGGTGTTGCGGCACAAACTTATAAAACTCTTTAGAAAAAAGGGTTCCCACTCCGCTAATCCACGGATTAGAAGGCTCGGAGATGATGAGATCGAACTTCCGGCGTTGTCCGGAAAAGTGGGCTTTTGCGTCATCGATCACCACATTGGAGCGCGGATCTGTATAGGCACGTGCCACACGGGGCCCGAAGGCGCGCGCCCCATCCACCATCGCCTGCTCAATCTCAATCGTATCAACTGACTTCACGCGCGGATCGGCAAGCAAGGTATGCGTTGTCAAACCAGAGCCGAAGCCAATGACACCAACTTCCTGCGGCTTGTCCATCAATGCCAGCGGCAAAGCCGCAGCGAAAATCATCGTCGGTTCATCGGCCGCTGGGGGGCCGTCCTTGGCCATTTGCAGAGCTGCATCTGGTTTTCCGTTAGTGGCAATAGTCGTAAAACCATTGGGCGCATGGAACACCGACACGCTGGCTGTCTTGCCATCCCGATAGAACAGCATGCGCGATCCCTCGCCCACCTGCGTGCGGCCATGCCGGAAAACGCCAGATGCCAGCGTTAGCGGATCATAGGGAATGCGCACAGCGATGATCGCAGCCACTGCGGCCAACCCTGTGGCCAAAGCGAACCGCAGCATCTGCCGCTGGCTATCGGCCTGCCAGCGCAGCAAAGCCAAGCCAATGGCCAAATCCACCAATGCTGCTACGCACAGGGCCAATTTCAGGCCAATCACGGGAATCAGCAGGTGGATTGCCGCAAAAACGCCGACGATAGAGCCGAGGGTATTCCAGGCATAGACCCGCCCAATGGCCCGCTCACCATGCCCCGCACGCAACAGGGCGACGGTGAACAGCGGTAGTGTGGTGCCAGCAAAAAAAGCGGCTGGCAGCATGATGGCGATGGCGATGGTGGCAGTGCCCAGGTTGAAGAGGGCGTAGCCACCATCGGTTTTGGTCAAAGAATCAATCAACCAACCCACCCAAGCAAAGGCGTTGGCGTACACGGCCAGAGAAGCCAGCGCAGCAACGCCCATCAGAATTTGCATCCAGCCCACCAACCGCAGTGGGTTGTCCGTCGTATCGGCGCGCTTGCTAATCCACAGCCCCCCCAAAGCCAAGCCACCGATGAACGCGGCAAGCATTAGTTCGAAGGCGTGCATAGTGCTGCCCACGGCCATGCTAAGCATACGGATCCAGATGATTTCGTACCCGAAAGAGGCAGCGCTGGACAGTGCCGTGCTGAGCAACACGACGCGCAGCAAAGGACTCCTGGCGAGACGTTTCTCAGTTTCAGTGTGCGCGGCGCTTGCAACAGGGGCAGCAGGCTCGGGATCACGAGCGAGCCACCAAGCCAAGGCGGCAACTATCAGGTTGAGCAGGCCAGCTGTTGTTATGGCTCCTGGCAGTCCGATCCAAGGCAGCAGCACGAAGACAGCCACCAGCGCGCCCGCAGCCGCGCCAATACTGTTGCTGAAGTAGAGCCCTCCAAGCAACCTGCCATCGCTGCCAGGAAAGCGGCGGATGAGGCCGCCGCTCATAAGTGGGAACGTCATACCCAGCAAAATGGTCTGCGGCAGTATCAGTAAAACAGCAATCAACCAGCGCGCGATATCAATAGCCGCGGGAGCCCCCAGTGTTGGAATTAGCCATTCATAGCTGAACGCGGTGACGCCACCAAACACCCAATGGAACAACAGCCCCAGCAGGCCGATCGCCGCCTCAATGAGGGCATACCAGCGAATCAGATTGCGCCAGCGCTGCCCGGCATGCGCGATCCAGGCCGCCCCTGCAGCCATACCGCCCATGAAGATTGCAAGGACGAGTGCCTGCGCATAGGCAGCATGGCCCAGGAAAAGACCGAGATAGTGAGACCAAATGGACTGGTAAATGAGCCCTGCAAAACCCGAAAGAATAAATATGGCAAGCAACCAGCCCTGCTGGCGGTTCTTGGTGATCTCGGAACTCATTCGTTACATCTCCGGGGTTTTTTGCAGATTAAAGATTGCAGCAAGATTGATGCCGTTTGAAAACCTCCTGCGCCTTCGGACAGGCGATTGCTGGTTCGGGGGCAGAAGTTTGAACTTGACCGCCACCCACTCAGCGCGCGCTGATCGCGCAGCAGGATCGGGCCGTCGGCTTGCTGGGCGACCTGATGCGGACGATGCCGATTGGGTCACGCTACCGAGCGCCTCCAGACGCGATGATGACTAGGATTTATGCCTGTAATAAATTGATGCGCCATCTCAATGTTGTACGTTACGGGCTTGACATCCACATCGACCATGCACGCTTGACTTTGGGCGTTGAATTGCGTGATCAGAGACATGACGGGCCGGAGTCCGTGAGACAGTAGATTCCGCTGAAACCACAGCGGAGCACACCATCATACGTGCAGGCGGACCGCGCCTCCGCCTACTCGCGCAGCCCCCGCGCGAGGCGTGGACGTCATCCAACTCACAAAGCACAACCGTTATTGACCATTTACGCACACTGGTAAATCGTTTGTTGCTATTATTTTTGAAGAGACTCAATCTCATTCCCTCGCAGACCACGGCCCAAGCGGCCTCGGACCCGTTGTGCGATGGCGTTGATCTGGGCACTAGTGCCCCAGGTCGCTTCGGCGAACACCTCCTCCAAACACATCAGGTATGAATAAAGACGAATGCTCGGGTCGCTTCAGGCACGCTCTGGGGCGATACGCTTCTTTCACGGTGATGCTTCGGGCGGTTGCCGCAGCCCCAACGGTGTCAGCAGGGCGCGGCATGCGGTGGAGGGTGCCGCGGCGTCCAGCGCAATGAAAGTATATGGATGGGTCTGACTTTGCATCAATATACATAGACGGTCTCGAGTTTGGCGTATGGCAGTGGCATCTTGAGCCTCGAGCACGATCTCGAACTTCATGTCCTTAGCCGCAGGGTTATCCGTACGTGCTTGCACAGTCACGCTGGATGCAACCAATCTAGTTGGCGCCCAGCCGGCCAAGATCAGCACATGCCCAGCGCCTTCCGAGGCCGCTATGCCGGATACAAGCAATTTATTGCCCTCCACACGCATCTCGGGAGTGGGCCCCTGATAGGCATCTGCTAGTGGGTGGATGCCTGGCAACAGCAGGCCCTTTTCGGATTGCGCTCGGGCAAGCGCTGCTTCACGCTCAACCAATGTCAGCGTCAGGAGTGGCCGAAAGCAGTTGCACAATGCGTCCCAGACCTGTACTGACGCTTGATCGACAGTGTTGCTGGAAAAGGTACGCAGGATTTTTGGCGGGTTGCCCACAGCGTGGCCGGTGCGACGCAACGCTTCGTGAGCGGCGTAAGTTACAAAGGTCACATAGCTAGCGCCGTTGAATACCGCTGGTACCCAATGCGTTATCTCGGAAGTCGGCTGCAGCACCATCCGGGAGTGGGCGTCGAACAGCGCTTCGCGCTGTTGATCGTCCGGGCGCAGGATAGCCATTTGCCACATGACCAAAGTTGCAAAAAGCAGGCAGGCGAACCACTGCATGCAGCGGAGCGCCCCCTTCCATGGAACGGCCCAGATCAAGCAAACCAGAATCCATGGGGCCCAGAGATAACGTGCGTGTAGTGCCCACGGAGGATTGCTACCCGCCAGAACCACCAGGGGCAGTAGCGTAACGACAAGAGCAGAGGCGCACACCACGCCCCAAGCGAATGAATATCGACCTCCTCCAAACAATGCCATGCACACCAGGGAAAAGGCTATCAGGCCGTATGCAGCGTCTCCAAACAGGACGCCAGGAATAGAAGCGAGACTGCGCATAACATTGGAAACTTCCCAACTGCTTCCACCGCCGCCGTAGTAGCCCCCTGCACCATCAAAAATTTGCAAGCGCGCCAAGGTGTACGCCAAGGCCACCAGCATGGCCGGTGCAGCACAAACCGCAACTCTGCGCGCTGATGGCACGAATACCCATGGCACAACAAGCCACATCAATATCCAGGGGACATAGATCTCCTTGCATAGACATGCCAATCCATAAAGCAATGCCCCAGCAAGGCTCATACCCAGAGCTTTGCCATGGGCAGTTTCCCAGGCATTGACGGCGCGTATCTGCAATACAAGTCCGAAGCTAGCAAATACCAGCCCATCAATGTAGTGCCCCACCATCAATTGCTGAGCCATCTGAGCCGCCGGGACGCCGACCAACAGCAAAGCCGGGGTCACCCATGCGCGATGTGCCGGAAGCCATTGTCGCAAGAGCACGTACAACCCAGCAGCTGCAGCCCAAAGTGACAGAAGGTGATGGGCGTAATACCAGCGTACGTTGGCACCAAAGAGCGCTCTGTTGACGTAGTACAAAAATAGATTCCATGGCGCGAACTGGTTGCCTGACACAGATCGCATGACATCTGGATCAAGAAACACACTGATCCATGGATACTGGGTCGTATGGAGCAGATGCATGCCGTCGTCCCAACGCCAGGAGCCCGACAAAGCACTCTGGTGAAGTGCGAACACCAGCAAGACCAAGCAAAGTAGCGCAAAGCAATCCGAGTATGGCCGTTGCAGCTTTATGTGCGTGGCAGACGAAAATTTGAAACCATTGGGCATATGGAAAATGGTGGAGTCATTGATAGGCGTGGTGCATGGCATATGTGCAACTGTTGCCGCGTTACATGCCTCACATCCGCTAGTTGTCGCACCCCGGAGATGTCATTTGGAGTCAGAACTCTTTCGATACGGCCATTTACATTATTACTTTAAATTTTCTATTCGCCTTCGCCTCAAATGTGGATGAAAAAACAGAGGTAAGAATTTGCCCGAGGAGGGCAATTAATATAAAATATCAAGAAATATAATAATAAAATAAAATATACAAACAAATAAATTTCAGCTAGATATTTAGAGAGCCTTTTCTACAGTCTTCGATATTTTCGATAAAATTTTACGGCATCAATACACATATTAAAACATTGATAATTATTTCAAAATCATTGAGCGGCAAAATAATATTGACTCAAATGCATCGAGCGTTTAAATGAGCATTACGCAATCTTTGGGCTATTCATTACTTGCGCACCAACACAGCAACAATGGATACACCGCAAGGAAAAGTATGTTGGCGCAGCCAGCGCGCCTCTGAAGCGAAAACGCGCTGGAGTAACGAGTTAACCCAGCGCGCAGGTAGGCGAGCATCACTTTTCGTGTTGCTCCTTGAAAGAAGCCGCTGTTTGATGCGATGCGCGGCCACCAGAGGCAATAGCCACGTATTGAAGTAACCTACTCGGCGGACCTGCCAGCCCGCTCGCTCGGCCATGGCGCGCAAGGGACCGGCCCGGTACCTTCGCTGATGGTGATGGGCGATGTCATGTTCACTCCAAAGCCACTGATATGCTGGTACGGTCAGCACAAGATGCCCCCCGGGTTTGACATTGTTCAGAATGCTTTGAAGCGCGGCAAAGTCGTCGGGGATATGCTCAAGCACATCAAAAAGACAGACCAGATCAACTGGAGGTAATGAGGGGAGATGGTGGGGTAAATGGCCCGGCAACACACTGCAGTCATTGCGCGCGTGTGCATATCTGCGGGCAGAATCATTCATCTCCACTGCCGTGACTGCTCCGAACTCCCGCAGCATTGGAAGATTCCCCCCCGTTCCACATCCAAGCTCCAGAATATGGGGGGTGGCGGGCAGTGGTAATGCCTGTAAGACGCTTTGTAAAATTGCGCGCCGAGCTACGAACCACCAGTGCTCATCCTCAAGCCGGGCCATTTCCTCGTAGACTTCAGGTGACATCGTGGGGATATATTGAGCGGACTATGTATATAGGTCTTTGCTTAGACTCAGCGTGAATTCGACCGATATATTCCCCCAAAACACCTATTCCGATCAATTGCACTCCACCCAAGAACAAGATAGCAGTGAGAAGGGACGCATATCCCGGCACATCCACCCCACCCAACAAAGTGTAAATCACGATAAATATACCATGACAAAATGATGCAAAGGCCACAACAAAGCCAATATAGGTCCAAATTCGAAGTGGAGCAGTGCTAAATGAAGTGATACCCTCCAGGGCGAAGTTCCATAATTTCCAAGCTGAAAATTTTGTACTACCTGCTGCACGAGGTTCACGAACATAGTCGACAATAGTGGTCTGAAAGCCTACCCACGAAAGCAGCCCTTTCATGAAGCGACGACGCTCAGGAAGCCTTTGAATAGCGCGTACCACCTTGCGGTCCAGCAACCGGAAATCGCCGACATCTGCAGGTATTGGCCTCTCAGCTACAACGTTGTGAAGGCGATAAAAAGCATGCGAGGTACTTCGCTTGAGCCAACTATCGTTGGAGCGGTCCTTGCGTCGGGCCAGAACCACTTCATTGCCTGAGAGCCAACGGGCGATCATTTCCGGGATCAGTTCGGGAGGATCTTGTAGATCGGCATCAATAAGGATGACCGCAGCACCTCTCGAGTGATCGATAGCAGCCGAGAGCGCGGCCTCTTTTCCAAAGTTGCGAGACAAATCAATAACACGCACAGCCGGATTGATTCGGGCATGCGCACGCAGCAAATTCAGCGTATCGTCAGTACTCCCATCATTGACGCAAACAATTTCATATGCCATACCCAGGCTCTGCATAACAATCGCCACCCTTTCAATAAAGGAGTCAACTACGGCGGCTTCGTTATAAAAAGGGCATGCAAGTGAAATCATGAATTATTTTCTGGCCTATGTTTTTCGGGTCCGTCCGGCGCTCCCATTTAGCCCAACGCAACAAAACTCCCCGACTTCCCCCCCCGCTTCTCCGCCACCCGCACCACGTTGATCACCATCCCCCGATCCACCGCCTTGCACATGTCATAGATGGTGAGCAGTGCCACCTGCACCGCCATCAACGCCTCCACCTCCACCCCGGTCGGCCCCACGGTCTCAACGGTGGCGGTGCATAGCACGGCCTGTTCGGCGGGGAGCAGTTCAAATTCCAAGGCCACGCGTGTCAGTGCCAGGGGGTGGCACAGCGGGATCAGATCGCTGGTCTTCTTGGCCGCCATGATGCCTGCTAGGCGGGCAATGCCCAGCACATCGCCTTTCTTGGCGGTGCCTGATTCGATGAGCGCCAGCGTCTGCGGCTGCATGTCGATACGCCCTTTGGCGACGGCCACGCGGTGGGTCGCAGGCTTGCCGCCAACGTCCACCATGTGGGCTTGTCCGTGCTCGTCGAAATGGGTGAGGGGGGGGTTGCTCATGGATCAGGCAGGTGCACTGGTTTACTACAGGGTATGAAACATACAGGGGGGCGAGGCATCATACGGGCATGCGCACCACGATTTTGCTTTGTCTCAGAGATCTGCCTGGCAGATATTTTGATAAAAACTGGCTTCTAGCGCTCATTAGGAAAGCGCTAGAAACTTCTTTTTTTATAGCAATCATCGGTTGGACGGTCCCCGCGATAGCCCAGACTAGCCTCCCCACCCTCGGCGACCCCAGCGACCTCACCACCAGCGCCGAGCGCCGCCTGGGTGACCGCATCATCCGCGAACTCTACAGAGACCCCGACTACATCGACGACCCCGTCATTGCCGACTATGTGCAGGGTATCTGGCGCCCTTTGATGGCTGCAGCCAAGGCGCGCGGGGAGCTCTCGCCGGAGCTGGATGAGCGCTTCGCGTGGGAGATCCTGCTGGGGCGCGACCGCACGGTGAACGCGTTTGCGCTGCCGGGCGGCTATCTGGGCGTGCACCTCGGCCTGATCGGGGTCGTTACCACCCGCGACGAGCTGGCCTCGGTGCTGGCCCACGAGCTCAGCCACGTCACCCAGCGCCACATCTCGCGCCTGATCACCCAGCAAAGCAAGCAGACGCCCCTGCTGCTGGGGGCGATGATTCTGGGCGCGCTGGCGGCCAGCAAGAATCCGGGCGCCACGCAGGCGCTGGTGGTGGGGGGGCAGGCGCTGGCCATGCAGAACCAGCTGAACTTTTCTCGCGATATGGAGCGGGAGGCGGACCGTATTGGCTACGGCCTGATGGCTCCTGCCGGGTTCGCGCCGCAGGGCTTTGTCAGCATGTTTGACAAGCTCCAGCAGGCCAACCGGCTCAACGACAACGGTTCGTGGCCATATCTGCGCAGCCACCCGCTGACCACCGAGCGCATGGCAGACATGCATTCGCGCCTTCCGCCCGGAGAGGCTGCCGCAGCGGCCACAGTGCCATCGACCTTGGAACACGCCATGGTTGCAGCGCGTGCTCGGGTATTGGCCAACCCCGGCGTGGACACCTTGCGCCAGTGGATTGCCGAGCCGCAAGGTTCCGGTTTTGCAGCCCTGCCCGCCTCCCGGCGCGTGGGCGTGCTGTACGCGGCTGCGCTGGGCAGCAACCAGCTTCGAGACGCTGCAGGTGCACGCGCTGCCGCAAAGAAGCTGGAGGACCTGGTGCGCAATGATGCCGCGGCCCACCGACTGGCAAAGCTGCTCGCCGCCGAGATCGAACTGGCAGCAGGCGACGCTGCGGCCGCTGTCAACGCACTGGCTGCCGATGCGAACAACACCAGCAGCGGCAGCAGCAGCAACCGGCGCCCTGAACTGGTTTTGCGCACACAGGCCTTGCTGCGCGCCGGGCGCGCTGGTGAAGGAACCAGCGCCCTGCAAACCTGGGTAGCCACAAACCCCCGGGATGCGACGGCGTGGCAGCTTTTGGCGTCCACCTGGCAGGCCCAAGGCCAGGCACTGCGCGCAGTGCGCGCCGAGGCAGAGGCCCACGCCGCGCGCTATGACTATGCAGCTGCGGTAGACCGCTTCAAGGCGGGTC
Organism: Acidovorax sp. SRI_002; assembly: GCF_057586455.1. NCBI lineage: Bacteria > Pseudomonadati > Pseudomonadota > Betaproteobacteria > Burkholderiales > Comamonadaceae > Acidovorax > Acidovorax sp. SRI_002. The sequence continues at coordinate 635,423 of NZ_JBYCZW010000003.1, read as the reverse complement.
AGGATCTGGCACGGCGGGGTGGACCGCAGGTGGACCACATTGAGGCGTCCATCATCGACACCCGGCTGCGCGCGGTGGAGTCACTTCTTCGCGAACAGGCCGCCGAGCGCTGATTCAATCAGCACACCCAGCAGCGAATAGATCAGCGACCCGAGCAGCGCCGCGCCGAAGCCATTGACGTGGAACCCGTCCAGTACGCTGGCGGCGGCCCAGAACATGAGCGCGTTGATGACGAAGAGAAAAAGGCCGACGGTGACGATGGTGACCGGCAGCGTCAGCACCACCAGCACGGGCCGCAACACCACGTTGAACAGGCCAATGACAAAGGCCGCGATCAGCGCGGAGGTGAAGCTCTGCACTTCCACACCGCTGTAGACATAGGCCACAAACAGCAGAGATGCGGCGCTGAGAAGCCATTTCAGGAGGAGTTTCATGGCCGGAGAATAGCACCGGCCGAGGGAACCAAGAAATGCGCAAAGCGGGAGCCAAGCCCCTGGCAATCTGCCCCTGCGCTGACTGCTTATTCGAAAGCCAGCATCCACAACGCTCCGCAACCCGTGAGCAGGCTGCCCAGCGTTCCTGGCATTGGCGACCAGCCTTTGTCCGGGCGCACAGGCGCAGGCTCTTGTGCCATATTCGTCTTGGGCCGGCGCGCATCTACCACCTGGGCCGCGGAGGCGCCTGCAGCCTGCAGCTGATCGGTCAGCTCCGCCAGCGGCCCCTTGGCCAGTACGGTGGTCACTCTGTCTGTGGGCACCCGCAACGCGGGAAGGATCTGGGCAAACAGCTTGTCAGCCCACTTGGCGCGCCAGTTTTCACGGGCGCTGTGGCTCACCCACTTGCTGATGCGGTGGGTCATCCGGGGCGCGCAGGCCACCAGCACCCATTGTGTTCTGGCGGCCGCGTCGCGCGCGAACAAAGGTGCCAGCACCTGCTGCGCATAAACCGCGTCGTCTACATACACGATGACTCTGTCCATACCGACTCCCATTGAGGACCAAGGACAAAAGGGGGCATAGAGCCCCCTTTTGTAATGGTCGGTTCCGTATGCCTGCCTTTAGCCCTGCTGCTCGGCAGGTGCCGCCGCCGCGCGGCGCGCAACGATGATCTTGCCAGCCAGCAGAACCAGCAGCGCACCCGCCACGCTGGCACCGTACTTGATCATGTCTGTCTGTGGCAGTTTCAGCATCCACTGCCACTTGTCGGGGTTCGAGAAAGCAGGGTCCGTCACCAGCATACCGCCAGCGATCCAGCCCAGCAGCATGCCGCCCGCCGTGATGATCATCGGGAAACGCTCCATGAGCTTGATGACCAGCTGGCTGCCCCAGACGATGATCGGGATAGAGATCAGAAGGCCCAGCACGACCAGCAGGAACTGGTGCTCGCCCGCATTCTGCGCAGCGCCCGCAATGGCGATCACGTTGTCCACGCTCATCACCAGGTCGGCCACGATGATGGTCTTGATGGCGGCCAGCAGCTTGTCGCTGCCTTGCACGTCGCCGTGGCCCTCTTCATCGGGAGCCAGCAGTTTGACGCCAATCCACACCAGCAACAGCGCGCCCACGAACTTGAGGAACGGCAGCGCCAGCAGGGTCATCGCAAAGGCGATCAGGATCACACGCAGAACAATGGCCCCGGCAGTGCCCCAGATGATGCCCTTGGTACGCTGGGCCGGAGGCAGCTTGCGGCAGGCCAGCGCGATGACCACCGCGTTGTCGCCGCCCAGCAAGATGTCGATGATGATGATCTGGCCGAGTGCGAGCCAGAATTCGGGCGAAGCCAAAAAGTCCATAAATTCCTCAGTATCAATACACGCGAAGGGGGAGTTCGCCGCCACTGTAGCGCCGAGTCCACCCATGGGATAAAGGGCCTGCGGTCGGGGGATCAAGGACTGCCCTGACAGGGCAAGCAACGAAAGGACGGCCTTGATCAGCCCCAGCGGGCCCATCAAAGGTCTTGCTCAGCCCGGCGCCCTTGCGGTATGCGCTGAACCCGGACCGCCGGAAGCGATGTTTCGCTTCGTACTGACGACGGTTCCGATGCCTCGCGCCCCCACGCACCAAAAATTGGCAATGCCGGAATGCAAGTCGGGAGCTACTCCCCTTCGAAGCGTCGATTGGAACATCGCCCGCACGGTCGCGCAAGGGCAGCACGATTGTGGTTATTGCGTACACGCCCCCTCAAGGGCTGCCAGAAAGGGGCCGTTGCTCCCTACAAAACACCTTTGCCAGGGTTGCCTTGTCCGCGCGGCTATGATCCAGCCCCTTCGCTCAAACCTCCATGGCCGCCATCCACATCACCGACATCGAAGCTGCCATCAACCACTGGCGCAGCCGGGTGCCTTCGCCCGACGGAGTCTCCCTGGCCCCGGAGATCCGCGCGCTGGCAGAGGTCTATGCGCAGATGGTGTTCCGGCGCGAGGACGTGGTGGAAGAAGACCGCCTGCCCCCGGATGCCCTGGATGCCTGGCATGCCTGGTACGGCACCACGCCCGACACGCCCTGTATCGCCATCTGCTCCACCAGCCAGGGCGACGACCTGTGCAAGGGGTGCGGGCGCACGTTTGACGAAGTGCAGTTCTGGCCCGCGATGGGCCCTGCCGAAAAACGCGCGGTGTGGCGACGCATCACGCTGGAGCACTCTGCGTGGCGGTTCAACCGCTATGCAGAACGGGCGGCCGAAGGGGTTTCCAAAGCGCCGGCGCCAGCGAACGCGACCTAACCCGCTCCTTTTCTTTTCAACACGTCGCCCCGCCTCGCAAGCTGCAAACATACGGGGGCTGTACGCCCGGCGGTCAAACGGCTATGGTGGGCCCATGCTGCGCCTCACCCAAGCCCCGAACATCGCCATCGCCACGCTGTGGGCGGACTTGTTGTGCGAAGCGGGCATGACGGCCTCCGTGCAGCGCCAGTATCTGGGTGCCGCTGCGGGGCACCTGCCGCCGGACCAGTGCCTGCCCGAAATCTGGCTGGACTACGACGAACACGCCACCCGCGCACGCGCGCTGCTGCAGGAGCTTCAGGATTTGCCACAGCGCCGCTGGGCATGCCAGTGCGGCGAGACGGTCGAAGGCGGATTCGAGCAGTGCTGGCAGTGTGGCGCGCTCATGCCACGAGACTGAGCCAGAAACTACCAAATTGATAGCTGTTAGCGCTTATCCATCAAGCGCCAGAGGCCATTTTGAACAGTATTCCAGTCACTTCCAGCGCACGGGCTCCACATGCACACTGCCCTGCGTGCTGCTCAGGGTGATCGCGCCTTCCTGCACCGTAGCCTGCAGTTGCATGCTGCGCTCGGCCAGCTGCGCCAGTGCCTGGGATGCCTCCGTGGGGATGCGCCAGACCTGCAGCTTTTCCAGGCGTGACAGTTTGGTCTCGATGCCTTTCCACCAGATCTCTGCGGCGTGGTTGAAGCAGTAGACGATCACAGAATCGGCCTTGCTGCAGGCCTTGGTGAGCGGCTTGTCTTCGGGCTGGCCCACCTCAATCCACACGCGCTTGCGGCCGGTAAAGTCGGTGAGCGAGGCATCCGGGTCATCCGGGTCCGACAGCCCCGCACCAAATGCCAGCGTGGCGTCGCCGTTGCAGAGGTCGTTGAGCTGGTGCGCCTGGATGGCCAAAGCAGCCAGCCGGACCATCATGCGCTCGTCGGTCTCGCTGGGGTGGCGCGCCAGCGTGAGGGCGTGGTCAGCGTAGTAGCCGTGGTCGATGTCGGCGATCTGGAGGTTCGCCTTGAAGATGGTGGATTTGATGGCCATGCAGCCTCACTATTAAATTGATAGCTGCCGCCGCTTATCGGAAAAGCGCCAGAGGCAAAAAATATCTCAAAAGACCGGCAGCGCACGCAACCGGCGGTGCCCAAGCCAGCGCAACCGTGGAACCGGCTTTGCCGGGCCACGGGTTGCGTCCCCCTCGGGGGGAAGGCGCGCAGCGTCTCAGGGGGGTCACACCCTTCGTGCCAGTTCGGCGGCCTTGCCCACATAGCTACCCGGAGTCATCGCGAGCAGGCGGTCTTTTTCAGCCTGGGGGATTTCCAGCGAGGCAATCAGCCCATGCAGCGCTTCGGCCGTCACGGTCTTGCCGCGCGTGACTTCCTTGAGCTTTTCGTAAGCGCCCTGCACACCAAAGCGTCGCATCACCGTCTGGATGGGCTCGGCCAGCACTTCCCACGAAGCATCCAGGTCTTCGGCCAGCGCTTCTTCGTTCAGCTCCAGCTTGTTCAGGCCGGTCAACAGCGAGGCATAGGCCAGCGCCGCGTAGCCCAGGGCCACGCCCATGTTGCGCAGCACGGTGCTGTCGGTCAGATCCCGCTGCCAACGGCTGATGGGCAGCTTTTCAGACAGGTGCTTGAGCAGCGCGTTGGCCAGGCCCAGATTGCCTTCGGCGTTTTCAAAGTCAATCGGGTTGACCTTGTGCGGCATGGTGCTGGAACCAATCTCGCCCGCCTTCAGGCGCTGCTTGAAGTAGCCCAGGCTCACGTAGCCCCAGATGTCGCGCGACAGGTCGATCAGGATGGTGTTGGCGCGGGCCACGGCATCGAACAGCTCGGCCATGTAGTCGTGCGGCTCGATCTGGATCGAGTAGGGCTGGAAGGTCAGGCCCAGGCCCAGCGGTTCGGGCGTTTCGATGACCTTCTTGCTGAAGGCTTCCCAGTCAAACTCAGGCCAGGCGGACAGGTGGGCGTTGTAGTTGCCCACGGCGCCGTTCATCTTGCCCATGATCTTGACGGCGGCGATCTTCTCGCAGGCCGTTTGCAGGCGCATCACCACGTTGGCCATTTCCTTGCCCACGGTGGTGGGGCTGGCGGTCTGGCCGTGGGTGCGGCTGAGCATGGGCACGTCGGCAAAGGCGTGCGACATTTCGCGCAGCTTGAGCACGATGCGGTCCAGGCCCGGCAGGATGACCTGGTCGCGACCTGAACGCAGCTGCAGCGCGTGGCTGGTGTTGTTGATGTCTTCGCTGGTGCAGGCAAAGTGCACAAATTCGGAGGCCTTTTCCAGCTCGGGGCGCGCCTCGAACTTGCTCTTGATCCAGTATTCGACGGCTTTGACGTCGTGGTTTGTTGTTTTTTCGATCTCTTTGATGGCGGCGGCGTCAGCTTCGGAGAAGTTCTTGATCAGGCCGAGCAGATAGGCGCGGGCGCCCGTGGTCAGGGGCTTGAACTCGGCAAAACCGGCATCCGACAGGGCAATGAACCAGGCCACTTCCACCTGCACACGGCGGTGCATGTAGCCGTGTTCGCTCATGATGGGGCGCAGGGCGGCAAGTTTGCTGGCGTAACGGCCGTCAAGCGGCGACAGGGCGGTAATGGTGGACAGGCTCATGGCGCGCCATTGTAGGCGTGGTGTGTAAGCGCCACGCAGCCGTCAGCTTGCGGGCGGGCAGCTGCCGATAGAATCAATCTCGAATCGTTCAGCCTATCCCGCGCCCTGGAAGACACACCATGAAATTGATCGGAGCCACCGCCAGCCCCTACGTACGCAAGGTACGTATCGTGATGGCCGAGAAAAAGCTCGACTACCAGTTCGTGCAAGAAAACGTCTGGGCAGACGACACCCATATTTCCACCTCCAACCCCTTGGGCAAAGTGCCCTGCCTGGTAATGGAAGGCGGCGAGGCGGTGTTTGACTCCCGCGTGATCGTCGAATACCTCGACACCCTGTCGCCCGTGGGCAAGCTGATCCCGTCGCAAGGCCGCGAACGCGCCGAGGTCAAGACCTGGGAGGCACTGGCCGATGGTGTGATGGATGCCGCCATCCTGGCCCGCCTGGAAGCCACCTGGGCCCACCGCAAGGACAGCGAGCGCAGCCAGGCCTGGATCGACCGCCAGCTGATCAAGGTGAACGACGGCCTCAAGTCCATGAGCCAGGGCCTGGGCGACAAGCCGTATTGCAGCGGCATCCACCTCAGTCTGTCCGACATCGCCGTGGGCTGCGCCTTGGGCTGGCTGGAATTCCGATTCCCCGACATCGCCTGGCGCAGCGAGTACCCCAACCTGGGCAAGCTGCTCGACAAGCTGATGCTGCGCCCTAGCTTCGCCGATACCAAACCGTCCTGAGCGGCCAGCGAGAGCGGGCATGGGTTTTTTGCCCCCCCTGCGCCGAGCTTGCCGTATGCTTGGGCGCTTATGAACGAAATGGTTCAAACCCCTCCGAAACCTGGCGATGTGCGGGCTACCCTCCAGCGCGCGGCGCGCGAGGCCGCCACCACGCCCGGGGCGGACCGGGTGCGCGTCAACGACCCCGACCGCACGATGGCCAACATCCTGCAGGTAGCCACGGCAGAGTTTGCGGACAAGGGCCTGGCTGGGGCGCGCATCGACGAGATCGCGGCATTGACAAGCACCAGCAAGCGCATGATCTACTACTACTTCGGTAGCAAGGAAGGTCTGTATGTCGCGGTGCTGGAGGAGGCCTACCGCCGCATCCGGCGCATCGAATCGGAGCTGCACCTGGAAGACCTGGCGCCCGAGCAGGCCCTGCGCACGCTGGTGGGCTTCACGGTGGACTACCAGCTCGCCAACCCCGACTTCATCCGCCTGGTGATGAACGAGAACATGCACCGGGGCGAGTACATCACCAAGTCGGCCACGATCCAGGAACTGAACATCCCCGTCATCCATGCCGTGCGCGATGTGTACCAGCGTGGTGTGGCGGCGGGCGTGTTCCGACCGGACGTGGACCCGGTGGACCTGCACATGTCCATCTCGGCCCTGTGTTTCTTCAACGAGGCCAACCGCCACACCTTTGGCGCAATTTTCAAGCGCTCCCTCGACACCCCTGCCGCCACGGCGCAACGCCGTGAATCGATCATCGAGATGATCGTGCGCTTTCTGCGGCCCTGACCCTCCCGGCCCGGGCGCACACCGGCCCACATCAAAAAGCTCCTCATCGGCACCCTGGTCGCGCGCCGTGCATGGCTGCGTGCTGCCATGACAAACCATGCAGGGTTTGCACCTAGATCAAATACTAACCAGTTCGTACAAAATTCTTCCAGCGTTTCAATACAACGACTGGAGACACCATGTTTGCACTGGCCGACCGCGTGCTGCGGGGATACACCCGCGTGCTGGATGTACTGGCTGGCCTGTGCCTGGCGGTGATGGTGGTGCTGGTGTTTGGCAATGTGGTGCTGCGCTACACCCTGAACTCCGGCATCACCGTGTCGGAGGAACTCTCGCGCTGGCTGTTTGTGTGGCTGACCTTCATGGGCGCCGTGGTGGCGCTGCGCGAACACGGCCACCTGGGCACGGATGCGCTGGTGTCGCGCCTACCCGCTGTGGGCAAGAAGGCCTGCCTGGTGCTGGCACAGATCGCCATGCTGTACGTGTCGTGGCTGCTGCTCAGTGGCAGCTGGGCCCAAATGCTGATTAATTGGGACACCGAAGCACCCGTGACCGGCGCCTCGGTGGGCATCTTCTACGCCAGTGGCGTGCTGATGGGCGGGTCGGGGATTGCCATCTTGCTGCACGACCTGCTGCGCACGCTGTTCGTTCCGCTGGCTGAGCACGAGCTGGTCATGGTGCAGGAGAGCGAAGAACTGGGGGCCCTGGCGCACCGCCCTGCGGGCACCGATGCATCCCACGAAGCGCCCGGCAGCCGCCGCCCCTGAACCCTCCGCACAGGCTCTCCACCATGACCGTCACCATCTTCCTCGGCTCCCTGCTGCTCGCCATGGCGATCGGCATTCCCATCGCGTTTGCGCTGCTCATCAGCGGCGTGGCGCTGATGTGGCACTTGGACCTGTTCGATGCGCAGATCCTGGCGCAGAACGTGATCAACGGTGCCGACAGCTTTCCGCTGCTGGCCGTGCCCTTCTTCATGCTGGCGGGCGAGATCATGAATGTGGGCGGCCTGTCCAAGCGCATCGTGAAGCTGGCGCTCACGCTGGTCGGCCATGTGCCCGGCGGACTGGGTTATGTAGCCATCATGGCGGCGGTGATCCTGGCCGCCGTATCGGGCTCGGCCGTAGCCGATGCGGCAGCGCTGGCCTCCCTGCTGCTGCCCATGATGGTGGCTGCGGGCCACAACAAGGAACGCTCGGCCGGGCTCATTGCGTCGGCCGGCATCATCGCCCCGGTGATCCCGCCGTCCATCGGTTTCGTGATCTTTGGCGTGGCGGCCAACGTGTCCATCAGCAAGCTGTTTCTGGCGGGCATCGTGCCCGGCATCCTGCTGGGGGTGGCGCTGGCCCTCACCTGGTGGTGGCTGGTGCGGCGCGAAGATGTGGCGCCCCCAAAGCGGGCCACCCGAGCCGAACTGGCCGTGGCCTTGCGCGAAGCCGTGTGGGCGCTGGGCCTGCCCATCATCATCCTGGTGGGGCTGCGCATGGGTGTCTTCACCCCCACCGAAGCCGCCGTGGTGGCCGCCGTGTATGCGCTGTTCGTGTCCATGATGGTCTACCGCGAGCTGAGCTGGCGCCAGCTGGCCGACATCTTCCGCGCCTCGGCCCGCACCAGCGCGGTGGTGATGTTCCTGGTGGCAGCCGCCATGGTGTCCGCCTGGCTGATCACCGTGGCCGACCTGCCCTCCAAGGTCATCGGCATGCTGGAGCCCTTCATGGGCAACCCAACGCTGCTGCTGATCGCCATCATGCTGCTGGTCATGGTGGTGGGCACGGCCATGGACATGACGCCGACCATCCTGATCCTTACGCCCGTGCTGATGCCGGTGGTCAAGGCCGCAGGCATCGACCCGGTGTACTTCGGCGTGCTCTTCATCATCAACAACGCCATCGGGCTCATCACCCCACCCGTGGGCACGGTGCTCAACGTGGTGGCTGGGGTGGGGCGCATGTCCATGTCGCAGGTCACACGCGGCGTCACGCCCTTCATGCTGGCCCAGTTGGCCGTGATGTTCCTGCTGGTGCTGTTCCCCTCCATCGTCATGGTGCCGCTGCGCTGGTTGAGTGGTTGACCCCATCTGCGCCCCGGCCCTTTTCTTTCCGCTCCGTTTCTGCCCCGCCTAAAACTCAAGGAGACATTTCCATGAAGCTGCTCAAAACCCTGCTCGCCACCGCCCTCGTTGCCGCGTCGCTGCTGCCCGCTGCACACGCCCAGGAGCGCACCATCAAGTTCGCCTTCCAGAACCAGAAGGACCACCCCCAGGCCCAGGGCGCGCAAAAGTTTGCCGACCTCGTGGCGGCCAAGACCAACGGCCGGATTGCCGTCAAGCTCTTCCCCGGTGGCACGCTGGGCGGTGACCTGCAGACCGTGTCGGCCCTGCAGGGCGGCACGGTGGAGATGACCGTGCTCAACGCGGGCATCCTGGCCGCGCAGTCCAAGGAGTTCGGCATCTACGACTTCCCGTTCCTGTTCGCCACGCCCCAAGAGGCCGATGCCGTGACCGACGGCCCCTTCGGCAAGAAACTGCTCGACAAGCTTCAGGCCAAAAACCTGGTCGGTCTGGGCTACTGGGAGCTGGGTTTCCGCAACCTCACCAATAGCAAAAAACCCATCACCAAGGCCGAGGACATCGCGGGTCTCAAGATCCGCGTGATCCAGTCGCCGATCTACATCGACCTCTTCAACGCGCTGGGCGCCAATGCCGTGCCCATGCCTTTCCCCGAGCTGTACACCGCCATGGAACAGAAGGCCGTGGACGGCCAGGAGAACCCGTTCTCCACCATCCTGTCGTCCAAGTTTGCCGAGGTGCAGAAGTACCTCACCGTCACGCGCCACATGTACAACCCCCAGGCCGTGATCGTGAGCAAGAAATTCTGGGACAGTCTGAACCCCGCCGACCAAAAGGCGCTGAACGACGCCATGGCCGAGGCCACGACCTTCCAGCGCGGCGTGTCGCGCGTGCAGGCCAACGTGGCGCTCGAAGACCTCAAGAAGGCGGGCATGCAGGTGTCCGAGTTCTCGCCTGCCGAGCTGGACAAGCTGCGCGCCAAGGTGAAACCCGTCGTTGAAAAACACAGCGAGAAGGTGGGCGCCGAGACCGTGCAAGAGGTCTATTCCACGCTGGCCAAACTGCGCGGCGGCAAGTAAGCAACCGCTGCAACCCCTGCGCTGCCGAGCGGTGAACACACCAGCAACCCGGCAGCGCGCTCACCCCGCATTCCGCCCGCCCCATGAGCCTCCAGCGCCTCGATCCCCCGGTCATCCCCACCACGTCCACCATGTCTTCCACTAGCCCCCGCAAGGTGCTGATCGGGCTGATCGGTGCCGGCATCCAGAAGTCGCTGTCGCCTGCCCTGCACGAAGAAGAAGCACGCCACCACGGCATGCGCCTGCACTACCAGCTCATCGACCTGGACCGCTCGGCGTCGTCACCCGAACAACTGCCCACGCTGCTGTCGGCAGCGCGCATCATGGGCTATGCGGGTTGCAACGTGACCTACCCCTGCAAACAGGCGGTGATCCCGCACCTCGACAGCCTGTCGGAAGAAGCGCGCGCCATGGGCGCCGTGAACACCGTGGTTATCCGCGACGGAAAACTGGTGGGACACAACACCGACGGATCGGGCTGGGCCTGGGGCTTTACCCGCGCGTTGCCCGGCGCTGACCTGCGCCGCGTGGTGCTGCTGGGCGCGGGCGGCGCAGGCGCTGCCATTGCGCATGCCGTGCTGCGGCTGGGCGCCGAGCACCTGAGCATCGTCGATGCACAACCCGAGCGTGCGACGCAGTTGGCGGCCGACGTGAATGCGCTCTACGGAGCCCGTGCTGAAGCCTCCGACATCCAATCGGCCATGGCGCAGGCCACCGGCCTGATCCACGCGACGCCCACGGGCATGGACAAGCTGCCGGGCCTGCCGCTGGATGTGGGCCTGCTGCGCCCCGCCATGTGGGTGTCCGAAGTCGTGTATTTCCCGCTCGACTCCGCCCTGGTGCAGGCCGCGCGCGCGCTGGGCTGCCGGGTATCGGACGGCGGCGGCATGGCCGTGGGCCAGGCCGTGGGAGCGTTTGAGCTGTTCACCGGCGAGGCCCCGGATGCGGCGCGCATGGACGCGCATTTCCGCCGCCTGGTCAGCAGCGCCAGCTGACCCTTCCGCGCAACAACACAAGGAGCTGAACCCATGAGCACCCCGATGGTGGCCACCCGCGAAGCGCTGGGCGACATGCCCAACCCCCTGGGCCTGCAGGGCATCGAGTTCATCGAATACGCCACCAGCCGCCCGCAGGCGCTGGGCCAGGCGCTGGAGCGCATGGGTTTTCAGCCCGTGGCGCGCCACCGCTCGCGCGAGGTGCTGCTGTACCGCCAGGGTGACATGAACATCATCGTCAACGCGCACCAGGACACCGAACGCACCGGCGTGCATGCGCCGCCCGCACTCACGGAAACACCCGTGCTGGCCGCCATCGCCTTCCGCGTGGGCAATGCAGCCGCAGCATTTCGCCGCGTGCTGGAACTGGGCGCGTGGGCCGTGCACACCGAGGTCGAGGTGATGGAGCTGAACATCCCCGCCATCCACGGCGTGGGCGCGAGCCGCATCTACTTTGTGGACCGCTGGAAAGAGTTCTCGATCTACGACGTGGACTTTGTGCCCATCCCCACCGTCAACCCGCGCCCGCCCGCGCTGCAGGGCCTGCACCTGTTTGGCGTGGTGCAGTACATCGGCCTGGGCCGCGCAGCAGACTGGATTCACTTCTACGCGGAATTGTTCGGCTTTGCCGAGCTGGCACCCGACCAGTCGTTTGGCGTGCTCACCCATGGCCGCATCCTGGCCAGCCCCTGCGGCACGCTGCACTGGCAGCTGATTGAACCGCTGGTCGATGTGCTGGATGCCGACCCCGAGGAGCTGCTGCAGCGCGTGGCCTTTGGCACACCCGACGTGCTGGCCACGGTGCAAGCGCTGCGTGCGCGCGGTGTGGAGTTTGTCGAGTCGCCCACGGGCGTGCACACCGGCACGCGCGGTGCGTTGACGCGTGCCGATGCGGCCTCGCCCAGCTTCGAGCTGGTGCGCAGCGCCCGCTGAGCCAGGAGACCGCCCATGCGCCAATCCACCATGCAACGCAACGTCGCCGATTTCGGCATGGACACCATCAGCCTGGCGGGCCCACTGGAGGCCAAGCTGGCCGCCGTGAAAGCCGCCGGCTTCGGCCAGATCATGCTGGCCGCGCGCGACATCGTGGGCCACCCTGAGGGCATCGAAGCCGCTGTGGACGCGGTGCGCAACAGCGGCCTGCGCGTGACGGGCTTTCAGGTGTTGCGCGACTTCGAGGGCCTGTCGGGCCACCTGCACAGCTACAAGGTGGACATTGCCAAGCAGATGATCCTAATGGCGCGCGACCTGGGCGCGCCCGTGCTGCTGGCCTGCAGCTCCACCTCATCCCACGCCACGGCCGATGCCGAGGCGATTGCGCGCGACCTGCGCAAGCTCGCCCTGCTGGCGCTGCCACACGGCATTCGCGTGGCGTTTGAAGGACTCTCGTGGGGCCGCCACATCAACGAAGTGCACCAGGCCTGGGCCGCGGTGGAGCAGGCCGATTGCCCCAACCTCGGTCTGGCCATCGACTCGTACCACCAGTTCGCCACCAGCACGCCACTCTCGGCCTTGGAAGACGTGGACCCCGCCAAGATCTATCTGGTGCAGCTGTCGGACTTCATGTGGCAGGAGACCCGCACGGTGCAGGAGCGCATTGAGACCGCGCGGCACTTTCGCGTGTTCCCTGGCGAGGGCGTGCATAGCCAGGCCCTCGCCGAGCTGGTGCGCACGCTCGATGGCATGGGCTACCAGGGCGACTACAGCTTCGAGGTCTTCAACGACGACTACCAGCAGCTGCCGCTGCCTTATGTGGCGCAACGCGCGTGGAACAGTGCGCTGTGGCTGGCGGAGGGGGTGCTGCAGCGCGCCGTGCCGCTGCCCGGACACCCGCGCATCAAGACCCTGGCGTGACCAACGCGTCAAAGCGGCAGCGGCCAACGATCAGCTGTTGGCGCGCTTCTTGAGCCAGCGCATCAGTGCGCCCACCACGGGCAGCTTTTCGTACAGCTCTTCGGCAGCGTCCCAATAGTCGCGGTGCAAGCTCACCAGGCCTTGTTCGTCCAGCACCAGGTGCGAGGCACCGCGCACCGTCTGCGTCACGCCCTTGTGGAAGTCCTTGAAGGCGAACAGGAAGTCCCAGGTCAGAAAACATTGCTGCCCCTGCACCACGCGGCCGGTGACCACAAAACGCGGCTGCTCCAGTGCCTCGAACATGTGAGCAAAGATGCCCTGGATGGCAGGCACGCCCACCACCTCGTTGAACGGATCCTTGAAGCGCGCCTGAGGCCCATAGAACTGGCCGATGGTCGCCACATCGGCGGGCGACAGGTTTTCAAAGAACGCAATGACGCGCGTAACGGCTTCTTCCGTAGCGATCGTGGTTTCCGGTGGGTGCATACCGTTCAAAGACCTGTGAATTTGCGAACCGCCGGAAAGTACCACCGATACGGCAGCACACGCAGCAGTTTCATCACCCGCGTGAAGCGCTTGGGAAAGTGGATGTCGAAATGCCCCCGCTCCCAGCCCTGCACGATGGCAGCCGCCGCAGCTTCGGGTGAGATGAGGGCCGGCATGGTGAAGTCGTTGCCCGCCGTGAGCGGCGTGGCCACAAAGCCCGGGTTGATCACGCTCACGCCCATGCCCAGGTCATGCAGGTCCAGGTAGAGCGCCTCGGCCAGGTTGATGAGCGCCGCCTTGGTCGGACCATAGGCCAGGCTCTTGGGCAGCCCCCGAAAGCCCGCCACGCTGCTGATCAGGCTCACATGGCCCGGGCGCCCGGCCTGCGCTGCGGTCAGCATGGCGGGCAACACGCCAGCCAGCACATGCAGCACGCCGTTGTAGTTGATCTGCTCGTGGCGCAGCATCACGTCCAGGTCGAAGTCGGTGGCGCGCATGTCGCGGTAGTAGCCCGCGCAATAGCACACCATGTCGGGCACACCACCCGCCAGCACCTGCGCGGCGGCGGCCTGCACCTGTGCCGGTTCGGCGGTGTCAAAAGCCAGCGCCGTGCTGCCGGGGTGCTGCCGGGCAAAGGCGTTCAGCGCATCACCACTGCGCGCCGACACGATGACCTGCGCGCCGCGCGCATGCAGCGCAGCCGCTGTGGCCCGGCCAATGCCGCTGCTGGCCCCGATGAGCCAGGCCCGGCGGCCATGCCAGTCGCGCAGGGGAGGATTGAGGCTCATGGTACGCGTTTGGTGAAGGACAGGGTGATCTCGCCCAGGCGGAATCCGAACTTACTCATGGTGGCGCGGTTGAGCATCACACGGTCATCGATGAGGTACATCCAGTCGTCCAGGTCCACGTTGTAGACCTTGCCATCCACAGGCAGGGCCAGCGTGTAGTTCCAGCGGAAGGCGTTGCCACGCGTCTGGCCGTTGGCCGTGCCCACCACATCGTCGGCGGTGCCGGTGTAGCGGCCGTCGGCATGCTTCATCAGCCGCCAGATGCGGCGTTGCGTGGTGCCGTCGGAGTAGGTGAAGGCTTCGTCGAGCACGCCCTCGTTGCCTTTCCAGCTGCAGTCCATGACCACGGTGAAGCGCTTGACGATCTGGCCGCTGCGGTCCTGGAAGATGCCGTAGGCGTCGATCTTGCCGTTGAAATACTGGGCCAGGTCGAGCACCGGCTTTTCGCTGGCGTAGCCATCGAGGTTCTGGCTGGCGCAGCCAGACAGCACCACGGGTGCGGCCACAGCGGCCGAAAGGAGGAGACGTCTTTGCATCATGGTGGTGGGCCTTGGTCGGTTCGAATTCAAACAATCGCCGCGCCATGCGGGCGCCGCAGAATGAGGAGATAGAGCGCGGCCGCAGCGGTGAACTTGAGCACGCAGGGCAGCACCGCATAGGCCAGGCCGAGGGTCTGCAAACCGTCATCGCTGCGCGTTCCGGGGCTGTAGCCCAGCCATCCCAGCAGGGGCAGCGCCAGGCCTGCCGCCAGTGCCAGGTTGAGCTTGGTGGCAAAGTTCCACCAGCCAAAGTACGCGCCCTCGTGCTGGCCGCTGTCGCCCTCGGCGGCAATCACGCCAGCCAGCAAGGCGCTGGGCAGGGCCAGATCGGTGCCCAGGGCCACGCCGGACAGCGCACAGACGACGAGGAACGGCACCACATCACCCGCGCCCAGAAACGCAGTCCACACAAACACGGCAATCGCCAGCAGCATGCCCGCCAACCACGTGCGCGCCAGGCCCCAGCGCGCCACGGCACGCAGCCACAGCGGGATGGACAGCGCAGCGCACACGAAATAGGCCGCGAGGAACATGGGCTCCTGCGCGGGCGGGGCCTGCAGCCGGTCCTGAATAAAAAACAGCACCAGCGTGGCCGGTATGGCGCTGGCAATGCCGTTGAGCATGAACACCGCCAGCAGGCGGCGGAAAGCAGGGCGGCCCCAGGGCCGCCACAGGCTGGCGCGCTGCGGGGGGCGGTACACACCGGCCACGGCGACACCCGCATGCGCTGCGGGGCGCGGGGCTCTGGTCCAGGCCCACCAGCCTAGCAGCAGGGTGATGGCAAACACACTGAGCATCACCGGCAGGCCCAGCAGCGCGGGCAGCACCGATGCCAGCACCACGCCGACCAGTGCAGCACCCTCGCGCCAGGCCACGATGCGGCCACGCTGCAGCTCGTCGCCGCCCAGGCGCGCGCCCCAGGACTGGTGTGCAATGCTGAGTTGGCTGTAGGCGGTGTAAGTGATGAGCAATGCCACCAGTGCCCAGGCAATGAGCGCATCGGCCCCGCGCACCAGCGGAAAGAACAGGCTGCTCAGCCCCAGTGCCAGCACCACCGCCGACACCGCGCCCACCGCCAGCACGGCGCGCACCGAACGGCCGAAGAGGTAGTCAGACAGGCGGCCCAGCAGCGGGTCGGTGAACGCATCAAACAACCGCGCCGCCAGCAGCACCGAGCCCAGCGTGGCCAGCGGCATGCCAAATTCGCGCGCATAGTGGTTGGGCAGCAGCACATACAGCGGCAGCGCCACAAACGCCAGCGGCAAGCCCAGCAGCCCATAGGCCAGGCCTGCGCTGGCGCGGATGGGCTGCGTGGAGGTCATGGTTGGCCTGCAGTGCGGGTGGCGGCCAGCAATTCCTGGCGCAGCCCGGGTTCGGAAGTCTGCGGAGACAGCCAGATGCCAAAGAACAGGCGCGAGAACTCGGCGTCCGGCACCTCACCGACGACACGCCCCGCCATCTTGAACACCGCACCCACGCCCGGCTGGTGAATGCCCAGCAGGCGGTCGCCCGACTTCACATCCGGCAACGCGGCCTGCAGCGCCTGCTGCCAGCGCGTGGCCTGTTGGGGCGTGAAGCTGCCCACGCGGCGCATCTCTTCCAGTGAGCGTTTGGCGATGGCCTCGGCCGTGAAGTCGCGGTGGTAGGTCAGCTCCAGCGCCAACGGCTGGGCGCCGTAGTTGTCGGCGTCAAAGCCGGGCTGCACCCACAGGCGGGCGCGGTAGATCTCGAAGCCCAGAAACCGGAGCACGCCCTGGCCCGCCAGGCGCACGCCTGACAGGGGCGTGGCGGTGGCCGACTCTGCCGCCTGGGCCATTGGCACGGCCTGCGCGATAGCGGAATTTGAATAAAAAAATGCTCCAGCGCTTATCCATAAAGCGGTAATAGCTATGTTTTTCATAGCATTCAATCCTTCACCAGCGTGTACTGCACCAGGTCGATGTTGCTCATCGCAAATGCCGCTTCGCAGTACGCCAGGTAGAACTCCCAGATGTGCAGGAAGCGCTGGTCAAACCCCAGCTGCAGGATTTGCGTGCGCTGCGCCAGAAAGCGCTCGCGCCAGCGCTTGAGGGTTTCGGCGTAGTCCTGGCCAAACGCGAACTCGTCCACCACGCGCAGGCCTGCCGCCTCGGCCTCACGGCGGAACTCGCGCGGGCAGGGCAGGCAGCCTCCGGGGAAGATGTACTGCTGGATGAAATCCGTGGAACTGATGTAGCGCTCGAACAGGCTGTCGTCGATCACGATGCTCTGGATGCAGGCCTTGCCACCGGGCTTGAGCAGGCGGTTCACCGACTGGAAATAGGTGGGCCAGTATTCGCGGCCCACGGCCTCGACCATCTCGATGGAGCAGATGGCGTCGTACGGGCCGTCCTGGATGTCACGGTAGTCCTGCAGGCGCAGGTCGGCGTGCTCGGCCACCCCCTGCTGTGCCATGCGCTTTTGCGCGAATGCGAGCTGCTCGGTGGAGAGTGTCACTCCCGTCAGGTGGGCGCCGAATTCCACGGTCGCCATCTCGGCCAGCGCACCCCAGCCACAGCCAATTTCCAGCACTCGAGAAT
Source organism: Acidovorax sp. SRI_002 (assembly GCF_057586455.1). Lineage (NCBI taxonomy): Bacteria > Pseudomonadati > Pseudomonadota > Betaproteobacteria > Burkholderiales > Comamonadaceae > Acidovorax > Acidovorax sp. SRI_002. Next base: position 618,213 of record NZ_JBYCZW010000003.1, on the reverse strand, counting down.
TTGGCTGCACCCCCGCCATGCGCAGCGCGCGGCGCACCTTGGCGTGCTGGGCTTTGCGCATGTCGCCGCCTGCATCGCCCTCGAACCAGGCGGACGAATAGTTCATCGTGTCGTCCAGCCAGAGTTCGTAGAACGCGTTGCCCAGGTCGTAGTGGGCATGGATGTTCTTCTGGCTGTTGGCGCGGGTGTTGCGGTTGAGCAGGTGCTTTATGCGATATAGCAGACGCCCGGCCCAGGTGCCGTAGATCACGCCTTCCACCTGCTGGCGGTTGGCGATGAAGAGCTTGAGCAGGTCGGTCAGGTGCGGCGTGGTCCAGTCGCCCGCGATGTAGCTCTCGGCAAAGCCGATGTCGCCCGACCGGAGTGCGGCACTGCACACGTTCCAGTTCTTGAGCGTGATGGCCGCCGAGGGGCCATCACCGTGGCCGAAGTGCTGCAGCGTGCCGTCGGGCAGCTGCACCGTGAGGTGGCCATGCTGCAGGCGCTGCAGCAGCTTAAGCGCCGTGCGGGCGGCAGCCGGGGTGCCAGCGGGCAGGGCCAGGGCGGTGCGGGGGGCGGTGGTGGAGTTCATGGCGGCGTTCTCGTTCGTCATGGAATTCAGCGGGTCACGATGGATGCAGGCGCCTCGGGCTTGCGGTGGAAACGCACGCGCTTGAGCCACAGCTGCAGCGCGTGCCAGTGAATGCGGGCAATGATGGCCAACGTCATGGCGGGGTAGCCCCAAAGCGCCTGGCGCAGGGTCTGCGGGGTGATGGCCTGCAAGGTGCCGCTCACGCTGGTCTGGATGAGTGGGCCGGTGTCGTCGTCGTGGTCGATGCGCACCACGGTGCGGCCTGCGTCCTGTGCCCCCGCCTCGGTGCGCATGAAGCGAAAGCGGTAGCCCCCGTTCACCGCACAGAACGGCGAGACGTGGAACACCTTGCGCGCCTGCTGCTCCACGCCGTACTGCGGCGCATCCAGCAGGTAGCAGTGACGCTCGCCAAAGGTGTTGTTCACCTCGACCACGATGGCGCGCAGGTGGCCGTCGGCACGGTGGCAGTACCAGAAGCTCACGGGCTTGAAGGTGTAGCCCAGCACGCGCGGATAGCAGTGCAGCCAGACCTCGCCCGTGGCGTCGGTGATGCCTTCGGTGCGCAGCAGCTCATCGAGCCAGGCCAGCGCACCACCCTGGGCGGCACTGCGGCCGTCGCCGTGGTCCACGTCATGGAAGCTGATGGCGCCACGCCGGTTCACCGCCAGCGCGCTGCCCAGGCCGGGCAGGCTGCGCATGGGCAGCATCAGAAAAAACGTGGGGTAGGCAAACGCATGCCGCCGGGGCCGCAGCCGCGTGTGGCGCACCTGGCCGAAGCCGATGAGGGGCGCTGCGGGTGGGGCTGCGGCGTGGCTCACGCAGCCTCCGCCAAAGGCGCTGGCAGGGCCGCCAGCAGTTGCTCGGCCACGGCCAGGCCGGACTTGAGGCCGTCTTCGTGGAAGCCGTAGCCCGTCCAGGCGCCGCAGAACCAGGTGTGCTGCTGCCCTTGCAGCTTGCCCACCTGCTGCTGCGCGCGGATGGCGGCCATGTCGAACACCGGGTGCGCGTATTCGTAGCTGCCGATCACGTGTTCGGGCGCTATGTCGCGCACCGGGTTCAGCGACACCACCACAGGCTGCGCAAAGGGCACGGGCTGCAACTGGTTGATGAGGTAGTGCAGGCACACGCGGGCCGACTCGCGGCTGCGCTGCGGGGCACGTTCGTAGTTCCACGCGGCCCAGGCGGCGCGGCGCTCGGGCAGCACGGACGTATCGGTGTGCAGCACGGCGCGGTTGGCCTGGTAGCGAATGGAACCCAGCACCGCGCGCTCGTGCGGCGTGGGCTGGGCCAGCAGCGCCAGGGACTGGTCGGAATGGGTAGCCAGCACCACCTTGTCAAAGTGTTCGGTGTGGCCAGCCGTCACCACGCGCACACCGGCGGCGTCACGCTCGATGCGGCGCACGGGGGTGTTCAGGCGCTTGTCGGCGATGCCCGCCACGATCTTGTCCACGTAGTGGCGAGCACCGCCAGACACCGTCCACCACTGCGGGCGATTGCTCACCTGGATGAGGCCGTGGTTGTGGCAGAACCGGATCATGGTGGCCACGGGGAATTTCAGCATCTGGTCGGTGGGACAGCTCCAGATGCAACCCAGCATGGGCAAGAAGTACCAGTCGCGGAACGCGTCGCCAAAGCGGTGCTCGCGCAAGAAGTCTCCCAGGGGCTGCATCAGCGCGGCCTCGGCCTGCTTTTCGGCAATGCGCGTGCAAAGCTTGTTGAAGCGCAGCAGGTCGCGCAGCATGCCCAGAAAGCGCGGGTTGACCAGGTTGGAGCGCTGGGCAAACACGGTGCTGAGGTTGGTGCCGCTCCATTCCAGCGCGCGGCCACCACCAGGGCCGCTCAGGGCGCCCGGCACCTGCACCGAGAACGACATGTCCGACTTGGCGGTCTCCACGCCCAGCTCGGCCAGCAGGCGGATCAGGTGGGGGTAGGTGCGCTCGTTGAACACCAGAAAGCCGGTGTCCACACCGTGGGTGACGGGGGTGCCCGAGGCATCGGGTAGCGTGACATCGACCGTGTGGGTGTGCCCGCCGAAGTAGTCGCCTGCCTCAAACAGTGTGATGTCCGCCTGGCCGCGCAGCTGGTGCGCGACCGAGAGGCCCGAGATGCCGGAGCCGATGATGGCGATTTTCATGACCGGCTCCCTCTGGCCGGTGCACGGAATAAAAAGGTTGCGAAGCGTCCCGAAACGAATAAGAGAGGGAGGGAGGAGAAGCGCTCCAGGAGGTCAGTCGGAACCCGGGGGCCCGAAAGGCTTCGCAACGTTAAAACTGTACGCTGCGCAATCGTCTTGCGCAATGGATAGAGTGGGGTCACGCTGGCGAAGTTCCAGAGGCTCACTGTATTTTTTTTCAAGAAATGTAAAGAAGTCATGGCGGTCACCGGGGCACAGGCTGGTTCAGCTGTTGTTCGATGGCCCGCACCAGGCCTTTGTTGTCTGGGGCGGTCAGGCTGGAGTAGCTGTCCACCAGCTTGCCGTCGCGGCCCAGCAGGTATTTGTGGAAGTTCCAGCGCGGCGCTGTGCCCGACAGCTGCGCCAGTTGCTGGAACAGCGGCGAAGCCTCGGAGCCCTTCACGCTGCTCTTGGCAAACATCGGAAATTTCACGCCAAAGGTGTTTTCGCAGAAGTCAGCAATCTCCTTGTTGCTGCCTTTTTCCTGGGCAAAGTCGTTGGACGGAAAGCCCAGCACCACCAGGCCCTTGTCTTTGTAGCGGGCGTACAGCTCCTCCAAGCCCTTGTATTGGCCCGTAAAGCCACAGAAGCTGGCCGTGTTCACCACCAGCACCACTTTGCCGCTGTACTGGCACAGCGACTGAGGCTTTTCGTCCTGCAACCTCGCAAACGTGTGCTGCAGCGTGGCCGGGCAGTTTTCGGAACCCGCCGCGCGGACCGGGGGGGCATAGCCGACCGCCACCGCGACCAGCAGCAGAAGGCTGGCGGCCGAAAGAAAGCGTCTGTTAGAGGTGTTCATAGGACTTGGGATCGCAGTGGGTGTGGGCAATTTAACCATTCCATCATTTTTTGTCCACATGAGTTTTTATTTGGACTGATTGGTTTACGGAAATGCGAACCGCTCGGATTCAAAGTCCTGCAAAAGAAAGGGGTATTGCGGGCGCGCACGGGAACGGGGCGACAGGCGTCGCACGGCTGAAGGTTTGCCGTCGTGGTGGCAAGAGAGGGGGAGTTCCGGGCACAAGCTGCCCGCCAGTGGCGCTGGGCGCCGTTGGGTGGCGTGGGCCTGTGCCAGCCCACCCACTGCAGGTGGGGGGATGCGCCCGCAGCCCGGCGCGGGGTCAGACCAGGTTGAGCAGGCGGTCCAGCGAGAGCTTGACTCTCACGTCCTTGAAAGCCACCACGCCCGTGACCTTCCAGGGGGGCATGCCGGTGTCACGCGGAATGGGCTCGCCCGTGGGCATGCCGTCACGGTTGGTCACCACCGCCACCTTGGGCGTGGTGGCCGTGGTGCCCCGGCGAACGACCACGCCCACCTCCTGGCTGGCCAGCCGCACGAAGGCCCCGGGCGGGTATACACCCAGGGTCTTGACGAGCGCGGCACCAGCCTCGTCCACCTGGTGCTCTTCGTCGTAGTAGCTGGCCTGCATGGCCGCCGTGACGGGCATGGGCAACCGGGCCGCGCGAGGTGCCATGCGGGCGCCAAAAATGTCGGCACGCTGCAGCAGGCGGGCCATTTGCTGGGGTTCCGTCTTCTTGGCCAGCGGGCCGGGGGTGCGGTGGTGGTGGCAGCGCACCGCCTCCAGCCACACCGGGTCGGCCACGCCAAGCGTGCGCAGCAGCGCCTCGGAACGCTCCGCATGACTCTCGACCGCCGCAATCTGCTGGGCGGTGAGCGGATGAGTCTGCTGGGCCAGCTGGTCCTGCAGCTCGGACATGGCTATGTTCATAGAGAGCGCCGCGTGGCCCAGCTGCTGCACGCGGGAGGCGGGCCAGCGCAGCATCTCGCGCGCCACCACCATACACACACAGCACACCAGCATCGAATGCGTGGCGCTGTACATGCGCGTTTCCTGCGCAGACAGGTAAATCAGGCCCAGCAGCGTCGCGTCGGGCGTCTGCTCGCAGTGGCGGGCCAGCTCGTCGTGCAGCGTCTGGAAGCGCCCGCCAAAATCAGCGGGCGAAGGTGCACGCAGCAACTGTGTGGCACGCAACTGCAGTTCGGGCCAGTCAGGCAGCGTCTTGCCAGTGCGGCCCCGCCCTCCTGCGTCGTCGGCCGCCGTCATCTTCATCGCGGCAATTTCGCCCAGGTTGGTGTCGGCGATCAGCATGCGCTGCAATTGCGCGAGGTAGGCCCGGTGGCTGTCACCGGACTCATCGGTATCCACACACAGCTGCCGCCCCCGGCCCACCATCTTGGCCAGCTCTTCCCGAGTACGGATGACATAGCCTTTTTGCGCCAGCAACACGCCATCAGCACCCCGCAGCACAAACGGCAGAGGGTGGCCCAGCTGGATGGATTCGATGTTCAGGCTGACGAGGTTCATGGTGGTCGTTACATTATCTAACGGCCACACGCCCGGCTAAGCCGGGGCAACCCCGGGGATTGCCTGCTTTTTCAAGCAACCACCGGTCTCCATCATCCCGCTGGGGGTGTAGCGGGCGCCTCGGGGGCGGGCACGGGGTGGGCACCCCGCAAGCGCCGCAGCATGCGACCAAACCACTGCCCCAGATCATCCACCCCCGTGAACACGGCGGGGATGACCAGCAGGCTCAGCAGCGTGGACGTGATCAGCCCGCCAATCACCGCCACCGCCATGGGCGAGCGGAAGCTGGCATCCGCCGCACCAATGCCCAGCGCAATCGGCATCATCCCCGCGCCCATGGCCAGCGTGGTCATGATGATGGGCCGTGCGCGCTTGTGGCAAGCGTCGATCAGTGCCTCAAAGCGCGTCATGCCATGCTCGCGCCGCGCCAGGATGGCGTATTCCACCAGCAGGATGGAGTTCTTGGTGGCAATGCCCATGAGCATGATCAGCCCGATGAGCGAGGGCATCGAGAAGCTCTTTTGCGCGATCAGCAGGCCCACGAACGCCCCGCCTAGCGACAGCGGCAGCGCTGCCAGGATGGTGACCGGGTGGAGGAAGTCCTTGAACAGCAGCACCAGCACGATGTAGATGCACAACACCCCGGTCAGCATGGCCAGGCCGAAGCTCGCGAACAGCTCGCCCATCATCTCGGCATCGCCAATGGTGATCTGGCGCACGCCCGGCGGCAGGTTCTGGATGGAGGGCAGCGCTTCGACCGCCTTCGTCACGTCGCCCAGCGGCTGGCCTGACAGCTCGATCTCAAAGTTGACATTGCGCGCGCGGTCATACCGGTCCACCACGGCCGGTCCGCCGCTGAACTCGAGCGTGGCCACCTGGCCCAGCATCACTGGGCCTTTGCTGCCCGGCACCGACAGGCGCTCCAGCAGCGACAGGTCTTTGCGCGCGTCGTCCTGCAGCTTGACCACGATCGGCACCTGGCGCGAGGCCAGGTTGAGCTTGGGCAGCGACACGTCGTAGTCGCCCACGGTCGCAATGCGCAGCGTTTCGGCAATCGCGCTGCTGGTCACTCCCAGGTCGGCGGCGCGCGCAAAGTCCGGGCGCACCGCGATCTCGGAGCGCACCAGGCTGGCCGTGGACGAGATGCTGCCCAGGCCCGGGATGGTGCGCAGGTCCTTCTCGACCGCCAGCGCGGCCGAGGTCAGCGCCTGCGGGTCGTCGCCCGAGAGCACCAGCACGTACTTCTCGCCAGAGCCCCCCAGGCCCACCTTGCTGCGCACGCCCGGCAGCGTCTCCAGCGCTGCACGGATCTGGTTCTCGATGCCCTGCTTGCGCGGCCGGTCGCCGCGCTCGGCCAGCAAGATGGTGAGCGTGGCCTTGCGCGTTTCGGCATTGGCGCTGCCCATGAACGGATCGCCACCGGCCGAGCCCCCACCGATGGTGGTGTACACGCTTTGCACATGGTTCACCTTGGCGATGCGCTGGCGCGCATCCTCGGCCACGGCGCGGGTCTGGGCCAGCGTGGCGCCAGGTGGCAGCTCCAGGTAGACCTGGGTCTGCGAGTTGTCATCGGCCGGGATGAAGCCCGTGGGCAGCAGCGGGATCAGCGCCAGAGAACCGATGAAAAACGCTGCCGTGGCAATGAAGGTCATCCAGCGGTGTTTGATGCACCAGGCCGCCCAGCGCAGGTACACCGTCATCCAGCGCGGGTCCTTGTGCGTATCCAGGATGGGTTTGAGGATGTAGGCCGCCATCATGGGTGTCAGCACCCGCGCCACCACCAGGCTGGCAAAGACCGCCAGCGACGCCGTCCAGCCGAACTGCTTGAAGAACTTGCCCGCAATGCCGCTCATGAACGCGGTGGGCAAAAACACCGCAATCAGTGTGAACGTGGTGGCCACCACGGCCAGGCCAATTTCGTCGGCCGCCTCCATGGCCGCCTGGTAGGGCGTCTTGCCCATGCGCAGGTGGCGCACGATGTTCTCCACTTCCACGATGGCGTCATCCACCAAAATGCCCACCACCAGCGACAGCGCCAGCAGCGTGATCACGTTGATCGAGAAGCCCAGCCAGTGCATGCCGATGAACGCCGGGATCACCGACAGCGGCAGCGCCACAGCCGACACGAACGTGGCGCGCCAGTCGCGCAAAAAGAGCCACACCACCAGCACGGCCAGCAACGCGCCTTCATACAGCAGGTGCATGGAGCCGTCGTACTCCTCCTGCACAGGCTGCACAAAGTTGAAAGCTTCGGTGATCTCCAGATCGGGGTGCTGAGCGCGAATTTCCTTGAGGGCCGCCTGCACCGCAGAGCCGACTTCCACCTCGCTCGCGCCCTTGCTGCGCGCAACCTCGAAGCCCACCACGGGCTTGCCGTTGAGCAGGGCCAGTGCGCGCGGCTCGGCAATCGTGTCTGTCACCGTGGCCACCTGATCGAGCCGCACATGGCGGCCGTCTGACAGTGCCAGCGTGAGCCCTGCGAGCTCCTGCGCCGACTGCACCGTGGCCAGGGTGCGTACAGGCTGTTCGCTGCCGCCCAGGTCGGTGCGGCCACCGGCACTTTCGGTCTGCACCAGCCGCAGCTGGCGCGAGACATCGGCCGCCGTGGCGTTCAACGCCTGCAGCTTGACCGGGTCCAGCAACACATGCACCTCACGCTGCACACCGCCCACGCGATTGACCGCGCCCACACCCCGCACCGTGAGCAGCTTCTTGGCCACGGCATCGTCCACAAACCAGGACAGCGCCTCGTCGTCCACGCGGGTGGAGGCGATGGTGAACGCGAGCACCGGCTGCGCGGCCAGGTCCATCTTGGTCACGATGGGGTCGCGCACGTCGCCAGGCAGGTCACCGCGCACGCGGGCCACGGCAGAGCGCACGTCGTCCAGCGCTTCCTGCGTGGGCTTTTCCAGGCGGAACTCGGCCGTGATGGTGGCGCCACCGTCCTGCACCTTGGTGTAGATGTGTTTCAGGTCTTGCAGCGTGGCGATGCTGTTTTCAATCTTGCGCGCCACATCGTTTTCGAGCTGCGCGGGCGAGGCGCCGGGCAGCGCCACGGTCACGGAGATCGTGGGCAGGTCAATGTCCGGAAAGTTCTGCACCTTCATGGCGTTGAACGACAGCAGGCCGCCGAAGGTCAGCAGCACAAACAGCATCAGCGCCGGTATGGGGTTCTTGATCGACCAGGTGGATACATTCATGTCGAATGCTCCTCAATTGATAGCTGTTTGCGCTTTATTGGTAAGCGCTAGAGCCATTTTTTGCTTGAAATCCGGAGCTTGCGAGGTGCTGCTGGCGGGCGGCGTGCTCACCACCCGCACCAGGTCACCGTCGTTCAGGAAGCCAGCGCCACGCACCGCTACCGAGGCATTCGCGTCCAGACCCGAGAGCACCTCGACCCGGTCAGCCACGCGGCGGCCCGTCTGCACCTTGCGCATTTGCACACGCTGCTCGGCACCCACCACAAACACGTACGAGAAGCCGTCGCGCACCACCAGCGCCTCTTGTGGCACGGTGAGTGCATCGCTGGCGCCCAGCGCGAACTCGCCGCGCGCGAACATGCCCGCACGGAAGTCTGTGTTCAGGGGTAGATCAACGTACACCAGCGCATTGCGCGTCTGCGGGTCCACCGTCGGCGCAATCATGCGCACCGTACCCTCCGCCGTCGCGCCGCTGGCCGCCGTCACGCTGACCTTGGCACCGGGCGCAATGCGGCGCAGCTCGGTGGACGTGACTTCGGCGCGCCATTCGAGGCGCCCCTTGCGCACCATGCGGAACAGCTCGGTGCCCGCGCCCACCACCGCGCCCACGGTGGCCGTGCGGGCCGAGATCACGCCGCTGTCGGGCGCCACCACCTGGGTGTACTTGAGACGCAACTGCTGTGCGTTCAGCGTGGCCTTGGCCGCCTCCACGCGAGCCTGCGCGGTCTTCTCGGCCGTGGTGTACTGCTGGATCTGCTGCTGGCTCAAGGCGCCCGTGGCCTGCAGCGAGCGGGCCCGGTCGGCATTGGCAGCGGCTTCGGCCGCATTGGCCTGGGCTTCGAGCAGGCTGGCGCGGACCTGGGCCACATCGGCCTGTACGGTTTCGGCAGAGAAAGTTGCCAGCACCTGGCCGGCCTTGACCACGTCGCCCACGTTCACACGCACGTCGGTCAGGCGCAGGCCGTTACTTTCGGCGCCAATGCTGGCCTCCTGCCAGGCGGCGATGTTGCCATTGGCCGCCAGGCGCAGCGGCACCGAGGTGCGCTGGGGTTGGGCCGTGCTCACGGTGAGCGCGGGGCGGGGCTGGCTGGCCTTGGGCTCATCGGCGGCGCGCGATGCGCTGGAGAACACCAGGGCGCCACCGGTGGCCAGCGCGCAGGCAGCGATGACGGCGAAGGCCGTGGGAGAAATCTTGAAACCTTGCGTTTGCATTGTGTGTATCCGTTCATCCAGTCGGTGTCAGGAGAAGGGGTGAGCGATCAGCCCACCCCCCCGGTTTTTTCATTCAGCGTGCGGCGGTAGCCGCAGCAGAAGGGGAGGCTGCCGTGGTGGTGGTCTGCCCGTCCCATCCACCGCCAGCGGCGCGGTACAGCGCAACCCAGGCGGCCTGGCGTTCATGCTGCAGCGCGATCAGCGCGTTCTCGGCCGCCAAGGACGTGCGCCGCGCGTCTTCCAGCTCCACCAGACTCGCCAGGCCGCCGCGCCAGCGCGCTTCGGTGGCATCGAAAGATGTGCGATAGCCCGCAGCCGCCGTTCGCGCGCTGGTGCTGCGCTCGGCCGTGCTCTGCAGCCGCACCAGCGCCTGTTCGACCTCGCTCACGGCCTGGCGCACCTTGGCGCGGTAGAGCGCGGCGGCTTCGTCATAGCGCGCCTGCGCCGCGTCCACCTGCGCGCCGCGCCGGCCACCATCGAACAGCGGCACGCTGAGCGCCAGCGGGCCGATGGTCCAGGTGTTCAGGTCGGTGGTCACGCCACCGCTGCGCACCCACGCCGTGCCCACCGAGCCGCTGAGAGACAGGCGCGGGTAACGCTGGGCCTGGGCGCTGCCCACTTCGGCACTGGCAGCGGCGACTTCGCGCTCGGCGTTGTACACATCAGGGCGCTGGGCCAGCACCTGGGCGGGTAGCGTGGCGACGGCGAACAGGGTGTCGGGGGCTGTGGCGGCAGGCGTGGACAGGCGCGAACGCAGCGCCGGCTCCTCCCACCCGGTCAGTGCCACCAGGGTCTTGACCTCCACGTCGCACTGCATGCGCTGCTGCGATGCACGCGCCTGCGCTTCGGCGGCGCTGGCACGGGCCAGGGCAGCCGTGGCGGGCGCCGTGAAGCCGGCGCGTTCGCTAAGACCTGACAGGCGCGAGGTTTCGCCACGCGACTGCGCATCGCGCTCGGCCACGCGCAGCTGCTCCAGGCAGGTGCGCAGGCTGCTCGTCTGCTGCGCCACCTCGGCGGCCACGCTCACGCGCGCCTCGTGCCACAGCGCCTGTGCGCCCGCCAGCCGCTCATCGGCAGCGGTCTTGGTAGCGCGGTTCGCACCAAAGAGGTCAATCTCCCAGCTCGCCTGCAGCCCGGCCTGCGCCGTGGTCGCGATGCCTGCAAGCTGTTCGTTGAAACCCCGGCTGGCGCTGGCCTGCGCATCGAGCGACGGCAGCAGCGCGGCGCGGCTGGCCACCTGCGTGGCCCGGGCCTGCGCAATGCGGGATTGGGCCTGCGCCACACCGGGGCTGACGGCCTGGGCCGCGTCGATCAACTCCACGAGCAGCGGGTCGCCCAGCTGCGTCCACCATCGGGTCAGATCCCCCAAAGAGCCCTGGTGCGGCAAGGGCGCCTGCCACGCCACAGGTGGAGTGGTGGGCACTTGGGCGGGAGGCGCTGTGATGGCACAGGCGCCCAGGGCCAGGGGCAGGCAGGTGGCCCAGAAGAATCGGGTCTTGCTCAAAGTCATGCGTTGGATTCCTTGTGCGAATTCCGTGAAGTACTGCGGCGCGCGGGCTGTTGTACGGCCTGCCGCCTGGCGATCTCGCCCTGCACCATGCTCAGGGCGTAACCGGTCAGCCGGTCCACCCATTCGTCCACAGCCCCAGACCCCGCCAGCTGCGGTGCAATAGCCTGCAGCGGGTCGCGCTGGGTCCACATCTGCATAACCAGCCCGGCCAGCGAGAAGGCGAGGCGGTGCATGTCGTCGTCCGCTGCGGCCACGCCCATGTGGCGGCACAGCACCTGGACCAGCGCCAGATGGGGGGCCCGGCACTCGCGCTCGATGAGCTCGGGCCACACGTGGGTGGGGTCCAGCAACTCGCGCACATGCAAGCGCAGCGACTGGGTCACAAGGTCATCGTGCTTGAGCGGCTCCAGAAAGCCACCGAAGTAGGCGGCCAGCGCCTGCTGCAAGGTCAGCGCAGGGTCGGCAAACACCGGGATGAGGTCGCTGCCGCTGCCGAAGGGCTCGTAGAACGTGGCTGTGTAGAGGCGCGCCTTGTCGCCAAAATGGTAGGCGATCGCTGCCACGTTGGTGCCAGCGGCTTCGGCAATCGCACGCACCGAGGTTTGCGCAAAGCCCCGCTCGGAAAACAGCTGCAGCGCGGCGCGCAGCAGGCGCACGCGCGTGTCTTCTCCGTCGCTGCGGGCGGTGCGCTGGGCTGCGGGAATGAAATGGGCGCCAAAACTCATGGCACCGGATTACACACCAGAATTCAAACAACCGTTTGAATTAGCGATGCCACGCGGAAAATTCAGCCCGCAAAAATGCAACAAAACGTCACATCTTGGTGCGACTCAACCGAACACGGACCTCCACAGGGCCAGCACCGCATCGCGCTCGGCCTGTAGTGCGGGGGGGGCAACCTGGGTGGGCGCCTCGTCCAGGCGCGCCACGTGTTGCACGCGCCGCAGTTCGCGGTACGCATCCGCAGCCGCCACACCCACGCCAGGGGGCAACAGCCCCACCTGCTCGGCGCGCTGGAGTAGCGCGATGTTGCCCACATTGCCCACCAGCTCCGGGTGGTTTGCAGACTGCGAGAGCACCAGGTACTGCACGGCAAACTCCGCATCCACCATGCCACCCGAACTGTGTTTCACATCAAACTGCCCGTCGCGCGTGGGGTGCGCTGCGCGCACACGCTCGCGCATGGCCACGATTTCCTCACGCAGGGCGGCAGGGTCGCGTTCGGAGGTGATAACGGCCTCCCGCACGGCATCGAAGCGCGCCTGCAAGGCCTCGCTGCCCATCACAAAACGCGCGCGTGTCATGGCCTGGTGCTCCCAGGTCCACGCGGTGTTGCTGCCCCGGCGCTGCTGGTAGTTGGCGTAGGCCTCGAAGCTCGTGACCAGCAGACCTGAGCTGCCATTGGGCCGCAACGCAGTGTCGATCTCGTACAGATCGCCTTCACCCGTCTTCACGGTGAGCCAGTTGATGAGCTTGCGCACAAAGGCCGCGTAGACCTCGGGGGCGCGTTCGTCGTCGTCATCGAACACAAAGACGATGTCCAGATCGCTGCCGTAGCCCAGTTCCTTGCCGCCCAGCTTGCCGTAGCCAATGATGGCGAATTGCGGGCTCTCGCGGTGGCGCGTCTTGAGCCGGCTCCAGCACCACTGGGCCGTGATGCGCAGCACGCTGTCAGCCAGGGCGGACAGGTCATCCGCCACCTGCTCGACGGTGATGCGCCGCTCCACGTCGCGCGCGAGGGTGCGGAAGGTTTCCGCGTGCTGGGCACGGCGCAGCAGGTTGAGCAAGGTTTCGTCATCGTCCTCGCCCGTGGACTGCAGCGACGCGAGCCGCACGGCCAGTTCGCGCTCGAAGTCGGCCACCACAAAACGTTCGGCGAGCAGCGAATCCCCCACCAGTTCATCGATGACACCGGGGTGCTGCAGCAGGTAGCGGGCGGGCCACTTGGCCGCGCCCAGCAAGTGCAGCAATTGCTCGTGCACAGAGGGGCGCTCCAGCAGCAGCGCCAGATAGCTCTCGCGGCGCAGCAGCGGCTCCAGCCAGTTGGCAAGGCGCAGGGCGGCCTCTTCGGTGACGCGGCCTTCCTTGAGCCACTGTGCGGTGCGTTGCACCAGCCGGAACAGGCGGGCACGGGCTTCGTCGCGCAGCCCCGCCACGCGCGGGTGGTTGCGCCATTCGGCAACGCGCTCGCGAAATCCGGGCGGCAACTGCTCCAGCAGCGTGTCGAATTCGGGGGGGGCTGCTGCCGCAGCGCGGGGGCCGCCACAGCCTCCGCCATTGCACTGCTTCTTGCCCGCCCCGCCCAGCAGGGTGTCGAATTCCTGGGCCACCAGTTCACGGTGTGCGTCCAGCTCGTGCAGGAAGGCGCAGCAATCGGGATACCCCAGGGTGTGCGCGATCCACGCAAGATCGTCATCGCGCGTGGGCAGCACATGGGTCTGCTGGTCATCCAGGTACTGGATGCGGTGCTCCACACGGCGCAAGAAGACGTAGGCCCGCGCGAGCGCATCAGCCGTTTCCTGCGGCATCAGACCCGCCTGGGACAGGCGTGTGAGCGCATCAAGCGTGGGGCGGCGGCGCAACTCGGGGAACTGGCCGCCCCGCACCACCTGCAGCAGCTGAACCGTGAACTCGATCTCACGAATGCCGCCGCGCGAGAGCTTGACGTCGTTGGCGCGCTCCGGGTGGCCCGCGCTGCGCTTGGCGGCATGGTCCCGGATCTGGCGGTGCAGCACCCGCAGCGCATCGAACACGCTGTAGTCCAGGTAGCGGCGGAACACAAAGGGCAGCACCACACCGCGCAGCGCCTGAACCTCAGGGCTGGCAATGCAATCACGCGGTGCCACCACCCGGCTCTTGAGCCAGGCAAAACGCTCCCACTCGCGCCCATGCAGCTGCAGGTATTCCTCCAGCGCCGACAACGAGACCGAAGGCGGACCAGAGTTGCCATTGGGGCGCAGCGCCAGGTCCACGCGGAACACAAATCCGTGTTCGGTGGTGTCGCCCACCAGGCTGTAGATGGCCTTGACCGCACGTGCAAAGTATTCGTGGTTCGAGATGCGCCCCCGGCCATCAGCCGTGCCCGCCGTTTCGCCATCGTGCTCGTACACGTAGATCAGGTCGATGTCGCTGGAGACATTCAGTTCGCGGGCACCGAGCTTGCCCATGCCGATGATCCACAGCTGCACGGGCTGGCCGTCCGGCCCGCGCGGCGCGCCGTGGCGCTCGTCCAGCTCCTGGCGGGCATGCTGGCAGGCCCTGTCCAGCGCCAGTTCGGCCAGCTCGGTGACCGCGCTGGTAATGTCCGCCAGCGGAGCCTGCGCCTCGCAATCCATCTGGATCAGCCGCTCCATGACCAGCTGGCGCAGCACCCGGAGCGCGGTGCCCGTGTCACAACCGCGTGCGCGCAGCGCGTCGTAGGCCTGCTCCATGCTGGGCCACCGGGGAACACCGGGCGGCAGGAGCAGCAGGTCAGCCTCGTAGCGGCGATGCAGGCGCTGATAGAAACGCGAGTGCGCGGCCCCGTGAACAAAGGTCGCGGAGGGATTGCAGGGGGATTCAGGATACGGGATCGACATGGCAGCCGCAGCGCAATGCTGCGTACATAAGAACACTGGTTTGTAGTGAACCCGCGCTAAGCCTGCGGGTCATAATTCCTGCCACATTCAATCCCACCATGATCGATCCCACCACGCACCCCACCCGCCTGCTGAAAATTGTGGCAGGTCTCGCGCGGTGGTCACTGGGCTTGCTGCTGGCCTTCTGGCTGCTGCTGACCATCGCGTGGGGGGCCCTTCATGGCTGGATTGTGCCGCGAATCGGTGACTTCCGCCCACAGCTGGAGGCGCATGCCGCACGGGCGCTGGGGGTTCCTGTCCAGATCGGCGCCATCGCGGCGCACACCGAAGGCCTGATCCCTTCCATTGAACTCTCGGATGTCACCCTGCTGGACGCTGCCGGCCGCTCTGCCCTGCGCCTTCCACGGGTGGTGGTGGCGCTGTCGCCGCGCTCCCTGCTCAAGGGCGGGTTCGAGCAGCTGTACATCGAAGAGCCCGAGCTGGATGTGCGCCGCACTGCGGACGGCCGCATCCAGGTGGCGGGTCTGGATTTCTCCCAGCAGCAGGGCGAGGACAACGCCGCCGCCGACTGGCTGTTTTCACAGGGCGAGGTGTTCATCCGGGGTGGCACGGTGCGCTGGACCGATGAGCAGCGCGGCGCCCCGGAGCTTGCGCTGGAGAAGGTGGACCTGCTCTTGCGCAACGGCAACTGGCACCACCACATGCGGCTGGATGCCACGCCGCCCGAAGCCTGGGGAGACCGCTTCACGGTGACGGGGCTGTTCCGCGCCCCCTTGCTGCGCGCGCGCGACGGCAACTGGAAACACTGGAACGGGCAGGTCTTCGCCGACTTTTCCCGGGTGGACGTCTCGCGGCTGCGCCACCATGCCGATGTAGGCGTGGAGATCGCCCAGGGCCGGGGCGCGCTGCGAGCCTGGGCCGATGTGCAGCGCGGGCAGATTGTGGGCGGCACAGCCGACCTGGCGCTGGCCGATGTCAATGCCACACTGGGTGCAGGCTTACAGGCGCTGGTGCTGCCGTCCATTCAGGGGCGGCTGGGTGGGCGCCGACTGAACGGGGGGTTCGAATTCTCGACCCAGGCGCTGCAATTCAAGACGGACGATGGTCTCACCTGGCCCGGAGGCAACGTCCGGCTGGTGCACACGGCAGCGGCCGGCAAGGCACCCGCGCAAGGCGAGTTCCGCGCCGACCGCCTGGACCTGGCTGCCCTGGCGCAGGTCGCCAGCCGCCTGCCCCTGGGCGCCACGGCACATGAGGCCGTGCGCACCTATTCACCCCACGGGCTCGTGGACGAGATCCAGGCCACCTGGAAAGGCCCTCTCGAAAACCTGCAGCAGTATCAAGTACGCGGGCGCATTCGCGGATTGGCGCTGGCAGGCGACACCCCCGCCAGCGCGTCCACCCACCTGGGCCTGCGGGGTGCCACGGTGGACATCGACATGACCCAGGCGGGCGGCAAGGCAGCGCTGACCATTGCCTCCGGCGCGCTGGTGCTGCCCGGCGTGTTCGAAGACCCGGTGCTGCCGCTGGACCGGCTCAGCGCCGATGTGCGCTGGCAACTCGATGGCGACCGCATCGCCGTGCAGGCCACCGATGTGCAGTTTGCCAATGCCGACGCCCAGGGCGAGGCCCGGGCCACTTGGCATACCAGCGATGCGGGCAAAGTGGCACACCGCTCTCGCTTTCCGGGGGTGCTGGACCTCACAGGCACCCTGAACCGGGCGGACGGGACCCGTGTGCACCGCTACCTGCCGCTGTCCATCCCCCAGGAGTCGCGCCACTATGTGCGCGACGCCGTGGTGGCGGGCAGCGCGAGCAACGTGCAGTTCCGCGTCAAGGGGGATCTGCACCACCTGCCTTTCGACGACCCCAAACAAGGCGAATTTCGCATCGCAGCCCGCGTGAAGGATGTCACCTACGCCTACGTCCCCACGCAGCTGCAACCGGCCAATACGTTGCCGTGGCCTGCATTGACGGAGCTGGCGGGGGAGCTGATCTTTGAACGCTCCTCCATGCAGGTGCGCGGCGCCAGTGGCAGTTTTGCGGGACGCCCGGGCCTGCGCCTGTCGAAGGTGGACGCCAAGATTCCAGATCTCTCCCATACCGTGGTGGGTGTCAGTGCCGATGCCCGGGGGCCGCTGACCGAGCTGCTCACGCTCATGAACACGTCGCCTTTGGGCCGGATGACCGGCAATGCACTGGAGCAGGCCAGCGGCGCCGGCAACGCAGATTTCAAGTTGCGCCTGACCTTGCCGATCAGCGACATCGAAAAATCCAAGGTCCAGGGCAGCGTCACGCTGGCGGGCAACGAACTTCGCATTACCCCCGACACCCCGACGCTGAGCCGGGTGCGGGGCGTGGTGCAGTTCACCGAAGGCGGTTTTTCGCTCAATACCGTGCAGGCCCAGGCACTGGGCGGCGCTGTCCGGCTGGAGGGCGGCATGCGCGCTCTGCCCTCCAATGCCCCGGCCACCGAATCGGCTGTGCAGCTTCGCGCACAGGGCACCGCCACGGCCGAAGGGCTGCAGCAGGCATCACAACTGGGCATGCTCTCGCAGCTGGCGCGCCGCGCCACGGGCAGCACCGCGTATTCCATGGCGCTCGCGTTTCGCCGTGGCGTGCCGGAGGTGCAGGTCACCACCAGCCTGCAGGGGCTGGCGCTGGCGCTGCCCGCCCCGCTGGGCAAGACGGCCGAAAGCAGCCTGCCACTGCGGTTTGAAACCCAGGTGGCCCGCGAATCGCTGGTGGGCCTTACGCAGGCTGGAAATGGCACCGAAGCCCCGCCTTTGCGCGATCAGATCACGCTGGACCTGGGCGCACTAGGCTCGGCCACCTACGTTCGGGATCTGGGCGGGCCCCAGGCCCGGGTGCTGCGCGGTGCCATCGGCATCGGCCTGTCGGGCGGGGAATCCGCCCCGGTGCCCGCGCAGGGTGTGGCGGCCAACATCAGCCAGGGCAAGCTCGATGTGGATGCCTGGGAAGACGTGCTGACCCAGGCAACCGGCAGCGAACCCGCTGCGCGCCCCGCGACCGCACCCGGATCGCCAGGCTCAACGGGAACGCCCAGCACGGCGCAGGACTACCTGCCCACCACACTGGCCTTGCGCGCCCGCGAACTCACGTTGCAGGGTCGCACCCTGCACAACATCGTGGCCGGCGCGCTGCGGGATGGCACCACCTGGCGTGCCAACCTCGACGCCACGGAACTCAACGGCTATCTGGAATACCGCCAGCCAGGCGGCGCCGAACACCCCAACGGGCGCCTGTTTGCGCGGCTCTCGCGCGTGAACATGCCCCAGAGCGACGTCACCCAGGTCGAGGCTCTGCTGGACGAGCAGCCCGGCGCCCTGCCTGCGCTGGACATCGTGGTGGATGACTTTGAACTGCGCGGCAAACGCCTCGGGCGTGTGGAAATAGAAGCGCAGAACCGGGGCGGAGATGGCACGCAGCGCGAATGGCGTCTCTCCAAATTCAATATCCTCGCGCCCGAGGCGAACTTCA
This sequence comes from Acidovorax sp. SRI_002, assembly GCF_057586455.1. Lineage (NCBI taxonomy): Bacteria > Pseudomonadati > Pseudomonadota > Betaproteobacteria > Burkholderiales > Comamonadaceae > Acidovorax > Acidovorax sp. SRI_002. The sequence continues at coordinate 600,141 of NZ_JBYCZW010000003.1, read as the reverse complement.
CAGCCAACGGCAACTGGGCGGTGCTGAACACCGCAGGGGTGGGGCCCCGCACGCCGGAGCGGCGCACGGTGCTCAACTTCAAGCTGGACATCCGCGACTCGGGCGACCTGCTGGGCCGCATGGGCATGGCCAATGTGGTCCGGCGTGGCAAGGGCCGCATGGAAGGGCAGGTGGCCTGGATCGGCGCGCCGTTCAGCCCTGACTACCGCAGCATGACCGGGCAGATCAACCTGAACGTGGAGTCCGGCCAGTTCCTCAAGGCCGACCCAGGCCTGGCCAAGCTGCTGGGCGTGCTGAGCCTGCAATCGCTGCCACGCCGCCTGACGCTCGACTTCCGCGATGTGTTCAGCGAGGGTTTTGCGTTCGACTTTGTCCGGGGCGATGTGCGCATCGAGCAGGGCGTGGCCACCACGAACAATCTGCAGATGAAGGGCGTCAACGCCGCCGTGCTGATGGAGGGCAGCGCCAACATCGACCAGGAAACCCAGGACCTGCGCGTGGTGGTGGTGCCCGAGATCAACGCCATGACCGCGTCCCTGGTGGCCACAGCCATCAACCCGGTCATTGGGCTGGGCAGCTTCCTGGCCCAGGTATTTCTGCGCGGCCCGCTGATCGAGGCGGCCACGCAGGAGTTCCGCATCGATGGCACCTGGACGGACCCCCGCGTGGTGCGCGTGGCCCGCCGCAACCGCGAGGCAGGCCCTGCAACCGGCACGCCCACACGCCCCAGCGCACCCCGCACCGGAGAACCGTCATGATGAAAGTTGCTGCGATCCAGATGGTGTCCTGCACCCGGCTCGACGACAACCTGCGCGCTGCACGCGCCCTGCTGGAGCAGGCCGCCAGCGCAGGTGCCGAGCTGGCCGTGCTGCCCGAATACTTCTGCGTGATGGGCCACAAGGACACCGACAAGCTCGCCCTGCGCGAAGCACCGGGCGAGGGCCGTATCCAGCACTTTCTGGCCAGCGCGGCACGCGAGCTGCAGATGTGGATTGTGGGGGGCACCTTGCCGCTGGTCGCCACCACACCCGACCGGGTGCGCAACACCACCCTGGTGTTCAACCCCGCTGGCGACTGCGTGGCACGCTACGACAAGATTCATCTTTTCTACTTTGACAACGGGCGCGAGCAGTTCCACGAAGGCCGGGTCATCGAAGCGGGCAACACCCCCGTGCAGTTCGAGCTGCCATCGCGCGACGGCCACTGCTGGCGCGTGGGCCTCTCGGTGTGCTATGACCTGCGCTTTCCCGAGCTGTACCGCGCCCACGCCAGCGCAGGCGCAGACCTGCTGCTCGTGCCCAGCGCGTTCACCCACACCACCGGCCAGGCGCACTGGGAGCTGCTGCTGCGCGCCCGCGCCGTGGAAAACCTGGCGTATGTGCTGGCGCCCGCACAGGGCGGTGTGCACGAAAACGGGCGGCACACCTGGGGCCACAGCATGCTGGTTGACCCCTGGGGCACCGTGCTCGCCCAGCAGGACCAACTGGCGGGCGTGGTGTCAGGTGTGGTGGACCCGCAGCGCCTGCGCGACATTCGCCTTCAGTTGCCCGCCTTGTCGCACCGCGTCCTGTGAAGATCCCGCAGCAGCGCACACTCTTCAGACGCTGGCGCGGCGCATGGCGGCGCTGGTCGCTGTGGACCCTGCTGGTAGCCCTGGTGATCTCCATGCTCGCCACCATGGTGTGGCTTGCGGGGCGCTACGAGGCCAGTCAGGTGCAGTCGCGCCTGGAGCGTGACACGGCCGACGCGGTGTCCGACATCCGCGTGGCGCTTACGCGCAACCTGCAAAGCCTGCAGGCCCTGCACGCGGGCGACCCGGGCCAGCTGGCCTGGGAGGTCGATGCAGCCGAGCTGCTGCGCAACCGGCGGGAGCTCGTGCGCATCGAGTGGCGCGATGCCGACCTGCGGGTACGCACCCATGCACAGTCGCCCTACCGCCCCGTGGCCTGGGACGCCCGGCTGCGTGAGGGTAACCAGTCCGACGCCGCCATTGCCTGTGCCAACGCACGCCGCCTGAGCAGCCCAGCCTATTCAAGCAGCTACTTTCAGCCCCACGGCGACGGGCTGGGCTCGGAGATGATGGAGCTGTGCCTGCCGCTCACCTCGGGCGGGCGCAGCACGGGTTTCCTGGTGGTCACGTATTCGCTGCAGGACGTGCTGATCAACCTGGTGGCGCACAACCTCACCCGCAGCCAGGAGGCCTCGTTCACCGAGGCCGACGGCACCCGGCTGGCCGTGCTGGGCGCCGCGCGCCGCGGCTCGCGCATGTTCACGGCCACGCACCTGCTGGATCTGCCCGGCAGCACCCTGGTGCTGCGCATGGACACCTGGCATAGCGCGCCCAGCCTGTTCCCCAACGTGCTGACCGCGCTGGTCACCGCCATGTCGATTGCGCTGGTCACCGTGATGGTGGTGCTGGTGCGCGACAACCGCAGGCGCCTGCGCGCCGAGCGCGATCTGGCCGACGCGCTGGCGTTTCGCAAGGCCATGGAGGACTCGCTGGTCACAGGCCTGCGCGCCCGCGATCTGGAAGGCCGCATCACCTATGTCAACCCGGCCTTCTGCGCCATGGTGGGGTTCAGCGCGCCGGAGCTGCTGGGCCAAAGCGTGACCGCGCCCTACTGGCCCCCCGAGCGGGTGGAGGAGTATCGCCAGCGCCAGGCCATCCGCTTTGCGGGCACCATGCCGCCGCGCGAGGGTTTCGAGTCCGAATTCATGCGCAAGGACGGCACCCGCTTCCCTGTGCTGATCATCGAGGCCCCGCTCATCAACGCCCAGGGCCTGCACACGGGCTGGATGAGCGCGTTCCTCGACATCAGCGAGCAGCGGCGGGTGGAAGAGCTGTCGCGGGCGTCACAAGAGCGGCTGCAGGCCACCGCCCGCCTGGCCACCGTGGGCGAAATGGCCTCGCTGCTGAGCCACGAACTCAATCAGCCCCTGGCCGCCATTTCCAGCTATGCCACCGGCTCCATCAACCTGCTGGAGGCGCCCGCACCGGCAGAGCAGGGCGCAGGCGCCGCTGCCCATGCCGAGCAGCTGCAGGATGTGCGCATGGCCATGCAACATATTGCGCGGCAAGCCGAGCGCGCAGGCAAGGTGATCAAGAGCGTCCACGACTTTGTGCGCCGCCGCGACCAGGCGCGCGAAGCGGTGTACGCGCAGCAGTTGCTCGATGCCATCCTGCCGCTGGTGAGCCTGCAGGCACGCAAGCTGGGGGTGCGCGTGAACACCTCGCTGGAGCCCCACCTGCCCCCCGTGTTGTGCGACCGCACCATGGTCGAGCAGGTGCTGCTCAACCTGGCGCGCAATGCCATGCAGGCCATGGACGACCCCGCCCTACCCACGCGCATTCTGGACATTCGGGTGCGGCGTGCGGCGTCAAACCAGCACAGCGGCTGGATCGAGTTTGCGGTGACCGACCTGGGATCGGGCATTCCCCAGGACGTAGCCGAAAGGCTTTTCACCCCGTTTTTCACCACCCGCCCCGAGGGCATGGGTCTGGGGCTGAGCATGTGCCGCACGGTGATCGAGCAGCATGGCGGTTTTCTCGGATTTGCGCCCCATGAACCGCGTGGTACGGTGTTTACCTTCACGCTACCAGCAACAAGCCCCTGAGCGACTACGTCGCTTCCCCCTTCTCTCGCGCTGCGCGCGGGAAGGGGTACGCCGCTAGCGCGGCGGGGCGGCCCCCGCCCAGGTCGCGCCGGTTGCGTCGACCGCGCGTAACCGACAATGCACTAGTTAACCGAGTTAAACCATGGAGCCCACCACCAACGCCACCGTGTACATCGTGGACGACGACGCCAGCGTGCGCGAAGCGCTGGCGTGGCTATTGCGTTCGCGCAGGCTATTCAGCGAGTCCTTTGAAAGTGCCGAGGCCTTTGACGCCATGCTCTCAAGCCGGCCCGCGCAGCGCCAGCCCTGCTGCCTGCTGCTGGACGTGCGCATGCCCGGCATGAGCGGCCTGGCGCTGTTCGACCTGCTGGCGGTGCGTGGTGACCTGGCCACCATGCCGGTGATCTTCCTGACCGGCCACGCGGACGTGCCCACTGCCGTGGACACCGTCAAGAGGGGTGCGTTTGATTTCTGCGAAAAACCGTTTTCCGACAACGCGCTGGTAGACCGTGTTGAGCAGGCGCTGGCCAAGTCGGCCGAGCGCCTGGCGCAACTGCGTGAGCGCAGCGACCTTCAGGTGCGCCTGCGCGATCTGACGGACCGCGAGCGCGATGTGATGGACCTCGTGGTAGCGGGCCTGCCCAACAAGCTGATCGCTGACCAGCTCGATATCAGCGTGCGCACGGTGGAGGTGCACCGCTCACGCGTGTTCGACAAGATGCAGGTCAAGTCGGCCGTGGAGCTGGCCAACCTGCTGCGCATAGAGAAGTAGGGCTCTGCGCGCCCGCCCCACGCCCTCTCGGGTGTGGTTGCTTACCCGCGTGGCCGCTCGCCCACAAAGATCTCCACGCGCCGATTGCGCGCCCGGCCGTCGGCCGACTCGTTCGTGGCGATGGGATACCGCTCCCCCATTCCGTCGATGGCGATGCGGCGCCCGTCCACGCCCCGCCCCGTGAGATAGCTGCGCGTGCTGGCAGCCCGGTCCATCGAGAGCGGGTTGTTGATGGCGTCGCTGCCGGTGTTGTCGGTGTGGCCGACGATGCGGACATCGGTGTTGGGGTTGTTGCGCAGCCCGGCAGCGAACTGGTCGAGCACGGGCGCGAAATTGGGCTGGATGTCCGAACGGCCCACGGCAAACGAAATGTCGCTGGGGATGTTGAGCATGAGCTGGTTGTCGGCTGTCTGCGTCACGCCGATGCCGGTGCCTCGCGTGGCCTGCTCCATCTCGCGCTTCTGGCGCTCCATGTTCTGCGACCAGATGTAGGTGCCCAGGGCCCCCACACCGGCACCTACCACTGCCCCGGTGCCAGCGCTGCCGCCGGTGGCCGAACCGATGACGGCGCCTGCCAGCGCGCCCACGCCGGCCCCGGTGGCGGTACGGCGCTGGGTGTCGTCCATGCTGGCACAGCCAGTGGCCAGAACGATGACGGCGGTGGCGCCGAGAAGAATGTGTTTGCGCATGGTGGTGCTCCTTGAAAGATTCAACGGAGCTGGGCGCTTCGGGACTTCCGATCGCGTGCCGCATGGCCTGTGGTGGGCCTAGGCATCGGGTGCGCCCAGCTCATCGCCATCGTGGCTGCAGCCGGGCCGGGGCACCATCGGCACAGCGGCACCCTGGCTGTAGGACGAAGCCGCCTGGGCCCGCTGCCCGCGCGCAGGCAAGGTCATTGCGCCGGAGGTGGTGGGGGAGCTGCCTGGGGGGATGCCGCTGGCGGTGGTGGCAAAGGCTCCTGCGGCGGCGGCTGCAGCTCGCCACCCTTGCGGCCCGAGAACATCGTCCACCAGACGATGGCCACCAGCAACACCAGCGCCAGCAGCGCTTCAAGCAAAATCAGCCCCATGAAATTGACACTCCTGCGCGTTGCTTTGACGGCGCTGATTGTAGGAACGCTGGCCGCCTGCTCAACGCCCCCTGCCCCAAGCCCCTCCCGCCCCGGGGCCATCCCCGCGCCACCACCGCCCAGCACCGTGGTGCTGCCCGGCGACACCGGCCCGCTGCCGCCACCGATGTCACAGCCCAAAAGCCGCTGGATTCCCGTGCGCTGGGCCGAGCTGCCGGGCTTTGCCGACGATGCGTTGCACGAGGCCTGGAACGCCTGGATCAAGAGCTGCGAACGCCCCCAGCCCCCCTTCACTGCGCTGTGCAGCGAAGTGCGCCAGCTCAGCATTGCCACCGCCGACGAGCAACGCGCGTGGCTCATCGCCCGCCTGCAGCCCTACCGCGTTGAAGCAACCGACGGCAACCCCGAAGGCCTGCTCACCGCGTACTACGAGCCGATGATGGAGGCCACCCGCCAGCCAGGCAATGGCTTTGCCGTGCCCATTTACCGCGTACCGACCAGCCTTGGGGCCCGCAAGCCCTGGTACACGCGCCAGCAGATCGAGACCCTGCCGGAAGCGCAGGCCGCGCTCGCGGGCCGCGCCATCGCCTGGCTGCGCGACCCGGTGGAATCGATGGTGCTGCACATCCAGGGCTCGGGCCGCCTGCGCATCGCCGAGGCAGACGGCACGGTGTCGCTGGTGCGCGTGGCTTACGCGGGCACCAACGACCAGCCCTACCAGAGCATCGGCCGCTGGCTGCTCGACCAGGGCTACACCCGCGACGCCACCTGGCCCGGCATCCGCGCCTGGCTGGCCGCCAACCCCCAGCGCACCAACGAGCTGATGTGGACCAACCCGCGCTATGTGTTCTTTCGCGAGGAGCCTCTGAACCCGCTGGACGCGGGCTTCGGCCCGCGCGGCGCCCAGGGTGTACCGCTCACCCCCGGCCGCTCCATCGCCGTGGACCGCCAGAGCATCCCGTACGGCACACCCGTCTGGCTGGCCTCCAGCGGCCCGCAGGTACAGCTCAATCGCATGGTGCTTGCGCAGGACACGGGCAGCGCCATCCTGGGGGCGGTGCGTGCAGACTTCTTCACTGGCTGGGGCCCGGAAGCGGGCGACATCGCCGGGCGCCTGAAGCAGAACCTGCGTCTGTGGGCGTTGTGGCCCCGATGATTTTTGGATGATTTTAGCCGCCAGCGCTTATTCAGCAAGCGCTAATAGCTATTAGATTAATAGCAAACTCTCAACCCCTCTGCGAACCTACGCCCAGTGGTTGGCCGCCGGGTTCACGGGCACGGCGCCCTTGCCGCTTCGGTTTCCACCCGCTGGGCCGCAGCCGCTGCCGCGAACGCCATGGCTGGGGGCACGGTCACAGTGCGCAGTTGATCGCCCGTGATGCGGTACTCGTACTCGCGCGTCGAGCCCACCATCTCCGTCCTGAAAGTGCTGCCCGCCATGGTAGCCGCATACACCTGGGGGCGGACGACCTGGTAACGGTACGTGGTAATGGCCGTCCCGCTGGCGGTCTTGCAGGTCGATTCGAACTGATCTTCCTTAAACTGCAGGGTGCAGCGGCCGGAGGTGTCTTCGGCCTTTTCGCCATCGGGGGTGGTCAGCACGATGTTGGTGGCGCGCCAGCAGCCGAGCAGGGCTGGGTCGGAGGCGGCGTGGACGCAGGGGACGATACACAGGAAAGAAAGCAGCAGGCGGGAGCGCGCGAGGAGATTCATAGGTTCATCTCACCCCATACAGAACAAGAACCAAGACCGACGCTGCGGCAAATGCGGCCCACGAGATCACGGTATATCTCGCGCCGATCTGGCCGTGCTTGGCCAACGACCAGATCTTCGTGATGTCATACGGGATACCGCGCGCGGCGCAATAGATAGCGGGGGCGAGAACCCCGTTCCCCAGCACGATCAAATACGCGAGTGGAAGCAGCGGATGCACTTGGTAGAGCATCTGAAAAATGAAGGTCATGGGCCGGGATTTTCAACCGAGTCGCACTGGCCGGGGGCGTTCAGCCCGAAGGGCGGAGTGAGGCGAGCCACAATGCTACAAAATTTATAGCTTATAGCACTTACCCCACAAGCGCTAGCGACCAAAAACATCTCAAATCGCACAAAACCCAGCCCACGGCCCAACGCCCACCTTGTCCCCCTCGGCGGCGCATCCCCCATAAAGCCCCAGCGTGTGGCCCCGCTGCGCCACGTCATACAGCCATCACCCGATAAAGCACAGCAGGTATTCCGTCCGGGCTTCCTCGCGGATGCGTTCCACAAACCGAACGGACTGGCTGATGCCATGCAGCAATGGCCAGCCCCACATGCCCCGGAGCAGGATGGTGAAACCGATGGAGTTTTTGTGACGCGTTGTAAGAGGCACTCGCGGAACGAAGCAACGCCGCCGCCCGCATCGACGCGCGTGCGGAGGTTGTAAACCCTCCTGTGAATGGCCATACCTGCGGGCCAAGTGCATTTACAGATGACTACAAAGTCAACGGCACCACTACCAGATTGGCCCTTGAGAATCTGCGCTCGTCTTCGGCAGGTAGTGGCTCTCTGGGCGACCAACGGCCTATCGCCGCCGTAACCCTTCAGCCAGCCAAGAATCGCGCGAAGCGCACGGATGGCACAAAGCCGCCGCTTTTGACAGCGGAGTGCAGGGGCGCCGAACCTGCCAGGCCTGCGTCGGCATGGGCTTCATTGCGGTGCCATGGTGGCGTCATGGCGATGGCAGTTGTTCTGTTCCAGCGCCGAAGACAGGGAGGAGGTCTGTGCCCCAGCACAGATCGTGTTTGTTATTAACAATGAGAGGATCGCACCATGCGACAAGGTATTTTGAAGAGTGTTTTGGGAATGAGCTTGGGCCTGGCGATGGCCACGGGTGTGCATGCAGAGCTGCTCAACATCAGCACGATTGCGGTGCAATCGCAGAACACGCTGACAGCGGCGTGCACGATTGTGGGCGCAGGTGGGAAAACGTTGCCGGACGGCAGCAAAGTGTTCGTCGTCCTGGCAGAAGGCATGGCTGCCGATTCCAACCCCACGCTGGTGATCCGATTCAGCGACAACTCCACCGGGAGCAACGACGACTGGAATTCCACATCTATCGACGCTAGCGGCAAACCCATCCGGACGAATACTGCAGGATGGCTGGGCCGCAACCCAGGGCGCGAAAGTGATGCTGGCACAGTGGTCGCGGCGATTCCAGGCGAATGGTTTTGTGTGACTTCGCGTGAAGTTTCCGGCGGCGATGCGCTTCGTCCGGTGGCGATCTCCGTGACCGACGTCACGGCAAAGGCGGCGAGCGCGAAGTCTGCAGCCGTGGGCGCAGATGCGGGCTTGCGTTCCGATATCTGGGCCGGTTCGCCCGACTGATCCAACAGCCGCTCATTGGCTTCGGGGCGTTGCACGCTCCTATTGAAAGGGAACACCATCGTGTGTTCCCTTTTTTTCGGGCTACCGCATTGTCTGCACCAGCGGCATGCGCGGGTGATTTATAGCTACCCGGGGAGGCCCCTCATTGCTCCACCGCCCAGCGCGTCACCCGGGGCGGCGCATCGCCCACATGAAACGCCAGCTTGCGGTCCCGCAGCGCCACATCCGAGGCGGTCACGCGGTCAAAGCGGCGCAGGTGCTCCGTCCAGGACTCGTCCTCGATGCGCTCCACATACCGCGCGGGCTGGCTGATGTCGTGCAGCAGCTGCCAGCCCAGGGCGCCCTGGCGCAGGCGGCTCCTGCGGCTTTCCTGCATCACGGCGCGAAATTCAGCGGCGCGGGCGGGGTCGATGAAGTATTCGATGGTGACCACCAGGTGCCCTGATCCGGGCGGTGTGTCGGCCACGGGCGCCTTGAAGGCGCGCGAGGGGCTCAGGTCCTCCTCCATGCTGCGGTCGGCCACCAGGCGCTGCACCAGCAGCATGGCCACCACGCCGGTGGCGGCGGCAATGCCCAGGCTCACATGCACATCGGTGACCGTGGCCACCTGGCCCCACACGGCGGCGCCCAGCGCGGTGGAGCCCATGATGGCCATCTGGTAGATGGACATGCCGCGCGCGCGCACCCAGTTGGGCAGCGCGAGCTGGGCAGACACCGACAGCGAGTTGGCCGTGGTGATCCACGCCATGCCCGCCACGAACATCGCGGGCACGGCCACGTACACATTGGGCGCCACGGCCATCACGCCCGTGGCGGCGGCCTGCAGCGCTGTGCCGCGTATCACCAGCACATCGCGCGCCATGGCCTGGCGCAGGCGCGGCAAGAACATGGCCGCCGTGATGGCGCCCGCGCCCATGCTGGCCAGCAGCAGCGTGAAGGTGCCCGCGCCGCCGCCTTCGAGCCCTTTGGCCAGCAGCGGCAGCAGGGCCAGCAGCGCGGTGGCGTGCAGAAAGAAGATGGAGATGCGCCACAGCACGGCCCGCATGCGCGGCGACTGGCGCACGAACTGCAGGCCCACGCGCATGGCACTGGTCAGACGCTCGCGGCCCAGCGGGCTGGGTGTGTGCACCCGCTTCCAGCGCATGATGACCAGGCCCGAGAGGATGGACAGCACAGCGTTGAGCACAAACACCCAGGCGCTGCCCGCGCTGGCGATGATGGCGCCCGCCAGCAGCGGGCCGATGATGCGCGAGGCGTTCATGGCAACGCCGTTGAGCGCCAGTGCGGCGGGCAGCTGCGGGCGGCTGACCAGCTCCGGCACGATGGCCGCAAACACCGGCCAGCGCATGGCCAGGCCGATGCCGTTGGCAAAGGTGAGCGCCAGCAGCAGCGGCGCCGTCATGCCTCCGGCCAGGATGGCCACACACAGCACCAGCGCCACGGCCGCGACCCAAAACTGCGTGGCGATGAAGTAACGGCGCCGGTCCAGGATGTCGGCCAGCGCACCGCTGGGCAGGCCCAGCAGGAACACGGGCAGCGTGGAAGCGGTCTGCACCAGCGCCACCAGCACGGGCGAGGTGGTGAGCGTGGTCATGAGCCAGGCGGCCGCCACGTCGTTCATCCACATGCAGGTGTTGGCCGCCACCCAGGTGAGCCAGAGCATGCGGAACACAGGCACCGACAAGGGCGCAAACGGTGAGAGCGAAGCCGCCTGGTTCAGCGCCGCGCTGTCCCCCAACTGGGCGGCGACGGACTCTTCGGTGCCATGCGCCAGATCCGCACGCGCGGCACGGTCTGCAGCCGCATCGTTCTGCGGCGGGGCGCCCGGGCTCAGGTCCGGGGCATCAGGGGAGGGCGGGGGCGCAACGCTGCGCGTGCTTTCGTGGGACGGCAATGGCGGCATGTCTGCGCATTGTGCGACGGTTGGCGCGGCTGTGGTGGTTCCGCGCTAAATAGCCGACTGCAGGCATGTCCCGCGCGTCTCGTCACGCCGCATCGGTCGGCGCAGCAGGGGCCTGGTGGCCCGCCTGTTTGGTTTGCCGCAGCAGCAGCCAGGCCATGAGCCCGAGTGCCGCCACGCCCGCCAGCAGCACGCCCCACAACACGGCGCTGCGCGTGGAGATGCCGCCGCTGGCCGCCGCAGCGGGCACCTGCGCGCCGTCTGCGGGCTGGCCGCCGGTGATATCGGCACGGGCCACATCGGCCAGCGCCACGGGCAGCTGGTTCTCTTGCGCGGGCTGGTAGCCCGGCACCAGGCTGGCCAGGGGCAGGAAGGCGCTGGCCGCCGCCGTGGCCCCGGGCAGCCCCGCCGCCAGCGTGAAGGGCCCCTGCCCGCTGGCCAGGAACACCAGCTGCGCGGGCTCGAACTGCAGCGCCAAAGCGGGCGCGGCAGCAAAACCGGGGGTCTTGGGGTCGGCTTCGATCTTGATCTCGCGCACCGAGGCACCGCCCAGCTCCACGGGCCCGCTGGCCTGTTCCTTGCCGCCGGTTGCCATCTTGTAGACCACGGCACTGGCCAATGGCGACCAAGGCTGCTCGCGGTGGTTGCGGCCCAGCACGCGCACGGGAATCAGCACATTGCTGCCGGGCGGCGTGATGGCGAGCGCGGCGACCGGTGTGGCAAACGGCAGCGCAAACACCAGCTCGCGCGGGTTGGCCAGGGCGGGCGTGGCCATGCTGGCGCTGACGCGCTCGCGCGGGCCCGTTTTGGACGAGGTAGCCAGCGTGGCGCCGCGCAGGGTCACGGCAGCGTCGCCCCAGGTCACGCGCAGGTAGTGGCCCTTCAGGTCGGCGCGCTGCAGGTCGACCTGCTCGTTGCCCAGGCGGCCCGGTGCCGTGGGCGCCGCCGCAGCGTCGGCACGGTAAAGCACGGTCTCGGCCAGTGGCTGCCAATGTTTGAGGTCCTTGCTGGCCTGCACCCGGAACGTCACGGGCTGGCCCGCAGGCAGATCCACGTCCAGGGCCATGCGGGCCACGGGCAGCTGCACATTGCGCGCGTCGAGCAGCGCGCCGCGCACGGCCTGCGGGGTGGCAGGGCCTGCCGTGGTGGTCGTGGCGGCCGTGTCGATCTGCACCACACGCTGGCCCTGGCGCTCCTCGATGCGCAGCGACAGCCCCTCCAGCCCGGCCGTGCCCGTGCTGGCGGCGCCCAGGATGGGATACGCGGGCAAGGTCACCAATTCCTCGGGCGCGCTGGCCGCCGCCACACCGGCCAGGGCCATCGGCACGGGCTGGCCCGCGCCGTTGAAGAGGCGCACATCGGCATAGCCCGGGCTTTGCAGGCGCACCAGCACCTCGGCGGGCAGCACCACGCGCTGCAGCGGCGCATCGGCCGCGAGCGTGACAGGAACGCGGATGGCGTAGGCCGCAGGGCTGTTGGCATCGGCCGCCGCCTGGGCCACGCCGGCGCACAGGGACAAGGCGGCTGCGGCCAGCACCAGGGGCAGGTTCAGGGCGACAGGCTTCTTCATGGCAGTGTTTCTGGTTGCGATGGCGGTGGCGCAGCAGGCTCCGCAGGGGCCGCAGCCTTGGGCGGCAGCGGCGCAAAGTAGCCCACCACCAGCATCAGCACACCCACGGCGATGAAGGCAATGATGCGTTCGGCCCCCCCCGCGTTGGACAGATCGATCAGCAGCAGCTTGACCACCACCACGCCCAGCAGGCCCGCGCCCACCAGCCACAGCGGCCGCTGCACGCAGCGGTGTGCCAGCACCATCATGCTGAGCGCCAGCAGCGTCCACAGGATCGCGTAGCCGGTCTGCACCACAAAGCTGTTGAACAGCGCCGAGGCATCCCAGCGTACGCCAAAGAAGTGGTGGGCCACCCGCAGCCACACGGTGTTGATCACGATGAACGCGAGCAGCGCCAAGGCCACCAGCGCATGGCGCCCGGTGAGCCCGCCCGAGCGGGCCGGGGGCGGCAGCGCTGCGAGCAGCACGCGCCGCCAGAACACCAGGCCGCCCAGCGCGAGCGCCAGGGTCAGGTCGGTGGGGTTGAGCAGCGGGATGTAGGGCAGCGGCGCCGTGTGTCCGGACGAATGCACGGCGGCCAGCAGCGCGCCCCCGAACACCAGCACCGCCAGGGGCAGGGCGGCCAGCCAGTAGTAGGCCTCGGCATGGGGGTTCAGCGGCCAGGGCAGCGCCGCGCGTGCCGCAGGCTGGTTGCCACGGCCTGCCCAGAGCGCGAGCAGCATCAGCACCGCAATCGCGCTGACCAGCAGGACCACACCGGCCCACGAGGTGCGCCACAGCTCGGCCTTGCCGATGCCGGACCACAGGCAGTCGGCCAGCAGCAAGGTCACCAGCCAGGCCGTGGCGGCGTGGAACCAGCCGAAGCGCGGCGCGCTTTGGGCGGACGGGCCCTCAGCGTCCGCCGCCTGCCAGCGATCGGTCTGCCGCAGCATCCACCCATGCAGCGCCAGCACAATGGGCCACACGGCCCAGGCGGGCGTGTTCAGCACGCGGTGGCCGTCCACCACCTGCGCCACGAACCCCAGCGCCAGCACGCCGATGGTGGCGCGCGCAGGCCAGGTGGCCACGGCCCAGCGCGTGCGCAGGCCGAGCACCATCGACAGCGCGGCGCTCAGCACCACGGCCAACATGCCCAGCAGTTCGGCAACGCGGTCCGAGAACACCGGCACGGGCCACTGGCCCGCCTCCAGGCTAGGCACGCGCCGCGTGATCTCCAGCCACCAGGCCAGGCACCAGAAGACAAAGCCGTAGAGGTAGGCCGGATTGGGCAGCAGCACCTCCACCCTGGCATAGCCCTGGGCCCAGGCCGAACCGCTGTGTGACAGCGGCTGGCGCAGCCACCAGGCCAGCAGCAGCGCGGGCAGCGCAATCAGCATCGCACCCAGGAAGGCCGGGTTGGCCAGCGGCAGGGGCGAGACCTGCAGGCCCCCGCCGTCCACACCGCTCATGAACGCCAGCATGGCGACGACCTGCAGCACCAGACCAAAGGCCCGCGGCATCCAGCGCGCCTGGCGCATGCCGACCCAGAAGGCGCCCGCGCCTTCGAGCGCCCACACCGCCGAGGTCCACTGCGCATCCAGCGCGAGCGGCACGGCCAGCGTGGCAAAGCCCACGCCGATGGCGATGAAACATTCGGTGAGCAGGCGCCAGCTGGCTTGCGCGCGGCGCACCAGCACGGTCGCGGTCAGCAGGTAGAGCGCAGCAAAGGCCAGCGCCGAGAAGGCCGCGCCCAGCTCAAACGGCTGCACCAGCCCGGCCTGCAGCCCAAAACCCACCAGCGGCGTGCCGAAGACCAGCATGCTGTCCACCGTCTTGCCCAGCTTCGTGGGCGTGTTGCGCGCATAGAGGATGGCGGTGGCGAGGTAGATCAGCACAAAGCCCGCGAGGAAGGGTTGCGTGCTGGCGTAGTGAGCGGGCACATACTTGAGCGCCCCCCAGGCCGTGGCCACGCCAAAGGTGGCGACAAAACCCACCACGTTGAGCACGCGCCAGGAGCGCTGGTGGGCGATGAAGAGAATCGCCAGGTTGAGCAGGGTGTAGTAGCTGAACAGGCCCACGTGGCTGCCCTGGCCGGTGGACAGCAGGATGGGCGCCGCAAAGCCCCCGGCGAACGCCGCCACCGCGAGCGCGCGCGAATCCTGCAGCAGCGCCAGCGCGCAGCTGGCCGCGCAGACCGCGATCATCAACCCGAAGGCCCAGAGCGGCGGCAACAGCCCATAGAGCCGGAAGGCCGCAAACACGGTGAGGTACATCACCGCCACGCCGCCGCCCTGCAGGGCCAGCGCAAAGCCGGGCTTGTCGGTGCGCTTGCGGAACCCCACCCCCAGCAGCGCAATACCTACCGCGGCAACCGCTGCCAGGCGGAATTCAACCGGCAGCAGCCCGGCCGAGGCGGCGTAGCGTGCGAGGAAAGACAGGCCGATGAAAAGGATCACCAGGCCCACGCGCACGATGGTGTTGCCGCCCAGGAGCCAGTTCTTGGCCGCGAGCACGGCCAGCTCGACGGGGTTGGGTGGGGCGGGCTGGGTTGTTGTCTTGCGGGGCTCGGCGGGCGCGTCCGCGCGGGCGACCACCGGGGCCGACGCCGGGGCCGACGAAGGGATACGCGGCAGGCCTTGGGGCGTGAGTTCGCCGGCCCAAAAAACGTCGTCCGCATCCCGAGGATCGTCGCTGGGGGTGGGTGGTGGAGGGGGTGCGTGTGGCACGGGCCCTTGCGGCACGGGCGCCGCCGCCTCAGACCGGTCTTCGGCAACCGCAGCCGCCTGCGGTGCCCGCGTGGGCTGGGCGGTGGCCTTGGTAGCGTGCGCCTGCAGCTCGGTGCGGATGGCCGAGCGGATCGCCCAGCGCAACGACAGCCCGGCGAAAAAGCCCAGAATGCCGCCCACAAACGGCCCGAAGTCGCCGTAGCCGCCGAACCACGAGCCCAGCACCGCGCCCCAGAAAATGCCCCAGATGATCATGCCGCCCTCGCCCTCTTTTTGGGCTCCGGTCGGCAGGCCCTGGGGCTGTGCGCGAAAGGAGCCGTTGTATTGGTAGATCCACCGGCAACCGCTCGCGCAGCCACCTTGCGAACCAACACCCCGGTCAGGGACACGAGGTGCAGGGCCTTGCAGGCGCGTGGCGGAGAGGGTGCGTGCGGCAGCTTGGCAGCCCCGCTGTGGTTCCGCAGGCTTATACAGCACACCCCGCGCAGGAACCACGCCCTAACGCCTTGTTACCTTGCAGGACGCCCGGCCACATCGAGCCCCTCGCCCCGGGGCGAGGGCTTGCACTGCACGGATTTGAAGCCAAAACAGGCCTTTCCGCGCGTCCATCAAGCCCTAACAGCTATTGATTTAATAGCAATTACCCTTTGACCCGCGCCAGGTGCGTGAGCGGCAGCGCCCCGCTGGCCTTCACCTCGCCCAGCGAGAAGCTGGTGTGCATGTCTTTCACATTGGGCAGGTTCAGCAGCACGTCGCGCGCGAACTGCGAAAAGCTGTCCAGGTCGCGCGCCACCACCTGCAGTTCGAAGGTGCCGGTGCCGCTGATGTAGTGACACGACACGACCTCGGGGATCTGGCGGATGGCCTCTTCCATCTTGCGCGTGAGGTTGCCCGTGCTGCGGTCGGCATCGAGCCGCACAAAGGCCAGCACCCCCAGGCCAATCTTGTGCCGGTCGATCTCGGCGCGGTAGCCCTTGATGAAGCCTTGCTCTTCCAGCGCCCGCACGCGGCGCCAGCAGGGCGCGGCCGACAGGCCCACGCGCTGGGCCAGCTCGGCGTTCGTCAGGCGGGCGTCAGCCTGCAGTTCGTTGAGGATGGCGATATCGAATTTGTCGAGAGTGTTCACAAAATGGCTGCAATGAGAAAGATCCTTTCTCAGAATAGCCTAAACACGGCACAGAACGCAAAGACATATCAGCGGCGCAGACATACACTTCTCTCCACACTGGAGTCGCGGCCCTAAACGGGCGGATGGACTCTGCCCCCCACCGGCCCACAAGGCGCGGACCCCACAAAAAAGCCATTGGAGACATAGCCATGAATGCCCCACTCCCAGAATCCGTCCGCAAGGCGCTGGAAACCGTCACGCTTGACGACAAGTATTCCCTGGACCACGGCCGGGCCTTCATGAGCGGGGTGCAGGCCCTGGTGCGCCTGCCCATGCTGCAGCGCCAGCGCGATGCCGTGGAGGGCCTGAACACGGCGGGTTTCATCAGCGGCTACCGGGGCTCGCCACTGGGCACCTACGACCAGGCGCTGTGGGCTGCCAAGAAGCACCTGGCGGCCAACAACATCGTCTTCCAGCCCGGCGTGAACGAAGAGCTGGGCGCCACGGCCGTCTGGGGCACGCAGCAGCTGGACCTGTACCCGCAGAGCAAGAAGTTCGACGGCGTCTTCGGCATCTGGTACGGCAAGGGCCCGGGCGTGGACCGCTGCTCGGACGTGTTCAAGCATGCCAACATGGCCGGCACCGCCAAGCATGGCGGCGTTATCGCGATTGCGGGCGACGACCACATCAGCAAGAGCAGCACGGCCGCGCACCAGAGCGACCACATCTTCAAGGCCTGCGGCACGCCGGTGTTTTTCCCTAGCAGCGTGCAGGAAATCCTGGACATGGGCCTGCACGCCTTTGCCATGAGCCGTTTCTCGGGCGTGTGGTCGGGCATGAAGACCATCCAGGAGGTGGTGGAGTCTTCGAGCAGCATCAACATCGACCCGGACCGCGTGAAGATCGTGATGCCCGAGGACTTCGTGATGCCGCCCGGCGGCCTGCACATCCGCTGGCCCGACGCACCGCTGGAGCAGGAAGCGCGTCTCATGGACTACAAGTGGTACGCGGCCCTGGCGTACATCCGCGCCAACAAGCTCAACTACAACGTCATCGAAGGCAAGAACGACCGCTTCGGCATCATTGCCAGCGGCAAGGCCTACAACGACACACGCCAGGCGCTGGTGGACCTGGGCCTCGATGACGACACCTGCCGCCAGTTGGGCATCCGCGTGCACAAGGTCAACGTGGTGTGGCCGCTCGAAGCGACCATCACCCGCGACTTCGCCCAGGGCCTGCAAGAGATCCTGGTGGTGGAAGAAAAACGCCAGGTCATCGAATACCAGCTGAAAGAAGAGCTGTACAACTGGCGCGCCGACGTGCGCCCCAATGTGCTGGGCAAGTTCGACGAGCCCGAAGGCGATGCGACGGGCGGCGAATGGAGCATGCCCAACCCCAGCCAGAACTGGCTGCTGCGCGCCAAGGCCGACCTGACCCCCGCCATCATCGCCAAGGCGATTGCCAAGCGCCTGAAGAAGCTGGGCGTATCGAGCGACATCATCGCGCGCATGGATTCGCGCATTGCCGTCATCGAGGCCAGCGAACGCGCGATGACGGAGCTGAAGGTGGACACGGGCGAACGCGCCCCGTGGTTCTGCAGCGGCTGCCCGCACAACACCAGCACCCGCGTGCCCGAGGGCTCGCGCGCCGTGGCGGGCATCGGCTGCCACTACATGGCCAACTGGATGCCCGATCGCAACACCTCCACCTTCACGCAGATGGGCGGCGAGGGCGTGACCTGGGTGGGCCAGGCACCGTTCACCACCGACCAGCACGTGTTTGCCAACCTGGGCGACGGCACCTACTTCCACAGCGGGCTGCTGGCCATCCGCCAGAGCATTGCGGCGGGCACCAGCATCACCTACAAGGTGCTCTACAACGACGCCGTGGCCATGACCGGCGGCCAGCAGGTGGGCGAGCGGCCTGAGGGCCATTCGGTGCTGCAGATCATGAACAGCCTGAAGTCCGAGGGCGTGGTCAAGCTCATCATCGTGACCGACGAGCCGCAGAAGTACGACGGAGTACCGCTGGCCGAGGGCGTGACGGTGCACCACCGCGACGAGCTCGACACGCTGCAGCGCCAGTTCCGCGAGATCAAGGGCTGCACGGTCATCATCTACGACCAGACCTGCGCGACCGAAAAGCGCCGCCGCCGCAAGCGCGGCACCCTGGCCACGCCCGACAAGACCGTGGTCATCAACGAGCTGGTGTGCGAGGGCTGCGGCGATTGCTCGACCAAGTCCAACTGCCTCTCCGTCGAGCCCGTGGAGACCGAATTCGGCCGCAAGCGCCGCATCAACCAGAGCACCTGCAACAAGGACTACTCGTGCGTGAACGGCTTCTGCCCGAGCTTCGTCACGGTGGAGGGCGGCAAGCTCAAGAAGCCCAAGAAGGAAAAGAAGGGCGACCTGTCGGCGCTGCCCTCCATTCCTGAACCCGTGCTGCCGGTGGCCGAAGCGGCCTGGGGCATCGTGGTCGGCGGCGTGGGCGGCACGGGCGTGATCACCATCGGCTCGCTGCTGGGCATGGCGGCGCACCTGGATGGCAAGGGCGTCATCACGCAGGACGCTGGCGGCCTGGCCCAGAAGGGTGGCGCCACCTGGAGCCACATCCAGATCGCCAACCGCCCCGAAGCCATCTACACCACCAAGGTCGATACGGCCAAGGCGGACCTGGTAATCGGTTGCGATTCCATCGTGGCGGCCCACAAGTACACGCTGGCAGTGATGCAGCCGGGCCGTACCTTTGTAGCGCTCAACACGCACGGGACGCCCACGGCGGCCTTCGTGACCAACCCGGACTGGCAGTTCCCCGGCGCCAATTGCGACAGCGCCATTGCCGCGGCGGTCGGCGCAGGCGGTGTGGGCAGCTTTGACGCTGAGCAGGTGGCCACCCAGCTGCTGGGCGACAGCATCTACACCAACCCGCTGATGCTGGGCTACGCCTGGCAAAAGGGCCGCGTGCCGCTGACGTTGGCATCGCTGATCCGCGCCATGGAACTCAACGGCGTGCAGGTGGACAACAACAAGGCGGCGTTTGAATGGGGCCGCCGCTGCGCGCACGATCTGGCGTCGGTGCAGGCGCTGTTCCAGGCTGCGCAGGTGATCCAGTTTGTGAAGAAGCCCTCGCTGACCGAGATGATCGCCAAGCGTGTCGAATTCCTCACTGGCTACCAGAACGCGGCCTACGCGGCCGAGTACCACGCGTTTGTCGAGAAGGTGAAGGCGACCGAATCGCGGCTGGACGTCGGCACCCGCCTGAGCGAAGCCGTGGCCCGCTACCTGTTTAAGCTCATGGCGTACAAGGACGAGTACGAAGTGGCGCGCCTGCACACCGACCAGGCTTTCACGGACAAGATCGCCAACATGTTCGAAGGCGACTACAAGCTGGTGCACCACCTGGCACCACCCATGACGGCCAAGAAGAACGACAAGGGCGAACTCGTCAAGCAGCCCTTCGGCCCCTGGATGCGCAGCGCTTTTGGCCTGCTGGCCAAGATGAAGGGTCTGCGCGGCACGGCGCTGGACGTGTTCGGCAAGACCGAGGAGCGCCGCATGGAGCGCGCGCTGATCGTGGAATACCGCGCCTGCATCGACGAACTGCTGGCCACGCTGAATGCGGACAACCTGGCCCTGGCCGTGGAGATCGCCCGCATCCCCGAAGAGATCCGGGGCTATGGCCACGTGAAGGAGCGCCACCTGAAAGCGGCACGCCCCAAATGGGACGGCCTGATGGCCCAGTGGCGCAGCGGCAAGGTGACCGAGCCCCGGCGCCAGGCGGCCTGACACACGGCCCGCAGCGGCCGTTTGGGGCGGAGAGCCCGCGCCTGGCGCGGGCTTTTTGCTATTAATTGATGAGCTATAAATGCATAACCATCAAGCGCTAGCAGCCATTTTTACCTAAATAACTGTCAATCCATCCCCTGCGCCGCCTGGCGCGGCAAACACCCGCTGCCGCCTTGGGTCTTCCTCCTGGGGACACAGGCGGGGCGCCGCATACAATGCCCTGTTCTGCCCTGACAGGCGCTATGGCGCTTGCCTCTGGCGGGTTGTGTGAATTTTGAACATCCGTTGTGGAGTCCAGTCCGTGTTTATTTCTTCCGCTTTTGCCCAAACCGCACCCGCAGCAGCCGCTGGCGGCGGCGACATGATGTCCACGCTCACGGGCATGCTGCCCCTGGTGCTGATGTTTGTGGTGCTGTACTTCGTCATGATCCGCCCCCAAATGAAGCGCCAGAAGGAACACCGCGCCATGATCGAAGCCATTGCCAAGGGCGATGAAGTGGCCACCGCAGGCGGCATCGTCGGCAAGGTCACGCGCCTGTCCGAAGGTTTCCTGCACATCGAGATCGCCAGCGGCGTGGAAGTGCAGCTGCAGCGCAGCGCCGTGGTTCAGGTGCTTCCCAAGGGTTCGGTGAAGTGAGGATCAACCCCCTGAGCGGCTGCGCCGCTTCCCCTTTCTCTCGCGCTGCGCGCGGGAAGGGGGACGACGCCCGTGGCCTGGCAACGCCAGTTCCACGGTGTCCGCTGGCATGAGGGGATCGGCGCACACAGCGCCTGAAATACTGAGATAAGAGCGCGATCATGAACCGTTATCCGGTCTGGAAGTACGCGATCCTGGTGATCGTGCTGCTGGTGGGGGTGTTGTACACCCTGCCCAATTTCTTCGGCGAGGCACCTGCCGTGCAGGTTTCGTCGGCCAAAGCCACCGTCAAGGTGGACACCGCCGTGCAGCAGCGGGTGGAAGAGGCGCTCAAGGCGGCTGGCGTCACGCCAGACTTCGTGGAACTGGAAGGCAACTCGGTGCGCGCGCGTTTCGATGCGCCCGACACGCAGCTCAAGGCCAAGGACGCGATCCAGAAGGCCCTGGTGCCCGACGCCAGCGATCCCTCGTACATCGTGGCGCTGAACCTGGTGTCCCGCTCGCCCGTCTGGCTCAAATCCCTGCACGCCAACCCCATGTACCTGGGCCTGGACCTGCGCGGCGGCGTGCACTTCATGCTGCAGGTGGACATGCAGGCGGCCTTGACCAAAAAAGCCGAGTCGTACGCAGGCGACATCCGCACCGCACTGCGCGACAAGAGCATCCGCCACGGTGGCATCAGCCGCGAAGGGCAGAACATCGACATCAAGGTACGCGACGAAGCCACGATGACTGCAGCCCGCAACCTGATTGCGGACCAGTTCCCCGACCTCCAGGTCACCAGCACGCCCGAGGGCACTGAATTCAAGCTGCGCGTTGCCATCAAGCCCGAAGCCACGCGCAAGGTGCAGGAGCAGGCGCTCAAGCAGAACATGGTCACGCTGCACAACCGGATCAACGAACTGGGCGTGGCCGAACCCGTGATCCAGCAGCAGGGCCTGGACCGCATCGTGGTGCAGCTGCCCGGTGTGCAGGACACGGCCAAGGCCAAGGACATCCTGGGCCGCACCGCCACGCTGGAAGTTCGCCTGGTGGACGAGGGCACCGAAGCCCGCGCCGCCGAGACTGGCCGTGGCCCCGTGCCGTTCGGCTCGGAACGCTATCTGGAACGCAGCGGCCAGCCGGTCATCGTCAAGAAGCAGGTGATCTTGACCGGCGAGAACCTGACCGATGCCCAGCCGGGCTTTGACGGCCAGACGCAGGAACCCACTGTGAACCTCACGCTGGACGCCAAGGGTGCACGCATCTTCAAGGACATCACGCGCGAGAACGTAGGCAAGCGCATGGCCATCGTGCTGTTTGAAAAGGGTAAGGGCGAAGTGGTGACCGCGCCGGTGATCCGCACCGAGATCGGCGGCGGGCGCGTGCAGATTTCGGGCCGCATGACCACGGCCGAAGCCAACGACACCGCGCTGCTGCTGCGCGCCGGTTCGCTGGCGGCGCCCATGGAAATCATCGAAGAATTCACCATCGGCCCCAGCCTGGGCGCCGACAACATCGAGCGCGGCATCAACAGCGTGGTCTGGGGTCTGATCGCGATTGCCATCTTCATGTGCGCCTACTACATGCTGTTTGGCGTGTTCTCCAGCATTGCGCTGGGCGTGAACGTGCTGCTGCTGGTGGCGGTTCTGTCGATGCTGCAAGCCACACTCACATTGCCGGGCATTGCCGCTATGGCCCTCGCGATTGGGGTGGCCATTGACTCGAACGTGCTGATCAATGAACGCATCCGCGAGGAGTTACGCTCGGGTGTCTCGCCACAGGCGGCCATCCATACGGGCTACGAGCGTGCCTGGGCGACGATTCTCGACTCCAACGTGACGACCCTGATTGCAGGCCTGGCCCTGCTGGCCTTTGGCTCCGGCCCGGTGCGCGGGTTTGCCGTGGTGCATTGCATCGGCATCCTGACCAGCATGTTCTCGGCCGTGTTCTTCTCGCGGGGCCTGGTGAACCTGTGGTACGGCCGCCAGAAGAAGCTCAAGAGCGTGTCGATCGGTACGGTCTGGAAGCCAGATGCCGACACCGCCGTGGCCAAGACGAACTAAAGGACAACGGCCATGGAATTCTTCCGCATCAAAAAAGATATCCCCTTCATGAAGCACGCGTTGATCTTCAACGCGATCTCCTTCATCACCTTTGCCCTCGCAGTGTTCTTCCTGCTGACCCGCGGCCTGCACCTGTCGGTGGAGTTCACCGGCGGTACGGTCATGGAAGTGGCCTACAGCCAGCCCGCCGAACTGGCCAAGGTCCGCGAGACGGTTTCCGGCCTGGGCTATCCGGACGTGCAAGTGCAGAACTTCGGCACCGCCCGCGACGTGATGATCCGGCTGCCCGTGCAAAAGGGCGTCACATCCGCGCAGCAAAGCGAGCAGGTACTGGGCGCGCTCAAGGCCGCTGACCCCGAGGTCACGCTGCGCCGCACCGAGTTCGTCGGCCCGCAGGTGGGTGAGGAACTGGTGCACGGCGGCCTTATGGCGCTGGCCATGGTGGTCGTGGGCATCGTGATCTACCTGGCCTTCCGCTTCGAGTGGAAGTTCGGGGTCGCCGCCATCATCGCCAACCTGCATGACGTGGTGATCATCCTGGGCTTCTTCGCGTTCTTTCAGTGGGAGTTCTCACTGTCGGTGCTGGCTGCTGTGCTGGCCGTGCTGGGATACTCGGTCAACGAGTCGGTCGTGATCTTCGACCGGATCCGCGAGGCCTTCCGCAAGTACCGCAAGATGAGCACGCACGAGGTGATCGACCACGCCATCACGAGCACGATGAGCCGCACCATCATCACCCACGCTTCGACCGAGGCCATGGTGCTGTCGATGTTCTTCTTTGGCGGCCCCAGCCTGCACTACTTTGCGCTGGCGCTGACGATCGGCATCCTGTTCGGCATCTACTCGTCCGTGTTCGTGGCAGCCGCCATCGCCATGTGGCTGGGCGTAAAACGCGAGGACCTTGTCAAGCCCGTCAGAAAAGATGGGGATCCGAATGATCCCCATGCCGGAGCCACCGTCTGACCCGCTAATATCTGCCCATGCAGCCCACGCCCTCTTCCGTTCCGCAGCGCCGCCTGGCCCGCCAGGCGCGCCAGCGGTTCGTAGAGGGCATCTGTGCAGGGCTCCCGGACCTGGACAAGACGGTCCTGGACCTCCTGACAACGCTGATGACCCAGACGGGCACGGCGCGCGAAATGCAGTCGCACCGCGATGCCTGGATGCGGTACCAACAGCACCACGCAGCCTGGACAGATCGCACCGGCAAGGCTTGGCGCGATGCGTTGGCCCCCCACAGCAGCACCACCCGGGGTGCCCTGGCAGCCAATGGCGCAAACCCCCAGTTCGAACTGTTGAGCGACGACGTGGTGGAAAACAAGATCCTGGCTTCACGCATGGCCCTGACGGTCAGCGAACAGGTGAGCCAGCAGTTCGACACACTGCGCCAGCGCACCCAGTCGCTGGAAGGCCAGGAACTCGACAGCAGCGATATCCTCCGTCCGGAAGCCGTGTGCCTGCTGCTGGTCGAGCAGTGGGTGGAGGCCGGACTGCCCCGCACCGACCTGCAGACCGTGGTGGACCCGCTGCAGCGGGAACTGGCCAACTTGCTCCAGAAACAGTACCAGGCCGTCAACGTGTTCTATGTGGAACAGGGTGTGACGCCACAGGCGGACCTGAAGTCCCGCGTGCGGCGCACGGCAGGGGGGGCGATCACCGGCAGCGGTGGGAGCAACGACTCCGGGGCCGGAGGCCTGGCCTCCCAGGCCCTGGCCCAGACCCGGGATGCCATGGCGGCAGCGCGCGGGGGCATGATGCCCCCCCAAGGCGGTCGGCCCATGCCCCAGCATCCGTCCCGCATGCCCCCACCGGGCTACCCGCAGCACGGAATGCCCACTGCGTTTGCCACCGGCATGACTCCGCTGGCACGCGCCCGCCAGCGCGCCCACGGTGTGATGGGGCAACTGCGCAGGCTGCTCACACAGCCCGCCACCGGCTTCGACATGGTCAATGCCCCACCAGCGTCCGCGGCGCTGGCCCATGCACTGACCGCCCACCGTGTGCACGCCGACACGTACTACAGCGGTGTCGCCACCCTGATGGAAGACTACAGCCCTGCGGCCGTGGTCCAGTTGGCAGGTGCCGTGCGCGAACGCTCGACCGAACTCAAGAAAAAAGCCTCGACGGCCGGTGAAAAAGCCATCATTGAAGTGGTGGCCCTGATGTTCCAGAGCATCCTGGCCGAAGACCGCATCCCGCCAGCCGTGCGCGTGTGGTTTGCGCGGCTTCAGGTGCCTGTGCTGCGTGTGGCACTGGCCGAGCCAGAGTTTTTCAGCAACCTCAACCACCCAGCGCGCCAGCTGATCGACCGCATGGGCGCCTGCGTAATGGGTTTTGATGCGACCAGCATCAATGGCAGCGCACTGGAGGCGGAAATCCGCCGCGTGGTACAGGTGATTGAGCAGTACCCTGAAACCGGCCGCCGGGTGTTCCAGCTCGTCTACGACGAGTTCGAGAAATTCCTGTCCAAGTTCCTCACCGAAAAACAGGCTACGTCGCGCCTGGTTACGGTGGCTCAACAGGTGGAGCAAAGGGAGACGCTGGCGATCCAGTACACCATCGAGCTGCGCACCATGCTGCGCGACATGCCGGTGCGCGACGAGATCCGCGAGTTTCTGTTCAAGACCTGGGCCGAAGTCCTGGCCCTCTCGGCCGTGCGCGACGGCCCCCAGCACGCAGACACCATCTCGCTCAAGCGCACAGCCGCCGACCTCGTCTGGGCCGCCAGTGCCAAGCCCAACCGCAGCGACCGCGCGCAGGTCATCCAGAATCTTCCTGGCCTGCTGCAGCGACTGCGCCAGGGGCTGGCCCTCATGGGCGTGAACGGCGCGCCGCAGGACGCCCAGATCAAGATCCTCACCGACACCCTGGCCGATGCCTTCCTGTCCAAGACGGCCTCCATCCCGCAGGCCCACATTGACGCCATGGCCAAGCGCCTGGCCAATCTGGAGGACTTTATTAGCGACGCCACGCTGGGCGACATGCCGCTCAATGCCGACAACATCGAAATGATGCTGGGTATCGACGCTTCGTCCATTCATGTGGTCGCCGACAACGGCGCCCCGGTGGAAGACGCCATGGTGGCCTGGGCCCAGGAACTGCAGCCTGGCACCTGGTACACACTGGACCACAACGGCGCATCGGCCCAGGTGCAGTACGCGTGGCAAAGCCAGCGCAAGCAGCTGCACCTGTTCGCAGCCGTGGATGGCAGCAGCTACCTGATCCAGCTGCGCAGGCTGGCTGCGTACTTGCAAGCGGGCTTGCTCGTGGCCCAGGACGAAGAAGGCCTGACCTTGCGCGCCACGCGCGATGCACTGGCCAAGCTGGACGCAAACCCCGAGCGGCTGCTGGACTGACGCGGTTTCAGGGGCATCAAGACGATGCCTGTGCCACCGGGCAACGAGAGGTCACCGCCAGCGTCAGGCGCTGCCCAGCCGCTGGTACAGGCCGCCGGGCAGACGCGCCACCTGGCCATCCAACTCCAGCTCCAGCAATTCCACCTGCAGCGACGCCGCATCCATGCCCGTGCGGGCCACCAGGGCATCCACCCCCATGGGGTCAAAACCCAGCGCCTGCAACAAGGGGCTTTCAGTCTGGCGAGTGTCGATATCCCTGCTGCCTTCTTCGTCAAGCACGGCAGCGCCAGAAGAGGCGCTCTGCTTGCCTGCCGCAGGGGGCATGCGCAGTTCTTCCAGCACATCCTGCGCGGACTCCACCAGCTTGGCGCCCTGGCGTATGAGCGCATGGCAACCCCGCGATTGCGGTGCGTGAATGGAGCCGGGGATGGCAAAAACCTCACGGCCCTGTTCCGCCGCCATTCGGGCGGTGATCAGCGAACCAGACGCCAACGCCGCCTCGACCACGAGAGTGCCTTGAGAGAGGCCGGAGATGATGCGGTTGCGCTTGGGGAAATTGGCGGCCAGCGGTGGCGTGCCCAGGGGGTATTCGCTGACCAACACCCCGTGAGCTGCGATGCGGTGGGCCAGGTCAAGGTTCTTGCGGGGGTAGACGCGATCCAACCCGGTGCCCACGACCGCAATGGTGGCAGGTGTTGCCTCCGCAAAGGGGTCGGAGGACACATCCAGCGCACCTTCATGGGCTGCCGCATCCACACCCAGCGCGAGCCCCGAGACGATGGTGAAGCCCGCCCCCCGCAGCGCGCGCGAAAAGAGCCGCGCGTTGTCCGCGCCCTGTGCCGTCGGGTTGCGGCTGCCGACCACGGCCAGGCACCGGCCGGTCGGGAACGGGTTTTGCGCCACCAGCCGGGCCGCCCCCATCAGGTACATGAGCAGCGGGGGATCTTCGGTGTCCAGCAGCGACTGGGGATACCGGGCATCCCCCAATGTGATCACCGCACGGGCAGGTCCTTGTCGGTCTGCGCCCTCCAGCCAATGCCAGGTGGTCTCCAGCAACGCCTCCCATCCGCTGGGTACGGTACACAGCGCCTTGGCCTGGGCCAAGGTCACACAGTCCTGCAAGGCAGATTCGGGTTGGCGGAAGATGTCCTGCGGCAGCCCAAAACGGGACAGCAGGCGCCGCGCGGCGCCATTGCCCACGCCCTGGGAAAGCGTGAGGCGCAACCAAGCGCCCAGCTCGTCGCGGTCCATGGAGGCAGTTGATAGAAGAACCACGGCAACGCCAGCCCCGCCGCCGCGCCACCCACAGGCAGCCGTGCGGCTTCAGCCAGTCCGCCGTTATTCCTGAGGATTGATCAGGCGGTCGCCCACGCGCACGCCGCTGCGGATTTCCAGCAGCAGCGCGTACGAGACGCGGTCGAAGGTCCGGAACACCATGGCCGTCCCGTTGCTCTCGCTGGGTAGCTTGATCATGGTCTTCCCCTCACCAGTCACATCCTTGATGCGGTCGCCCTGGGTCAGCAGCGACAGGACATGACCTGGCTCAATGCCGTCTTGCGAACCCATGTTGATCGCAACCACCTGGTTCTGGGCGGCATAGGCTGCCGAGAAGCTGCCGTAGATGGAGACGATGCGCGCGTCCACATCGATGTGGGGCGCTCGTGGGGTGTAGCTGGTGAAGACCCGGGCAGGCGCTGGCAGGATGCGGTCCCCTGCGCGTATCTCTTCCTTGGTGCCGGACAGATCCACAGTGGCAGGCACATATTCAGAGACATAGCCGCCCTTGCCGTTGGGAATCTCTTCAAAAGACTCGCCACGCACCAGCTCGGCCTTGCCCAGGTACTGCGCTTCGTACCCCAGGATTTCACCCGTCACCGGATCCTTCATGGCCACGGCATCGCGGAAAACACGGAAAAAACGGGGCTCGCCAGGTTCTGCACGAACGGGGGCGGATGCATCGCCGCGCACATAGGCGCGGTCGCCACTGGCCATGAGCACGCGATCTTCGGTGGTGGCCACAATGCGGGGAGCCCGTTGCAACACGTCGGCATCCACCACCAGAGGCTCCACGAGGAAGGGCTCAATCAGGTGAGACTTGAGAGTGGGGAGCGCCGTGCTGGCCAGACTGTCGCTGCGGGTGCGGGGCGACACGCGCACCGTCTGAGGCTCTGAATCCGACACGCCAGGGGGTGTCGTCCGCAGGCGGGCGTAGCTGCCATCCTTGTCCAGGTAAAGCGTCTGGCCCGGATAAATCAGGTGCGGGTTTGCAATGGCCTTGAGGTTCATGCCCCACAGTTCGGGCCAGCGCCAGGGCCGCTTGAGGTACAGACCCGAAATCCCCCACAACGTGTCGCCGCGCTGCACCGTGTAGGTGTCCGGGGCGTTAGGCGCCAGCTCGGACAGCGGGATGCCACGCTCCGACACTTGCTGTGCCGTGGCGCGCTGACCGCTGGAGATGGGAGGGGTCTGGGCCTGAGCCGGTGCGACCAGCAAAGCGCCAGCGATGATGGTGAGCGCGCCCAGGGCGGTCCGCCGCACGCTGGTGAATGCTGTCATGTTGTTCCTTTTCTCATGCATTGGGAAACGCCCCCTCGCTGGCACCTCGACGCACGGAGCAACCGCGCAGCCGGGCAAATACGTTACAAAGCTTCTTAGATTCTCTGCTCAAGCCCTTGATTCGGCAACGATTATTGGCTGGCGGCGCTGCAGCAGGCCTTAAAAGTGGCGAAAATAGCGACATCTCTTGGCAGCTTTCATGGCAATCCTTCCCATTCTCTGTTACCCGGACCCCCGGCTTCACAAGGTTGCACGCCCCATTGCGGCGGTGGACGACCGCATCCGGACGCTGGTCTCCGACATGCTGGCCACCATGTACGACGCCCATGGCATTGGCCTGGCCGCCACCCAGGTGGACGTGCACGAGCGCCTGGTGGTCATCGACGTTTCTGAGGAACGCAACCAGCCGCTGGTGCTCATCAACCCCGAACTGGTATGGACCAGTGCCGAAAAGCACCTCAACGAAGAAGGTTGCCTCTCGGTGCCCGGCATCTACGACGGCGTTGAACGCTTCGATGCC
Source organism: Acidovorax sp. SRI_002 (assembly GCF_057586455.1). NCBI lineage: Bacteria > Pseudomonadati > Pseudomonadota > Betaproteobacteria > Burkholderiales > Comamonadaceae > Acidovorax > Acidovorax sp. SRI_002. Next base: position 571,143 of record NZ_JBYCZW010000003.1, on the reverse strand, counting down.
GTGCATGTGCGGGCACTGGACGCCCAGGGCCAGTCCCGCGTCATTGAGGCCGATGGCCTTCTGGCCGTGTGCATCCAGCACGAGATGGACCATCTCATGGGCAAGGTGTTTGTGGAATACCTCTCCCCACTCAAGCGCAACCGCATCAAGACCAAGATGGTCAAGCAGCAGCGGGGGGCGCGCGAGTGACCGGTCCGGCGCTCTGCACCCGCAGGGGTGGCGGAGTGCTGGCGCGCCTGGCGCTTCTTGTGCTGGCGGTGCAAATTTCGGGCTGTGCGCTGCCGGCCCGCGAAAAAGCCGGCGCGCTGCGCGCCGAGGTGGTTGCCCGTCTCGGGCCGCCCACCGCCTCCTTCCCTTTGCCAAGCGGCGAGCGGCTCCTGTACTCCGAGCTGCCCGCGGGGTTTGCGGCCTACAACCTGGATTTCGACGCCAGCGGCAGGCTGGTGCGCAACGAGCAGGTGCTGACGCAGGCGCGCTTTGAGAACCTTCCCGTGGGCGTATGGACCACCGCCGATGTGCAGCGCACCTTTGGTGCGCCTTTGCGCGTGGAGCGTGTGGCACGGTTCGAGGGCGACATCTGGACCTACCGCTTCCGCCAGAACTCCGACCCGCGCCTTGCCCACGTCCACCTGGACCGCCAGGGCGTGGTTCGGCTGGTCATGTTCACGGACGAGCTTCCCCATTTTGACAACGCGCGCGACTGAGTGCGTACTTACCTCCTGACAACGGTTTCCCATGAGAGTCATTTTTGCAGGCACGCCCGAATTTGCCCGCGTGGCGCTGGAGCGGCTGCTGGCCGCAGGGTTCACGGTACCCCTGGTCCTGACCCAGCCCGACCGCCCCGCGGGGCGCGGCATGAAGCTGCAGGCCTCCCCCGTCAAGCAATGCGCGCTGGAGCATGGCATCGCCGTCGCGCAGCCACGCAGCCTGCGCCTGGACGGCAAGTACCCCGATGACGCAGCCGCTGCCCGCGATGCCTTGTTGGCTGCGCAGGCCGACGTGATGGTGGTGGCCGCCTATGGCCTCATCCTGCCGCAGTGGGTGCTGGATTCCATGAGCGCCGCACGGCCGCCCGAAGGCGCGAAGGCCCCCGCGGGGGGCAGCGAACCACGCGCAGCGGGAAGCGTGGGGGCGCGTTTGGGATGCCTCAACATCCACGCCAGCCTGCTGCCGCGCTGGCGCGGCGCCGCGCCCATCCATCGCGCCATCGAGGCCGGGGATGCAGAAACCGGCGTCACCATCATGCAGATGGATGCTGGCCTGGACACCGGCGACATGCTGCTGATGGAGCGGCTGGCCATTGCGCCCACAGACACCACCGCCACCCTCCACGACCGGCTGGCCGCCCTCGGGGGCCGCATGATCGTGGAGGCTCTGGAACTGGCCGCCTGTGGAGGGCTGAAGGCCGTGCCCCAGCCCGCCGAGGGCATCACCTACGCCCACAAGATCGAGAAGGCCGAGAGCACCATCGACTGGTCGCTGCCCGCCACGGTGATCGGCCAGCGTATTCGGGCGTTTGACCCGTTCCCCGGGGCCAGCACCGAATGCGCCGGGGAAACGATCAAAGTGTGGAGTTATGAAATTGATAGCAATAAACCCAATACAGATAAGCGACAGGGCCAAATTTTGTCGGTAAATGGCGACGGAGTGACGGTCGCCTGCGGCGAAGGCACGCTGCGCCTGACCACCTTGCAGCGCGCGGGGGGCAAGCGGCTCGCAGCGGCCGATTTCTTGCGGGGCTTTGACCTGCAGCCCGGCATGGTGCTGGGCGCTGCGCCCACTACCGCCGCGACACCGGCATGAGCCGCCGGGCCGCCATCGGCAACACACTGCGTCACCCCTCCTTTCGCGTGGCCGCCGTCGACATGGCGGGCACGGCCGTGGGCATCGGGGCCTGGGGCCTGGTCACCGGAGTGGTCATGGTCAAGAGCGGGCTGCCCGTGGGGATGGCCATCTTCATGTCGCTGGTGGTGTATGCCGGCAGCGCGCAGCTGGCGGTCATCCCTTTGATGGCGGTGGGCGCGCCGCTGTGGGTGGTCTGGCTCACGGCGAGCTGTGTGAACCTGCGTTTTGTGATCTTCAGCAGCATGTGGCGCAGCTACTTCGCGCACCTGCCGCTGCGCCAGCGCCTGGCGGTGGGCTATTTCAGCGGCGATGTCATCTACGTGGCCTTCATGAAGCACTTTCCGGAGCCGCGCCCCCAACCCGAGCAGGTGCCGTATTTCTGGGGTGCTGCCAGCACCAACTGGCTGGCCTGGCAGGTGCCGTCCATCGCCGGCATTCTGCTGGCCAATGCCGTGCCGCTGTCCTGGGGCCTGGGGTTTGCGGGCGTGCTGGCGTTGCTGGGCGTGCTGCTGTCGTTGCTGTTCGACCGGGCCACCTGGCTGGCCACCGCGGTCGCCGCCACGGCTGCGATTGCCGCGTTTGCACTGCCGCTCAAGCTCAACATCCTGGTGGCCATTGCGGCAGCGGTGGCTGCGGGCCTCTTGATGGAAGCAGTGGACCGCCGCCGCCACAAGCCCGAACTGGTCCTGCTGCCCGCCGACAGCGTGCTGCCCCCTGAAGAACGCGAGCAGGTCGAGGCGGGCGACGTGGTGCCACTGCGCGAGGAGCGCCATCCATGATGAACGACTGGTCCTGGATCGAACCCGCCATCGCCATCTTCGGCCTGGCCGTGATCACGGTGGTGTCGCGCTCGTTCTTCATGATCCCCGAGCGCGAGCTGCCGCTGCCCGACTGGCTCAAGCGCGGCCTCAAGTACGCACCGCTGGCCGCCCTCACCGCCGTGATCGCGCCCGAGATCCTGATGACCCAGGGCGAACTCATCGGCACGTTCATGGACGCGCGCATCCCTGCCGTCCTGTGCGCCACTGCCTACTACTTCTGGCGGCGCGGGATCCTGGGCACCATCGTGGTGGGCATGGTGGTGTACCTGCCGCTGCACATCGGCTGGAATTGGTAGAGAAGCACCTCCTGAGCCGTGTGCGTCAGTGCCGCCGCCAGAGGCGGTGGCTCTTCGGTGCAGTCCAAGCCTGCGCAGGCAGGCTTGGAGCCGCTGCCCTTCAGCCCCCAGGGGGACGACGCCAGGGGCCTGGCAGAGCCAGTTCCGCGGTTGCACTGGCACGGGCGCGGGAGCCGCATGGGCTTCGCTCACTAAAATGGCAGCCCTCAAGAGCCCGATTCAATCCACCCCTCCCGCCATGAACATCCTCCGCTTTTCCGATCTGTGCGCCCAAGGCAAGGCCCAAGGCCAGCGCGTTTTCATCCGTGCCGACCTGAACGTTCCCCAGGACGATGCTGGCCGCATCACCGAAGACACCCGCATCCGCGCATCGATCCCCTGCATCCGCATGGCGCTGGACGCCGGAGCGGCCGTCATGGTGACCAGCCACCTGGGCCGCCCGACCGAGGGTGAGTTCAAGCCCGAGGACTCGCTGGCCCCCGTGGCCGCACGCCTGTCCGAGCTGCTGGGCCGCGATGTTCCGCTGGTCTCGAACTGGGTGGACGGCGTCACCGTTGCCCCTGGCCAGGTCGTGCTGCTGGAAAACTGCCGCCTGAACGTGGGCGAGAAAAAGAACAAGGAAGACCTGGCCCGCAAGATGGCTGCGCTGTGCGACATCTTCGTGAACGACGCCTTTGGCACCGCCCACCGCGCCGAAGGCACGACCTACGGCATCGCACAATTCGCCCCCATTGCCTGCGCCGGCCCGCTGCTGTCGGCCGAGATCGACGCCCTGACCAAGGCCCTGGCCCATCCCCAGCGCCCGCTGGCTGCCATCGTGGCGGGCTCCAAGGTCTCGACCAAGCTCACCATCTTGAAGAGCCTGGCCGACAAGGTGGACCAGCTCATCGTGGGCGGCGGCATTGCCAACACCTTCATGCTGGCTGCGGGCCTGCCCATCGGCAAAAGCCTGGCCGAACCCGACCTGCTGGACGAAGCGCGCGCCGTGATCGCCGCCATGAAAGCGCGCGGCGCCGAAGTGCCGATCCCCACCGATGTGGTCACCGCCAAGGCCTTTGCCGCCGATGCCCCAGCGACCGTGAAGGCAGCCAAGGACGTGGCCGAGGACGATCTGATCCTGGACATCGGCCCCGAAACCGCCGCCCGCCTGGCCACCCAGCTCAAGTCCGCAGGCACCATCGTCTGGAACGGCCCGGTGGGCGTGTTTGAATTCGCGGCCTTTGAAAACGGCACCCGCGAGATTGCCAAGGCCATCGCCGAATCCCCCGCGTTCAGCATTGCTGGCGGTGGCGACACCCTGGCGGCCATCGCCAAATACGGCATCGAAAAACAGGTGGGTTATATCTCCACTGGCGGCGGCGCCTTTCTAGAAGTGCTGGAAGGCAAGACGCTGCCCGCGTTCGAAATCCTTGAAAAACGCTTCGTTACCATCGTTTGAAATTTGTTACGCGCGCCGGTACAAGCAAATGCAGCCGCGCGTAAGCAAGCACGCCAATCTGTGACCAAAAACAACGAATTGCGTGTGTCTGGGCGCAGTTACCTCAATTTTTTCTTGTTTTTGTTGAGTATCGCGCCCAGAATTATTTTTCAATCGCGTGGGATGTATCTGTTCATGTCCCCGCCTCTCAAAGTCCGTAGGAGGGAATCATGAAATTTTCAAAGGCAGTCAGCTTGGCGGTATTGGCCGGCGCTGTGGCTACTTTGGCGGGATGTGCTTATCGTTCGCCCATTCCCCTGGCGGAGAACTTTGAGCTGACGGTACAACCCAAGGTCCGCTCGGCGGGCCACTGGGAACTGGTCTCGAACGACGTGGTGGCGCAAACCCTCAGCACGCTCGACAAGACCGGCATGGCCCCTGGCACGCAATTGCATGTCGCACTGCCCCCCAACCCGAGCGCATTCGATCTGGCATTCCGTGATTTCCTGATCACCAAGCTCGTGCAAAGCGGTGCGCCTGTCTTGCAGGATCCTGGCCAGGCACTCAACGTGACGTACAACACGCAGGTGGTTCGTCACAACAGCCCCCGCCCCCACTTCATTCCTGGCCAGTTCACGATGATCGCTGCGGGCCTGATGGCAGCCTACGGGCTGCGTCACGAGCACCTGGATCTGCAACTGCTGGCCGCGCTCGGTGCCACCTCGCTGGCTGACTACGGCGCCAGCATCAACTCGGGCGGCCCCACCAACACCGAGCTGATCCTGACCACCACGGTCACACGCGGTGGCCAGTATGTGGCCCGCAAGACCGATGTGTACTACCTCGAGAACGCGGACACGCCGCTGTTCATGCGTCCGTCGTACTACAAGAACGTCAATATGAAGGTAGTTTCGCAATGAAAACCGCAGCACTTCTGACCGCGCTGGCCGCAGCAGCTTTGCTGGCCGGCTGTGCCAACAATGGCGCGCCCACGCGCACCGATCCGACCTACCAGGAAGCCGCCAACAACCAGTTCCTGACCAGCAGCCGCGATGCTGTGGCCAAGCTGACCGCCGGTTTCGACCTGAGCGCTGCAGGCAGCGGCCCCGTCCTGGTGGCCACCGTGGTCAACGTGAACGACCTGAGCCGCTCGGCCCCTCTGGGCCGCACGCTGTCCGAGCAATACGCCTCGCACATGGCGGCCAGCGGTTTCAACGTGAAGGAAATCAAGCTGCGCGGCGACGTGTTCGTGCGCGAAGGTGCTGGCGAGTTGCTGCTGTCCCGCGAAATCAAGGATATCGCCCGCAGCCACAATGCCTCGCTGGTGCTGGTGGGTACCTACTCGGCCGCTGCCAATTTCACCTACGTGAGCCTCAAGCTCGTGCGCACGGAAGACAGCCGCATCATCCGCGGCCACGACTACGCACTGCCCAACGACCGTGATGTGCAGCGCCTGCTGGCGGTACCGCGCTGAGGAAATGCGAATTCGGTAGGGGTGCTCCCGCTGCGTACGGGGACTCCCGAACCACCCCCTAAAAGGCCGTCTCGACGGCCTTTTTTGTTGCCCACTGCGGTCTCGTGACCACACCCCGGAGTCCTCTGCGCCGCAGCGGCGGGCAGAAAACCGTGCGGCGGTGCTTGTCACCCCACCTAAAATCAGGCCCCATGACCTTCACCGACATGCTGCGCGACGCCACGGCGCAAAACAACTCCCTGCTGTGCGTGGGCCTGGACCCGGAGCCCACGCGGTTTCCTGCGGGAATGCAGGGCGATGCGCACAAGATCTATGACTTCTGCGCCGCCATCGTGGACGCCACGGCCGACCTGGTGTGTGCCTTCAAGCCGCAGATCGCCTACTTTGCCGCCCACAGCGCCGAAGACCAGCTCGAACGCCTGATGCAGCACATGCGCGCCAACGCGCCGCATGTGCCGGTGATCCTGGATGCCAAGCGCGGCGACATTGGCTCCACGGCCGAGCAGTACGCCAAGGAGGCCTTCGAGCGCTACGGGGCCGATGCGGTCACGCTGTCGCCCTTCATGGGCTTCGACTCCATCGAGCCCTACCTGGCCTACCACGGCAAGGGCGCCTTTTTGCTGTGCCGCACCTCCAACCCGGGCGGCGACGACCTGCAGACCCAGCGCCTGGCCAGCGTCGAGGGCCAGCCGCTCATGTATGAGCATGTGGCACGGCTGGCGCAAGGCCCCTGGAACAAGAACGGCCAGCTGGGCTTGGTGGTGGGTGCCACCTACCCACAGGAGATCGAGCGCGTGCGTGCCATTGCGCCCACACTGCCGCTGCTGATCCCTGGCGTGGGCGCCCAGGGTGGCGACGCCGCTGCCACCGTGCGCGCCGGGCTGCGCGATGGCGGGCCGATCATCGTGAACTCGTCGCGGTCCATCCTGTACGCATCCAAGGGCGACGACTTTGCAGCGGCGGCGCGCACCGAGGCCCAGCGCACCCGCGCGGTGCTCGAAGCAGCCCGCGCGCGCTGACACCCCACTTTCAGCTCCGACAACCTTCGCGCCCCAGCTGCACCCGGATCACACCCATGCAGCTCAAGTGGCTCGAAGACTTCATCGTGCTGGCGCAGGAGCGCAGCTACACGCGGGCAGCCGAGCTGCGGCATGTCACGCACCCCGCCTTTGGCCGCCGCATCCGCGCGCTGGAGGCCTGGGCGGGTACGCCGCTGGTGGAGCGCGATGGCGGCCCCGTCACCCTGACGCCTGCCGGGCAGAGCTTTCTGGAAACTGCGGGCCACATGGCGCGCAGCCTGGCGCAGTCGCACGAGGAGCTGCAGAGCCTGGCCGGGCGGCAGGCCCGCACCGTGACGCTGGCCACCGGCCGCACGCTGGCGCGCACGGTGGTGGCCGACTGGCTGGTGCGGCTGCAGCCCATTTTGCAAAACGCCGAGCTGTGCATACGCACCCGCGCCCTGGCAGACACCGTGGCGCTGCTCGAAAGGGGCGAAGCCGACTTCTCGCTCGTGTACCACCACCCGGCGCTGGCGATACGGCTGGATGCGCGCCAGTTCATGCATGTCACCGTGGCGTCCGACCGGCTGGTGCCCATTTCGCGGGCGACGGCGCAAGGGCAGGCGCTGCACCGCTTCGGGCAGGACCACCTGCCCGTGCCCTACCTGGCCTATGCCCCCCAGCTCGCACTGGGCCGGCTGGTGGAAGACCATCTGTCCCAGAACCCGCATGCGCCCCGGCTGCAGCGGGTGGTGGAGTGCGACTCGGCCGACGCGCACTACGAATACGTGCAAAAAGGCCTGGGCGTGGCGTGGCTGCCCTGGTCCATGGTGCACGCCGATTGCCAGGCCAAACGACTTGCGCCTGCGGGCGATGCGCGCATGGAAGTGCGTTTCGACGTGCGCCTGTACCGACCCAAACGCCGACTCGGCCCCGTGGCCGAAGCGCTCTGGAAAGCCCTGGCACAGCGCTGACAACCCAGGGTTTGCCCGAGGGGGCAGAACGCATTTGGCACACCCCGGTGCCATTTCAGCACCACAGACGTGTGCCCGCCTTTTCACAATGGCTCCACCCACAAGAACTTCACTGGAGCCCCGCATGCAAAACACTCCCTCCCTGCGCCGCACCGCCTTGCTGTGTGGCATGGCCCTCCTGGCGGCCCCAGCGTTCGCACAGGATGTGTATCCCTCCAAACCCATCACCATTGTGGTGGGCTACCCACCCGGGGGCAGCACCGACCTGACCGGCCGCACCGTGGCCACGGAATTGAGCGCCAAGCTGGGCGTGCCGGTGGTGATTGAAAACATTGGGGGCGCAGGCGGCGCGATTGGTGCACAGAAGGTGGCGAGCAGCGCACCCGACGGCTACACCTTTCTGGTGGGCGCCAGCAACGAGATTGCCATCAACAAGCTGGTGACCAAGAAGGTGAAGTACGACGTGAAGGACTTCACCGCCATCGGCCTCATCGCCTCGCAGCCGCTGGTGCTGGTGGCATCCACCGGCGCGGGCGTGAAGAACCTGGCCGAGTTCACGCAGAAGGTGTCCAAGAACCCGGGCAAGTTCAGCTACGGCAGTTCGGGCGTGGGCACGTCGCTGCACCTGGCGGGCGAGATGGTCAAGGAGCAGGGCAAGCTCTTCATGACGCACATCCCTTACCGGGGCGTCGCTCCGCTCACCAACGACCTCATGGGCAACAACCTGGAATACGGCGTGTTCGTGCTCTCCAGCGGCCTGCCACACATCAAGAGCGGCAAGGTGATCGCCCTGGGCACCACCGAAGCCAAACGCTCCGCCGCCACACCGGACATCCCGGCCCTGGCCGAAACCCCGCAGTACAAGAACGTGGACATTGGCGTGTGGTTTGCGCTGATGGGCCCGGCCAACCTGCCCAAGCCGGTGTTCGACAAGGTGAAGAAGGCGCTGAACGACACCCTGCAGTCGCCCGAGTTCAAGAAGAAGATGGAAGCCAGCGGCTCCACCGTGGCTGCGACCACGGTCAACATCGACCAGTTCCTGGCGGCCGAAGTCGCCAAGTACAAGAAGATTGTGGAATTCGCCAAGATCGAAGAATGAGCAGCAGCACCGCCCCCCAAAACACGGCCGTTCCACCGCTGGCCTTTGAGCTGCCCGCGCCCGACATCACCGCCTGGCGCGTGGGCAACACCGGCACCGAAGGCGTCTGGCATTTCGACTCGGGCGAGCCGGGCCGCCACGTGATGGTCAGCGCGCTGGTGCATGGCAACGAGCTGTGCGGCGCCTGGGCCTTGAAGGGCCTGCTCGAAGCGGGCGTGCGGCCGCAGCAGGGCACGCTCACGCTGGCGTTCTGCAACCTCGATGCGTTCGACCGGTTTGACGCGAGCAACCACGACGCCTCGCGCTTCACCGACGAAGACCTCAACCGCCAATGGCTGGACGAGCGCATCGACGCAGCCGATACCAAGGAGCGCCGCCGCGCCGCCGCGCTGCGCCCGTTTGTGGCGCAGGCGGACTGGCTGCTCGACATCCACTCGATGCACGAGCCCTCGGCCCCACTGCTGCTCACCGGCATCCAGCCGCGCAACCTGGAACTGGCGCGCGCCATGCGCTCGCCCGAGCACATCGTGGTGGATGCGGGCCACAAGGACGGCGTGCGCATGCGCGACTACGGCCGGTTTGGCGCGCTGGAAGACGACCACGGCAACAGCACCCGTTCGCTGCTCATTGAATGTGGCTTCCATGGCGACCCGGCCAGCCGCGCCGTGGCACAGGACCAGTGTGTGCGCTTCATCGAACAGTCCGGCGCCCTGAGCGCCGACGCCCTGGCGCAGCAACTGCCCGGCTGGCGCCTGCCCGATACGCCCCGCCAATGGGCGCTGGAGGTGACCGGCCCCGTGGTGGCCACCAGCAGCGCCTTCCGCTTTGTTGCGCCCTACACGGGGCTGGAGCTGTTTGAAAAGGCTGGCACCGTGATCGGCGACAACGACGGTGTGCCGGTGACCACGCCGTACGACAACTGCGTGCTGGTGATGCCGTCGGTGCGCCAGGCGCGCGCGGGCGTGACGGTGGTGCGGTTCGCGCAGCGCAGGACGCTGTAAGCGCGCAGTAACAGTTCAGTAGCGGCGCAACAGGCGCACTGCAGAGGCGGTGGGTGGCAGGAGCCCCCGCCTCTTCCTATTCAAATACTATAAATTTAATAGCTACTAGCGCTTATCCATCAAGCGCTAGAGGCCATTTTTGCTTGTATTTTTGGCCCCAGCACCACACAGGCCAGAGCTGCCACCACCAGCACAATCCCCGCCCCCTGCCAGGGCGCCACGCCCTCGTCCAGCAGCAGCCAGCCTGCGGTGAGTCCCACCACCGGCACCGCCAGGCTGAAGGGGGCCACGCGGTTGGCAGGGTAGCGCTGCAGCAGGTTGGTCCACAGCGCATAGCCAACAATGGTGGCCGCCCAGCCCAGGTAGGCCACAGCCGCCCACGACAGCAAGGGCACGTCCGCCAGCGTTTGCCACTGCAGCCAGCGTGCGGCGTCAGGGTCGAACACGGCAGACAGCGCCACAAAAGGCAGCACCGGCACCAGGCTGCTCCAGATCACAAACGCCAGCGGATCAAACCCCGGGCTTTGCTGCTGCGCCAGGCGCGCCACGATGTTGGACGAGGCCCACATGGCAGCGCCGCACAGCGTCAGCAGCAAACCGGCCAGCGTGGTGGCCGCCGCCACACCCACCCCGGAGCCCGGCCCCACGTAGTTCATCGCAAAACACACCAGCCCCAGCGCGGCCAGCACCATGCCCCACCGCAAGGGCAACCCCGGCCGCTCGCGCAGCAGTGCAAAGCCGAACAGCGCGGTGAAGAACACCTGCGTCTGCAGCAGCACACTGGCCAGCCCGGCCGTCATGCCCACCTTGAGCCCGACAAACAGAAAACCGAACTGCCCCACGCCCTGGAACAACCCGAACAACAGCACCCAGCGCCAGTGCATGCGCGGCGGGCGCACCAGCAGCACCAGCGGCAAGGCGGCACACAGGTAGCGCGCGGCGCCCAGCTGAAAGGGGCTGAAGCTGCGCAGCCCCCATTTCATCGCAACGAAGTTGACGCCCCACAGAACCACCACCACCAGGGCGGCCAGCAGGTCGCGCGCACGCAGCGGGCCACCTACCGGGCCTGGAGGGCCGGATACAGGTGCCGTCACTGCGCAGCCCGCGCAGCGTCGATGTGCGCCTTCACCCGCTGGGCCAGGGCCATGTCGCCGGGGGTTTCGGGGCTCCATTTGTCGATGGCACGGGGCTGCTCGTCGGCATCCACTGCGGTGTAGACCGCTACGCAGTGCAGCACCTCTTGCAGCGGCTCGCCATGGATGCCACCGCTGCGCACCTCCACGGCCAGGTGCATGGCGGTGTCGGTGGTGGACGCCAGGCGCGCATGCACCTCCACCAGATCCCCCGGGCGAATGGGGTGCACAAAATGCGCGCCGCCCACAAACTCGGTGATGCACGGCCCCTTGGCCCAGGCGCTGGCGCAGGCAAAGCCGGCCTCGTCCACCCAGCGCAGCACAGTGCCACCGGGCACACGGCCGGCCTGGGGCAGGGTGCTTTGCGACGCCAGGAAACGCAGGGTGATCGATTGCATGCCAGGTGCTCCAAGGGGCGGGTGTTGGGGCCATTATTCTCCAGCGCGCCCTCTGCTGCCTCCCCGCCTGCATGCCTCCAAAGACGCCCCGCAGGTCGGCGAAAATTGACCTGAGTCAAAACCCTACTCAAAACAGCCCCCTACATTGCGTTACATCCCGCGCGGCCTGATGGAGGGCCGCATCCCAGTCGGCGGGTGCCGACACCCCGCCCCCTGAGGTCTACCCTTTTGCGCACACACCCACCGTGCGCCTACTGCCATGTCCCTTCTTCACCGCTTGAACCTGCTCGAAAAATTCCTCATCCTGGGGACACTCGGGCTCATGATGAGTGCGCTGCCCACCTACCTGACGGTGCGCGATGCGCTGCACGCCATTGGCCATGCGCGCCACGAGGCGCAGGGCATGGTCCCTGCGCAGGCACTCACCCGCCTTGTGCAGCAGATGCAGGTGCACCGGGGCCTGTCGGTGGGCATGCTGGGCGGCGACGAAACCCTGGCAGCACGCCGCCCCGCTGCGCGCGATGCCGTCAACGCGGCGCTGGACGAGGCCACCACCCGCTTTGCGGCCGCCAAGGTGCCCGCCACCCAGATGGCCGCCTGGACCCAGGCCCAGCAGACCTGGCGCACGCTGGAGCAGGCCGTGGCCGCACGCAGCATCGAGCAGGCCCAGAGCACGGCGCAGCACACGCAGCTCATCGCGTCGCTGCTGCAGCTCAACGAATCCTTGCTGCATGCCTATGGCCTGCAGATCGACCCCGACGCCGACACGCACGCGCTGATCCAGGCCTCGCTGGTGCAGGCGCCCATGCTGGGCGAAAAGCTGGGCATGCTGCGCGCGCAAGGCGCCAGCGCCCTGGGCAAACGCGAGCTGACGCCCCAGGGCAAGGGCCAATTGCTGGTGCTGCAGCAGCGTGTGGCCGAGCTGCAGGCCGACACCTTCCGGGGGCTGGACCGCGCCCTGCAAGGCAACCCCGATCTCCAACGCGCCCTGGGCAGCAGCGCGCAGGCCGTGCAGGGCCAGATCCAGCAATCGCTGCAGATGGCCGAACGCGACGTGATCAACGCCACCGAACTGCAGCTTGCGTCCAAGGACTATTTCGACGCCTTCACCCGCACCATCGAAGCGCTGAACGCGCTCAACAACCTGTCCTTGGCCAGCCTGGACCAGGCGCTGCAGGCCCGGGTGTCCGACCTGCAACGGGGGCTGCTGTGGGTGGCTCTGGCGCTGGTCATCACGCTCTCGGCCACCAGCGGCATGGCGCTGGTGTTTGTGCGCTCGATGACGGTGCCGCTGTCGCAGGCCGTGGCGCTGTCACGCGCCGTGGCGCAGGGTGACCTGAGCGGCGCCCCGCTGGCCCACGGCACCAACGAAGTCGGCCAGCTGCTGCAAGCGCTGCAGCAGATGCGCAGCCAGCTCACGCAGGTGGTCCGCCAGGTGCGCAACGGTTCTGAAAACGTGGCCACGGCCAGCGTGCAGATTGCCCAGGGCAATACCGACCTCTCGGCCCGCACCGAAAGCCAGGCCAGTGCGCTCGAAGAAACCGCCGCCTCGATGGAGCAGCTCAACGCCACCGTGCGCCAGAACGCCGACAGCGCCCAGCAGGCCAGCCAGCTGGCCGCGAGCGCGAGCACCGTGGCCACCCAGGGCGGCGAGGTCGTGGCCCAGGTGGTCAACACCATGCAGGGCATCAACGCCGCGTCGCAGAAGATCTCGGACATCATCGGCGTGATCGACTCCATCGCCTTCCAGACCAATATCCTCGCCCTGAACGCCGCTGTGGAGGCGGCCCGCGCGGGCGAGCAGGGCCGGGGCTTTGCGGTGGTGGCCAGCGAAGTGCGCAGCCTGGCCGGACGCAGTGCCGAGGCCGCGCGCGAGATCAAGGCCCTCATCAGTGCCAGCGTGGAGCGCGTGGAACAAGGCACCGCCCTGGTGGACCGCGCGGGCAGCACCATGACCGAGGTGGTGGCGTCCATCCGCCGCGTGACCGACATCGTGGGCGAGATCAGTGCGGCCAGCCACGAACAATCGCTGGGCGTGGCCCAGGTGGGCGAGGCCGTGACGCAGATGGACCAGGTCACGCAGCAAAACGCCGCCCTGGTCGAGGAAATGGCCGCCGCCGCCAGCAGCCTGCAGAACCAGGCCGAAGACCTGGTGCAGGTGGTGTCGGTGTTCCGTCTGGGGGACGAAGGCCAGGGCCAGCACAGGGCACCACGCCCCACAAATTCGCTACGAATTCAATAGCTATCAGCGCTTATCCAACAAGCGCTAGCGGCAACTTTTATTCAAATTCTGCGCCCCCCGTGGCTCCGCGGCGCTGCGCGGAGCGGTGGATGGACCGGGCAGCCCGCTCGCTCCACCGTTGCGCATCCGTTCACGCCGTCGCAGGCTCACCACCCGGCCCCGTCTGCGGTAGCACCAGCCGCGCGCGCAGCCCCTGGCCGGGGGCGCTGTGCAACTCCAGCGCACCCCCCTGGGCGCGCGCCACGCGCTCGGCAATCGCCAGCCCGAGCCCGGCCCCCGGTGCGCCCGCACGCGCCGTGCCGCCGCCACGTGCAAAAGGCTGGCGCATGCGGTCGATCTCTTCGGCGGTGATGCCGGGGCCCTGGTCCTGCACCTCCAGCCATACCTGGGTGGCGTCTGCCCCTGTGCGCAGCACCACCGGCGGCGCACCGTGGCGCCAGGCGTTTTCCACCAGGTTGTCCAGCGCGCGGCGCAGGGCCTGGGGGCGCACGGGCACGTCGGGCAGGGCCCCCAGTTCCAGCACCAGCGCGCGGCCATGGTCGGCCTGCGCCTCGGCCACGGCCTGGGCCAGGTCGTTGAGCGATGCGGTGGTGGGCGCCTCGGCCTCACCGCTGCGTGCGAACTGCAGGAACTGGCCCACGATGCCATCCATCTCGTCGATGCTGCGCGCCATGCTGGCCGCCAGCGGCGCATCGACCTGCGCGCCGGCAATCTCCACCCCCAGGCGCAGCTTGGTCAGCGGCGTGCGCAGGTCGTGCGACACACCGGCCAGCATCAGGGCGCGCTCGTGGTCGGCGGTGGCCAGGCTCTGTGCCATCTGGTTGAAGCTGCGCGCCACGGTGGCGATTTCTTCGGGCCCATCATCCGGCAGGGTTGCGGGCGGCTGGCCTTGCGCCAGTTGCTGCGCCGCGCCCACCACCTGCACCAGCGGGCGGTTGATGTGGCGCTGCAGCCACCACGCGCCCAGCAGCGCCAGCAGCATGCTGGCCAGCGTGGCGGCCAGCCAGGCGCCGGTGAACTCACGGGTGGGGAATACGCTGGGGAGGTTGAGCCAGTAGTCAGTGCCCTCGTGCACCATGCGCAAGGCCAGCACCCCGGTGCTGTCGCGGCGCCACACAGGTTGCGGGGGTTGTGTTTCAGCATCGCCCGCCCCCAGGCGGCGCGACACCGCCTGCACAAACTGCCGCTCCAAGGGCGACAGCAGACCGCGCCGCGCTGCGCTTTCTGGCAGAGCGGGCGGTGTGGCCTGCGCGGCCTGCCGGTTGAACGCCTCCACAAACGCCACGCGCTGCGCCGGAGGCAGCGCCTGCAGCCCGGCCCGCAGCGCAGTCACGTTGCGCGCCACGCCATCGGCCACCTGCGCCACACGGGGCTTGAAGATCATCTGCCGCACCAACACCGCCGCCACCAGCTGCCCCAGCACGATGAGCACGGCCATCAGCAGCAGGTTGCGCCCGAGCAGGCTGCGCGGCCAGAGCCCCCAGCGGCGGGTGGTTGCGAAGGCCATCATGGCTGGCGCCCCCCGCCCGGCGCAGTGCCATCGGGCACAAACACATAGCCCACGCCCCATACGGTGCGGATGTGGCGCGGCTGGGCCGGGTCGGCCTCGATGAGCTTGCGCAGGCGCATCACCTGCACGTCGATGCTGCGGTCGGTGACGGTGTGGTCGGGCCCGTAGGCCAGCGCGATAAGCCGGTCGCGCCCGAGCGGTCGGTGTGGCTGCCGGGCCAGCGCCTGCAGCAGCGCGAATTCGCCGGTGGTCAGGGGCACGTCCTGCGCACCGTGGCCGTCGTTCCCGTCGTTGCGCTCCAGCCGGCGCTCGTCCAGCCACAGCGTGAACGCGCCAAACACAATGCGCCCACCCGCCTGGCGCGGCCCGGTGTGGGCGCCCAGCACACGCTGGCGCCGCACCATGGCCTGGATGCGGGCCAGCAGCTCGCGCGGGTTGAAGGGCTTGGGCAGGTAGTCGTCGGCGCCCATCTCCAGCCCCACGATGCGGTCCACCGGGTCGCCGCGCGCGGTGAGCATGAGGATGGGAATGGTCTCGCCCTGCGCACGCAGGCGGCGGCAGATGGCCAGGCCGTCCTCGCCCGGCATCATCACGTCGAGCACCAGCACATCGAAGCGCTCGCGCTGCAGCAGCACGTCGAGCGGGCCCGCGCCATCGACCGTGCGCACGGTGTAGCCCTGGTCGCTGAGGTAGCGCTGCAGCAGGGCACGCAGGTCGGGCTCGTCATCAGCGACCAGGATTTTGGCCAGGGGGTCGGTCATGGGGCAGGGAGCAACGTGGCAAGTGAAGGCGGCGTGGTGGCAATGGTAGGCGCTACTTGGACGGTACGGCGCGCCATGCACCCCCAGCCATGACAAGGCATGACGGAGCCGCCGTCGTTTGTCATGGTTTGTCATACATCGGCGGATTTCTGCCATCAATGGCTCACACCCGGGACCCACAGTACAGCCATGCCACACCCCAAGGCAAACCCCAAGGAGTTGACCACCATGCCTTTGCTGCCCCACCCCGCTGACAACGACCTGCTACCCAGCCCCGCGCTGGCAGCGGGTGTGCTCGTGTTACCCGCCCTCGCCACCCTGGGGCTGAGCGCCGTGCTGGCGCTGGCAGCCCCCACCGAAGCGCAGGCCCGCACCCGCCGGAGCGTGGAACACAACGCCGATGGCAGTACCACCGCCCACACCGGCGTGGCGCGCAGCGGCCCGAATGGTGCGATGCTGCGCGGCCGCACCGCCACCACCGATGGGCAGGGCAACGGCAGCGTGACCCGCCGTGGCGCCACCGTGGGCGCGCAGGGCGGGGTGGCCGCACGCCAGGGCAGCACCACCCGCAGTGTTGACGGCAGCGCCAGCCACAGCGGCACGGTGTCCGCCCAGAATGCCCAGGGCAGCCTGCACAGCAGCGGCGGGGCGAGCCGCAATGCCGACGGCAGCGTGGAGCAGGCCCGCAGCACCACCGCCACCAGTGCGGCCACCGGCAACAGCGTGCAGACGCAGAGCAGCTACAGCAAGGACAGCGGCTTGAGCCGCAGTGCCACCTGCTATGACGCGAGCGGCACGGCCATGGCTTGTCCGACGCGGCCTTAACACCGTCTGGACCCAGCCATCGATTGCCCCCTTTGACCTCAGGAGCCTTGCCATGTCCCTGCGCCGCACCCTCACCTTGACCACCCTCGCCGCGCTCACGCTGGCCACCGCCAGCGTGCAGGCCCAGACCACCACGCACAACGGCGGCCGCCTGCGCGCTCTCATCGCACAAAAGCAGGCAGCCGCCGCACCGGCAGCCCTGTCTGCAGGCGTGCAGCGCATCGCCGATGTGCCCTACGGCACCGACCCGGCACAGCGCATGGACGTGTATGTACCCACCAGCCCCACCACAGGCACCAACAGCCTGGTAGCCAGCGCGGTGCGCGCGCCGGTCATCTTCATGGTGCATGGCGGCGGCTGGCGGCATGGCGACAAGGCCATGGGCCGCGTGGTGCAGGAGAAGGTGAACCGCTGGGTGCCCAAGGGCTTCATCCTCATCTCCATCAATTACCGCATGCTGCCCGACGCGCCCGTGGCCGTGCAGGAGCGCGATGTGCAGGCCGCCCTCATGGCCGCGCAGCAGCGCGCGGGCACCTGGGGGGGAGACCCGAGCCGCTTCATCCTCATGGGGCACTCGGCCGGGGCCCACCTGGTGGCCCTGCTCAATGCCAGCGCCCCGCAGGCACTGCGCGAAGGCGCCTGGCCGTGGCTGGGCACGGTCTCGCTGGACAGCGCCATGATGAACGTGCCCGCCCGCATGCGCGCCCCGCACCTTCCGCTGTACGACGACGCCTTTGGCACTGACCCTGCTTATTGGGTAGCGATGTCGCCCTTCCACCAGTGGACGGCGGGCGCTCCGCCGATGCAGATGGTGTGCTCCACCCAGCGTGCGGACGACCCCTGCCAGCAATCCGATGCCATGGCCCGCCACGTGCGCAACCAGGGCGGCCGCGCCGAGGTGTTGCCGCAGGACCTGGACCATGGCGAAATCAACGCCCAACTGGGCCTGGACAGCGACTACACCCGCGCGGTGGAGGCCTTCATGGGATCGCTGGACGCTGAGGTGGCCCGTCGCTTGCAGTGATGCAGCGGCAATTTGATACTGAATCAATAGCTGCTAGCGCTTTATAGACAAGCGCTAGCAGCCATTTTCATTCATATTTCGCCTGCAGGTAGGGCACCAGATACCGCCCCGTATGGCTGGCCGGGTTGGCCGCCAACTCCTCCGGCGTGCCCACGCCCACCACGGTGCCACCGCCCGCACCACCCTCCGGCCCCATGTCGATGAGCCAATCGGCGGTTTTGATCACGTCGAGGTTGTGCTCGATGATGACGATGGTGTTGCCCGCGTCGCGCAGCTGGTGCAGCACCTTGAGCAGCAGGTCGATGTCGGCAAAGTGCAGGCCCGTGGTGGGCTCGTCCAGGATGTAGAGCGTGCGGCCGGTGTCGCGCTTGGAAAGCTCCTGCGCCAGCTTCACGCGCTGCGCCTCGCCACCGGAGAGCGTGGTGGCCGCCTGGCCCAGGCGGATGTACGACAGGCCCACATCCAGCAGCGTCTGCAGCTTGCGCGCGATGGTCGGTACGTCCTTGAAGAAGGCGGCGGCGTCTTCCACCGTCAATTCCAGGATCTGCGCGATGTTCTTGCCCTTCCACAGCACTTCCAGCGTCTCGCGGTTGTAGCGCTGGCCGTGGCAGATGTCGCAGGGCACGTACACGTCGGGCAAGAAGTGCATCTCCACCTTCACCACGCCATCGCCCTGGCAGGCCTCGCAGCGGCCTCCGGCCACGTTGAAGGAAAAGCGCCCGGGGCCATAGCCGCGCTCCTTGGCGGTATTGACCTCGGCCATCAGCTCGCGGATGGGGGTGAACAGGCCGGTGTAGGTGGCGGGGTTGCTGCGCGGCGTGCGGCCAATGGGGCTCTGGTCGACGTTGATGACCTTGTCGAAGTACTCGATGCCCACGATCTCGTCGTGCGCGGCAGGCTCTTCGTGCGCGCGGTACAGCTGGCGGGCCACGGCGGCGTACAGCGTGTCGTTGACCAGCGTGCTCTTGCCCGAGCCCGACACGCCCGTCACGCAGGTGAGCAGGCCCACGGGGAAGTCCACCGTCACACCCTTCAGGTTGTTGCCCGTGGCGCCTGCCACCCGCAGCGCCTGCAGGGCGCCCTGGCGTGCGTGGTGCTCGGCCATGCGTTCGGCGCGGCGTTTGCTGGCTTCGGTCTGCGGAAAGCGCGACTTGGCCTTGGCCTCCACCACGGGTGCAGCCTGCTCGAGCACCGGCAGCCAGGGCGTGCGGCGCGGGGGCACGGCAATCGAGCGCACGCCCGACAGGTACTGGCCCGTGAGCGACTGTGTGTTGCCACGCACTTCGTCGTACGTGCCCTGCGCCATCACGCGCCCGCCGTGCACGCCCGCACCGGGGCCCATGTCGATCACATGGTCGGCGGCGCGCATCATGTCTTCGTCGTGCTCGACCACGATCACGCTGTTGCCGATGTCGCGCAGGTGTTTGAGCGTGGCGATCAGGCGGTCGTTGTCGCGCTGGTGCAGGCCGATGCTGGGCTCGTCCAGCACGTACATCACGCCCGTCAGGCCCGATCCAATTTGCGAGGCCAGGCGGATGCGCTGCGCCTCGCCCCCGGAGAGGGTCTCGGCGCTGCGGTCCAGGCTCAGGTAGCTCAGGCCCACGTCGTTCAGGAACTGCAGGCGCGTGGCGATCTCGCGCACGACCTTGTCGGCGATCTCGGCCTTGGCGCCCGTGAGTTGCAGGGCCTTGAACCAGGCATGGGCATCGCTCAGCGTGGCGTGGCTCACTTCAAAGATGGCGCGGGCCTGCTCGCCCTCGCCCAGCCGCACGTGGCGGGCTTCGCGGCGCAGGCGCGTGCCGTGGCATTCGGGGCAGGGCTGGGTGCTGCGAAAGCGCGCGAGGTCCTCGCGCACCACCACCGAATCGGTCTCGCGGTAGCGCCGGGACATGTTGGGGATGATGCCCTCGAACGGGTGCTTCTTGGCATACACCTTGCCCTTGGAGGCACCGCTGTCCATGATGTAGCTGAAGGCGATTTCTTCCTCGCCCGAGCCGTGCAGGATGGCGTGCTGCACCGGCGCGGGCAGCGACTCGAACGGCGCCTCGATGTCAAACGCGTAGTGCTTGGCCAGGCTCTCGAGCATCGCAAAGTAGTAGCCGTTGCGCCGGTCCCAGCCCTTGATGGCGCCGCTGGCCAGGCTCAGCGTGGGGAAGGCCACCACACGCGCCGGGTCGAACACATCACGCTGGCCAATGCCGTCACAGGCCGGGCATGCGCCCATGGGCGAGTTGAACGAGAACAGGCGCGGCTCCAGCTCCGGCAGCGAATAGCTGCAGACGGGGCAGGCGAACTTGCTGCTGAACAGGTGCTCTTGCCCCGTGTCCATCTCCAGCGCCAGCACGCGGCCATTGCCCTCATGCCCGCCCACGCGCAGCACCGCCTCGATGCTCTCGGCCAGGCGCTGCTGCAGGTCGGCGCGCACCTTGATGCGGTCGATCACCACGTCGATGTTGTGCTTCTCGGTTTTCTTGAGCGCGGGCAGGTTCTCGTGCTCGTAGATCTGGCCATCCACCCGAAAGCGGACGTAGCCCAGCGCCTGCATCTGTGCGAACAGCTCGGTGAACTCGCCCTTCTTCTCGCGCGCCACGGGCGCCAGCAGCATGAGCTTGGTGTCTTCGGGCAGGGCCAGCACGGCATCCACCATCTGGCTCACCGTTTGCGCGGCCAGCGGCAGGTTGTGGTCGGGGCAATACGGCGTGCCAGCGCGGGCGTACAGCAGACGCAGGTAGTCGTGGATCTCGGTCACCGTGCCCACGGTGGAGCGCGGGTTGTGGCTGGTGGCCTTCTGCTCGATGGAAATCGCGGGCGAAAGGCCTTCGATCAGGTCGACATCGGGCTTGTCCAGCCGCCCCAGGAACTGCCGCGCATAGGCCGACAGGCTCTCCACATAGCGCCGCTGGCCCTCGGCATACAGCGTGTCGAACGCCAGGCTGGACTTGCCCGAGCCCGACAGCCCGGTGATCACCACCAGCTGGTTGCGCGGGATGTCGAGGTCGATGTTCTTGAGGTTGTGCGTGCGCGCCCCCCGGATGCTGATGCGCTGCTCACGCAGGGCGCGGGCGAGGTAAAGGCCGCTGCTGTCGGCAGCTTGGGCATCGGTGGGGGAATGGGAGTCGGTCACGGAGTGGGGAAACAGCAGGGAAACCGACCATGATAGGTCAAGCCCCATGCCCTGTGTTGCAGCTGCTGCCATGCCAGTACCATTGCACGCCACATTCATTTGCCAACGCCAAAGTGACCGACCCCACACCACCCCACGTCCCCCATGTCCATGCCCAGGCGCTGACCGTGACCCGTGCGGAGCGCGAGCAGCTGGGAGGCCACCCCGGCCGGGTGGTCTGGCTCACCGGCCTGTCGGGTGCGGGCAAATCGACCATTGCCAATGCGCTGGAGCGGGAACTGAATCGCCAGGGCAAACGCACCTACATCCTGGACGGCGACAACATCCGCCAGGGGCTGAACCGGGATCTGGGGTTTTCGGACGCGGACCGGGCAGAGAACATCCGGCGTGTCGCACAAGTGGCCCGCCTGTTTGTGGACGCGGGCGTGATCGTGGTGGTGGCTTTCATTTCGCCCTTTCGTGCAGAACGCCAGGCGGCCCGGGAACTGTTTGCCCCAGGCGACTTCCTGGAAGTGTTTGTCGATGTGCCGCTGGCACTCGCCGAAGAGCGCGACCCCAAAGGCCTGTACCGCAAGGCCCGCACGGGCGAGTTGCGCCAGTTCACGGGCATTGATTCGCCCTACGAGCCACCGCTGGCCGCCGAGCTGGTGCTGCCCACAGCCCAGCTCACGCCCCAGGAATGCGTGCAGCGGCTCTGCGCTTTGCTGTGAGCCTTTGGGCCGGTCAGCCATGCCTTGCTGGCCGTGCCACGCCCCGCACATGCCCACGCGAATCACAACTCCTGCCCAATGGGCGAAAATCCCTGCTTTACCTGCCCCATAGGGCACCACCGTGCCGGATTCTCCTTCTTCACTTGCGGGCGCTGCCCCACCGCCCCTGTCGCCATCGCCTTCCGGCAACGCCATGACCCCGCAGGAGCGCCGCTCCAGCCTCAGCCTGGCGCTGATCTTTGCGCTGCGCATGCTGGGCCTGTTCCTGGTGTTGCCCGTGTTTGCGCTGGAGGCCCGCAAATACCCCGGTGGGGATGACCCCGCGCTGGTGGGGCTTGCCATGGGCATCTACGGCCTGACGCAAGCCGTGCTGCAGTTGCCGCTGGGCATGGCCTCCGACCGGTTTGGGCGCAAGCGCGTGATCGTGCTGGGCCTGCTGGTGTTTGCGGCGGGCAGCCTGCTGGCCGCGCTGGCCGATTCGCTCACGGGACTGCTGGTGGGCCGCGCGCTGCAGGGCGCCGGGGCCGTATCGGCCGCCGTGACCGCCCTGCTGGCCGACCAGACGCGTGATGCCGTGCGCACCAAGGCCATGGCGCTGGTGGGCGGCAGCATCGGACTGATGTTTGCCGTCGCGCTGGTGGCCGCACCGGTGCTGACAGCCCACATCGGGCTGACGGGCCTGTTTGGCCTGACCTGCGCCCTGGCGCTGGCGGGCGTGGCGGTGGTGATCTGGTGGGTGCCTGCAGAAACCGCGCAGCACCAGAATGCGCCCCGGGGCCGCCTGGCCGATGTGTGGGCCCACCCCGACCTGCTGCGCCTGAACCTGGGGGTTTTCGTTCTGCACACCGTGCAGTTGTCCATGTGGGTGGCCGTGCCGGCCATGCTGGTGCAGGCGGGCCTTTCCAAAGACCACCACTGGCAGGTCTACCTGCCTGCGGTGGTGCTCTCGTTTGCGGCCATGGGCGGGCTCTTTGCGCTGGAGCGCGCGGGCCGCCTGCGCGCCGCCCTGCTGGGTGCCATCGCACTGGTGCTGCTGGTGCAGGCAGGCCTGGGCCTGCTGGCGGGCAGCGGCAGCACACCCACACTGTGGGTGCTGGGGCCGTTGCTGTTTGTGTTTTTCTGCGGATTCAACGCGCTGGAGGCCAGCCAGCCCAGCCTGGTGTCGCGCATGGCGCCGCCGCAGCTGCGCGGCGCGGCGCTGGGCAGCTACAACACGCTGCAATCGCTGGGCCTGTTTGCGGGCGGCGCGCTGGGCGGCGCCCTGGTGAAATGGGCCGGCGCGCCGGGCCTGTTTGCCGCCACCACCGTGCTCACGGCCCTGTGGCTGGTACTGACCTGGCCCCTGCGGCCCGTGGGGCGCGGCGGCCACTGAGTGGTGGATCGAGCCATGCCGCCAGAGCTTCCATTGCGAGCCGGTTGCGGCACAATGGCGCGTTTGGCGCCCGGAATCCTTCTCCAAATCCGGCGCTTCTTTCATCCCTTTAAGGCAAAAACAGCACCATGGCATCCGTAAACAAAGTCATCATCGTCGGCAACCTGGGCCGCGACCCTGAAATGCGCACTTTCCCCAGTGGCGATCAGGTGGCCAACGTGACGATTGCCACCACCGACAAGTGGAAAGACAAGCAGTCTGGCGAAATGAAGGAAGCCACCGAGTGGCACCGCGTGGTCTTCAACGGCCGCCTCGCCGAGATCGCTGGCCAGTACCTGCGCAAGGGCTCGCAGGTGTACGTGGAAGGCAGCCTGCGCACCCGCAAGTGGACCGACCAGAGCGGCGTGGAAAAGTACAGCACCGAAATCCGTGCTGACCAGATGCAGATGCTGGGCAGCCGCCAGGGCATGGGCGGCGGCCAGGGTGGTGGCCAGCAAGGCGGCGGATACGACGATGGCGGCTACGGCGGTGGCGACCAGGGCGGCGGCTACGACCAGGCCCCCCGCCGCGCCGCGCCCCCACCACGCCCCATGGCGGCCCCTGCCCAGCGCCCTGCGCCTGCGCCCGTGGCACAGCCACCCCGCGCAGCTTCGGGGTTTGACGACATGGATGACGACATCCCCTTCTAAAAGCCGCGCTTTCCAGCTTTTGCAAAAAGGCCCGCAGCACAGACGCTGCGGGCCTTTTTTTGCGCCCGCATGATGGTCAAGAAGCGCTGAGAGGCTGAGGCAACGGCACGCGGCGCTTCTTCTACAACGGCCAGCGCCCTCCCCACCCCCTCAGTTTGTCCAGTGCGGCACGGGGACAACGGCGCCAACACTTTCTTACACCGGTTGCGCCCAACTCGAAGATCATCGGGCGCTTGTTGGCGGCTGGCCTGCGGTGCCGCCAGCAATTTTTGGTTAGTCACAACAACATTCAACAGCACAAGAGAGGGATAGCCATGCCAGGCTTTGTTCGCAAGATTTTGATTTTCATCACCGGTTACGCGTGGCTGCTGCTACTGGCCGGGCCTGGCCTGATCGGCCTGTCGCTGTACAGCGGCTGGAAGGCCGATGGCGACCATGCCTACGCAGCGCGGGAAAGCCTGCAGACCGTGACAGGCACGGTGACGCAGGCTTCGGAGGTCACTGTCAAGCGCAAGCGCCGCGCTACCAAGCAGTTCTACGAAATCAGCGTCCAGCCCGATGGCGCAGGCGCCGAGGCCCGCAAGCTGCGCATCGACTACAGCACACCCCAGGAACTGGTGGGCAACCTGATCGACGAAAAGATCACCGCTTTGGTGGACAAGAGCGACAACGACCTGGTGTACGAAGTGGCGGTCGATGGCAAGCCCGTGATCAGCTATGAGACCACCAGGCAGCGCCTGCAGGCCGAGGCAGCGTCCTCCGCCAGGTCCTTCAGCGGCGCTGGCACCTGGATCTTCGCGATCCTGCTGACGCTGATCGGCGCCGCCGGTGTGTGGTCCAACCGCAGGCTGCGTGCAGCGGACTCCAGCCAGCAACTCAGCGCGGCCTGAGAATTTTTCACAGAGAGGGAGGGAGGAGGCGCCTGGTGCGCCCCTCCCGTGATTTCACAACCAACACACAGAGCGAGGAATACGCCATGAATCCCAATGTCCTGACCCCTTCGACGCCGGAAGGCGCACCGTTTGAACGGCGCGATTTCATCGTTGCTACCTACAAGCACCTCGGTGTGGCCATGCTGGCCTTCGTGGTGCTTTCCGCCGTCCTGATGGCGACCGGATTTTCCGGCACAGCGGCCAAGATGCTGCTGGCCAGCGGCAACAAGTTCCTGTGGCTGGGCGTCATGGGCGCGTTCATGCTGGTGGGCTGGCTGGCCTCGTACATGGCCGACAACGCAGAGAGCTCGCAAACACAGCTGATGGGCCTGGGCCTGTATGTGCTGGCCGAAGGCCTGATCTTCGCGCCGATGTTCGGCATCGCCCAGATCGTGGCCCCCGGTGCCATTGGCGCTGCGGCCTTCATCACGCTGCTGCTGGTGGGCGCGCTCACCTGGACGGCGTTCACCACCAAGACCAACTTCTCGTTCCTGGGGGGCATCCTGAAGGTGGGCGGCCTGGTGGCCCTGGGCACCATCATTGCCGGCGCCATCTTTGGCTTCAAGCTGGGCATCTGGTTCTCGGGGATCATGGTGCTGTTTGCCGGCGCCTGCGTGCTGTACGACACTTCGCGCATCATCCACGACTACCCCGCCGACCGCCCTGCGGGCGCTGCGCTGCACCTGTTTGCATCGATCGCGCTG
This sequence comes from Acidovorax sp. SRI_002, assembly GCF_057586455.1. Taxonomy (NCBI): domain Bacteria; kingdom Pseudomonadati; phylum Pseudomonadota; class Betaproteobacteria; order Burkholderiales; family Comamonadaceae; genus Acidovorax; species Acidovorax sp. SRI_002. The sequence goes on along the minus strand of NZ_JBYCZW010000003.1, from coordinate 545,794 downwards.
ATGCTCTGGTACGTGCTGCGCATCCTGATCAGCCTGGCGACCAACGACGACTGAGCCGCCATCCTCGAAGCCCCGTGCTGTGGCAAGGGCCGGCTCCTGCAAAGGTGTCGGCCCTTTTCTTTGCAGCAGGCTAAATCCAAGAAAAATCAGGCTCTAGCGCTTGATGAACAAGCGGCAATAGCTATATTATTGATAGCAACTGATCGCAAATGCATTCAGGTGCACCTGACAGGCGTGGCCCAGCCGACATCCGAGGTCGCATTCCCCGTGGGCGCACCGCAGCCCCACAGCCCGCCGCCCAACTCCGGCATGCCATTTTCCTGTCGTCCCTTGCGCCCGCTGCTGGCACAATTAGAAACAGCAAGACAGCCAGCATGCACCAGTGCGCGCTCGCTGGCCCGTCGATAACGCCTCGCGCGCCACGGCGGCATCTCGACGACTCCCCATTACCCACTGATCCTCTTTCTGTCCATCATGCGCAAATACTTCTGGCTATCCTTGACCTGTGCGGCCCTGCTCGCCAGTTGCGGCGGCGGCTCGTCCGACGGCGAAGACGTGGGCCCCGCCCCTGGCGTACAGCAATACCCCGGCGGTGTGTGGGAGGGCACGGTGGGCACCGGCGCTGCGCAGCGGCAGGTGGTGGGCTACATCGATCCCGGCCCGCTGGGCACCGGGGGCGAGTTCTACATGGCACGCGAGGCCCCGGGCGCAGCGGGCTTTGATGCGTTTTACGGGCGCCTGAATGTCAACGTCACGGCAGTGCTGGCCACTGGCGTCACGTACTACTCGGTCCAGGACGGCAAATTTGCCACGGGCCTGACGCTGCGTGGCACGGCATCGAACAGCGGCAAGATCGGCCGCACCGACGGCATCAGCGGCAATTACTCCGACCCGGTGCAGACGGCGGCTGCGTCCGGCGCGGTGGTGCCGATCAAGCTCTCGTACAGCAGCCTGAACTTCCACCCCGCACGCGCGAGCCTGGTCGAGGGCACCTACCGGGGTACCGGCCTGTTTGGCGGTGGATGGGTACTCACCGTCACCCCACAGGGCCAGCTCTCGGGCCGTATCGGCGGCTGCCTGGTCACGGGCACGGCCACGCCACGCGCCGCAGACTCCCCGCTGTATTCGATGACGCTCAATCTGTCGGGCGACACCACCTCCTGCGAGGCCAGCGGCACGCAGCAATCCGGCATCGCCGTGCTGCGGTTTGATGCGGCAGGGGTGCCCAACGGCATCTGGGTGTTCACGCGCAATGCGACGGGCCCGAACAACACCTTCACCCTCAACGGCATTGCCGACCCCCGCACCACCGTGCCGCCTTCCACCACGCCGTTGTCGGTGGCAGGCAACTGGCAGGGCTCCTTCACGCTGCCTGCAGGCGTGATTGGCGATACGACCGTCTGGGGCAGCGTGCTGCCGGACGGCGGCCTGTTCTTCTACACCAACAGCAGCCTGGACCACAACGCGCTGTATGGCCGCCTTATCCGCTACGAGAACAACGTCACGAACAACCGTTTTGTGACGGCCAACGATGGCGTGTTCTTCAACCGCCTGCTGGCCAACACGGGCGCCTACAACGAGTCCGTGCTGATCGACGGCACGCTCCAAAGTGGCGATGGCACCAGCACCGCCGGCCTGTTCAGCGGCAGCTTCAGCTACCCAACGCAGCCAGGCGGTTTCCCCACCCGCTTCAGCGTGACGCCCGACCCGCTGTACGCCCTGCCCTCCGGCAAGGTGCCCAACGCGGCTCTGATCGTTGGTACCTACAAGATGGCTGGCACGGGTTTTGGTGGCGACACCACAACGCTGACGGTGTTTGCCGATGGCGCCATCACGGGCCTGACCACCAGCGGCTGTGAAGTGGCGGGCAAGCTCCTGGGCGAACTGGGCAGTGGTCTGAACCTGTACCGCGTCGAGGCATTCGGCTACCTCAACAGCCCCAACGCACCCATCACCTGCGGCCTGTCCTCAGGCCCGCCGCAGTCCGGCTCGGCATCGGCACAGTTCGATGCGAATGGCAAGGTCATTGGCCTGCGCATTCTGACTGCCGGGTTGTCCGTGGCTGGCACACGTGCCCACACCGTGTTTGTGGGCGCCAAGCAGACCACGCCGTAACGGCAGGGAGCACCCCTCGCGCTAGGCGGGGGGTGCTGCAACCGGGCAATCACTGCGGTGCCCCCGTGATCGGCCCATGGGCCTGGGCTTACAGCGCCTTCACCCCGCGCAAGCGCCATGTGGCACGCAGACAGTGCTCCCGCCACAAGCGGGTTGCCCATAAAAAAGGCCCGTCGCACTTCACGTGCGACGGGCCTTTTTGTGGCTTGCAGAGAGCGGGTGAGCGCCCTGGAAAAGTTCAGTAGCTATACGGTGATCGCAGCGGGTTCACCGGGAACGCCTGCAGGCCGTTGTAGGGCTGGAAGGCATAGCGCACATACAGGCCACCCGCGAACTCGCGGTAGTTGCGTGCGTTGTTGAGCGACAGGTGTCCACCCACGAACACCTGCGGATGCATCTGGTATTCCATGGCCGCACCCAGGTTGTAGCCCAGGCCCGTGCGGGACTGGCCGGGGTAGATGGCCGTGGCGCCCGTTTCGCCAAAGGCCAGCGCGTCGGCCGCTGCCTGGACGGCAGACACCTGCCGCGATGGGCTGTTGGGGAAGTACGGCGCCGCATCTTCCTTGAAATACTGCACGCCTACCGAGCCCTTGAGCTGGTAGGACAGGCGGCCATTGCGCTGCGCCCATTCGACGGGAATGCCAAAGGACACGAACTGCTGGGGACTGAAATAGCCACCGTGGCCCACCGTGAAGTAGCGCAGGTTGCGCTGGTACGACAGCCCCGTAAAGCTCAGGCCCGCCGTGAGGTCGGCGTTCGATGTGCGGTGCACATGCCAGTACATCCCGCCACCCAGCTCGGCCCGCGCATTGCTGCGCACGCGGGTACCGGTCAGGCCATGCAGCGAACCGTACCCATAGATCCCCAGTTCACCATCGTCCCAGGTCAGATCAACGCGGCCCCCGGAAGCGGACACGCCGCCCCAACGGTCGCCGGTCCGGGCATCACGGACACCGGCAAACGACAGCAGGCTGTCGGTCACCGGGCGGCGCGAGAGGTCCACGGCCACGGTCAGGTCGTCGGTGAGGGCTGTGCGGTATCTCGCGCCTGCCGTCACATCGGACTGGCCGAAGCCCAGCGGCGTGCTGCCGATGTCTGCCCGGAAGCCTCCGCTTTCATAGCCTACGCTCAGGCCGACGCCGCTGTCGCTTTGCGAGCCCGCACCGCGTTCGGGCATGGCCAGGGCCGTGACCGGACCACCACCAAAGCGGCTGATGGTGCCGTAGGGCGAGCCGGGCGAACCTGCGCTGGCGCCCGTGGGCGTTACGCCCAGCAGCAGGTGACCGTCACCCACGCTCATCTTGAGCTGCACGGGCGCTTCGATCTCGGATAGCTGGCTCATGCCCGCCTCGCCCTGCCGTGCGCGCGCAACTGCGCCCACGGAGAACGAAGAAATCTGGCTTTGCTGCACTTCGCGCAGCTCGTCGCGGGCCGTGCGGGGCCGCGTGGGGTCGGGCACGTTGCCCAGCCCCGCCGTGGACCAGGCAGAAGGTGCTGCAGGAGCAGGCATTGCGCGTTGCGCAGGCAAGGACTGGGCGCCGCCCGCATACCCACCACCGTAGGCCTGTGCAGGCGTGTAGTAGCCCGCCGCAGCCGGGGCCGGAGCGCCCATCGGCTGCATGGGTTGTGCAGGCGGCACGTACACAGGTGCCATGGCCGGCGCCGCCGCAGTGGCACCCACCGACCGTGGGGTCGAAGAAGGCAGTGCCGCCGCGTTGCGCCGCGCAGCGCTGGTCGAAGCCGCCGTGTCAGCCGCCGCCACCGGGCTGGACGCTTCGGGGTAGTAACTGGCGGGCGTCATGGGAGCGGCCTGCGCATAGGCCTGCGGCGCCGTGCCAAAGCGGCTTGCACCGGCCGGGTCGGGAATGTAGAGGCCTGCAGGTGCGTTGTTGCTGCGCGCTACTGGCTGGGGCGCGTACTGCTGGGGGGTGTAGCCCACCGGCGACCGTGCGACGGCTGCGGCACCAGGCACTGACAGGCCGCCCCCGGCACGCTGCTGCAACGCCGCGCGCTGGGCAAATGGATTGCCCGAACGTGCAGGCCCCGCCGCCACGCCACTGGCCGCCAGCACGGCATCGCGCTGCGCGTTTTCGGCAGCAACGGCAGCCGTGAAGAACTCGGTGGCCTTGGAATTCTTGCCCTGCGCCCGGTACAACCGACCAGCGGCCGTCAGCACTTCGGGATCACGCGGAGCGCGCGCAAGCGCCACGGACAGCAGCGACTCCGCATAGCCATAGTCCTTGGCGCCCGTGGCCATGGCTGCGGTCTGCAGGATGAGGGGCACGTCATTGGGAGACTTTTCCAGCAGCCGCGCATACAGCGCCTGCGCCTGGGCATAGTCGTTGTTGGCCGCGTACATGCGGGCCAGTGCCGCCATGGCCAGGGGCTCGTCGGGCTGCTCGGCCAGCAAGGGAACGAGCGTGTCGTAGGCCGCGACCAGGTCGCCCGCCTCGCGCAGGCCATCGGCCTGGCGCACGATGTAGGCGCGGCGGATGTCGCTGAAACTCTTGCGCTCGCGGTCATTCATCGGGGCCGTCTGCAGCTGCCGCAGGATGCCCGCCAGCTCCACATCCTGCTGGGTCTTGAGCAAGGTGGCTGCGTACTGCAGGCGCAGGCCGACATCGGGCCGGGGGGTGCGCGCCAGCACCTGGCGCACCATGCCGAGTGCGCGCTGCGGATCGCCAGCGTCCGCGTAGGCCAAGGCCATGGCGCCCAGTAATTCGGGGTCTTGGGTGGCAAAGGACTCGGCCTGGGCCAGGGTGGCCAGGGCTTCCGTCTGGCGACCTTCGGCCGCCAACGCCGACGCAGCCGATGCCTGCACATGCACCCACACCCGCTTTTGCAGCGCGGCGATGTCACGGGTGCGGTGCTTTTCTGGAACGCGGTCCAGCAGGGCCAGGGCGTTGGGCCAGTCGCCGGCTTCCGAGGCGAGCAGGGCGCTGGCATACAGGGCCTCGGGCATGTTGGGGTTGGACAGCAGCAGTCCGTCCATCACGCCCCGCGCCTCGGCCACCGCGCCCATGCGCAGGTACAGGCGGGCAAGGTCCAGCCGCACCCAGGGGCTGGCCGGATCGTTCAGCAGGGCATCTTCCAGCGCTGCGCGGGCGGCGGCGGTATCGCCACGCTCCGTCGCTGCGCGGGCCTGGCCCAATGCCTGCGCAGCACGCAGGCGCCCCAGGGCTCCCACCTTTTCTTGCTGCGAGGGTGACAGCTTTTCCACCAGCGCCAGGGCTTCGGCCGCCTTGTTGTTCTGCGCCAGCACGCCCACGAGTCCCCGCACCGCGTCGGGGTTGTCGGCCTGGCGCGCGAGCACACGGCGGTAGGCCGCCTCGGCGGCGTCGTACTGGCCATCTTCGACCAACAGGTCTGCCAGGTCGGTTTCGGCCGTGACTTCGGCCGGATTCAGCCGCACAGCCTGCTCCAGCGAACGCCGCGCTGCCGCTGTCTCGCCGCGTTCGCGTTCGGAGGTGGCCTGCTCGACCAGGCTCCAGTAGGTGGCGCTGTCGAGCGCCTGTTTCCAGCGGCTGGCCGAGCCCGCACGCGAGGCCCGCTCCAGCAGCCCGCGCGCGTCGGCAAACCGTTCCTGGCGCAAACGCAGAATGCCCAGGCCACCCAGCGCATCGCCGTCGGTGGGACGGGATTCGAGCACGTTCAGAAATGCGGCCTCTGCAGCATCCAGCTCGCCATCGTCCAGGGCCTGGAACCCTGCTGTCGTCCGCTGGCGCAGCGGGTCGGCCGTCCGGACGGAAGCTGCCTGGGACTGTTTTTGCAGGTTCTGGGCCTGCACCAGGCGCGTCTGCACGGCCGTGTCTCCGGGATTGGCGCGCAGGAATTCCTGGTACAGCGGGATGTCGGCCGAACGATTGCCCGTCCAGGCCAGCGCCTTGCGCCAGCTTTCCGTCGCCGCCTTGCCCACATCGGGGCGCCCGGCCAGCCGCGCCAGCTGGGCGATGCCTTCGCGGCGCGTGGATTCGCGGTAGGTCAGGTGTTGCGCCAGGGCCAGCGCAATCTGCGGGTCTTCGGGCGATTCCTGCGCCAGGCGGTTCAGACCCCGGCGGGCCTCGTCCCAGCCGCCTGCTGTGGCGCCCAGCGTCTGGTAGTACTCCAGCGCCAGGGGGCCGGTGGGAGCGCGGTCTCCCAGTGCCGCCTGGTAGGTGCTCAAGGCCTGGCTGGCCTGCCCGCTGCGGGCCTGCTGGCGCGCAGTTTCGATCTGGGGTGCGCTGCGGCCCGTGCGGATGGATTCCTGCAACCGGCTGACCAGCGGGCTGCGCGGATGGGCTGCCTGCAACTGGTTCAGGTAGCGCTGGGCGCCCTCGGGGCGGCGGGCGTTGAGCTCCACCAACGCCATCCCATAGAGGGCCTGGGCGTTCTGGGGGTTGATGCGCAGCAGCTTCTGCCATGCCTCACCCGCGCGCTCCGTGTCGCCGCGCTCCTGCCAGTACTGCCCCTGGTCCAGCAGGGTCTGCTCGGCCCCAGTCTGCGCCCAGGCAACGGGGGCCATCAGCGAGGCCAGCAGCCCCATGGCAAGTGTTTGATGACGACGACGTTTGGAGGACATGCCTTCCTTCTCCCTGCGAGGCTCCCGGCCACCGAGGTGCCGGGAATGTGTTGCGTGATTCAGAAACAGCCGGGCGTGCTTTGCACCGCCTCAGCCTTTTTGCTTCAGCCGGGCCCGTGCGCGCGCTCTCAGCGACAGGTACATGATGATCGCTATCAGCACCGCCGCCGACACGCCCAGGACAATCAGCAACAGCGGGTTGCGCGAAAGAAACCACTGGGTATACAGCAAGGGGCCCAACTGACCCACATGGTAGTTTTTCTCGGCCACCAGGCTGTCCACCTGCTTGCCCCGGATGACCGTGGTGCTGCCCTGCACGTGTTTGAGCATTTCGGCATCCAGCAGTGCATCCATCACTTGCGACAGACCTGCAGGCTGGTTGCTGGCAACGAGCACCACACTGCGGCCTCCGCGCAAAGGCGATTCAAAACCTGCCACCAGAGCATCGGTGCTGTCGCTGGAAAACGCAACCTGGCTGCGCCGTGCGTGCACGCTGGAGTCCTCGCCAAAGCCCCACCAGCGCAGCAGGCGGTTGGCGAAATCCGACATCTGGAAACTCTTGGTTTCGCCCTGCAGGAGGGCCGGAATGGAACTGGCCCATTGCTTGAGCAGGGGCTGGTTGCCGCCGGAGGCAATGACCAGCAGGTCCTTGTCGGCAAGCCGCTCCACCTGCTGGGCCTGCGCCACGGTCACGCCCAGGGCAGGGTATCCCGTGACACGCCCCATGACACCCATCAGGCCCAGATAGGCCGCGTACTCCTGCGCACCCGGCTTGTCGGGCATCACCACCGCAGATTCAGAAAGGTCTGCCATGCGTGTGAACGGGAACCCTGCATTGCCAAAGGCCGCCAGATCCGGCATGGCGATGAAATGCGGAAAACCGGAGATGTCGATGGTCGAATCGGCCTCGACAGAGCCCCGGACGTTGTCGAGTGGCACGTCCTTGCAGGCGCCCTGCTTGACCACGTCATAGTAGTAATGCATCTGCAGCTGCGACTGGGCGGGCAGCTTGAACAGCGGGATGTGGAAAGTCTCGCGCTCCGGCGCCATCTCGCCCTTGGGCACCACCTTGGTCAGCAGGCGGTCCAAAGCGCCGGGTTCTTCATGATTCACTGCGTGCAGGGGCAACGAACGCAGGAACTGCTGGTTCACATTGATGTTGAGGGTGGACTTGTCCGGGTTCGGGCGCGGGGTATAGCGATACCGCAGGTCCACCGGGATGCCCTTCTGGCGCCATGCGAACAGGTCGGGCGGCAGGAAGAAGTTCAGGCGGATCAGGTCTGGCGAGTAACCGGACACGTTGAGTGCATCGGCCTCGACCAGTTCACCAAATTTCACGGGCCGGTCATTGGACAGCCAGTTGGGCGCGTCGTACGGCTTGCGGGGCTTGAGTTCCGTGACCTCGGTGATCCGTGCCAGCGGGCCGGACAGGGCCGAGGAACCGATGGCCAGTGCCTTGGCGGCAACGCCAAGCTCGGCCTCGTCCCGCCCCATGACCAGCAGCAGCTTGCCATGACGGTCTGCCGGGTGGCTCACCACGGCCACGGTGGGGCCCTGGATGTCTGGCAGGGTCAGCCCGGCGGGCGCTTGCGCCTTGCCAGCGACCATCACCACCGCGTTGCCGCGCGCGGGGAGTTCACCCACCAGTGACGGGAACCTCGCTCCCCGGAAACCCGCCAGCGCGCCAAACCAGGATGACATCGTGCCTGCGGCCTGCAAGGTGCCCGTGTTGGGCACTGCGCCGAACACCATCGGCAGCTCCAGCGGGCGCACATCCCGGCGATCAAAGAAAGGCTGCGGCAGCAGCGCCAGATCGTTCGTCTGGGCCACGGGCGCCACCGTCAGTTCCAGCACGCTGTCGTTGCCGACGTTGGCCCACAGGCTGGAGTGCAGCGGGTCTTCGCACTCCATCGTGTAGTGGCCGATGAGCTGCAGGTTGAGCCGGTTGAACTCGGTGATGAGGCGCGGCGGGATGACGATCTCGCGCTGCAGGTTTTCGCCCGCCTGCTGCGTGGTCACCGGAATGGTGGCGGCCACCTGCTCGTTCACCAGCACCTTGATATGGGACAGGTTGGGGAGCAGGGCGGGCGAGTAGGAGTAGTTCAGCTTCAGTCGCGCGCCTGTGACCACTTCGTCGTTGCGCACGCTGAACGCCACACCGCTGGTGCCGTCCACACCCCGCAATTGCAGCGGAAACAGGGCCCCCAGATCCTTGAAACTGGTGCGGTGTACACGCACTCCACTCTCGGTCGGTTGCGCCGCAGCCAGCATTTCCGCCCCAGCCAAGCCCGCTGGTGCAGGGGCCGCAGCAAGTTGGGATACGGGCACGGCCGTCCCTGTCAGTACCAAGGCCAGCATGGCAGGCAGCATGCGCTTGCGCGGCAGCCGCGCTGTCGGATGTCTTTTGGGAATCATGGTGTCGAGTCTTTGGAAACAGGGAAAGGCTTAACGGGGCTTGAGGGACTTGACGGCGGAGACGGTCAGTTGTCCCATGCCGCGCACTCCAATCGCAATCACGCTCCAGAGCGAGCGCAGCGGCTTGTCGCGCTGGCCCGTGCCCCAAGTGGCAATCCAGGCATCCGCCCGTGCAAAGGTCAGCGATGCCAGTTCGGCCTGCTGGCGCAGACTGAGGTTGTCGAACTTCACGCCCAGACGCCCCTTGCCACTGAACGTGACAACGGCCGGAAAAACACCTTCTTCGTCGGACCTGAACAGCGACACGGAAAGGCGGCTGCCCATGGGAATGTCGCTGTCCGCCGGAACGGACAGGCCCAGCCCGTGCTGCGAGAAATCTTCGGTCTTGCAAACCAGCGTGCGGCCGTTATCAAAGCGGATGACAGCGGGCAGGGCAGCCGCCACGCGCGGTGTGCCACGGATCTGGCGCGTCTCGCTGGCCACCGCCACACTGGCGCCCAGCAGGATGACGTTGTAGGTGGTCCAGACCATGTTGATGACCAGCGTGGTGGTTTCGTCGCCTGCGGAGGAGAACAGCTTCCAGATCCCCACCGCAAAACCCACCAGATTGATCACCAACAGCACCACATAAGGCCGTGCAATGGTCCAGTCGAAATAGGCTTTCTCGATCACGCCCCCCTTGGCCGTCACGTTGAACTTGCCCAGCTTGGGGTTGATGAAGGCAACGATCACCGGGCGCATGATGTACCAGGCCAGCACCGACTCGTACACCTCATTCCAGAACGAGTGGCGAAAGCGCCCCTGGATGCGGGAGTTGGTCACGCTGGCGTGGGCCAGGTGGGGCAGCGCATAGGCGGTGATCATCAGCGCCGTGGCCTGGAACACGTGGGCCCCGAAGAACAGGTAGGCCAGCGGTGCAGTCAGAAACACCAGGCGCGGCAGTCCGTAGAAGAAATGCAGCATCGCATTCAGGTAGCACAGCCGCTGGCCGAACTTGAGACCCTTGCCAAAGAGCGGGTTGTCGGTGCGCGCGATCTGCGCCATGCCCCGCGCCCAGCGAATGCGCTGGCCTACGTGGCCGGAAAGGCTCTCGGTGGCCAGGCCCGCAGCCTGAGGCACTTCGAGGTAAGCCGTGTTGTAGCCCAGGCGGCTGAGCTTGAGCGCCGTGTGGGCGTCCTCGGTCACGGTTTCTACCGCAATGCCACCCACTTCCAGCAACTCCTTGCGGCGGATGATGGCGCAAGAACCGCAGAAGAACGACGCGTTCCAGAGGTCGTTGCCGTCCTGGACGATGCCGTAGAACAACTCGCCCTCGTTGGGCATCCGGTGGAACGTGTCCAGGTTGCGCTCAAACGGATCGGGTGAGAAGAACACGTGCGGCGTCTGCAGCATGACCAGGTTGGTGTCCTTGAAGAACCAGCCCATGCAGACCTGCAGGAAGGAACGCGTGGGGATGTGGTCGCAGTCAAAGATGGCGATGTATTCGGAACTCGTGACTTTGAGCGCCGCGTTGATGTTGCCCGCCTTGGCGTGGTGGTTGTTGTCGCGGATCAGGTAGCCCACGCCCAGCTCTTCGCAGAACTCACGGAACTCGGGACGGCGGCCGTCGTCGAGCACATACACGTGCAGGCGATCGGCGGGCCAGTCCAGGCTCATGGCCGAGAACACCGTCTGGCGCACCACTTCAAGCGGCTCGTTGTAGGTCGGAATGAACACATCCACGCTGGGCCAGGTGCTGATGTCCTGGGGCATGGGAACCGGGCGGCGCTGCAGGGGCCACGCCGTCTGGAAGTAGCCAATGAGCAGCACCGCAAAGGCATACAGCTCTGCCAGCACCAGGCCATAGCCGAATGCCGCATCCAGCCAGTTGGTAAAGCCGATGGTGTCGGTAAAACGCCAGTAGATGTAACGCGACGAGGCCGAGATCGACAGCACGATCATTGCCAGCGTGGACAGGCGGCCGGGGGTCCTGCTCAGCAGCAAGGCCGCACCAAACGAACCCACCGAAAAGAGAATCTGCCCCTGGAGATCCAGCGGTACGCTGATGACCAACCCCATCAGCAAGGCACTGAACACCACAGCCGCGACACGCGCTACGGGGTGCTGCCACAGATCCCACCCGGTGATGGCATGCACCACGGTGCGCCAGTGTGCCTGGGGACTGTGGGAATCGGCGTCAGCTACCTCGTCGGCCTGCGGGCGTTGGTCGATACTCATTGCGCGGCTCCAGCCAGTGGCAGTCGCAGGCGCTGCGCAAGGACGCGCGCGCACTTGCGCAGGTCATCGGCCGCCTGGCCTTGGGGGTCATACTCCAGCACGCTCTGGTCGTAGGCGAGCGCCTCGCGCACCGCCTGGTCTTCATGGACCACGCCCACCAGACGCTCACCCAGGTTGTCCTGCATCACACGCGTGATGTCTTTGGACAACTGGCGCGCGCCGTCCACCTGATTGAGCACGTACAGCGTTTCGGAAAAATCAGGGCGCGGTGTGCAATAGGTGTGCACCAGCCGCTGCATCAGGGCCAGCGCCGCATAAGATGCCGCATCGGGCAGGCTGACCACCACCACCACCTGGGCCGCCGACAGCGCCTGCTGCATATAAACAGAAGGACCCGGCGGCGTGTCGATCAGCACCACGGCATCCTCCGGCAGTTCCAGGCCCTGCAATTGCTGCTCCAGCCAGTTCGGGTGTGCGTCCAGGTGCCGCTCGAAAGCCACGCGGTCAGACTCGTTCACCACGCCATAGGGCAGCACATGCACACCCGATGGGCTTTGCACGCAGACCGAGCCCCAGTCTTCGCCTGCCAGGCTGGCGCGGGATACGCCGGCCAGAGAACGGGGATCGGCGCCGAAATGCAAGCCCAGCGCATTCTGGGGGTCCATGTCCACCACCAGCAACGTCGCAACACCTTCGCGCTGCAGTGCGGTGGCCAGGTTGGCAGTCAGGGTCGTCTTGCCCACGCCACCTTTGGCAGAAACGATGGCAATCACTTTCATAGGTGGCCCTTGCGAGGCTGCCAGGCGGGCGCTGGCGCAGCGCCGGCGGCCACGGGAGCACCCGCCAGACGCGCAAAAACCGATGGGAGGTCCACCGGCAAGGACTCCTGGTGCACGGCCTGCTCTTCAGCAACAGTCGGCGCAGCCTGTCCACGCAGGCCCGCAAGACCCGCCAGGGGGGAACGCGAGGCCAGCGCAGCCGCTGGCGGCAGACGGTCTGCCGCTACTGCTGCGGGCGCGGCCACCGGGCGGGGCAACTCGGCGGCGACGGGTGCAGTGCGCTGCACTGCCACAACGGGCTCTGGTCGCGCCGAAACGGAAGCCTGAGCCTGCTGGGGAAGCGGCGCCGCAGCGGTACCGGCGCTTCGGTCTACCGAGGGCACATCATCGGCCACGGCATTGCGCACGGCGGAGACAAGGGGCCAGCGCTCGTTGGAGAGTTGGTGCTCCTGCTTGCGGGCCAGCTCATGGTAGGGGTCTGCCTTGGCCCCAAACTGCTGAAAGAGGTTCACGATGTCGTCTGAGTGTTTCATGGGTCACCGCCAATGCCGCAACATATAGATCCGAAACCCGGTGCTCAGCGCGACAGCTGAAGGTGTACACACCCCCAGGCATCTGCAGGTGCGCACTGCACCACCTTGAGTTGCCCGGCACCCGCTTGGTCGAACCAGCTTTGGTAGACCCCTTCGAGGAAACCACCCGACCAATGCACGTGGTCCGGCCCGAATGCAGCAGATACGGGCGAGAGGCTGTGGTGGATGTTCAACTGCGCAACTTCCTGCGTCAAATCGACCCAGCCCCAGTCGATGCTCGTCCAGACCGCCGTCATGCTGCGCTGCAGGTCTTCCACAGTGGCACACGCTGGCAAAGGATGGTCTGCCGCAAACCGCGCGCCCACCCGGAACATCAGCGCGCGAAGGTCTTCCGGTGGCAGGGCCGCGACAAATTCCGCTGCAAGAGCCTGGAAAAACCCTCGCCATTGCACCGAACACTGCTGCCGGACCAGGTGCGCGGCGATGTCGGGGCTCGAAGGCATGGAAACAATTTGAGACATGGTGCAAGCACGAGCAAGCTTCGGGCCCGTTTTTGACGGCCGTCAGCAAGATGAACTAAGGGTTTACCACGTGCATTTTTTGATACATGTGGTTTCAAACAGCGTTTTCGGGAATTCTAGAAGCCACGCCGTGACAAATGACGCTTGTGGCGACGAACCAAAGGTCAACTTAGTTCAACTGGCGGTAACTACGTAGAAGTTTGTGGGTGTCACGCCACAAGAATTAATTATTTACTATTTGGATTATTCAATCCATAGTCTTAATTAATTAGAAAACCCCATTTGTGGGGGTGCACCACAATCGGCTAGAGGGCGAATGTTCCCCAGATGTTTCAGTCTGTCGCACCAAAAATGACCCCGCCCCCGAGGCAGACCTCCCCGTCGTACAAGACCGCACTCTGTCCCGGCGTCACCGCCCACTGCGCCTGCGGGAAACGCAGCTGAAAACCCGCGCCGTCCGCGCTGACGATGGTGCACGCGGCGTCCTGCTGCCGGTAGCGGGTCTTGGCGGCATAGTTCCCCGGCACAGGGGGGGGGCCGGACGTCCAGCTGGCATCTTGCGCCTCCAGGGCGGAGGAAAGCAGCCAGGGGTGGTCGTGCCCCTGCACCACGCGCAGCGTGTTCCTGGCCAGGTCCTTGCGGGCCACAAACCAGGGCGCATGCTCGCCGCCGCCACGCTGTGCGCCCTTCTCCTTGATTCCGCCGATGCCCAGGCCCTGGCGCTGGCCCAAGGTGTAGAACGACAAGCCCACATGCTGGCCCAGCTTGCGGCCCCGGTCGTCCAGGATGGGGCCGGGCTCATGGCTGATGTATCGGTTCAGGAACTCGCGGAACGGCCGCTCGCCAATGAAGCAGATGCCCGTGGAATCCTTCTTCTTGGCATTGGGCAGGCCAATCTCCTCGGCGATCCGGCGCACCTCGGTCTTGTGCAACTCGCCCACCGGGAACAGCGTCTTGGACAGCTGCGCCTGGTTCAGGCGGTGCAGAAAGTAGCTCTGGTCCTTGGAGGGATCCAGCCCCTTGAGCAGCTCGAACAGGCCGGAGGATGGGTTCTGACGCACGCGGGCGTAGTGCCCCGTGGCGATCTTCTCCGCGCCCAGGCGCATGGCATGGTCCAGAAATGCCTTGAACTTGATCTCGGCGTTGCACAACACGTCTGGGTTGGGCGTGCGGCCCGCCTGGTACTCACGCAAGAACTCGGCAAACACACGGTCCTTGTAGTCGGCTGCGAAGTTGACGTGTTCGATCTCGATGCCGATCACGTCGGCCACGGCGGCGGCGTCCACGAAGTCGATGTTGGACGAGCAGTATTCGCTGTCGTCGTCATCTTCCCAGTTCTTCATGAAGATGCCGACGACTTCGTGGCCCTGTTGCTTGAGCAGGTGGGCGGTCACGGCAGAGTCCACTCCGCCCGAAAGGCCCACGACAACACGTTGTTTGGGCGGTTTGGTATTGGCAGTCATTGCCCCGATTGTATTTTTTGCGCCGTGGCAGCACTGCGTGGGCGCACAGAACGCGTAGCCACCAGCAGGTCATAGAGCTGCTGCGCAGCGGGCGACAGCGATTTGCCCCTGCGTTTGATCAGCCCCATCTGGCGCGTCACCACGGGCTCGATCAGCGGAATGCTCACCAGCGTGGGATGGTCCTTGCCCGGCATGGCCAGGCTGGGCACGGCAGCCACGCCCAGGCCCGCCTCCACCAGGCCGAGCAGCGTGGTCACGTGCTTGGCCTCGTACAGGCACTGGGGGCGGTCGGGCACGTTGGCCAGCGCCAGGTCCATCAACAGACGGTTTCCCGAGGTCTTGCCCACCGACATGAAGTCGTGCTGGCCCAGCTCTGCCCAGGTGACCTTCTTGCGCCGCGCCAGCACATGGTCGCGCCGGCAGGCGGCTACGAAGCGCTCGGCCAGCACGGGCTTGAACTCGATCTCGGCCTCCTGGCTGCCGATGAAATTGAGGCCAAAGTCGGCATCGCCCTGCGCCACGGCCACCAGCACCTCGTTGGCGCTGGCATCGTGCACCTTGACGCGGATTTTCGGAAACCGCTCGTGGTAGCGCTTGACCACCTGCGGCAAAAAGTAATACACGGCCGACGGCACGCAGGCAATCGTCACCTCGCCCATGCGGCGCGCGGCCACGTCGCCCAGGCCCATGAGCATGCCGTCCAGGTCATCCAGCCACACGCGGGTCTTGCGCGCAAAGTCACGGCCCACGGCCGTGAGCGTGACACGGCGGGTGGTGCGGTCAAGCAGGCGCACGCCCAGGGCTTCTTCGAGCTTGTCGATGCGACGGCTGAAGGCAGGCTGCGACAAGTGGATCGCCTCGGCCGCAGCACGAAAGCTCTGCAGCTCAGCCACCGCGGCAAAGGCCTGGATGTCAGCAAGATCGAATTTGTTGTTCATGGGCATGGGCTTTCAAGACGTTTCGCTGTTGCGCAGCACGCATCAAACGATCAGAACATTGCAATTCACGAACGTGATTTCACCATGTACAAGGGCTCATAGCCTATTGCGCTGCATGCATCAATCATTGTCAACAATGCAATTCACAGAACAGATGAAGCGTCGCACCATGCCGACCCATGAGCTACAACCTTCCTTGCGTTCTGATGCGTGGCGGCACTTCCCGGGGGCCGTTCTTCCTGGCCGACTGGCTGCCGCAAGACCCTGCGGCGCGCGACCGCACCCTGATCGCCGCGCTGGGCTCGCCGCATGAATTGCAGATTGACGGCCTGGGCGGAGGAAACTCGCTGACCAGCAAGGTGGCGATCGTTTCCAGGTCGGTACATGCCGACTGCGATGTGGACTACCTCTTCGCCCAAGTCAGTGTGGAAGAGGCCCGCGTGGACACGCGGCCCAACTGCGGCAACATGCTGGCGGGCGTGGGGCCCTTTGCCATCGAGCAGGGGCTGGTGCCCGCTTCCGGCCATGGAAACACCACCACGGTACGGGTCTACAACGTCAACACCCGTTCACGCATTGATGTGCAGGTGTGTACCGCTGGCGGACGGGTGCACTACGACGGCGATGTGCATATTGACGGCGTGCAGGGCACTGCGGCACCGGTGCTGATGAACTTCCTGGACGCCTGGGGCGCCGTCACGGGCCAGATTTTCCCGACCGGCCAGCGCATCGACACCATCCACGGCCTGCAGGTCACCTGTATCGATGCCGCCCAGGTGATGGTGCTGGTGCGCGCAGCCGACCTGGACCTGCGTGGCAACGAGAGCCCTGCGGAGCTGGATGCCAATGCCGAGCTGCTGTCCAGGCTGGAAGCATTGCGGTGCGAAGCCGGTCTGCGCATGGGCATGGGCGACGTATCGAACAGCGTGCTGCCCAAGCCCGTGATCGTGTCTGCGGGCGATCAACCGGGCAGCGTCGTCTCGCGCTATTTCACACCCCACCGCTGCCACCGCTCACACGCCGTGACCGGTGCGATTGGCGTGGCTGCTGCCCACGTGCTGCCAGGCACGGTGATCACCGACTCCCTGCAGCACGCCATTGCAGGCACACGCCGTGTGGAAGTGCTGCACCCCGCCGGCCGCATTCATGTAGACGTGGAACTCACCGAAGTGGACGGCCAATTCAAGCTGGTGCAGGCCGCGCTGGTTCGCACGGCGCGAAAAATTCTGGAGGGCACGCTGTTCGTTTCAGAAAACGCATTCACCCACTGATTTCACACCCCAACCCTTTGGATGACAGGAGACAAAAAATGATTCGCCAACACTTTGCGCCATCGCGCGCACGCCGCACCCTGCTCACCGCGGCGGCCCTCGCTGCCGCTGTGCAAATGATCCCCTCCCTGGCACATGCGGCCTATCCCGACAAGCCCATCACGCTCGTGGTGCCGACCGCCGCTGGCGGTGGCAACGATGGCATGGCGCGCGTGGTGGCGCTCAAGCTGTCCACCCTGCTGGGGCAACAGGTCATCGTGGAGAACAAGGCGGGCGCCAACGGTGCCATTGCGGCGGAGTTTGTGGCCCGCGCGGCGCCCGATGGTCACACGATTCTTTTTGGCTACATCGGCACCCACGGCATGAGCCCTGCGCTGCAAAAGCTGCGCTACGACCCCATCACGCAGTTCGAGCCCATTGGCATGGTGAGCTACTCGCCCACGCTCATGGTGGTTCACCCCAAGGTGCCAGCCAATTCGGTGGGCGAGCTGGTGGCGTTGACCAAAGCCAAGCCCCAGGACTTCAACTACGCCTCGGCCGGCAACGGTACAGCCCCGCACTTCTCCGCCGAAATTTTCAAGCTGGAAAGCGGTGCGCAAATGGCCCACGTGCCCTACCGGGGTGCCGCGCCCGCGATGAATGACACCATGGCTGGGCAGACCCAGGTCATGTTCCCCAGCCTGTTCTCAGCCTACCCCCACGTCAAGAACGGCAAGCTGCGCGCCCTGGCGCTGGCAGGCCCCAAGCGTTCATCGCTGTTGCCCGATGTGCCCACGCTGGAAGAGGCGGGCGTGAAAGGCGTCGAGATCACGCAGTGGTACGCCCTGTTTGCGCCCGGCAAAACGCCCAAGCCCATCGTCGATCAGCTCAACAAAGTGCTCAACACCGCCCTGGCGGACAAGGACGTGGCACGGCGCATTGAAGAACAAGGCGCCGTGGTGGACCCCAGCACGCCCGAGCAATTGGCCCTGACCGTACGCCAGGAGATCGCCAAGTGGAAGGGCGTCGTGCACAAAGCCCAGCTCACCCCCGATTGAGGCCCCAGAAATACCCTCGCACCCGTTTCAGATTTCAATCAGGCAGGAGACATCTATGAGAAAAAGAATAGGCAACATCGGTGCGCTTTGTGCCGCACTGGCCAGCAGCTGCATCGCGGCACAAACCAGCGGCGTCACGCTGTATGGAACCGTGGACCTGGGGCTGCGCCACGGCAGCGGCCTCACGGCGGCCAATGCGGCAGCCCCCGGTTCGTCGCATAGCCTGGGCAGCGGCATACACACCACCAGCCGCTGGGGGCTTCGCGGCACCGAAGACCTGGGGGGCGGTGCCAAGGCGCTGTTCCAGTTCGAGAGCGGACTGAACGCCGACACCGGCGCTTCTGCCAACGCCAGCAAGACCTTTGATCGCGCATCCTGGGTCGGTCTGGAGGGCGGATGGGGCACGCTGGCCCTGGGCCGCCAGACCACCACATTGGCGGATGCCATCTCGCCCGTGGACCCGCTGGGCATGCGCTTTGCCAGCTTCAACCCCAGCATCGGCGTGGCCGCGCTCAGCCAGCATGGCCTGGGCATCGAGTTCGGCAGTGCGGGGTCCACGTCAGGCTCGTACCGGCTGGACAACGCGATCAAGTACACAGCGCGATTTGGCGGCCTCACCGCACGGGCGATGTTGGGCACGGGTGAAGTGGCTGGAAAGACATCGGCCCTGTCGTCGCGCGGGGTCGGCATGGCCTATACGGCCAGCGACGTCACACTGTCGGGCGCATTCCAGACCTTCAAGGACACGAACCAGCGCACCCTGGACGGAGCCACCCTGGGCGCGGCCTACCAATGGAACACCGTGCGACTGGCGGCCAACGCGGCACGCAGCGAGGCCGAGACAGCGGTCGGCAAACACACGGTGCAGCGCGTGTTCTCGGCAGGCGCGACCTGGTCCGTCACGCCCCTGTTCGATCTGACGGCTGCCTACTACAAGGTGGACCGCACCCGCACGGGCGCCGCCGACGACGGCTACGGCCGCCTGGTGGCGTTTGCCGAGTACAAGCTCTCGCGCCGCACCAAGGTGTATGCCGAGCTGGACAACACCCGCTGGCGCAACGGCTTCCAGGGCGCGGCGAACAAGGCCACGGCCACCGGCATCTCCGCCGGTGTGGTGCATACGTTCTGAACCTGCCTTACACGAACTTGCCGGTGATGCCCCCGTCCACCACCAGCTCGGTGCCGGTCACGTAGGCGGCGGCATCGCTGGCAAGGAAGGCGCAGGCATGCGCCACATCCCACGCCGTGCCCATGCGGCCCATGGGCACCTGCCGGGCGCGCGCGGCGCGGGCCTCGTCGAGGCTGGTGTCCGAGAACATCTTCGCCACCGTGGTGGCAATGCGCGGCGTGTCGATGAGCCCGGGCACCACCGTGTTGGCGCGCACGCCCTGGCCCGCGTACTGCTGCGCCACCATGCGTGTGAAGTGGGTGACGGCCGCCTTGGTCACGCCATAGGCCAGGTGCGGGTAGCCGAGGTAGCGCATGCCCGCGATGGACGAGATCGCAATGATGGAACCCCGCCCGCGCTCCACCATGGCGGGCAGCACCTGCTGGCAGGCCAGCAGCAGGCTTTTCACGTTGACCGAATGGATGCGGTCGAAGTCTTCAACGCTCGTCTCCAGCGGGCCGCCGGTCTTGCCGATGCCCACGTTGTGGTGCAGCACGTCGATGGCGCCGCCAAAGCGCTCGCGCGCCTCGGCAAACAGGCGCTGCACATCGGCCGCGTCCGCCACGTCGCCCACCAGGGTGGCGGCCGTTCCGCCCTCGGCGTGGATGAGCGCCGTGGTTTCTTCGGCCGAGGCTGCGTCGCGATCCGCCACACACACGCTGGCACCCAGGCGCGCGTAGGTCACGCAGGCGGCGCGGCCAATGCTCCAGCCCGGGCCGGCAGACCCGCCCCCGGCCACAAAGACGACGCGGCCTGACAAATCGAGCGGCAGGGCAGGTGAATGGGCTGGCTGCGCGCTCATGCGTCCGTGCCCTGGCCGGCACTGCCGCCGACAAAGGGTATGGCGTGCTCCACCGTGTCCCAGATGAAGCGGCCCGAGGGGCTTTGCTGCTCTTCCACGATGTGCGCCACCAGCCCGGCCGCGCGCGAGATCACCGCAAAGCCGCGCATCACGGCCGTGGGCACGCCGATCTCGCCCAGCAGCGCGGCCACTGCGCCCGTGGCGTTGATGGTGATGGGGCGGCCAGCCACTTCATCCACGGCCTTGGACAGCGTCTCCAGCGCGCGGATCTTGTCGCCCTGCAGCTCCGGCTCGGCACGGCCCATCTCCAGCAGTTTGTAGGCGCGCGGGTCTACCGGTTTGTGCAGGTGGTGACCAAAGCCGGGCACAGGGGATTTGAGGCCCTTGTAGTGGCGCGCAATGGCGAGCGCTTCCGCCTCAGGGTCTTGCGCCGCTGCGATGCGGTCGAGCAGGCCCGAGCAGTTCTCCATGGTGCCCACAAAGGAGCTGCCCACGGCCAGCAGGCCCGCGCTCACGGCGCCCTGCAGGTTCTCGGGCGCGCTCATGTAGATGAGCCGCGTGGCAATGGCGCTGGGCGTGAGGCCATGCTCCATGAGCACGATGAGCACCACGTCGGTGATGCGCAGGTCCACGCCGCGCGGGGTGCGGCCCAGGATCTGCATCAGCATCACCTCAGTGAAGGTCTTCTTCCCCATCAGGTCCTCGACCAGGTCCGCATCGCGGTAATGCAGGCTGGTGAGGGTGTGGGTGCACAGGCGGGTGACGGGGTTCTTGGAAGCAGGGTGGGTCATGAAATGGGTTCCTTCGTTCAGACAGTGGCCGTACCGGCCAGCTTGTCCAGTGCCGCATCGCGCACGGCAGACTTGAGCACCTTGCCCACGGGCGAGCGCGGCAGGCTCTCGTGAAAGTGGATGCGCTTGGGGGTCTGCACCGGGCCCAGGCGTTCGCGCACAAAGGCGATCAGCTCGGCCTCGCTCGCCGCTTCGCCTGCACGCAACTGCACGGCGGCCTGCACGGTCTCGCCCCATTTGTCGTCGGGCAGTCCGAACACGGTGCATTCGTGCACCGCAGGATGCTGGCCCAGCGCGTTCTCCACGTCCACGGGGTAGACGTTGAAGCCGCCGGTGATCACCATGTCCTTGAGCCGGTCCTTGAGGTAGAGAAACCCCCGCTCGTCGATCAGGCCCCGGTCGCCGGTGTGCAGCCAGCCGTTCACCAGGGTCTCGGCCGTCTTCTCGGGCAGGCGCCAGTAGCCGGTCATCAGCAGGTCGCCGCGCGCCACCACCTCGCCCACTTCGCCCGGAGGCAGCGGGCGGCCATCGGGCGCCATGATGGCCACGTCGCTGAACCAGGTGGTGCGGCCCACCGAGGCCAGATTGCGCTCGTCCTCGAAATCCTCGGGGCACAGCACGGTGAGGATCTGCGGCGCCTCGGTCTGGCCGTAGGTGGTGCCCAGCACCGGGCCGAAGAACTCGCGCACCTGGCGGATCTTGTCGGGCGGCATAGGGGCACCGCCGTAGATGAGCCGGCGCAGGCGCGGAAAGTCCGCGCGCGACGCGCCGGGCAGCGCCATCAGCATGTAGACCAGCGTGGGCGGCATGAAGCACACGGTGCCGCCGCGCTCGCGGAAGGCCGTGCGCACCGCTTCGGCGCCCGCACCCGCCAGCACCACATGGCAGCCGCCCTGCGCCAGGATGGGCAGGATGTATGTGGAGGTGCCGTGCGTGATGGGCGCGGCCACGATGTAGCGCTCGTGCTCGTCAAAGCCCCAGGCATGGATCTGATTGGTGATGTTGGCCATCCATGCGCGGTAGGGCTGCATCACGCCCTTGGGCGCGCCCGTGGTGCCGCCGGTGAACTTGATGGCCTGGGTGGCGTCGTCCGGCAGGTCCAGCTGCGGGCGGGGTGCGCCAGCGTGCGCAGCGGCCAGGCTGACCAGCGTGGCGGCGCCCTCGGCGGCCTGCGCTCCGGTCAGCACGCGGGTGCCGGGCGCACCTTCGAGCAGGTCAGCGCACGCGGCGTCCAGAACCAGCAGGGTGGGCTCGGTCGCGTCGATGATGCGGCGGATCTCGGGCCGCGTGCTCTTGGGGTTCAGCGGCACCCACACCTTGCCGCAGGCCAGCACGGCCAGCAGCGCGGCGATGTGGTCGGCGCTGTTGCCCGCGCAGATGCCCACGCGGCTTTGGGGCGTGGGGTCGATAGCGGTGAAGCCCGCCGCGAGCGCGGCAACGCGGGCGGCCAGCGCGTCGTAGCGGATGGCGCCCTCTGGCGCGTCGATGGCAATGCGGTCAGGCCAGCGTTGAGCGGCCCGCCAGAAGAAGTCGATGGGGAACATGAAAGAGGTGAGGTTGTATGGGTGATCTGTCACTCGGCCGATGCGCCGGACTCTTTCACCACTTCACGCCAGCGCTTGATCTCGGCGGCGGCAAACTGGCGCATCTTGTCGGGGGTGCCACCATCGGGCGTGGCGGCCAGCTCCTGCAGACGCGTGCGCACCTCGGGCTGGGCCAGCACCTTGTTCAGGGCCGCGTTGACCTGCTCGATCACGGCGCGCGGCGTGCCCGCCGGTGCGGCCAGGCCGAACCACGACTGCACATCAAAGCCCGTGTAGCCCGACTCGGCCAGCGTGGGTACATCCGGCAACAGGGGGGAGCGCTGGGCACTGGTGATGGCAATGGCGCGCAGCTTGCCCGCCTGCACATGCGGCAGGGCCGACGGCGTGTTGTCGAACATCGAATCCACCTGGCCGCCCAGCAGGTCGGTGACGGCGGGTGCGCTGCCCCGGTAGGGCACATGCAGCATCTTGAGCTTGGACTGCATCTTGAACATCTCGCCCGAGAGGTGGATGGACGAGCCGCTGCCCGACGACGCAAACGTGATGCCGTCCTTGGACTCCTTGGCGTAGCGCACGTAGTCGGCCAGGTTCTTGATGGGCAGCTTGGGGTTGACCACCAGGATGTTCGGAATCTTGGCGACCATGCCGATGGGCTCGAAGTCCTTGACCGGGTCGTAGCCCAGCTTGGGGTACAGCGTGGCGTTGATGGTGTTGGCGATGGTGTAGACGTAGAGCGTGTAGCCATCGGCCGGCGCGCGCGCCACGGCCTCTGCGCCCACGTTGCTGTTGGCGCCTGCGCGGTTGTCCACCACCACGGGTTGGCCCAGCTGGTCGCCGAGCTTGACGGCCACCAGGCGCGCAATCACGTCCGTGGCGCCGCCCGCCGCATAGCCCACCACCAGCTTGACCGGCTTGGTGGGCCAGCCCGAGGCATTGGGCTGGGCCTGCAATGGCATGGCGGCGCCGCAGGCCAGGGTGGCGACCAGCGCCAGCAGGGCGCGGCGCGGCAGGGATGGCGAAGCTTTGCGCTGACCCAGCGCGGCGGGGGTGTGTGGGCTCATGGTGTCTGTCTCCGGTGGTTCTTGGAAAAATGCCGTCGTGGCGCCCTGCTGCGTGCTCTGCGGCACACTGCGCACTGGTTGCGTTGACGAACAAATTCTTTCCCATGCCCTCCCGACCTGCGAATTCAAACGTCCGGCTGCCGGACGAACGTGTGAGTGCGCACACGGCAGACGAACCGGCCGACGACCACGGCAGCCGCACGCTGCGGCGCGGCCTGCAGGTGCTGGACGCCGTTCTGGCCCATGGCCGCGACGGCGCGCGCGTGGTGGACCTGTGCCGCGCCGCCGCGCTGGAGCGGGCCCCCGTGTACCGGCTGCTCGCCACGCTCATGGAGAGCGGCTATGTAGCGCAGCGCGGGCGCTTTCGCTACGTGGCGGGCCCGCGCCTGGCCGCCCTGGCCGAGCCCCCGGGCCAGCCCAACCTGGCCGTGCGCCTGGCGCCTGTGCTGGAGCGAGTAAGCCGCGCCTGTGGTGACGCAGCCTTTGCCATCGTGCGCGAAGGCCCCACCTCGCACTGCATTGCACGCCATGTGGGCACGCACCCGGTGCAGATCCTGGTGATTCAGGTGGGCACGCGCCAGCCGCTGGGCGTGGGCGCTGCGGGCCTGGCGTTGCTGGCGGCGCTGCCCGATGCCGAGATGCAGGCCTGCATCGACGCCAACGCGCAAGAGCTGCCGCGCTACGGCGGCATGACGCCCGAGCGACTGCAGATCCTGGTGCGCGCCACGCGCGAGCGCGGCTGGTCGGTGGTGGGCAACCACGCCACGCAGGGCGTGCTGGCGGCTGGTATGGCCGTGCGCAACGCGGCGGGCGAACCCGTGGCGGCGATCAGTGTGGCATCGACCGTGGACCGCATGCCGCGCGAGCGCCAGCAGCTGATTGCGCGCTGGATGCGCGAGGCGCTGTCGGCGTTGTTGCCGCATGGGGTTTGAGCGCTTGAAACTATCAAAATGATAGCTACTCAGACATATTGCACTAACGCTTCCTGCTGTTTTCACTCCAATGCTGGCGCCAAGCCGTCTTGTGCGACCATCGAGGGACCCCGAGGCCCCCGATGGAACTGAGACAACTGCGCTATTTCGTACGTGTGGTGGAGCAAGGCTCCATGAGCCGCGCTGCGCTGGACCTGGACGTGGTGCAGTCCGCGCTCAGCCAGCAGATCACGCGGCTGGAGAGCGAGCTGGCCACGCGCCTGCTGCAGCGCACGCCGCGCGGCGTGACGCCCACCGAAGCAGGGCTGGCGTTCTTTCGCGAGGCGCAGCTCACCCTGCGCCATGCCGACCAGGCCGTGCGCGCGGCGCAGCAGGCGCGGCTGTCGGGCACCGTCACCGTAGGGTTGGCGCCCACCACCTCGGGCGTGCTGGGCCTGCCGCTGATGCAGGCCATGCGCACACGCTACCCGGACGTGCGGCTGCACATGGTGGAGAGCATGTCGGGCCACCTCACGGCCATGCTGCATGCGCGCGAGCTGGACCTGGCCGTGCTGTTCGACACGCGCCTGCACCAGGCGCAGCAGGCCAGCGGTGCGCGCCGCTGGGACATGGCGCCGCTGCTGGAGGAGGACCTGTTCCTCATCTGCGCCCGTGACCGAGGGGAGGGCACCGGCAACCCCCATGGCCGGCAGCTGCCGGAAACCATCACCGTCGCCGAGCTGGTGCAAGAGCCGCTGATCCTGCCCACCGGCCCACACGGCCTGCGCAGCACCCTGGACACGGCCTTTGCCCGCGACCGCGTGGCACCGCACGTGGTGCTGGAGGTGGACTCGCTCGCCATGGTGATGGCCGCCGTGGACGCGGGCCTGGGCTCCACCGTGCAGCCCTGGGCCGCCATGGGCCGCTACCCCGATGCGGCCGAGCGCTTTCAGTGCGCACGCCTCACCGACGCGCCCGCGCGCCGCGTCAACCTGCTGTGCAGCCTGCCCGACGAAGAGCTCTCGCCCGCCGCCCTGGCCGCGCGGGTGGTGCTGGCGGACTGCGTGCGTGAATTGGTGACGAGCGGCCAGTGGTTTGGCACGACATGGATAGGCGGACAAGACACCAGCGCCTGAGCGGCCACCCCGCAGCCATCACGATCCGTGATACCCCCATGACCTGAACCCGCTGCACGGCGGGCCTGCGTCTCCCTACAGTCGCCATCACCCCGATGAACGACACGGCAACCGCGCCAGGAGACACCCCATGGGCCCCACACCCCCTTCTTCATTCCCCCCCGCGCAGCGCACCGCCGGGAGCCACCGGCCATGAGCGGCGATGCTGTGGTCGATGTGCTGGTCATCGGTGGCGGCAACGCCGCCCTGTGCGCCGCCCTGATGGCACGCGAGGCGGGCGCCAGCGTGCTGCTGCTCGAATCCGCCCCGCGCGCCTGGCGCGGCGGCAACTCGGCCCACACGCGCAACCTGCGCTGCATGCACGATGCGCCGCAGGATGTGCTGGTGGATGCCTACCCCGAGGAAGAGTTCTGGCAAGACCTGCTCAAGGTAACGGGCGGCCTCACCAACGAACACCTGGCGCGCCTGGTGATCCGCGAGTCGAGCACCTGCCGGCCCTGGATGCGCCGCCACGGCGTGCACTTTCAGCCCGCGCTGGCGGGCACGCTCCATGTGGCGCGCACCAACGCGTTCTTCATGGGTGGCGGCAAGGCGTTGGTCAATGCCTACTACCGCAGCGCGGAGCAGCTGGGCGTGCAGATCCGCTACGAAGCGCCCGTGGAGCGCATCGAGATGGAGGGCCCCCGCTTCGTCGCCGCCCACCTGGCGAACGGCGAGCGCATTGCCGCCAAAAGCTGCGTGCTGGCCGCCGGCGGCTTTGAATCGAACCGCGAATGGCTGCGCGAGGCCTGGGGCCAGAACGAGCGCGGCGAGTGGCCGGCCGACAACTTCCTGATCCGCGGCACGGCCTACAACAAGGGGGTGCTGCTCCGGCACCTGCTTGAAGACCATGGCGCGGACCGCATTGGCGACCCCACGCAGGCGCACATGGTGGCCATCGACGCACGTGCGCCGCTGTACGACGGCGGCATCTGCACACGCATCGACTGCGTATCGCTGGGCGTGGTGGTCAACCGCAACGGCGAGCGCTTCTACGACGAGGGCGAGGACTTCTGGCCCAAGCGCTATGCCATCTGGGGCCGCCTGGTGGCGCAGCAGCCGGGGCAGATCGGCTACTCCATCATCGACAGCAAGGCCATCGGCCGCTTCATGCCGCCCGTGTTCCCGGGCGTGAAAGCCGACACCCTGCCCGAGCTGGCGCAGAAGCTTGGCCTGCCCGTGGACACGTTCACCCACACGCTCGATGCCTACAACGCCGCCTGCCGCGTGGGCCAGTTCGACCACACCACGCTGGACGACTGCCACACCGAAGGCGTGACACCCGCCAAGACGCACTGGGCCCGGCCCATCGACACCGGGCCGTTCTATGGCTATGCGCTCAAGCCCGGCGTCACCTTCACCTACCTGGGCCTGCACACCGACGACACCGCTGCCGTGCGCTTTGGCAACGTGCCCAGCCCCAACCTGTTTGTGGCTGGCGAAATGATGGCCGGCAACGTGCTGGGCAAAGGCTACACCGCCGGGGTCGGCATGAGCATTGGCACCGCGTTTGGCCGCATTGCAGGCACGCAGGCGGCATTGGCATCAAAACAGGCCCCAGCGAACATCCCACAAGCGCAAACAGCTATAAAAACAGGAGTAAACGATGCAAACGCTTGAAGCCCTGGCGCGTGACGCTAAAGCGCTGGCGAATGGCGGCATTGTGCTGTCGGCCCCCGAAACCGAGGTGGCGCGCCAGCTGCAGATCTGCAATGCCTGCCGCTACTGCGAAGGCTTTTGCGCCGTGTTCCCGGCCATGACACGGCGGCTGGAATTTGGCAAGGCCGATATCCATTTCATTGCCAACCTGTGCCACAACTGCGGCGCCTGCTTGCACGCCTGCCAGTACGCACCGCCGCACGAATTTGCGGTGAACATTCCGCAGGCCATGGCCCAGGTGCGTGGCCAGACCTACGCCGACTACGCCTGGCCACCCGCTCTGGGCCAGCTCTACCAGCGCAACGGCCTCACGTTGGCGCTGGCGCTGGTGGCCGGGCTCACGCTGTTCCTGCTGCTGGCCGTGGCGCTGCACGGGCAAGGGCTGGCGGCGCTGTGGCACGCGCCCGTGGGCGGCTTCTACGGCATCTTCCCGCACAACCTGCTGGTGGGCCTGTTCGCGCCGGTGTTCCTGTTCGCTTTGCTCGCGCTGGGCCTGGGCGTGCGCCGTTTCTGGCGCGATATCACACCTGCCACCAGCGGCGCGCCGCTGAGCGCGCCCGACACGGCCGAGGCCACCGATGCCGTGCTGCGCCTGAAGTACCTGGACGGCGGCCACGGCGACGGCTGCCACAACGAGGACGATGCCTACACCCTATCGCGCAGGCGTTTCCACCACCTCACCTTCTACGGCTTCATGCTGTGTTTTGCGGCCACCAGCGTGGCCACGCTGTACCACTACCTGCTGGGCGCGCCCGCGCCCTACGACCTGCCCAGCCTGCCCAAGCTGCTGGGCGGCGTGGGCGGCATCAGCCTGGCGATTGGCACGGCTGGCCTGTGGCGGCTGAACCTGCGCCGCCACCCGCAACACGGCGACGCCGCGCAAAAGCCCATGGACCGCGCCTTCATCGCCCTGCTGTTCCTCACCGCCACCAGCGGCCTGGCGCTGTGGGGGGCACGCGGAAGCGCTGCCCTCCCGCTGCTGCTGTGCCTGCACTTGGGCGCGGTGATGGCGCTGTTCGCCACCATGCCCTACGGCAAGTTTGCGCACGGCATTTTCCGCACCGCTTCGCTGCTGCGCCACGCGGTGGAAAAGCGCCAGCCCCACCCCATCGGTTTGAGCGCCGACTGAGCCAACGATCCATACACCACCCACGATGAAGGAGACACCCATGAAAAAACGCACCCTGCTGCACTGTGCCCTGGCACTGGCAACCGCCCCCCTGGCGTTCAGCGCTGCCGCGCAAGACTTTCCGCCCAAGAAGCCCGTCACGCTCGTCGTGGGCTTTGCCGCGGGCGGTGCAGCCGACGCGGCGGCGCGACTGATTGCCAAGAAGCTGGGTGAGAACATCGGCCAGTCGGTGGTGGTGGACAACAAAGGTGGCGCCGGCGGCAATATCGCGCACCAGTTCGTGGCCAATGCGGCACCCGACGGCACGGTGCTGCTGTTCGGCTCGGTGGGCCCGCTCACCATTGCGCCGCACTTGATGAAACTCACCTACGACCCGTTCAAGGACCTGGCGGCGATCTCAGGCGGCGTGAACTTCCCCAACGTGCTGGTCGTGCACAAGGCTGCAGGCGCAAAGACGCTGGCAGAGTTTGTGCAGCTGTCCAAGAAGAAGCCTGGCAGCGTTGACTTTGCCTCCACGGGCGCGGGCTCGGCATCGCACCTGGCGGGCGAGCTGTTCAACCAGCGGGCGGGCATCGACATGACCCACGTGCCCTACAAAGGTGGGGCACCCGCCTTGCAGGATTTGCTGGGCGAGCGCATCACCTCCTACTTTGCAGCCCCACCCACGGCCCTGCCGCACATCGAAACGGGCAGGCTGATCCCGCTGGCCACCACGGGTCTCACGCGGCCAGCCTATCTGCCCAATATCCCCACCGTGGCGGAATCGGGCTTTCCGGGCTTTGAGGCGCTCAACTGGTATGCGTTTGTGGCGCCGGGCAAAACGCCGGTGCCGCTGCTGGAGCGCTGGAACCAGGAGATCGTCAAGGTGCTCAACGACCCGGCCGTGAAGGACGCACTGAACAAGCACGGCCTGACGCCCCAGC
Organism: Acidovorax sp. SRI_002; assembly: GCF_057586455.1. Lineage (NCBI taxonomy): Bacteria > Pseudomonadati > Pseudomonadota > Betaproteobacteria > Burkholderiales > Comamonadaceae > Acidovorax > Acidovorax sp. SRI_002. Next base: position 516,784 of record NZ_JBYCZW010000003.1, on the reverse strand, counting down.
CCACCTCACGCGCCGAACTCACCACCTTCATGAAGAAGGAGTCGACCCAGTGGGCTGCCATCATCAAGGAGCGCAAGCTCACGGCGGACTGAGCTGGCCTCTGCGGGAAAGCGGTGCCCCGCCGCCCCATGCAGGTCAGGCCATCTTCTTGCGCGCCGCGCTGCCGCGTGCTGAAAAGCCGGCCCGTTCGCTGCTGGCCTGGGCCTCACCCACCAGCCAGCGTGTGAACCGCGCGACCGCTTCGTTCTCGGCCAGTGCTGCACGGCTGCACAGGTAATAGCCCCGGTCCGTGTTCACGGCCGGGCTGAAGGGCAACACCAGCTGGCCCGACGCCAGTTCGGCTTCGATCAGCATGGGCTGGATCACCGTGACCCCCATGCCCGCACAGGCTGCAACGATCAGGTTGTTGCCCAGATCAAACCCCGGGCCCAGTACGGGGGCTACGTCTATCCCTGCGGCCTTTTGCAGCCACAGCGCCCAATTGCCGGGAAAGTTGATGTGCTGCAGCAGCGTTGCCTTGAGCAGATCACGCGGTTGGCGCAGCTTGGCCGCCAGCGCGGGGGTGCAAGCGGGCACGATCTCTCGCCCCGTCAGGTAGCGTGCACGGATGCCGCGCGGCCAAGCGCGCCCGGGGCGCTTCACATTGACCCACAGGTCCACGTCGTCGCGCGTGAAGCTCTCATCGTGGTGGAACGGCCGCAGCTCGATCTCGATGTCCGGGTGCAGCGCGTGGAACTGGCCCAGCCGTGGGACCAGCCAGCGGGTGGCCAGGGTGGGTACTACGCTGACCCGCAGCCGGCGCTTCGATGCACGCACCCCGAACCGGCTCACGGCGGTCTCCAGGCCTGCCACATGGGCCTCCACCAATTGCTGGAATTCGCGGCCCCGCGCCGTGGGTAGCACCCGGGGGCCGGAGCGGTCCAGCAGCGTGCATTCCAGCCGCTGCTCCAGCCGCTGCACTGCCCGGCTGACAGCCGCCTGGGTCACGAACAGCACACCCGCCGCCTGTCGAAAACTGCCCAGCTGGCAGACCGCAAGAAAGGCGTGCAACTCGGGCAGCGAGGGGGACTTGAACTGCATGGTGGTGATTACATCCGGTTATCAGCGCAGATCAAATTGTCGTTTGCCCGCAGGCACCTGACTCCCTACGCTTCGCCCATCTGCCCCACCTTGATCCCCGAGAACCATGCAGCTACCCGAAGCCCTTCTTCCCGCCACGCCCGTCCAGGTGCTCCTGCCCGCCACCGATGCCGCCATCCCCTTGGTCTGCGACTCTCCGCACAGCGGCACCGACTATCCGCCCGACTTTGGCTATGCCGTCTCCACCGCCGATCTGCGCAAGTGCGAAGACACCCATGTGCACTGGCTGTGGGACGCCGTGCCGCGTGTGGGCGGCACGCTGGTGCACGCCACCTTTGCGCGCAGCTACATCGACCCAAACCGCCATGAGCACGACATCGACCCCGCCATGCTGGCCGATGCCTGGCCCGGCAATACCGCCCCTACCGCCCGCACTTTGGAGCTGGGCATGGGGCTGGTTCCCAGCCACACCCCCACGCACCAGCCCATCTACGCGCGCCGCCTGTCGGCCCAGGAGGTTGCGCATCGCATCACCCACTACTGGCGCCCATACCAACATGCGCTGGCACAGGCACTGGAGGCCGCCGCCCAGCGTGGCCCGCGTTGGCACCTGAACTTGCATTCCATGCCCAGCAATGCCTACGAGCGGCTGGGCCGCGTGGCGCCCGGCCCGCTGGCCGACGTGGTGCTGGGCGACCTGAACGGTCGCAGCTGCAGCAGCGCATTCACCCAGCGCGTGGCCGAAGCTTTCCGCCGCCGCGGCTACTGCGTGGCCATCAACGACCCCTATGCAGGCCAGGAGCTGCTGCGCCGGTTCGGGGCGCCTTCGCGGGGTCATGAAAGCCTGCAGATCGAGATCAACCGGGCCATCTACCTGAACGAGCAGACGCGGGAGCCGCTGCCACACGCCAACCGCGTGCGCGCGGACATCACCGACCTGCTGCACGAGATGGCCGCCCATATCCGCAGCGCTTGCCTGGACAACGCCTGATTTCAACCAAGAGGACCCACCATGCCCACCCCCATGAACCGCCGCCGTTTTATCGCATCGACCAGCGCCGTGACGAGCGCCATTGCCCTGCCGGCACTGGCCCAGGCGCCCGACCGCTATCCCACACGTCCGATCACGCTGGTGGTGCCGTTTCCGCCCGGAGGCGCCGTAGACAACTCCGGCCGGGCGATAGCCGACAGGCTGGGCCGAGTGCTGGGGCAGCCCGTGATTGTGGAAAACAAAGGGGGCGCTGGCGGCACCATCGGCACCACGCAGGTGGCCAAGGCCCAGCCCGATGGCTACACGCTGATCGTCACCTCGCAGACCACGCATGTGATCAACCCCGCCCTGTCGGCCAGCCTGCCCTACGACGCGGTCAATGACTTCGCCCCCATCACGCTGATTGATCGCCTGGCCAATGTGCTCTTGATCACCCCCGGCCTGCCCGTGAAGAACTTCGCCGAGTTCGTGAAATACGTGAAGGAGAACCCAGGCAAGCTGAACTACGCCTCCTCGGGCAATGGCTCGCTGGCGTACCTGAGCATGGAGCTGCTCAAGGCCAAGCTGGGGCTGTCCATCACCCACATCCCCTACAGGGGCGCTGGCCCGGCGCTGACCGACCTGCAGGCGGGCCAGGTGCACATGACCTGGAACAACCTGTCCTCCAACCTCAGCATGGCTCAGAACGGTCGCCTGCGCGCGCTGGCGGTGGCATCGCCAATCCGCGCTCCCCAGCTGCCGGATGTCCCGACCTTCGACGAGCTGAAGTTGCCGGAGCTGAACCTGACTTCCTGGACAGGTCTTGCCGCACCTGCAAAAACGCCGGAATCCATCGTTGCGCAGCTCTACGAAGCGATGCGTACCGTGTTGCGTGATCCGCAAACACAAAGGGCATGGAATGACCGCGGCGCTATGCTGCCTGATACCGTGAAGCCCGCAGAGTTTCGCAAGGAGATTCAGCAGCGCATCGGTTTTTACAAGAACATCGTGAAGACCCACAAGATCTCCGTGGATCAATAGTGCCCACTCCCCATCCGTGCGGAATGGACGAAACATATCCCCGACCTCGTGCGCATGTGGGCATGTGGGCAAGCCATCAGTACGTTGGAACATCGCCTTCAACTGGCCCATCCGCTCGCACCAGCCCATCATCCAGCAACTGCGCAAGCCAGCCGCCGAGCACAGTGGGGTCGCCTTGCCACAGGCCGCTGCCCAGCAGCGCCGCGCAGGCGTCGTGCACCGAGGCACCGGCGTGCAGCGCTTGCACCCAGGCGGCCTCGGCCGCGTCGAGCGTGCGAAAGTGCGGCTGGTGCCCTTTGCGCCAGACCAGCAGCGTGGCCGGTGCAGGCAGGGCCACGGCCTCGGGCACGTCGTCGTCGGTATGGATGGCGTTCCACACCCCCACAACGTTCGTCGTGATCGCGCGCAGCAAGGCGCTGGGGTGCAGTACACCAGGGCGGGTGGTCCAGGTGTCCGACGCCTGGGCTGCTGCGGGCGCCAAGGCCGGCACATCGGCACTGTCAAAGCGGGTGCGCAGGTCCCAGTCGAGCTGGGCCAGTTCATGCAGCTCGGGGTTGTCGGGGTACGCCGCGCGCAGCGTGCCCACCAGGCCTTCGCCATAGCGGTTCAGGCTGCGCGTGCGCGGCGGATGGGCCACGGCGTAGTCGCGCGCATGGGCCTCGAAGGTGTCTGACCCCATGTAGAGGCAAGTCTTGGCATAGGTGTCGGCCAGCACCTCGGCCAGCCGGGCGCGGTAGGCATGGTGGTAGATGGGCAGGCGACCTGTGATGAGGTCGTCGGGCATTTCGGGCGGCAGCGCATTCGCCAGCACGCGGTCGGCGAAGTGGCGCTGCACCGCAGCCAACCCAGTCAGGTCTGCCGTGGGGGCCAGGGTGATGGAGGTGATCGCGACAGGCTCGGGTGGGGCCACATGCTCCGCGGCAACGCGCCGGGCGATGGCCATTTCATCCAGCAGCTCGGCCAGCGGCGGGATGTGATCGTCGCGCTCGATCATCGCGGCCACAGCGCCAAAACGCTGGCAGGCCTGTGCGTACAGGTCCCACACCGGCTGCGCCACCGGGTGGTCGTGCGTGTCGATGATGTGGTCGCCGTTGTCGCTGTGCCCAGCCAGGTGAATTTGCTGCACCCGGTGCGCGGGCAGGGCATGCAGATAGGTCAGTGGGTCGAATCCATGGTTCACGCTGCTCACGTAGATGTTGTTCACATCCACCAGCAACAGGCAGTCGGCCTCTTGCGCGATGTGGGCCAGAAACTGCCACTCGCTCGCGCTGTCATGCCGGTAGCGGATATAGCTCGACACGTTCTCCAGCACCAGCCTGCGTCCCAGCACATCCTGTGCGCGACGGATCTGTGCGATCACATGGCGTGCAGATTCGTCGGTGTAGGGCAGCGGGTACAGGTCGTGCAACTGCTCGGGGCCAGGGCCCGTCCAGCACAGGTGGTCGGACACCCACAGCGGCTCGATACGGTCAGCCAGCGCCTTCACGCGTTGCAGATACGGCACATCCACGCCCTGCGACGCACCGATGGACATGGCCACGCCATGCATGGCCACGGGGTAGTCGCGCCGGATGGCATCGATCACCGCCAGAGGTTTTCCACCGTCGATGAGGTAGTTGTCGGTGATGATTTCCAACCAGTCGAGCGGCTGCTTGCGCGCGAGGAAATCGGCGTAGTGCTGCGTGCGCAGTCCCAGGCCAAAGCCGGTGCCGCGCGTAGCGATGAGGTCATGTGCCATGGCGAAATCAAGGTATCAAAGTGCGGGCACTGGGCATGATCGCCGAGACTGGCACGCCCTGATGCCAGCACCGCCGCGCAAGGGCCGCCCCGCCGCGCTGGCGGTGTCCCCCTGGGGGGATGGCGCGCAGCGCCTCAGGGGGGCTTGTTGCCTTATCCCTTGATGTCGCCGATGGTGCCCTTCTCCATCAGGCACTGGGCCGCGGTCTTGGCCTTGAAGCCGTGGCCCTTGCAAGCGTTCTGGCCCTTGCAGCTGTGCTCGGCCGTGGAGCAGTCGCTATTGCCCTTGCAGTCGTGCACGTTGTAGCAGTGCACCTTGTCGTTGGCGCCGATGGCGGCGCCTTTGGAGCCCTTGGGCGCGTCGGCTGCAAAGCTGCTGGATGCCAGTGCCAGCAGCGCGGCAGACAGGGCGAAAGATGCAGTGGTCTTGGTGTTCGTGGACAGCATGGCGGGTAACTCCGTAGGCGTTAAGGGATGAGTAATCAGGTGGTTAGATCGCGCTGCACCGTGCCGCGCTCTCTGCCTGGTAATTCGTCCCCCGCACGCTGCGGGTTACATGCAGTCCAAAAACTTTTTTGCGTGGTGCCTCGGCGCTATTGCGCAGAAGGTTCGGTCACCGAAATGTCGGTGTGCACCAGCGTCAGCGGAAACCGCTGGCCCGCCAGGTAGTCCTCCAGGCCGCGCAGCAGCAGGGGGCTGCGATGGCGCTCGGGGCAGGCGCGGATCTCATCGGCCGTGAGCCACAGCGTGCGCACGATGCCGGTGTCGAGCGTGCGCCAGTCGTGGTGCGTGCCCAGCGAGCCCGCAAACGCAAAGCGCATGTAGGTGATGTCGTCGCCCGTGCGCGTCTTGGTGAAGCGGTTGAGGTACACGCCGATCAGCGCCGTGGGCTCGAAGTCGTGCGCGGTTTCTTCCAGCACCTCGCGGGCGCAGGCCTGGATGGGCGATTCGCCCGGGTCCAGGTGGCCGGCGGGGTTGTTGAGCTTGAGGCCGTCGGTGGTTTCTTCCTCGACCAGCAGAAAGCGGCCATCGCGCTCAATGAGGGCGGCCACGGTGACGTTGGGTTTCCAGCGGTGGGGCATGGCGCGCATTATGACGAGGGGCGGTGACGCCAAGCCTACAGCGTGCGCGCCATGTACACAGCGCCTTCGCCGTAGCTGGCCAGGCGGGCCTGCTGGGCGGCGTCCGGCAAGGGGTGCAGCGCGTAGCCCTGCCGCTCCCAGTAGGCCTGCGAGCCCTGCACCGAGACCAGCGCGCTGTGCCGCAGCCCTTCTGCACGGGCCTGCGCCCACAGGGGCTGCAGCAACGCGTGGGCCAGGCCTTGCCCCGCATGGGCAGGGAGCACGGCCATGTCGTGCAGGTACAGCGTGTCGTGTAGGGCCACGGCCTCAAAGTCGCCGTGCAGCGGGGTGACCTTGCCGTGCACGCTGCGGTAGGCCGCCAGGTAGGCGCACACCGTGCCGCCGCGCTCCAGCACCAGCGAGCAATTGGCGGGGCTGGCGAGGCGGCGGGCAAACACCTCGCCACTTTCCACAAACCCCTCGCCATAGCAGGCCAGCTGCACGGCCAGCAGGTCGGCCAGATCGCTCAGCGCCAGCGGGCGCACCACCACGGACATGAGTGAGCTTGGTTTTGGTCAATCAGTGCGGCAGCACGGGCGCCTGCACGAAGTCGTCGAGCGACAAGCCCTTTTCCTTCAGCAGCGCCTCCAGCACGGGCTGCAGGCGGCCCAGGCTCTCCTGCACGGCCTCGCGCACGGTGTCCACCACGACCTGGGTGCTGCGCTCGATCTCGATATTCAGGCGGTCGCCTACCTTCTTGGCTTCAAACACCGTGGCACGGCGTGTTTCGGGAATCATCCAGATCTCGAACCAGCCCTCCTGCCGGTTCACCTCGGCCACCGTCAGGCTGGCCCCGTGGATGGCGATGTAGCCCTTGGCAAAGATGTAGCGGCGAAACGCCTCGGGCACGGCCACGCGCCACACCAGGTTGTTGTCGAACTCGCGCCGCTCGATGAGCGTGCCGGTGAAGTCCACATGGCCCGACAGCGGATGGCCGCCAATCTCGGCACCGTCCTTGGCCGCGCGCTCCACGTTCACGCGGTCGCCCTGGCCGTAGCTGCCCAGCGTGGTGATGTTCAGGCTCTGCAGCATCACGTCGAAGTTGGCTTGCGTGGGCGACAGGATCTCGGTGACGGTAAGGCACACGCCATCGGTGGCCACGCTGGCGCCAATCGCCAGGTCCTGGCAGAAGCCCTCGGGGAAATCGAGCGTGAACGTGCGCAGCCCTGCGCGGTCGTGGATGGCGGCAATGCCTGCCGTGGCTTGGACGATGCCTGTGAACATGGTGGCGCGGCTTCCGGGTACGTTGGAACGGGAACCGGGAATTTTGCCACCCGGCCCCCACCGCGCGCTGGCGCCGGGTTACTTGGCCCGGAGCAACTCGCCCACTTCGAGCAGCACCAGCTCGTTGTCATCCGCCTTGTTCGGGTCGCGGCTGCTGCTGAAGGGCAGGTTGTTGTCGTTGCCCACCACGATGTGCGTGCTGTCCACGATGTCCACGTTCTCGATAGTGAAGAACGGGAAGGTCAACACGCCGTTGTTCAGCGGCTTCTTGGCCAGGCGCTTGGGGTCCTGGATGTTCATGAGGTCGATGTAGCCAATCTTGCGGATATCGCCGCCCACATTGGCGTCGCTCATCTCGACCTTGTACACGCGCTTGAACTTGGCGAGGTCGTGGAAGCAGTCCGCGCGCTTCTGGCCCTCTGGGCAGGCCTTGTCGGCCGTGCCTTCGCCGTTGTCGCGCTCGATGATGAGGCCCATGCTGGCGTCGATCATGTTGAAGTCGCCAATCGCGTGGTGGTTGGCCTCCAGCACGTACTTCCAGTGGCGGCCGGTCCATTGCTCGGTCTTCACGTCAAATTCGAGCACACGCAAGTACTGCTTGCCGCCCACGTTTTCATACGCCTTGGCGTCGTCGTTCCACAGCGCGCCTTCGAGCAGGGCGTAGAGCTTGCTGCCATCCTTGCTGGCGGCCATGCCTTCGTAGCCCTTGGAGCGCTTGACCACAAACGCAGTGGGCTTGGCATCAGGCGCGCCGGGCATGAGCACGCCGGGCGCATCGGGCGAGCGCACGGTCTTGCCGTCCACCTGGGTCTCGAAAACGCCCAGCACCTTGCCATTCAGGTCGGCCTTGATGAGGAAGGGGCCGAACTCATCGCCAATCCACAGCGCGCCACCGGCGAACTGGAAGCTCTCGGGGTCGAAGTCGGCGCCGGTCAGGTAGCGCGTGGCCGTGCCTTCGTGCGTGATGCGAAACGGGATCTTCTTGTCCGGGTCGTGCAGGAAGATGGTCTTGTGGCGATTGAACTGGCCGCTTTTGAAGTCCACGGTGTAGTGGCTCAGGTGCAGCATGAAGTCGGGCGAGTTGGCCTTGGAACCGGCACCGTTGTCAGTCAGGATCCAGAACGATCCATCGGCCATGCGCTTGATGCCCGAGTGGCCCTGAATGGGCTGGCCCTGGAACGGCAGCGATACGCCGGTGTCGCGGCCGCCCGACTGGCCCATCACGCTGCCCACGGCGTCCACCCGGCGGGGCGTGGTGAACTTGCCCGCCACCTGCAGGTCGTGTGGCGCATCCTTGGGCGCGGCAATCATCGTCAGGGCGGGCAGCACCGCGTGGCCGGTCAGCGTGGCGGGGTAGGACTGCTGGGCCAGGGCTGCAGAAGAGGCGGCGCACAGCAGGGCTGCACTGGCGGCGATGAAGGAGAGTCGGGACATGTTCATGGGGAATAAAGCCAAAACCCGCACGATGCCGCGCCCTTGTGACGCCACCATGAAAGGCAGGCACCAGGATATGCCCTGGCATACAGCCGATGGACACGGACCTTTTGCCAGGTTCGAGAGTCACACCCGCCTTGCGCTCCCCCACCATTCCCCACCCACAACGCTGGACAGCCCCTATTCCCTATGGACACCCTTTCTGCATTGCAATCCCTCGGACTGGAACTGCCCAGCCCCGCCTACATCGCGGGCGCCATCGTGTTTGGCCTGATCGGCATGGCGGCTTACTGGCACGGCAAAAGAGCGCAGCTGCTACGCACCCGCTGGTGGGGCGTGGCGCTCATGTTCTACCCCTACGCGGTTTCGCGGACCTGGATGCTGTTTGCGGTGGGCGTGGCGCTGTGTGCGGGTCTGTGGCTGGACATGCGGCGCGGCTGAAACGCAGGCGAGGGCTGCGCGCAAACGCTATGATTTTCATAGCGTTTGCGCTTGATGGATAAGCGACAGGTCCATTTTTTGGTGCAAATTGCTGGCGCATCACACCAGCCGCTGCAATGCCTGGCGCCGCCATACCCCGTGGAAATACAGCCCCTGCAGCACCAGGGCGCACAGGTACGTGGCAGGGTAGGCCACCCAGGTGGCCACCAGCCCAAACTGGCGCCCCAGCAGCCAGCCGAGCGGCACGATGAGGCAGGCCAGGCACCCCAGTGAAATGAGCGTGGGTGCCAGCACCGTGCCACTGGCACGCATCACGCCGGAATACACGCTGGCCCATCCAAAAAACACCGCGCCCCACACCGTGATGGGCAGCACGCGTGCGGCGATGTCGATCACGCGGGCGTCGGCCACAAACAGGCCCACCACCCAGGGCGCAGCGCCAAACATCAGCAGGGCCAGGCCGCCGGTGAGGAGCAGGTTCATGCGCATGCCGGTGCGCGTGACGGCCGCCAGCTGCTGCCCGTGGCCCGCACCAATGGCCTGCGCGGCAAACACCGACGACGCAATGGCCACGGCCATCGCCGGGAACAGCACATACGACATCACCTGGCTGGCGGCCCCCCACGCCGCCGTGGCTGCCGAGCCGTGCGCGTTGACCAGGCTGAGCAGGCCCAGGTCGGCCAGCGAGCCGGTGATGAAGAACAGGCCCGTGGGCACGCCCAGCCGCACCAGGGTGCGCAGCAAGGCAGCGTCCAGCCGCAGATGCGCGGCCAGCGCCCGCGTGGGGGCCAGCACATGCGCGCGGCGCCGCAGGTGCCAGGCCGTGTAGCCCAGCGAGCACAGCGTGGCCAGCAACAGCGCGGCCACGCCACCCAGGATGCCCAGCGCAGGCAGCCCGAGGGCAGGCACGCCCCGGATGAACAGCGGCGCGCACACCAGCGTGACCGACAGCGACACCACCAGCGCGCGCAGCGGCGTGACGGTGTCGCCCGTGCCACGCAGCAGCGCCGCCGTGAGCATGGAGGTGAACAGCACGGGGAACAGCACCATCATCCCCCGCGCATAGGCCACCGCCTGGGGCAGCACGTCGGCCGGCGTGCCCAGCAGCAGCATCAGAGGCCGCACGGCCAACAGCCCCAGGGCGGCCAGCACCAGGCCCAGCAGCACCCCGGCGCACAGCGTGGTGCCCGCCACGGCATGCAGCCGCGCGTGGTTGCGCGCGCCAAAGGCCTGGCCCACCAGGATGGACGACCCATTGCCCAGCCCGAAGACGAAGGCACTGAGCAGCAGGAACAGCGGCATGAACGAGGCCACCGCCGCCAGCGAGCCCGCACCCAGCAGCCGCCCCACGTAGATGTGGTTCACCGTGCCGGTGAGCGCCTGCAGGATGTTGGTGAGCACCAAGGGGCCCAGGAACACGAGAAAGCGCCGGTCGAGCGAAGGCGGCGGGCTGCCGGGGTGGGCCTTGTCCGTCATGGTGCTGCGCCCTCCATGAGCCCGGGGGTCTGGATGCTGTGGATGCACACCCGCGTGCCCACGGCCACCCGGTCAAACAGGTCGATCACATCCGCGTTGGTCATGCGCACGCAGCCGTGTGACCGCGGCACGCCCATGGGGCAGTCGTCCGGGCAGCCGTGGATGTAGATGTAGCGGCGCAGCGTGTCCACCGCTCCGCCCCGGTTCACGCCGGGCTCACAGCCGGTGAGCCAGAGGATGCGGCTCAGGATCCAGTCGCGGCCGGGGTGTGCTGCAGCCAGCTCGGGGGAATACACCTCGCCCGTGGCGCGCCGCCCCACATAGACCGTGCCAGGCGCACAGCCCGCGCCCACCTTGGCGCGCACGCGGTGCAGACCGCGGGGAGTGCAGCCGCTGCCGTTGTGTTCGCCCACGCCGCTCAGGGCGGTGGATACCGGGTAGGTGCGCAGAGTGGCCCCGTCCAGCATCAGGTGGAGCTGCTGCCGCGCCACGTCGATGTGCACTTCGGGGACTGCCATCGGCATTCAGCCCGCCGCCACCAGCCCGGCACCGTGCCCGCGCGTGAAGGCCTCTTCAAACACCGAATAGCCCGACCAGTCGCTGTGCGCAAACGCGAGCCGCGCCGTGGTGGGGGTGGGAATCCAGGGCGATTGCTCACCATTTGATAGCTGTTTGCGCTTACCTGATAAGCGCTGGAGGCCAATTTGGCTTAAAAACTGCTGTGTACCCGGCACCGGGATGGCCATGGCGTGGCCGTAGCGCGTGATGTCCACGCGTGTGGCGCGCTGGCGCAGGTCGGGGTGGGGCACGGCCAGGGTGGCCAGTGCGGCCTCGGCCCACGGTTGCCAGGGCTGGGTGGCCAGCTGCTGGCGGCCGCCCTGCACATCGCCCAGCGCCTGGTAGTAGGTGAGCACGGTGGGCCCGGCCAGCGCGGCGCCCGTGTCCAGCCGCTGGTGCCCGGCGTTCACGTAGCCCAGGCCGCCTGCAGTGGGGTCGGCGTAGAGCACGTTGTCCCACGCGGGGGCAGCGCCGGGGCGGTCGGTGAGCGGGCTGTCGATGTGGATGTTGGCCACCAGCCAGGGGGCCGACTGCAGGCGCTGCGCGGCGCCGGTCAAAAAAGCGGGCGGGTTGTGCACCACCCGCGCCGCCACGAACACGGGCAGCGCCACGACGCAGCGCGGCGCCTGCCACCGCTCCACGCTGTCGGTGGCATGGTTGAAGGCGTCCACCTCCACGCCGTGGCGGGTTTCTGTGATGCGCAGCACGCTGGTGGCAGTGCGCAGCTGGCCGCCCCCATTCACAGTGTTGGCAAGCGGCTCGGCCAGGCGCTGGGTGATCCAGCCATTGCCTTCGGGCCAGGTGAGCACGCTTTCGCGCGCCTCATCCACCGCCTCGCCCGGCGCGTGAAACCCGTGGCGGCTGGCAAAGTAGTGGATGCCCGCCCAGGCCGACACGCGCGCGACGCCCGCGCCGTAGTCGTCGCGGCAGCAGTAGTTCAGGTACCAGAGCAGGTGCTCGTCATCCAGGCCCTCTTGCGCCAGCCAAGCACTGAAAGTCATGGCATCCAGCGCTTGATGGGCGGGCGCTAGAGGCTTTTTTGGCCCCAACAGCTTGAGCGCAGGCATGGCAAACCGCGCGGCCTTCGCCTCTCGCTCCACCGCCTGTGCAAAGCGGCGGTATTGGGCCAGCGTGGCTTCGCCCACACCGTGCACGGGCAGCAGGCCTTCTTGCCACTCGCCGTCAAAAAACAGGCGCTCCTGCGGGCTGTGGCACAGGTGGCGTTCGTCGTACTGCCAGCGGCCAGCCACGCGGCGGCGCAGGCCTAGCTCTTCCAGCAGATCCTGCACCTCGCGCGCATCATCACCGGGCACGGGCAGGTAGTGCGCGCCCAGCGGGCAGGCAATGCCGCTCACGGCCCCGCCCCGGCTGTTGCCGCCTGCACCGTCTTCCAGCTCCAGCAGCGCAAAGTCCTCCACCCCCGCCAGCCGCAGCGACCGCGCCGCAGCGAGCCCCGCCACGCCACCGCCTGCGATGATGACCTGCGCGCGGCGGACTACGCTGGGAGCGGGCAAGGTGCCGGTCTTGAGCAGGTCGCGCAGCTGGTGGCCCCGCGCCATATCGATGCCGGTGAAGCCGCCTTCCAAGACGCGAGGGGCCTTGTCGCAACCCGGCAGGAGCACCGCGGCGGCAGTCGAGGCGGCGGCGGTGGCTAGGAAATGGCGACGTTGCATGGCGTCAGTGTCTCCGGGTGTACGCAACGCCTGCGCCGCTTGCGACCGGCGCGGCCCAAACCAGCGGCCCCCGCGCAAGGGCCGCCCCGCCGCGCTGGGGGCGTCCCCCTGCCCGCTGCGCGCAGCGCTGCGAGAGCGGGGGGATGGCGCGAAGCGGCTCAGGGGGGCTTCTCAATGTTTTCCCCACTCGCGTTCGTACGTGTGCACCAGCGCCTGGTTCGACAGCCGGTTCACCTCGGCAGGCACGCGCGCCATGTCGAGCGGAAAGTCGAACAACAGCGGCAGCGTGTCGGCACCCAAGAACCGCAAATCGGCTGGCAGTGCCTCCGGCAGGCGCCAGGGCCTGCGGCTGGCGACGATGAAGCCCCATTCGCCAAAGCTGGGCACGTGCGCGTGGTAGGGCGCCGTGCGCAACCCAACCGATTCAATGGTCTGCGCCACCGTCCAGTAACTTTTGCGCGCCACCAGGGGCGATGTGGTCTGCACCACCGCATAGCCGCTGGCGGCCAGGCGGCGGTCCAGCAGGGCATAAAAGCTGTTGGTGTAGAGCTTTCCGATGGAGAAATTGGTGGGGTCCGGAAAATCGACCACGATCACGTCAAAAACATCGGTCGTCTGCTGCAGCCAGCCAAACGCATCGGTGTTGATGATCTTCACCTTCGGGTTCTGCAGCGCCTGGCCGTTGAGCTGCGCCAGGCGCGGGTTCTCGCTGAAGATTTTTGTCATCGCCGGGTCCAGCTCCACCAGCGTCACCGACTCGACCGAGGGGTACTTGAGGATCTCGCGCACGGCCATGCCATCGCCGCCGCCCAGCACCGCCACCTTCTTCGGTGCACCGTGGGCGGCCATGGCGGGGTGCACCAGGGCCTCGTGGTAGCGGTACTCGTCGGCCTGCGCAAACTGCAGGTTGCCATTGAGGTACAGCCGGTGGCCCGCGCGCCCCTGCGTGACCACGATGCGCTGGTAGGGCGATGCGGTGCTGAACACGATGCGGTCCTGGTAGAACTTGTCTTCGGCAAAGGTGGTGATGTGATCGGCCCCTGCCAGCGCGCCCAGCAAGATGCCCAGCACCATCACGCACGCCGCCAGGTGCGCCTTGATGCGCCGCAGCTCGTGCCGAAACAGCCACACCGCCCACAATGCGACGGCCGCATTCATCACGCCAAACAGCAGCCCCGTGCGGATGAGCCCCAGGTGCGGCACCAGGAGCAGCGGAAACGCCATCGACACCGCCAGCGCGCCCAGGTAGTCAAACGTGAGCACCTGCGAGACCAGGTCCTTGAGCGCCACGTTGCGCTTCAAGATGCGCATCACCAGGGGGATCTCCAGCCCCACCAGCGTGCCCACCATCAACACCATGCCGTACAGCAGAAACCGGAAAGCGCCGGGCGTGTACGCATTGGCCAGGAACAGCGTGGCTGGCAAGGCTCCGCCAATCAGCGCCACCAGCAATTCGATGCGCAAGAAGTGCGCGGGCAGTTGCCGCTCGAAGTACCGCGACAGCCACGAGCCCACGCCCATGGCAAACAGGTAGGTGCCGATGATGGTGGAAAACTGCAGCACCGAATCGCCCAGCACATACGACGCCAGCGCGCCCGCAGCCAGCTCGTACAGCAGGCCGCAGGCGGCCACCACGAACACGCTGATGAGCAGGGCGATTTCGATGGGGCGGGGGCCGGCGGCGGCGCCCGGGGCCTCGGACGGCGAGGCAGGAGAAGTCAGGTCGGATTGCAAGGCAGGTACCGGCGCGCCGTAGGGGCGCGTGCCGTTTCAGGCAAGGTGCGTCAGTGAATGGCCGCCGCCACGATGATGCTGATCCCCAGGCACATCGCCGCCACCACCATGGCCAGGGCCTTGTTTTGTTTCTCGACGATCTCGCGCCACAGGTCGTAGGGCGTGATCTTGTCCACGATGACAAAACACAGCCAGAAAATGACCACGCCAATCAGCGCGTACAGCATGGACCCGAGGAAGGCTGCGGGCCGGAGCCATTCGATTCCCATCATGGTGTGAACTCCTTGAAACGGTGGTGTGTAGGTGGTGGTGGGGTGGTGAAGACGGGGCTCATGGATCTGTCTGCAGGCGGGCGCCTTGAAGCGCCCGCCTACTTGTGGCTTCCGCCGGACGAGTATCCGCCGAACGAGCCGCCCGAGCTGCGGTAGCCGCTGCCCGACGACCCCGAACAATTGCTCAGGATGATCAGCAGGATGATGATGATGATCGCAATCAGGATGATGGTGCCGCAGCCCAGGCCCGACTTGGCGGTGAAGGGGCCGGGGTCGTCGCGCTGCAGGGCATCGGCCTTGTCTTCGAGCTTGAAGGCCTTGGCCACCGTGTCGCTGGCGAGCTTGTCGCCGGCGGACCAGGTGACTTCATTGGGCGTTTGCTCCAGCGACAGCAGGCCCTTGGCGCTGGCAAAGTCGCGGTTGCTGGTTTTCTGGCCCCGCGTGACCTGCCAGTAGAACTCGCCCAGCACGTAGGTCGTTTCGGCCTCGTAGGTGTACTTGAGCTCGTACTTGGTGCCCATGTAGGTGGCGGTGCGGCCGTTGGACGAGAGCTGCGGCGCGCCGGTGGTGGGGCGAACCATGCTCCAGCCTTCTTCGGAATCGACCAGGAAGGCAAACCCGCGCTTTTGGTTGTAGAGCAGGTATTCGCTCCAGCCAAAGTGTTCGTCGTCGCCCGGCTCCACGCCCATGCGGTGCTGAAAACCCACCACCTGCCAGTGCACACCCTGCAGCTGGCCCTTGCTGCCCAGCGGAATGAGGGGCTGCACGGGCTCGTCCTGCTCGGCCGAGCGCAGTTCGCCGCCCACGCCGCTATCGAGGCTGATGATGCTGGCGCAGGAACCGCAGGTGATGCTTTTGGTGCCCGTCAGCTTCACCTGCACGGGCGCGCCGCAGTGCGGGCAGTTGAACTGGCGGCCTTTTTCGTCCTTGGCGGATTCGTCTTTCAGGCCCTGGAGCTGCAGGTCTTCCAGCAGTACCGATTTGCCGCGCTCCACGTTGGGCGGGGTGTGGCCGTAGTCGATGCTGACCACTTCACCGTCGGCGCTGCGCAGCTCGACCATGCCGAACGGCTGGCCCAGCGGCGGCAGCTTGGGCAGCTCGCCCTGGGCAGAGATCAGCGATGCCTGGCCGGTGTAGGCCACGCTGTAGGGCTTGCCGTTGATGGCGGTGGTGGTGCCGATGCGAAAGCGCTCGGGCGCAGGCATTTCGCGGCCGGGGTCGATGGGGCGCGTGAAGACATAGGCACCGTTGTCCTCGCCCAGCGTGGCCAGGGTGCCGTCGTTCAGGAAGGCGGCCCATTCGGTCCAGACCCCTGCATCGCCTTTGTATTGCAGGCGACCCACCAGGGTGAAGGGCACATCCTTGCCGTCGAGCTGGATGCGCCCGCTGGCCATGAGCTGCAGGGGGCTGTGGTCGTCGAACAGCTCGGCCATTTTGCCCAGGCGCGTGAGCACGTCGCCGCTGCGCACAACGGTGCTCTGGCAGTAGCCGCAGACGGCGTGCGTGGACTGCGCGCTGCGGAATTCAACCGGCGCGCCGCAGCCCGGGCAGGGCGCGCGGTAGTAACGCTGTGTGGGGTCGGTGGCCATCGTGGGGCTGCTGCCTGCGCCGCGCTACACGGCTTTGAGGCCTTTTTGGCCTCTAGCGCTTATCCCTCCAGCGCAAGCAGCTATATTTATGATAGCAACCGGGTTCAGACCAGCTTCTTGAGCAGCTCAGCCTTCTTGGCGTCAAACTCTTCCTGGGTCAGGATGCCCTTGGACTTGAGTTCGCCCAGCTTCTCCAGCGTTGCCATGACCTCTTCGGGCTTGACGCCCACCGGGGCCGCAGCGGCCTGCGCTGCCGCAGCAGCAGCGGGTGCCACCGGGGTCTGCAGGCCCTGCTGCAGGTTTTGCGCCAGCACCTGGCCCAGCGCCACGCCCGCGCCGAGGCCCATCGCATCGCCCGCAATGCCGCCACCACCGCCACTGGCTTCAGCGAACTTCGGGATCGCCTGCGCGGTCTGGTACTGCATGAACTTGGCCATGTCGTTGCCGACCATGCCCATGCCGATCTTCTGGTCGAGGATCTTTTGCAGCTCTTCGGGCAGCGAGACGTTCTGCACCGTGAGAGATTCGATCAAGATGCCCAGCTTGGCAAAGATGGGCGCCAGTTCCTTGACCATCGCCTCCGCAAACATCACCTGGTTGGCCGCCAGGTCGAGGAACGGCAGGCCGCTGCCCGCAATGGCGTTGCTGATGTTCTGCAGCACCAGGCCGCGCAGCTGGCCTTCCAGGTCGGCCACGGGATACGACTCGCGCGTGCCCGAGATTTCGGTGTGGAACGCCTTGGGGTCGGCAATGCGGAAGGCGTAGTTGCCGAACGCGCGCAGGCGCACGGCGCCAAAGTCCTTGTCGCGGATCGTGATGGGCTGGGGCGTACCCCACTTCTGGTCGATCTGCTGGCGTGTGCTGAAGAAGTACACATCGCTCTTGAAGGGGGACTCGAAGAGCTTGTCCCAGTTCTTCAGGTACGTGAGCACCGGCAGCGTCTGCGTGGTGAGCTTGTAGGTGCCGGGACCAAACACGTCGGCCACCTGGCCTTCGTTCACGAAGATGGCCATCTGCGACTCGCGCACCACCAACGTGCCGCCGTTCTGGATTTCCATGCCCGCCATGGGGAAGCGCCAGGCCAGCGTGCCGTCCCCCTCTTCGGTCCATTGAATGATGTCAATGAACTGTTTCTTGATGAAGTCCATGAGGGCCATGTGTGCTCCCAAAGCAAAAGAGGGGGTTGAAAAGAGCGGCCATCATAGCAACGGGGGCATGGCGCGGAGCGGCTTTTTTTGAGCCCCATCGGTGAACTGGTTCACGCGCTGAACCAGTTTGGTTGGCATGGCGCCGCCCGACCGGGATGCATGGCCGCTTGATAGTGGCTATCTCCGGCTTAGTGATGATCAATTAGCCAACGCTATTGAGAATTACTACCATTTCAACATCCCTGCTCACCACGGCAGGCCCTGATGAAGAAGTGAAAAGGAGTCCGCCATGTCCCACATCCGCCGCGCTGCCCGCCAGAACAAAACCATGCTGATGAAGACGGGTAGCTACTACGTGATCCACATCTGCGTGGCCGCCCTGGTGGCCTATGCCGTCACGGGCAACCTGTGGGCCTCGCTGACACTGAGCCTGCTGGAGCCCACGGTGCAGGCGGTGGCCTTCTTCTTCCATGAAAAGGCCTGGGACCGGGCTGCCCGGCGCGGCGCTGACGACGCCACACAGGCACCCAGCCCAGCCGCCTTGCAGGCCGTTTGAACCAACGTCTGAACCACCCGTACGAAGGAGCCCCCATGTACAGCATTCCCTTGCGCAGCCGCACCGCTACCGGCTTGGCCTTTCAACGCTGGCTCGTTCACCGGCTGGCCGGGCTGGCTGTAGCCAGCTGAGGTCGCCCGAGGCCACTCCAGCGCTGGCGCTGGAAACAACAATGCCCCGGCTGGCGGGGCATTGCCGGGAGCGCGGGAGAAACGACTCAGGCCTTCACGTCGAGCAGCGAACCCATCATTTCGTCTTGTGCCTTGATGGTCTGCAGATTGGCCTTGAAGGCGTAGGTGGCCGACATCTGCTCGACCGCCTCCTTCTCCAGCGCCACGCCCTCGGCCTCTTGCTGGCGCTGCACGGTGGCGCGCACGCCAGCGCTGTCGGCGGCCTCTTCCTGCGCCACCACCTGGCGGCGGTAGTTGGGGGTGTTCATGTTGGCCACGTTGTTGGCCGAGGCATCCAGCCGCAACTGCGCGGCCTGCAGGCCGGAACTGCCAATCGAAGAAATGGTTGCCATGGTGTGCCCCGCTCAAAAGCGCCAAAGAGCTGGCATTGTCTGCCTGCGCCGCGCTGCGGGCAAGTCATCAACCATGGGCCTCCAGTAGGCATTGTGCAAACGCCTGCGCCGCCCTCGGCGGTTGCGGCGACTTGCGCAGCACGCTCACAAACTGGCAGCGGTAGTGGAACTGCGCGGGCAGAACGGCCTGCATGAGCCCCTGGCGCTCGAAGCCTTCGGCGTAGTGGTCGGGCAAAAATCCCAGGTAGCGGCCTGAGAGGATCAGCGTGGCAATCGACTCCTGGTCGAACCCGGTGGCCTTGCGCGGCAGGCGGGTGCTGTGGCTCAGCTCCATGTTGGGCGAGTGGTAGCCCAGGCCCGCAAACTGGTAGGCGCGCAGGGATTCCCAGGTGAGCGCAGCATGGTCGGTGCCGTACAGCGGGTGGCGCGCACCGCAGTACAGCAACATCGTTTCGGCAAACAGGTCGGCATAGGCCAGGCTTTGCGACGTGCGGTGCGCCGGGATGATGCCCACGTGGAAGCTGCCGTCGATCAGCCCGCGCTCGATGGCCGGGATGGACGCCACGTGCATCTGCAGGCTGACTTCGGGCGCTTGGCTGGCAAAGAGCGCAATCGCATCGCCGATGTGCGCGGCCGGGTTGCTGGCGGTCTTGTCGAACACCGCCACCTCCAGCCGCCCGCCCATGCGGCGGTGGATGTCATCGATGCTGCTGCGAAAGGCGTCCACGGCTGACAGCAGGCGCAGGGTCTCGTCGTACACGCGCTGCCCCTCGGCCGTGAGGGCAAAACCGGCCCGGCCCCGGCGGCACAAGGTGAGGCCCAGGCGGGTCTCCAGGTCCTTCATGTGGCGGCTGACGGTGCTGGTGCCAATGTTCAGCTCCAGCTCGGCGGCCGACATGCCGCCGCACTCGACCACGCTCTTGAACACCTGCAGCAGGCGCAGGTCCATGTCGCTGAGCTGGCCCAGTACGGCGCGGTGTTTGGGGGAAGTGTGGGGTGGAGGTGTTTTTACTTGCATAAACCGTCAAGTAAACATTGATATTGGAGTATTGGAGAGATTAACAGGCAGCGCAACAATGCCCTACGTCAAGCCCCAGACCGCTGGGGTTGCCCGCCTTTTTTCGCCGCATTTGCACTGGAGAACCCCATGAGCTTCGTCAACATCGAAAAACCCGCCGCTGGTGCCGAAGGCCCCCGCATGGACGCCGAGTGGCTGGACGCGCACTGGATGCCCTACACGGCTAACCGCCAGTTCAAGGCCAACCCGCGCATGATCGTGGAGGGCAGCGGCGCCTACTACACCGACGCGGACGGTCGCAAGATTTTTGATGGCCTCTCGGGCCTGTGGTGTGCGGGCCTGGGCCATGGCCGTCGCGAGATCGCCGAGGCCATTGGCAAGCAGGCGATGAAGCTGGACTACGCGCCCGCCTTCCAGTTCGGCCACCCCCTGTCGTTCGAGCTGGCCAACCGGGTCAAGGAACTGACGCCTGCGGGCCTGGACTATGTGTTCTTCACCGGCTCGGGCTCCGAGTCGGCCGACACCTCGCTGAAGATGGCGCGCGCTTACTGGCGCAACAAGGGCCAGGCGAGCAAAACCCGCCTGATCGGCCGCGAAAAGGGCTACCACGGCGTGAACTTCGGTGGCATCTCGGTGGGCGGCATTGTTGCCAACCGCAAGATGTTCGGCCAGGGCATTGAAGCCGACCACCTGCCCCACACCCAACCGCCCGCTGGCTCGTTCCACAAAGGCATGCCGCCTACCGGCAAAGAGCTGGCCGACCGCCTGCTGGACGTGATTGCGCTGCACGACGCATCGAACATTGCCGCCGTGATCGTGGAACCTTTCTCGGGCTCGGCCGGTGTGGTGATCCCGCCCGTGGGCTACCTGCAGCGCCTGCGCGAGATCTGCACGCAGAACAACATCCTGCTGATTTTTGATGAAGTGATCAGCGGCTTTGGCCGCAGCGGCGCCTGGACCGGGGCCGAAGCCTTCGGCGTGACGCCCGACATCCTGAACTTTGCCAAGCAGGTGACCAATGGCGCGCAACCGCTGGGCGGCGTGGTGGCCACCAAGGAGATCTACGACACCTTCATGGCGGCGGGCGGCCCGGAGTACATGCTGGAGTTTGCGCACGGCTACACGTACTCGGCCCACCCTGTGGCCTGCGCGGCGGGCATTGCGGCGCTCGACATCCTGCAGAAGGAAGACATGATCGGCCGCGTGAACGCGCTGGCGCCGTACTTCGAGCAAGCCGTGCACAGCTTGAAGGGCGCCAAGCATGTGGCTGACATCCGCAACTTTGGGCTGGCTGCTGGCTTCACCATTGCCGCGCTGCCGGGCGAGCCGGCCCGCCGCCCCTATGAAATTGCGATGAACTGCTGGAAGAAGGGCTTTTACGTGCGCTACGGTGGCGACACCATCCAGCTGGCGCCGCCCTTCATCAGCGAGAAGGCCGAAATCGACCGCCTGATCAACGCACTGGGCGATGCCCTGGCTGAAACGGCGTGATGACACACCCCCGGCCCGTGCACGGCGGCCGCTGGCCTGGCGCGCGCCGTTTCATCCGCCAGCGGGAATACTCCTGATTCAATAGCTGCTAGCGCTTTCTAGATAAGCGCTAGCAGCACTTTTTACCCATATTTTTGCCATGAACCACGACAAGAACGTCACCACCACCGTCGGCCACCTGATCGACGGCAAGATCGTTGCGGACACGGCGCGCACGCAGCCGGTGTTCAACCCCGCCACGGGCCAGTCGACCACCAGCGTGGCGCTGGCCAGCAAGGCTACGGTGGAGGCCGCCATTGCTTCGGCCGAAGCCGCCTTCCCGGCCTGGCGCAACACGCCGCCCCTGAAACGCGCCCGTGTGATGAGCAAGCTGAAAGTCCTGCTCGAAGAAAACGCCGACAAGATCGCCGCCCTGATCACCGCCGAACACGGCAAGGTGCTGGCCGACGCACATGGCGAGCTGCAGCGCGGCATCGAAAATGTGGAATACGCCAGCTACGCGCCCGAGCTGCTCAAGGGCGAGCACAGCCGCAACGTGGGCCCCAGCATCGACTCGTGGAGTGAGTTCCAGGCGCTGGGCGTCACCGCAGGCATCACACCCTTCAACTTCCCGGCCATGGTGCCGCTGTGGATGTGGCCCATGGCCGTGGCGTGTGGCAACACCTTTGTGCTCAAGCCCTCCGAGCGCGATCCATCCTCCACGCTGTTCATCGCCCAGCTGGCGCTGGAAGCGGGCCTGCCGCCCGGCGTGCTGAACGTGGTCAACGGCGACAAGCTGGCCGTCGATACGCTGCTGCAGGACCCGCGCGTGAAGGCCGTGAGCTTTGTCGGCTCCACGCCGATTGCCGAATACATCTACAGCGAAGGCGGCAAACACGGCAAGCGCGTGCAGGCCCTGGGCGGCGCCAAGAACCACGCCGTGCTCATGCCCGACGCGGATGTGGACAACGCCGTGAGCGCCTTGATGGGCGCGGCCTACGGATCGTGCGGCGAGCGCTGCATGGCCATCCCGCTGCTGGTGGCCGTGGGCGACGAAGTGGGCGACGCCGTGATCGCGGGCCTGAAGACCGAGATCGCCAAGATGAAGGTCGGCCCAGGCACCGACAACAGCAACGACATGGGCCCGCTGGTCACCAAGCCGCACTTCGAGAAGGTGAAGGGCTATGTCGACCAGGGCGTGGCAGAGGGTGCCACGCTGGTGGTCGATGGCCGCGGCGTGAAGGTTGCGGGCCATGAGGAAGGCTACTTCCTGGGCGCGTGCCTGTTCGACAACGTCAAGCCCGGCATGAAGATCTACCAGGAAGAGATCTTCGGCCCCGTGCTCGGCGTGGTGCGCGTGAAAACGCTGCAGGAAGCCATGCAGCTCATCAACGACCACGAATACGGCAACGGCACCTGCATCTTCACCCGCGACGGCGAGGCCGCCCGCTACTTCACCGACCACATCCAGGTCGGCATGGTGGGCGTGAACGTTCCGCTGCCCGTGCCCGTGGCCTACCACTCGTTCGGCGGTTGGAAGCGTTCGTTGTTTGGCGACCTGCACGCCTACGGCCCGGATGCCGTGCGCTTCTACACCAAGCGCAAGACCATCACGCAGCGCTGGCCCAGCGCCGGTGTGCGCGAGGGCGCGGTGTTCAGCTTTCCGAGCAGCCGATAGAGCGCCGCGCACGCTCAGGGCCTGTTCAAAGTCCCTCCGATGGGGTGACGGGCCGGGGAGTGCGTTCGCGTGTGTGAAATGCCTCTTGCAGCATATTCGTTGACCGCTCCCGTGTTGCCGTCATAGTATTCCTGAGCCTATCACTCACTAATGGAGGAGAACTCATGGAAGCATTTATGGGGATGATCATGCCGGTCGGTTTCAACTACGCGCCGCGCGGCTGGGCGTTCTGCAACGGACAGACGGTTCCTATTCAGCAAAACTCAGCCATGTTCGCCTTGCTGGGAACCACGTACGGGGGGGATGGCGTGAACACCTTCGGCCTGCCGGATTTGCGGGGCAGGGTCCCCGTCGGATCACAAGCCCCTGGACCAGGATTGACCCCCATCGCACAAGGCGAGAAGGCGGGTACCAACAACAACACTGTGATTGGCACGGGCTCGGTGACGGTGACACTCAATGCCTCGAATCTGCCACCGCACACGCACCCGGCCACCTTCGACCCCGCAGGGCTCACGGGCACAACGCATTTGCAGGCGTCCACGGGCACCACGGGCACCAGCACGACTCCCGCCAATGGCTCTTTCCTCAGCGCATCGCCGAGTGGCCCGAGCAGCGCATCCATCTACTCACCGACCGCAACGGGTCCTGTCAACCTGGGCGGCGTCAGCACCGCCATTGGTGGCACAGGTGCGGTGACGGTGGGCGCCAATACCGGCGGCCAGCCGTTGGCCGCCCCCGTGACGACCACAGCCATGGTGTCCAACATGCAGCCGTATCTGGGCCTCAACTACATCATTTGCATGGAAGGCATCTTCCCATCGCGCAACTGAGATCGTTGGACGGTCTCGCGCAAGCAGCGCTGCGGTCGCTGCGTGCGGCGTGGGCAGCTATGCGGCTGTCGCATAGCTGCGGTGGGGCACCTGGTCTGGGGCATGGATTGTCTGCAGCCAGGTGGCCAGCAAGCGCCGCAGCTTGTTCTGCGGCCCCCGGCACCGTGATCTACTTGCAGTGTGTCCCCGTTGTCGATGCAGGAACCGCCCCACGGATGGCGTTGCCTGCAAGCGCTACGCGGTCAGGCACACTTCATTTCCCCCGTCGAAGATGGCTTCAACAACGGGGCGATTGCGCTGGCAGGTCTCACTGCGAAGTGCTTCTCCAGATCATCTGTACGAACAGATCGTCTTCGGTCACGGAAGTGAATCCGCATTTTTGATACAGACACTGCGCTGGACCGTTGTATCGCCCTACCGCCAGACACAGTGGCAGGCCCTGCGCTGCTGCATGGCGCTGCAGCGCAGCCAACGCAGCCATTGCAGCGCCGCTGCGGCGAGCTGGCGGCGCAATGGCGATATCCACCAGACGCAATTGTTCGGGTGAGGCGTCTACCACCATGCGCCCTATTGGCTGGCCGGAACGCAGCAGTACCAACTGGCGGGCCAAGGGGAACTGGTGGCGGTAGCCGGTCTCCTGTGCATTGAACTGCATGGCTATCAACTGCTGGAGCATCGCGAGGTCGGGGATGGCCTGCTGGAGGTCATCGCGGGTAGATAGATAGAGTTCCAGCAGAAAAGGCTGATCGTCGTCGGCCCTCTCACGCAGGGCGAATGGTTCAGATAGCAAATACACAGTGGATTCTCGGCTGTAGGATGTTGAGTGGGTCGTGGATACCAGCCCATTCTGGCGACTCAATGGCCTGTATCCAACCCTTTTGTGATCCCTCAACACACGCCATCGATGAGCACCACTTTTGAATCCGTCAACACCCTGGTGGGCAGTCCCTTCGTCGCACTGACACAGCATGGCCCTGTGGAGCTGGTTTTGGTAGAAGCTACCGAACGGGCGCGCGGCCATTTGCCAGAGCAATTTCGGACACCGTTCACACTGCTATTTCATGGACCAGATGTTCCAAGGCTTTCTCAGGCAACGTACACCCTGAGCCACCCGCAATTGGGAAGTGTGCAGTGGATGCTGGTGCCCAGCATGCCGGATACGCGCTCGCCGAACATCGCCCGCTATGAGGCGCTGTTTGGCTAACAGCTTGCGCCATGGGAAGCACCGCTAACGATAGCGCCCGCTTCGATCTGTTGCCCGCTGGAGCTGGAAACGGACTGAAAACCGTCGATGACAGAAGGACCGCTGCAGTCTATTTCTGCGGTCTTTTTTCCGTATCTCGGCCATGGACTGCGCTGACCGCAAAACAGCCCTGGCTGGGAACGATTGTGGTGAAGCCCACAGCTTCGCAGCTCGAAGCTCCAGGCCGGACGGGCTCGAAGTGGAGTTCCAGACCACTTCGGCAGCGGTTGCGTAAAGGTTGCACCTCGCGCTGGAGCGATCCGCCGCATTCCAACCCAGACGGCAAAGCTGAATTTCCCATGTAAGCAGATTCGCTTACTAGGGTTTTTACCGAACGCGGCCTACAATCGCCCACCCTTACGAAAGCTGACAACCTGCGCCGGACCTGCTTGAACCGGCGTGGCATTGACACCCCAAGCTGGAGACAATTGAATGCCCGAAAACACCACGGCCCAGAACAACAACGATTCCGACAAGCGCGCCCAGTTGCGCCGTGCCGCTCTCGAGTACCACGAGTTTCCCAAGCCCGGCAAGATCGCCATTGCCGCCACCAAGCAGATGGTTAACCAGCATGACCTGGCGCTGGCCTACTCGCCCGGTGTGGCCGCACCTTGCGAAGAAATCGTCAAGGACCCGGCCAATGCCTTCCGCTACACCTCGCGCGGCAACCTGGTGGCCGTCATCACCAACGGCACCGCCGTGCTGGGCCTGGGCGACATCGGTGCGCTGGCCTCCAAGCCGGTGATGGAAGGCAAGGGCGTTCTGTTCAAGAAATTCGCCGGCGTGGATGTGTTCGACATCGAGATCGACGAAAAAGACCCCCAGAAGCTGGTGGAAGTGATCGCCGCGCTGGAGCCGACCTTCGGCGCCATCAACCTCGAAGACATCAAGGCCCCCGATTGCTTCTACGTGGAGCGCGAGCTGCGCAAGCGCATGAAGATTCCGGTCTTCCACGACGACCAGCACGGCACGGCCATCACGGTGGCGGCGGCCATCGTGAATGCGCTGAAGGTGGCGGGCAAGAAGATCGAGGAGGTGAAGCTGGTCACCAGCGGCGCGGGTGCAGCGGCGCTGGCCTGCCTGAACCTGTTGCTCAAGGTGGGTGTGCAGCGCAAAAATGTGTTTGTCACCGACCTGGCTGGTGTGGTCTACGAGGGCCGCGAAGAGCTGATGGACGACGACAAGCGCCAGTTCATGCAAAAGACCGACGCGCGCAAGCTGGCCGAGGTGATGGTGGGCGCGGACGTGTTCCTGGGCCTGTCGGCGGGCAACGTGCTCAAGCCCGAGATGGTGGCCACCATGGCCGAGCGCCCGGTGATCTTCGCCCTGGCCAACCCCAACCCCGAAATCACGCCCGAGCTGGCGCACAGCGTGCGCAGCGACATCATCATGGCCACGGGGCGTTCGGACTACCCGAACCAGGTCAACAACGTCCTGTGCTTCCCGTACATCTTCCGCGGCGCGCTGGACTGCGGCGCCACCACCATCACCGATGAGATGGAGATTGCCGCCGTCCACGCGATTGCCGAGCTGGCCCAGGCCGAGCAGAGCGAAGTGGTGGCCGCAGCCTACGTGGGCGAGAAGCTGTCGTTCGGCCCCGAATACCTGATTCCCAAGCCGTTCGACCCGCGCCTGATGATGAAGATTGCGCCGGCCGTGGCCCAGGCCGCCATGGACAGCGGCGTAGCCCAGCGCCCCATCGCCGACATGGACGCGTACCGCGACCGGCTGCAGACCTTTGTCTACGCCTCCGGCACGACGATGAAACCCATCTTCGACGCCGCCCGCACTGCCGCCAAGAAGCGCGTGGCCTACGCCGAAGGCGAAGAAGAGCGCGTGCTGCGCGCCGCACAGATCGTGGTGGACGAAAAAGTGGCGCGCCCCACGCTGATCGGCCGCCCCGCCATCATTGCCCAGCGCATCGAAAAATTCGGCCTGCGCCTGAAGGAAGGCGTGGACTACGACGTGGTCAACACCGACTTCGACCACCGCTACCGCGACTTCTGGCAGACCTACCACCGCATGACCGAGCGCAAGGGCATCACCCAGCAGGTCGCCAAGATCGAAATGCGCCGGCGCCTCACGCTCATCGGCGCCATGATGCTGCACAAGGGCGAGGTGGACGGCCTGATCTGCGGCACCTGGGGCACCACGGCCAACCACCTGCTCTACATCGACCAGGTGATCGGCAAACACGCGGGCGGCGCCGACAGCACGGCGCAGGATGTGCCGGTGTACGCCTGCATGAACGGACTCATGCTGCCCGGCCGCCAGGTGTTCCTGGTGGACACCCACGTCAATTACGACCCGACCCCCCAGGAGCTGGCCGAGATCACCGCCCTGGCTGCCGAGGAAATGATGCGCTTTGGCGTCAAGCCCAAGGCCGCGCTGCTGTCTCACTCCAACTTCGGCACCAGCAACCACCCCAGCGCCGTCAAAATGCGCCAGACGCTCGAACTGCTGCGCCAGCAAGCCCCCTGGCTGGAAGTGGACGGTGAAATGCATGGCGACGTGGCGCTGGACGGCAAGGCCCGTGCGGCCCTCATGCCCAGCAGCGAACTCACGGGTGACGCCAACCTGCTGGTGTTCCCCAACATCGACGCAGCCAACATCGCCTACAACCTGCTCAAGACCGCCGCAGGCGGCGGCATCGCCATCGGCCCCGTGCTGCTGGGCGCGGCCAAGCCGGTCCACATCCTGACGCCCAGCGCCACCGTGCGCCGCATTGTGAACATGACAGCACTTACCGTGGCCGATGCCAACGTGTCAAGATAAGCCAAAAATTGATAGCAAGCGCTAACTTAAAGAGCTTGTTTTTCCCTACAGCGTCTGCCCAATCTTTGTGCAGACGCTTGCTTTTTGGGGGCCGTTGAGCGACACTAGCGGCTCGAAATTTCGGGTTAACCCGTAGTTTCTGAAAGGTTCGTTGATGCTGAAGGCTGTAGCCACCCGGGCGCGCAAAGCAGGGTTTTTGTGTGTTTTGGGTGTTGCGTTCGTGTTGTCCCCGGTAGCGGGGCATGCCCGGAACTCCCCGTCCACCGACGGCTCCATCCCCCCTATCGCATTGGCCGAGTTGCCGCCCCAAGGGCGGGCGACGTATGCGCTGATCCGTGAAGGAGGGCCCTTTCCGTATGACAAGGACGGAACAGTTTTTGGCAATCGCGAGCGGCTGTTGCCCGCCCACAAGCGGGGCTACTACCGTGAGTACACCGTCAGAACACCAGGATCGCGCAACCGGGGAGCCCGGCGCATTGTGTGTGGCGGCAAGCCCCGGGTTCCGGACGCCTGCTACTACACCAGCGATCACTACGCCAGTTTTCGCGAGATCGTCGAGTGACCCCCGTTGCGCTGCACGCAGGCCAGAGATACGCTGGCAGCGGTAAGCGCGCCCCCTTGAATCCCCCACCCGCAGGCTGCATCCCGCAGCCCTGCGAAATGCCAGAAGTTTGTGGACTTTAAAAAGAAAGAGTAGCGGAGATGCAGACGCCACTTCGTAAAGACCTGGAAACGCCACTGCGTGGCGTGCGCACCAACATCGTGCAGTCCATTCGCGCTTTCCGCGTGCAGGACCTGCAGGATGCGGCCACCTCCATGGGTCACCATTTCTTGTACGCCAACCTGGCCCACGCGCAGTCCAAGCAGGATGTGCTGGACCTGATTGCCGGGCAATTCACCTTCCCGTCGCACTTCGGCAAGAACTTTGATGCGTTGTACGACTGCATGACGGATCCCTTGCATAAATCGGGCCCGCAGCCTGGTTTCATCGTGGTGCTGGAGCAGATCCCCGCCACGGGCAAGTTCGACAAGGAAGCGCGTGAACAACTGCTCGATATCTTCCGCGACGCCGCCGACTACTGGGGCGACCGCAAGATACCGTTCCGGTGTTTCTATTCTTTTCTGTAGCCCGTTCTGCATCCACCAGCCAAGCAGAACGGGCGAACGAGGCTACCGGCACCCAACAAGGTGTCGAGGGCATTGAAATCGGCACGGATTCCGCCGAAAAAATGCCGACCGACAAGCTTGTCGATGTCTCCCCGATGGCGCTGCGCATGAGCAGCCCTTTCAACGCGGGTTACTGGCTGAGCGCGGCGTAACTCGGTATATCCCCCTGAGCGGCTACGCCGCTTCCCCCTTCTCTCGGCTTCGCCGGGAAGGAGGACGACACCAGCGCGGCGGGGCGGCCCTTGCGCGGTGTCACTGGCCTGGGCCGTGACAGTTGCCAGGGTCGTGGCGAAATGAGGGGCCGAAGCTGTAGGCGCGACGCCATCGCATCTACGGCAAAAATGGCGCCTTGCGCGCGCCCATCAAGCGCCAACAGCTATCAATTCAAGAGCAAACCTGCGCCAGCGTCACGTATTCGGCCACGGGCACTTCCTCGGCGCGGCGCTGGGTGTCGAAGGTGCCGGCGAACTGGCGCGCTTCGAGCCAGCGGCCCAGGGTGTGGCGCAGCAGCTTGCGGCGCTGGCTGAAGGCGACCTGCACCAGTTCTTCCAGCAGGGGCACCGACAAAGGCGCAGGCTCTGCGTGCGGCACCATGCGGACCACGGCGCTGTCCACGCGTGGGGGTGGGTCAAAGCTCTCAGGCGGCACGAACAGCACGTTTTCCATGGCGTAGCGCCACTGCAGCATGACTGACAGGCGCCCATAGTCGCTGGTGGCGGGCTTGGCCACCATGCGGTCGATCACTTCCTTTTGCAGCATGAAGTGCTGGTCTTCAATCACCTGCACATGGTCCAGCAGGTGAAACAGGATGGGCGTAGAGATGTTGTAGGGCAGGTTGCCCACCACGCGCAGCTTGAGGCTGGGCAACGCGGCTTTCTCGCGCATGGCCAGTGCCAGCGCGGTGAAGTCCACCTTGAGCACGTCGGACTCGATCACTTCCAGCTGGCCGTGCAGCCGCAGGCGCAAGGCCAGATCGCGGTCCAGCTCGATGACCGTGAGGCGCCCCAGGCGCTCGACCAGGGGCTGGGTCAGCGCCGCGAGGCCCGGACCGATCTCAACCATGGGCTGGCCTGGCTGGGGCGCAATGGCCTGCACGATATCTTCGATGATGCCCTTGTCGGACAGAAAATGCTGTCCGAAGCGCTTGCGGGGGATGTGTTTCAACGCGTGCTTACCTGTCTGATCATCGATCGGTCACTGCGGTGGGTCGCGGTATTCGACATACGCGCGTCCGCGCAGCTCCTGCGCCCAGGTGGCGTAGGCCTCGTCCAGTTTCTTCTCGCGCACGGTGTCGCGCGCCATGTCGCGCTGCTCGCGCTGGGTGAGCTTGGCCTCGCGGCGCTCCAGCAGCTGGATCAGGTGCACGCCGAAACGCGAAACCACGGGTTCGCTGATGTCGCCGGGCTTGAGGGCGTTCAGGGCCTGCTCGAACTCAGGCACATAGCGGCCGGGGGTGGCCCAGCCCAAGTCGCCACCTTCCTTGGAGCTACCGTCCTGCGAGTGCTCGCGGGCCAGTGCCGCAAAATCGGCCTGCCCCATCTGCACACGGCGGCGGTAGTCGGCCAGGCGAGCGGCGGCGGCGCTTTCGGAAAGTTGCGGCCCCGTGCGCAGCAGGATGTGGCGGGCATGGTTTTGCACCACCGTGGTGGGCACGCCAGCCGTGACTCGCTCGATCACCTTGAGCACGTGGAAGCCCGCTGGCGAGCGCACGGGCCCGACGATGCTGCCCACAGGCAGGCCCAGCGTGGAGTTCACAAACAGCTCGGGATACCGGTCGGCCGGGCGCATGCCCAGTTGGCCGCCCGCGCGCTGTCCCTCGGGCGCATCCGAAAACTCGCGGGCCACGGCCGCAAAGTCTTCCCCCGCGCGCACCTTGTCGGCCGCGCGCTGGGCGCGTGCCTGGCGCTCGGCCACCTGCACGGGGCTCGCGTTCTCGGGCACCAGCACCAGCACATGGCCCAGGTTGATCTCCATCGAAGCGACGTCGTTGCCCTTTTGCTGCTCGCGCAGGTACTGGTCGATGTCCAGGTCGGTGACTTTCACGCGCGCCTCCACCTCGCGCTCGCGCAGGCGCTGCAGCAGCAACTGGTTGCGCAATTCCTCGCGGAAGCGCTCCTTGCCCATGCCGTCCCGCGCCAGGCGGCGGTAGAGGTCATCGACCGACATGTTGTTCTGGCGGGCCACGCCCTGTTCGGCCTGCGACACGGCGTAGTCATCCACCTTGAGGCCCGATTCCTTGGCTTGCTGCAGCTGTGCGCGCTCCAGGATGATGCGCTCCAGCACCTCGCGCGCCAGCAGCTCCCGGGGCGGCATGGCACCCCCTTGCTGGGCCAGCTGGGCTTCGGCGCGGGCCAGGCGCGCGCGGACCTCGTTGTTGGTCACGGGCTCGGAATTGACCACGGCGACAATGAAATCCGCCTGCCGGGGTGCCGAGCTGCTGCTACCACTCGCCGTTTCTGCAGGCAGCGTGATCGATGGTGCGGCCGCCGGGCGCGCCGTCAGCCCTTTGCCCGACGGTGCGCCGGAAGGGCGCAGCCCTTGGGCCAGGGCGCCCTGGGAGAGCAGGGAAGCCAGGGTGGCAATGGCCAGTGCAATGACACGGTGATTCATGGCGTTAAGCGTAGGAGCGTTGGGCGTTAGTCGTAGTTGCTGAAACGGCTGGGCGTTGTGACCTGCTCGCGCAGGTTCTGGTAACGCGGCACATTCTGCTTGAAGGTGTCCAGGGGGCTGGAGCCCAGGCTCAGGCGCGAGAAGCCGACGAACTCGATCTGGAACAGCAGGCGAGTGTTGGAGGTGGTCACGCTGCTTTGCAGGCGCTCCAGCACCACACGGCCAATCCAGCAGCAGCTGTCGTACTCCAGGCCGACCACGGTGTCCACCAGCTTGCGGTCCTGCAGGCTGTAGTTCAGGCGGCCCACGCTGTACCAGCGCCCGCCGCCCTGGCCACGGCCTGCGCCCAGGTCTTTGCCCTTGTCGCCCCACAGGTCGTTCAGCGGCCACTGCCAGCCGATGTCGATCTGCTCGCTGGTGCCACGCTGCAGGCGGTAGGCCGCGCTCACGGTGCGGTAATTGCCGGGGCTGTAGCGCGCGCCGATGGTCGAGCGGATGGAGCGCCCCGTCTTGGGGTTGTACTGCACGGTGGAGTCAAAGCCCCACTGGGGCGTCCAGCTGATACCCGCGCCTAGCAACAGGTCCGACAGGCGCTCGCTCACGGGGGTACCGCCGGGCAAGGTGACCTTCTGGTCCGAGAACCGCAGCCGCTGGGCAATGCCAAAGCGTGCGGCCTCGGCGCCCGTGTTCGGGTCCAGTAGCCGGGTGGTCACGCCCAAGGTGAGCAGGTTGTTGTCTGCCAGCCGGTCGTTACCCCCGAAAGCGTTCTCGGTGTAGATGGTGGCGAAGTTGAAATCATTGGCCGCCGTGTCGTACACGGGCAGCATGCTCTGGTCACGGTAAGGCGTGTAGGTGTAGAACGCGCGCGGCTCCAGCGTCTGCAAAAAGGCGCGGCCAAAGTAAGCGGCATCGCGTTCGAACACCAGCCCGCTGTCCAGGCTGAAGGTGGGCAGGGTGCGGTTGGCTGAACGCTGCCCGTTGGACAGCGCCGAGTCAAACTGGTACTGCGTGGCGTGCAATTGCAGGCGCGGGGTCACGAAGCCACCGGGCGCCAGAAACGGCCGGCTGATCTGCGCCATCGCATAGCTGCGGTTGGCATTGGGCTGGCCTGTCAGCTCGCGGGCGGCCTGGAAGCGGGTGGTGTCCAGCTCCACGCTGGCATCGAGCCCGCCACCCAGCTGCGACGGTGCATAGCGCCACTGCAACTGGGGCAGCCGGTCATACGGCGGCACGATGGGGGAGGTCACGTCCTGCAAGGTCTGCCACTTGAGGGTGCGCACGCTGGCGGACATGTCATTGCGCGCCCACGACAGCGTGGCGTCGCCCGGCAGCAGGCGCTGGCGCAGCAGGTCGGACGCCCGGCCAAAGTCGCGCCAGTAGTTGTCGTCGCTCACGCGGTTGACGTTCAGATTGAGCCCCAGCCCGCCCATCGGCGTGTCAAAGGCGCCTTGGTGCTGGCCCGAAAAGCTCCAGCGCATGCGGTCGCGCAGGCGGTCGGTGGGCATCACATCGGCACTGATCTGGCCGGTGTAAGTGGGCTCCAGGTAGCGGAACTCGCCCCCCAAGTTGGCGCCGCGCTTGGTCATGAGTGCCGCGCGCAGCGTGGCGTCGCGGTTGGGTGCGATGTTCCAGTAGTAGGGCTGGATGTACGCCACCCCGTCGCGGCTGTCCAGCCCGATGGTGGGCGGCAGCAGGCCGGACTTGCGCTTGTCCGACAGCGGGAAGGTGATGTACGGAATGGGCAGCACAGAGACGCCCTTGAACTCCAGCACCGCGTCTTCGGCGGTGCCGACCTCTTCCTCGTTGTCGATGCGAATGTTGGCGGCGCGCAGCACCCAGTCGGGCTGCCAGCTTTCTTCATTGCCGCGCTCGCAGGTGGTGTAGGTGGCGTTGTGCACCACGGCACGGTCGCGGTCGATGAAATCCACGCGCGTGGCGTCGCCGTGCGCCTGGGTGGCCAAAAATTGGTAGCGGGCGTCGCTGAAGAATCCCTCAAAGGCATCCACCCGCAGCTCCAGCGCCGTGCCTTCGTACACGTTGCCCGCGCGGTTGATGCGCACCTTGCCGTTGGCCTTGGCCAGGTCTTCGGGCACGTTGTAGTCCAGGCGGTCGGCACGGATCACGGTGTCGCCCCGGCGCAATTCGGCATTGCCTTCGATGACGGCGTTCAGGTCGGTCTGGCCGCTGATCCGGTCCCCCGTCACAAAAACGGGGAGCTGGGGCCGGACCGCCTCGGGAATCTTTTCCTGAAGCAGGGGCGAGGTGCGCAGCGCAGGGGGTGCATCCCAGGCACTGGCAGGCGGGGCAGCGTCAGGCGCCTGCGCCAGCACAGAGAGCGGCAGACCGCACCAGGCCAGCGCCACGCCATAAGCCAGGGCCCGGGGTACGGGAGCGCGCAGCCGCTCGGGCTTCGCCTTGGCGGGCCGGGGCCGGAGGGAGGATGTCTGCACGGTGGGGGGCTTGCAGCGTGGCACGTGGGGCGGTGGGCAGGGGCGGATCAAAGAAGGAGGAACCCGCCCACCTCAGAGCCTGGGGGGAGCGGGTTTGTAAAATCGGATTATCCATGAGCCACCCATCTTCCCCTTCTCCCGCCTGCCCGCCCCCGGGCACGGCCGTGGCAACCCCCGCAACTTCCACCGTGGCCTGGCCCGATGCGGCCCGCCAGACAGCCTTCGAGGCCTGGCTGGCGCCCCTGGTGGGCCCGCACCAGCTACTGCCCGCCACGCTGCGCCCCGCCTCGGCGGACGCGAGCTTCCGGCGCTACCTGCGCATCGACAGCGCCATGGGCTGCAGCCGCATCGTGATGGATGCGCCGCCGGACAAGGAAAACTGCAAGCCCTTCGTGCAGGTGCAGGGCCTGATGGCCGCCGCCGGTTTGAACGTGCCCGAGATCCTTGCGTACGATGAACCGACCGGCTTCATGCTGCTGTCCGACCTGGGCCACCAGACGCTGATTGAGCTGCTGAACCCCGAAAAGCCCCAGGACGCCTACGCCTGGTACCAGCAGGCCACCGACGTGCTGCTGGACTGGCAAAAAGCCTCCCAGCCCGGCGTGCTGCCGGCCTATGACGAGGCGCTGCTGCGCCGCGAACTGGCGCTGTTCCCCGACTGGTACCTGGCCAGGCACCGCAGCGTCACGCTGGACGACAAGCAGCAGGCCACGCTGGCCAGCGCCTTTGATGCCATCGTGGCCCACAATCTGGCCTCCCCTCAGGTCTATGTGCACCGCGATTTCATGACCCGGAACCTGATGGCCCCCACCGAACAGGGCGCGCCCCTGGGGGTGCTGGACTTCCAGGACGCCGTCTATGGCCCCATCACCTATGACATCGCCAGCCTGCTGCGCGATGCGTTCATCAGCTGGGAAGAGGAATTTGTCATCGACATTACGGTGCGTTACTGGGAGAAGGCGCGCAAGGCTGGACTGCTGGGGGCGCGCAGCGCCAGCGGCTGGGGCGATGACTTCGGCGAGTTCTACCGTGCGGTGGAATGGATGGGCCTGCAGCGCCACCTCAAGGTCGCCGGCATCTTTGCGCGCCTGACCCTGCGCGACGGCAAGCCCAAGTACCTGGCCGATGCGCCGCGTTTCATGGCCTACATCCGCGCCACGGCCAACCGCTACCGGCAGCTGGGGCCGCTGCTCAAGATGCTCGACCAGATCGAAGGCACCGAGCCGGTGGTGGGCTTTGCCTACGGCCGGATGTAGCGGCGCGACTGGGCGCACGCAGTAAAACAGAATAAAATTAGGCTCTAGCGCTTATCAATCAAGCGCAAGTAGCTATAAATTAAGTAGCAAATGCCCCGTTTCCATTGCCCGGCCCTTCTGGCCACCGGCGCCGAGCTAGACCTGCCCCCCGGCGCTGCGCGCCACGTACAGGTGCTGCGCCTGCAACCGGGCGACACCATCACGCTGTTCCACGGCGGGCAAGCCGAGGGCGACCCGGGCGGCGAATTCGACGCCACGATACTGAAGATGGGCCGCAGCGATGTGCGCGTGGTGGTGGGCGCCCACCATGCCACCGAACGTGAAGCCCCGCGCGCCGTGCACCTGCTGGCCGGTATCACCGCCAACGAACGCATGGACTGGCTGGTGGAGAAAGCCACCGAGCTGGGCGTGGCGAGCATCACGCCCCTGGTGGCCGAGCGCAGCGTGCTCAAGCTCAAGGGCGAGCGGGCCGAGAAAAAAATCGCCCACTGGCAGGCCGTGGCCGTGGCCGCCTGCGAGCAGTGCGGCCGCAACCGCGTGCCCGTGGTGCACAACGCCGTGGACCTGGCCGGCTGGGTACGCGCCCAGGCCCAGGCCACCACCGTGCAGCGCCTGCTGCTGTCGCTGCGCGCGGGCACGGCGCCGCTGCACACGGCGGCGGGCCCGGCCGGGCCCGTGGTGTTTCTCTCCGGCCCCGAAGGCGGGCTCTCCAGCACCGAGGAAGACCTGGCACTGCAACACAGCTTTGCCCCGGTCACGCTGGGCCCCCGTGTGCTGCGCGCCGAGACCGCACCGCTGGCCGCCTTGGCGGCACTCACCCTTCTTTAAGGATGACCTGCATAACTCCCTGCGGTCTGTGATAGCGCGGTCTCGGGCGGTCCGCTGCGTTGCTTTTCTTGCCAATAGCTGGGCTATTGGCTGCAAAAAGACGCCTTGCGGCCCATCCCGATCCGCACTACCACCGACTCGCGAGGGTTATGCAGGACATCCTTAACGGGGTCAGGGTCCTTCGGCGAAACCCCAGGCCGCGCCTGGGCAGGGCTGTACGCCGGGCGATGACCCTCCTAGAATGAAAAGCGCACGGCCAGGCCCCGTTGCACGCCGCAGCGCAGCCCCACCCATCCACACGCCACCCGACCGCCCTGGCAGGAGCACCCACCTTGCGCACACCTTCCCGCTGGCACCGCATTCGGGACGTGGTTCTCTCCACCGACCGTCGGCGGCGCACGCTGGTGGCCATGGCGTTGCTCGCGCTGGTGCTCATGACCAGCAGTGCGGGCGTCATGCTGATGGTGGCAACGGCGAGCAGCGCAGTGAACGCCGTTGCCGTGCAATGGTGGGCCGCCATCTCGGTCGGCGGGATGGTGGTGATGACCGCGTTCATCCGTTCGGGCGAGACCGCGCGGCTCAGCGACCCCTCACTCACCGTGCCCCAGATGGTCTGGACCATCACCAGCGGCGCCGTGGCTTATGTGCTGGCGGGCGATGCGCGGGGCGTGGTGCCCGCCGTGCTGGCCATGATCCTGTTCTTTGGCACCTTTGGCCTGACCGTGGCCGAGGTGATCGGCATCGGCGTGTATGCACTGCTGGCCTTCGGCTGTGCGGTGGCGGCCACCACGCGTTTTAACGCCAGCCCGTTTGGCTACCTGGATACCGCCTATGCGCTCATGGTGCTGATCGTGCTGGGGGGCAGCATTGCGCTGAACCTGCGCATCCAGCGCATCCGCGCGCGGCTGCAGGAGCAGCGCGAGGCGCTGGCCCAGGCGCTCGCCGTCAACCGCGATCTGGCCACCCGCGACGAGCTGACCGCCCTGCCCAACCGCCGCGCCATGCAGGACCTGATGGAGCTGGAACGCCGCCGCAACCTGCGCAACGGCCGCCCCCTGCTGCTGGCCCAGCTGGACATTGACCACTTCAAGCGCGTCAACGACACCCATGGCCACGCCACGGGCGACCGGGCGCTGCAGGCCTTTGCGGGCATCGTGCGGGCCAGCGTGCGCGACACCGATGTGCTGGCCCGCTGGGGTGGCGAAGAGTTTGTGCTGCTGCTGTCCGACACCCAGATGGACGATGCCCGCGACCTGCTGGAGCGCGTGCGCCAGGCCGTGGCCGCGATGGAGATTCCGCACGCTGCCGGCGTGCTGCGCATGACGGTATCGGCTGGCCTGGCACTGCACCTGCCCGGCGACATGGTGGAGCAGACGCTGGAGCGCGCCGACCAGGCGCTGTACACCGCCAAGTCGCTGGGGCGCAACCGCGTTGTGGTGGCGCCCTCCGGCCCGCGCGCCGCGCGGGCCTCGGCCGCGTCCTCCTGACTCCCGCCGCACTGTCCGGTGCAGGTGCTCAGGCACTAAGCCGTGGCGGCGCGCGCATCTGCTCCGGGGTGGTGAAGTAGGCTGCTAAGGTGCCGAGCTGCTCGCGCGCCTGACGCAGTTCGTGCCGCGC
The DNA here is from genome assembly GCF_057586455.1 of Acidovorax sp. SRI_002. Lineage (NCBI taxonomy): Bacteria > Pseudomonadati > Pseudomonadota > Betaproteobacteria > Burkholderiales > Comamonadaceae > Acidovorax > Acidovorax sp. SRI_002. Next base: position 479,262 of record NZ_JBYCZW010000003.1, on the reverse strand, counting down.
CACAGTGCGCAGGTGCACCTCGTCGGGCCCATCCATCAGCCGCAGCGCGCGGCCCCAGGTCCAGAACGCCGCCAGCGGCGTGTCGGGCGACAGGCCCATGGCGCCAAAGATCTGCATGGCGCGGTCCACCACGCGCTGCTGCAGGCGCGCGGCCACCACCTTGATGGCGGCAACCTGGGCACGCACAGTGCGCGCATCCGAAGCGTCGCCCTGGTCCAGCAGCCAGGCCGCATGCAGCACCAGCAGGCGCGCCTGGTCGATCTCGATGCGCGACTCGGCCAGCCATTCCTGCACATTGGCCTGCTCGGCCAGCGGCTTGCCAAACGCCGTGCGCTCCAGCGCTCGCTCAGTGGCCAGGTGCAGCGCCAGCTCGCACTGGCCGATGGTGCGCATGCAGTGGTGCACACGGCCGGGGCCCAGGCGCGCCTGCGCCATCGCAAACCCCGCGCCCCAGTCGCCCAGCAGGTGGTCCGCAGGCACACGCACGCCCTGCAGCAGGATCTCGCAATGCCCCTCGGGCGCATGGTGGTGCAGCACGCTGATGTTGCGCACGATCTGCACACCCGGCGTGTCCACGGGCACCAGCACCATGCTGTGGCGGTGGTGGCTGTCTGCACCATCGGCATCCGCATTGCGGCACAGCACGATGAGCAGTTGGCAGTGCGGATGCGCCGCGCCGGTGATGAACCACTTGCGGCCGCAGAGCACCAGGCCATCGCCCTCGCGCCGCACCGTGGTCTGCAGGTTGGTGGGGTCGGACGAGGCCACGTCGGGCTCGCTCATCGCAAAGGCTGATCGCATCTGGCCGTGCAGCAACGGCACCAGCCAGCGGGCGCGCTGCGCGGGTGTGGCAAAGCGGTGCAACAGCTCGATGTTGCCGGTGTCCGGCGCGTGGCAGTTGAACACCTCGGCCGCCCACGGCAGGCGGCCCATGGCCTCGGCCAGCGGCGCGTAGTCGAGGTTGGACAGCCGCGTGCCGGGCTCGTCGTCCTCGAGCGTGGGCAGGAACAGGTTCCACAGGCCTTCTTCGCGCGCCAGCGCCTTGAGGTCTTCCAGGAACGGCGGCGGGTAGTCGGCCGCGGCCACGGCCGCGTGCCAGGCGGCGTTGTAGGGAAGCAGATACCGGTCCATGAACGCCAGCAGGCGATCACGCCATTGAAGGGCCAGAGAGGAAGGTGCGAAGTCCATGAGGGCATTGTGAAAACAGCGCCAGCGCGCGTCACAACGCAGGCGACAACGGGCTTGATACAAGTCAGGACCGGGCCGGATGGGTGACACAGCGGGCTCGAAAATGCTTCTGTTTTTATAGCTGTTAGCGCTTATCAAACAAGCGCCAGAGCCCTATTTCATGCAAGAAACCTCAACGCCACACGCTACCATCGCCCCATGAGCACCCATTACGAAACCCTGCCCCACGCCGACACCTACCGCGAGGCCTTTGCGGTCGAGCCACCGCAGGCCCTGGGTGAACGCCACCTGTGGCCACGCAAGCCCGGCTTCTTCATCGTGCATGCGGCCACGGCAGCCGCCATCGCCCAGCCAGTGGTGGCCAAAGCGGCGGCCGACGCCGAACCCAGCCCCCCGGCAGACACGCCCACAGACGCACCCGCCGCCAGCACGGAACGCGTGCTCGTGCCCGCGCAATGGGGCCTGGTGCCGCACTGGGTCAAGTCGGCATCCGATGCCAAGCTGCGCGCGCCCAAGCTGGTCAATGCCAAGTCCAACACCGCCTCCACCGGCACCGCGTTCCGCGACGCGTGGCTGAATGGCCAGCGCTGCATCGTGCCCATGGTGGCGTTTTACGAAGACGACCTGCGCAGCGGCAAGGCCGTGCCCACCCGCGTGGCGCGCGTGGACGGCAAGCCCATGGGCGTGGCGGGCCTGTGGGCGCGCTGGCAGGGGGCCGATGGCGAGGTGATCATCAGCTACAGCCTGCTCACGGTGAACGCCAACAACCACGCACTGCTGCACCGCTACGGCCAGCCCGGCAGCGAAAAAAGCATGCCCGCCATCCTGAACGAAGGCGCCTACGACGCGTGGCTCACGGCCCGGCCAGAGAAGGCCAAGGAGTTCATGCGCCAGTACGCGGCCCAGTGGCTGCTGGCCAACCCGGTGGAGAAAAAGGCAGACAAGGTGCCCAAGGGCCTGCTGGGCTGATATTCCGCGCCGCGTGAGCGGCACGGTGGCGCGCCGGGGCGCTCAGGACGGCCGCTTCATCTGGCAGGACGTTGGCTGGGCGCTGATGTAGTTATCCCACGCCACTTCGGAGCGGAAGCCATAGCCGGTTTTCTCGGCGTCGTACTTCACGCCCTTGCTGCCCTGCTTGGCCCAGATGCCCAGGTACAGCGGCGCTTCGAGCTGGTGGTCGGTCTTGCGCATGCGCACCTCGCCCATGGGGCTCTTGTAGGTCATGCCTTCCAGGGCCAGGGCCACCTTCTTCGCGTCGGTGGACTGGGCCTTGCGCATGGCTTCACGCAGCATGTGCATGCTGTTCCAGTGCGCGGCAAACACAAAGTCGTCGCCGGTCTTCTTCTTGTAGTCCACGTAGATCTTTTCCAGATCGGGCGTGGGGGCGTTGTGCACCCAGTTCCAGATCACCCCCACCTTGCCTTCGCCCCAGGGCCCGATCTGCGCGGGCGTGCCGGGGTTGTTGGCGTTGAGGGTGAAGTAGTTGATGTTCAGGCCGTAGTCGCGCGAGGACTTGAACAGCAGCGTCAGGTCGCTGCCCCAGTTGGAGGTGATGACCGTATCGGCCTTGGCAGCGGCCATCTTGGCCACATAGGGGGCAAAGTCGCGCGTCTGCGCGATGGGGATGAAGTCATCGCCCACGATTTCGATGTCGGGCCGCTTGCGCGCCAGGTATTCCTTGGCGGCCTTGGAGACCTGGCGGCCGTGGGTGTAGTCCTGGTTGAGCAGGTACACGCGCTTCACGTCCTTGCGGCCTTGCAGGTAGGTGGTCAGCGCCTCCATCTTCATCTCGCTCGATGGATAGAAACGGAAGTGCCAAAAGCTGCAGCGCTCGTTGGTGAGCTGCGGGTCCATGGCGGCGTAGTTCAGGTACACGGTGGCGCGCTCCGGGTCGCGCTCGGCGAGCTTGTTGAGCCCGTCCACCAGCGCCAGCGCCACCCCCGATCCGCCCCCCTGGGTGATGTAGCGCACGCCCCGGTCGGTGGCGGCCTTCAGGGCGTTCAGGCTCTCCTGCGGCGTGCCCTTGTTGTCGAAGTCCATCACCTCGAACTTGGGCTCGTTGGGCCCCGCCTTAGCATTGACCTGCGCCACCACCTCGCGCAGCTGGTTGAGCGAGCTTTGGCCGGTGAGCGCGAACGGGCCGGACAGCAGATCGATGAAGCCGATCTTTACCGTCTCGGCCGCCCCGGCGTGCGCAGCCATCACCAGCGCTGCGGCGCAGGCGCCGGTCTTGAGCCATTGATGAGGCCATTTCCTGGGAACCATGTTCATGGGTGTCTCCGTAGAGTGGGTGGGTAGGAACTGCGTCAATGCGGGGCGATGTCAATCGCCGCCGAACACCGAGCCATGGCGTTGCCGCAGCTCGTTTTTCTGGACCTTGCCGGTGCCGCCCAGCGGCAGGCTTTCGACAAACAGCACTTCGTCGGGCAGCCACCACTTGGCAACCCGCTCTGCGAGGAAGTCCAGGATCTGCGCCTTGTCGAGCGACTGGCCGGGCTTGCGCACGATGAAGAGCAGCGGGCGTTCGTCCCACTTGGGGTGCTTGACGCCGATGACAGCGGCCATGGCCACCGCCGGATGCGCCACGGCGGCGTTCTCCAGGTCGATGGAGCTGATCCACTCGCCGCCCGACTTGATCACGTCCTTGGTGCGGTCGCGGATCTGCACCACGCCCTGGGGGCTGATGGTGGCGATGTCGCCGGTGGGGAACCAGCCATCGACCAGCGCCGAACGCTCGGCCTTGTGGTACCGGTCCACGATCCACTGGCCGCGCACCATCAGCTCGCCCTGCGCCACCCCGTCGCGGGGCAGGCTGGCGCCGTTTTCATCCACGAGCTTGAGTTCGATGCCAAACACCGACTTGCCCTGCTTGGCCACCAGCGAGTGGCGGTCTTCGGCCGGCAGTTCGGCATCGGCAGCGCCCAGCACGCTCATGGTGGCGATGGCCGTGGTCTCGGTCATGCCCCAGCCGTGGCGCACCTCCACGTCGTACACGTCGTTGAACTTGGCGATCAGCGCCTTGGGCATGGCCGAACCGCCCACGCCCGTGCGGCGCATGGTGCTAAAGCGCAGCTGGTGCTGCTCCACATGCTGGATGAGGCCCATCCAGATCGTGGGCACGCCCGCGCTGACGGTGACGCGCTCGGACTCCATCAGCTCGTACAGGCTGGCGGCGTCCAGGCGCGGGCCGGGCAGCACCAGCTTGGCCCCGCCAATCAAAGCCGCATAGGGCAGGCACCAGGCGTTGATGTGGAACATGGGCACCACGGGCAGGATGGTCTCCCGCGCGCTGATGCTCAGCACGCCCGGCATGCAGGCCGACAGGGCACTGAGCACCAGCGCCCGGTGCGAATACAGCACGCCCTTGGGGTTGCCGGTGGTGCCCGAGGTGTAGCACAGCGCTGCGCCGGTCTTTTCATCACATTCGGGCCACTCAAAGCGGTCATGCTGGCCGGCCACCAGTGTCTCGTAGGCCTCGACCCCGGGCACCCCTTGCAGGTCGATGGTGCCCAGCGTGTCGGAATCACACAGCGCCACCCAGTGCCGCACGCGGGGGCACAACGCCGCAATGGCGCGCACCAGCGGCGCAAAGCTGGTGTCGAACAGCACCACCTCATCGTCGGCGTGGTTGACGATGTAGGCCAACTGCTCGGGGTGCAGGCGCGGGTTGCAGGTGTGCATGACCATGCCGCTGCCCGACACGGCGTAGTACGCCTCCAGGTGGCGGTGGTTGTTCCAGGCCAGTGACCCCACCACGCTGCCGGGGCGCAGGCCCAGCGCCTGCAACGCGTTGGCCAGCTGCCGGGCGCGCCGGGCCATGTCGGCAAAGCGGTAGCGGTGCAGGCTGCCATCGGTGTCGCGCGAGACGACCTGCTGGTCGCCGTACTGGTTCTCACCGTGCTCGAGGATGGCCGAGACCAGTAACGGCCGATCCATCATGCTGCCGGGCTGCTGCATTGCTGTCGTCTCCTTGTGGTGTGCGCGGTGCTGCATCGCGGTATCCGTGGGACGCCGGTGCAGAGCCCTCTGTGCTGGGGCTGGCACATCGTCGCAAACAACGCGGGGCGTGCTTGTCTTCTACGTGACTGGGGAGCTCTGCACCGCCGCGGTGCGCGGTGGTGTCACAGGCCCAGCGCCATAAAAAGCCCGTGCATGCGCGCCTGCACGGCGGCGTCCATCGCCATGGGGCGGCCCCACTCGCGCTGCGTCTCCCCCGGCCACTTGTTCGTGGCATCCATCCCCATCTTGCTGCCCAGGCCGCTCACGGGCGAGGCGAAGTCCAGGTAGTCGATGGGTGTGTGCTCCACCAGCAGGGTGTCGCGCGCCGGGTCCATGCGGGTGGTGATGGCCCAGATCACATCCTTCCAATCGCGCACGTCCACGTCGTCGTCCACCACCACGATGAATTTCGTGTACATGAACTGGCGCAGGTGGCTCCACACGCCCATCATCACGCGCCGCGCGTGGCCCGCGTAGGCCTTGCGGATGCTGACCACGGCCATGCGGTAACTGCAGCCTTCGGGCGGCAGGTAGAAGTCCACGATCTCGGGGAACTGCTTTTGCAACAGCGGGATAAACAGCTCGTTCATCGCCAGGCCCAGCACGGCGGGCTCGTCGGGCGGTTTGCCCGTGTAGGTGCTGTGGTAGATCGCGTCCTTGCGCAGGGTGATGCGGTCCACGGTGAGGACGGGGAACTCGGCGCATTCGTTGTAGTAGCCGGTGTGGTCGCCGTAAGGGCCTTCCAGCGCATGCTGCCAGCCGCTCGCGTGATGGGCATCGGGCTGGATGTGGCCTTCGAGCACGATCTCGGCGGTGGCGGGCACTTGCAGCGGCACGCCCAGCGCTGGCGTGACTTCGGTGCGCGCACCGCGCAGCAGGCCGGCGAACTGGTATTCGCTCAACGCATCGGGCACGGGCGTCACTGCACCCAGCAGCGTGGCCGGGTCGGCCCCCAGCGCCACGGCCACGGGGTAGGGTTGGCCGGGGTGCTGGGCGCAGTGGTCGGCAAAGTCCAGCGCCCCGCCCCGGTGGGCCAGCCAGCGCACGATGACCTGGTTGCGCGAGAGCACCTGCTGGCGGTAGATGCCCAGGTTCTGCCGCGCCTTGCGCGGGCCGCGCGTGATGGTCAGGCCCCAGGTGATGAGCGGTGCCACGTCGCCGGGCCAGCAGTGCTGCACAGGCAGGCGGGCGAGGTCCACGTCCGGTCCCTCCCACACCTCCTGCTGGCAGGGCGCGCCACGTGTGACGGTATGGGGCGCCATGTTCCACAAGGTCTTGAGCAGCTGGCCCATGCCCAGCATGTCCTTGAAGCCTTTGGGGGCCTCGGGCTCCTTGAGGGTGGCCAGCAGTTCGCCCAGGGCGCGCACGCCGCGCAGGTCGGCCACGCCCATGGCGCGGGCCACGCGGTCTGTGGTGCCAAACAGGTTGGTGAGCACCGGCATGCGGTGGCCCGTGGGCTGGGTGAAGAGCAGCGCCGGGCCGCCTGCGCGCAGCACGCGGTCGCTGAGCGCGGTCATCTCCAGGTGGGGCGAGACGGGTTCGTGCACGCGACGCAGGTCGCCCGTGGCTTCAAGCTGGGCCATGAAGTCGCGCAGGTCGCGGTAGGCCATATCGGGTCCAGAATTTGAATGAAATTGGCCGCTAGCGCTTGTCCAATGAGCGTAAACAGCTATCAATTAAGAAGCGTTCAGCTCCAGACCCTGCCACCGAGGCGCCAGGTCGTGCGGCACATCGATAAGGTCGAGCGCGCGCGCCACGCTGGTGTCCACCACCTCGCCCACGGTCTGCGGGCGCAGGTAGAAGGCGGGCAGCGGCGGACAGATGATGCCGCCCATCTCGGTCACGGCCACCATGTTGCGCAGGTGCGTGAGGTGCAGCGGCGACTCGCGCACCATCAGCACCAGGCGGCGGCGCTCCTTGAGCGCTACGTCGGCCGCGCGCGTGAGCAGGTTGTCGGCCAGCCCATGCGCTATGGCAGCCAGCGTGCGCATGGAGCAGGGCGCGACCACCATGGCATGGCACTGGAACGAACCGCTGGCGATGGCCGCGCCCACGTTGGCCACGTCGTGCACGCATTGGGCCAGGGCCTCGACGGCGGGGCGGTCCATGTCCAGCTCGTGCTGCAGGTTGCGCCAGCCGGCGTCGGAGACGACCAGGTGGGTCTCGATGCCGCTTTGGCCTTGCAGCACCTGCAGCAGGCGCGCGCCGTACACGGCGCCGCTGGCGCCCGAGATCGCGACGATGATGCGGCGGGTGTGGGCAGCATCAGCCATGCGAGGGCTCCACGGCGGCAGAACGAACCAAGGGCTGCGCCTGCTGATCGGCCTCCACCTGCTCCAGCACCAGCGCGGCCTGCACGGGGTCAAAGTCTTCGTGCGCGCGTTTTTTCACGCCGTACTGCTGCAGCTGGTAATGCCGGCCGGCCGCGATGCCGTGGCGCGCGAGCGTGCTTTTGACGCAGACCAGCGGGCAGCCGTCGAGCGCGATGATGGGCCGGCCCGAGCGCACGGTTTTCATGAGGTGCGGGACATCGCCACCCACCCCGGCGATGCACGACATCTCGGCCACGCCGCGCCGGTCGAGCTGCAACGCCACGTGGTTGGCCAGCTGGGCGGCGCTGGAGCAGCCCGAGCAGGAATAGACCAAGGGGTGGTTCTGGGGATGGGTGTCGGTGGTCATGCTTATCCTCCGTTGCGTGGTGTTGGGTCCAGGCGGCGCCGCAGGTGGCCCAACACCTCGCGCGGCGCCAGCCTCTGCGCCCACTGGCGCGGGTCCAGCACGGGAAGTTCGAGCGCGTCGAGCGCGTTCTTCACCACCAGGCCCAGCTCGGTGTCGCCCTCCATCGACAGGCGGCGGCTGAAGAACAGCGTGTCCGGGTCTTGCTGACGCTGGGCCAGCAGCAGGAAGTCGTGGGCCGTGGCGCTCAGCGTCACGTCGGCCACCGCTGGGGCCACCAGCGGGGCGTGGGGTGCAAAACGCTGGCCCGTCCAGGCAAAGTCGAAGGCCACGCGCGCATCGCGCACTTGCACCCGCATCTTCTTGTGGAGCAACAAGCGGCCCACGTCATCGGGCAGGTGCCGCGCGAGCGCCCGGTTGAGCGCCGTCACCAGCAGCATCGAGCCGGGGTAGGCGGGCAGGCGCGCCAGCAAAGCCCCCACGGGCGGCGGCACCAGTCGTGGGTTCGCGGCAGGCGACGGCGAAGAAGGGAAAGCAGCCATAAGTAGAAGACGGGCCCTCAGGCCACGTAGAAAAAAACGGTGAAGAAGTGGCAGACGCTGCCGCCCAGCACAAACAGGTGCCACAGCCCATGGCCGTGGCGCACGCGGTGGTCCAGCGCATAGAAAACGATGCCCAGCGTGTAGCAGGCCCCGCCCGCCAGCAGCCAGGCAAACCCGGCTGGCGTGAGCGCCTGCCACAGCGGCACCACGGCCACGAGCGCCAGCCAGCCCATGAGCACGTAGATGACCAGCGACAGCACGCGTGCACCACGCGCCCACCAGATCTCCTGGGCAATACCCAGCAGGGCCAGGCCCCACACCACGCCCAGCAGCGACCAGCCCCAGGCGCCGCGCAGCGACACCAGCGCAAACGGCGTGTAGCTGCCCGCAATCAGCAGGTAGATGCTGCAGTGGTCCAGCTTTTGCAGCACGGCCTTGATGGTGCGCCGGCGCACGCTGTGGTACGCGGTGGAGGCGGCGTACAGCGCCACCAGCATGGCGCCGTAGATGCTGAACGCCACCACCTTCCACGGATCGCCCAGGCGTGCAGCAAGGGTGATGAGCAAGGCCGTGCCTGCCATGGCGAGCAGGGCGCCCACCAGGTGGCTGATGCTGTTGAAACGTTCGCCGGGGTACATGCGGTGATTCGCTTCGCGTTATGGATGCATGGCAGGCCGCGCGGCAGCACCACCTACAGCGCCATGCAGCCCCTGCTCCAGGCCCGCTCGCCCGAACCAGTAGCCGTTGCAGGGCAGATCGGGCATGAAGGGCTGCATGCGCTCCACAAAGTCGGGGGTCTTTTCAGGAGTCTCTTTCGCAACCACTGCGCGGCGGGCTTCGTCAAACGCGGCGATCACCTGCGGCATGTGCTGGGCCTGCGGGCTCAGGCGCACCACGTCCACGCCCTGGGCCTGCATCGCCACCAGTTCGTTGGCCAGGTTGTAGACGCGGGCCGACTGGGTCTGCGTGCCGTTAAGCACGAGAAAGCCCTCGCTCTCGCGCGTGCGCAGCGGCAGTCCGTCAGCATGGTCAAGGCAGCTGAACTGGCAGTCGTCCTTGGGCAGGTTGCGGTGCCGGGCGGTGAAGCAGCGCGCCGAGTAGGCCAGCGGCATGCGGCCGTAGGCAAACACCTCGGTCTCCAAACCTGCGGGCCGCTGCGCCAGCACGGCAGCGAGCGCGTCCTGCGACATTTCAAGCGGCATCACCCAGCGCGTGGCGCCCTGCTGCGCCATCCATTGCAGCGAGTGCGCGTTGTAGAGGTTCAGGTGCGGCCCGGCCACAAAGGCCTGCGGCCCGGCGGGTGCGCGCGCAAGACAGCTCACGGCGCCCATGTCATTGGCCTCAACCAGAAACTCGCCGTTGCCCGTGATCTTGTGCATCACACCCACGTCGGCGCTGGACTCGATGAGCACCTGGCTGGACAACACCGCCTCCTTGCCCGCGCCCCGCAGCATGCGCGCCAGCGCCAGCCAGTCGGCCAGGCGCAACTCATGGCGGCGCGAACACACCGTCTCGCCCAGGTACACCACGTCCACAGGCGTGGCGGCCATGGCTTCGTAGAACGCGAACACGGTGTCGCGGGGCCAGTAGTACAGCAGCGGGCCGAGAGAGAGTTTCATGGGGCGGTCTCCGGGGTTTCATCGTGATATTTCGGATTCAAAGCGGCGCACCGACCTTCGATCTGGCGCGATGCAGGCCAGGGGACGCCGCGCAAGGGCCGCCAAGCCGCGTATGCGGCGCTTCGCTGGCGTGCGCTGGCGTTGTCCCCCTTCCCCTAGCGCGAAGCGCGTAGAGAGAAAGGGGGAAGCCGCGCAGCGGCTCAGGGGGTTGTCGCCTGATCATTTCCAGGGGCGGTGGTAGGCACCCAGCGTGTGCTGCTGGCCTTCTGCCACTTGGTCCAGGCTGGCCATCCAGCGCGTCTTGGGCGCATAGCGGTGCGGGTGGGCCAGGCACTGGTCCATGGCCTCGCGCCAGACCTGGGTGACCTGCGCCACATACGCGGGGCTGCGCTGGCGGCCTTCGATCTTGATGGCGCGCACGCCCATCTTGAGCAGCTGGGGCAGCAGCTCCAGCGTGTTGAGGCTGGTGGGCTCTTCGATGGCGTAGTAGTTCTCGTCATCCCCCACATCGAAACGCCCCTTGCACAGCGTGGGGTAGCCCGCGTTCTCGCCGGGCGCATAGCGGTCGATGAGCACGCCGTTCAGGCGCGACTCGCGGCCCTGCGGCGTTTCCACCCAGCGCACGGCCTTTGGCGGAGAGCACACGCCGTGCGTGTTGGGCGATTCGCCGGTCACGTACGACGACAGTGCGCAGCGCCCCTCGACCATCACACACAGGCTGCCGAAGCCGAAGACTTCGATCTCGACCGGCGTGCGATCGATGACCTGGCGCACCTGCTCCATCGACAGCACGCGCGGCAGCACGGCGCGCACGATGCCGAACTGCTCGCGGTAGAAGTTGATGGCCTCGTAGTTGGTGGCCGAACCCTGCACCGACAGGTGCAGGCGCAGCCGGGGATGGTGCTGCACCGCGTAGTGCATGAGGCCGGGGTCGGCCAGGATGACCGCGTCCACGCCCAGGTCCACCGCCTTGTCCAGTGCGCTGCGCCACGGCCCCGGGTTGGCCGCCTGCGGGTAGGTGTTGAGCGCCATGAAGACCTTGCAGCCGCGACCATGCGCATAGGCAATGCCGTTGGCGATGGCGGCCTCGTCAAAGTTGAGGCCCGCAAAATTGCGCGCGTTGGTGGCGTCGCGCAGGCCCAGGTAGACGCAGTTGGCGCCGTGGTCCACAGCGGCCTTCAGGGCGGGCAGGCTGCCGGCGGGGCAGACGAGTTCCAGTCCGGGGGTTGCAGCTTCAGGCAGCACCGCCTCCATCGATTTCAGGGGTTCCATCACAAACATTCAAACGCGGGCCCCGGGCCGGGCCACAGCACTGGGCGCCACCATAATGAGGACACCCCACGCATCCGCTGATCTTCATCAACGGCGGTGCACAATTCCGGAGCAAACCAGTCGGGTTTTGATGTGGCCCGCCTCCGCAGCGCACCCCATAGCCGCCAGGCCTTGACTTGCGTCTACGCTGTCCCACTTTTCGTTCCTTCCTTTTGCCCAACCCGGGCGCTGCCCTGTCATGAACAAGAACCTGTGGCTGCTGGCGCTGTGCCAAGGCCTTTTCCTCACCAACAACGTTGTCTTCATTGCCATCAATGGCCTGGTGGGCCTGCAGCTGGCGCCCTTTGGCTGGATGGCCACGCTGCCGGTGATGGGCTACGTGGTGGGCGGGGCACTGTCCACGCCGCTGGTGGCCAGGACGCAGATGCGCTGGGGCCGCAAGGTGTCGTTCCAGATCGGGCTGGCCGTGGCCGTGGTGTCGGCCGCGCTGTGTGCCTGGGCCGCGTTCAGCGCCAGCTTCTGGCTGCTGTGCACCGCTACGCTGGTGGCGGGCTACTACAGCGCCAACGGTGGCCTGTACCGCTTTGCGGCCGCCGAGCTGGCGGCCCCGGACTACCGCGAGAAGGCCGTGTCGTTGGTGCTGGCCGGTGGCCTGCTGGGCGCCGTGGCAGGCCCCAACCTGGCCAGCGCCACGCGCACGCTGTTCCCGGTGCCGTTTGCGGGCGCCTACATCGCGCTGATCGGCGTGGCGCTGTTGTCCATGCTGTGCATGGCAGCCATCCGGTTCGAAGTGCAACCCGTGGTGCTCAACGCTGCGGGCCAGCGCGAGCAGGGGCGCCCCCTCTCTGTACTGATGCGCCAGCCTGCCTTCATCGTGGCCATTGTGGGCGCTGCGCTGGGCTATGGGGTGATGAACCTGCTGATGGCGGCCACGCCGCTGGCCATGCAGGTGTGTGGCTTTGACTTTGATGCCTCGGCACTGGTGCTGGAGTGGCATGTGATCGGCATGTTCGCTCCCGGCTTTGTCACTGGTCACCTCATCAAGCGGTTTGGTGTGCTGCCCATCATGGGCACGGGGGTGTTGCTCAACCTGGCGTGTGTGGCGGTGGCGCTGATGGGCGTGGAGCTGCACCACTTTGGGATTGCGCTGTTCTTCCTGGGGGTGGGCTGGAACTTCCTGTTCACGGGCTCCACCACGCTGGCCATGACGGCCTACCGCCCTGAAGAAAAGGACCGCGCCCAGGCGGCCATCAACTTCTGCGTGTACGCCACGCTGGCGCTGAGCGCGTTCTCGTCGGGCGTGCTGGTCACGACGCAGGGCTGGACGTTGCTGAACGCCGGTTCGCTGATGCCCATTGTGGTGACGGGGCTGGCACTGGCCTGGCTGGGTCTGCAGCGCAAGCGCGTTTCACGCGGCGTCTGAAGGCACCTCAGCCACAGCGCCTTCTGCGGCCACCGTGGTGCGCAGCCACTGTGCAAACGCCGCCACCGCCCGGTCTTCCAGGCGCCCCGGCGCCACGAACAGGCTGTAGCCCCGCGCACCGCTGTCGTGGTGCGGGTGGGCCAGCACCAGCTCGCCCGATTGCAGTTCGCGCTCCACAAAATACCGGGGCACCAGGCCTAGCCCCAAGTCGGCGCGCACCGCCTCCACCAGCATCGAGAACAGATCAAAGCGGTGGCCACCCAACGTGTGGCCCGGAATGCGCGTGATGCCCGCACGGGCCAGCCAGTCGTCCCACGCCCCCAGGCGCGAGCTGAGCTGCAGCAGCGGCACGGCCCGAAAATCGCCGCGCTCTGTCGCACGCCGGTGGCGCGACTGCGGGGCACACACGGCCACGCAGACCTCGGGCATCAGGGGCGCTGGTACCACGCCGGGCCAGGCCGCGTCGTTGTACTGCACGGCCACATCAAACGGGATCTCCGCCATGTAGATCTGCGTGGGGTACACCTGCAGGTGCAGGCTGCAGCCTTTGTGCTGCGCAAGGAAGGCAGGCAGCCGGGGCAGCAGCCAGCGCTCGGCAAACACGGGCACACAGCCCACCAGCAGGCGCGCGCCATCGGGCCGCTGGGCCATGGCTTCGAGCGTGTGGTTCTGCAGCCGCAGCAGGTCGCCCACCACCTGCGCGTGGTAGCGGCGGCCTACGTCGGTGAGCGTGGACCCGCGTGCGCCGCGCTGCACCAGCTGCAGGCCCAGCTGGCCCTCCAGCAGGCGCAGCTGCTGGCTCACGGCGCTGTGGGTGAGGCAGAGTTCTTCGGCCGCCTTGCTCACGCCATGGTGGCGTGCCACGGCATCGAAAACAAGCAGGGCGCGGGTGCTGGGGATGTGTTTGCGCATGTAAGAAAAACTGTCGGCTGGGCAGATTAAAGCAGAGCCCAGGGGCGGGGTTCGGTCCAACAATTGCGTGGCCCTGCATGCCGGCCCACGGCTCCATCCACGATGGCTGGACAGGCCGCTCACCCCTTCCGTTTGTGTTCGTGTTTCGCTGGATCACCATGACTCTCCCTCTCCATACCTTCCGTGCCACAGCCCTTGCGGGTGCCATGGCCCTCGCCTGCGCCGCCTTGCTGCCCGGTGCCGCCCATGCGCAGTTCGGCGCCGTGGCGCCCACACCCACCACGCTGCGGCCCGCCGTGGACAAGGCCTACGGCCAGCTCATGGCTGCGCCCCAGATCCTGCAGCTGCTCGACGCCGTGAAGGCCGACCACGACCGCGCCACCGAAGACCTGCGCATGCTCACCGAGATCGAGGCGCCTCCGTTCAAGGAACAAAAGCGCGCCGAAGCCTTCCTGGCCCGGCTCCAGTCCCTGGGCCTGACCAACGCCGCGATCGACGCCGAAGGCAACGTCGTGGGCGTGCGCAAGGGCACGGGCAACGGCCCCAAGCTGGTCATCTCGGCCCACCTGGACACGGTGTTCCCATCCGGCACCGATGTGAAGGTGAAAGAGCGCGACGGCAAGCTCTATGCGCCCGGCATTTCCGACAACACGCGCGGCCTGGCCGTGCTGCTGTCGTGGCTCAAGGTGCTGAACGACCAGAAGATCGCCACCGTGGGCGACCTGGTGTTTGTGGGCAATGTGGGCGAGGAAGAGCTGGGCAACCTGCGCGGCATGAAGCACCTGTTCAAGGAACACCTCGACATTGACGGCATGGTGGCGCTGGAGCCAGCGCCCGATGGCACCGTGCTGGTGCTGGGCACGGGCAGCCACCGCCACGAGGTGACCTTCAAGGGCCCGGGCGGCCACAGCTACGCCGCGTTCGGCGAGGTGCCCAGCGCCATCCACGGCATGGGCCGCGCCATTGCCAAGATCGCCGAGATCCGCACCCCCAAGAGCCCCAAGACCACCTTCACCGTGGGCACCGTGGGCGGCGGCACATCGGTCAACACCATCGCGCCGGATGCGCGCATGGCGGTGGACATCCGCTCCGACGAAATGGCCCCGCTGCTGGCCACCGAAAAGCAGGTGCTGGCAGCCGTGGACAGCGCCGTGACCGAAGAGAACGCACGCTGGGGCGTGAACACCCTGAGCGCATCGACCAAGCTCATCGGCGACCGGCCCGGTGGCCGCATCGCCGCCGACGCGTTGATCGTCGAGGCTGCCGTGCGCGCCAACACCGCCTTTGGCCGCAAGACGGTGCTGGCCGGTGCCAGCACCGATGCCAACGTGCCCATGGCGCTGGGCATCCCCGCCATCGTGATCGGGGGCGGCGGCAAGACGGGCGGCTTCCACGCACTGTCGGAGTGGATCGACCTGACGGATGCCTGGAAGGGCGCCCAGACCTCGCTGGTCACGGTGCTGGGGCTGGTGGGGGTACAAGGTGTGAGTGCGCCGCTGCTCGACAAGCGCCCACCCCGCACCAAGTAGTGGCGCGGCACCCCAGCGGCGTCACCCCGTTCACGATTGTTGACACGAAGGCGGCGCCGAGGTGCGTACCATGGATGGTTCCGTCCGGGCTGGCGCACTGCCGCCCTTCATTCCTCTACAGGAGAACACCATGGGTTTGCTCGATTCCGTTCTGGGTGCCGTCATCAACAACGCGTCGCAAGGCGGCAGTGGCGCCGCTGCGGCGGGTGGGGCCGGTGGTGGCCTGGGAGGGCTGATCAGCCTGGCCGCACAAAACCCGCAGCTGGTGCAGGCCGTCATGTCCCTCCTCAGCAACGACGGCCCGGTGGGCGGCCTGCCGGGGCTGATGGCCAAGTTCCAGCAAGCCGGGCTGGGCAACGTGATTGCGTCGTGGCTGAGCGCCGGGCCCAACCAGGCGATCTCGGGCGAGCAGCTGTCGCAGGTGTTGGGCAGTGGCCCCCTGTCGCAGATGGCCGCGCAACTGGGTGTGGCCCCCGGTGCAGCCGCCGGGCAGCTGGCCCAGGTGTTGCCGGGCCTGGTCGACCACCTGAGCCCCCAGGGACAGGCGCCCCATGGCGGTTTTGGCAATGCCAACGACCTGCTGGGGATGCTCGGCGGCCTACTTCAAAAATAATAGCAACCGGGTCATATTGCACTGGCGCGACCAGCCGTTTTCTCTGAAATCAGGCCACCCGGCGCCTGCCTACGGCCTTGCAGGCACCGCGCAGCGCCGCACCAGCCATTGCCGCAGCAGGTCGAACACCGGCGCGGCCAGTTCCGGGCTTTCGTTGAACAGCTCGTGGAACAAGGGCTCAAAGCAGTGGGAATGCACTACGGCCTTGGGTGCAGCGGCCGAAAAGGCACGGCTACCCGCAGGGTTGACCAGCTTGTCGCTGCCCGCCCACATCAGCAGCGTGGGCACACTCCAGTGCGCAGCGCGGGCCACGGTGGCGGGGCCGCCGTCGGCAATGAAGCGGGCCAAGCGCGCGCTGATGCGGTCGTGGCACAGCGGGTCGGCCAGGTAGGCCGCGACCACGGCCGGGTCGTGCGAGAGGTACTGCGCATCGAGCCCATTGCCCACGCGCAGGTTGGGTGCGATGCGCGGCAGCGTGGCCAGCAGCAGCTTTTGCACGGCGCCCAGGCCCGCATCCAGCGCGGGGGATGACAACACCAGGGCGTCCACAGGCCGTATCTTCAACGACACAAAACGCGAAGCCACAAGCCCGCCCATGCTGTGGCCCAGCAGCACGAGGGGCTGGCCTGCGGGCATGCGGGCGCGCGTGGCGTCCACCAGGTCGGCCAGGTCATCCAGCAGGCGCAGGTCCGAAGTGAGGCCGCCACGCGGCCCGCCGGATTCGCCGTGACCATACTGGTCGTAACCCCGCACGGCAAAACCCCAGTCGTTGAGGCGGCGGGCCACCGCGTCGTAGCGGCCCACATGTTCGCCCAGGCCATGCACCAGCAGCACGGTGCCCCGGCAGGGCTCGCCCTCGGGCAGGGGCCAGTCCTGCACAGCCAGGTTTTCGCCATCGCTGGCGGTGAAGGTGGTGAGGGTGGAGGGAATGGGGTCGTCAGAGATCATGGCGGGCGGTGCTGTTGAGCGGGCAATCGCTCAACCAGGAAAGAACAGGAAGGCAATCCCATAAAAAGGCGGTACGGCACGGCCCGGCGGTGGCCGAACGCAGCATGCGTGGCGCAACCCGCATCAGGCGATGGAGGCCCAGAGGTCGTCCCAATCCGTGGGCAGAAAATTGCCTTCGCGGCGCAACACCTGCTGGTGCTGGCGGTTGAGCACATAGTGCGTGGGGCGGCGGGTGATGGTGCCAAAGCTGTCCTGGTGCCCCACAGCGTTGCGCCAGGCAATCGGAAAGCGCTGCTCGGCAGGCACGGACACTTTGAGCAGCTCGATGTACTGCATGAAGTCCGCGTTTTTTTCGTCCATGTTCACGCCCAGCAGCACAAAGTCGCGCTGGCGGTTGTTCGTATAGAACTCGCGCATCAGCCGCAGCTCGTTGGTGCACAGGGCGCAGCCAGCGGTGAAAAAGCTCACCAGGCACACCTTGCCCGCAAAGTCGGTCAGTGCGACAGGCTTGCCTTCGCTGTTGGTGCCCAACAGCGTGTGGCGCGGGCCAGGAGCGGCAACCCCCGCCGTTGCCGCAGGCGCCTGGGCGTGGACGAGAGGGTGTACCGCAGCGGCCAGTGTGGTGGCCGTACAGGCGTGGAGAAAAGCGCGTTTGTCCATGGTGATCTGTGCCTGCCAGAAGGGTGTGAGGACTTGCGCAAACCGGAACGCAGCGGCCGCATCGCTTGGAGCGTGCCGGCTGCCCATGCCCATTTTTGCGTCAGTCGTGGGTGTGAAAGAACGGTGAAAGCTGAAAAGATCGCGCCTATCAGCCCGCTGCGGCAGGTGCGACCGCCTGCTGTGCCATGCCTGCAATCACCTGCGCCACGGCGGCGGTGAGCTTCTTGGCGTAGGGCACATGCAGGAACTCGTTGGGGCCGTGGGCGTTGCTTTTGGGGCCGAGCACACCACACACCATCATTTGCGCGGTGGGGAAGCCTTCGCTGAGCATGTTCATGAGAGGGATGGTGCCGCCCTGGCCGATGTAGCCGCAGGGTGCGCCGAAGTGGGCCTGCGAGGCGGCGTTGAGCGCCTGCTCGAACCAGGGCGTGGTGGCGGGGGCATTCCAGCCTGTGGCGCCGCTCATGCTCTGGAAGGTGACCTTGGCCCGGTAGGGCGCGTTGTCTTCCAGCAAGGCCTTGAGTTCCTGCACAGCCTGGGCGGCATCTACCAGGGGCGGCAGGCGCAGGCTGAGCTTGAAGGCGGTGTAGGGGCGCAGCACATTGCCTGCGTCCTGCAGGGCCGGGAAGCCTTCGGCGCCGGTCACGCTCAGCGTGGGCTCCCAGGTGCGCTTGAGCAGGGCCTGCAGCGGGTCGGTGGTGGTGGGCAATGCAAAGGTGGTGGAGCCGCCGCAGTCGTAGTGCGCCCAGGGGAAGCGCTTGTACACCTCTTCGCCCAGGATGCCCGCCGTGGCGCGGGCCTGGGCCAGGCGGTCGGCAGGCACTTCGCAATGAAAGCTCTGGGGCAGGAGACGGCCGGTGGCGCTGTCTTCGAGCCGGTCGAGCACCTGCCGCATGATGCGGAACGACGAGGGCACCAGGCCCGAGGCGTCACCGGAGTGGATGCCTTCGGTGAGGATCTCGACCTTGAGCGTGCCGGTGGCCATGCCGCGCAGGCTGGTGGTGAGCCACAGCTGGTCGTAGTTGCCAGCGCCCGAGTCCAGGCACACCACCAGTGCCACGTTGCCCATACGGGGCTTGAGGGCGTCGATGTACGGCAGCAGGTCGCGCGAGCCGCTTTCCTCGCAGGTCTCGATCAGGCCCACGATGCGCGGGTGGGGCACGTTCTGGCGCTTCAATTCCTGAACGGCGGCGATGCTGGCATACACCGCGTAGCCGTCGTCGGCACCGCCGCGGCCATAGAGCTTGCCGTCTTCGTACTTGGGCGTCCAAGGGCCGAGGTCGTTGCGCCAGCCGCTGAACTCGGGTTGCTTGTCGAGGTGGCCATACATGAGCACGGTATCGGTGGCGCCGGCCTGGGTGGCGTCGATCTCGAAAAACAGCACGGGGGTGCGGCCTTCCAGGCGCACGATTTCGAGCGTGAGGCCTTCAACCTTCTGCGACTCGACCCACGCGGCGGCGTTGCGCACCACGGTGTCGAGCAGGCCCTGCTCGGCCCAGTCGGGCGAGAACATGGGCGACTTGGCGGGGATGGCGATGTAGTCGGTGAGCTGGCGAACAATATCGTTGTCCCAGGCTTGGCTGACCCGTTCGAGGGCCAGGGCGGGTTGCAGGGCGTGGGGGGGGACTCGGGCGTTCATGGGCAGCTCTCCTGAATACGGCGGATCTTGTGGACCGAAACCAGCATTCCAACACAACGCCTGTGCGGGCGCCATGGCAGGTATCCATACACCCGCGACATAGTCTGGCAGCGCTGTGGCAGGGGGCGCAGCTCTTCTTCGGGTGGTGTGCCCAACGTGGCCCGTCCCGCGTCCCTCTTGGGGGTCAATACCGGGAAACAGGATGCGTGTCGGGATTGGCCTGTGCCGCCGCCAAGGAGGCGGGGCGCCGCAGGCTGGTGGACACCTCCACCCGGTTGCGGCCGTTTTCCTTGGCCTGGTAGAGCGCACGGTCGGCTGCGGCGATCAGCATGTCCCAGCTGTCGCCGGGCTCCAGCCGGCCGCCAAAGACGCCAATGCTGACCGTGACGGCAATGCCCAGGGCCGCGTCGGTGGTTGCATCTGGCGCGGCTCCGCCCACTGCGCGGATGCGGCAACGCGATTCCTCCACCGCCTTGCACAGTTCCCGCGCCAGCTGCTCGGCCCCCAGCAACGTGGTGTCGGGCAGCACCACCATGAATTCCTCACCCCCGTAGCGGCCCACCAGGTCCTGCGCCCGCACGCGCTCGCTCAGCACATTGACCACGCTGCACAGCACCTGGTCACCGGCGGGGTGCCCGTAGCGGTCGTTGACCCGCTTGAAGTGGTCGATGTCCACCATCATGAGCGCGATGGATTCGCGCGAGCGCACGGCGCGCGAGACGTCGCGGTCCAGCGCCGCGATCAGCGAGCGGCGGTTGGCCACGCCGGTAAGCGGGTCCAGCGCCGCCATGATGCGGTTGTTCTCGTCGGCACGGTCGCGTGACATGAACACAAATCCCATGGAGCTGATGAGCACCACAGAAAACGTGGCCATGAAGGTCAGCGTCTGCAGCAGGCTGCCCTGGAGGATGCTGGTGGCCGTCTGGCTTTCGCCCAATGCCAGCAACGCGCGGCCGCCCAGCACCAGCGCCTCCAGGCCCAGCCCGGCCACCAGCAGCCACTGCCCGCGCCCCACGGTGGCATGGCGGCGCTCCAGGGCCGCTACCAGAGCCCACACGGCCTGCAGCCCGATGACCAGGCCCACAAAACTCGCGCGCGCCGGAAAGTTGTCGATAAACACGATGACAAAACACGTGACCAGCGCCGACGGTGTGAGCAGCAGCAGCCACCGTGACGGGCGCCCCTGGAACTGGTAGATCGCGGCGATCATCCCCACAAACACGCAGGACAGCAGCAGGTTGCCCAGCACGATGGACACCACATCCGGCACCAGGCCCCGCAGCATGATCAGCAAATGCCCGACGGCATTGACCATCAGGGCGGCCGCCCACCGCCCCAGGCCATCGCGCCGACGCCCCCAGCCCACCACAGCCATGGAGGCGGCCATCATGAGCGAACTCACGATGATCATGACCAGCATGGTGGGAACGTGGGCGGCCATGGATGGGGGTGGGCTGTGTGGTGGGGGGTTTCAGATCAGCATAAACGAAGGTCTGCAGACCGCAAACCGCCAGATGACCACGCGCCCCCGCCGCACAGCCGATTGGTCGGGTGCAGTGGGCTATTGCAACTGGGCGGGTGCGCGCGCGCCACTGCCGGGGGCGTGCACCGCCTCGCCCTCGCCCGTTTGTGCAATGGGCGCGGCCAGGGCCGCGCGCTGGGTGTAGCCGATACCGCCACCGGCCGCGCCCTCGGTCCGCGAGAGCTTGAACACCTGCACCGCCCCCGCCAGGCGGGAGGCCTGCTCCCGCAGGCTTTGGGCTGCGGCGGCGGATTCCTCCACCAGGGCAGCGTTCTGCTGTGTCATCTGGTCCAGTTGGTTCACGGCAGTGTTGACCTGGCCGATGCCGTCGGACTGCTCGCTCGATGCCGCTGTGATCTCACCAATGATGTCGCCTACGCGTTTGACCGAGCCCACGATCTCGTCCATGGTGGTGCCCGCGTTCTGCACCAGGCGTGCGCCCGATTCCACCCGCTCCACCGAGGCGCCGATGAGCGCCTTGATCTCGCGCGCGGCCTCGGCACTGCGCCCTGCCAGACTGCGGACCTCGCTGGCCACCACGGCAAAGCCCCGGCCCTGTTCGCCAGCACGGGCAGCTTCCACTGCCGCATTCAGCGCGAGGATGTTGGTCTGGAAGGCAATCGAATCGATGACGCCGATGATGTCGGCGATCTTGCGCGAGCTTTGGTTGATGTCGCCCATGGTTGTGACCACCTCGCCCACCACCTGGCCACCGCGTGCGGCCACGGCGGCGGCGGTGCTGGCCAGCTGATTGGCCTGGCGCGCGGCGTCGGCCGACTGGCGCACGGTGGAGGTAAGGTGCTCCATGCTCTGCGCGGTCTGCGCGAGGCTGCTGGCCGTGGCCTCGGTGCGGGCCGACAGGTCCTGGTTGCCGCTGGCGATCTCGGCGCTGGCGGTGGTGATGCTGTCCACCGCCGTGCGCACCTGCTGCAGCATCTGCGTGTAGCGCTGGCGCATGCCTTCCACCTCCTGCACCAGCGCGCCGATTTCGTCGCGCCGCGTGGTGCGGAATTCTTCTGTCAGGTCGCCCTGCGCTACCAGGGTGATGGCCTGGGTCAGGTCCTGCAGCGGGCGGCTTACGCCCCGGCGCAGCATGAGGAACAGGCCAATGGCCAGCAGCACCACGGCCACGGCCATCAAGCCCCACACGGCGAGCGTGACGCGGCGCTGGCTGGCCATGGCCTCGCCGTCGGCCACCTCGGCCACCACCCACCAGCCGCCGCCGGTTTTGCGCACCAGGGCCCAGGGGTCTTCGGCGCCTGCGCCCAACACGGGGGCGGCTTCACGAACAAAACCATCGGGCGATGCGGCCAAGGCTTCAAAAAACGGGCGGGCCTGGGGGTAGGCTTCCAGCACACGCTTGCCGCGTGCGGTGGGGTGGTACACAAACACCGCCTTGTCGAGCGAGGTGCCGGGGTTGATCACGTACGTGCCGCCATGCTCGAAGAATTTGGTCTGCGCTACCTGCTTTTGCAGCATGGCGTGGAACACGCTGATGTCGTTGCCGATGAACAGCAGCGCAATCACCTTGCCCGAAGCGTCCTTGGCGGGCAGGTAGTGGCCCATGAAGGGCTTGCCGCCCACCACGGTAACGCCGGTGTAGGGCTCGCCCTTGGACACAGTGGCATAGGCCGGGTCGTCCTTGCCCAGCGGCGTGCCCTGCTGGCGCTCGCCCTTGTCGTTCTTGACCGAGGTGGTGATGCGGATGAAATCGTCGCCCTTCTTGGCGAACACCGTGGCGATGCCACCGGTTTCGTTAGCGAATTTATCGACCGAGCCGTAGTCCTCGTTGACCAGCGCGCCATAGCTGCGCAGCTCGCCCGAGGCTTCGTCGAGCTGCATGGTGGCCTCGAAGTAGCGCTGAAAGCCCTTCATGGTGAGCTGCACCAGCTCGCGGTTGGTGTTGTCGGCAGCGTCCAGCGACTGCGCCACGCTCTGCGCGGTGTCGCCCACACTGGAGGCGACCAGGGCGCGGGTGCTGCGCTCGGTCAGCACGGCAATGGCCAGCCCCACCAGCACCAGCACCAGGGCCACCAGCGCAATGGCGGTCAGCGTGACCTGGCGCGCGACGGAACGGTTGTTGGCAAGGGAAGCAGCCATGCAGTGTGTCTCCTGGAGATTGAAAGCCCAAAGCCGGCTGTCGCCGGTCTGCGGTCACTCTACGTCCAGAGGCTTGTTACATTTATTCACGCATTCCCTTACGCAAAGCTGCGTACCCCAACGCCGCCGATGTGTGAGTCATGGCCTGCGAAACTGGCACTGCCCGAGCCGAGGACGCCGAGCCAGGGCCGCCCCACAACGAAGGCGTAGGGGGGGAAGGCGCAAAGCGACTCAGCGGATATTCCCAGTCATCCAGCCCAGGCCTTGCGAGGTGCCCGCTGCGGGCCGGTATTCGCAGCCGACCCAGCCGCCGTAGCCCAACGCGTCGATGGTGTCGAAGAGAAAGGGGTAGTGCAGCTCGCCCCGGTCGGGCTCGTGGCGCCCGGGCACACCGGCAATCTGAACATGCGCCACGCGGCCCGTGGGCAGGTACTGGTGCAGCTTGGTGGCCACGTCACCCTCCACGATCTGGCAGTGGTAGAGGTCCATCAGCACCTTGAGGTTGGGGGCCTGCGCCGCATCGAGCAGCTCGTGCGCGTGATCCTGCCGGTTCAGAAAGTAGCGCGGCATGTCGCGCAGGTTGATGGGCTCGATGAGGATGTCGCACCCCGCGCCCGCAGCCTCGGCCGCCGCCCAGCGCAGGTTGCCAACGCACAGGTCCTTGAGGGATTCGCGCTCCACGCCGGGCGGCACGATGCCCGAGAGCACGTGGATGCGCGGGCAGCCCAGCACCTCGGCATAGCGCAGGGCTTCTTGCACGCCCGCGCGGAACTCGGCCTCATGCCCAGGCAGCGCTGCGGTGCCGCGCGCGTTCTGGTCCCACGCCGCCGCCATGCGGCTGCGGTCGGTGCCGCCAGGCGGGGCATTGAACAGCACCAGCTGCAGGCCGTTGTCCGCAAGCCGGGCCGCCACCTCGGCGGGCTCGAAGGCGTAGGGAAACAAGAACTCCACCGCCGTGAACCGGTCGCGCGCCGCAGCGGCAAAGCGGTCCAGAAACGGCAGCTCGGTGTACATCAGGCTCAGATTGGCGGCAAACTGGGGCATGGCGGGCGCGGGCGGAAGGTGGAATCAGAGCGCAGCAGCTTATCGTGCAGCATCGGGGCCAGCAGCCCTTGACAAGCCTCAACCAGGCTCCACCCATGAAAAATATGAGCCAAATTGTCACCTAGCGCTTAATGGATAAGCGCCAGTAGCTATTAATTTGATAGTATTTTGCTCTCCTACCAGGACACCCAATGCGCATCGGAGAACTCGCCCAACGCACCGGCACCACGCCCAAGGCCATCCGGCTGTACGAGTCCCGGGGCCTGCTGGGCACGGTGGCGCGTGCGGGCAGCTACCGCCACTATGGCGAGGCCGATGTGGCCCGCGTGTTGCTGATCCGCCAGGCCCAGGCGCTGGGTTTTCGGCTGTCGGAGCTGGACGGGCTGCCCCACATCGACACCGCTGCTGGCTGGAACCGTGTGGCCCAACTGGTGGCCCGGCGGCGGGCCGCCGTGGCGCAGGAGCTGGCGCGCCTGTCAGCGCTGGACGCGCAGCTGGCGCTGTTGGAAGCCGAGCTGCACACCTGCGACACGCTGGCCGTGCCCGTGGCACCCGAAGCCTGCGCTGCGCCCTCCACACTGGCGGTGGCACCTCCAGCGCACAACCCCGCGCAATTTGGTGCAGCTACCAAGGCGGGCGCTGCGAGATTCACCGCGACTTGACCTGACCGCTTGACTCTGCCCCGTGGGGCAGGGTGACCATGGCGCCATCAACAACACCGTGATGGAGCGTCTGTGGCAGAGCAACAAAACATTCTGGTCATCCTGGGCCACCCCACCGCCGAGAGCCTGTGCGCAGGCATGGCACGTGCCTATGCCGAGGGCGCCAGGCGCGCAGGGGCGCAGGTGCGGTTTCTGGACGTGGGTCAGCTGACCTTCAACCCCCTGTTCCAGGGCTATGGCGCTGCCCAGCCGCTGGAACCCGATTTGCTGGCCGCGCAGGCCGACATCACCTGGGCGCACCATCTGGTGTGGGTCTATCCGATCTGGTGGGGCGCCATGCCCGCGCTGCTCAAGGGTTTTATCGACCGCGTGCTGCTGCCCGGCTATGCCTTCAAGTACCGCAAAGGCTCATCGCTGTGGGACAAGCTGCTGGCAGGTCGCTCGGCCGAGCTGCTGGTGACCATGGACTCGCCGCCCTGGTACTTTCGCTGGGTCACACGCATGCCGGGGCACCACCAGATGAAGAAGGCCATCCTGGAGTTCTGCGGCATCAGCCCCGTGCAGGTGCACAGTTTTGGCCCGGTGCGCAGCGCCAGCACCGACCGGCTGGCGCAGTGGGTGGAAAAGGCGCGGCAACTGGGGCAGCGCCAGGGGGCACGCTCCGCGCCGGGCAAGCCGCGCCCGGCACCTGTCACTTCGTCGCCGTGAATGCTTGAACGGCAGCTCGGCCCACGGCAGGGTCATCGGTGAAGAAGCCGTCGATGCCTGCGCGCAGATAGGCCGTGATCTCGCCCACGCTGTCGCCGCGCACGGTGCCATCGGTGGCGGGCGCCTTTTTCAGCCCGGCGGGCAGAAAGGCGTTTTCGGGCCGCAGCGTCCAGATGTGCACGGCCAGGCCTTCGGCGCGGGCGCGCGCCACCAGCGGGGAGGGTTCGCCCGGCACGCCATCCTTGACCGGCACCACCAGCGTCTTGAACGGGCCGATGGCATTGGCATAGGTGGCCACCTGCTTGAGGCCCTCGGGCGTGATGAGGTCGGCATAAGCGCGCGTGTTGGCCGCGCCCTGCGTCACAAAGTCATACGGCCGGCCCGAGGGCGCCACCAGTTGCACCAGACGCACGCTGCTGAGCTTGCGGATTGCCTGCAGGTTGCTGACCTCGAACGACTGCACGAACACGGGCGCGTCCTTGTGGTTCCAGCCGTTCTTCTCCAGCGCCGCCAGCAGCGGCGCCTCCAGCGGCAGGCCGATGGACTGGAAGTAGGTGGGGTGTTTGGTCTCAGGGTAGATGCCGATGGTCCTGCCCGTCTTCGCGCTCTGGGCCTTGGCCAGGTCGATGACTTCCTGCAGCGTGGGCACCTCGAACTGGCCGTTGTAGGCCACGTTGGCCGGGCGCTGCGCGGGGATGCGCTCGCGGGCGCGCAGGGTCTTGAGTTCGGCCAGGGTGAAGTCTTCGGTGAACCAGCCGGTGATGGCCTGGCCGTCGATGGTCTTGGTGGTTTTGCGGCCTGCGAACTCGGGGCGGTCCACCACGTCGGTGGTGGCTTCCTTCACCGAGCCGTCGGCGCCCAGGATGGCAATCGCGTTCTCGTGCCGGGCCACCAGCACGCCGTCCTTGGTGATCACCAGGTCGGGCTCGATGATGTCGGCGCCGTCGTCAATGGCCTTCTGGTACGCGGCCAGCGTGTGCTCGGGCCGCAGCGCCGAGGCACCCCGGTGGGCAATGACGGTGGGGGTGGGCGGCCAGGCCTGGGCCACGGCGCCCAGCGCCCAGGTGGTGAGCAGCGCGGCGGCAGTCACGGCGCGCAGTGCAGTGCGTTTCATGCGGGTCTCCAACAAACGGAGTCCGCACCTTAGCCGATGCGCTTGACAGCGGCGTGTCGCCGGGGGCGTACACCCCGGTAAGTGCTACGCGTGTTCGAAGTGAAAGACGGCCGTGCCCGCGCGTGCGTTAGGCAGCCAGCGCACTGCCTGTCCTTCCTGCAAGCCGAAAGAGTCGAGGATGCGCAGGTCGTTCTTGGTCGCCAGCACCTCAAAGTCCTTGTACGTGCCCACGCGGATGTTCGGCGTGTCGTACCACTGGTAGGGCAGACGCCGCGTCACGGGCATGCGCCCGCGCAGGATGGACAGGCGGTTGGGCCAGTGCGCGAAGTTGGGAAACGCCACCACACCCGTGCGGCCCACCCGCGCCGTCTCACGCAGCATGGTTTCGGCATTGCGCAGGTGCTGCAGCGTGTCGATCTGCAGCACCACGTCAAAGCTGTTGTCGTCGAACATGGCGAGGCCTTCATCCAGGTTGAGCTGGATCACATCCACGCCGCGCTGCACGCAGGCCAGCACGTTGGCGTCGTCGATCTCCACGCCATAGCCGCTGCAGCCGCGCTCGCGCTGCAGGTAGTCGAGCATGGCGCCATTGCCACAACCGAGGTCGAGCACGCGCGAGCCGGGGGGCACCAGGCGCGCCAGGGCTTGCATTGCCGCTTTGTCCGTCATGCTTGCAACTCCTTGGCAATGCTGTCGAAATAAGAGCGCATCACGCCCATGTAGCGGGCGTCATCGAGCAAAAAGGCATCGTGCCCATGGGGTGCATCGATCTCGGCGTAGCTCACGCTGCGGCGGTTGTCGAGCAGCGCTTTGACGATCTCGCGGCTGCGCTTGGGCGAAAAGCGCCAGTCGGTGGTGAAGCTCACCAGCAGGAAGCGTGCGGTAGCGCGCGCCAGCGCCCGGGTGAGGTTGCCGCCGTGGGTGCGCGCGGGGTCGAAGTAGTCGAGCGCACGGGTGATGAGCAAATAGGTGTTGGCGTCGAAGTAGTCGCTGAACTTGTCGCCCTGGTAGCGCAGGTAGCTTTCAATCTGGAATTCGATGTCCTGCGTGCTGTACTTCAGGTCAATGCCTTCGCGCAGCTGGCGGCCGAATTTTTCGTTCATCACGTCGTCGCTCAGGTACGTGATGTGGCCGATCATGCGGGCGATGCGCAGGCCGCGCTTGGGGATCACGCCATGGCGGTAGAAGTGGCCGCCGTGGAAGTCCGGGTCGGTCACGATGGCGCGGCGGGCCACTTCGTTGAAGGCAATGTTCTCGGCCGTGAGGTTGGGGGCGCTGGCCACCACCACCGCGTGGCGCATGCGCTCGGGGTACTGCAGCGTCCACGAAAGTGCCTGCATGCCGCCCAGGCTGCCACCCAGCACGGCGGCCAGTTGCTCGATACCCAGGCGGTCGAGCAGGCGGGCCTGGGCGTTGACCCAGTCTTCCACCGTGACCACCGGGAAGTCCGCGCCATAGACCTCGCCCGTATCGGGATGGTTGTGCATGGGGCCGGTGGAGCCAAAGCAGGAGCCCAGGTTGTTCACGCCGATCACGAAGAATCGGTCGGTGTCCACGGGCTTGCCGGGGCCGATCATGTTGTCCCACCAGCCCTCACTCTTGTCCTGCCCGGCGTAGACGCCCGCGACGTGGTGCGAGGCATTGAGGGCGTGGCACACGAGCACGGCGTTCGAGCGGTCGGCATTGAGCGTGCCGTAGGTCTCGTAGGCCAGGTGGTAGTCGCGGATGGACGCACCGCTTTGCAGCGGCAGGACCTCCGGAAAATGCATGGACTGGGGCGTGGCAAAAAACGACATAAAAAAACCCGGCGTCGCTAAAAACGAGGCCGGGCGGATGTGTCGGACGGGTCTTTAGCAGGATTTATAAAGCGCCCGCAAGCTGTGGCAAATCGGCGCGTCTGGCAAATATACCAAAACGGCCGCTGCTGCTCACCCGGCGGGCGTGAAGATCGCCACCAACCCCAGCACCAGAAAAATCACCGCCGAGACCACATGGACGGCGCGAATGGGCACGCGGCGCGTGATGCGTTCGCCCAGCCAGACCACAGGCGCGTTGGCGATCATCATCCCGAGCGTGGTGCCCGCCACCACCCACAGGTAGGCGTTGTACTGCGCGGCCAGCATGACGGTGGCGATCTGCGTCTTGTCGCCCATCTCGGCCAGGAAAAACGCCACCACCGTGGTGCCGAACACACCCCAGCGCGGCGAGCCATCGGCCTCACCTTCGTCAAGCTTGTCGGGGATCAGCATCCACACCGCCATGGCGATGAACGATGCACCCAGGATCCAGCGCAGCACCTGGGGGCCGAGGAACGTGGTCACCCAGGCACCCAAAGCCCCGGCCAAGCCGTGATTCACCAGGGTCGCCACCAGGATGCCAAGCACGATCGGCCAGGGTTTGCGGAAACGTGCGGCCAGCACGAGCGCGAGCAGCTGCGTCTTGTCGCCCATCTCGGCGAGCGCGACGATGGCGGTAGAAATGAAGAAGGCTTCCATGGGGGAGGGGGTCCTATCCGGCCGGATGGGTGGAAAACGCATTGACTGCACCCCGACTCCGGCCATGTGGATCGGTTTGCAGTCAATGGTCTCGCCCAGCTCAAAAGCCGCATACGCCATAGGTTTCGAAGAACCCAAGTGTGTTGACGCATGCCCCCGGCGCATTGCGCTGCCGGGCGGGCTACTCCCCAAAGACTCGCGGATTTTACCCTGCTTCCGACAGGGAAAACAGGCGGGTGGTTGCCGAAAGGTGGCGACGGGCCAGGTTCGGATGGCCGTTCAGACCCTGCGGGTTTCCCCTGAAAACCGCCGTTGCACGCTCCAAAATACCCACAAATTTGTGCAGGATGGATGGCTTGATCCAGAAATAAACCCCACACGCCTCATAAAGTGATTAATAATGGGTTCGCTTTTCTGCTTGCAGGAAAGCAGTTAGCTTAGCGGTGAATG
The DNA here is from genome assembly GCF_057586455.1 of Acidovorax sp. SRI_002. Classification (NCBI taxonomy): domain Bacteria; kingdom Pseudomonadati; phylum Pseudomonadota; class Betaproteobacteria; order Burkholderiales; family Comamonadaceae; genus Acidovorax; species Acidovorax sp. SRI_002. The sequence goes on along the minus strand of NZ_JBYCZW010000003.1, from coordinate 450,147 downwards.
GTCAGTTTCGCGTCTTTGAAGTCGTCACAGGTTTGTTGATTGCGTCGGACTCCATCGCGTTTTTGTGTTTTTTCAGGAGTCCTTCATGGGCAACAAACTTTACGTGGGCAACCTGCCCTACTCTTTCCGCGACGAAGATCTGCAACAGACCTTCAGCCAGTACGGCTCGGTCGGCAGCGCCAAGGTCATGATGGAGCGCGACACCGGCCGCTCCAAGGGTTTCGGCTTTGTCGAAATGGGCAGCGATGCTGAAGCCCAAGCCGCCATCCAAGGCGTGCATGGCACCAATTTCGGCGGCCGTGACCTCGTGGTCAACGAAGCCCGTCCCATGGAGCCCCGCGCTCCCCGTAGCGGCGGCTTCGGCGGCGGCAACGGTGGTGGCGGCGGCTACGGCGGTGGTGGCGGCGGCGGTTACGGCGGTGGCCGTAGCGGTGGCGGCGGTGGTGGTGGTTACGGCGGTGGCCGTAGCAGCTACTAAAAGACCTTGCTGGCAGACCTTTGCGGTCTGCCAAAGGCAAAACAAAGGAGCCCCTGGGCTCCTTTTTTCATGCCTGCGCGGCATCGCCACCACAGTCGGCATTGCCGCTTGCTTTTTCCGCAAAAGTGTGGCGCATAATGAGCCAGCGGGGTTTCCCCCGCTTAAAGTTTGCGGTGATCCGTCAGTTTCGCGCTGAGAGCGTCATTGAGATTAGCTGGCTGCGTTTTCGGGACTCCATCGCTTTTTCCATGTGTTTTTGAGGAGTCCCTCAATGGGCAACAAACTGTACGTCGGCAACCTGCCGTACTCGGTGCGCGACAGCGATCTCGAACAGGCCTTTGGCCAATTCGGCGCAGTGACCAGCGCCAAGGTCATGATGGAGCGCGACACAGGCCGCTCCAAGGGCTTTGGTTTCGTGGAAATGGGCAGTGACGCGGAAGCCCAAGCCGCCATCAATGGCATGAATGGCCAGCCACTGGGTGGCCGCAGCATCGTCGTGAACGAAGCACGCCCCATGGAGCCCCGCCCACCCCGCAGTGGCGGATTTGGCGGCGGTGGTGGCGGTTACGGCGGCGGCGGTGGTCGCAGTGGTGGCGGCGGTTACGGCGGTGGCCGTGAAGGCGGCGGCGGTGGTGGCTATGGCGGCGGCCGCGAGGGCGGCGGCGGTTACGGCGGCGGTGGTGGCGGTGGCCGCAGCGAAGGCGGATTCCGCAGCCCCTACGGCTCTGGCTCCCGCAACGGCGGTGGCGGCGGTGGCCGCAACGGCGGTGGTGGCGGCTATGGTGGCGGTGGTGGCAACGGCTACTAAAGCAGGCCAGTGACGTTTCTCTGAAAGCCCCCTCGGGGGCTTTTTTCATGCACGACCGCCACGCCTTGCTTCTATCGCAGCCAGGACCGCCCCGAACCGGCGGCCAAAAACCACCTCCGGTGGACCTAGGACCTACTGCTCGCTCTGCCGCCGCTTGCGCGGGCGCCCGGCGAGCAGCTTGTCGAACAGCACGTTCGGCACCATGCGCAGCAACTTGGCAACCACCCCCATTTGCCAGGGGATAACCCGGTAGCTGGCACCCGCCGTGATGGCCCGGAAGGCACAGTCCGCAAAGTCATCGGCCTGCATCAGAAACGGCATGCTGTAGCGGTTCTGGCGGGTGAGCGGCGTGTCGATGTAGCCCGGAGAAATGGTGACCACACGCACTCCGTGGGGGCGCATCTCCCCGCGCAGGCTCTCGCAGTAGCTGATGACGGCCGCCTTGCTGGCGCAATACGCACCATGCCCGGGCAGGCCACGGATGCCTGCCACGCTGCCGATGCCCACCAGCGTGCCGCTGCCACGCTGCGCCATCGCGTCCGCAAAGGGATGGAAGGTGGCCGCCACGCCGATGTTGTTGGTGGCAAAGGTGCGTGCCATCACGTCGATGTCGTCGCGCACTGCCGTGTCCATGCCCACACTGATACCCGCATTGGCAATGACCACGTCAGGCACCCCTTGGCGTGCGATGCAATCGCGGCCCGCAGCAACGATGCTGTCGGTCACGGCTACATCTGCACTATAAATTTCGTAGCTGTCAGCGCTTATTCCTTGAGCGCTAGCCCATGTTTTGACCTCAGAGGTGCGGCGCGCCACCAGGGCCAGGCGGTAGCCCGACCGGTGAAAGCGCAGGGCCAGGGCCTGGCCGATGCCGCTGGACGCGCCGGTGATGAAGACAAGGGGAGTGGTCATGCGGGCTCCGATCGGGGCGGCGTACTAGGGCTTGGCCGCGCCGGGCTGGAGCACGCCACGCACACGTCCGCGCAGCTGCAGCACCTGGTCGAGGTTGTCGTAGTCCATGCCGTCGGCCGTGAAGCGATCATTGCCGCGCGTGAGGGTGACGGGCTTGTCGGAACGCACGCGTTCGGTGTTGGTGTAAGCGTGCAAAAATTCGCTGCGGAACTCCAGCCGAGGCTGGGCGGGTGACCCAGGCTTGGCGGGCAGGGGCTCGCGCGTGACGATGGCATTGCCAAACAGCTGCACCTCCGAACCATCGGCGTTGGTCAGGGCGCGGTCTGCCGTGGCCACGGTGAGGCGGCCCTGCGGCGTCACCGAGCGCATGCGCGCTTTGTCGATCTCCAGCGTGTCGGAGTCGGGGTAGTGCCGCGCTTCTTCGCCCTGCACTTCGCTTTGCAGGCGCCCGCTCGCGTCAAAGCTTTTTACCGAGAACGACTTCATGAAATAGTCGGGCTGGTTGCCTTGTTGGCGCTCGATGGCAGGCAGCAGGGGCATGGGCGCGTTGCGCACCAGCCACCAGGTGCCCAGCGCCAGCAGCCCCATGAGCACGACGGGCAGATAGAGCGAGAACTGTTCCCAGCCCTGGCGGACCCAGTTGCGCATCACGGTGTTGCCTCCGGGCCCGGCACGACAACCTGGCGGGTGGGGAAAGAGCGCAGAAAACCCCGGTTCATGCGGTGTACTCCGCCAGCAGTGCGGCATAGCGGCCCGAGGCCACCAGCAGCAGATCACACAGTTCGCGCGCGGCACCATCGCCGCCCCGGGCCTGCGTCACAAAATGGGCGGCGTGGCGCACTTCGGCCTGGGCGTTGGCCGGGGCGCACGCGAAAGCACTGCGGCACATCACCGGCAGGTCGGGCCAGTCGTCACCCATCGCTGCAGCCTGGGACCAGTCCAGCCCCAGCGTGGCCAGCATCTGCTCAGCGGCGGGGCGTTTGTCTTCGGTGCCGAACACCGCATGTTCGACCCCCAGCGCCTTCAGGCGCACGCGCAGCGGCGCGGAGTCGCGGCCCGTGATGACCGCAGGCGTGATGCCTGCCTTTTGCAGCAGCTTGAGCCCATGCCCGTCCAGCGTATTGAAGCGCTTGAGCGTTTCGCCCGATTCGCTGAAATACAGGCCGCCATCGGTCAGCACGCCATCGACATCGAAGAAGGCAATGCGCACGCCTTGGGCGCGCAGCAGCAGCTCGGGGGGAAATTGCAGCACGGGCAGGGTCATTTCAATAAGGGGCATGCAGATCGAACGGGCACAGCCAAGACCAGTGCACCCGTGGAACCGGCTTCGCCGGGCCACCGGGAGCGTCCCCTAAGGGGGAAGGCGCGCAGCGACTCAGGGGGGTCATTTGAAGTGAGGTCATATGACTTTGGCTCGCATCAGGTCGCCGATGTGCACCACCCCCGTAAGCACCCCTCCCGCATCCACCACCAGCACGCTGGTGATGGCATGCGCCTCCATCATTTCGGCGGCGTCCACCGCAAGGGCGTCCGGGGCAATGCGGCGCGGGTGGGGGTGCATGACCTGGCCCGCCGTGGCAGTGCGCAGGTCGGCCCCGGCCTCGATGCGGCGGCGCAGGTCGCCGTCGGTGAAGATGCCCAGCACCTGGCCGGCGGCATCCACGACGGCCGAGGCGCCCAGGCCCTTGGCACTCATTTCGCGCATGAGGTCGCTGAAGGAGGCGTCGGGAGCCACACGCGGCACCTCGCTGCCGGTGCGCATGACATCGCTCACATGGGTGAGCAGCTTGCGCCCCAACGCACCGCCAGGGTGCGAACGGGCAAAGTCTTCAGGGCGGAAGCCCCGGGCGTCGAGCAGGGCCACGGCCAGCGCGTCGCCCATGGCCAGCTGGGCCGTGGTGCTGGCGGTGGGGGCCAGGTTCAGGGGGCAGGCCTCACGCTCCACGCTGCAGTCGAGCACCAGGTCAGCATGGCGGGCGAGCGTGGACTGCAGCCCGCCGGTCATCGCGATCAGCGGGGCGCCCAGGCGCTTGAGCACGGGCAGGATGGCCGTCAGTTCACCACTTTCGCCGCTGTTGGAGATCGCCAGGACCAGGTCGTCGCCCGTGACCATGCCCAGATCGCCGTGGCTGGCCTCGGCCGGGTGCACAAAAAACGCCGGCGTGCCCGTAGATGCCAGCGTGGCTGCAATCTTGCGGCCCACGTGGCCGCTTTTGCCCATGCCCATCACCACCACACGGCCACGGGCCTGCAGCACCATCAACACAGCCTCGGCAAACACGCCATCGACGCGGGCCGCCAGCCCGGTCAGCGCCGCCGCCTCGATGTCAAAGGTCTCGCGGGCCAGGCGCAGGGCCTGTTCGGCGTCAAAAGGGGGCAGCGTGGCGGGCACAGGGGTCATCCGGTGGATTCTATCGACCGGGCATGCCTGCGCGGGTGGCAGATTTTTTGCCCTGGCTCTGGCATGGACCCTGCTTCGGACAGAAAACACCGAGGGCCGCAGGAAGGCTCGGATAGCATCGAACCATGTCCTCACTCGCCCTCACCTTGCTTTATCTGTTGGCCGCAGTGCTGGGTGTTGTGGTCTGCCGCAGCCTCAAGCTGCCACCCATGCTCGGCTACCTGGCTGCGGGGGTGCTCATCGGCCCCCATGCGCTGGCGCTGACGCAGAACTCGGAAGGGGTGCGGCACCTGGGCGAGTTTGGCGTGGTGTTCCTGATGTTCGCCATCGGGCTGGAGTTCAGCCTGCCCAAGCTGCGCGCCATGCGGCGCCAGGTGTTCGGCCTGGGGCTGATGCAGGTGGTGCTGACGATGGTGGTGGTCACCGGCGCGGCACTGGTGCTCTCCCGCTGGGTGGGCGGCGTGTGGGATATGGGCTGGCAGACGGCGCTGGCGCTCTCGGGCGTGATGGCGATGAGCAGCACGGCCATTGTGGTCAAGCTCATGGCCGAGCGGGCTGAGCTCGAAAGCGAGCATGGCCGCCGCGTGATGGGCATTCTGCTGTTCCAGGATCTGGCCGTGGTGCCGCTGCTGGTGTTGATCCCCGCGCTGAGTTCCTCGTCAGACCAGCTGCTGACCGCGCTGGCGTGGGCGCTGGTCAAGGCCACGGTGCTGGTGGGCATTCTGCTCACGGGCGGGCAGCGGTTCATGCGCTGGTGGCTTACGCTGGTGGCGCGGCGCAAGAGCGAGGAGCTGTTCATGCTCAACCTGCTGCTGATCACGCTGGGCCTGGCCTGGCTGACCGAACTGGCGGGGCTGAGCCTGGCGCTGGGCGCCTTCATCGCGGGCGTGCTGGTGTCCGAGACAGAGTACAAGCACCAGGTGGGCACGGACATCCGCCCGTTTCACGATGTGTTGCTGGGGCTGTTTTTCATCACCATCGGCATGATGCTGGACTGGCACATCCTGGTGGACCGCTGGGCGCTGGTGCTGGCCCTGCTGACGGTGCCGCTGGTGGTCAAGCTGGGGATCATCCTGGTGCTGGCCCGCAGCATGGGGGCCACCACGGGCGTGGCCCTGCGCACCGGGCTCTACCTGGCCCAGGCGGGGGAGTTCGGATTTGTGCTGCTGTCGCTCACGCAGGCCAACGGGCTGGTGCAGCCCGCGCTGATGAACCCCATCCTGGCCGCCATGGTGCTGTCGATGCTGGCGACGCCGTTTCTCATCATGTACAGCAACCGCATCGTGATGAAGCTGGTGGCCAGCGACTGGCTGCAGCAGTCGCTGCAGATGACGTCCATCGCGCGCAAATCCATCAACACCAGCAAACACGTGATCATCTGCGGCTACGGCCGCTGCGGACAAAACCTGGCGCGCATGCTGGAGCATGAAGGCATCCCCTACATGGCGCTGGACCTGGACCCGGACCGTGTGCGCCAGGCCGCCGCTGCGGGCGATTCGGTGGTGTATGGCGACGCCACCCGCCTGCAGGCGCTGATGGCCGCTGGCCTGGTGCGTGCCAGCGCGGTGGCGATCACCTACATCGACGTGCCGGCCGCCCTGAAGGTGCTGGCCAACGCGCGCTCGCACGCACCACAGGTGCCCGTGGTGGTGCGCACGCAGGACGACCTGCACCTGGACAAGCTGCAAGAGGCGGGCGCCACCGAGGTCGTGCCCGAGGCCATCGAAGGCTCGCTAATGCTCGCCAGCCACGCGCTGGCCCTGGTGGGCGTACCCATGCGCCGCGTGCTGCGCCTGGTGCAGGACCAGCGCGATGCGCGCTACAACCTGCTGCGCGGCTACTTCCACGGCGCCGACGACGACACGGCCAACGAGCGCGACCAAGAACGCCTGTCCACCATCAACCTGCCGCCCGGCTCCACGGCCCTGGGCCGCAGCCTGGGCCAGCTGGCCCTGCCCGCCATGGGCGTTCGGGTGGTGAACCTGCGGCGTGGCAACGGCCACATCAGCGCAGCGGAGGACGACGCACAGCTGGCCGAAGGCGACACGCTGGTGCTCTCAGGGCACCCGGCGGCGCTGGCGCTGGCGGAGGACAAGTTGTTGCGGGGGTAGAGGCAGGGTACATTCCCCTGAGGCACCGCGTGCCTTCCCCCTTCTCTCTACGCGCTACGCGCTCCGGGAAGGGGGACGATGCCCTCGCTGCGGGGCGGCCCTTGCTTGGCATCTCTCGCCTAGTGCGTGCCAGTGGCTGAGGCTGGCGCCAAAATTTGAATTAAATATGGCTCTAGCGCTTATCTATCAAGCGTCAATAGCTATCCATTTAATAGCAAACTACAAAAGCTCGGCGGGCCCGGGCCGCCCGAACAGGTAGCCCTGGAACTGCTGGCAACCGTTACGCAACAGGAACGCGCGCTGCCCTTCGGTTTCCACCCCTTCGGCCACCACGTCCAGGCCCAGGCTGTGGGCCAGGGTGATGATGGTGCAGGCGATGGTGGCGTCGTTGGGGTCGGTGAGCACGTCGCGCACAAAGCTCTGGTCGATCTTGAGCTGGTCCAGTGGCAGGCGCTTGAGGTAGCTCAGGCTCGAATAGCCCGTGCCAAAGTCGTCCAGCGAGAAGCCCACGCCGAGCGTGCGCAGCGCCTGCATCTTGAGGATGCTGTCTTCCACATCATGCAGCAGCAGGCTTTCGGTCAGTTCGAGCTTGAGGTGGGCCGGGTCCGCCCCGCAATCGCGCAGCACGCTGAGTACTTCGTCGGCAAAGCCGGGTTGGCGAAACTCCTGCGCGCTCACGTTCACGGCCACGGTCCAGTCCGCAGTGTGCGGCGCTGTTGCCCAGAGCGCCAGCTGACGGCAGGCCATGGTCAGCACCTGGCGCCCTAGCGCCAGGATCAGTCCGGTCTGCTCTGCCAGGGGGATGAAGTCGCCGGGAGGCACCATGCCGCGCTGCGGGTGGTTCCAGCGCACCAGCGCCTCGGCCCCCAGCACCTTGCCGGCCTCGTCCACCACCGGCTGGTAATGCAGCAGGAACTCGTTGCGCAGAATGCCCTGCCGCATGTCGCCTTCCAGCGCCGACCTCGCAGACGCCGCCGCCTGCATGGCGGGGTCAAAGAAACACAGCGTGTTGCGGCCCTGCGCCTTGGCCTGGTACATGGCCAGATCGGCGCGCTGGAGCAGCTCCTGCACGGGCAGCTGCACACCGCGAAAAAGGGCAATGCCGATGCTGGGCGTGCTGTGCACTTCGCTGTTTTGCACCACGTAGGGCTCATTCAGCGCCGCCAGCACCTTTTGCGCCACGGCCTCGGCTTCGGCGGCCGCAACGTCCACCTCGGCGTGGAGGCCCTGCAGCACCACCACGAACTCGTCGCCACCCAAACGCGCCACCGTGTCGGTGGCGCGGACGCACGCGCCGATGCGCCCGCCCACCTGCACGAGCAGCCGGTCTCCCCACTCGTGGCCCATGGTGTCGTTGATGCCCTTGAAGTTGTCGAGGTCCAGGAACAGCAAAGCCCCGTGGCATCCCTCCCGCGCACACGCGTTGGCCGCGCGGTCCAGCCGGTCCATGAGCAGCCGCCGATTGGGAAGGCCGGTGAGTTCGTCATAGAAGGCCAGGCGCTGGATCTCGGCCTCGGCCAGCTTGCGTTCGGTGATGTCGCGCGCCACGCCCCGGTAGCCCGTGAACTGGCCAGCACCATCAAAGATGGGCTCCCCGCTGATGGAGACCCACACGGGCTTTCCGTCTTCGGTCAGACGTTGCATTTCAAAGTCGTGGAACACCTCGTGCGCCTCCAGTTGCCTGCGGTGCTCCCGCCATTGGCCCTCGCTCACAAAGGTATTGGGCAGCTCCCAGCGCGTGCGCCCGTAGTGCATCTCGTCGGGTACACCGGCATCGTTGTAGGGGTTGCCGTCCAGGCGCACAAAGCGGAACTGCGCATCCTGCTCCCAGTACCAGTCGGAGGACAGGTGGGTGAGGCTGCGCCAGCGCGATTCGCTCAGGCGCAAGGCCTCCAGGGTGCTCAGGTAGTCGGTCACGTCCGTGAAAGTGCGCACGCGCCCCCCTGGCTCCAGGGCCCGGGTGCGCACTTCGATGTAGCGGCCGTTGTGGGTGCGCCGCACATAGGTGTCCGGCATGGTGAGCTTGCCACCGTGGGCCGCATATTCCGACGCCACATAGTTGCGCGCTGTGGGTTCTATCAGCTCAAATCCGGTGCCGAAATCGCCCCGTTCGGTCTGAAACCGCACCACGTCCTCGACTTTGGGCTGGGCGGCCAGCAGGGATTCGGGCAGGTCGAGCAGCTCCAGATAGCGCCGGTTGTAGACGCGGATACGTCCCTCCGCATCCACGTTGGTAATGCCTTGCGACACGCTGGCCAGCGTGCCTTCGAGGGCGCGCGTCTTCTCGGCCAGCAACGCGCTGGTGCGCGCGAGTTCCACCTCAACCGCGCTGCGCGCCAGCTCGGCTCGGCGGGCCATTTCCAGCTGGCCCACGGTGTTGAGCAGGGGCTGGAGAAACTGCACGTCTGCCGCCGAATACCCCTCGGGCCGATTGGCCAGGCCCACCATGGCCACCAGTTCGCCCGCCGCATGGATGGGCAGCCCCAGGTAGGTGTGCAGCGGGGGATGGCCCGGGGGCGTGCCCGCGCTGCGCGTGTCGTGGCCTGCATCGTTGGTGAGCACCGGCTCGCCCGACACCAGCGCCGCGCCCACCAGGGACTGCAGGTTGTCGAACACCATGCCTTCTTCTGCGTGCTGGGCATAGAGGGCATGGGAGGCCTCGTCCCAACTGATGTCCGTCATCGCATGCACCCGCAGGAAGGGATGCCCGTCGGCGGCACGTTGTACCTGGCCCACCAGGCCAAAGGCACTTTGCGTGAGCGACATCAGCTCCTTGAGCAGGGCCTCGAACGCGGCGCGCGGGCCCGAACTGGCGATGAACATGGCCTGCGCGAGCGATATCGCCTGCAGCAACCGGTGCTGGCGCGTCAGCATGGCCTCTGCCACCAGCCGGGCACGGGCGCTGGAACTGCGCTCCAGCACCGCATCGATCTGCGCGGGCAGGGTCAGCAGGTAGTCCAGCGCAGGGTCCTGCACAGCATAGTCATCAAAGCCGTGGCGCAGGGCCTGGGCCGCATGGGTCTCGGCGCCCTTGCGCACGATGATCATGGCCGGGACGCCATCGAGCAGCCGCAGCAGGTCAAAGGCCGAGCCATCGACGCTGCGCTGCGCCGCCAGCACAATGTCCGGCCTGCTGTGCTCCAGGTGGTCCCGGGCCTGCGCCAGCGACTGAGCCACATCCACCCGCCAGCCGGACCAGGGGTCTGCGAGCGCATCCACCACCGCCTGCGCGTGGTGGTGATCGCTTTCGATCAGCAGGATGGAGATGGGCATGGCCGATCGGCGTTGTGGAGTGGTCCAACGGGGGGCGTTACCAAGGGTGTAACAGCACGGAAACATTATGGGGGCTTGCAGCGCTCCGGGCACACCCCCAGGGCACCCACCCCCGGCTGGATACACTTTGCCCCACAACGGCCTTTGGCCTGCGCACGTTTGCGCGTGCAGCCTTTCTTTACCCCCTCGACCCCATGCAGCCACTCAGCGTCAACGAATACCTCCGCCAGCACATCCGCACCGTACCCGACTGGCCCGCGCCCGGGGTGCAGTTCCGGGACATCACCCCGCTGCTGCAGGACCCCAAGGTGTTCCGCGTGCTGATCGACGCCTTTGTGCACCGCTACATGGACAAGGCGCTGCGCCCGGATGTGGTGGCCGGGCTGGATGCACGCGGCTTCATCCTGGGTGCCGTGGTGGCCTATGAACTCAACGTGGGTTTTGTGCCCATCCGCAAGAAGGGCAAGCTGCCCTTCACCACGGTGGAGGAAACCTATGAACTTGAATACGGCAGCGCCACGGTGGAGCTGCACACCGACGCCGTAAAGGCAGGCGACCGCGTGCTGCTGATCGATGACCTCATTGCCACGGGCGGCACGATGATGGCGGGCCGCAAGCTGCTGGAGAAACTGGGCGCGACGGTGACCGAGGGCGCCGCCATCGTGGACCTGCCCGAGCTGGGAGGCTCCAAACGGCTGCGCGAATCCGGCCTGCCGCTGTACACGCTGGTGGACTTCGAGGGCCACTGATCACGGCCGCCCAGAGTCCGACGAGCTGCGGCCCGCAGGGTCAGTTCAGCTCGCCGTACTGGGTGCTGCTCAGGTCCGGGGCCGGGCCATCGGACCCGGGCATTTCGGTGTCTTCAAACCCCGTGGGCTGCGAAGGCGGCAACAAAGGCCCCGAACGCACAGGCACACCGGGCTTGGCCGCTGCCAGCGGCACTGCGGCGGTGGTACCTGCCGCCGAGGCCAGGGCGCGCTTGAACGCCGCCACTTCGTCCGCCTCGATGGGTTCGTACCGTGGTGCTGGGCGTGGTGCGGCGGCGGGCGCAGTGGGCGCTGCAGCAGGCGCAACCGCCGGAGCAGTCAGGGGAGGGCGCAGTGGCGCGGGGGCCGTGGCGGCGGCTGTCGGCACGGGCGCCACCGGGCGGGCCGGGGTGGCCACCACCGGAGCGGGTGCTGTAGCCACCGGACCCGGCCGCCGGGCCAGCGGTGGCGCTGCCTGCAGGGAAGCCCCCTGGGGCGCAACCCCCTTCTGGGGGATACCCACTGCCACGTGGTCATTGATGCGCCAGTACACGGCGGTTACCAGGATGTCGTAGCGGGTTTTGGCCGTCTGGGCAATCAGCGCCTCGATTTCGGACAGGCGCACAGTTTCTCCACCGTATTCACGCGCCAGGTCCATCATGACCAGAAACTGGCGCCCCCGCTGGTCCAGCGACAGCACCTTGAACTTGTAGCTGGCCGACAGCACACCGGCCCGCACCATCGCGTCGCGGACCACCGTGTAGAGCAGCTCGCGGCGCTCCATGCGTTCGTTCTTGCGGTTGGCGGCGTGCTCGGGAGGCAGGGGCTCCACCAGCGGTTTGCCCTGGCGGCCTGGCGAGAGCGGTACCGTGGCATCGGCATTCAACAGACCCGACGGTTCGGCCATGGGCCGGGGCTTGGGGGGAGCAGGTTTGCGGCTAAACCAACTGAACAGAGACATGGCTTGCTTTCTACGGGACGGCGCCAGAAAAATCCAAATTGAGTGTAACTTGCTGTACACCCATTCTTGCCCCGCAAAAGCCCGCAGGCCACCACCACATCGGTGGTCTGTCAGGTGGCCGCAACGCGGCGGCGGCGATTGCCCAGCCGCTTGGCCAGTACCGCCCCAGCGGCCATCACCAGGCCCAGCGCAATGGCAGGCTGGCGGATGGAAAGTTCGGTGAAGCGGATGGCGGTCAGGCTCCACAGCTTGCAGGGCGCGCTGGCCTGCACGGTGGCGCTGCGGGAGCGGTGCGAGAAAAACGCACCTTCGCCCACCACGGAGCCTGCCCCGACGATCGCCAGACGCAAGCGCTCTTTTTCGTCCTGATAGTGCACGCTCAGGCTGCCGCTTTCCACCAGATACAAGGTACGGTCTGTAGCGCCCTGCGTGAACAACACCTGTCCGGCGGGCATGACCACGGGCAGAAGGTAAGACGAGAGGATGTCCCACTGCGCCTGGGTCAGTGGGTTGGTCATGCTGTCGTCGGCACTGGCCTGTGCGATGGCATCGATCAGACCTTGCAGGTCTACCTTGGAAACAACAGGCGTGGGAACATTCATGGTTTGCCGAAAGTACCCTTGTTACAGATTGCGCACAAGCGCTGTTTACGTCCATTTACAACATAAGCGACAGGCGGCGGCCTGTGCGTTCTGGTCGGAGGCCAGCCCGTTCAAACTGCACGAACAGTCGCACTTCTGCGGACCTATTTGCCAATACAAAAACTGGAAAAAATGACGCCCAGCAGGTCATCCGAGCTGAACTCGCCGGTGATGGCGCTGAGGGCATTCTGAGCCAGGCGCAACTCTTCGGCCAACAGATCCAGCGCCGGGCCCTGGGCCTGCAGCTGGTCGGCCGCCTCTTGCAAGTGAGCCCCCACGGCCTGCAAAGCCTCCACATGCCGGGCACGGGCAATGTAGAGGCCTTCCGGCGCAGACTGCCAGCCGGCTACTTCCAGAAGCAGGCGCCGCAGACCATCCAGGCCCTCGCCCGTCCGGGCAGACAGGTGCACGCCAGGCCGGGCGTTTTCACCCGCCGCCGCAGCCGCCCCTGGCGCCCGGTCGAGCTTGTTCCAGACGTCAATCACGGGAATGCTCTTGGGCATTTTTTGGGCCATGGCGCTTGCTATATCGGCGTCACCAGCTATGTATTCAGGAGCATTCGCACGCTCCAGGTCATGCAGGAACAGCACCGCGTCGGCCCCGGCAATTTCGTCCCAGGCGCGGGCGATGCCGATGCGCTCCACCTCGTCGCTGCTGTCGCGCAGGCCGGCGGTGTCGATGATGTGCAGGGGCACACCTTCGATCTGGATGGTCTGCTGCACCTTGTCGCGGGTGGTGCCTGCAATGGGGGTGACGATGGCCAGCTCGACCCCCGCCAGCGCGTTGAGCAACGAGCTTTTACCGGCATTGGGCTGGCCTGCGATCACCACCTTGATGCCCTCGCGCAGCAGCGCGCCCTGGCGCGCCCGCTGCATCACAGAGGCCAATGTTTGCTGCAAATTCGATAGCTGTCCATGCGCATCTGCCTTGCGCAGGAAGTCGATTTCTTCCTCAGGGAAGTCCAGCGTGGCCTCCACCAGCATGCGCAGGTGGATGAGGGCATCACGCAGGCCATGGATCTCGGCCGAAAAAGCCCCGGTCAGCGAGCGGCTGGCGCTGCGGGCAGCCGCCTCGGTGCTGGCGTCGATCAGGTCGGCAATCGCCTCGGCCTGGGCCAGGTCGATCTTGTCGTTCAGGAAGGCTCGTTCGGTGAACTCGCCCGGCTGGGCGACGCGCAAGCCGCGCAGATTGGGCTGGCCGGTAGCAGGGTCGGTGGCGGCACCCGCCTCCAGGCAGCGTGCCAGCAGCAGTTGCAGCACCACCGGGCCGCCGTGGGCCTGCAGCTCCAGCACGTCTTCGCCGGTGTAGCTGTGCGGGCCGGGAAAGTACAGCGCCAGCCCCTGGTCGATGGCCTGGCCCTGCGCATCGCGAAAGGGCAGGTAGGTGGCCTCGCGGGGCTTGAGGGTGCGCCCGCAAACCGCCTGCACCAGCGCATCCAACCCGCGCCCTGACACGCGCACGATGCCGACGGCCCCACGCCCCGGGGCGGTGGCGATGGCGACGATGGGGTCTTGGTGGCGGGCAAGCATGGTGGTGACTGTACAGGGTGGATGGGCAAGAAAAAGGCCGCTTGCGCGGCCTTTCGGGAGTCAGTTCATTGATGTCAGCGTTGCCGCTGCGGCATCACTTGAACTTCGGCAAGTTAAATTGCGGTGGCACGCCCATGCGGGTGTTGATGAGCCACTGCTGCGCAATCGACAGGATGTTGTTGGTCAGCCAGTACAGCACCAGGCCGGCCGGGAAGAAGAAGAACATCACGCTGAAGATCAGCGGCATGAACCACATCATCTTGGCCTGCATCGGGTCTGGCGGCGCGGGGTTCAGGGCTGTCTGCAGCAGCGAGCTGGCCGTCATCAGCAAGGGCAGGATGAAGAACGGGTCAGGCGTGGAGAGGTCGTGGATCCAGCCGATCCAGGGCGCGTTGCGCATTTCCACGCTGGACAGCAGCACCCAGTACAGCGCAATGAACACAGGGATCTGAATCATGATAGGGAAGCAGCCGCCCATAGGGTTGACCTTCTCCTCGCGGTAGATGCGCATCATCTCCTGCTGCATCTGCTGCGGCTTGTCCTTCAGGCGCTCGCGCATCTCCATGATCTTGGGGTTGATGGCCTTCATCTTGGCCATGCTGGCGTAGGCCTTGGCGTTGAGCCAGTAGAACGCGATCTTGAGCAACAGCACCAGGGCGACGATGGACCAGCCCCAGTTGTTCAGCAGCTTGTGCAGCTGGTCCAGCAGCCAGTACAGCGGCTTGGACAGGATGGTGAGCCAGCCATAGTCCTTGACCAGCTCCAGGCCGGGGTACAGCTTTTCCATCATCGTTTCGACCTGCGGGCCAGCGAACAGGCGCGCATCGATGGTCTTGGTGGCACCGGGCTCGATGGCGCCCAGCGAGGTCAGCATGCCCACGGAGTACAGGTTGGTGTCCACCTTGCGAGTGAAGGGCTCGCGCTGCACACCGTCGGCCAGCAGCCATGCTGTGGCGAAGTAATGCTGCACCATGGCCACGTAGCCGTTGGGCGAGTCCTTGGGGATGTCGATCTTGCCGTTGTCGATGTCCTTGAACTCGATCTTCTGGTACTTCTTGGCGTCGGTGTAGACGGCCGGGCCGGTGAAGGTGGAGTAGAACGACGACTCTCCGGGAGGCTTGTTGCCATCGCGCACCAATTGCAGGTACAGCTGGGGCGACACCGCCGCGCTGCCCGTATTGACGATGTCGTGCTTGACAGCGATGTCATAGGCGCCACGCTTGATGGTCCAGGTCTTGACCAGCTTCACGCCGCCCTGTGCAGGCGATTCGAAGCGAACGCTGATTTCATCTTCACCGTCCTTGAGTTCACGCGGGCCGGGCACCACGGTCATGGCAGTCTTGTGGGTGGGGAACGTGCCACCGATCAGGCCGGTTTGCGCCACATAAACGCGCTGGGCGCTTTCGTCCAGCAACAGGAAATTGCGGGCCTTGTCGGCCATGTCGGCGTGCTTGAGCAGCTCGGCATGCGTGAGCGAGCCGCCTTCGCTGTCAAACACCAGGCGATACAGGTCGGTCTTGACCTCGATGCGCTCGCGGGGGGCAGGTGCTGCCGCAGCAGCCGCTGGCTGGCCCGGCACGGCGGAGGCCCCCGTCGCTGCAGCGGCCACGGGTGCACTCGTGGAAGGCACGCTGGCAGCCCCGGTCGCGCCCGACGCAGCGCCAGCAGCGGCGGGTGCCGTCACGGCGGGCGTGGTGGGGAAAAAGGTGGCTTTGTTGCCGTTGTGCAGCTGCCACTTGTCCCACAGCAGAACCATGGAAAAGCCAAAAATCACCCACAGGATGGTGCGGCGAATGTCGTTCATGAAGACTTCTTTGGTGAGGATGGTTGGGTGTTGGAAGGATGAAGCCGCGAGAAAAGCCGCATGCTGCGCGGCAATTGTTGCGGGACCGGGTCATGGCCCCCGTCACACCAGGGGTGGCAGCGTACCAGCCTGCGCACCGTGAGATAGCTACCCGCCGCAGCGCCATGCTGCTCCAGCGCCTGCAGCGAATAGACCGAGCAGGTCGGTTCAAACCGGCACGACGAACCCAGCCAAGGGCTCAGGAACAGCCGGTAGCCCTTGACGACACCGATCAAGAGGCGCTGCATCAGCATGGCACCACCGGCTCTGCAACACCACCTTGTTGCTGCGCGGGGGAAGCAGCACCGGCCCCACCTGCACGCCGTGCGGCGTAGCCAAACAGCTGCAACAGCTCTGCCCGCACCGCCTGCTTGAGCTGGTCGGACGTAGCGCTCACGAACTGCTTGCGGTCAAACGCCGTGCGCAGACGCACCACATGGGCGGCCTGCGGGAGCCGCGCTTCAAACGTGGCGCCCACGGTGTAGATCTGTCGCTTGATGGTGTTGCGGGTCACCGCGCGGCGCGCCCAGCGCTTGGGCACCATGGCACCCAGCCAGACGCCCTGCACGGCAAACAGGGCCTGCGGCCCTTGCTGTTGTGGCAAGGAGCCGGGCCCTGTGGGTAAAGCAGCACTGGCTTGGCGGTCAGCCGCAGCACCTTCGGCATCCAGCACCAGACGGTGCAGCACAAAATGCGCTGTACGGGAGACAGTGCCCCCCGCCATGGTGGCCTGGAACTGCGGACGGGTTTTCAGCCTGTGCATGCAAGCGCCCCGTTTGGAACCTGGCGGTACAAGCCGGGAACAGGCGGGGAGCAGGCCGTAGACCGTAGCGGCCTTAGACGGCCAGGCGCTTGCGGCCCTTGGCGCGGCGTGCGTTGATAACGGCACGGCCGCCGCGGGTCTTCATGCGGACGAGGAAACCGTGGGTGCGCGCGCGGCGCGTCTTGGAGGGCTGATAAGTACGTTTCATGGTGCTATTCCTTGAGGTTCAGTTCCGGACTGCTGCTCTTGAACCCCCTGCAATCTGCGCAGCCACGCCCTGTACAACAGGACTTTGGCGGCAGATCCACGGGGCAGAAATAACGGCGCGCCGGGTCAAATCACCCTGAACACATTCAGGGAAACCCGAGATTATCGCAGGCTAGCCAGCTGCTGGCAATGCCTTTTGGCTGGCAGGCTTATCTCCGGATCACGTTTCGGCTTGTTTTATCGCAGCTTATCGCGGGTTCACGGCAACTACGGCTGCGGTTTTCAATGGGTACACGCCAGCACCACAGCGCCCCCTGAACGACTATCAACACCTCTGACCACCGCAGTTTTCAAATTGTGGATAACTATTTGACAAGCTACAATCCGCCGCCCAGCCCCGTTCCTCCTATCCACAACAAGAATCCCCCTGAAATGATCGAGGAACCCTCCCGCAGCCCCCAACATTCACCCGGTGCAGATGCCGGCCAGGGCCTGTGGCAAGCCTGCGTAGAGCAACTGGCGCAAGACCTGCCCGAGCAGCAGTTCAACACCTGGATCAAGCCCCTGATTGCCCAGGTGGCCGAAGACTTCTCCAAGGTCACCGTGCTGGTGGGCAACCGGTTCAAGCTCGACTGGATCCGGGCACAGTATGCGGGCCGCATCGCCGCTTTACTCGAAGGCCTGTATGGCCAGCCCGTCACCCTAGAGTTAGCGCTCGCTCAGCGGGAATCCGTTGTACGCACTTACGCACGCCCCGCAGCGTCTGAACCATCGAACACCGCAACGCAGTCCGAACCGCCATCGAGCCACAGCGATGAAGCCTCAGCGGGCGCATTCCGCAACCGGCTCAATGCAGGCCTCACCTTTGAGACGCTGGTGGAAGGCACGGCCAACCGCATGGCGCGCTCGGCCGCCATGCACGTGGCGGGCATGCCCGGCCACCTGTACAACCCGCTGTTTATCTATGGCGGCGTGGGCTTGGGCAAGACCCACCTGGTGCACGCTGTGGGCAACCGCCTGCTGCAGGACAAGCCCGACGCCAAAGTTCTCTACATCCATGCCGAGCAGTTTGTGTCGGATGTGGTTAAGGCCTACCAGCGGCGCACCTTTGATGAATTCAAGGAGCGCTACCACTCGCTCGACCTGCTGCTGATCGACGATGTGCAGTTCTTCGCCAACAAGGACCGCACGCAGGAAGAATTCTTCAACGCGTTCGAAGCCTTGCTGGCCAAGAAGTCTCACATCGTGATGACGTCGGACACGTATCCGAAAGGCCTGGCCAACATCCACGAGCGGCTGGTGTCGCGCTTCGATTCGGGCCTGACGGTGGCCATCGAGCCACCCGAGCTGGAAATGCGCGTGGCCATCCTGATCAACAAGGCCCGCGTCGAAGGCACCGAGATGCCCGAAGAAGTGGCCTTTTTCGTGGCCAAGAACGTGCGCTCCAACGTGCGGGAGCTCGAAGGCGCGCTGCGCAAGATCCTGGCTTATTCGCGCTTCAACCAGAAAGAGATTTCCATCCAGCTCGCCCGCGAGGCGCTGCGCGATCTGCTGTCGATTCAGAACCGGCAGATTTCTGTGGAAAACATCCAGAAGACGGTGGCTGACTATTACAAGATCAAGGTCGCCGACATGTACAGCAAGAAGCGCCCAGCCAGCATTGCCCGGCCGCGCCAGATTGCGATGTACCTGGCCAAGGAACTGACGCAAAAGAGTCTTCCCGAAATCGGAGAATTGTTTGGCGGGCGCGACCACACCACCGTTTTGCATGCCGTGCGCAAGATTTCGGGCGAGCGTCAGCAGCTGACCGAGTTGAACCAGCAGTTGCATGTGCTGGAACAGACCCTGAAAGGCTGACAACCGGTGGGAGAGACCCCGAAAAGAACCCGCCCGGTAAACGGGCAAAATGGCGGGTTATACAGCAGGGGGAGGCACGACCTGTGCCGCTGTCCACGCACCGTCCCAAAAACCACAAGAGGTTGAAGACATGATCGTCCTGAAGGCAACACAAGACAAGGTTCTCGCGGTTCTGCAGTCCGTGGCTGGCATCGTGGAGCGCCGCCACACGCTGCCCATCCTGGCCAATGTGCTGATCCGCAAGACGGGCAATGCCCTGCAGCTGACGACCAGCGACCTCGAAATCCAGATCCGCACCACGGCTGAGCTGGGCGGCGACACCGGCGACTTCACCACCACCGTGGGCGCGCGCAAGCTCATCGACATCCTGCGCACCATGCCGGGCGACCAGACCGTGAGCCTCGAATCGGCCCAGTCCAAGCTCATCCTGAAAGGCGGCAAGAGCCGCTTCACGCTGCAAAGCCTGCCCGCAGAAGACTTCCCGCTGGTGCAGGAATCCGCCGCCTTCGGCCCCGTGTTCGCCGTGCCCCAAAAGACGCTGAAAGACCTGCTCGGTCAGGTGTCGTTTGCCATGGCGGTGCAGGACATCCGCTACTACCTCAACGGCATCCTGTTCGTGGCTGAGGGCAAGCAACTGTCCCTGGTGGCCACCGACGGCCACCGCCTGGCCTTTGCCAGCGCCACGCTGGATGTGGAAGTGCCCAAGCAGGAAGTCATCCTGCCGCGCAAGACCGTGATCGAGTTGCAGCGTTTGCTCAGCGATGCGGGCGGCGAGAACCAGCCCCACATCGAGATGCAGTTCGCCAACAACCAGGCCAAGTTCACCTTTGGCGGCATGGAGTTCGTCACCAAGCTGGTCGAGGGCAAGTTCCCCGACTACAACCGCGTGATCCCCAAGAACCACAAGAACAGCATCACCCTGGGCCGCGCCCCGCTGCTGGCCAGCCTGCAGCGCACGGCCATCATGACCAGCGACAAGTTCAAGGGGGTGCGCCTGAACCTGGAGCCCGGCACCCTGCGCGTGGCGTCGAACAACGCCGAGCAGGAAGAGGCCGTGGACGAGCTCGACATCGACTACGGTGGCGACACCATCGAGATCGGCTTCAACGTGACCTACCTCATCGACGCCCTGGCCAACATGGGCCAGGACATGGTGAAGGTGGAGCTTTCGGACGGCAACAGCTCTGCGCTGCTGACCATCCCCGAGAACGACAGCTTCAAGTACGTGGTCATGCCAATGCGCATTTGAGGCGGCCCCCGCCCTGCTGCACAGCCTGACCACGACGACTACCGTTTTGATAGCTGCTAGCGCTTACTGGATAAGCGCCAGAGCCCAATTTGACCCATATTGACACATTGGAAACCCCGGTTTCCACGGATCCCAAGGCCCACCATGACCGTTGACAACATCCCCTCCGAGCCCGAAGACACCGGCGTCTCCGGCCATGTTGAGCCCACCCTCGCCAAGATCGACACCAACCAGGCCGGGGCCAGCGAAAGCTACGGCGAAGGCGCCATCACCATCCTCGAAGGCCTGGAGGCCGTACGCAAGCGCCCCGGCATGTACATCGGCGATACCAGCGACGGCACCGGCCTGCACCACCTGGTGTTCGAGGTGGTCGACAACTCCATCGACGAAGCCCTGGCCGGCCACTGCGACGACATCGTCGTCACCATCCATTCCGACAACTCCATCAGCGTCACCGACAACGGCCGGGGTATTCCGACCGGCGTGAAGATGGACGACAAGCACGAGCCCAAGCGCTCGGCCGCCGAGATCGCACTGACCGAACTGCACGCGGGCGGCAAGTTCAACCAGAACAGCTACAAGGTCTCGGGCGGCCTGCATGGCGTGGGCGTGAGCTGCGTGAACGCGCTCAGCAAGATGCTGCGCTTGACCGTGCGCCGCGAAGGCAAGGTGCACGCGCTGGAGTTCAGCAAGGGCTTTGTGCAGAACCGCATCGTGCAGACGGTGGACGGCGTGGAAGTCTCGCCCATGCAGGTGCTGGACGACACCGACAAGCGCGGCACCGAAGTGCACTTCTTGCCCGACACCGAGATCTTCAAGGAGAACAACGAGTTCCACTACGAGATCCTGGCCAAGCGCCTGCGCGAACTCTCGTTCTTGAACAACGGCGTGCGCATTCGCCTCAAGGACGAGCGCAGCGGCAAAGAAGACGACTTCTCGGGCGCTGGTGGCGTGCGCGGCTTTGTGGAGTTCATCAACAAGGGCAAGACCGTCCTGCACCCCACATCGTTCTACGCAGCGGGCGAGCGCCCGGCCGAGACGTATGGCGGCATCCCTGGCACCCACATCGGCGTGGAAGTGGCGATGCAGTGGAACAGCGCGTACAGCGAGCAAGTGCTCTGCTTTACCAACAACATCCCCCAGCGTGACGGCGGAACCCACCTCACCGGCCTGCGCGCCGCGATGACCCGCGTCATCAACAAGTACATCGAAGAAAACGAGTTCGCCAAGAAGGCCAAGGTCGAAGTGACCGGCGACGACATGCGCGAAGGCCTGTGCTGCGTGCTCAGCGTAAAGGTGCCCGAGCCCAAGTTCAGCAGCCAGACCAAGGACAAGCTGGTATCGAGCGAAGTGCGCGCCCCCGTGGAAGACATCGTGGGCAAGCTGCTGACCGATTACCTGCAGGAGCGCCCGGCCGACGCCAAGATCATCTGCGGCAAGATCGTGGAAGCCGCCCGCGCCCGCGAAGCCGCCCGCAAGGCCCGCGAAATGACCCGCCGCAAGGGCGTGCTCGACGGCATGGGCCTGCCCGGCAAACTGGCCGACTGCCAGGAAAAAGACCCCGCCCTGTGCGAAATCTACATCGTGGAGGGCGACTCCGCCGGTGGCTCTGCCAAGCAGGGCCGTGACCGCAAGTTCCAGGCCATCCTGCCGCTGCGCGGCAAGATCCTGAACGTGGAAAAAGCCCGCTACGAAAAGCTGCTGACCAGCAACGAAATCCTCACGCTGATCACCGCCCTCGGCACCGGCATCGGCAAGGCCGGGGGCACCACGGGTGGCGACGACTTCGACGTGGCCAAGCTGCGCTACCACCGCATCATCATCATGACCGACGCCGACGTCGACGGCGCCCACATCCGCACCCTGCTGCTCACCTTCTTCTACCGCCAGATGCCCGAGCTGGTCGAGCGCGGCCACATCTACATTGCCCAGCCACCGCTGTACAAGGTGAAAGCTGGCAAGGAAGAGCTGTACCTGAAGGACGCCCCCGCGCTCGACGGCTTCCTGCTGCGCATTGCGCTCAACCACGCCAGCGTGACCACCGGCGGTGCCAACCCACAAACGCTGACCGGCGACACCCTGGCCGAACTGGCGCGCAAGCACCAGATCGCCGAGAGCGTCATTGCGCGCCTGGGCAACTTCATGGACGCCGAAGCCCTGCGCGCCATTGCCGACGGCGTGAGCTTGAAGCTCGACACCGTGGCCGACGCTGAAGCCAGCGCCGTGGCCCTGCAGGCCAAGCTGCGCGAACTGAACACCACCGGCGCCCCCGCCGAAGTGGCTGGCGAGTTCGACGCCCGCACCGACAAGCCCCTGCTGCGCATCAGCCGCCGCCACCACGGCAACATCAAGAGCAGCGTCATCACGCAAGACTTCGTGCACGGCGCCGACTACGCCGCCCTGGCCGAAGCCGCAGAGACCTTCCGCGGCCTGCTGGGCGAGGGCGCCAAGGCCCTGCGCGGCGAAGGCGAAAAGCAGAAGGAAGAAAAAGTCGGCGACTTCCGCCAGGCCATGAAGTGGCTGATCAGCGAAGCCGAACGCAGCACATCCCGCCAGCGCTACAAGGGCCTGGGCGAGATGAACCCCGAGCAGCTGTGGGAAACCACGATGGACCCCAACGTGCGCCGCCTGCTGCGCGTGCAGATCGACGACGCGATCGAGGCGGACCGGGTGTTCACGATGCTGATGGGGGATGAGGTGGAGCCCCGGCGGGATTTCATTGAAACGAACGCTTTGCGGGCGGGCAATATCGACGTCTGATCGTTGAGATATCCCATCGCCATCGTTGACGTCGACCGGCTCGACACCTGGACCCGCTACCGCGCAGGCCTGTGCGACACCTGCGCGGCCAACTGCTGCACGATGCCGCTGGAAGTGCTGTTGCCCGACCTGGTGCGGCTTGAGCTGGTAGACCCGTTCGAGGCCGAGCATGAAGAGCTGCGGCACATTGCCAAGCGGCTGCTCAAGGCGCGGTTGATTGACCACTTCAATCACAAGAACGCGATCTTCACGATGGCGCGGCGGGCCAGCGGGGACTGCAATTTTCTGGACCCGAAGACCCGGCTGTGCACGGTGTATGACAAGCGGCCCGAGACGTGCCGGCTGCACCCACAAAAGAAGAGCCCCAAGCCTGGGTACTGTGCTTATGGGGCTCGGGACTTGCAGCGCAAGGGCTGAACGGTCACCAAGACCAATCCGTCGGTTGGTGCAGCAGCGCGGCACCCGACACGGTGCAAGCTGACCAACCTCCCTGCTCCTACACCGTGTCCCTCTGTACAAGGCCTGCCCAAGGCTCCGCAGGCTCTGCCATCACGGCACTTGCACACCGCGCTGCTGGGCAGCCAGCATCATGGACCAGCGGTAGCTGACGCCCTGGACGTGTCCATGGATGTGAAGGTGCCGGATGATGCTGGAGGCACTGTTGCTGCTGCAGGGGCGTGCACGCACGGTATCGCCAGCGCACCCGCCTTCGATGGTGGTTACAGCCCGCCCACCACGGCAGCGCTCGACCAGCGGTGCTGCGTGCGCTGAGCTGCAATGCTGTCGTGGTCGCCTGGCTCTATCCTGCTGCTGCGATCTGCACGGGGTGCGCCTTGTGCGCGGTGCGGTGTCCGTTTGATGCGATCCGCATGGTGCGGACCCAGCCCCTCATTGAAGACGTTTAGTGTGGTGTTGGACGCTATCCGGCACTTCTAACCGGGTCTTTTCGGCCAGGGCGGCGTTGCAAATCCGCGCGATACCTACGGGTGTCGCTGTGGCTTGCGCCTTGCCCTGACCAAAAATCCATCGGCTTTCAATGTGCCGTCAAGCATGCAACACCACACTAGCGCTGCAACGGGCACCCATGCCCGCCACGATGCACGTTCAAGATGGACAGCACGACGCGACGGTGTCCCACACGCCCGAGCGGCGGGGCGTGGTGACATGGGCGGTTCACCCCATTCACCACAAGGAGCACACCATGTCTGAAAAGAAAGCCAGCGTTCACTGGGAAGGTGCCGGCAAGTCCGGCCAGGGCCAGATCAGCACCGAGACCGGCGCACTGGACAAGTACCCCTACGGCTTTGCCAGCCGCTTCGGCGACGACCGCAAGGGCACCAATCCCGAGGAGATCGTGGGCGCTGCCCATGCAGCCTGCTTCACCATGGCGTTTTCTTTTGCCGCCGAGAAGGCTGGCATCGCCACCGAGACCGTCGACACCACGGCCAGCGTGCGGCTAAGCAAGGAAGGCGATGGTTTTGTGATTGACCGCATCGCCCTCACGCTCACGGCCAAGGTGCCGGGCATGGACGACGCGGCCTTTCAGAAGCTAGCGGCCGATGCCAAGGCCAACTGCCCGCTGTCGAAGGCGCTGGCCTCGGTGCCAGAGATCACGCTGACCGCCACGCTCGTGAAGTAGCTAACGGTTCAGGCGCAGCGCCGGGGGCGCCGCCTTGGCCGATTCTTCTTCACCCTCAGCGAGCCCGCACCGCCGCTGCCAGCGCAGCAAACGCCTGCCGGTCCAGCGCGTGGGTGAAGGCCGTGTTGGGCACCGGGTGTGTTGATAGCTTCACCACCACCAGTTCTGCCGCCGGGTTGATGTGGATGTGCTGGCCCATCAGGCCCTTGGCTTCCAGCGTACCGTCCGCATCGTGCGGCACCCACCACTGGTTGTGGTACGAGTAGCCCGTGCGCATGGCCGTGCCGGGGGCCTTGCTGAATTTCGTGGGATCGGCACCCTTGCGCAGCTCGGCAATGGTGGCGGCCGAGATGATCTGCTGGCCGTTGAAGCTGCCATTGGCACGAAGCATTTCTCCAAAGCGCCCCAAGTCGCGCAGCGTGGCGTTCACGCCGACGCTGGTGGACTGGCCACCGTTCGCATCGGCAAACACATAGGCATCCTCCTGCGCGCCCAGGCGCGACCAGATGCGCTCGGACAGCAGCGTGGCGTAGCTCTTGCCCGTCACGCGCTGAAGCAGCCAGCCCAGTACTTCCGTGTCCACCGACTTGTACGCAAACGCGGTGCCGTGCTCCCCTTCTTTCTTCAACGTGGGCAGGAACTCGGCCATGCTTTTGGCGGCGTTGCTGCCGGGCGGCGCGGGCTGCAGGCCTGCGGCGGCCAGGTACTGGAAAACGCCGGACGCAGGGTCGGCAAAGTTCTCGGCGTATTGCACGCCGGTCGTCATGTCCAGGGTCTGCTGCACGGTGGCATCGGCCCAGGCGCTGGTGGCCAGCTCGGGCAGGTAGCGGGGAATCAGCGCTTTCGGGTCGATCACGCCTTCCTGGATGAGTTCAGTGGCCAGCAGGCCGGTGAGCGATTTGCTCATGGACCACAGCACGTGGGGCTGGTGCGGCTGCATGCCGATGTGGTGGCGCTCGTACACGACACGGCCCCGGTGCAGCACCAGCAGGCCATCGGTGTAGGTGGCCTTTTGCCAGTCAGCCAGCGTGGTGGTGCCGCCCTTGCCGTCGGGCACCGGCAGTGCATCGTCCAGCGCGCGGGCTGCGGCGAGTAGCGCGCTGGGTGCGCCGGCGCCGCGCCAGACGGCGGCCGTGGGGCCCAGCTCGCGCAGGTGGTGCGCGGCCCAGCGCACGTTGGGGTATTTGAGGATGTTGGCCAGGCGCACGACCTTGTCGGGCGGCGGCGGAAAGCCCTGCATCAGTTGCAGTGTGGCGGGGTAGGTGGCGTCCGGTGGTGGCAGTTGCGGTGCCTGCGCATGGCTGGCAGCGGCCATGCAGAGGGCGGCAGCGGCCGCGGCGAGTGTGACCAGGGCAAATTGAAGGCGGGGGTACGGCATGGTGCAAAAGTCCTGCAAAGGTGAGTGGAGAGCGGGCAGAGAAATGACGGGATAAAAATGGGTGAACGGTGGAGCCAGACGCCTAGCTCCGCGCCGCCAGCAGCGCGCGGATCACGGCCTCGGTGCGGTCGTATTCGCCTTCGCCGAAGTGCTTGTAGCGAATGCGGCCCTGCGCATCGATGAGGTAGGCTGCGGGCCAGTACTGGTTGCTGTAGGCCTTCCAGGTGCCGTAGCGGTTGTCCTGCGCGACGGGGTGCTTCACGCCATGGCGGCGCATGGCCACCTCGACGTTGCTGGTGGTGCGCTCAAACGGAAACTCCGGCGTGTGCACACCCACCACGGTGAGGCCCTGGGGCGTGTACAGCTCGGCCCAACGGTTCACGTGGGGCAGCGTGCGGATGCAGTTGATGCAGGCATACGTCCAGAAGTCCACCAGCACCACGCGGCCGCGCAGCTGGGCCAGGCTGAGCGGCTCGGAGTTGAGCCAGCGCTCGATGCCCGTGAACTCGGGTGCCGCGCCAAAGTCGGGCAGCGTGGCCGCCTGGACGGCGGGCCCTGCTGCGTGGGTGAGGGCGGGTGCCGCTACGGCGGCAGCCACAGATGCTGCAGACGCCAGGAACGTGCGGCGCTGAAACGAGATGGGTGAAGAAATGCGCGATGTCATGGTGAAACTCCTTGCTGAGGGCCGCTTACAGCCCTCCAAAACTTGAGGGATAGAACTGCGACAGCCACGCTGTGACCTGGCCATCCACCTCCAGCAGCATGGCCAGCGCGACGGCGATGACCACCACCCCAAAAACCTGCTGCACGCGGTGTGCATGGCGCGAGATGCGGCGCACATGACTGGCCGCGGCCTGACCGCCGTAGGCGATGGCCAGCATGGGCAGCGCGGCGCCGGTGGAATAGGCCAGCAACAGCACCGCCGTGCTGACCCCGGGCGGCTCCGTGGCGATGAGCGCGAGGATGGAGGCCAGCACCGGCCCGGCGCAGGGCGTCCACACCGCACCCAGGCTCAGACCCAGCAGCAGCCCGCCCCAGTTGCCCGCCGATGCGCCCATCCCCAGGCTGGCCGCTCGGTTGAGCACGCCACCCGCCTGTTGGCTCAGCCACTGGAATGGCCTGGGCCACACCGTGAGCACGCCAAACACCAGCAGCATTGCGGCGGCGAACCGGCGCAAGCCCTCGGGCGACAAGCCCAGCACCTGCGTGAAGCTGCTGAACAGCAGCGCCACGGCTGCGAACGACAGCGCAAACCCCAGCGCGATGAACAGCGGACGCGTGCGCTGCGCTGGGCCGCCCGCCACCGACGCCCCCAGCACCACCGGCAACATGGGCAGCACGCAGGGCGCGCCCACAGTCAGCATGCCAGCGGCCACGGCCAGCCAGGGGGAGGTGGCGGCCATGCTCATTGCACGCCCCCACGCTCTGCGGCCGGGCGACGCCACACCTGCGTCTTGCCGAACAGCGGGATACCGACATACGCGCGCACCAGCAGCTGGTCGGGCTCAGCGGGGGTGAGGGTGGAGCGGTAGGTCTTGGCGTTCTCGCGGTTGTAAATCTCGCCTTGGTACTCGCCGCTGCCGCTGTCGCGCAGGCCGGACAGCATCGTCATGCCCAGCGCGGGCCGCGCGTCGGCCGCGGCCATCTCGGTGCCGGGTGCACTCATCGACCGGTTGGCCAGCACGCGCACCACCTTGCCGCAGAGGGTGTTGGTGCCGCTGCTGCCACCGGTGTTCGCACTGGCAGTGCCATTGGCGTTAGTGGGGCAGGGAGCAATCTCCACCTCCAGGTTGCCGCTTTCGGTGATCCAGCGGCCCAGCGGGGCCTTGGGGTGCGGCGCCGTGGCGGGCTGGGTGGCAGCCTCTTGCGCGCTGGCGTTGTGCGCCAGGCCCAGGGCCAGCGCAGCGGCGGCCAGGGCGAAGGATGGTTTCATGGCAAGTCCTCGTGAAGTTCAGGAAGACTGCATTGAAGCCAGCGTACGTATCGGCGGTTTGTCCTGCACAGGCCTTTTGGTATGCGCGCGTGTCGGCGGCACCGGCAGACAAGTTCAGATACATGCGGGCCCGTACCGGCCTCACCGCTAGGCGCCAAAGCCTGGACAATCAGCGCCCATGACGACGACGACCCCGCCCGACCACATCCTCATCGTCGATGACGACGCCGGCATCCGCGAGCTGGCGGCCGAGTACCTGCAGCGCCAGGGCCTGCAGGTGAGCGTGGCAGCCGACGGCAGGCAGATGCGCGAGGTGCTGGCCACGCAACGCATCGACCTCTTGGTACTGGACTTGATGCTGCCGGGCACCGACGGCATCGCGCTGTGCCGCGAGCTGCGCAGCCCCGGCACGCCGCCGCTGCCCATCATCATGCTCACCGCGCGCAGCGACGAGGCGGATCGCATCCTGGGCCTGGAGCTGGGCGCGGACGACTACCTGACCAAGCCCTTTGCCGCGCGCGAGCTGCTGGCGCGCATCCACGCGGTGCTGCGGCGCACGCGCATGCTGCCGCCCAACCTGGCGGTGGCCGAGCCCGCGCGCCACCTTGCGTTCGGCGACTGGCGGCTGGACACCACGGCGCGCCACCTGCTCGATGCCACGGGCGCGGTGGTGGCGCTGTCGGGCGCCGAATACCGGCTGCTGCGCGTGCTGCTGGACCACCCCCAGCGCATCCTCACACGCGACCAGCTGCTGCAGCTCACCCAGGGTCGCGATGCCGATGTGTTCGACCGCTCCATCGACCTCTTGGTCAGCCGCGTGCGCCAGCGGCTGGGCGACGGGGTACGCGGCTCACGCTATATCAAGACCGTGCGCAACGAGGGCTATGTGTTCTGCGCCGGCGTGTTGCCCGCACCGGCAATCGCACCCGCGCCGGGAGGAGCCGCCGCATGACGCTGCGCTGGTGGCCCCGCTCGTTGTTCGGTCGCATCCTGCTGGTGCTGGCACTGGGCCTGGCGCTGGCGCATGCGCTGACCTTCGTGCTGGCGATCACCGAGCGCAGCATGACCATGCGCCGCGCCATGGTGTCGTACCTGGCGAGCGATGTGGCCAGCTCCATGGCCATGCTGGACCGCCTGCCCGCCGCGGAGCGTGCGCAGTGGGTGGACCGGCTGGCGCGTCGCAACTACCGGTTTGCGCTAACCGCGCCGCTGGACGCACCCGAAGACCCGTCCGACCTGGCCCGCCTGATTGCAGGCGCCGTGGGCGCCACGCTGCCCCCCGGCCAGACGGTGCGGGTGGTCGACCCCCTCGTGCCCGGCACCGAGCTGCGCCTGCAGCTCCAGTTGAGCGACGGCACGCCGCTGGCCGTGGACATGGACGAGCCCCGGTTGCAGGTCTCGCCCTGGGTTCTGGGCGCGCTGGCGCTACAGCTGGCGCTGCTGGTAGGCCTGTGCGCCTGGGCCGTACGCGCGGCCACGCGGCCCTTGCGCACGCTTGCCGATGCGGCCGATGCGCTGGGTGCCGACCGCGCCGCCGTGCCCCTGGCCGAGGACGGCCCGCGCGAGGTGCAGCGCGCTGCCCAGGCCTTCAACCGCATGCAGCAGCGCATCCAGGCGCACCTGGAGGAGCGCATGCGCATCCTGGCCGCCGTCTCGCACGATCTGCAAACGCCCATCACCCGCTTGCGCCTGCGCGCCGACCTGCTGGACGACACCGCGCTGCAGGGCAAGCTGCACGCAGACCTGGCCGAGATGCAGTCGCTGGTGGAAGAGGGCATCGCCTACGCGCGCTCGTCCCAGGCGGCCCAGGAGCCCCCACAGCGCGTGGACCTGCGCGCGCTGCTGCAGAGCATTGCGTTCGACTACGCCGATGCGGGCCTGCCCGTGACGCTGCTGCACGCAGACCCGGGCACCTGCGACTCGCGCCCGCAGGCCCTGCGCCGGCTGGTGTGCAACCTGGTGGACAACGCGCTCAAGTTCGCGGGCGCGGCTGAAGTGAGTCTGGAGGCTGGAGATCACGGCCAGTGGCTGCTGCGCGTGCTGGACCGGGGGCCGGGCATACCGGAAGCTGACCTGGCCGCCGTGCTCCAACCCTATGTGCGGCTGGAAGACTCGCGCAACCGCGGCACAGGCGGCACGGGGCTAGGCCTGGCCATTGCGAACGAGCTGGCGCAGGCGCTGGGCGGCCGGCTGGTGCTGGGGCCGCGTGAGGATGGTGCGGGGCTGGAGGCGCGGGTCGAGCTGCCCGGCCCGCAGCCATAGCACCGCTCTGTGGGCTCTCCAGGCGCAGCAGGCCGCTGCTACAGTGGCCCTTCCGTGGATTCATGAGGGGAACACCGTGGACAGCACTGGTAGCACCAACGCAGGCAGTAGCAGCAGAAGCCAAAACATCCGCATCGGCATCGGCGGCTGGACCTTCGAGCCCTGGCGCGACAACTTCTACCCCGCAGGCCTCGCGCACAGCAAGGAGCTGCAGTACGCCAGCCGCCAGCTCACCTCCATCGAGGTCAACGGCACGTACTACAGCACCTTCAAGCCGCCCACCTTCGCCAAGTGGCGGGATGAAACGCCCGAAGGTTTCCTGTTCTCGCTCAAGGCCAACCGTTTCGCCACGCACCGGCGCGTGCTGGCGGAGGCAGGCGAGTCGATCACGCGGTTTGTGGAGAGCGGCATCTCGGAACTCAAGCACAAGCTCGGGCCCATCGTGTGGCAGTTCATGCCGACCAAGGTGTTTGAGCCACGGGACTTCGAGGCCTTTCTGGCCCTGCTGCCACAACAGGTGGATGGCCTGCGGCTGCGCCACGCCCTGGATGCGCGCCACCCGAGTTTTGCCACGCCAGAGTTCGTGGCGCTGGCCCGCCAATACGGCTGCGTGCCTGTCTACACGGACTCCGAAAAGTTTCCCGCCATCGCAGATGCAGAGGCCGATTTTGCCTACCTGCGGCTGATGCGCAGCCAGGCCGATGTGCCCACCGGCTACACGCACGAGGCGATTGCACAGTGGGCCGATGGCGTGCGCACCTGGACCGGCGGCGAGCGGCCGCGCGATGTGTTCGTCTACTTCATCAACGGCGCGAAAGAGCGAGCGCCTGCGGGGGCGATGGAGTTGCTGAGGCAACTGGGCCTGCGCCCATAGCAGCGGCGCAGCTACAGCGTCTCTCGCTGCACAAACCCCTGCGGGGCCTCGCCACCATCGGGCACATTGCCCACCACCACACGTTCCACCCGCGCATGCACAGGCCCCTGCTGCGCCCAGTCGATGAGGGCCAGCACGGCCTGCTCGGTGCCCCATGCGCAGGCCTCCACGCGGCCATCCTGGCGGTTGCGCACCCAGCCCTTTACGCCCAGGCGTTCGGCGGCCTGCACCATGGACCAGCGGTAGCCCACGCCCTGCACATGGCCGGTGATCAACAGATGGCGGGTGATGGTGGAGTGGGGTTCTGCGTTCATGAGGGGCACTGTAGCGCGCTCCTTGTGGGGAGCCCGCTCCAGGGGCACACTGCCAGCAGCACCGCACCACATGACCACGACCCCCCCCAAGGCACTGCCCACCATCGACCCCCAGCGCTGCACCGGCTGCGGCTGGTGCATTGCGGTGTGCCCGCCGCATGTGCTGTCGCTGCAGGTGCAAGGCACGGGGCCCTGGGGTCCCAAGTGTTCCACCCTGCACGATGCGCCGGGCTGCACCGGGTGCGCGCTGTGTGCGGTGCGCTGCCCGTTCGATGCGATCCGCATGGTGCGCGTGGCAGCCACCGAAGGTCGGTGAGTCCTTCGCGCCACAGGCCCACAGAAACGGGTTGACGGGCCCCGGCACGCATCCGGTACACTGCGCCCTTCATGTCGTACACCTCCATCCCCTTCACCGCACGCGCCGCTGCCTTCCAAGGCATGGGCATGATGCCGCCCGCACTCACGCGGGCCAATGGTGAACAGCGGGCACTGGATGCACGAATGATTACCACCATTACCACCGCGGCCACCTGAGCACGCGCAGGTGGCCGTTTCGGCAGCCACCTGGTGATCGCTCTCTTCTCCCCCAAGACGAATGCACGAAACCCAGCTCTGGCAGCTGGGTTTTTTTGTTTGTTCGTTCGTTAGCCGGAGAAGTCCATGTACCGAGATCCCGTCCAGTCCCTCGAAGCCCCGTCGTTGCAGTCGCCCACTGCGGCCATGCGCCCCCTGCGTGTGGGCATGATCGGCATTGGTACCGTGGGCGCGGGCACCTTTCGCGTGCTGGCACGCAACCAGGCGCTCATCGCAGGCCGCGCAGGGCGGGACATCAAGCTGGTGGTGGTATGCGCCCGCAGCCTCGCCCGCGCCATGAGCGTGGTGGGCAAAGATGTGGCCCTGACCAACGACCCCATGCAGGTGGCCACACACCCCGATGTGGATGTGCTGGTGGAAGCCGCTGGCGGCACCGGCCCTGCGCGCGACTGGGTGTTGGCCGCCATCCGCGCGGGCAAGCATGTGGTCACGGCCAACAAGGCGCTGCTGGCCACGCACGGCAACGATATCTTTGCCGCCGCCCGCCAGCACGGCGTGGCCGTGGCCTATGAAGGCGCGGTGGCGGTGAGCATCCCCATCGTGAAGGCGCTGCGCGAGGGCCTCACGGCCAACCGCATCGAATGGGTGGCGGGCATCATCAACGGCACCACCAACTTCATCCTGAGCAAGATGCGCGATGAGGGTGTTGGCTTTGCCGAAGCGCTGGCGCAGGCCCAGGCGCTGGGCTATGCCGAGGCCGATCCGACGTTTGACATCGAGGGCGTCGACGCTGCGCACAAGATCTCGCTGCTGGCGGCCAATGCGTTCGGCATGCCGGTGCGCTTTGCCGATGCGCAGGTGGAGGGCATCACCCGCTTGCAGGGGCTGGACGTGGCCTGCGCCGAGCAACTGGGCTTTCGCATCAAGCTGCTGGGCGTGGCCAAGCGGCGCAAAGAGAGCGATGTGGACGGCGTGGAGCTGCGCGTGCAACCTGCGCTGGTGCCTGCCGCACATTTGCTGGCGCAAGTGAACGGCTCGATGAACGCGGTGATGGTCAAGGGCGATGCGTCGGGTGTGACGATGTTCTACGGCGCGGGTGCGGGGTCCGAGCAAACCGCATCGGCCGTGATTGCCGACCTGGTGGACGTGGCGCGCCTGGATGGCACCCGTGCACAGCAGCGCGTGCCGCACCTGGGGTTTCATCCCGAGGCCGTGGACGAGCAACTGGCCGTGCTGCCCCGCGCAGCCGTGCACACCCGCCACTACCTGCGCGTGCCTGTGCACAGCGCCCAGCAGATCGAAGCCGTGGCTGCCTGGCTGGCGGCGCAGCACGTGCCCGTGCAGCGTGTGGAGCTGGCCTGCGACAAAGCGCTGCCCACGGGCAGCGAGCCCCAAGTGCTGGTGCTGACCGATGCCGTTGCCCAAGCCACGGTAGACCTGGCCGTGCACGCACTGGCCGCCCACCCTGCGGTGGCCGGGCCAGTGGTGGCGCTGCGGGTGGAGCTGCTGGAGGGATGATTCGTCCATAACCCGTTCACACTGAGGCTGTCGAAGCGCCGCGCACGGCTTCGCCAGGCTCAGCCCGAACAGTGATGAACGATTTCAGCCACCTAAAAAATATGGTCAAAACAGGCTCTAGCGCTTATCTATCAAGCGCCACAAGCTATCAATTTTGATGCTTGCGTGTACTCAAGGCATCAAGCCACCCGCACCAGCGCGGCCATGTCTTGTGCTGCAGATGTGCCCTCGGCCATCAGGCCCTGCACCACGCCCGCGCGGTCGGTGTCGGTGCGGTTCTGGCTCACCTTCCAGACGCCTTCCCAACGCTCCACCGCCAGCTCGATGCCCACGATGGCGCCCAGCAGCTTGTCGATGTAGTCGGGCGGGGCATCGTCAATGCGCCAAGGGTCGGGGCGGTGCGCCTCGTGCCGCTCGCTCAGAATGTGCAGGATGGCGCGCAACTGCACTGGATCGTCCACCGCGCTGAGCGTGCCGTGGGCGTGCACGGTGGCGTAGTTCCAGGTGGGCACCTGCTTGCCGTCGATGGCCTTGGACGGATACCACGAGGGCGACACATAGGCCTGGGGGCCGTGGAACACGGCCACGGCCTGCTGCGGCAGCAGCGGCCACACGCCGTTGCCGCGCCCCACATGGCCCACCAGCGTGCCGTGCGGTCCGCGCGAGGGGTCCAGATACAAAGGCACATGGTTCACGTGCAGCGTGCCCTCGTGCGACACGACCAGGGTGGCCAGGGGCTGGGCCTGCACCAGTCCCTGCTGCGCGGCCGGGTCGGTGACTTGAAACTGGCGGTTGGCAATGGTCATGTCAGGCTCCATCCACTTCGAGCACGGGCGCGCAGTCGATCTGCGTCTTGACCGAGTTGGCCAGAAAGCACGATGTGTGGGCGCGGTGGTGCAGGTCGTCCAGCTGGGCAGCGCTGGGCGCGTGGGCCCCATCAAAGCGCGTGACGGGGCGCAACTGCACGTGGGTGACGACAAGCTGCCCCTGCGCGTTCTTGGCCATGGTGCCCACGGCGGCGTCGGCGTAGCTGTTGAGCCGATAGCCCGCGCGGCTGGCGAAGTCCATGAACCACAGCATGTGGCAGCTCGACAGGGCCGCGACGTAGGCTTCTTCCGGGTCCACCGCTGCCGCGTCGGAATACGGCAGCGGCACGACATGGGGTGACGACGACGCGGCCACGGTGGCGCCGCCATCGAACTGCCAGGTGTGGGTGCGGTGGTAGCGCTTGTCCAGAAAGTCATCGTTGCCACGGGACCAGGTGATAGTGGCGGTGTGCTCGGCCATGGATAGGTCTTTCTTGCGGTGGCCGGGCCTTGGAGGAAACACAAGCCCGGGATTTCTAAAATGGCTCTTCAGTTTATGGTTGCATCACCACAACCAAGGGGCCAATTCATGCCAGTTGCCGGAGCCAATCCCAAGACCACAGCCCCCCGGGACGGGCGCCTGGGCCAGTTGCGCCAGCAGGTGTACGAACAGCTGCGCAGCGCCATCGAACAGGGCCGCCTGCCGGCGGGCACGCGCCTGCCGCCGTCGCGCGAGCACGCAGCCAGCCTGGGCGTGTCACGCAACACCGTGCTGTGGGCCGTGCAGCGCCTGCAGGCCGAAGGGTATGTGGAGGCGCGTGTCGGCGACGGCACCTATGTCTCGCAGGCCGCAGGCGCACCGCCTCCGCAAGGGCTGGTGGCGCCGCCGCGTGGGCTCTCGCGGCGCGGGCAGCTCATTGCCGAGACGGCTGCCCGCTGGCGCCCGCCGCATGTGGCGGCACGCGCATTCCGCATCGGCGCGCCCGAAGTGGACACGTTTCCGTTTGCCCTGTGGGACCGCCTGGCACGCCAGGCCCGCCCCGGCCAGCGCAGCGCACGCGCACAGTACCTGGACCCTGCGGGCGACCCCGAACTGCGCCAGGCCGTGGCACTGTGGCTGTGGGCGTCGCGCGGCATCCGCTGCGATGCGGCGCAGGTGGTAGTGTGCTCGGGCTCGCAGCAGGGCATCGACCTGATCGCGCGGCTGCTGCTGGACGTGG
The DNA here is from genome assembly GCF_057586455.1 of Acidovorax sp. SRI_002. Lineage (NCBI taxonomy): Bacteria > Pseudomonadati > Pseudomonadota > Betaproteobacteria > Burkholderiales > Comamonadaceae > Acidovorax > Acidovorax sp. SRI_002. The sequence continues at coordinate 415,130 of NZ_JBYCZW010000003.1, read as the reverse complement.
GCGATGAGGTGCTGGTGGAAGACCCTGGCTACCCAGGCATCCGCGCCAGCCTGCTGGGCCACGGCGTGCTGGCGCGGCCTGTGGCGCTGGATGCGCAGGGCCTTCGCATCGACGAGGGTGCGGCCCAGTGGCCCGGCGCGCGCATGGCGGTGGTCACGCCCACGCACCAGTTCCCCACCGGCGTGTGCATGGGCCTGGCCCGGCGGCAGGCCCTGTTGCAATGGGCGCGCACGCACGACGCCTGGGTGGTGGAAGACGACTACGACGGCGAGTTTCAGTACGGCGGCGCTGCCCAGCGCGTACCCGCCCTGTGCAGCCTGCCGGGCTCGGAGCGCGTGTTGTACGTGGGCACCTTCAGCAAGACACTGCACCCCGGCCTGCGCCTGGGTTTTGTGGTGGTGCCGCCCGCACTGGTGGAGGCCTTTGCCATGGCCCGCGCCATCACCGACCGGCATGCACCGGGCGACACCCAGGCGGTGCTGGCGCGCTTCATTGCCGAAGGCCACCTGCTGCGCCACCTGCGGCAGATGCGCGAGCTGTACCAGGCGCGCCAGCGGGTGCTGGTTGACGCGCTGGCCGAGGCGAGCGGCGGAGCCCTTCAGCTGGCGCCCAGCGACCGGGGCATGCACCTGCTGTACGAAGCCGCCCCAGGCAGTGACGACGAGACCCTGAGCCGCAAGGCGCTCACCGCCGGGGTGATGCTGGCGCCACTATCGCGCTATGCGATGCAGTCCACGCGGCGTGGCTGGCTGTTGGGGTATGCAGGCTATAGCGAAGCCGAGATCGTGGCCGCCGCGCGCGTGGTGGGCGGGCTGGCGCGCATGCGGTAAATCACCACGCGCCGGGCTGCGGGGCCAGGGCCACGCTTCGGTCCACTGCCGTGGCCTCGGCCTGCGGCTCCACCTTGCGCCACCAGTGCGTGGACGGTGCGGGCGCTCGGATGTCCAGCCGCTCGCCCATGATGGGCGCCACCAGCGGCACCTGCGCTGCCGCCGCGAGCGCGGTGATGCGCTCGAACGGCTCCACCCAGGGGTGCAGCGACAGGTCGAACGTGCCGTTGTGGATGGGGAACAGATGGCGCCCCTTCACGTCCAGATGGGCCTGCAGGCTCTCCTCGGGGTGCATGTGGATGTCGGGCCAGTCGGCGTTGTAGGCGCCCGTTTCGATCAGCGTCAGATCGAACGGGCCGAACCGCTCGCCGATGGCCTTGAAGCCGTCAAAGTAGCCCGTGTCGCCACTGAAGAAGACGCGGACTTGGTCAGCGCCTTGACCCGCGATCAGCACCCACGAGGCCCACAGCGTGCTGTTGCCGTCCGACAGGCCCCGGCCCGAGAAATGCTGCGCAGGCGTGGCCACCAGCTGCAGCCCGCCAATGGTGGTGCCCTGCCACCAGTCGAACTGCTGTACCTTGGCTGCAGGCACGCCCCAGCTGATGAGTCGGTCACCCACGCCCAGCGGCGTGATGAAGTGCTCGACCTTGGGCGCCAGCTTCTGGATGGCGGCGTAGTCCAGGTGGTCGTAATGGTCGTGCGACAGGACCACGCCCGTGATGGGCGGCAGCTCGTCGATGGTGATAGGCGGTGCATGAAAGCGCTTTGGCCCCATGAACTGGAACGGCGAGGCACGCTCGGAAAACACCGGGTCGGTCAGCCAGAACTGGCCATTGATCTTGAGCAGCATGGTGGAGTGGCCCAGGCGCCACAGGCTCAGGTCGGGCGCGGCCAGCAGGTCTGACCGCATCACCGCGTACACCGGCACGGGCTGGCGCGGAACCGAGTCGTCGGGCTTACCGGTGGCAAAGCGCCACATCACCTCCAGCGTCTTGAGGGCGCCCAGCGCATGGCGGGGTGCCACGTTGCGAAATTTGCCACCCGCAAACTGCGGCGACTGTTCATAGGCGGCCACCGGCTGGGCGGCGCGGGAAAAGAGGCTGTAGGCCATGGCGATCAGTACAACGAAGGCGACACAAAGTGCCGGGAGCAGACGGCGGCAGGGGACGATGGAGAGTGACACCAGATCTGCGACATAGAAATTACACTGCACAGTGTAGTTCACTTTTTAGAAAAGTAAACTACCCGGTGTAAAATTTGCGCATGATCGCCTCCCAGCCCACCCCTCGCCTGACCGACCGCAAGCGCGATGCCATCGTGCAGGCCGCCATCGGCGAGTTCCGCGAACACGGCTTCAACGGCACCAGCATGGACCGCGTGGCCGCAGCGGCGGATGTGTCCAAACGCACGGTGTACAACCACTTCCCAAGCAAGGAAGAACTGTTCGAAGCCATCCTGCTGCTGATGTGGGAGCGCAGCCAGTCACCCGACGAACTGGCCTACACCCCCACGCGCCCGCTGCGCGACCAGCTGCTGGAGCTGCTGGCGCAAAAGATGCGCCTGCTCAACGACGCGAGCTTCATCGACCTGAGCCGCGTGGCCATGGCCGACATGATGCACACCCCCGAGCGCGCGCGCGGCATCACCGCCAAGCTCTCGGCCAAGGAAGAGGGCCTGCCGCGCTGGTTGCGCGCGGCCCAGCAAGATGGCCGCCTGCGCGCCACCATGGATGTTCCCTACGCCGCGCAGCAACTGCAGGGCATGGTCAAGGCATTTGCGTTCTGGCCCCAGCTGGCCATGGGCCAGCCACCCTTGAGCGCCGCACAGCAAGCGCAAGTAGTGGGAGATGCGGTGGACATGTTCCTGGGGTTCTACGCTGCACCCACCCATGAGGCCAAGGCCCCCGTAAAAAAATCCCAGGCTGGAAGCACGGGCAAGGCAGCGGCAGCCCCTGTTGCAACCTCTGCGAAACCTGCCCCTCGCCGCGCCCCAGCGCGCTGACCCACACCACCACCCTGGCCAGCAAACCAGCGTGAGGTGCAATTTGCACTACGCTCGCCCGTTCTTTCCACGCAGCCTGACACCAAGATGCCCCTCGCTCCCTACCTCGACACCGCCCCGGTCCTGGACACCGGCGTTTTCATCCACGACTCTGCCCAGGTCATCGGCGACGTCACGCTGGGCCGCGACAGCTCGGTGTGGTGCAACGCCGTGCTGCGCGGCGATGTGAACCGCATCACCGTGGGCGTGTGCAGCAACGTGCAGGACCTGACCATGGGCCATGTGTCGCACCGCAACCCCAGCAAGCCCGAAGGCTCGCCGCTGGTCATCGGCGACTACGTCACGGTGGGCCATTCGGTGATCCTGCACGGCTGCCGCATCGGCAACGAATGCCTCATCGGCATGGGCTCCATCGTGATGGATGACGCCATCATCGAAGACCGCGTGATGCTGGGCGCGGGCAGCCTGGTCTCGCCCGGCAAGGTGCTGGAGAGCGGGTACCTCTACATCGGCCGCCCGGCGGTGCGCCAGCGCGCGCTCACCGATGCAGAGATTGCGTACCTGAAATATTCAGCCGAGCACTATGTGCGGGTGAAGAACAACTACCAGGGATGACCTGTGGCAAACCCCACGCGGCTGCGGTGCCCCCGGCGCCCCCCGCCCACCAGGGATAAAGCCGGGCCGGGATAATCGGGGGTTCCACGACCCCTGCGGCGGCACCGCATCGCCCCATTGCCTGTTTCCACCATGTCTGCCGTCGCCCCCGCCTCACCCGCCCCGCGCGTCCTCTCCGTCATCCCCCCGATGACGCAGCTGAACACGCCATACCCCTCCACCGCCTACCTCACGGGCTTTCTGCGTTCGCGGGGGGTGACGGCGTTCCAGGAAGACCTGGCATTGGCGCTGGTGCTGCGCCTGCTCTCGCCCGAAGGGCTGCGCGCGGTGGCCGCCCAGGTGGATGCGCTGCCCGCCAAAAAGCAGAGCCCCGCCGTGCAAAGTTTTGCGGCGCAAAAGGACCGCTACCTCGTCACCATCGGCCCCGCCATTGCCTTCTTGCAAGGCCGCGACAGCACGCTGGCGCACCGCATCGTGGGACGGAACTACCTGCCCGAGGGCCCGCGCTTTGCCACACTGGATGTGTATGTGGATGACGAAGGCGGCGACCCGCTGGGCTGGGCTTTTGGCGCGCTCGGCCTGACGGACAAGGCCAAGCACCTGGCCACGCTGTACCTGAACGACCTGGCCGACGTGCTGCGCGACGCGGTGGACGAGCGCTTTGAGTTCGTGCGCTACGCCGAATCACTGGCGGGCAGCCAGCCCACGTTTGACCCGCTGGCCCAAGCACTCGCTGCGCCGCCCACGCTGGTGGACGCGCTGCTGGAGCAGCTCACGCACGAAGCGATTGCCAAGCACCAGCCCACCGTGGTGCTGCTGTCCGTGCCGTTCCCGGGGTCCGTGTATGCGGCGTTCCGCATCGCCCAGGCCATCAAGGCGCGCTACCCACACATCGCCACCGTGCTGGGCGGCGGCTTTGTGAACACCGAGCTGCGCGAACTGGCCGACCCGCGTGTGTTCGACTTCTTTGATTACGTGACGCTGGACGCGGGCGAGCGCCCGCTGCTGGCGCTGCTGGAGCACCTGCGCGGCGAGCGCAGCCGCCAGCGATTGGTGCGGACCTTTGTGCGCAATGATGGAGAAGGCGGCGATGGCGCGGTGCAGTACATCAACATGATGGAAGCCGACATCGCCTTTGCCGAGGTGGGAACGCCCACCTGGGACGGCCTGCCGCTGGACCGCTATCTATCGCTCCTGGACATGCTCAACCCCATGCACCGCCTGTGGAGCGATGGGCGCTGGAACAAGCTCACCGTGGCGCATGGCTGCTACTGGAAGAAGTGCAGCTTTTGCGACGTGAGCCTGGACTACATCAGCCGCTACGAGGGCGCCAGCGCCGCCGTGCTGGCCGACCGCATCGAGCAGATCGTGCGCGAGACGGGGCAGACCGGCTTTCATTTCGTGGACGAGGCCGCACCGCCCAAGGCGCTCAAGGCACTGGCCACCGAGCTGATCGCGCGCAACGCAGGCATCAGCTGGTGGGGCAATGTGCGGTTTGAAAAAACCTTCACGCCCGACCTGGCCGAGCTGATGGCCGACAGCGGCTGCATCGCGATCTCGGGCGGGCTCGAAGTGGCGTCAGACCGGCTGCTCACGCTGATGAAAAAAGGCGTGTCGGTCGACCAAGTGGCTCGCGTGACGCGGGCGTTCACCGACGCGGGCATCCTGGTGCATGCGTACCTGATGTACGGCTTTCCCACGCAGACCGTGCAGGACACCGTGGACGCGCTCGAATACGTGCGCCAGCTGTTCGCCAACGGCTGCATCCAGAGCGGGTTCTTCCACCGCTTTGCCTGCACCGTGCACTCGCCCGTCGGCAAAAACCCCGAGGAATACGGCGTCACGCTGGCGCCCCTGCCCCCGGGCGACTTCGCCAAGAACGACGTGGCCTTCATCGACCCCACGGGCGTCGACCACGACGCGCTGGGCGGCGCGCTCAAGAAGGCCATCTACAACTACATGCACGGCATCGGGCTCGAAGAGGACGTACGCACGTGGTTCCCGTTCAAGGTGCCCAAGACGACGGTGCGGCGTGACCGGATCGAGCGGGCGCTGCAGCAGCGCGGCTGAGCCCGCAGTATTTCTTCAAGCAGCCGCCATGAAAGCCAGGATGTCGTCGAAGTCCTTGCGGTCCTTGGGCGTCTGGTACTTGTAGGCAGCGAAAGACTGCTGGAGCATTCCGGTCAGCCGGTCACGGCGTTGCACGAGTTCGGCCTTCCACGCCGGGTCGCGCACCAGCAGTTTCAGGATAGCGAGCTTGCCGTCCAGGTTCTCGTACATGGCGTCGAACGAGCGGGCCGTGAGCTCCAGCAAATTGGCCAGCTTGGGCAGGCCGCGGGTTGTGGCGCCCTTGTCCAGCAGCAACTGCACGATCTTGGCTTGGTGGTAGTAGATGGCGATCTCGATGGGGTAGCTGGTTTCCGATGCGCCCTGAGCGCGCCCATCGGGGTCGGCACCGTGCTGCAGCAGCAGGTCCACGATCTTGGGTGCAGAGAACCGACAGGCCTCGTACAGGTTGGGATAGCCCTTGTGCGGCAGGTTGGGGTCGGCGCCATGCTCCAGCATGAGCTGCACGACCTTCACGCGCTTGTCGGTGATGGCCTTGTTCAGGCAGGAGTAGCCGGAAGAGAATGTGCTGTTGGGGTCGGCCCCCTTCTCCAGCAGGGCCTGCACGGTGGCCTGGTTCTTGGAGAACCCGATGGCGCGGATGAAGGCATAGGTCGGGTCGTTCTGCTCGCGCTCGGCAGCCTCGATGATCTTTCCCACACGGCCGAGCTGGGCGGTCGGGGCCAGGGTCTTCATCAAGGCCACGACATCTACGGGCGGCTTTTTCTTGCCGTCGATGAAGCCATATTCAAGCTTGCGGGCGACCTCATCATCGACCAGCTCGGCATGCAGCGCATGGCAGACCTTGGACAAGGGCTTGATGAAATCACCAACATCGGCAGAGCCCGAGGTGAATGCCGCGTCGATCACCAGGCCCGAACGCTCGTAGCGGTCAAAGCCCAGGTGGTCCGTGGGGTGGATGGTGAGCTTGCGGGCCGCGAAGAAGGCCCTGACCGCCGCTTCAAGCCCGGCACCATCGGGAGTGTTGAAAACCGCATGCAGTGCATCGGCATCGGTATCGCTCTTGCAGACCAGCGTGAATCGCGTCGTGGTTTCCATGTTCCCTCGGATGGACTGAAGCAGTGGTTTTTGCAGGCATCATATTTCGATGCAGACACCTCGCCCGCCCTTCACCGCCGCCATCTTCGACATGGACGGACTGCTGGTCGACTCCGAGCGCGTGACCCTGCGCGCCTGGCTGGACGCCGCACGGGCGCGGGGCATTGCACTGGCAGAGGCCGACTACCTGCAAGTGGTGGGGCGCGCTTCCACCGACTCCGACACCATGCTCACGGCTTTGCTGGGTGGTCCGCAGATGTTCGAACAGGTGCAGTCCGATGTGGCTGCGCGCCTGTGGGACGCGGGGCCAGAGCCCCTGTTTCCCCTCAAACCCGCACCGCCTCGCTGCTGCACGCCTTGGGGCAAGCAGGCGTGCCCTGCGCGGTGGCCTCATCGTCGCGGCGCGACGAGATCGAGCACCGCCTGGGCAGGGTGGGCGTGCTGCAGCACTTTCACGCCTGGGCTGGCGGCAACGAGGTGCCGCGCGGCAAACCCGACCCCGCCCTTTACCAGCTGGCGGCTGTGCGCCTGGGCGTGGACCCCGCACAGTGCCTGGCGTTTGAAGACAGCGAGAACGGCGCACGCGCAGCGCAAGCCGCAGGGGTCGCGGTAGTGATCGTGCCGGACCTCAAAGCGCCGGGCATTGAGGTGGTGGAGCGCAGCCACGGCGTGCTTGAATCGCTGGTGCACGCCCATGACCACCTGCCGCGCTGGTTCAGGGCGGCGCGGGTGCCGTAAAACTGATAAGAATTGGCCTCTAGCGCTTATCCATCAATCGCAAATAGCTATCAAATTAGCAGCATTACCGTTTCTGCTTCTGGTACGCCTTGTCGGCCGGTGGCCCCCGGTCCGTGTCCTGCAGGCCACGTTTCACATCACGGTAGGCCTGCTCCATCTTGGCGTCGGGTTCGCCGTCGGTCATGTTGACCGCCTCGTCGCGCTCGTGGGGCAGGCGGGGTTCGGGCCCGCTCAGGTCTTCGGGTCCGCTGCCAGGGTGCGGCTGGGGCTGGGTGGTGTTCACGCGCCGCTCGGTGCGGGCGGGCACAGGAGCGGAGGGGATGATCTCCTCTTCCTTGCGGGGGGCTGTGGGGGTCGTTTTCATGCGGGGCCTTGGTATGCAACGTGGAGTCCCTTCACCCTAGCGCCGCTGGCCGCCCCGCACTGTAGGCCCAGGCCCTGCACGGCTGCGGGCGTGCGGAGCCTGCTGTCACCAGAACAACCACCGCTCCAGCGCGTTGAGCACGATGACCACGATCACGCCGATCAAGAAAAGGATCGCCTTGCGGCGCGCCCGCGCGCTCACCACCAGCTTGTAAACCGTGTACGCGGCGAGCGTTCCCACAAAAGGCGCCGCGATGGCTGCACCTGACAGGACGATGGCCACGAGTTTGCCCCAGCCGTCGGTCCCGCCCATGGTCCAGATCGAACGCAAGTAGATCGCGCTCGGAATGGCCAGGCCCAACCACAGCACCCCGGACGCCACTGCCACGCTGACGTGGTGCGCGAGCAGGCCATAGAGCACCAATGCGCCCACCACCCCGCCCAAGAACGCCACCCGCTTGAGCCATAGCGGTAGCGGCTCAGCAGAGCGGCGCGCTGGCGTGGCTTCACGGGCCTTCTTTGCCGTTGCGGCCGCCGCCTGGGCCCGTTCTTTTTGCAGTTGTTGCTGCTTCTCGGCGGATTCACGGGCACCACGCAGGAAGTCGTCCACCGCCGGGTTGTCCACCTGGCCCAGGATTCGGCCCGTGCGCGACAAGGCCTGGTCGTGCTGGGGCACTTCGGTCTGCAGGGACGCGCCCTGGCTGAACCACTCACCCATCTGCGCCAGCCACCCCACGCCCGTTGGCGGCAACCCAAAACCACCCTCGCCCGCGCGGCACAGGTAATGCTGGGTGCTTTGCGACGGGACGAACTGCCGCGTGCTGTACCGGGGCAAATAGCATTGCATCAACGGCGCAGCCGCCTGCTGGCCGGGGCGGCCCAGGCGCAGCGCAAACTCCGGCAAAGGCACGGGCTCGCCCAGCCCATTGCGCACGCCCAGCCAAAGGTAAAGGCCCCGAGGCCGGCCATCTTTGGCCCGGTGCACCCAGAGGCCAGGGCCTTCTTGGGCAATGCTGTCCGCGCCCAGGGCATCCAGCTCGGACGGCAGCGGAACATCGGGGCCGTCCATGTCCCATAGCGGCCGTAGCTGGGCTTTGAGGAGGGAGGGCCAGACCGCACGCGCCCGGCGCTGCAGATCGTCCGCATCGACCTCGCGCCCGTGAGCGATGGCAACTTCGATGGTGCGACTGGCCTTCGCCGGCCGCCCTTCCAGGGCGAGCAACCATTCGTCGAGCAATGCAAGCCGCAGATAGAGCGCATCGGCCCCTTGTCCCTGGGCCTCTGCCGCGCGCATCCATGCATACCGGGCAGGGTGCTGCGGCACCAGCTCCTGCGCCAGCAACTGCTGGCGCGCAGGGCTGCCTGCCTGGGCAGCCGACGATGCGGGTTGCTGTGCCCATGCGCCCGATGCACCCACCATGCACAGCAGCACCGCAAACCACAGCACCCGCAGCAGGATGCGTTGCACACTTTTCGCCCCACCCGGAACACAGCTTGCGCTTGCCATTGCCCATGGCCTGCAGCGCAGCAGCGAACCGCAGTTCAGCGCAAATCCCCACGCATTTCCCCCCTGCATCTTTGCTCTCCTGTAGCTGTGCGGGGATTTTCTTTCAAGGCAGCTGCGGGGGGGCAGCCCGCCCATCCGCCACAAGGCACTGCCCAGCGTCAACCTGTCTTCGGCATGCGACACTACTGTATGTCTCAACAGGTGTGGGCCGCGCAGGCCCTTGAATCTTTCGATGCGGTGGTGTCAGCCACCGAGGGTTTTCGCAGCCGCGCTGGCCAGCGGCTGATGGCCGAGCAGGTGGCGCGCACGTTCAGCAGCGCCACGCTGGGCAAGGTGGATGAAGAAAGTGGTGAAGACGCGCCCACGCGGTCCATCGCCGTGATCCAGGCGGGCACGGGCGTGGGCAAGTCGCTGGCCTACTGCGCGCCTGCCATTGCGCTGGCGCTGTCGCGCGGCACGCGGGTGCTGATCTCTACCGCCACGGTGGCGCTGCAAGAGCAGCTGGTCAACAAGGACCTGCCCGCACTGGCCGCACTGCTGCCCCAGCCCTTCAAGTTTGCGCTGGCCAAGGGGCGCGGGCGCTATGTGTGCAAGCTCAAGCTCGACCGCCTGGCGGGCACGGGCGAGGCGGAGGAAGAGGGCGAAGACGACCTGTTTGCCGAGGAGGAAGCGGCCGCCCGCGCCAAGCGCCCCCGGCACGAAACCGAGGCGCGCATCCAGTTCTATTCGACGATGGCGCAAACCTTGTCGAAAGGCGCCTGGGATGGTGACCGCGACAGCCTGGACACGCCGCCCGAGCCCGAGGTGTGGAGCCCCGTGGCAGCCGAGGGCGCATCGTGCACCGGCAAACACTGCCCGGCTTTCAGCCAGTGCACCTACTACGACAAACGCAAGGAGCTGGTGGGTGCGCAGGTGATCGTGGCCAACCACGATTTGCTGCTTTCATCGCTGGGCGCGCGCGTGTTGCCCGAGCTGGACAACTGCCTCCTGGTGCTGGACGAAGCCCACCACCTGCCCGCCACGGCGCTCGACCAGTTTGCGTGCAGCATGGATTTGTCGCGCATCACCTGGATCGAGCGCCTGTCCAGCCGGGGCCTGCGCATTGGCGCGCTGCTGGAGGTCGAAGAGATTGCCGACATCCCCAAACATTCCGCCCAGCTGCGGCAGACGCTGCAGGACCTGGCGCGCATCGTGATGGATGTGTACGGCGCCCAGCTCAAGAGCCAGCCCAGCGCCTGGGGCCCGGCGCGTGTGCGCGTGCCACGGGGCGAGCTGCCTGAACAGTTGATTGCCCCGCTGGGCCTGCTGGCCGCCAGTGCCGAGGGCTTTCTCGATGCCCTGCGCGCCATCAGCAAAGCCCTGCGCGCCGAGATGCGCGACAAGCCCGACGAGGCCAAGCGCCTGTCCACGCTGTACGCACAAATCGGCATGCTGGCCCCACGCCTGGAAGAGCTGCACGCCACGGCCCAGTTACTGCTGCAGGACGCGCCCGAAGGCGCGGTGCCGGCCGCCAAATGGTTCACGCTGGAGGTGGATGGCGACTTCATCGTGGTCAAGGCGCATTCCAGCCCCATCCTGCCTGGCACCACGCTGCGCAACCACCTGTGGAGCGCGGTGCGCGGTGCGGTGCTGACATCGGCCACGCTCACCAGCTGCGGGCACTTTGATTTCTTCCTGCGCGAGGCGGGCCTGCATGGTGACGAGGCAACGACAACACTGGAAGTGCCCAGCCCCTTCAACTACGCCGCGCAGGGCACGCTAATTGCGGCCGAGACCCGCGCCGACCCCAAGAACGCCGCGCAGTTCACCACCGAGATGGTCGATGCGCTGCTGCACGACATTGCCCGCGTGGAATACGGCGCGCTGGTGCTGTTCACCTCACGCGAGCAGATGCGCCAGGCGGTGGATGCGCTGCCCACCGCCATGCGCAGCGTGGTGCTGGTGCAGAACGCGCTGCCGCGCACGCAGCTGCTGCGCCGCCACCGCGAGCGGGTGGAGAACGGCGAGCCCTCGGTCATCTTTGGCATGCAGTCGTTTGGCGAGGGGCTGGATTTGCCCGGGCGCCTGTGCGAATCGGTCTTCATCACCAAGCTGCCCTTTGCCCCACCCGACGACCCCGTGGGCGAGGCCCGCGCCGAATGGCTGCGCGCCGTGGGCCGCGACCCGTTCAGCGAACTGGTGGTGCCCGCCACGGCGATTCGGCTGGCCCAATGGGTGGGCCGCGCGATTCGTACCGAAGAAGACATGGCGCATGTGTACTGCTACGACAAGCGCCTGACGCGCACCAGCTACGGCCAGCGCTTGCTCAAAGGCCTGCCGCCGTTTGCGCTGGAGCAACGGGCGCCGCTCTGAAGCGACGACACTCTGCGCACCGATTTCACAACCACTACAACAACCACAGAGAGGACCCACCATGCCCCACACCATTCCCGCCTGCCCCCAATGCGGCCAGGAGAACACCTACCCCGATGGCAGCAACTACGTGTGCCCCGACTGCGCTTTTGAATGGCCGCAGGTGGCCGATGCTGGCGAGTCCGATGCCGCAGAAGCGGGCGACGGCATCGTGCGGGACGCGAATGGCAACCCCCTGGCCGATGGCGACGCCGTGATTCTGGTGAAGGACCTCAAGGTCAAGGGCTCATCGTCCACGCTCAAGAAGGGCACCAAGATCAAGAGCATCCGCCTCGTGGATGGCGCCGATGGCCACAACGTGGACTGCAAGACCGACCTGGGCAGCATGCTGCTGAAGTCGGAGTTTTTGAAGAAGGCGTGAAGCGCCTTCCCTCCACCTGGCGTACCACGCTTTACCGTGACAGCACGGCAGGTGCTGCGCAAGGCGGAGCTACCGGTGCAGCCGCACGGGCGGCATAGGTAGCGCCCGGTCCTGACCATCCTGTCTGGGCGGGTCGGACGGGATGTCGGACAAGCGCCCACGCACAGGCGGGCAGGGGGACGACGCGGCGCAGGGCGCAGGCGGCCTAGAGTCATAGCACCCCTCCATTTCACGGAAGCCCCCCATGCACCACGACACCCCCGGCCACGAAACCTTGTGGAAGCTCATCAAGGACATTCGGTTTGGCATGCTCACGCACCGCACCTCCACGGGCATGCTGCACGCGCACCCGCTCACCACGCAAAACCGCCAGTTTGACGAACACGGCGAGCTGTATTTCTTCATCCCCAAGTCGGGCGAGCTGTACGAACGCCTGCTGACCGATGGCGAAGTCAACGTGTCGTATGCCAACCCGGAAGACGACAGCTACGTGTCGCTGTCGGGCCAGGCACGCGCTGTGGACGACCCTGCGCAAAAACAAGCCCTGTGGTCCCCCATGGCCCAGGCGTGGTTCCCGGGTGGCGTGTCCGACCCCAACCTGGCGTTGCTGGCCGTGCGCATCCGCCATGCCGAATACTGGGATGTGGATGAAAGCAAGATGGTACAGCTCTTCAAGATGGCCAAGGCCGCCATCACGGGCGAGCCACCGCGCAGCCTGGGCGAGCACAAGGAACTGACCTTGTACTGAGAGGCTGAGCGTTAGGCCCCCGGACGGCTGTTTCCCCAAGGTGGGGCAGGGGTCGGAGGCACGCCGCACCCTGCCGCGATGCCGGGAGCACCGTCAGCGTCTTGCACAGAAATTCAAGAAGAAATGGGCTCCAGCGCTTTTCTATCAAGCGCTAATAGCTACATATTTCATAGCAAAACCACCGAGCCATGGAGCCCACGGGCTCCTTTTTCTTTGGGCCACGGCTCTTGAAACAGCGTGCCCAGGCATCCACATGCCATCCATACACCATCCCATTGGATGTTTTATGGAGTTTCCCCGATGAACAACATCGTTCCCATCGCCCCGTCGCGCGGCAAGGTGCCCGAGTCCGAGAAGGTCACGATCAACCTGGGCTTCGTGGACCTGGGCCACATTGACCTGCTGGTCTCAGAAGGCTTTTACGCCAACCGCACCGACTTCATCCGCACCGCCATCCGCAACCAGCTGACCGCCCAGAACGACGCCGTGCGCCAGGTGGTGGCCCGCAAGATGCTTGTGCTGGGGCTGCAGCGTTTTGGCCGGGCCGAGCTGGAGGCCGTATTGGCGGCGGGCCAGGCGCTGGAGATCCGCGTGCTGGGCCTGGCCAGCATCGACGACGACGTGCCGCCCGCCCTGGCGCAGGCCACGATTGCCTCGGTGACGGTACTGGGCGCGTTCCATGCCAGTGCGGCCGTCAAGACCGCCCTGGCCGGGCGCATGCATTGAACACCACCGACCCGGACCGCAGCGCACCGCTGGCGCGCCCACCCACACAAGGAGTCCCCATGGACTGGAACCTCAATCTCAAGCGCCTGATGGGCGAAGCCACCCAGCTGGTGCGCAGTGGCCAGCTGGCCGACGCCACGCGGGCCATCCAGCAGACCCTGGGCGCAGCCGTGGCGCGCCACAGCAACGAACCGACACCTGCCAGCGCAGGGGCTACGCCGTTGCAAGCGCCATCACCCGCAGGCGACGAGGCCCCACGCTGGCGCAGCGCCGCCGCCGCGCAAGATGTGGAAGACGCCGTGGTCATCGACCGCAGCGCCCCCACCCCCCAGGCCGAGCCAAAGGCCCCCACAGCACCACGCCCCGCCGCCAACAATCACCCGCTGGCTGAGCCGCCCGGCAGCTTCACCCGCGTGGTCTTCACCCACGCCGATGCACGGCGCCACCCGCACCACTACCACCTGTACGTGCCCCCGGGCGCCACGGCAGGCACCCCCATGCCGCTGGTGCTGATGCTGCACGGCTGCACGCAGAACCCCGTGGACTTTGCCACCGGCACAGGCATGAACGACGCAGCCGCCCCCGCCAACGCCCTGGTGCTGTATCCCGAGCAACCCCACAGCGCCAACCCCAACGGCTGCTGGAACTGGTTTCGCCCTGGCGACCAGCACCGGGGCAGCGGCGAGCCCGCGCTGCTCGTCGCCATGCTGCAGGACGTGATGGCGCGCCACCCGGTGGATGCGCAACGCGTCTACGTGGCGGGCCTGTCGGCTGGCGGCGCCATGGCCGCACTGCTGGGCCGCGAATACCCCGAGCTGTTTGCCGCTGTGGGCGTGCACTCCGGCCTGCAGGCGGGCGCGGCACACAACGTGATGGGCGCGCTGTCGGCCATGAAAAACGGCGCCAAACCCGGCGCCGCCACCCACCCCACCGCCGAGGCCCCTGCACTGCCGCCTCCGCCGATGATCGTGTTCCATGGCGACGCCGACACCACCGTGCACGCCCACAACGGCGAGCAACTGGTCCAGGCCACGCTCGCCGCCCTGGCTACCGCCCCAGGCGGTGCAGCACAGACGGTCGAGGCCGTGCACACAGGCCAGTCCGCCAGCGGGCAGGGCTACACGCGCAGGGTGTATGCGCGGCCAGGCCCGGCCTCTTCCAGCAGGGCATTGCCCAGCCCCGTGGTGGCAGAACACTGGGTGCTGCACGGCGCAGGCCACGCGTGGGCGGGCGGGCACGCTGGCGGCAGCCACACCGACCCACGCGGCGTGGACGCCACGCAGGAGATGCTGCGGTTTTTTCTGGAGCATCCGCGCGCTGCGAGGGATTGACAAGCACCCGCGCAAGATCGCGCAGAACGTTCAATAGGTGACGGTGATGCCGGCATCCCTGGCGCCGACGCGCACATGCTCCGATTCAAGATCCGTCTTGAGAACGGCCTTGGTGCCACCGGCGGGCACCGTCAACGGATTGCCATAGCCGGCCGATCCCTTGATCGCGCTGCTGTAGTTTCCAGAGCCCGCCGGATTCTGATAGTCGACGTGCACGCTGGCCTTGGCACCCGGAGCAGCAATGCTCATGCCGTTGGAATTGCCGAGATCGATTTCGCGGGAGGTGTCTTGGGCGATGGTGACGGTGGTAGCCATGTGGAACTCCTCAAAGATGAAGATCGACGATGTGTCGGGCCGGGGGAGTCAATGTAGGCAGCCGAATGCGCGCTGACGATTACAGGCCATTACAGGGCGCCAAGAAAAGGCTTTCCGTGCCAGAGAGTCTCGCCACCGTGTGCGATGGCATCACTCCCCCCACCGCGACTCCTCGGTCTTTGGTGCGCCCGGCTAAGGCGACGCTGAACAAGTCCCCGCGATGGCGCGCGCCATGGTTTGGGATGGGATGCAAGGCGCAAGCCACAGCGATGGCCGTAGCTATCGCGAGGATTTGCAACGCGGCAGACCGCCCAAAGCAGGGATGCGCGGTGCGCGAGGGACTTGTTCAGCGTTGCCCTAATGCGCGAGGTCGCGCACCACGCCTTCGAGCCCCTGAACCACGCGGGCCAGCCGGTCGAAATCCACCTTGTCCGGGGTGTCCTGGCGGGTGTGATAGTGCGGATAGCGGTAGGGGGCGGTGTCGGTCACCATCAACGCGGGATAGCCTGCGTCGAGGTAGGCCGCGTGGTCTGAATAGTCCACGCCGGGGATGCGCCGGGGTGCCGCAATGCCCTCGGACGCAAACGCGGCGTGGGACCGAAAGGACCGCGCCACCTTGCGCACCAGGCCCAGGTCGCCGGGCGTCGCCACAAAGGCAATGAAATCGCCCTTCCAGAAAAGTGCGTGGGGCAGTGTAGAACGCGCATTCCCGTCCGGTTCACACAACGATGGCCAAGTGCAGCGGCACAATTCTTTCTTTTTGCACCTCCACTCCATGCCCCCCATCGCCGTCATCGACTTTGAAACCACCGGCATCTCGCCCGGCCAGGGCGCGCGTGCGACCGAGGTGGCGATCGTGCTGCTGGAACAAGGGCAGGTGGTGGACCGTTTTCAAAGCCTGATGAAAACGGGGGTGTGGATACCGTCGTTCATCACCCAGCTCACCGGCATTACCAACGCGATGGTGAACGCCGCGCCCGATGCGGCGGAGGTGATGCAGGACGCGGCGCGTTTTGTGGGCGATGCGCCCATGGTGGCGCACAACGCTTCGTTTGACAGCAAGTTCTGGCAGGCCGAGCTGGCCCTGGCCGGGCTGCCCGCGCCGCAGCCGTTTGCGTGCACGGTGCTGCTGTCGCGGCGGCTGTACCCGCAGGCGCCCAGCCACAAGCTGGGCTCGCTGGTGGACTACCACGGCCTGCCGCGCACGGGCCAGGCGCACCGGGCGCTGGCCGATGCCGAGATGGCCGCTGCGCTGCTGGCGCGCATGCAGCACGACCTGCGCACGCGTTGGAGGGTGGCGGAGCCCAGCTACACGCTGCTGCAAACGCTGCAGCGCTGCGCCAAACCCAAGGTGGGGGCGCTGCTGGCGCAGCATGCGGTGGAATGATGGGGCGTGGCCCGCGCACCAATTTGCTATCTAATTTATAGCTACAAGCGCTTTATGGGAAAGCGCCAGGGTCACTTTTTACTTGTAAAACCCGGGCAAATTCCGTGTGCTGAGGTCGTCCAGCTGCATGAGCAGTGCGGTGCGTTCATGCAGTGCCACGGCTTTCCAGTCGCGTCCGCTGAGCGCACCTTCCAGGGCCCAAAGCAGGTTGAGGCTGGGTTGCTGCCCGGCCTGGCGCACGGCCACAAAGGCGGGCACGGCGCCCAGCGCACGCAATGCTGCGGGGGTGCAAATGCCCGCCGCGTGGAGCATGCGCTCAGACGCTGGGCCCAGGTTGGGCAAGGCTCGCAGCGGTGGATCTTCGGGTGGGCTGGCGGTCATGGGCGGCATGATGGCGGCGCGTGGCAATCATCGCAAGCCCCCACACAGCGAGTACATCGGGCGCCCTGCCCATAATCCGCAGCAACAAATGCGGGGGCGATGCAGCCTGCTGACATCGCACTACCTGCACGCAGATTCACGATGACATGAAAGGCTTTTCCATGGCGTACCTGGTTCTTGGACTGGTGCTGTTTCTGGGCGTGCATTCGGTGCGCATCGTGGCCGATGGCTGGCGCACGCAGACGCTGGCACGCATGGGTGAGATGCCGTGGAAGGGGTTGTATTCACTGGTCTCCGCCGTGGGCCTGGCACTCATCGTGTGGGGCTATGGCTTGGCGCGGCAGCAGCCGGTGGTGCTGTGGGTGCCGCCCATTGGCATGCGGCACGCTGCGTCGCTGCTGACGCTCATTGCCTTCATCCTGCTGGCCGCCACCTACGTGCCGCGCAATGCCATCAAGGCCCGGCTGCACCACCCCATGGTGCTGGGCGTGAAGGTGTGGGCGCTGGCACATTTGCTGTCCAACGGCAACCTGGCCGATGTATTGCTGTTTGGCAGCTTTTTGCTGTGGGCCGTGCTGAGCTTTCGGGCCGCACGGCAGCGCGACCGGGCGATGAACACCGGCTACGCGCCCGGCACTGCGGCGGGCACGGGCGTGGCCGTGGTGGTGGGCGCTGTGGCCTGGGTGGGCTTTGCGTTCTGGGCGCATGCCTGGCTGATCGGCGTTGCGCCTCTCGCGCGGTAGGGCGGCAGGGGCTTGGCGCAGCACTGCAGGACCAAATCCCGGAGAATCCGCGCTTTCCGTTTTTGTTTTCTTTCCCATTGCCTTTTCACACTGAGCCTTCTGCATGACCGACGCAACCACCTCCACCACGCCACCCCCCTTGCCCGATCACCTGTCGGTGGACCCCCGCAGCCCGCACCATGTGGCGGAGGTGTTCAAGCACGACATCGGCATCCGCTTCAACGGCAAGGACCGCAGCGATGTCGAGGAATACTGCGTCAGCGAAGGCTGGGTGAAAGTGCCCGCAGGCAAGACGGTGGACCGCAAGGGCCAGCCATTGATGATCAAGCTCAAGGGCAAAGTCGAAGCGTTCTACAAATAGGCCGTGGCCACCGAACCCGCCCATTGGGTGGTGCACTGCGACGGCAGCGCCGTGCCCAACCCCGGGCGCATGGGGCTGGGGGCAGTGCTGGTGGGGCCCGGTGGGGCCACGCAACACACCATTTCTGAAGCCACGACCTTCACCGGTTGCAACAACGAGGCCGAACTGCGCGCGCTGCTGCGGGCGCTGCAGTGGCTGGAACCCCAGGTGGTGGCCACTGCAACCACCGTGCAGGTGCTCAGCGACAGCAGCGTGCTGGTGGAGCAACTGGGCGAGCAGGCCGTAGCGCCTATCGAGCGGCTGGCACCGCTGTTTGACGAGGCGCGCCGTGTGCTGCAGCGGTTTGCACAGGTGGACCTGCAATGGGTTCCCCGCCACCGCAATGGGGCGGCCGATGCGCTGGCGCGTGCCGCGCTGGGTCTGGCGCCCAAGGTGGCCACGCCACACGGCCGCACCCAGAAGCGTCGACGCTGATCCTGCCCTGCTCCGACCTGCTTCACGCAGCGCGCCGGCTGCAGTGCATGTCCATCACGCTCGCGCTCGCGCCAGCAGCAAGGCCTTCTCCTGCGCATTGCGCGTCAGGCTGGCGGCCCGTTCAAACTCTGCACAAGCTTCCGTCTGGCGCCCCAGCTTGGCCAGCAGGTCGCCCCGCACACTGGGCAGCCAGTGGTAGTGGCGCAGGCTGGGTTCTGCGGCCAGTTCATCCACCAGGGCCAGTGCTGCGGCCGGACCCAGGGCCATGCCCACCGACACGGCGCGATTGAGAGCGACCACAGGCGAGGGCGCCACCTGCAGCAGTGCGTCATACAGCGCCACGATATGGTGCCAGTCGGTGTCTTGTGCGCGGTGCGCGCGCGCATGGCAGGCCGCAATCGCACCCTGTAGCGCATAGGGCCCCCAGGCATGGCCCATGCGTGCCAGCTGCTCGGCCTTGTCGAGGGCTGCCAGCCCCCGGCGCACCAGCAGGTGGTCCCAGCGCGCACGGTCCTGGTCCATCAGCAGCACGGGCTGGCCTTGTGCGTTGGTGCGTGCGGGCAGGCGGGAGGCCTGGATTTCGAGCAGTGCCACCAGCCCCTGCACCTCGGGCTCATCGGGCGCCAGGCTGGCCAGCACGCGCACCAGTCGCTGCGCCTCGCCACACAAAGCGGGGCGCATCCAGTCATCGCCCGCCGTGGCGGCATAACCTTCGTTGAAGATGAGGTAGATCACCTCCAGCACCGAGGCCAGTCGCGGCGCGCGCTCCGCAGGGCCGGGCACTTCAAACGGAACGTGGGCCGCAGACAGGCTTCGCTTGGCGCGAACAATGCGCTGGGCCACGGTGGGCTCGGGCACGAGAAACGCGCGTGCGATCTCAGCCGTGGTGAGCCCGCCCAACAGCCGCAAGGTGAGCGCCACACGCGCCTCGGTGGGCAGCACGGGGTGGCAGGCGGTGAAGATGAGGCGCAGCAGGTCGTCACCAATGTCGTCCTGCTGTACGTGCATCAGGGTCTCCACCACGTCGGGCGCGTACTGCGCTTCGAGCGCTTCGAGGTCGTGGCCCAGGGCTTCGTTCTCACGCGTGTGCAGCGCCTGCTGGCGAAGGTGGTCGATGGCGCGGCGCTTGGCCGTGGTCATCAGCCACGCCGCCGGATTGGCGGGCAGGCCGGTGGCAGGCCAGTGCTCCAGCGCGGCCACCAGGGCGTCCTGCGCCAGCTCCTCGGCCCGGCCCACGTCCCGCGTCATGCGCGCCACGCTGGCGATGATGCGCGCGGCCTCGATACGCCACACCGAGTCGATGGTGCGGTGCAGGGCATCGCGGTCGGGAAGGGTAGAGGGTTTCACGCGATCAAAAGGTGTGAATGAATCCGGCGCATTCATTCACACGTTCTCATCCCAGCGCCTTGCTGGCGTCCACCATGTGCACAAACTCCCAGGTGTGCCCATCCAGGTCGTCAAAGCTGCGCGAGTACATGAAGCCCAGGTCCTGCGCAGGGCGGGGGGTGGTGCCGCCCGCAGCCACGGCCTTGTCCACCAGCGCATCGACTTCTGCACGGCTTTGGCAAGAGAAGCACACCAGCACCTCGGAGGTGGTGCGTGCATCGGCAATCGTCTTGCTGGTGAAGGTCTGGTAGAAGTCCTTGACCAGCAGCATCACGAAGAGGTTTTCGCCCACCACCAGGCAGGCGCCCTGGTCGTTGGTGAACTGGAGGTTGAAGTCATAGCCCAGTGCGCGGAAGAACGCCTGCGAGCGGGCCATGTTCTCGATGGGCAGGTTCACGAAGATTTGTTGGTGCATGAGGTGCTCCTGAGGAGTAAGGAAGGTAAAGCGAAACGAAAGGTTTTGCAAAGCGCAACAGGGGATGGGGCTCAGCCGGCAGGCTTTTGCACCACAGCCTGCAGGTTGACCAGGCCGTCTTCAAAGTCCTGGCCCACCATGCGGTCCATGTTGAAAACCAGGTGCGCAATCTTGGCCAGGTAGGGCACAGGGCCATGCATGGCCCAGGTGACGCGGGTGGTGCCTGCCCCTTCGGGCTGCAGCGTGAACTCGACCTGGTTGTGGGCTTCGAACGGGGCCACAAAGTCGAGCTTCATTGCCACGCGCGCCGGGGCCGTGGCATCGACGATCTCCATGCTGCCGGTGCCCACCTTGTCGCCCTGCCACGCATAGCGCGCGCCGGGGCCGATGGTGTTGGCGCTGTACTCGCCCTTGGCGGCGGGGTCCTTGCGTTCGTACGGGTTCCAGGTGTTGAACTGGCGCAGGTCGTGGATGAGGCCGTACACACGCTCGGGCGGGGCGGAGATGACGCGGCTGCGCTCCACGCGGAAGGTGTCGGGGCGGGTGGCAGCAAACGCCAGGAAAAGTCCCAGCGCCGCCAGCAGCACAAGGGCAATGCTCTTGATCATGGTAGAGGGTCCTCCCGGTTGGTTTCAGCCGCGCATCGCTTCGAGGTCATGGAATTTCTCCACGCCTTCGACGCCGGCAAAGTCCTCCATCTCAAAGAGCTGGCGCACTTCGATCTCGGCATCGAGCCCCTCACCCCGCGGATTGGGAAAGCGGCGCGTCCATTCCAGCGCCTCGCCCTTGCTGCGCACCTGGATCAGGGTGTAGCCGGCGATGAGTTCCTTGGTTTCGGTGAACGGCCCGTCGGTCACGGTGCGGCCGCTGGCGGTGTAGCGCACACGCCAGCCCTGCGCGCTGGGCTTGAGGCCGCTGCCGTCCAGCAGCACGCCCGCATGGGCCAGTTCTTCGTGGTAGCGGGCCATCTCGGCCATCAGGGCGGCGCTGGGCATGCAGCCTTGTTCGGATTCGGCGGTGGCTTTGACGATGATCATGAATCGCATGGGGTTCTCCTGAAAGTGATGGGTTGAGGGCCCGTTGGTGGACCTTCACCTGCACGACGAACGAAGGCCGGGCAGATCGACAGGATGGTTCAAAAAATCAGGGTAACTACGTAGAAAAAAGTCGCCAAGGTGTCAGGTGCAGCCCAAGGTGTGGGGCATTTGCCAAGGCGTGCAAATGGTTACGCGCCCGGCCAGACACCCTCGGTAGGATGCCGCGCGGAGAGCCCCCGAGCACAATGAACGAAGACAGCGACATCACCACCGAACCGGCCCCTCCCTGGCTGGCCAGCATTCCGCTGGAACCCAGTTGCCAGAGCCCGGCCCTGGTCATCGTCCACCCCGGGCGGGCCGTGGTGCCACCAGAAGGCTTGAAGGCGATATTGCGCTTCAACGCCGACGGGCGCGGCGGCTGGGTCAGCGCTGCCCAGGCCGACAACTCGCTGTGGGGCTATATCGATGGCGAAGGCTGCTGGCGCGTGCCGCCCGCGCTGCAGAACGCACGCAACTTTTCAGAAGACGGACTGGCGCGCTTTTGCGACAGGGGCCGCTGGGGCTTTGTAGACCTGGCGGGTGCGGTGGTCATCCCCCCGACCTTCGACAACGCCCACCCATTCCGCAACGGGGTGAGTGCCGTGCAGGTGGGCCAGGATGCATGGCGCCCCATCAACCGCGAGGGCCAGCCCACCAGCGACGAAGCTTTTCATGAACTGGGCCTGTTCGGCGCGAACGGCCTGGCCCGCGCCACGCTGTGGAAAAAGGATAGCAACCAGCGCACCCAGGGCTTTGTGGACCGCGCGGGCCGCTGGGTGATTGAACCCCGCTTTCGCGATGCCAAGCCGTTTGGCGAGTCCCCCACCACGGCCGCATCGCTCGATGGAGAACGCTACGGGCTGATCAATGCCCGGGGCGATTGGGTGCTGAAGCCGCATTACCCCAGCATCGACGCCTTCAACAGCGATGGCCTGGCCTACTTTGACGAACCCAACGCCTGGGACAACGGCCACGGCTATCTCGACGCCCGGGGCAAGGTGGTGGTCAAGGGTGGCCGCCACCTGTCTCGGCGCATGGTCTGCGGCGTGGTGGCCAACAGCTACGACGGCACGGGTTTTCTCACGGCCGAAGGCAAGCCCTTGCCCGGCCCGCGCCTGAGCTATGGCTCGGACTTTTCTGCCGAGAGCGGCTTTGCCGTGGTGCGCACCGCCGCGCAAGGTCCGTCGGCCTGCGCCACCTGGGGCCTGTTGCATCCCGATGGCCGTTTCGTGCCGGCACCGGCGCATCTGCTGGAGCCGCTGACCAACGGCGATGGCTGGCTAGTGGGCAACACGCCCGATACCCCGCTGGTGCCGTTCCTCACCCGCGATGGTCAGCTGGCGTACATCGACGGCGAAGGGGTTGTGATCTGGCGCGCGCACTATGACGGCCAGCAGGTGGCCTTGCTCGGCGCCGAAGGTGCGCCCCTGTGGCGCAGCGGCGTGCGCGAGAACTGCTGGCCGCCCCGGCCCTTTTTCCATGCCCCCCTGACCGACCACCTGGAAGGCCTGGACACGCTCGACGGCATCGTGCCCCTGGCCAGCCGCCTGCTGGCCCAGGCCGAGACACGCCTGCACCAACTGGCTGCGGGCGACATGCTGCAAGCTGACCGCGCGGGCACGGAAAAGGACGATGACGGCACCGACGACGAGGAAGATGCGGACGACCCAGACCAGGTGCAGGCCGACCGCACCGTGGTCGTGCGCCGGGTCATGCGCGCCTACCTGAGCGAGTCGCACAACGGCCCGTATGAATTCCTGTCTGCCGACCTCCACCGCGCGGTGAACGAAGCCCGCGAGGCCATGGTGCAGCGCCTGTCAGCGCGCTTTGGCCCGGCCGACCCGGACCCCGAACACGCCACCCCCTGGCACCGCAGCGGCGACCACACCCAGGCCTGGGCCTCGCCGCTGGCCAGACCCCTGCCCGGTGATGGCGGAGTGCTGCGCGAATCGCGCGAGCAGTGGCTCACGCTGTACCAACATGCGGATTCCGGCGATGGCGACGCATGGTGGGAGCTGTGGCTGATGGCAGCGCCCAGCGTGGATGCGCTGCAGCTTGCGCAACGTGCGCGTTCTGCACCGCCAGCACCCCAGGCCCAAGCCGCCGACGAGACCACGCTGATGGCACAGCTGCAGTCGCACCCACGTACGCTGGCCGATGTGCCGCGTGAACACATCACCCACGCCATGGTGGACGCCGCGCTGGCCGCCGATGAAGACACCGTGCGCTTTGTGCCCAGGCGGCTCATGACACCCGCACGCTATGCCACCGCGCTGCGGCAGGGTGTGAAGAGCTTTGCGCAAATACCGGCCGGGATGCTCAGCGAGGACGCCTGCATCGCCCACGTGCAGGACGGTGGCTGGCACCTGGAACAGGTGCCCGAGACCTTGCGCACCGTCGCTGTCTGTGCGCACGCGCTGCGCCGCAGCCCCAGTGCGCTGGAACACGTGCCCGAATCCCTGCGTGCACAGGCGCGCGAAGCGATGGCCCAGCTACCCCCGGACGCACAGGAAGAAGACCCGCCACGCGCGGGTGGCGACCTGGGCGACTGGTTGTCCCGGCGCGTGGTGGGCTCGGCCCTGCGAGGCCAGGACACCACGGCACGCAGGCTCCAGCACAAGGGGTTTTTGGCAGCGTTTGTGATGCAGGCAGCACTGACCGCCAAGTCAGACACGCCCCCCACCCTCAGGGGGATGGCGGGGTGGTTCGAGCAGCGGCCAGTGCTGGCGCTGGCGGCCCACCTGCTGCTGGGCCTCGCAGCCTTGGTGGGCCATGCATTCGTCTCGGTCGCGGCCTGGCGGGCCGAGGGCCCGTGGATCGGGCTGGGCACCTTCGCACTGATGGGCTTTGCGGAGCTGTACTGGGCGTGGCGTTTTGTAGCGTCCAGCCCCTGGAGCCCCTGGCTGGCGCTTGCAGCCACCCTGGTGGTGGTGTACGTGTTCGGCTGGCGCCGCCTGTACCGCCGCGTGGGGCTGGCCTACGCGGCACGTGAGGGCATCACGCCCGTCGAGTGAGCTCCGGCAAGGGTTCACGGGCGGCCGCTCCACTTTTTACAGTTTTCTAGGGGTCATCACCGATCCCCGGAGGGACTGTTCGGTCCCGGCGATGGATACACTTTGTAAACCTTTCGCCCCACTGATTCACGAACCTCCAGAACGCCTTGGCCTGCATGCGCGGGCCCTCACCACAGCGGGTGCACCACCCATGCAAAGAGGATCGGAACCCAATACAACCCAGCGGACACAGCAGCTGGTGCTGGCGCTGCTGTGTGGCTTTGCATCCCACGCTGCCGCGCAGGCGGACATTGCCCAGCTGCCGCTGGAACAGCTCATGCAGATGGAGGTCCGGACGGCCAGCCGGTATGCGCAAACCGCCCTGGAAGCGCCCGCCGTGGTGAGCGTGGTGACCGCAGACGACATCCGGCTTTTTGGCTATCGCACGCTGGCGGAAGTGCTGGGCAGCATGCGCGGGCTGTATGTCTCGTACGACCGCTCTTACCACTACCTTGGCACACGCGGCTTTGCCACACCGGGCGACTACAACACCCGGGTGCTGCTGCTGGTCAACGGCGTGCGCTTTAACGACAACCTCTACGACCAGGCCACCATCGGCACGGATTTCCCGCTCGACCTGGACCTGGTGGACCGCGTGGAGTTCGTTCCCGGGCCGGGCTCTGCGGTGTATGGCGCCAATGCGTTCTTTGGCGTGGTCAATGTCATCACGCGCAACGGCCGCCAGCTGGCCGGGCCGCAGATCAGCGTGGAGGCGGGCAGCCAAGGCAGCGCCAAGGCACGCTTCTCGCTGGGCACGGTGGATGCCCAGGGCAGCGACTGGCTCGTCGCGGTGACGCGCTCCAGCAGCCGGGGGGCAGACCAGTACTTTTCGGCGTTCGACGCGCCCGAGACCCACCATGGTGTGGCACACCGCCTGGATTTCGACCGCAGCACGCAGCTGTTTGCCCGCATGCAGCGGGAGGGGCTCACGCTCACCCTGGCCCATGGCGAGCGCACCAAGGGCACGCCCACGGCTTCGTTCTCGCAGGCCTTCAACGACCCACGCTCGCGCTACATCGACACCACCACCCGCCTGGCGGCCGAAACCACGCACCAGATTTCGCCCTCACTGGCGCTCACCGGCCGCGTACACGCCGGGCGCTACCGCTTCGTGGGCGACTATGTGTACGACTACCCACCCCTCACGGTCAACCGCGACGTCGGCACCGGTCAGTGGTGGGGCACCGACTGGCAGTGGGTCAGCACGGCGTTTGCACGCCACAAGCTCGCCTGGGGCATCGACTACCGGCGCGACACCCGCATCCAGCAGCTCAACGTCGATCTGGACCCACCCGCCCAGTACCTGGACACCCGCCGCTCGGGCGATGCGCTGGGCATCTACATGCAGGATGAATTTGCGCTGGCGCCCACACTCACGCTGCACACCGGGCTGCGCTGGGGCAAGCAGTCCGGCAGTGCGGGCAGCTTCCATCCCCGGCTGGGCCTGGTGTATTGGTGGACCCCCTCCACCGCCCTCAAGCTGCTGCACGGCACGGCCTACCGGCCCCCCAATGCCTACGAACGCGACTACCGCGTGGACCTGCCCGGCGGCATCGTCAGCTCGGAGGGGCTTCGGTCGGAAAAGGTGCGCACCACAGAGCTGGCCCTCGAACATGCCCCCACCGGCGCCACCCGCATGCTGCTGACGGCGTTCCGGTCGCAGGTGACCGACCTGATCGCGCTGGGCGATGCGAACGCAGCGGAAAGACTGACCTTCGGCAACACCGGCAGCGTGCGCGTTCACGGGCTGGAAGCCGAGGTGGAACAGCGCTGGCAAGGCGGCTCGCGCCTGCGTGTGGCCTATGGCTGGCAAAAGGCACGCAACACCAGCACCCCCCAGCCGCTGACGAACTCTCCCCGGCACTTGCTCAAGGTCCAGTGGTCGGACACCCTGGCGCTGGGCGCGTGGGGAACGCAAGGCGCTGGCAGGCCGGGCCAATATGCCGTGGAGGCCATCGGCGTGGGCGCGCGCGCAACCCGTTCGGGCGCACGCCTGCCGGGGACCATCGTCACCAACCTCGTCTACACACAACGCTTTGCGGATGTGGACGTGTCGATGGGCGTCTACAACCTGTTCAACCACCGGCATGCAGACCCCGCCTCGTACGAGATCCGCGAAGAATCGATCCGGCAGGATGGACGGACCTACCGGCTCAAGCTCACCTACGCGTTCTGAGCCATGTACAACGCCATCCACCTGGGCAAGATACTGTGGTTCGGCCTGTGTTTGCTGGGCGGGTTGGTCGGCCTGGCGCATGCCACCAACCCCGTGGAAGAACCCGACCTCAAGGCCGCCTATATCTTCAACTTCATCCAGTTCATCGAATGGCCTGACAACGACAGCGCCATGGGCAGCGAACTGACCGTCTGCGTCTCGCCCTTCAGTCCACTCAAGCGCCCCCTGACCGCCCTGGAAGGCAAACAGGCCGCCAAAGGCCGTACCGTGCGGATCAGGCTGCTGGAGATGGCCAGCCTGCGCGACTGCAGGGTGCTCATCCTGCAAAACGCAGACGTGGAGCAGGCATTGCGAGCGCTTCGAACCCTGTCTCAGGGCCATGGCGTGTTGACGGTCTCGGACGAGCTGACCTTCGTCAACCCGGAGATCGTCATCGCTCTCACCCAGCAGGAAGGGCGTATCGTGTTCGGCATCAGCCCCGACGCCGCCGCCAAGGCGGGTCTCACGATCAGCTCCCGACTGCTGCGGCTGGCCAAGGTGAACCGATGAGAACCCAGGCCCCCGAACCCCAGATTGCCATCCCGGCGCCACCGCTGCCGCCCGTGCTGCTGTCGTCCAGGCTGGTGGTAACGGGCATCCTGGCGGCGGGCCTGGCGCTTTTGACGGTGGTGCTGGCACTCACGGGGTTGGACTACTGGAGCACGCGCCAGTCCATGCTGCAGGACAGCCGCGTGGAGGCCGCCATCGTCGCGGACAACATTGCGGCCGCTGTCATGTTCCGAGATGCGCGCACGGCCAACGAGATGCTCGCGGCGCTGAAGTCGTCGCCCATGGTGCTGGGCGCCGGGGTGTACGACGCGCAGGGCCTGCTGCTGGCGCACTACACACGCGGGCCAGGCGACAGCTTCCCCGCCACGCTGGCGGCCGCTGGCATGGGCGGGTTGACCGAGCGTGCGGGGGTGAGCGTGCTGGAGATTGCCCGGCCGGTTGAAACGGCGGGCGTGGCAGAGGGAACCCTGTACTTTCGCAAGTCCATGCGTGCGGTGTACTCGCGCCTGGCCATTCGTTTTGTCAGCGCGTTGCTGATTGCCGGGTGTGTGATGGCCATGGCCGCCGCCATGGTGCTGCGCAGCCAGGCGGCCGTGCGCAACGCCGAGAACCGGCTGCACGCGCTCGCCCATACCGATGCCGTCACGGGCACGGGCAACCGGCACGCCTTCAATGAACGCTTGGCCGCAGCGATCGAAGCCGCCCGGGACCAAGGCACCCGCGTGGCCCTGGTGTACATCGATCTCGACAATTTCAAGACGCTCAACGACACCTTCGGGCATGCGGCCGGAGATGGTTTGCTGCGCCAGGTGGCGCGGCGCCTGCAATCCGTGGTGCGCAGCGCCGATGCGATCTCGCGCCTGGGGGGCGACGAGTTCGCCGTGATCCTGCCGCTGGACATGGACGACGCAGCGCTCAACACCTATGGCCAGCGGATTGTTGGCACCTTCCACCATTCGTTCACCGAAGTCGGCCAGCAGATGACCATGACCTGCAGCGCGGGCATCGCCACCTTTCCGGGTGATGCGGCCGACATGGACGGCCTGGTCAGCAATGCCGATACGGCCATGTACCGCGCCAAGGAAATGGGCAAGAACCGCTGTGTGCGGTTTGACGCGTCGATGAACCAGGCGGTGGTCCGGCGCCAGGCCATCGAGCATGCACTGCGCGCCGCGCTCCAGCAGGGCGAGGGCCTCGCGCTGCACTACCAGCCGCTTTTTGCCGCCACCGACCGCGCCCTGGTGGGTGCCGAGGCGCTGCTGCGCTGGTCGCATGCGGAGCTGGGCAACGTTTCGCCGCTGGAGGCCGTGATGGTGGCCGAGGACTGCGGCCTCATCGTGCCGCTGGGCTACTGGGTGATGCGCACGGCCTGCCGCGATGCCGCCCGGTGGCAGGCGGGCGGGCCGCTCCGGGTGTCGGTCAACATCTCGGCCCGGCAGTTGGGCGACCCGCAGTTTCTGGAGCGCGTGATGGACATCCTGCGCGAAGAGGGCCTGCCCGCCCACCTGCTCGAAATCGAACTCACCGAAACCGTGCTGATGGACAACATGGAGGCCGGTGCGCACACCCTGCACCGCCTGAGCCAGCTGGGCATCCACCTGGCCATTGACGACTTTGGCACCGGCTACTCCTCCCTGGCCTACCTGCGGCAGTTGCCGATGCGGCGCCTCAAGATCGACCGCAGCTTTGTCAAGGACCTGCCCGGCCAGGAACACAGCCGCACCATCGTCACCGCCATCGTGGCGCTGGCCCACGGCCTGGGGCTGCAAATCACAGCCGAAGGGGTGGAAACGCCCGAGCAGGCCGACTACCTGGTGCGCCAGGGCTGCGATGTGCTGCAGGGCTACCTGTTTGCGCGGCCCATGCCGGTGGGGGAGTTTCAGGCACAGCTTCAGGAAGGCACTGCGCGCCGGGGAGTGTGAAAAGCGTCAGCGCCCCGGATCACAAAGCCCGTGGTAACACGGCGCCACTTCGCGCACCTCGACAGTGGCCCATTCGGCGGCCGGGCATTCACGGGCAATGGCCACAGCCTCCTCGCGCGTGGCGCAGTCGAGCAGGTAAAAACCACCCACCATTTCTTTCGTCTCGGCAAAGGGTCCATCGACCATGCGGGCCTGGCCTTCGCGCACCTGCAGGCGCACGGCCTGCTCGGTGGAGGCCAGCGATTCGGAGGCACGCAGCAGGCCCCGGGCCTGCAGGCCTTCGCCAAAACGCAGCATGCGCGCATAGGCCTCCTGGCCCCCCGCCAGCCCCCGCTCGGCCCGTTGGCCGTGGGGTTCCATGATGAGCAGCATGTAGGCCATGAAAAGATCTCCTGACGAAACAGATGGGGAGGACACACAGCGAAAGGCGCCATCCTATCAGCAGTATTCACTATTATTTTGATAGCTACTAGCGCTTATCCATCAAGCGCTAGCGGCAATTTTCATCAAAATTATTGCGCACCGCAGCAAGCCTGTGCTATCTTTGCCCCCTATGCAACGCAGCATGCTCCTATCCACCCTATCGCTAGGCCTAGTGCCTGGCCGGGGTCTGCCTGCGTTCGCCACCGTTGCCTGATCCGCTCAGCGCAACACCTGATCTCCCCCTGACCCCGGCCCGCGAACCAGCCTTTGCACACGCAAAGGGCTGCAGGGGATGTCATTCGTTTCTAGATTCGTTTGACCTGTGCACCGTGTCTTTCACACCGCACACACCGTTCGTGGAGCCTTTGTCATGATTTCCAAACCCGCCACCAAGTACCAGCCCATTGCCCCGGTCGCGTTGACCGATCGCCAGTGGCCCACTCGCAGCATCACCCACGCGCCCGTGTGGCTGTCCACCGATTTGCGCGACGGCAACCAGGCCTTGTTCGAGCCCATGAACGGCGAGCGCAAGATGAAGCTCTTTGAAGAGCTGGTGCGCATCGGCTTCAAGGAGATCGAGGTCGGTTTTCCGGCAGCATCGCAGACGGACTTCGACTTTGTGCGCCGCCTCATCGACGAGAACCTCATCCCCGATGACGTGACCATCATGGTCATGACCCAGTCGCGCGAGGACCTCATTGCGCGCACCGTGGAGGCCGTGAAAGGCGCGCCCCGCGCCATCGTGCACCTCTACAACGCCACGGCCCCCGCATGGCGGCGCATCGTGTTCGGCATGAACGTGACGCAGGTGATGCAGCTCATCGCGCACCACGTGGGCTACCTCAAGCAGCTTACCGATGCACAGCCCGAAACGCAGTGGACCTTGCAGTATTCGCCCGAAACCTTCAGCGCCACCGAACTCAGCGTGTCCCTCAAGGCCTGCCAGACCGCGATTGCCGCATGGAACGCGGGCCCCGGCCGTCCCATCATCATCAACCTGCCCACCACGGTGGAGAACGCCACGCCCAACGTGTTCGCCGACCAGATCGAGTGGATGGACCGGCACCTCAGCCCGCGCGAGCACATCACGCTCTCGGTGCACCCGCACAATGACCGGGGCACGGGCGTGGCGGCGGCAGAACTTGCGATGATGGCCGGCGCCGACCGCGTGGAAGGCTGCCTCTTCGGCAACGGCGAGCGCTGCGGCAATGTGGACATCGTGACGCTGGCGCTCAACATGTACACGCAGGGCGTGCACCCCAACCTCGACTTCTCGGACATCACCTCGGTCGCGCGCATTGCCGAGGAATGCACCTCGCTGCCCGTGCACCCGCGCCACCCGTATGCTGGCGACCTGGTGTTCACCGCATTCTCGGGCTCGCACCAGGATGCGATCAAAAAGGGCT
Organism: Acidovorax sp. SRI_002; assembly: GCF_057586455.1. NCBI lineage: Bacteria > Pseudomonadati > Pseudomonadota > Betaproteobacteria > Burkholderiales > Comamonadaceae > Acidovorax > Acidovorax sp. SRI_002. The sequence continues at coordinate 384,266 of NZ_JBYCZW010000003.1, read as the reverse complement.
TTGCAGCGCAAGACCCGAACGCCTTGTGGGAAGTGCCGTACCTGCCCATCGACCCGGCGGACCTCGGCCGCACCTACGACAGCGTGATCCGCGTGAACAGCCAATCGGGCAAGGGCGGCATTGCTTTCCTGCTCGAACGCGAACACGGCGTGGTGATGCCGCGCCGCATGCAGGTCGAATTCAGCGCAGTAGTGCAACGGCAGACGGACGCGAGCGAGGGCGAAATGAGCGGCGAGGCGCTGTGGGACTTGTTCCAGACCACGTACCTGAAAGCGCCTGCGCACGCCGCCATCACCTGCCACAGCCACAAGCTCGATGAAGACGGGCAGGGCATCGAGCTGGACGTGACCATCGACGGCACGCGCCAGCATTTGCGCGGCCAGGGCAACGGGCCGATTGCCGCCACGGTGGATGCCCTCGGCCTGCCGCTGCGCGTGGACCACTATGAAGAGCGCGCCACCGGCACGGGCGCCAACGCCCAGGCGCTGGCGATTGTGGAAGCGGCCATGGACGGCGTGGCGGGCTCCACCTTTGGCGCGGGCGCGAGCCACAACATCGTGACGGCGTCGGTACAGGCCATCGTGAGCGTAGCCAACCGGTTGCTGCTGCGGCGCCAGGCGGCCGAAATCAGTGCGACGGCATGAGCTCCCAAGTGTTGTAAAAAAGATAGCTGCCAACGGTTGATGCACAAGCGTTGGTGGCATTTTTGACCAATATCCCCAAGGCAGGAACGGGGTCAGCGCATGCGCCGGGCTCCATCCGTTACCCTTCGGTCCATGCGCGTTTTTCACAGCCTGGCCTTTGCCGCCTGCACAGCCGCCCTGCTGGCCCTGGGCGGCTGTGGCACCTCACGGCCGCCTTCGACGTCTTCTTCTTCGTCCGCCCCGATCCGCACCACGCCGCCCCTGACCGCCGAGCAGGCACACGACATCGCCATCCACGCACTGGGCCTGGTGGGCACGCCGTACCGTTACGGCGGCAACACGCCCGACTCGGGTTTCGACTGCAGCGGGCTGATTGGTTACGTGTACCGCAATCAGGTCGGCACACCGCCGCCGCGCACGGTGGCGCAGCTCAACAACTGGGGATACCGAATCGACGGTGGCGAGTTGCGCGCCGGAGACCTGGTGGTGTTTGGCACCGGCCGCCAGCCCAACCATGCGGGCATCTATGTGGGGGAAGGGCGTTTTGTGCACGCGCCCTCTACGGGCGGAACGGTGCGGCTCGACCATTTGCAGTCGCGCCATTGGTCGCGACAGAACGCGGCGTTCCGCAGGCCATAGAGGCTCCCCCTGAGTCGCCTTCGGCGCCTTCCCCCTGAGGGGGACGACGCACTCGCTGCGGGGCGGCCCTTGCTCTGCGTCACTGGCCTGGGCCGCGCCAGTTCCGAGCCGTGTGACCACCTCCTTGACCAGCAGGCAACAGCGGCTCCGCGACAATCGGGGCCACCATGACCCACGCACACCGCTCCGCCAACCCCATTTCCACCCACGACACCACACGCATTGATGACACGCGCATCAAGGCCGTGCGCCCGCTGATTACGCCTGCGTTGCTGCAGGAGTGGCTGCCCGCGCCCGATGCGGCGCAGGCGCTGGTCGAATCGAGCCGCGCCGCCATCTCACGCGTCCTGCACGGGCAGGACGACCGGCTCATCGTGGTGGTGGGGCCCTGCTCCATCCACGACCACGACCAGGCCATGGACTACGCGCGCCAGCTCAAGCAACAGGCGGATGCGCTGCAGGCCGACCTGCTCGTCGTGATGCGCGTGTACTTTGAAAAGCCGCGCACCACGGTGGGCTGGAAGGGCTACATCAACGATCCGCACTTGGATGGAAGTTTTGCCATCAACGAAGGGCTGGAGCTGGCGCGCCAGTTGCTGCTCGATGTGCTGGCCACGGGCCTGCCGGTGGGCACCGAATTTCTGGACCTGCTCTCGCCACAGTTCATCAGCGACCTGGTGAGCTGGGGCGCGATAGGCGCGCGCACCACCGAGAGCCAGAGCCACCGCCAGCTGGCCAGTGGCCTGTCGTGCCCCGTGGGCTTCAAGAACGGCACGGATGGCGGCGTGAAGGTGGCCAGCGACGCCATCCAGGCCGCGCAGGCATCGCACGCGTTCATGGGCATGACCAAGATGGGCCAGGCCGCCATTTTTGAGACGCGCGGCAACCAGGACTGCCATGTGATCCTGCGCGGCGGCAAGCAGCCTAACTACAGCGCTGCCGATGTGGATGCTGCCTGCGCCATGCTCAAGGCGGCGGGCCTGCGCGAGCAGGTGATGATCGACGTGAGCCATGCCAACAGCAGCAAGCAGCACCAGCGTCAGATCACGGTGGCGGCAGAAGTGGCCGAGCAGATTGCAGCCGGTGATGCGCGCATCACCGGCCTGATGATCGAAAGCCATCTGAACGAAGGCCGACAGGACATCGTGCCCGGCCAGCCGCTGCAACACGGCGTGTCGGTGACTGACGCCTGCATCAGCCTGGCGCAGACCGTGCCGGTGCTTGAAGGGTTGGCGGCCGCCGTGCGAGCGCGGCGCTCGCGGGCGTAATCCCACCGCAGAACGGGACGGCCCGCCACCTACCGCGCAGCGGCGGGATCGATATTGCGCGCCGTAGCCAGAAGCGTGGCGCACAGGGTTTCCTGGCCGTTCCCGTCCACCGCAAAAACGTCGGACGCGCAGACGGTGAGTAACCGCCCCGCATCCACCACACGCCCGCGCGCGCGCAGGCAAACGCCCCGGGCAGGCGCCACGAGTTTCACGGTCGCGTCCACCGTGGCATTGGTCCACCCTGGCGGCAACACGCTGCCCGCTGCCGCCACCGCCGCAAAGTCGGCCACGGCAAACACAGCCGTGGCCTGTAACTGGCCGGGGCGAAAACTGAAGGCCTCACTCACCGGAATCTCCATCTCGACCCGGCCCGGTTCGGCGTGGACGAAGCGCAGCCCGAGCGTGCGGGCCATGGGCATGGCCAGCACAAAGGCCTGCAATGCGGCGATGGAGGCCGTGGGCAAAGGGGATGGCGAAGACAAAGTCATGGCGTTTTCCTGGAGGTTGGGGTTTGGGAGGGGGACTTGGTGGATGTGCTGGGCCGCACGCGCGGCCAGGCGCGGGGTGTCTCTCGCTTGCGTGTCTGTTGCGCCTGCAGCCACGCCTGGTGGTCGAGCACCACTTGCTTTTGGGCCTGCAACTGGCCGATCTGCTGCTCCAGCGCGGCCACGCGTTCCTGCAGGGCCAGCACCATGTCGTCGATGCCCAGCGTGCCGGCACGGTAGTCGTCAAGCCGCCGGGCAATGTGCGGCAGCGCAAAGCCCAGCTGGCGGGACATGGCGATGAACACCACCTCGCGCTTGATGCTGGCGGGATAGTCCCGGTATCCGTTGGCCCGGCGGTGCGGGCGAATCAGCCCCAGCCGTTCATAGTGGCGCAGGGCGTGGACGGACACAGAGGCCTGGCGGGCAAGTTCGGAGATCTGCATGGCACACAGGCTAGCAAGCCTGATGCTGCGCGAAGGTTGCCTTGGCGACTGTTTCCGCGCTGCCCGTGGTCGCTGGGCCGGTTTCCCCTTTGGGGCAAACCCGCATGCTGCGGTGCGTCAACATGGGTCTGTGCGGTGTAGCATTGCTGCTTTATTACAAGTTGTGGCCCCGGCGTTTGCGACTTCCTGCAGCGGCTGGGCCGTCCGGCATGTGCCGCCTTACCGCTCCACTTCCTTGTTGACGCAACTCCGGCCCTCCTACAACCCTCCCCAGGCAGCAAGGCGCCTGGAGGTCGGATGCGTGCCCCTGGGCCTGGCCCCAGCGTAACCACCATGCCGCCTGCGCACGCACCCCAAGAGGCCGCGCGGCTCCACGCACTGCAGTCCTACGCCATCCTGGATACCCCCCCGGAAGACGCGTTTGACCAGTTGGCCACGCTGGCCGCGCGCGTCTGCGGCTGCCCCATGGCCGTGGTCAACTTTGTAGACAGCGAGCGCCAGTGGTTCAAGGCAGCTGTGGGCGTGCCTTTCGCGCAGACCGACCGTGCCATTGCCTTTTGCGTCCATGCGCTGGATGGCAACCGCGATGCCGTGGTGGTGCCGGACGCCCGCCAGCACCCCGCATTTGCGGGCAATCCGCTGGTGGTGGGCGAACCCCGTGTTCGTTTTTATGCCTGCGTGCCCCTTGTTACGCCGGAGGGCTTTGCACTGGGAACGCTGGCGGTGCTGGACACCGTGCCCCGCACGCTGGGGGACGAGCAGCTCGACGGTCTGAAGATCCTGGCAGGCCAGGCCATGGTGCAGCTGGAGCTGCGCCGCCAGAAGCGCCTGCTGGCCCAGCTGGTGCAAGAGCGCGACCAGATGCATGCGGAGATGCTGGCCCAGAGCGATGCGCTGCGTGTGGCAGGACAGATTGCGCGCATCGGGGGATGGACGGTAGAGCTCCCCAGCCTCCAACTGACCTGGTCACAGGAGATCGCTGCCGCCTACGGGCTCACCCACCGCGTAGGCAGCCTGGCCCAGGTGCTGCAGCTGTACACCCCGCCCTACCGGGTGCTCATGCAAAAGGCCTTTGATGAATGCATGCACCATGGCACCCCCTTCGACGTCGAGGCTGAGGTGGCCATGCCTGGTGGCGGGCGATTCTGGGTGCGCACAGCAGGACAGGCGGCGCGTGATGCCCATGGCCAGATCATCCGCATCCAGGGCGCCTTCCAGGACATCTCGGTCCAGCACCAGGCGCGGCAGGCACGCCGCGAAAGCGAAGAACGCTTTCACCTGGTCTCGCGTGCCACGGCCGATGCTGTGTGGGACTGGAACCTGCACACCGATGCCATGTGGTGGAACGAGGGCATGCAGAACCTGTTCGGCGTGCCGCTGGACGAGCTGCCCCCCGACAGCACCTCCTGGACCCTGCGGCTGCACCCCGACGACAGCCAGGAAATCCTCCACAGCATCCATGCAGCCATTGATGGCACCGACAACCACTGGTCGGCCGAGTACCGCTTTCTTCGGAAGGACGGCACGTATGCCTGGGTGCTGGACCGGGGCTTCCTGATCCGCGACTCCTCCGGCAAGGCCGTGCGCATGGTGGGCGGCATGACCGACATCAGCGTACAGAAGCTGACCGAGCTCGACGCGCAGCGTGATGCGCAGAACCATGCCGAGCTGCTGCATGTGCAGCAGCGCATCTCGTCGCTGGACATGCCCCTGCCCGACGTGCTGCAACTGGTGGCCGACACGGTGCTGCGCCAGACGCTGGCCCGGGGCGCGCTGGTGGAGCTGTTGCAGGGCCACCAGCTGGTGGCGCAGGCCTCGGCAGGCGACCATGTGCGGCCCGTGGGGCACCTGCTGGCCGTGGACCAGAGCCTGCTCTGGCCCGCACTGCGTGAAGGGCGCACCGTGGTGTGCAACGACACCGAGGCCGAGGGCTGGGACATGGCTTCGCTGCCCCACCGCCATGGCGTGCGCTCCGTGATGGCGGTGCCGCTGCGCACGGCGCAGGGGGTGGTGGGCTCGCTCAAGTTGACGTCTGACAAGCCCAACGCGTTCTCGCGGCGCGACGTGGCGCACCTGGAGATCCTTACCGAATCCCTTGGGGCCATGGTGCAGCTGCGGCATGTGGCCGGGCAGCTCAAGGCGTCGGAGCAGCAGTACCGCATGCTGTTCAACGAGCATCCCCATCCCATGTGGGTGTACGACAAGGAAACGCTGCGCCTGCAGGCTGTGAACCAGTCGATGGAAACCCACTACGGCTACACCGAGGCCGAGCTGCTGGCCATGGACATGACCGAACTGTGGCCCGCCGAGCGGCACGCAACCATCCGGGAGGCCCTGCATGCGATTGCGATCGACCAGCGCAACAAGCCAGTGATCAGCCGCCACGTCAAGAAGGACGGCAGCTTCATGGATGTGGAGATCACGGCTGGCAGCATCAGCTTCAATGGCCGCCCGGCACGCCAGGTGCTGGCCACCGACGTGACCGAACGCCTGCGCACCGAGCGCGAACTGGCCCGCATGGGCCGTGCGCAGCGCCTTCTGAGCGCCTGCAACGAAACCCTGGTGCGCGCCACCTCCGAAACCGCGCTGCTGCAGGCCATCTGCCAGATTGCCGTGGACATTGGCGGCTACCGCATGGGCTGGGTGGGGTTTGCGCTGGACGACGAACGCAAGTCCATCCAGCCTGTAGCCCACGCGGGCTACAACCAGAACTACCTCGAAAACCTGCAGCTTTCCTGGTCGGCCGATGACCCCTACGGCCGGGGGCCGGCGGGCATGGCCGTGCGTTCGGGCAAGCCCGTGATCGTGCAGGACATCCGCACCGAAGGCGACTTTGCCGACTGGACCGAGCGCATGCTGGACCACGGCTTCCACGGTGTGATCTGCCTGCCTTTGCAAGACCGTGATCGCAACCGCGACCGTACCTTTGGCCTGCTGTACCTCTACGCGCCGGACATTCTGCAGATCAGCCCTGAAGAGGCCGCCCTGCTGCAGGAACTCTCCAACGACCTGGCCTTTGGCATCACCAGCCTGCGCGCGCACAAGGCGCAGCAGCGGCTGCAGGCCTCGGTGCTCAAGGTGGCGGCGGCCGTGTCGGCCAGCACGGGCACCGAGTTTTTTGTGCAGCTGGTGCGCAACATGGCCGATGCCCTGGGGGCCCAGGGCGGCTGCGTGGTGCGGTTGCTGCCCCATGCGCAAGGGCAACCACCCCGGGTGGTCACGCTGGCGGCGGTGCTGGACGGCCAGATGCTGCCCAACGACGAATACAGTCTCGAGGGCACGCCCAGCCTCATGCTGCTGACGCAGCGCGAGTACGTGGTGGCCGACAAGGTGCAGCAGCGCTATCCGGATGCGCCCGTGCTCCGTTACGTGGGCGCGCAGGCGTACGCAGGACAACAGCTGTGCAATGCCGACGGCGAGGTGGTGGGCATTGTGTTCGTGCTGTTCCGCCAGGCCATTGCGGAGACGGATTTCATCGCCTCCACGCTGCAGATCTTTGCCGCGCGCGCTTCGTCCGAGATCGACCGACAACTGGCCGACGCCCGCATCCGCCACCAGGCCTCGCTGCTGGACAAGGCGCAGGACGCCATCCTGGTGCGTGACCTGGAACACCGCATCATCTTCTGGAACAAAAGCGCCGAGCGCCTGTACGGCTGGTCGCAGCTGCAGGCGCTGGGCCAGTCCATCGAGACCCTGCTTTACGACGACCCCGCCCACTTTCGCCATGCCACCCAGTCGGTGCTGGAGCAAGGCGAGTGGACTGGCGAGATCGTGCAGCGCCACCGCGATGGCAGCACCATCGAGGTCGAGGGCCGCTGGACCCTGGTGCGCGGTGATGACGGCCAGCCGCAATCCATCCTGGCCATCAACACCGACATCCGGCAACGCAAGGCCAGCGAGCGCGAAATCCAGCGCCTGGCGTTCTACGACGCGCTCACCGGCCTGCCCAACCGCATGCTGCTCATGGACCGCATGGCCCATGCGCTGGCCAATGCCCAGCGGCGCCAGCAGGGCGGGGCGCTGCTGTTCATCGACCTCGACAACTTCAAGACCCTGAACGACACCCTGGGCCATGACCAGGGTGACCTGCTGCTGCAGCAGGTGGCGCAGCGCCTGAACACCTGCGTGCGCAGCGTGGACACGGTGGCCCGGCTGGGCGGCGACGAGTTTGTGGTGATGCTGGAAGAGCTGAGCCCCAAATCCCACGAACTGGCCCTGCACGCGCGGGGGGTGGGCGAGAAGATCCTGGCCATGCTGGCCGTGCCCTACGCGCTGGCAGGCTACCAATACCGAAGCACACCGAGCATCGGCATCGCGCCCTTCACCGGCGAGTTGACCAGCGTGGGCGAGCTGCTCAAGCAGGCCGACCTGGCCATGTACCAGGCCAAGACGGCAGGGCGCAACACCTTGCGCTTTTTCGACCCCGACATGCAGGCCGTGGTGACGGCCCGCGCCGGGCTGGAAACCGACCTGCGTGCCGCACTGGCGCAGGAGGAATTTTTGCTGCACTTCCAGCCGCAGATGCACCAGTCGGGCCGCTGTGTGGGCGTAGAGGCCCTGGTGCGCTGGGCCCACCCGCAGCGCGGCATGGTGCCCCCTGCCGTATTCATACCGCTGGCCGAGGAAACCGGGCTCATCCTGCCACTGGGCCGCTGGGTGCTGCACACGGCGTGCAAGCTCCTGGCCACCTGGCAGGCCGACCCGCAGCTGGCCCACCTGACCATGGCGGTGAACGTGAGTTCGCGCCAGTTCCGCCACGCCAGTTTTGTGGACGACGTGGCCCGGGTGCTGGCCATCACCGGGGCACCGGCCCACCTGCTCAAGCTGGAGCTGACCGAAAGCCTGCTGGTGGAAGACATGGAGACCACCATCGCCACCATGGCCGCGCTGCGCTCGCACGGCGTGGGCTTCTCGCTGGACGACTTCGGCACCGGGTATTCGTCGCTGAGCTACTTGAAGCGGATGCCGCTGGACCAGCTCAAGATCGACCAGAGCTTTGTGCGCGACCTGCTGACCGACCCCAACGACGCCGCCATTGTGGACACCATCATCGGCCTGTCGCGCAGCCTGGGCCTGGAAGTCATCGCCGAAGGCGTGGAAACCCCCGAGCAACGCGAGCTGCTGGCCCGCGCGGGCTGCCAGCTCTACCAGGGCTACCTCTTCAGCCGCCCCCTGTCTGCGGACCTCCTGGGGGCCTTCCTGCGCCCTGCGGCTGCGTAGACGGCCTGCACGGCCCCGCGTTTTCCCCGATCGCCTTGCCACAACCGGCCCCCGTGCACGGTGGTCGGCTGCGGTTTTCTCCCTGGGGTTGTGTCCCGTGCGCCCCCAAACATCGCCCCGTCCAGATGGCAACCCCTGCCCTCGGGTGTGCCCCAAGTTGTCCCTCTGTCTTCTTCTTATGTTGTCTATAAATACATAGTCGTAGTAGTAGAAGGCGGCACGGAATGTGGACAACCGCATTTTTCCCAACCGCAGCGCGCACTTGCAGGTGCGCCAACCCTGTGCACCGATCCCTCTTGCCGTTGTCACGGGAACGGGGACAAAACACAGCGCCTGTCTTTTTCTGTGGATAACCACGTGGTTGTGCCAGAACTATCCCCAGTCTTGCGCACCGGCGCTGGTTCGTCATGAATTTGTGCCAAAAATTGGCTGTAGCTCTTGTTGCATAAGCGCTATTAGCTACTTTATTGATAGCAAACATGAATTGCAGGAGCCGTGCAGCAAGTGCCGCTCCACCTCCACCTCAGCAAAGCGGTGCCCAAAAACGGAGGTCCGCACCCAGGTCTTGTTCATCACCCCTTTCTGGGGCAGCCCACCAGAACGCGCGTGCGCCGCGGAATGGTGTTTCGAAGGGTTCTGGTTATTCTTCTATAGTTCTATATATAAATAGCAGTAGTAGTAGAGCAAGCCACTTTCTGTGGACAAGGCCAATTTGTTCAATGTTGGCGCGGGGTTGCGCAGCTGCAAAGTCTGTGTGGCGGTCTGCACAAAGGGCGGGGCTCGCAGACAACAACTTGGGGCCATCGCCGCTTTGTGTGGATAACTGTCCAGTTGTGCCAGAACTGTTCCCAGTGTTATCCACAACGGGTGCCCGTCGGCAACCTTTTCCATCCCACAAAGCACAAAGCCCGGGGTCCGTGGAGGACTCCGGGCTTTGTCAGGCAAGAAGAGAGGGAACCGCCGCCCACCTCTGAGCCGCCCCCTGCGCCAGGGCGGTCCCAGGAGGGGGATTTACTTCGCGGGTGCTGCCTGCGGTTGCTGATGGCGGCCTTCGCCACCCCGCATGCCGTGGTGCCCGTGTCGGCCTTCGCCGTCGCCCTTCATGCCTGCCATGCCTCCCATACGGTGGCCGTGGTGGGCCTGGACGTCAAAGGTTTTTTGCTGCTCGGGCGTCAGTGCCGCGTAGAAGGCCTTGGTGGCCTCGCCACGGCGGTCGGCCTCGGCGGCGTGCTGGGCGCGCATGGCCCGCATGCGGTCGATGCGCTCCGGGGTGGTCAGTTTGTCCATGTTCTGGCGGTCCAGACGGGCAGGGCGTTCGCCCGGTTGCATGGCCGCAGTGAACGTTGTCCACGCGGGTTCTTGCGCGGCGGTCAGCTTGAGCTGGCCCTTGAGGGCGGCCAGGCGTTTGGCATGGTGTTCGGCACGTTTTTCTGCACGGTCGCCATGCTGGCGTTCGTGCCGTTCTCCGGCCTTGTAGCGCGGGGCGGCTTCGGTTGTGGGGGCGCCAGCAGCGGGTGGGGTGGCTGGGGCTGGCTGGGCCAGAACAGGCAGGGCCAGCGCGGCCAGAACAGCTGTGGCGGCAAGGCGGTGTTGGAAGCGGAAAGCCATGGTGTGGGTCCTTTTACGGGGGTGGCTCGCTGGAACGACCGTTCCGGCGATTGAGAGTCAGTGTCCGCCCCGCATGTATCGCGGCCGTGCGCGTTGGATGACGCTGTGTAAAGTTGTGCCAAGAAGTTGCAGGCCTGCGCGATCATGGTTTTGATAAAAAATGGCCGCTAGCGCTTATCCATAAAGCGCTAGTAGCTATTATATTTATAGCTAATTCAGGCGACCATCGTTGCTTGTGCACTTCGGCCGAAGGCTGCGTGCCAACGACCACCGACAATGGCATGTTCCGTGTCGGGCGGGCTGTTTTGCTCACGGGTTCGATCGCTCGATCGTCCGTTGGCAACAGCTTCACCGATAGAGAAAGTGCTCTCGCTGAAAGCGCTTCACCACCAACGCTCCCGAACAAAAGGTTATCTGTGTTCAAGAACATGATCGTGTACCGCATTGCCCCGCAATGGCAGGTTGAATTGACGCAAGTAGAAGAAGCCCTGGCAAAGGCGCCCTTCATGGAATGTGGTGCCACCCAGGAAAAGTCCCTGGGCTGGGTGCCCCCGCGCGGTGATGCACACGGCCCGCTGGCCGAGTCGGTCGGGGGCCAGTGGATCCTGCGCTTCATGGTCGAATCCAAAGTGCTGCCCGGCAGCGTGCTGGCCCGTCGCGTGAAGGAAAAGGCCGAGCGGATCGAGCAGGAAACCGGCCGCAAGCCCGGCAAGAAGGAAAGCAAGGAGCTGAAAGACGAGGCCAAGCTCGACCTGCTGCCCATGGCCTTCACCAAGCAGGGCTCGATGTGGGTGTGGATCGACACCACCTCGCGCCTGCTGGTGCTGGACACCTCCAGCCAGGGCCGCGCGGACGAAGTGGTCACCCTGCTGGTCGAGGCGCTGCCCGGCCTGTCGGTGTCGCTGCTGAACACCCAGACCAGCCCGCAGGCCGCCATGGCCCACTGGCTCAAGGAACAGGAACCGCCCGTGGGCTTCACGGTGGACCGCGAGTGCGAACTCAAAAGCGCCAACGAGGAAAAAGCCGTGGTGCGCTACGCCCGCCACCCGCTGGATATCGAGGAGGTGCAGGCCCACATCGACGCCGGCAAGCTGCCCACCAAGCTGGCACTGACCTGGGACGACCGCGTGTCCTTCATGCTGACCGAAGGCCTGCAGCTCAAAAAAGTGTCGTTCCTGGACACCGTGTTCGAGGGCACCAAAGCGGATGACGGCGGGTTTGACACCGATGTGGCGATTGCGACGGGCGAGCTGGTGAAGCTGATCCCGGACTTGATCGAGGCGCTGGGCGGAGAGGCGGAGAGTGGCGTGGCCAGTGCGGCAGCTGCGGTGGCTTCAGAGGGGGCCAGCATGCCAGCTCCTTCTGTGGAATCACGCGCCCCCACGAATTCAGCGCCTGCGCGAAAGAGTGGCGCTGGTGGCGTGGTGACGGGCCCTGCGCAAGTCCCGGTGGATACGGATCCGGAGTCGGCGCCGTTTTGAGGGCGTGAGCGGAAGTCTCTGATGGGATAAGCGTCTTGCAAATACCCCTGATCAAAAATCTGCGCTTAGCTTCTCTATATTGATCCAGGAAAATCGGATTGAACGCGAAGATGAAGTTGTAAACAATCCTGAATGCAGAGTGACCCTACCAGAATTGGTAGTTGCGCACTCTTTATGAATATTTTTTAATAAGCATCGCTTTTAGTATGTGCCGTGAAAATTTTAAAAAATCATCACGATGCCCACGCGTTGCATCAGGAAAAAATGAACAGCCTTTCAAAATTGAAGCACCCTTCCATTGAAACTTTGCGGGCCTTGGCTGTGGTTTTGGTGTTTATTCATCATCTCCATTCTATAGCCAATATTACACTGCCTTATATTGCGCACTTCGGTGGTTGGGTGGGAGTGCAAATATTTTTTGTAATCAGTGGTTATTTGATAATTCTGAGCGCACTGCGCTATTCAGCAAAAGATTACGTAATTCATCGAGTTTTTAGAATATACCCTGCATACTTGTTCTGGTTCATTGGATTTGCAATTTTTTTCAATCAACTTGTGTGGATGGATATCGATTTTAAAGCTTTGCTGATTCACCTGACTTTTCTGCAGCATCTGTTTCCTGGCCAGTATTTCAAATACGATTCTCTACACGTCAGCTGGACCTTGACCATAGAGTTGGTCTGGTATTTTGTTGCATTTTTATGTGCGGCCCGTTTCAAGAAACATCCAGCTGGTATTACCTTGCTGTTCATGATGTTTTCATACGTCTGGATATTTTGGGGCTCGTCGTACTTCCCGTCTCAGGCGACGATGGAGCCTGGATTGAAATATTTCTTTGTCAATAATAATTTTATCAACCAGCTGCCTTTCTTTTTCTTTGGCGCGTACATCGCTGTAAAGAATCCTCGCTTTGATAAAGCGGGACTGGCATGCATCTTTTTGGTGACAGTCGTCTTGTCGTCTGCGTGGAAAGTCCATTTTCCAGATCCAATATTTATCACCGGTTTTGGAATTGCGGCTCTTTTTCTTATTCTGAAGGATATGGAATACATCAATAAAAATTATGTTGTGTTTTTGTCGGAAATATCATATTCTTTTTATCTGATCCATTTCCCGATAATTACCATCGTTTCGGAAAAAATAGAAAACGACGCCCTGGTGGTAATCATATCGATTGCTGCCACTCTGGGTTTTTCGTATTTGAGCTATCGATGGATTGAACAGCCATTTATGAGAATGGCGAAACGCAAATCAGAAAATTCTATGCTGAAAGGCAAGGCAGCAGATTCGATTGCATAGTTGTGTTGCTGAGGTTTTAAATAATTTTGTCAAGCCATCGGATTGTATGTAACAATTTATCCATCCAGTAGAAATAGCAACATCGCTATTGACAGGTCGCGCAGCAGGGAAATTGTGAGTCTTGATAATAAATTAGAATATCGACCAGACATCGACGGCCTGCGCGCTATTGCGGTGCTGATGGTGCTTGCGGTTCATGCCTCTCCGCTCACTCTGCCCAATGGGTATGTAGGCGTGGACCTGTTTTTCGTCATCTCCGGCTATCTCATTTCAGCCATCCTATGCAGAGAATTGGCAGAGGGCCGATTTTCCATTCGCGATTTTTATGTTCGTCGGGTGAACCGGATTTTTCCCGCACTGGCCTTGGTACTGCTCTTCTGCATGTTGATAGGCCCCGCGTTGATGTACCCGGGCGAGTATGGGCAGATGAGCAAGTCGGCGCTTTTCAGTGCCTTGTTCTCAGCCAATATTCATTTCTATATGGAGTCGGGTTATTGGGATGTGGCGAGCAAGCTCAAGCCGCTGCTGCATCTGTGGTCACTAGGGGTGGAAGAGCAGTTCTACCTCGTGTGGCCGTTGATCTTGCTGTGGGCCCACCGCACCAAGCGCTCGATGGTGTCCGTGGCGCTGGCGGTGTTGTTTGGTTCGCTGGTTGTCAATCTGCTGCTTACGAGCAAAAGCCAGGCTGCTGGGTTTTATTTGCCGTTCGGGCGGCTGTGGGAGCTGGCTTCGGGTGGGCTGATCGCATGTATCCAGTGGAATCGCCGCCAGGAGTCCGGCGGCGGGTCCAATGGCGAAATCCAGGGGCTGGGTGTCCGGAACGTGATGGGATGGTCGGGCATTGCGTTGTTGGCGGCCACGCAGGGTGCGTCGATGAATGCCGACGCTTTCCCGGGCTTCTACGCGGTGGCTGTTGTACTGGCTGCGGCCCTGCTGATACTGGCGGGGCCGGACGCTTGGTTCAACTGCAAAGTGCTGGCGCATCCCGCGCTGGTCTATGTGGGTAGGCTCAGCTATCCGTTGTACCTGTGGCATTGGCCCCTGCTTGTCTTTGCACGTCTGGTCGGTGACGGGCAGTGGTCGTCTTCCCATCGAAATCTGGCCGTCGCAGCGTCGGTGGTCCTGGCGGTACTGACACACCACGGTGTCGAAAGACCGCTGGTCCAGCGGGTGGGCCGCAAGAACCTGCTCGCTTTGAGTCTGGTGTTGTTGATGGCCGTGGTGACAGCGCTCGCTTGGATGGGCTCCAGTGGCAAGATTCCACTGACTGCAGCACCGTATCCGAATGCGGCTTTGGTGGCCTATGACAAGCCTGAGGTGAAAAGCCAGGGCCGCGTGGCTTTGCTGGGGGACAGCAATGCCGGGCACTTTTCGTATGGCCTTTCGGTGCTTTTCGGAGACCGGCTTGACGTCACTGCCACACCCGGCTGGCCATACTTTGATGGTGTCAAGTACCGCGATGGACACACTCGTCATCCAGAGCATGTGGGCGCTCCGGAGATGACCGAGCAGGTGTTGCGCCGCATCGAGTCCGATCCTGAGATTCGGTTAGTTATCTTGTCCAATGTGTACCGGATTTATTTCGTGGGGAACAGCCTGCGCAGCATCCAGGGAGCAGGGCCGGACGAAACGTCAACCCAGGCTTATGAACGGGGGCTGCAGCGTACCGTGCAACGCCTGCTGGCAGGGCAGAAAAAGGTGGTGTTGGTCAAGTCCATTCCCACCCATTCGGTGCTGCTCAATGTGACTGGCTGCCTGGATGAGGTCCGGCCTACCTGGCGGCGGCAACCCGTTGAGTGCGTGCGTTCCAGAGATGCTGTCGAGGCAGAAAGACGAGAGTACGACGCCATGGTGGACCGTTTGATCGCTGGGCTCCAAGGCGTGTATGTCTTCAATACGTTGGATGAGCTTTGCGATGCGCAGTATTGCTACATCAACCGCGATGGGGTCCAGATGTACATTGACTCGGGGCATTTCACTACGGCTGGCAGCCAGATCATGGGTGCTGCCCTCGCACGAAAAGTCGAAGAAGCGCTAGGGAGGTGAAAGCGCTGTGGCGCTGGCTACACCGTCCCGGTACCGGTCTGCTGAACCTGTCAGAGGCTGGAAGGTCCTGACTTTCTGGGCACCACGTCCATGATTTCGCGAACGAACAGCTTTCGCCAGTCGTTTTTGCCCTGGTCTTCAATCAGCTGGGGCATGAAGCCGAAGACCAGCGTGCGATCCCCACGCACCATGATGCCGTGGCCGCTTTGCAGGGGTTCAGTGGCCAGCACTTTGTAGCCGGGGCGGGGCGTCATGGAGGCATAGTTCGTGTACATGCGCTTTGAAGGCTTGAGCCGGTATACCTTGCCGTCGATCAGGAAAACGCCCCCGCGGTTTTTCCACTCAACATTGGCAATGCCGAACACCTCATGCATCCAGTCAAAGGTGGGTTTGCCGTTTTCGTCGAACTCACCCAGGCGCATGTCTTGGATGAGTGCGCCGCCGTTCTTCCAGTAGGCGGTTAACTTAGCCTTGATGCTCTGCGGCATGGCTGCCTGGTGGGGCACCAGGATGGCATCCAGCTGCCCGATGATGGGGTCGTCCGCGAGAAGGTTCTTTTCGCCGATGATGTGGACCTGCACGCCGGGTTCGTTGCTCAGGATCTTGTAAGACGCGAACAGTGCATCGCGGTGGATGTTTCTGCCTGTGCTTCTCTCACCGTGCCACACGTGGAAGTTGGTGGTAGAGCCTAGGATTCCAATGTTGATCTGTGGTTTTGCGCTTGCCGCCGTGGCGTGGCCTTGTTTGGCAATACGGGCGTGAAGCTGATTGAGCTGCAGACCAGCCAGCGCACCCCCACCTGCTTGGTGGCGAAAGCCCCCGATCTCGTAGCCGATCACATGGGGCTGGGTCAGCGATTGCACCACTGTTTGCCGGATGATGGGCACCAGCTCTGGGGTCTTCTTGGCGGACTCCCACCATTCACCGTAGGCACCCACCATGACTTTCTTGTAGCCCAGTGAACCCATGTAGTTGGCCAGGGTGGGCAGCACTTCAGCGTCTGGCACCAGGCTGTAGCCGTCGTAGAAGTTGAAGTCGATGACCGCGATGTCGATGCACGGGGCCAGCTTTTCGACAATGCCCGTGGCATAGATTGCGTCGTGCGATGTGAAGGTTTCTGCGAAGTAGCCAATCGCCTCTGCCCCCTTGCTCCGGATCACATTGGCGTAGGCGCAGGTGGCTTCCTGGAGCCGGGTTTCCCGGAACTCCTTGTGGGCGTGCAGCAAGGGCTCTGCTTTTGGCACACCTGCTGCGATGTGGGTGTTGTAGTTGATGATGGGCTGTTTGGCGTTGTACTTTTTGGCAAACGCAGCCTGGGTGGAGTCTTTGTAGTCCCGCCACTGGTAGTTCGTTTGCCCGTACTTGATCTCGTGCTCCTCTTGCAGGCCGATGGCGTAGCCCAGGATCTTGCCGGGATAGCGCTTTGAGAAGTGATCGATAGTCTGTGCAATGAACGGTTCAGCGTACTTCCTGATCGACGCATCGGTGAAGTCGGGCTGCCAGGTGGGCTCACCCGAGAAGTCACGCATGGCCGTTTCGGGATGTCCCGTAATGATCCATAGCGGTAACGAGGACATGTTGTGCATCAACTGGCTGGGGTCGTCCTTGAAAGTGCGTCCACCCATGTCAATGACCAGCAGCAGCGACAGGCCGCTGTTGACGATGGCGTCCAGATGGCGGTGGTAGTGGGCAAATTCGTACTGGCCCTTGCTGGTCTCGATGTCGGACCAGTTGAGATAGAAGGTGGCGTGGCTGAAGCCCTGGGCCTTGAGTTCGCGGGGCAGGTTCTGGTTGTGATTCAACTCCCAGGGCATGACGATGGTGCTGGAGACAGGGGCGGGTGGAGGTGGGGTTGCATGGCTGGCCAGCGCAACCAGCGAAACAAGGAGGGCGACAATGCGGAGAATTTTTTTCATGAAAGCGCTGGAAGAAGGGTTCCGTAGGAGGCGTTGGGCTGCATGGATTCACAAAATGCGCCCCTCGCTGGGCTGTCGAAGCGCTGGCAACAAGAGGGATTTCCATTCCATTGTTCCATGAACAACAGGAATACCTTGATCTTGTGCTGCGCTACACCGGCGCGGGGTGGTAGTGCACCACCACCTGCTCGGAAGCCCTTTCAGCAGGCCGTCTGCACCATCTCCGCCAGCGCATGCACATAGGGGTCTTCGATGCCCAGCACGCCGAATTGCGTGACCAGCTGATCGAGGTATTCGCGGTTGCTGCCGATGCGGCCACAGGCGCTGGCTATGGTGGCGGCGGTGGCCTGCATGGACAGGTCGCCCCGGTAGTGTGGATGGGCTGTATTGGCTGTCAGCACCAGCGCCTGGTTGACAGCACCCTGTGGCGTCTGCAACGGCAGCAGGGCGGGGCTGTAGGCGCCGGTGATCATCTCGCGACGCCAGAGCAGGCGTGACTCCTCTTCAACCGCACAGGCCGAAATGCGGAACACCAGCCCGTCGCAAGACTGCGCTGCGTCGCGCTGCAGCGTGAGCACGAGGCCGGGGCAATCCGGTGTGCCCCGGCCGATGGTGGTGCTCAGCGCAAAGCGCCGGGCGAATCCCGGCAGGTGCGCCCTGCGGACTTCGGCAAACTCCAGGCCGGGGTTCCACATCAGCGAGCCATATGCAAACACCCACAGGTCGTCCCGGCGTTCGGACACGCCCGCCAGCACCTGGCGGCGCGAGCGCTCGACGTCGCCGTCGGGCAGGCGCCAATCGATGGGCAGGCCCTGGCTGCGCGCCTGCGCGTCCCATTCCGCCAGGACCTCGTCGGTCAACCGCAGTCCGCAGGCGTGGGCGGGGATGAGCCGTCCTTGAAGTTCGGGAAGGTGCACAAAGGCAGGGGGCGTCATGTGCTGGGACTGCAGGAGATCGTGGGGCAAGCTCTACTGTAGTGGTCCGAGAACGGTTGGATCAATGGGCCGACTGACAACTCAGTGTTCCAGCCATGGTGTTGATGGCGGCGCGCGGTGATGTGTTACGGCAGAGGCCATGAAAGAAGGGGGCGCCGCCGTGGCGAGGGCCGTCAGCGGCCCACAAATTGCGCGCTTTGGCGTTGGTGAAAAGCCTCCACCCCCGCACGGAAGTCGTCGGTGCCCGCGCAATGCACAAAGGCGTCTTTTTCGGCCGCCAGTTGTTCGGGCAGAGTGCGGTCCATCGATGCGCGCATGAGGCGCTTCATTGCGCCGTAGGCCACGGTAGGTCCGGCGGCCAGGCGCTGGGCAAGGTTGGTGGTGGCACTGTCCAGTTCGGCGGCAGGCACGATGCGGTTGATGAGGCCCAGGCGCAGCGCGTCGTCGGCGGTGAAGGCTTCGCCCAGCAGCGCGATCTCCAGCGCCTTGCGCAGGCCCACAATGCGTGGGAGCGCCCACGAGGCGCCCACGTCGCAGCTGGTGCCCAGGTTGATGTAGGCCAGGTTCAGGCGTGTGCCTTCGGCGGCGATCACGTAGTCGGCCATGAGCAGCAGGCTCAGGCCCGCGCCCGCCGCCACGCCATGTACCTGCGCGATGACCGGCGCGTTCATCTGCGTGAGCAGCTGCAGCGCTGCGTTGAGCGGGGTAAGGATGTCGATGGCGCCCTGCACCGGGTCGGCGCGCAGGGTGGTCAGGTCGCCCCCGGCCATGAAGCCGCGGCCGTTGCCACACAGCACTGCGGCGCGCACGCTGGGGTCGGCGGCAATGGTCTGCACGGCGGCCAGGAAGGCGTTGGCCATGGGCACATCGATGGCGTTGAGCGCATCGGGCCGGTTGAAACGCAGCGTGGCGATGGCGCCGTTGCGTTCCAGCAGCAGGGGGGCGGTCGGGTCGGCGGCGGTGGTTTTCATGTCAAATTGGCCTCTAGCGCTTGCTATATAAGCGCAGATAGCTCCTGTTTTGATAGTAATCTACGCGGCAAGTGGTGAGCCCCGGGCTAGTGGTACAGCGCCTCGATCTCGGCCGCATAGGTCTTGTAGATGCTGGAGCGGCGCACCTTCATGGTTGCGGTCACCTCGCCGTCGTCGTGGTCCAGCTCCTTGGTGAGCAGGTGGAACTTGCGGATCTGCGAGACCTGCGCGAGGCGCTGGTTGCCCTGGTTGATTTCCGCATCGATGAGGACACGCACCTCGGGGTGCTCCACCAGCGAGCGAAAGTGCGTGAACGGAATGCGCCGCGCCTCGGCCCACTTGCCCACGGTCTCGTAGTCGATCATCACCAGCGCGCCGACGAACTTGCGCGCCTCGGCAACGATGATGCATTCCTTGATGAAGGGGCTGCCCTTCATCGTGTTCTCGATTTCGGACGGCGTGAGGTTCTTGCCACCGGCCGTGATCATGATGTCCTTGAGGCGGTCCACGATCTGGATCTGGCCTTGCGATTCGCGCACCACGTCGCCGGTGTGCAGCCAGCCATCCACGATGCTGCTGGCCGTGGCCTCGGGGTTCTTGTAGTAACCCGCAAACACCATGTCGCCCCGCAAATGCAGCTCGCCGTTGTCGGCAATGCGGTGTTCCACGCCTTGCGTGGGCACGCCCACGGTGCCCACCACCACGTGGTCCAACCGGTGGCCTGTGACCATGCCGGTGGATTCGGTCAGGCCGTACACCTCGATGAGTGGCACGCCCAGCACGCGGAAGAAGCGCACCACATCGGGCGGAATGGGCGCAGCGCCGGTGAGCGCCACATGGGCATTGCGCAGGCCGATGAAGTTCTGCAGCGCGCGGAAGACGAGCCAGTAGCTGCCAGCAAAGGTCAGCTTGTCGGCAGCGCTCCAGGCACTGCGCGGCTTTTCGGCCAGCGGCTTGCAGGCGTTGTAGGCCTTGTGGAACAGCGCGCGGCGCAGGCCACCGGTTTCCTGCAGCTTGATGTGGATGGCGGCGTGCAGCTTCTCCCAGATGCGGGGCACGCCCAGGAACATGGTGGGAGCGACCTCGCGCAGGTCCTCCTGCACGGTGCGGATGGACTCGCCAAAGTTCACTTGCGAGCCGATGTACACGGGCACAAAGCTGGTGAGCATCTGCTCGGCCACATGGCACAGCGGCAGGTACGACAGGTGGGTGGTCTCGCGCGACAGCTCCAGCCGGTCCACGATGCCAGGCACCACGCCCCGGATGTTGCGGTACGAAATCATCGCGCCCTTGGGCTTGCCGGTGGAGCCCGAGGTGTAGATCATCAGGCCCACATCGTCGAGCCGCTGGCGCGCCAGGGCGTCGTCGATGATGGCTTGCTGGCCCGATGCCGCGCCGAGCTGTTCCACCTCGTCAAACGTGGTGATGAACTTCCGCATCTCGGGCGCAAAGCTGCGCAGGCCCTTGGTCTCCATGACCACGATCTTTTTCAGGCGCGGCAGCTCGGGCAGTGCAGCCAGCAGCTTGTCGGTCTGCTCCTGGTCTTCGCAGACCATGATCTCGATGTCGGCATGGCCCACCACATAGGCCACCTCGTTGGTGGGGCTGGTGGGGTACACACCCACGGTCACGGCACCCACCAGGCCCGCGCCCATCTGGGCCAGCACCCATTCGATGCGGTTCTCGGAGATCACGCCCACATGCCCGTCCGGAGGCAGGCCCAGTGCCTTGAGGCCCAGGCCAAAGTGGCTGGCGCGCTGGTGGTACTGCGCCCAGGTGAAGGGTTTCCAGATGCCGAAGTCCTTTTGCCGGATGGCGATGCGCTGCGCGTCGGTACGCGCGCGCTCGCGCAGCATCTGGGGCAGGGTGAGGTCGGGGAGCGTCATGACAGCCATCTTTTGCGGCGCTTGTAGTGCTTGATCTCTTTGAAGCTCTTGGCCTCGCCACCACCGCCCATGCCGAGGTAGAACTCACGCACATCGGGGTCGTTGGCCAGGCGCTCGGCCGTGCCGTCGATCACGATCTTGCCGTTCTCCATGATGTAGCCCCGGTGCGCCACCGCCAGTGCTACGGTGGCGTTCTGCTCCACCAGCAGCATGCTGGTGCCCCGCTCGGCATTGATGCGCGCGATGATGGTGAAGATGTCCTCCACCAGCTTCGGGGATAGGCCCAGCGAGGGCTCGTCGAGCAGGATGAGCTGGGGCTGTGCGATGAGCGCGCGGCCAATGGCCAGCATCTGCTGCTCGCCACCCGACAGATAACCGGCCAGGCCCTTGCGTCGCTCATGCAGACGTGGAAAGTAGCTGTAGACCAGGTCGAAATCCGGTGTTGCGTCTTTCCGCCCCGTGAGCGCATAGGTCGCGGCCACCAGGTTTTCTTCGACCGTGAGGTCTTCAAACACGCGGCGGCCTTCCATCACATGGCTCAGGCCGTTGCGCACCAGCTGCTGCGGCGCCAGGGCCGCTGTGGGCTGGCCATTGAAGTGGATGCTGCCGCTCTCCACCGTGCCATCTTCGAGCGCCAGCAGCCCCGACACCGCTTTGAGGGTGGTGCTTTTGCCCGCCCCGTTGCTGCCCAGCAGCGCCACGATCTGCCCACGTGGCACGGCCAGCGACAGGCCCCGCAGGGCCTGCACCACCTTGTTGTAGATGACCTCGATGTTGTTGACTTCGAGGACGTGGGCCGGGGTTGGCTGGGTCATGGCAAAGGCGAGGTCAGAGCTTGATCCAGTCAGATGCGGCCACCATTTTTTGCGCCTTCATGTCGGCGCGGTACACGCGCCCCACGGGGATCGAATTGCCGCTGATGGTGATCGGCACGCCGATCAGCCCGCCCGTGTCGAAGTCCTTGATGGAATTGAGCGAAGCCTTCAGGTTGGGGCCGGTGAGGGGCTTGCCTGCGTCCAGCGTGCGCTTGGCTGCCTCGGTGAACAGCATCGCGGCCAGAAAACCCTGGATGTAGGCCGTGCTCTGGTACTCGGGCCGCAGCGCGCGGATCTTCTCCAGCATCGGCGCCTTCTCGGTGTCGTAGTAGTAGCGGTAGGGCATCACACCCATGAAGCCGTCGGCGGCGTCGCCCATCTTCATGACGGTGGAGCTGTCCATGGTCCAGAAGGTGCCCATCCACTTGCTGGTCATGCCCTGCTGTTTGCCCTGGGTGATGAACTCAGGGATGGGCGCGAGGATGTAGCCGTGAAAGATGGTGTAGTCGGGAGCCGCGCGGCGCAGCTTGATAACCTCGGTGGACACATCCACGCTGCCGGCGGGCGTCATGATCTTGATGGGCACCGACAGGCCCAACTGCTTGGCCATGGCTTCGCTGGACTCGATGGGGTCGCGGCCGAATTCCGAATCGGAGTACACGAAGGCCACCTTGGCACCGGGCTTTTCCTTGGCGATGTGCTTGAGCAGGATGCCGAACATTTCGGTGTAGTCGGGGCCCACAAGGAACTGGTTGGGGTACTTCTTGGGGTCGTTGAGTTCGGTGGCAAACGACGCGCCCGCCATCAGGATGTTGCCGTTGCGGTCCAGCTCTGGGTTGATGGTTTTGGAGAAGCCTGTGGAGTCGCCGTAGTACAGGTTGACCTTGTTCTGGCTGGTGATCTTCTTGAACGCAGCCACCGACACATCAACCTTGTAGCCCGTGTCCTCGGGCACGTACTTGAGCTTGCGGCCCTTGATGCCGCCCGCGTCGTTGACCATCTTCACGTAGTCGCCAATGCCCGCGTTGATGCCCACGCCTGCAAACGCAAACACGCCCGTGAGCGGAATGGAGCCGCCAATCACGATGTCTTCAGCGCCTTGAGCGAGCACCGACAGCGGGCTGGTGAGTGCGGCGGCGCCAGCGGCACCAAGCAGCAGGTGGCGGCGCTGGAGGGAAGTGTGTGGTGTGTCCATGTTGTCTCCTGAATGATTTAGTTGCGGAAAGGCCAGAGATGGAAGAAACGGCGGATGCGCCGCCACACTTCGGCCAGGCCATGGGGCTCGAAGACGAGAAAACCGATGATGAGCAGACCGAAGATCACGGTGCGCACGGGCGAGAGGAACACCGTGAGTTCGGTGCCGCCGGGCAGCAGGCCGACCACCAGCTTGAGCAGCTCGGGCACCATGGTCATGAACACCGCGCCCAGGATGCCGCCCAGGATGGAGCCCATGCCGCCGACGATGATGGCCGCGAGGAAGAAGATGGACATGAGCAGCGGAAAGCTCTCGGGCGTGACCACGCGGAAGAAGTACGCCCACAGGCCACCGGCCACACCCGCGTAGAACGACGACAGCCCGAACGACAGCAGCTTGTAGCGCAGCAGCGGAATGCCCAGCACCTCGGCCGAGATGTCGCGGTCGCGAATCGCGATGAACGCGCGGCCGACACGCGTGCGGAACAGATTGGCCGCGCCCAGCAGCATGAGGAGGGTGACCGGCACGATGAGCCAGTACAGGCGGAACGAGGTGTCGAGCGCCATGCCAAACAGCTTGGCGGGCGGCACGCTCAGGCCCCCGGTGCCGCCGGTGAACTTCCAGTTGGCAAAGATGAAGTGTGCGATGAACGATGCGGCGATCGTGGCAATCGCCAGGTACAGCCCCTTCACGCGCAGCGAAGGGATGCCCACCACAATGCCGCCCAGCATCGCGACCAAGCCACCGGCCAGCAGGTTGAGCACAAAGGGGGTGCCCACCTTGGTTTCCAGCACGGCCACGGTGTACGCACCCAGGCCCATGAAGGCGGCCTGCCCCAGGCTGACCAGCCCCGTATAGCCCGTGAGGATGTTGAGCCCTGTGGCGCTTGCCACGTTGATGCTGACCAGGCAGGCCAGGTACAGCCAGTAGTCGCTGGCCATGAAGGGGAATAGCACCAGCAGCGCGGTGCCCACAGCCAGCCACACCTTTTGCGTGCGCGAGTCGAACAGCGCCGCGTCGGCGATGTAGGTTTCCTTGAGGGTTCCGATGCGCATGGATCAAGCCTCCAAGGCGCAGATGTGTTTTGGCATCGTCGGCCTGACATTTGCCAAGCCTTTGTGCGAAAGGCCGCGGAGCAGGCCATGCGAGTGACCGCCGTGGAACCGGCTTTGCCGGGCCACCGGCGGTGTCCCCCTTGAGGGGGAAGACGCGAAGCGGCGCAGGGGGTGTTTCATAGTCTTTCGATTTCGTGGGTGCCGAACAGGCCGTACGGGCGCACCAGCAGCACCGCGACCAGCACGATGAACGTGGCCAGCAGCTTGTATTCGCCACCCAGGTAGGCGCCAGCCAGCGCCTCGATCAGGCCGATGAGGATGCCGCCGACGAGCGCGCCCAGCACGCTGTCGAGCCCGCCCACGATGACTACCACCAGCACCGACAGTCCGAACACGCCCATGCTGGAAGAGATGCCGCCAATCGAGCCAACGATGATCCCGGAGATGGCCGCGAGCATGGCCGACGCCACCCAGGCCAGCGAGAACACGCGCGGCACGTTGATGCCCACCGAATACGCGGCCGCCTGGTCGCTGGCCGTGGCGCGCAGGGCCACGCCGCCGCGCCAGAAGCGGAACACCACCAGCACCGCTGCGATGAACACCACCGCGATCAACGCGCCCCAGAACACCTTGGGCGCCAGGAACGCGTCGCCGACCATGATGGGCTGCGTGGGCATGAAGTCGGGCAGGCGGCGCTGGTCGGCCGTCCAGATCATCTCGACCAGGCCCACGAGCACCGAGGCCAGGCCCACGGTGACCATGAAGACCGAGATCGGCGGTTCGCCCAGCAGCGGGCGGATCATGGTGCGCTCGATCACCGCGCCCAGCAGCCCCGTGCCCAGCACGGCGGCGGGGATGGCCAGCCACAGCGGCAGCGCAAACATTGATGCAAAGGTGAAGAACAGGTACGCGCCCACCATCAGCAGCTCGCCAATGGCAATGTTGACCACGCGGGTGGCCTTGTAGACCATGACGAAAGCCAGTGCGGCCAGTGCGTAGAGACCGCCACCGGCGATGCCGGTGAGGCTGATCTCAAACAGGTAGGCCCAGTCGAAGTTGCCGGTCATGCGGTGGTCACTCCCTGCAGCTTGGCACGCAGGTCGCCCACGTCGCCCGCGCCCAGGTAGGCGCGGATGACCTCGGGGTCCGCCTGCACCTGCGCAGGCGTGCCCTGCGCGATGACCTGGCCGAAGTTGAGCACCACCACGTGATCGGACAGGTCCATCACCATGCCCATGTCGTGCTCCACCATCAGCACCGTCACGCCCCACTCCTCGCGCACGTCGAGGATGAAGCGCGCCATGTCTTCGGTCTCTTCGCGGTTCATGCCGGCCACGGGCTCGTCCAGCATCAGGATCTGCGGCTGCATGGCGAGGGCCCGGGCCATCTCCACGCGCTTTTGCAGGCCGTAGGGCAAGGCCGAGACGGGTGCGTGGCGGATGTGGTCGATTTCGAGAAAGTCGATGATGCGCTCCTCGATGTCGCGGCGCAGTTCGGCCTCTTCGCGGCGCGCGCGGCCGAAGTACAGCAGCGCGTCGAGCACGTTGGTTTTGAGGTGCGCGTGTCGGCCCAGCTTGATGTTGTCGAGCACCGTCATGCCGCGAAACAGCGCAATGTTCTGAAAGCTGCGGCCCAGGCCCAGCTTGGCGCGCTGCGGTGCGGTCACGCGGGTGATGTCCTGCCCCTGAAAGCGGATGGACCCCTGGCTGGTACGGTAGAAGCCCGAGATGGTGTTGAACAGCGAGGTTTTGCCCGCACCGTTGGGGCCGATGACGGCGGTGATGGAGCCGGGCTGCACGTCAAAGCCTACGCCGGTCAGCGCCTTCACGCCACCGAACGCTAGGGTCACGCCCTGCACCTGCAGCAGGGGCGTGGCAGCAGCGGGGCCGGAAGGGGTTGTCTCCATTGGCTTTCTAATACGGGTTGTTCGCAGCTTCTGAACAGAAATTTCTCTGGAACCCTGCAGAAATTTCCTACTTGTGCGTAAACTGTTTACTCGTGAGTAGATTCTGGAAGCCGCCACCCCGTTCAGCATCCGTACTTTCCCGAGGAATCGCCCCCCATGCCCCAGGCCAAAGCGGCATCGACCCGACGCAGCAGCAAAAGCAGCACGAGCAGCGGCAGCAGCCCCCAGCGCGCGGCCCCCAAGCCCTCATCCGCAGCCCCGGCCCCCGGGCCCGAAGACGCGCCCGACGCCGCTTCGCCCTGGGCTCCTGTCTCGCACCGCGAACGACAGCGTGAGGCCAAGCGCAACGCCGTGCTGCAGGCGGCGGCCCAGCTGTTCAACGAGCGCGGCTTTCACGCCACCTCGCTCGACGACATCGCTGCGCGCCTGAACGTGACCAAGCCCACGCTGTACTACTACGTGAAGAACAAGGACGAGATCCTGTTGCAGTGCGTGGGCAAAGGCCTGGCGATGATGCTCGAAGGCATCGACGCATCCCGCGCCGCAGGCGGCAAGGCCATCGACCAGCTCATGACCTGCATGCAGGTGTATGCGCGCATCGTCACCATGGACTTCGGCATGTGCCTGATCCGCGTGGGCGACGAGCAGGTGCCCCCCGAAAGCCGCAAGGAGCTGCGCCGCCTCAAGTCCGCCATCGACCAGGAGTTCCGCCGCCTAGTGGCTGAGGGCGTGGCCGAGGGCTCGATCCAGCCCTGCGACCCCAAGATCACGGCCTTTGTGATTGCAGGTGCGCTCAGCTGGATCGGCCGCTGGTACCAGCCCGGCGGCGAGTACACGGCCGAGCAGGTCGCGCAGCAGTGCATTGCGACGCTGTGTGACGGTGTGTTGCGGCGGCCAGCTGACAGCACTGCGCTGGACGCCGCCGCCGTGCCCACCCCCAAACGCAGGGCGGCGAGCAGCAAAGCCAAGACCGCTGTTCGGCCCAGCGCGGGCTGATGCGTCTCGGTGGGTCGGAATTCAAGCCAAATCGGCCTTTCGCGATTGATGGATAAGCGCTAACTGCTACTGATTGGGTAGCGTTTTGCGCGGTGCCCTGGGGGCATGGTGTTCCGCCTGCCCGGCCGCCAGGTCATCCAATATCGGACAGTCCGGCCGGTCGTTGCCCTTGCAGCAGGACACCAGCGTTTGCAGGCTGCGCTGCATGGCCTGCATCTGGGCGATGCGTTCGCTCAGGTCGTCGATGTGTTGTTGGGCGATGCGCTTGACCTGGCTGCTGGCGCGGCTGCGGTCGTGCCACAGGCCCAGCAGCTCGGCGATTTCTTCCATCGAAAATCCGAGGTCGCGGCTGCGGCGGATGAAGTGCAGGGCGTGTACGTCGGCCTCGGTGTACTGGCGGTAGCCGCTGTCGGTGCGCGCCACGCCGTTGATGAGGCCCAGCGATTCGTAGTGCCGCACCATGCGCGCCGAGATGCCTGCGCGCTTGGCAGCGACGCCGATGGGCACGGGCCAGGCGATGGGGCGGGGCGCTGTGGACCGGGTGCGCGGGGCCTGTGCTGTATCAGGGGAATGGGGCGTGGTCATGGTGTGGCCCTCGCTGGGTGCGTGGTGGCGCGGCGCTCAGGCCGCGACGGTGTAGCCTTCTTCGGCAATGGCGGCGGCCAGGGCTTCGCGTGGGGCGCTGCTGTCCACGTCCACCTTGCCGCTGGCGCGGTCGATGCGGACCTGGGCGTCGGGGTCTACCTGCTGCACGGCCTGGGTGACGGCGCGTTCGCAGTGGCCACAGGTCATGCCTTGAACTTGGAAAGTAGTGGTGGTTGTCATGGGGTGTCCTCGGGTTGATTTTCAAGAGGGCCGTTAAAGCGACCGAAGTGAATGTTGAAGCTTGACATCGTGGCAGAGTCAAACACCGCTCAAGACACTCATGGTGTGAGGGTTGATCAATATCAATGCTTGACCTTGCCATCACGTCAAGGATCAGCATCCCGGCCATGAACACCATCACCACCCCCCCCAACACCGCGCCCGGGTCTGTGCACTCGCTGGACCTGGGCATTTCTGGCATGACCTGCGCAAGCTGCGTGGGCCGTGTGGAGCGCGCGCTGCGCAAGGTGCCGGGCGTGCAGGAGGCCTCGGTCAATCTGGCGACCGAGTCTGCGCGCATTGCCTTTGTCACGCAGGTGGGCGCCGACGCCGCTGCCATGGAGGCCGTGCTGCGGCGCGCGGTGCGCAATGCGGGCTACGAGCCGCGTGCGGCGGGGCAGGAGGATGCTCCGGAGGACTTGTCGCCCTGGGCCGGCTTTTTACCCGTGGGCATTGGCCTGCTGCTGTCGGCGCCGCTGGTGCTGCCCATGATCGGTGACCTCTTTGGCCAGCACTGGATGCTGCCCGCCTGGGTGCAGTTTGTGCTGGCCACGCCGGTGCAGTTCATCCTGGGTGCGCGCTTCTACAAGGCGGGCTGGCATGCGGCCAAGGCGCTGAACGGCAACATGGACTTGCTGGTGGCGCTGGGCACCAGTGCGGGCTGGGGCCTGTCGATGTGGCTGTGGCTCACGGCCCCCACGGACCACCCGGGGCATGTGCCGCATCTGTACTTTGAGGCCTCGGCCGTGGTGGTCACGCTGGTGCTGCTGGGCAAGTGGCTGGAGGCGCGCGCCAAGCGGCAGACCACGGCCGCCATCCGCGCGCTGCATGCGCTGCGGCCCGATGTGGTGCATTTGCTGACCCAGCAGGGCGAGGTGGATGTGCCGGTGTCCGAGGTGCTGGTGGGTGACCAGCTGGTGGTGCGGCCGGGAGAGCGCATCCCCGTGGATGGCACGGTGCACGAGGGCCACACGCAGGTGGACGAATCCATGCTGACGGGCGAGCCCTTGCCGGTGGCGCGCGATGTGGGCGCGGCGCTCACGGGCGGTTCGATCAATGGTGATGGCCGCATCGTGATGGCGGTGACGGCCGTGGGCGCCGAGACGGTGCTGGCCCAGATCATCCGGCTGGTGGAAGACGCGCAGGCGGCCAAGGCGCCGATTCAGCGGCTGGTGGACCAGGTGTCGGCCGTGTTTGTGCCCGTGGTGCTGGTGGTGGCGGTGGTCACCCTGCTGGGCTGGCTGTGGATGGGCGTGGGCATGGAGGCCGCGCTGATCCACGCCGTGGCCGTGATGGTGATTGCCTGCCCTTGTGCGCTGGGGCTGGCCACACCGGCGGCCATCATGGCGGGCACGGGCGTGGCAGCCAAGAACGGCATTTTGATCAAGGACGTGCAAGCCTTGGAGCTGGCCCACAAGGTGGATGTGGTGGCTTTTGACAAGACCGGCACGCTGACCGTGGGCCAGCCTCGGCTGACAGCGTTTGAGGTGGTGCCAGGCTTCGACGATGCGGCCGTGATGGCGGCGGTGGCTGCGGTGCAAAGCGGCAGCGAACACCCGCTGGCGCGTGCCGTGGTGGCGGCTGCGGGCGAGCGGCAGATCAGCGTGGCCACCGCGCAGGATGTGCGCGCCGTGCCTGGGCGCGGCACCGAGGGTGAGGTGGACGGCCAGAGCTACCTGGTGGGCAGCCTGCGCTGGATGCAGGAGCTGGGGGTGGACCTGGGTGCGCTCGCGGTGCGGGCACAGCAGCTGCAGAACGAGGGGGCCACCGTATCGGCTGTGGCCCAGCGCGTGACGGAAGGGTTAGCGCTTCGGGCCCTGATGGCTTTTGGTGATGAACCCAAGCCCGGTGCGCACGAGGCGCTGGCGGCACTGAAGGCGCGTGGCATCCGCACCGTGATGATTTCGGGTGACAACCGCGGCGCGGCCGAGGCCATGGCCCGGCGCCTGGGGCTGGACCCCGACGCGGGCGAGGTTATGGCCGAGGTGCTGCCGGGTGACAAGGCCGCGAAGGTGGTGGCATTGCAACAAGGGCCTGATGGCAAGCGCCATCAAGTGGCGATGGTGGGCGACGGCGTTAACGATGCCCCAGCCCTCGCGGCTGCGGATGTGGGCATGGCCATGGGCAATGGGACCGACGTGGCCATGCACGCGGCGGGCATCACGCTGATGCGGGGCGACCCGATGCTGGTGGCAGCGGCGCTCGATATCTCGCACCGCACGGTGATGAAGATCCGGCAGAACCTGTTCTGGGCGTTTGCATACAACGTGGCGGGCATCCCGCTGGCGGCCCTGGGCTTTCTGAGCCCGGTGGTGGCGGGGGCTGCGATGGCGCTGAGTTCGGTGAGCGTGATGGCGAATGCCCTCTTACTCAAGCGGTGGCGCATGTGATAAATACGTACAACACGGTCATCGATGTCTGGCAAACTGCAACGATTTGTTGCGAATCCGTGGCCTCGGGGGAGGTGCGACGGGCGCACAGGCATACCAATATATGAAGGACGACAGATCATGAATATCTTCTCGCTCATGCGGCAGTTCACCATACGTTTGCGCATGCTGGGGGCCATTGGCGTGGTGCTGGGCCTGCTGGGGCTGCTGGGGGGCGCGGGCATGCTGGGCATGTTCCGCATCCACAACATGAGCCAGGACTTCATGGACCACTCGTTTGCCGAGGTGGGCTACATGGCCGAGCTGCGTGGCGAGATGGGGGCCATTCGCCAGTTCGAGAAGGACATGATCATTGGCTATGAAAAGCCCGAGGCGGTGAAAGCGGCGCACGCCAAATGGCTGGAAAGTCAGGACAAGGCCAAGAAGATTGCGAACAAGTTCCTGGAAGGCGAGGAAGACTCTGACAACCCTGTGGTGCGCAACATCGTCAAGCGCCTGGACAGCTACCGCGAGCTGTTCGCGCACGTGGCGCGCCAGCTGGAGGCCAGCGGCTATGACACGGCCACGATTGCCAACCGCATGAGCGGCAAGGCCGTGGCCGAGTTTGCCGAGGCCGACAAGCTGATGGCGGAGCTTGATTCCGTGCTACGCGCCGAGGTGGCCAAGTCGGTGGAGCAGCAGGGCGAGGTGTCTGACCAGACCAAGTGGCTGTTTGTGCTGGCCGTGCTGATCACCGTGGTGGTGGTGGTGCCCACCACGCTGATGAACATGAACTCCATCTGCCGCCCGTTGGAAGACGCACGCAGGATGGCGCAGGCGATTGCGGGGGGCGACCTCTCGCAGCACATTGCGGCCGAGGGCAAGGATGAAGTGGCCGACCTGCAGCGCGCTCTGCGCGACATGCAGCAGGGCCTGGGCGCGCTGGTGGCGCAGGTGCGCGATGCCAGCGGCAACATCGCCACAGCCAGCCAGGAGATTGCCACGGGCAACCAGGACCTGTCGCAGCGCACCGAGCAGACGGCCAGCAACGCCCAGGAGGCCGTGTCTTCGCTGTCGCAGCTGACCGCCACGGTGCAGCAGACGGCGTCGTCGTCGCAGATGGCGAACCAGTTGGCGGCCTCGGCCTCGCAGATGGCCACGCACGGCGGTGGCGTGGTGCAGCAGGCCGTGGCCAGCATGCACGAGATCTCCACCTCCAGCCGCAAGATCGGCGACATCATCGGCCTGATCGACTCGATTGCGTTCCAGACCAACATCCTCGCGCTGAACGCTGCCGTCGAGGCCGCCCGCGCGGGGGAACAGGGCCGGGGCTTTGCGGTGGTGGCCAGCGAAGTGCGCAGCCTGGCGCAGCGCTCTGCCGCAGCAGCCAGCGACATCAAGGGGTTGATCCAGAACAGCGTGACGGCCGTGGACGGTGGCGTGCGCCACGTGGAAGAAGCGGGCACGGCCATGAAGGACATCGTGAGCAGTGTGCAGCGCGTGGGCGACATCATTGGCGAGATCACGGCAGCGGCGTCCGAGCAGTCGGCCGGCATCGGCCAGGTGAATGGCTCGGTGGGCGAGATCGACCGCATGACGCAGCAGAACGCGGCGTTGGTGGAAGAGTCCGCCGCTGCCGCCGAATCACTTCGCGAGCAGGCCGCGCGGCTGTCGCAGGTGGTGCAGCAGTTCCATCTGGCCGACGACCAGCATTCCGTCGGCGTGCGGCAGACCGTCGCCCTACAGCACGGTACATCCATGGCGCTGGCGGCTCCATCCGTCCAGGGTGTTGACCTTGATTCGGCCATCAAGGCCCATGCGCAGTGGCGCACCAAGTTGCGCGATGCCGCCAAGAAGCATCAGCAGCTTGATGCCGACACGATCAGGCGCGATGACTGCTGCGAGCTGGGTCGTTGGCTGCATGGCAAAGGACAGGGGTCATATGGCGCCTTGCCTGCCTTCCAGTCATTGGTGGACAAGCACCGCGACTTCCATGAAGTGGCAGGCGCCATTGCCCAAACCATCAACCGGGGCAACTACGCGGACGCCGAGCAGGCATTGGCGGGCAATACCCCGTTCTCGCAGGCCTCCAGCGCGGTCGGTGCCGCCATCATCCAGTTGCGCAACAGCCTTTGAGGATCGGGTATCAGGGCCGCAGCTGACGGACCGGATGATCCTGGCCTCGGATGGGTGAGGCGTCTTGGGGCCCCCGGCGTGGCAGCCCCGGTATCTCTTGATCTGCGTCAGGCGGTGTAGGCGCGCATCGTGGCAATCTTGAAACCCCGTATCACCCTGGGGAGTGCACCATGCCGTCGATCAGCCTGCGGACCATTCGCGAAGAGCATGCGTCGCTTGCGGCGGTGCTCCATTCCTTGCGCCTGATGCTGGACCAGGGCCCGGGCGATGCGCCTGCCGCGTTCTTTGACGTGATGCGGGCCATGCTGTTCTACATCGACGAGTTTCCCGAAAGGCAGCACCACCCCAAAGAGTCGCAGTGGCTTTTCCCCAAAGTGGCCGAGCGCGCGCCCCAGGCCGCTGAGGCCATTGCGCAGCTGGAGCGCGACCACGAAGGTGGCGAGGCAGCGGTGCGGGAGCTGCAGCACCTGCTGCTGGGCTGGGAGCTGATGGGTGATGGCCGCCGCGAGGCCTTCGCCGACGCGCTGCAGCGCTATGTGCGCTTTTACCTGGAGCACATGCGCACCGAGGAAACCGTGGTCCTGCCGGCGGCGCAGGAGTGCCTGCAGCCCGGTGATTGGGTGGCCATTGATGCGGCCTTTGCCAGCAACACCAACCCGCTGGCCCCGGGCAAGCCGCGCGATGCGGCGTATGACCGGTTGTTCACCCGGATCGTGATGCGGGCGCCCAGCCCGATAGGGCTTGGAAGCCCCCCCTGAGTCGCCTGCGGCGCCTTCCCCCTCAAGGGGGACGCCGCCAGCGTGGCGGGGCGGCCCTTGCGCGGCGGCCCTGGCTTGGGGCGCGCCGGTATCCACCGTTGTGTGGCGAGACTGCCGCTTGGTGGACAGGGCTGTTCAGCCCGCTGCCAAGGCTGGATAGTCGGTGTACCCCTCAGCACCGCCTCCGTACAGCGTCGCGCGGTTGATTTCGTTCAGCGGGGCGTTGCTCTCCAGGCGCGCCACCAGGTCGGGGTTGGCGATGAAGGGGCGGCCAAAGGCAACAATGTCGGCACCGTGGGCCAGGGCGGTATCGGCCAGCTCGCGGGTGTAGGCGTTGTTGACCATCCAGGCGCCCTTGCCACCGGCTGCGCGGTAGGCGGCCTTGAGGGCGGCGTAGTCGAAGGGGCGGCCTTTCACCTCGCGCGGGCCGCCGGTGGCGCCTTCGATGACGTGGATGTAGGCCAGGCCCAGTGGGCCAAGGTGGCGCACCACGTGGTCGAACAGGGGCTGGGGGTCGGCGTCCACGATGTCGTTGGCGGGGGTGACGGGCGACAGGCGGATGCCGGTGCGGCCACCGCCGATTTCCTCGACGATGGCGCGGGTCACTTCCAGCAGCAGACGGGCGCGGTTGGCAATGCTGCCGCCGTAGTCGTCGGTGCGCTGGTTGGCACCGGTCTTGAGGAACTGGTCGATCAGGTAGCCGTTGGCCGCGTGGATCTCCACACCGTCAAAGCCCGACGCAATGGCGTTGCGCGCGGCGTGGCGGTAGTCCTGCACGATGCCGGGGATCTCTTCGGCATCGAGCGCGCGGGGCATGGAGGTGGGTGTGAAGGTGGGCACGCCGTCCTTGATGAGCACGGTCTTGGTGTTGGCCTGCACGGCCGAGGGCGCCACGGGTGCTGCGTTGCCGGGTTGCAGGTCGGTGTGCGACACACGGCCCACGTGCCACAGCTGCACCACGATCTTGCCGCCGGCGTCATGCACGGCGCGGGTCACCTTCTTCCAGCCATCCAGCTGCTCGGTGCCGTACAGACCGGGCACATCGGCATAGCCCTGGGCTTGTGGGCTGATGGCCGTGGCCTCGGAAATGATGAGGCCGGCACTGGCGCGCTGCGCGTAGTAGGTGGCAACCAGGTCGGTGGGGATGGCCTCGGGCGAGCGGTTGCGCGTCAGGGGCGCCATGGCAATGCGGTTGGCCAGCTGAAGGTCGCCCGCGCGGGTGGGTTCAAACAAAGAGGTCATGGTGAGGGTGTCCTGAGGGGCTGTGTGCAAGAAAAGCAGCCATTCAGCTTAATGCTGCAGCGCAAAACGTGCAGCACACTTGCGTCAACAAGGGCACAGGTTTTGTGTTAGCCCGGTCCTCTGACTGTCGTGCCAGCGGCGCGGGGGCCGTTGCACGAGAATGGACCGCCATGCCCTTGCCACCGCCTTCCGCATCGTTTTCCGTCTCCCCGTTGCGCAGCCTGTGGCTGGCCGTGGCCTTGTCGATGGGTGCGGCCATCTCGCTGGGTATCACGCGGTTTGCCTATGCCTTGTTGTTGCCGCCCATGCGTGAGGACCTGGGCTGGTCGTACACGCTGGCGGGCGGCATGAACACGGTGAACGCGCTGGGCTATCTGCTGGGGGCTCTTGCCACGCCATTGCTGTTGAGGCGCGTGGCCCCGGGGACGGTGCTGGTGGCAGGTGCGGTGATGGCCACGGTGTTCATGGGCCTGAGCGGATTTTTCACGCAGGCAGCGCCCCTGCTGGTGCAGCGCCTGCTGGCCGGTGGTGCCAGTGCGCTGGTGTTCATTGCGGGGGGCCTGCTGGCGGCACGGCTCGGCGCCCAGGTGCCGGGGCGCAGCGGTTTGCTGCTGGGCCTGTACTACGGCGGCACGGGCTGGGGCATCAGCCTGTCGGCCTGGCTGGTGCCTGCGGTGCTGGGCGTGGCGCCTGCGCCGCACAGCTGGACCTGGGCGTGGTGGGTGCTGGCGCTGGCCTGCATGGCGGCCACGGCGGTGCTGCTGTGGCCTGCGCGGGCGTTGAACGGGCTGGCTGCACCCGTGGCCGCCGCGCCCGGGACCACACCGGAGGCTGCAGTGCCCGACCGCGTGCGCTGGCGGGCGCTGGCCCCTGCGCTGTTGGGTTATGGCCTGTTTGGCGTGGGCTACATCGGCTATATGACGTTTGTGGTGGCGCTGCTGCGCGAGCAGGGCCGGGGTGCGGGCGAGGTGACGCTGTTCTACGCCCTGCTGGGTCTGGCGGTGGTGTTGTCGTCACGTATCTGGGCTGGGTTGCTGGACCGCAGCCGGGGCGGGGAGGCACTGGCGCGGCTCAATGCGCTGCTGGGCGTGGCCACCATCCTGCCCGCCATCACGGGCGCGTGGCCGGTGGTGCTGGCCTCGGGGCTGCTGTTTGGCGGGGTGTTCCTGTCGGTGGTGGCATCGACCACGGCGCTGGTGCGGCACAACCTGCCGCAGGCGCTGTGGGCCAGCGGCATCAGCGCGTTCACCATCGTGTTTGCGGCGGGGCAGATCGTGGGGCCCACGGTGGTGGGCTGGATTGCCGATGGCCCTGGAGGCCTGGCGCGCGGGCTGGTGTTCTCCGCCTGCGCGTTGTGGGTGGGGGCGCTGGTGGCGTGGCGGCAGAAGCCGCTGTAGCGCAACTGGGGTTTTGGCCGCGCGTCGAGCTACGTGCTCCCAATCGATACTGGCGCGGCCTAGACCAGAAACGCCGAGCAAGGGCCGCCCCGCAGCGAGGGTGTTGTCCCGCTGCCCGCGTAGCGAGAGCGGGGGGAAGGCGCGCAGCGCCTCAGGGGGGTGTCCCTATTTCAGCAAGCCTTCTGCCTTCATGGCCGCCTGCACCGCAGGCCGGGCTCCTACGCGCTCACGGTAGGCCGCCAGATTCGCCAGGCCGGAAATGTCGAGCTTGGTGGGTTGGGTCCAGTTGGTCACGGTGAACAGATAACCGTCGGCCACGGTGAACTGGTCGCCCATCAGGTATTGCTTGCCGGCGAGCTGGCCATCGACCCACTGCAGGCGCTGCAGCAGCCGCTCGCGCACCATGGGCTTGTAGTCCTCGGGGGTGGCGGGGTTGAACAGGGGGCTGAAGCCCTTGTGCAGCTCGGTGCCGATGAAGGTCAGCCACTCCTGCAGGCGGTAACGCGCCAGGGTGCCGTTGGCGGGGGCCAGCTGCTTGTCGGGCACCTGGTCGGCGATGTATTGCACGATGGCCGGGCCTTCGCGCAGGCGCTCGCCGTTGTCCAGCTCCAGCACGGGCACGTAACCCAGCGCATTGATGGTGTAGTAGTCGGTACCATCCTGCAGCTTGTGGCTCTTGGTGCTGGCCAGCACGGGGGTGTAGGCCAGGCCGGCCTCTTGCAGGGCGATGTGGGGAGACAGGGAGCAGGCGCCGGGGGAGTAGTAGAGCTTCATGGATCGGTCCTTGAATTCGTGAAAGAGTGACAAACGGTGAAGCTGTCGATGCTATGCGCTTCGCTGTTTTTGTGTCGGCCGACAGTGCGTGGTGGCCTCGGTCATTCCTCTGCAGCCCTCACCCCGGTAAAAGTCTGTAACCCGCGTAGCCCACCTCCTGCATTCCCCGCGCGCAGGGCGCTCCTGATTCAGTAGCTGTTTGCGTAATCCCCACGTCGCCTGCAGCCATATTCATTTCATCCCCCACGGCTCCCACTGGCCTGCCCCATGTAGGTGTCATTCCTAGCTAGGAACACTCCTAGCTAGGAGCCTTCCCAGTTTCGCGCGCTGATGCCTGTAGGCACAGTCGCGCGCCATGCAAGTCGCCCCCTCAGCCTCCACCTACGCTCCCGCCCCTGGCGACCTGGCCAGCCCGCCCGCCCCTGGCAGCGCATTCAACAGCTACACAGACCAACCCCAGGACAACGCTGGCGCCTTCACCGACAGCGGCCCAGGCGGCTACGCCCAGCCCGATCCTCAGTCCCACCAGAACCCCCACGCTGACCCCACCCTAGCCAGCACCTCCCTCTTCGCCCCCACCGACCACACCCCCAGCACCACACTGGCCCTGATGGTGCAGGCACAGACCAAGCCTCTGCTGGTCACCCCTGAGAACGCAGCGGGCCTGGGCATCGACTTGGTGAGCACCAAGCCCCTCACGGTCACCCCGGAGAACGCAGCAGGTCTCGGCATCGACCTGGTGCAGACCAAACCCCTGCAGATCACTCCCGAGAACCCAGCCATTGGCACTGTCGGCGCCCAGGCAGCAGCCCCCAACGCCAGCCCCACCGAGATCGCCGCCCTGGAACTGCTGCTGGCCGAACCCACCAACCAGGAGATCATTGCCCAGTTCGGCCCGCCCCTGCGCCCCCTGAACACCGACACCAACGTCGGCCAAGGCATCCTCGCTCGCTTTGGCCCCGACCTGGGCGCGCGGCTGACCCAACTGCAAGAAGCCCAAGATGGCGTACGCAACCAATACCTGCACGCACTCGACCAAGCCACCCAGAACCCCGGCCCCGATACCCCGGGCAGTCAATGGGTCCCTGGCACCGGGCAAGGCGAGACCGCCGAGCCTGGGCACTGGACATTGGACCCCACAGCGTTCTCGCGCCACTACGCCCAAGGCGACAGCCTGGCCCAACGGGTCTTTGCCGATCTGCACGGCCAAGACCCCCTGGTGTTCCATGAGGGCAGGGAAGGTGACGCCCACAGCGAACCCAGCTACCACACACTAGGCCCCTTCAGGCTCGCCCAGGGCCAGCCCTACGGCAGCGACCCCAGCCTGCCTGACGCCTGCGTGCTGCGGGACTACACCCAACTCAGCCCAGAACACAGCGCAGACCTGATCAACAAGGAATACCTGTGGTTTGACCCCGTCAACGGCTGGAGCACCAGCGCAGACAACATCCAGGCCCCAACGGGCTTTCTGGACAAAGTCCTGCCCGTCGCATTCAGCGCACTGATGTGCATGGTGGCCTTGCCGCCTGTGGGCACCCTGCTGTCACAGGCAGGGGCAGGCACCTTCGTTCAAGGCGCTGCCATGGGGGCCATGGGCAGCGCGATCTCCCAGACGGTGATGACCGGCGGAATCGACTTCGGCAACCTGCTGCGCTCGGCCCTGACGGGAGGCATTGCAGGCAGCGTCATGCAATACACAGGCCTGAAGGACATGCTGGACAGCGCCGACCTGGCCAAGAGCAGCCTGGCACACCTGGGCAAGGCGGGCCTCACGGGGTTATTGCAAGAAGCCACGGGCGGCAAATTCAAAGACGGCTTCATGAACAGCGCCCTGGCCAGCATCGCGCAAGGGGTGGGAGATCATCTGAATCAGCAGATCGGCGAGCTCAAGGACATCAGCCCCGAGCAGGCCAGCGTGCTCAAGCTCCTGAGCAAAGCTGCCAGCAGCGCATTGAAGATCGCGGGCACCAACGACCCGGCGGCGGGGTTTGCGAGCGAGTTTCTGAGCGGAGTGCTGGGCGACGGACTCCAGGGGGCGCAAGGAACGGGGCAAGGGCAGGAACAGAGCCAGGTGGGGAATGAGGGACAACCGGGACAAGCTGCACAGCCGGGAGACAGGCCCTCCAGCGACTGGGTGAGGAACCTGGGGGCCAGTGAGGTGGATGCGCAGACGGCGCAGTGGGTTGAGGCATTTGCCAACCCGGCTGCATTGCCATCGTCGCAAGGCATCCAGGTCGCGTCAGCCCCCATCGGAACAGTGGGTGATGCGGGTTACTTTGATGACAGTGGTGCTTACATAGAGCCCGCCCAACTGATCTGGCCTGACGGCACCACCAGCACGCTGGCACAAAGCAGCGACGGCGAGCCCATGCTGGCGGAGACCGAGGTGCGGGAGACTGCGCAGCCGATGCTGCCAGAGGACTTTCGCAGACAAGAGATCGAGTATCGCAACAGCACAGAGGTACAACCACCACAGTACAGCTTCACGGAACTGGTGGAGATGTCCCACAGCCCCGTCGACAGCTACAGTGCCCAGGAGTACCGGGACGCCGCCGCGCAGTACCGAGCGAGCATGGGAGAGGACTTCCGGCGGGACAGCATCTACAACGGCCTGTGGACCCGAGCCGCAGCGTTGGACGCTGCAGCAGGCGGCGGATGGGGGCAAGAGGTGATCAATGACATCACCGGCTTTGCGACGGAAGAAGGGCTGCATGCACAGACGGGGGTGGCGATAGGTGGTGTGCTGGGTCGAGGTATTGGCAATAGGCTGGGTGGTAGCGTTGACAATGTGGTCGAGGCTGCTGACGCCGGGGGGGTTTTGCCCCATAAGGCGAATACGGGGGGAGCGACCAAGCCGCTATTTGAAAACAGGTATCCAGAGCACATCATTGATTCCGCCAAAATCGTACCTAATGAAAGGCTCAGCGGCATCAGTGGAAACTTCAATTATGTAATCACTGAAAATGGGAATCTTGTTATTGGCAGGAGTGGTCATACCAGTTTGACAGGTGGCGCACCAGTCCAAGCCGCTGGCGAAATTCAGCTATACAACGGCAATGTAAAATGGATTGATAATGCTTCTGGACATTACCAACCGTCATCGAACATTGGTTCAGTGGCAGAGGCCGCTTTCGATAGAGCTGGTTTAAACGCAACGGGAAAATTTGTGCCCAAGGTTTGGGTGCCAGATCCAACTCTGCCACGGGGAGGCGCATGGGTAAAAAAGAATTGATCAGTGATCTCTATGAACAGCTTGTCCAAGCAGAGCATGTGCTTGATACGCAGTATTCATTTGAGCTAGCAGAACCACACTACCGCAAATGTTTGTCAATCATCGAACATGCCCCTGCGTATCAAAAGGAATTTGAAGATTTGCTGTTGAAGATGTACTTTGAGAAGGTGATTAGCGATGAACCATTGGCGTATTTGATGCATGTTTTGAGGTGGCCGAATGTGCGAAAAGATTTGGAGCTAAAGATCACTCACGACCCTACGGCGATTGCCACAGGCCGGTCGCACGAAAAAATCCTCTCTGCATACCATGATGAATGGGCGAATAGAGATTTCTACAAATTTGGCCCCTGAGTCCGTGAAACGCACAAAAATCCAAAGGCTGGGGATTTTCTTAAATAATACAGAACCATGAGTGCTACAAGCAATCCACTGAAATAAATTAGTGATTCCCCCTCGCAAGAACGGCACATCTTGAAAAATTCGACTTGAGAGAACGGCTGCGCGCACCCAGCACTGACTCCATCCCATCCGTGGAGCGGTCTCGTACCGTAGATGGGAGGCAGCCATTGGTAACCGTCGTCATTCGAGCCGTCCGGTTCATTCGATGCTCAAAACACTTGGCGGTGCTTCGGTCTACTCGGCGCACCCCAGCCCAGCAAGGCGTTGAACCAGCTAGCGCTGGAAGGCCAACCCGGTGGCAGCGTTGACAATGTGGTCGGGGGCGCTGAAGGTCGTCCAAGTGGCGGCGCTGCCGTTCAAACACTTGGCGTTACAAGAGAACAAGCTGTAGCTGATGCCGTTGGAGGGATTCGTTCTGGGGAGATTATTAAAACCACACGCGGAAAGACAGATGTTGATGTGACGGACCCAGCTGGCAACCTCATTGCGGTGGGAGGGCCAGCCAAAGCAGATAACCTCGGGAACTTTGTTCGAGGACTAATGGTGTATTCTGAAACCGCCACCGCTCGGGGGGTTAGCGCGTATTTTTACTATGCGCCAAATACGCCTCAGACGGTGATTGATGCGGCGACCAAAGTGCTCGGCCCCGGCTTTGTAAAGCCTATTCCCTAAAATTTTGTTATGGCTTCGTTTACCTACACAATTTGGTCCAATCTCTCCTTGCCGGCGTTGATTAATCAATTTCGGTTTGTCTTTGATCAATTGAACTTCTCTCTAACGAACAATCGATCTGGTAAAATTCATTTATGGAGTGACGGAGAGATTGAAATTGATCCATCTGCAGTGCGATCAATTGCAGATATTGAATTGCCTTTGGGCGTGCAGTGGTGGCGAGGTGATGACGACATTTATGTTGGACTTTCCAAGTCAAGTGATGTCGGTGGATTTATATGCCACGTAAGCCTTGTTGGGCTCTCTCGTGAGGAGCAGGCGGAGATTGCGAAGTTACTAATCCTCTATATCACGCCTGAGAAGCAGTACTTTCCTGATGACTTTTATGTATTTCGACTAAGTGCACAGTAGGCATTCGGTTCCGAGCGACTCTGTTGCATAAATGTCGCGTCCCGGACGATCATATGGTCGCTCCTGCACAACGGCCCAACTGGCAAAGGGTGGCCCATCTTTCCGGGCACCCTCCCGCTCAACTCGCACAACCAGATCGGCCTTGTGGTCACCCTCGGCATCAGCGTAGACACCGTTAAGGCCTTCTGGTGCACCCGCTGTCGGGGGCTGTAGGACGTCTCAGGTATTCCAGCCTGGCATTTCGCGCTGCACCTTGCGCAGCAGTGCTGGCCAGGCAAAGGCGCCGCCTAGGCCGCCCGTCTGCACGCGCAT
Organism: Acidovorax sp. SRI_002; assembly: GCF_057586455.1. NCBI lineage: Bacteria > Pseudomonadati > Pseudomonadota > Betaproteobacteria > Burkholderiales > Comamonadaceae > Acidovorax > Acidovorax sp. SRI_002. Next base: position 342,890 of record NZ_JBYCZW010000003.1, on the reverse strand, counting down.
GGCCTGTGCCACGCCGCTCACGATCTGGGGGTTTACGGCGATCAACTCGCCACCTGCCTGCGCGTCGATCTGAATGCGGCAAGTGTTCTCGAAGGTGTACATCGACAGGAACGCATCGGCAATCGTCTTGCCCACGGTGAGCAGGCCGTGGTTGCGCAGCATGAGGAAGTTGGCCTCGCCCAGGTCGGCCTGCAGGCGTGGCTTTTCTTCGTCGCGGAAGGCCACGCCCTCGTATTCGTGGTACGCCAGCGAGCCCAGCACGAAGGTACTTTGCTGGCTGATGGGCAGCACGCCGCCCTTCTGGGCGCTGACGGCCACACCGGCACGCGTGTGGGTGTGCAGCACGCAGCCGGCCTCGGGCCGGGCCTCGTGCACCGCGCTGTGGATCACAAAACCGGCCGGGTTCACGGGGAAGGGCGAGTCGTGCAGCTTGTTGCATTGCATGTCCACCTTGATCAGGCTCGATGCCGTGATCTCGTCGAACATGAGGCCGTAGGGGTTGATGAGGAACTGGTGCTCGCCCGGACCCGACACCGATTCGGGCAGTTTGGCGCTGATGTGGGTGAAGACCAGGTCGCTCCAGCCGTACAGCGCAACGAGCCGGTAGCACGCGGCCAGGTCGCAGCGCAGTTGCCATTCTTCGGGGCTGACGCTTTCTTGCAGCGAAGGGATGTTGAGCATGGGGTGGTGTCTCCGTTTTTTGAGGAATGGGAAACGCCACTGTAGGGCGATGGGGCGCCCTGGTCTGTCAGGCAGGCTACAGGTGCTGCATTTTTGCGGATTGCTATAAAAAATATAGCTGTTTACGCCCGTCCACAAAACGCTAAGGCCGAATTTTGTTGAATTTTCGTGCCCTGGCCCTGCCCGGCCATCAGCGCCCGGGCCCTTGCTGCTGCCGCATCTGGCGCCGCCCCAGCCAGCCCAGCTCAGAGGCTGTCGGACTTGGAAATCGTCGGCAGCAAATCGGCCACAGCGGTCCATTTTTGGCTTCGCCGCTCTTCGAGAACACCGTCTTTTTGCCCCATAGCCGAGCTATGGGGCTGCAAATCCGGCAAAAACTGTCCTCGCTGGGGCCAATTTTCGCTTCGACGCTCCAAGTCCGACAGCCTCCAGGAATGTCCTGCATAACTCCCTGCGGTCGGTGATAGCGCGGTCTCGGGCGGTCTGCTGCGTTGCTTTTCTTGCCAATAGCCGGCTATTGGCAAGAAAAGACGCCTTGTAGCCCATCCCGATCCGCACTACCTCCGCCTCGCGAGGGCTATGCAGGCCATTCCCAGGGCCGCCAGCACCAGCATCCATGGATCGTTCACCGGAATCCCCGTGGAGAGGGCCATCACTTGGAGGTTCAGTGTGATGGTGGAGGACAGGCCGTTGGCGTCCGTGACCTGGATGACCAGGACATAGAGTCCCGGTGTGGTCGGTGTTCCGCTCAGCAGGCCGTTGGGCCCCAAGGTCATGCCCGGGGGCAGGGGGCCGGAGTTCACGGTGAAGGTGTAGGGGCCGGTGCCGCCGGTGACCTGAATCTGTCCACTGTAGGCGGTGTTCGCGACCAGCACGGGCGGAGGGGTGATGGTCAGCGCACCTGTCACGGTGCCTGCACCCAGCAGGTCCAGCTCGCGCCCCAGGGCGTCGGACACCGTGATGGTGAAGCTGTAGGGCGCCGAGCTGGTGGGCGTGCCCGTGAGATCGCCCGTGCCCGACAGGCTCAGGCCCGCCGGAAGAAGCCCTGCGCTGACGAGGAACTGGTAGGGCGCCACACCATCGCTGCCGACAAAGGTCACGCTGTAGGGCACGCCCAGCGCGGGGGTGGGAATGCTGGACGGGGTAACGGTGATGTCCTGCGCGGCGGCGCTGGCGGCCCACAGCACCAGGCTGGCAACGCCGAGCCATGTGGTGAAGCGGCGCAAGCCGTGGCGCAGTGCCTGCGCTGCGCGGGCCATCATCGCGCGCTCCCGTTTTTGCGTGCGAGCTGTTGCTCCAGGGCCGAAAGGCGTTCGGCCAGGGCCATGAGTTCTGCATCCTTGGCGGCCAGCTTCTGGTGGAGGGCCTGGACCGTGGCGGCCGCAAGGCCGGCGACATCGCTGGGCGCAAGCGTCCGGGGGCTGGCGCCCACCTGAAAGCGCTGGTGTACATCCTCGGCCATGGGCCCCAGGTGCAGGCTGGCGTTGAGATCGCTCAGGTAGCGCCAGGCATACAGCGGCAGGTTCAACACTTCGCCAAGGACTGCATGGACCGGGGCGGGGCTGATGTCGTGTTTGAGCGTGCGGCTGGAGCCTTGGCTGAGCGTGCCGGCCACCACCAGGCCGCCGCCTGCCTGCATCGACAGCGCATTGCTGCCACTGCCGCTGGGCGCCAGGCTGAAGGCCGAAGCCGTAGCGTGTTGCGTCCAGTACGCGGTGCCTGTGCCATGTGCAAGCCGCGCAGCGATGGCGCCGTTGTTCTGCAGCTCCATCTGCACGCGGGGCAGGGCGGTGGCGCTGGTGTTGTCCACCAGCAGGGCTCCGCTGCCGTCCGCGCGCCGCAGGTGCAACGGGGCAGCAGGGCGCGGCGTGCCCAGGCCCACGCTGCCGTTGCCCGCAATATCAACGCTGGCATGTGGCGCCCCCGGCCGGATGCGCAGGGGAAGGAGGGAGCCTCCGGTGACATCGCGCACGAAGAAATTGGCTTCGTTGCCCGCCACATCCCAGGTCTGGGCTGTGTAGCCGTCAGTGTTGTTCTGCTCTTGCCGCAGCGCCGGGGTGTTGGAGGACAGCACATGCAGATCAAGCACGGGTACGCCGGTGCCCACCCCCACGCGCCCTTGCGGGTCCACAACCAGGCTGTTGGCGGGCGCTCCGGCCAGCCAGCGCACGGGGGTCAAGCTGCCTGTGACATCGTCGATGCCGAGGTAGCTGGCCCCGCCGCTGGCGCTGTCGTTGGCGATGATCTGCCAGTCGTTGCCGGGAAACGCGCCCGCACTGGTGTCTTCAAACTTGATGCGCAGGTTGTTTTCCTTCAGGCGCAGGGTGTCGAAGCCAAAGCTCTCGTTGTTGACGCAGTCAAACCCCATGCAGATGCTGCCTTGCACGATCTGGTCGTCGGCGACCAACTGGTCTTTGGTGGCAAGGCGGAGGGTGCGGACGGCCTTTGAAGATGGGGCGGACTGCGCGGCGGGGCCGTCGGCTGTATCCCCTTCGCCCGGGGGCAAAAGTGCGGGTGGCAGCACAAACGCACCGCCCGCCACCGACACGTTGCCGGCCAGCATGGCGCCCCTGGGCCCGGCAGCGCTGGAGGCACCCACGGGGTTGGCCGCCACGGGGGTTGCATCGTCGGGCCGCACGGCAGCGGTGGTGGGGGCCAGCGTCAACTCGTAGGTGTAGCGTCCGTCGGGCAAGGGATGGTCTTGCAGCGACAACACCAACGGGCCGGACAGCACCAGGTCCTGGGGCGCATCGCCCTCGCGGGCGATGCGCAGCACGGCGCGGCCATGGGGTGCGGTGGGGGTCCACTCCAGCCGGGTGGCCTGAAGCCGTGCCGCAATGGCGGGGGGCTGCACTTCGCTGCCGGTTTGTGCGTGCACGAGGGGTGGGCTCAGCAGGGATGCCAGGGTGGCGGCAACCAGGGCGGCAGCGCGCGGCCGCAGCCTGGTCAGGAGGGGCAAGCAATGGTGGGCAGGCATGTTGGCAATCCCTAGCGTGCTGCGGGCGTGGTGGTCTTGGTGGGCACGCCCGAAGCGCCCGGAGCGCCTGTTGGGGCCATCTGCGCTTCGAGCAGGGAGATGCGGGCCCGGATCGCGGCGATGTCTGCCTCGCGCTCGTTCACCTTGCGGGCCAGCGCCTGCACGGCGCCCAGGGTCACGCCGGCCAGATCGCCGGGGGCCAGGCTTTTGTCGTCCTGCCCCAGCTGGAAGATCTTGCGGAAGTCCTCGGCCATGGGGCCGACGTGGCGCTCTTGTGTGGGGCTGGATTTGTAGCGCCAGTGGTAGAGCGGCAGGGCCAGCACCTTCTCCAGCAGGGCGGTGCCATTGACCGGCTCGATGCCGGTCTTGAGCGTGCGGCTGGAGCCTGTGCTCAGCGTGCCGGTGATTGCCAGGTTGCCGTTGGCCGCCAGCGTGAACTGGGGGGTGCCAGCGCCCTGGGTCGCCAGCGTGAGCGCGGTGCCTGACGTCATGTCCCAGCCCGTGGCCGGTGCCGTGGTAAAGCGCAAGACGGCTGGCCCGTTGTTGGCCAGGTTCAGCAGCGTGCGCGGGGCCGTTGTGCCGCTGGTTTCCTGCACCAGCACCTGGGCCGTGCCATCGGTGCGCCGGACGTGCAGCGCCGCGCCGGGCGAAGCGGTGCCTATGCCCACTGCGCCCGAGGCCGCAATGTCCAGGCTGCTGGTGGGCGCGCCGGGGCGAATGCGCAGGGGCAGGCGCGAGCCGTTGGTGACGTCGCGCACGAAGAAGTTGGCCTCGTTGGCGCCGATGTCCCAGGTCTGCGCCGTGAAGCCGCCTGCCGACGACTGCTCCAGCCGAATGGCGGGGGTGTTGCCGGTCAGTGTGTGCACGTCCAGCACCGGCGTGGCAGTGCGCAGGCCCAGCCGGCCCGTCGAGCTGACGTACAGGCTGTTGCTGGGGGCGCCAGCACTGACGGTGAAGACCTGGCGGTTGGCCGTGGCATCCTCGACCGTGAAATACGATGCCCCGCCCGAGGCGGTGTCATTGACACGGATCCGCCAGTCGTTGGCCGGAAAGGTGCCAACGCTGGTGTCGTCGAAATGAATGCCGAGGTTGTTCTCCTTGAGCCGGAGCGTGTCAAAGCCAAAGGATTCGTTGTTGACGCAATCAAAGCCCGCGCACAGGCTGCCCTGCACGATCAGGTCGTCGGCCACCACCTGGTCCTTGGTGGTGAAGGTGCTGCCGGTCTTGGTGGGCAGCACAGGGGCGCCTGGCTCGGTCGCATCCACCACCAACTGGCCCTGAATGACCACGAACGAGCCCGCCGTGATGCGCTGCTGCATCGTGGCCTGGGCCTGGGCGGGGTCCATGGCCGCAGGGGGCTCCAGGCTCAATTCATAAAAATAGCGGCCATCGGCCAGCCCTGCACGCTGGGGCTCCAGCACCACGGGGCCGCGCGCAAACGGCAGGTCGCTGACCGTGCCATCCGGGCGGGCCAGCCGCAGCTTGGCAGCGCCGTGGGGGGCCGCAGCCGTCCAGGTGATGCGGTCAGCCTGGCGCGTGGTGGAGATGGCCTGGGCCGGGGATTGGGCAGCACAGGTGGCAGCCGCGAGGGTTGCCATCAGGGCGATGGTGGCTCGGTGCAGGGGTTTCATGGGGCTTTCTCGAAGGTGGGCATGGGCTGCCCAGGGCGCCAATATGGCCATTGCTGCATCGCGGCGTTGCCGCCCGCAGAACCAGCGGCCCATCAATGGCGACGAGTCTGGCCGAGCGATGCCAGATCGTCAATCGAGTAATTGCCAGGGGTTGCGCTGCGCAAAAGCCCTGCGCCTGTGCTCAGCCCGCTTGCGGAATCGGCGCCCGCATGCCCGCGTTGATCAGGTTCCACGCATTGATCACGCCAATGGCAAAGCCCAGTTCGGAGATTTCCGCTTCGTTGAACACCGCCTGCAGCTTGGCGTATTCCTCATCGCTCGCATCGCTGTGGGGCGTGGCGGTGATGATCTCGGCCCAGCGGAACGCGGCGAGTTCACGTTCGCCGAAGAACGGCGCCTCGCGCCACCCTGCCACGGCGTTCAGGTGGCGCGGGTCCATGCCGTCCTTGACCAGGTAGGTCCAGTGCATGTCCATGCAGTATGCGCAGCCGTTGATCTGCGACACGCGCAGAAACACCAGCTCGGCCAGGCGCGCGCCCAGCGGGCCCTTCTTGATGGTTTCCGACAGGCTCACCAGGCCCATGAAGGCTTTGGAAGACAGCTTGTGATAGGGCAGGCGGGCGGTGTGTTGGGTGGTCGATGACATGGCGGTTCCTTGGATGTTGGTGGCAATGGTCCGGGGTAGATAAACCTTGGGCATGAAGGCGGCGGTGGTGTTGCTGCCTTTCATACTGGTTAGACGTTGCCGGGTCTGCCGCTGTGACACGGGGCGCCAAAATCCCCAAAGAGATTTCACCCCAGCGTGGCTGGAATGCCCGCCAGCTTGTCCGGATTGCGCACGGCGTAGATGGCCACTATCTGCTCCCCGTCCGTCACAAATGCCTGCGCCGATTCAAGGTGGCCATCCACATAGCGCAGCAGTCCCGGCTCGCCGTTGATGAGCGCCATGCGGTACGCCACCTGCGCACCCAGGCGGCGGAACAGCGCCCAGTACAGGTTGGCAATGCGAAACGGCCCCACCAGCGGCTTGGGGAAGGACGGTACCTTGCCGCCGCCGTCGCCAATCAGTTGCGCGTCTTCGCTCAGCAGCGCCTCGATGGCGTTGCGGTCGCCGCTTTTGGCGGCCAGCATGAAACGCTGGAGCAGCTGGTGGTGCACGGCGTGGGGCACCTCAAAGCGTGTGCGCGCCTGCTGCACACGTTCGCTGGCGCGGTGCACCATCTGGCGGCAGCTGGCCTCGGTTTTCCCCAGCTGTGCGGCAATCTCGGGGTAGTCGTAGTCAAACACCTGGCGCAGCAAGAATGCAGCGCGCTCCTCCGGCCCCAGGCGCTCCAGCACGTACAGGAAGGCCACCGACAGCTCGCCCGCCAGCTCGGCGGCTGCCTCCGGCGTGTTGTGGTGCGACGCATCACCGGTGGGGTTGTCATGCAGCTCCACCAGCGGCTCGGGCAGCCACCAGCCCACATAGGCCTCGCGCTCGGCCTTCAGTGCCCGCAGCCGGTCGATGGACAGCCGCGTGACCACCGTCACCAGCCAGGCCTCGGCCGACTGCAGCGCGGTGGGGTCCTGGCGGCTCCAGCGCAGCCAGGTGTCCTGCAGCACATCCTCGGCATCGGCGCGCACGCCCAGCATGCGGTAGGCAATGCCGAAGAGGCGGGGGCGCAGGGTGGTGAAGGGGTCGGTGGCGGGTGGGGCGGCGGATGCGGGCTGTGTGGTCATGGTGGTGTACGTGAGAGACCTGTGGGTCTTTGATAGACGTTGGAGGTCGCTGTCTTGTGACAAGGTCTCCGCAGTCGCTTTTGTTTTGATAGCTGCCAGCGCTTGCTGTATAAGCGCTAGAAGCACTTTTGATCTGAAATGGAAAGGATGCAGAGATGGCCGCTTTGTACGCAACCCAGCGCGCGCAAGCAACCCCGCGCGTGGGCCGGATGGGGAACGGCGCGAAGGCGGCGGTGGCAATGCTCTTGTTCGCGCTGGTGCCGTGGGCGACCCCAGTCCAGGCCCAAACGCAAACACCGCTATCCGCCGCTGGTGTTGCCCAGCCGCTGGAAAACCGCTGCGGCTGGTTTCACAACCCCACCCCCAACAACGCCACCCTGACCGACCGTGATGGCGAGTGGGTGGTCTCCACCCAGGGTGGAGACAGTGCCGAAGGCGACTGGCCCGTGTTCACCGACGCGCAGTGGAAGAAAACCAATGGCCACTATGGCTACGGGTGTGCGTGCATGAAGGTGGTGGTGGACCGCAGCGACGGGCGGGTGCTGCGCATTGCATCAGCCACGGCAAAGCCTTTGAAGGCGTGTCGGCAAGATAGGGCTTTGCCGAAGCCTTGAGGCAGTCGGTAAGCGGATGCCCCCAAAAAATATGCTTGTGGTGCTGCGCCACTCTGCGCAAATATCCGACTGCGGTTCCCAATTTCACCCACCCAAGGAGAGCAACATGCCACACGCCCTGAACTGGTTCGAGATTCCCGTGACCGACTTCACCCGCGCCAAGACTTTCTACGAGACGGTGTTGGGCATCACCATTGCGCCGATGGAAATGGGCACGACCAAAATGGGCATGTTGTCGACCGACCCTACCGCCATCGGTGGCGCCCTCGTGCAGGGCGAGGGCAGCGTGCCGTCGCAAAACGGGACGATGGTGTACCTGAACGGCGGTGATGACCTGGCCCCGATGCTGGCGCGCGTGGAGCAGGCGGGTGGGGCGGTGGTGGTGCCCAAGACGGAGATTGGCAATGACTTTGGCTTCTTTGCCCATTTTGTGGACACCGAGGGCAACAAAGTCGGGCTGCACTCGATGAAGTAGTGGGTACCTCGCCCGATGGAAGGAGGACCGGCTACGCCACCGGCTCGTCAATACTTCCGGGCTGCGTCAGCCGCTCCAGCTGCGTCAGATACGCCAGGGCCTGCCCATTGCTGGTTCCGCACATTTCCACCTGTGGCATCAACCCGCCGCACACCGCCGGTCGCTCAGGCTGCCCAAAAATGCGGCAGCGCGCATCGTCCCCCAGTTGAACGCACCGCACCCCCGCAGGTTTGCCCTGCGGCATGCCCGGGATGGGCGAGCTGATGGAGGGGGCGGTGCAGCAGGCGCCGCAGCCGGGGCGGCAGTTCATGGGTGATTGCTATTGTTTTTGTAGCTTCTGGTGCTTGTCGGGCAAGCGCTAGAGGCCAATTTGACTCAAATTTTGGTGTTCACTGGCCAGCGGCAGCGTCGCCGTGCAGGCGGCTGGATGCCCACAGCACCTGGTCGACCACGGCGCGCACGCGGTCGCGGTGGGCTTGCTGGATGAGGGCGCCGCTGTCGTCAAACGCGCTGCCCGCCGAGCCCAGCGCAAACGCCTTGGGCGCCAGCCAGCATTCGGCGTTGATGAGCAAGGGGGCCAGGTGGCTTTGCGAGCGCAGGCCGCCCAGTGCCCCCGGCGACGCGCTGAGCATGCCCACCACCTTGCCGCGAAAGCTCTTGCCGCCGTCCTGCCAGTCAGGGTTGCCCTTGACCGGGCTGGAGGCCCAGTCGATGGTGTTCTTGAGCAGGGCGGTGTAGCTGCCGTTGTACTCGGGCGAGCAGATGACCCAGGCGGGGTGCTGCCACAGGATTTCCTTGAGCCGGATCACGTTGGCGGGCGTGCCCTGGGCTTCGAGGTCGGCGTTGTACAGCGGGATGTCGAACTCGGACAGCTCCAGCAGCGTGACGGTGGCGCCCGCGTCGCGTGCGATGGCGGCTGTGGCGTGGGCCAGTTTGCGGTTGAAGGATTGCTGGCGCGTGCTGCCGGCAAAGATGAGGAGGGAGGGAGTGGTGTGTGGCATGGTGCCTGCGATTGAATCACAGGCGTGCGGCAGGAATCCTGCAAGCGAGGCAGGCCGGGCAGGGTTATTCCGTGGTGTGGCTGCACGGTGTTCGGGGCGGATGTAGCGATCTACGTGCCGCGACCGGCAAGCCGCCCCACCAGCGTCCCCAGCGCTGTGGCAAAGCAACCCAGGCTGAGCAGCGCACGCCACAGGTTGGCGACATTCCACTGGTCACGCACTTTGGCCCAGTCGGCGGGCAGGGCCTGGGGGTTCCAGGCTTCTGTTGTGTAGTTCAGGGGCAGGTTGACCTGCTGGGTGAAGAACACAATGCCCAGCAGGTAGGCCACGCCGACCACGGCCAGCAGGCGCCACCACAGTGCGCGGTGTTCACGCCAGGCCGTAGCCACGGCCAGCGCGCACCACAGCGGTGGGCCAAAGAACAGCGCAAAGAACAGGGCGTGCCGGACGTTGCGGTTGAAGGCGGACTGCACGGTGGCGTAGGTGGCGCCGTCCATCTGCAACATGGCCAGGTTGACGTTGGCGCTGTAGGTGCCGAAGAACCCGGCCATGAGGCCGAGCCACAACACGGCGAGGGCGTGCGGGATGAGGACGAGCAGGGCAGGCGGCGGGTTGTGGGGGCGTGGGATGGTGGTCATGGCGGGCATGTAGAACGATGCCCGCAGTCTGCCGATGCCCCGCACCCCGCGCCTTATCCTTTGATAAGCCCCATCTCGCTGCGCAGGCGCGACAGCGAGACGTCGGTCACGCCGAGGTACGAGGCCAGGTGTTTGAGGGCGATGCGCTCGGTCCATTGCGGGTGTTGCTCCAGCAAACGGGCGTAGCGCTGGCGGGCGCTGAGTTGCAAGAACTCCTGTTCGCGCTGCATCTTGCCATCGAGCAGGGCGCAGAGCACCCGGTGCTCCAGCGCAGTCCACGGTGCCCAGCCCGCGCTGGGCAGAGGGTCACTGGGATGGGTGGGCAAGGGCAGCGCCCACACCACGCTGTCTTCCATTGGTTCCACGTGAAACATCACGGGTTGCTGGCGCAGTGTGAGGGTGATGGGCCAGCACAGGGCGCCGTCCAGAAAGAAGTTCTTGTTGGATTCGGCCCCGTCGCGGTCCAGGTAGTACAGCCGCAGCGCGCCGCGCTCCACCCACCACAGGTGCCGCCAGTGCTCGCCGGCTCGCAGCAGGGGCTGGCCGCGTTGCAGTTGCAGGCACTGAGCGCTGGTCCACCAGGTCTCTACGGCTGTCGGTGGCGGGCCAAGCACCTGGGTCAGGAAGAGGGTGAGGGGCGTAGAAACAGACACGGTCTGCGCAAAGTGGGAAAATCGCGGGTTGCCTGCTGGGGCGCCAAGTGCGCCCACCACCAGCAGGGCCGGTATGCGGCGCCCTTTACAGGGCGCCCTAGTGCACCGGATGTTTTGATTATCGGGCCCGCCAGGCCCCGGAGTGTTCCCCATGTTGTACCCCCAGGAATTTGATGTGATCGTTGTCGGCGGTGGCCATGCAGGCACCGAGGCCGCGCTGGCCGCTGCGCGCATGGGCAGCAAAACCCTGCTGCTGACCCACAACATCGAGACGCTGGGGCAGATGAGCTGCAACCCCAGCATTGGCGGCATCGGTAAGGGCCACCTGGTGAAAGAGGTGGATGCGCTGGGCGGTGCGATGGCCTTGGCCACGGACGAGGGCGGCATCCAGTTCCGCATTCTCAACAGCTCCAAAGGCCCCGCCGTGCGGGCCACGCGGGCGCAGGCCGACCGCATTCTGTACAAGGCGGCCATCCGCCGCATGCTGGAGAACCAGCCCAACCTGTGGCTGTTCCAGCAGGCGGTGGACGACCTGATGGTGGAGGGCGACCGCGTGGTGGGTGCCGTCACGCAGGTGGGTATCCGGTTCCGCTCGCGCACGGTGGTGCTCACCGCCGGGACGTTCCTGGACGGCAAGATCCACGTGGGGCTGAACAACTACGCGGCGGGCAGGGCGGGTGACCCGCCTGCCGTGTCGCTGTCGGCACGCCTCAAGGAGCTGAAGCTGCCCCAGGGTCGCCTGAAGACCGGCACGCCGCCCCGGCTGGATGGGCGCAGCATCGACTTCTCGAAGTGCACCGAGCAGCCCGGCGACGGCATGCCCGGTGGTGTGAACGAGGGCACGGTGCCCGTGTTCAGCTTCATGGGCAACGCAGAAATGCACCCGCGCCAGATGCCTTGCTGGGTGACGCACACCAACGAACGCACGCACGAGATCATCCGCAGCGGATTTGACCGCAGCCCCATGTTCACCGGCAAGATCGAGGGCGTGGGCCCGCGCTACTGCCCGAGCGTGGAAGACAAGATCAACCGCTTTGCCGACAAGGACAGCCACCAGATCTTCCTGGAGCCCGAGGGGCTGACCACGCACGAGTTCTACCCCAACGGTATCAGCACCAGCCTGCCATTCGACATCCAGTACGAGCTGGTGCGCAGCATGAAGGGGCTGGAGAACGCGCACATCCTGCGCCCCGGCTACGCCATTGAGTACGACTACTTTGACCCACGCTCGCTCAAGAGCAGCTTCGAGACGCGGCAGATCCAGGGCCTGTTCTTTGCAGGGCAGATCAACGGCACCACGGGTTATGAAGAGGCGGCGGCCCAGGGCCTGTTCGCTGGCATCAACGCCGCCCTGCAGTGCCGGGGCGACGCACACTGGCTGCCAGGCCGCGACGAGGCCTATCTGGGCGTGCTAGTGGACGACCTGATCACCAAGGGCGTGACCGAGCCCTACCGCATGTTCACCAGCCGGGCCGAGTTCCGCCTGCAACTGCGCGAGGACAACGCGGACATGCGCCTGACGGAAGCCGGTCGCAAAATGGGCCTGGTGGATGACGCCCGCTGGGATGCGTTCAGCCGCAAGCGCGATGCTGTTTCACGTGAAACAGAACGCCTAAAGGCCACGTGGGTGAATCCGCGCAGCCTGCCTGCGGCCGAATCCGAGCGGGTGCTGGGCAAGAGCATCGAGCATGAATACAACCTGTTCGAACTGCTGCGCCGCCCAGATGTGAACTACACCGACCTGATGTCCATGGATGGTGGCAAATACGCGACCAACGATGTTTCACGTGAATCGCTGGGCGATTTGAGCGAACCCGTGGTGGAGCAGGTGGAGATTGCCGCCAAGTATTCGGGCTACATCGACCGGCAGCGAGATGAGGTGGGGCGCGCCGCGCACTTTGAAAAGTTGCGCTTGCCAGCCGAGCTGGACTACATGCAGGTCACCGCCCTGAGCATCGAGGCACGCCAGGTGCTCAGTCGCCACCGGCCCGAAACCCTGGGCCACGCCTCGCGCATCACGGGCATCACACCGGCGGCGATCTCGCTGCTGATGGTGCATCTCAAGAAGGGCGGGTTCAAGGAGTTTGCGGTGGCTGCGGCTGCCAAGGCAGAAGGGGAAGTGGCGGCATGACGATGGCAGTGACAAACGACAGCTTGCGCCAACAGCTGCAGGCAGGGGCCGATGCAATGGCCCTGGGTCTGACCGACGCCCAGATTACCCTGTTGATGGATTTTCTGGCCCTGCTGCAGAAGTGGAACAAGGTCTACAACCTGACCTCGGTGCGCGATCCGCAGGAGATGATGACGCACCATCTGCTGGACAGCTTGGCCGCTGTGCCGCCGCTGCGCCGCCATGTTGCTGTGCTTGCAGGGGAGGGCCACCACGCTGTGCGCTTGCTCGACGTCGGCTCGGGTGGAGGTTTGCCCGGTGTGGTGTTTGCCATCTGCTGCCCGGATGTGGATGTGAGCTGCGTAGACACCGTGGGCAAAAAGGCTGCGTTCATCCAGCAGGCGGCGGTGGCTCTCAAGCTGCGCAACCTGCATGGCGTGCACGCACGGGTCGAGACGTTGACCACGCCCTTCGACATTATCAGCTGCCGCGCATTTGCTTCGTTGCCTGACTTTGTGACCTGGTCACGCGCCGCGCTGGTGGCGGCGCACGGGGTCTGGCTGGCCATGAAGGGCAAGCATCCCGAGGATGAAATTACGGCCCTGCCCACCGATGTGTCGGTGTTTCACGTGGAACAGCTCACCGTACCAGGCCTCGACGCCGAGCGCTGCATCATCTGGATGAAGCCGGTCTGACCGTCGGCCGCTAGCTTGTCAGCGGCCGGGGCGGGGTGGTCGCGTAAACTCGGCACCTCACTTCGGGTGCATCCATCTGCGCACCCGTCCAGCACACCGGGAGAGATCATCATGACTTACGCAAAACCGGATCGGGCGTGCCTCCTGCCACAAGAGCACGTACCGTCGTTGCATCCTTATTTGCGAAAGTCCTAAGCATGTTCGGCATCGCAGACTACGGCGCCTTTGTCGCCGCCATTGTGTTGTTCCTGCTCATTCCGGGCCCCGGCAATCTGGCGCTCATCACCTCCACCAGCAAGGGCGGCGTGCGGGGCGGCCTGGCGGCCACGATGGGGGTGATCGCGGGTGACCAGGTGTTGATGTGGGCTGCGGTGGCCGGTGTGGCGACGCTGCTGGCCACGTACCCCACAGCGTTCAATGCAGTGCAGTGGTTGGGCGCGGCCTACCTTGCCTGGCTGGGCTTCAAGATGCTCACGGCCAAACCCGGCGCACAACCCATCCTCAACATCCAGCCGCGCCACTACTTCAAACAGGCCGGCCTGATCACCTTGCTCAACCCCAAGGCCATCGTGTTTTACATGGCGTTCTTCCCTCTGTTTGTGGACCCGGCCCGGCACCAGGGCTTGCTGACCTTTGGCGTGATGGCGGCGACGGTGGCGGTGCTGACGTTTATCTACGGGCTGGTCGCCGTGCTGCTCACGCACCACCTGGCCGAGCGCATGCGCGCCAACCCGCGCATCGGCCGCGTGCTGGAGAAGGTGGCGGGCGTCTTTCTGATCGGCTTTGGCATCAAGCTCGCCATCTCCAAATAAAACAACGACAACGACAACAACAACAACTCGGACTGCAACACCCACATGGCCAAAATTTTCTGCGTTGCCAACCAAAAGGGTGGCGTTGGCAAGACCACCACCACCGTCAACCTTGCTGCGGGCCTGGCCAAGATCGGCCAGCGCGTGTTGATGGTGGACCTGGACCCGCAGGGCAACGCCACCATGGGCTCGGGCGTGGACAAGCGCAGCCTCGACCTCACGGTGTACGACGTGCTGCTCGAATCCGCCTCGGTCAAAGAGGCAGCCGTATTGTCGGAAAAATGTGGCTACTGGGTGCTGGGCGCCAACCGCGAGCTGGCGGGTGCCGAGGTGGAGCTGGTGGCGCTGGAGCACCGCGAAAAGCGCCTCAAGGCCGCGCTGGCCGAGGCTGATACCGACTTCGATTTCGTGCTCATCGACTGTCCGCCCAGCTTGAGCATGCTCACCCTCAACGGCCTGTGCAGCGCCCACGGCGTGATCGTGCCCATGCAGTGCGAGTACTTCGCGCTCGAAGGGCTGACCGACCTGGTCAACACCATCAAGCAGGTGCACGCCAACCTCAATGCCGACCTGCAGATCATCGGCCTGCTGCGCGTGATGTTCGACCCGCGCATCACCCTGCAGCAGCAGGTCAGCGACCAGCTTAAGGGCCACTTTGGCGAGAAGGTGTTCAACAGCGTGATCCCGCGCAACGTGCGCCTGGCCGAAGCGCCCAGCTACGGCTTGCCCGGCGTGGTGTTTGACCCGGCGGCCAAGGGCAGCCAGGCGTTTGTCGAGTTTGCACAAGAGATGGTGGACCGCGTGAAAAACATGCCTGCTGCTGCATCTTCCATGGCAAAAATGGCACCTGGCGCTTGATGGAAAAGCGCTAACAGCTATTAAATTGATAGTAATGAAGGCATCCAACATCCTGTTGCTGCCCGGCTGGCAGAACTCCGGCCCCGACCACTGGCAAAGCCGCTGGGAGGCTGTGCACGGCTACCAGCGCGTGGAGCAGCACGACTGGATGCGCCCGCTGCGCGGTGACTGGTCGGCGCGGCTGGAAGAGACCGTGGTCGATGCCGACGGCCCCGTGGTGCTGGTGGCGCACAGCCTGGGCTGCGTTCTCACCGCGTGGTGGGCTGCGCATTCGGCCAACGCGCACCGCGTGTTGGGTGCGTTGCTGGTGGCACCGGGCGATGTGGAGCGGCCCGATCTGGCCGCGCAGATCCACGGCTGGGCGCCCATTGCACGCAAGCCCCTGCCGTTCCCGGCGCTGCTGGTGGGCAGCCGCAATGATCCGTATTGCAGCCTGGAGCGCGCTGAGGGTTTGGCGCAGGCTTGGGGCGCTCGCTTCATCGACTACGGCGAGCGCGGCCACATCAATGCCGAATCGGGCCTGGGCGATTGGGACGAGGGGCACGGCTGGCTGATGCAGCTGGCCAACCCGGCATGAGCCGCTGGGCCTTGTGGCGCGTGGTGCGCCGTGTAGCCGTCAGCTACCGAATTTCTCAGTGAACCGATCCATGACCAAAATCAACCTGTCCGCCATCGCCGACCAACTGCCCCGCGCCTGGAACTCCACGGTCGTGGGCCAGGCGGCAGGCGCCAACGTCAAGGTGCTGCGCATGGACGATGCGGCCTACCCCGACGAGTCGCACGACTTTGACGAGGCGCTGCTGGTGCTCGACGGCTGCATGCGTCTGGACCTGCAAGGGCAGGTCACCGAGGTGAATGCGGGCGAGGTGTTCATCGTGCCCGCGGGGGTGCCCCACGCCGTCGCGCCCGGCAGCCATGGCACGCTGGTCATCATCGACCGCTGAAGAATCTTTCCCCCATTCCTTTTCGCGAGAAGCATTTCATGGTCACCAAAAAACCCAAGGGCCTCGGCCGAGGCCTGGAAGCCCTGCTGGGCCCCAAGGTCGAAGAAAAAGTGGAGCAGGCCCAGGCGGCCGAAGCCGGGCTGCCCAGCAGCCTGCCGCTGTCCGAGCTGGTGCCCGGCGTGTACCAGCCCCGCACGCGCATGGACGAGGGTGCGCTGTACGAGCTGGCCGAATCCATCAAGGCCCAGGGCATCATGCAGCCCATCCTGGTGCGGCGCTTGACGGGTGGGGACAACGCGGGCAAGTACGAAATCATCGCGGGCGAGCGGCGGTTCCGCGCCTCGCGCCTGGCTGGCCTGGCCGAGGTGCCGGTGCTGGTGCGCGACGTGCCCGACGAGTCGGCGGCCGCCATGGCGCTCATCGAGAACATCCAGCGCGAAGACCTCAACCCGCTGGAAGAAGCCCATGGCCTGCAGCGCCTGGTCAAGGAGTTTGGCCTCACGCACGAGCTGGCCGCGCAGGCCGTGGGCCGCTCGCGCAGCGCGGCCAGCAACCTGCTGCGCCTCTTGAACCTGGCCGAGCCCGTGCAGACCATGCTGATGGCGGGCGACATCGACATGGGCCATGCGCGCGCGCTACTGTCGCTGGACCGCGCTGCGCAGATCACGGCGGGCAACCAGATCGCGGCCAAGAAGCTGTCGGTGCGCGAGGCCGAGGCCCTGGTCAAGAAGATCGGCGCCGAGTTCAGCCTGGTGCCGCAAAAGCCCCAGAAGGAAAAGTCGCGCGACTTGAAGCGCGTGGAAGAAGAACTCTCGGACCTGCTCATGGCCGAGGTCGAGGTGCGCGTGAAAAAGCGCGTGAAGCGCCATGGCCGGGTGGAGGACATGGGCGAGCTGGCGATTCAGTTCGGCTCGCTCGAAGCTTTGAATGGCTTGATCGACCGCCTGCGCGGCTGATCGACCGCTGGTCCGGGGCGCGGCGCTGTCACCGCGCAAACATGCGTGAAATAGCGCACACAAACGGTTTCCACAGGTAACTTGCACAGGCAAAATGCGTCTGTGCGGGGCCTACACTGCGCTGCGTTCAACACACCCGGGTTGACCGCAAGGCCTCTTCACAGGGCGGCGAAGGTGCCGCCCTGTGGCCCACGATGGTTTGCCGGGTGATCCATGTATCTCCTGGAGCAGACCCCCATGACCTCTTTGCGCTTCGTCCTGACCCCCGCCTGCCTGGCCGTTGGCCTGTGCATCGCCAGCCTGGGCGCCCAGGCCCAAACCACCAAGGCCCCCAAAGTCCAGCTGTGGATGGATGTCTCCACCGGCACCATGGCGGGCATGCCTGAGATGGACAGCCTGCCCGGTGGCGGCGGCATGCTCGGCGGCCTGATGGGGGGGATGGGCGGTGGCGCGCAGGGCAGGGCGGGTGGTGGTAACACGTCCTATGGCCACGCCCGCGCCATGTCCATCATGCCGCCGCGTGTCATCGACATCGCCTTGCACAACACCCTGCGCCCCGGCGTCGAAGCCAGCCAGGCCATACCGCCTGGCATGCGCATGGGCGAATCCCTTCCGCTGATCCCGCCCCGTGCCCAGCCCACCCAGACCGAGCCGGGCGAGGTGCCGCAGGAATACCAGCAGCACCAGCCCAAGGGCCGCATCCTGCTGTACTGGGGCTGCGGCGCCGCGGTGCGTGCGGGCCAGCCGCGCGTCATCGATCTGGCGCGCGCCAAGCCGACCGACTACGCACAGGCCTTTGCCGGCCGCGCCGTGCCCGACCGGGGGCCGCGCGTGGGCCCGGCCTATGCGCTGTACCCCAACGAACGCAACCAGGTGAGCCTGTCGCGGGACAGCTCGCTGGTGGGCGAACACCAGGTGCGCGGCGACGGTGTGCCTGCGTCCATGAAGTTCACGCTGGGTGCGGCACAAGACCTCATGCCCGCCATCGACCTGCGCACCACCGGCAAGCCGCAGGACAGCATGGGCACCAGCTGGCAGCCCGTGCGCAATGCGCGCGCCTATTACCTGCATGCCATGTCGCAAAGTGGGGACGACCTCATCATGTGGTCCAGCGCCGAGACGCCCGACACGGGCATGGGCCTGTTCGACTACCTCTCGCCCGCCACCATCGACCGCTGGCTCAAGGAGCGCGTGCTGCTGCAGCCCGAGACCACGCAGTGCGCCATTCCGCAGGGCATTTTTGCAGGCGGCGGGCGCGACGCCACGCCCATGCTGCGCATGATGGCCTATGGCGGCGAAAGCCACATCGTGCATCCCCCGCGCCCGGCGGACCCCAAGGCCGCGTGGGAGCCCGAATGGGCCGTGCGCGTGCGTGCGAAATCACACACCATGGCCATGCTGGGCGAAGAGATGCAGGGGCGGCGCGGGGGCATGGGGGCTGCTCCGCCGGCCGCTTCGGGCGGTGCCTATTCGAGCGGCATGGGCGGTGCGCCGACCGGCCAGCAGCCCGCTGGCGACGGCGGTGCGGACTCCGGCAACGCGGGCAACGTGGTGAACCCCGTCAACCTGTTGCGCGGCATTTTGGGCCGTTAAGAACCCATGTTGGCCCTGCGCATGCCCTGGCCCCTGCCCGCGCTGGTCGCGTGGGCGTGCGCGTGGCTGATTTTTGTGGCGCTCCAGCGCGCGGTTCCGCCCGTGGCTGCCTTGCTGGTCGCCTGCCTGCTGGGGACAGCGGCCAGTGTCCTGGGCGACAGCTGGTGGCGACGCGGGCTGATTGCGGCGGGCTTTCCGCTGTCGCTGGCGCTGCTGGGTGCGGCCAGCCTGCCGACCTGGGCGTGGCTGGTGCCGCTGGCGCTGCTGCTGCTGGTCTACCCCCTGAACGCCTGGCGCGATGCACCGCTGTTTCCCACGCCCCACCATGCGCTGCAGTCGCTGGCCTCGCAGGCCCCGCTGCCGCTGGGTGCCCGCGTGCTGGATGCGGGCAGCGGCGTGGGCGATGGCCTCAAGGCGCTGCGCCATGCGTACCCGGCCGCGCAGCTGGAGGGCATCGAATGGAGCTGGCCCCTGCGCCTGCTGTGCGCCCTGCGGTGCCCCTGGGCCCAGGTGCGGCGCGCCGACATGTGGGCCGAGGACTGGAGCCCCTACCGCATGGTCTATCTGTTCCAACGGCCCGAAAGCATGGCCCGCGCCGCCGCCAAGGCCCAGGCCGAGCTCGCAACCGGGGCATGGCTGGTGAGCCTGGAATTTGCGGTACCCGGCGTTCTGCCCTGTGCACAGCTGCGTGCGCCCGGTGGCCGCGTGGTGTGGCTGTACCGCATGCCCCTGAACCGCGTCGAGGCATGAAATGGCACTGTTGGATTGCGATTTGAGCCGTTCGCCACGGTTACAGAAAAGATACAAGCTTTTGCTACATTGCGTCCCTGGCTACAACCCCATACAAAACTACC
This sequence comes from Acidovorax sp. SRI_002, assembly GCF_057586455.1. Taxonomy (NCBI): domain Bacteria; kingdom Pseudomonadati; phylum Pseudomonadota; class Betaproteobacteria; order Burkholderiales; family Comamonadaceae; genus Acidovorax; species Acidovorax sp. SRI_002. The sequence goes on along the minus strand of NZ_JBYCZW010000003.1, from coordinate 323,679 downwards.
AAGAAACTCACAGCCAGAGGGGGCTGCCAGCAGCACGTGAACGCGCCGGGAGGGGGCGCACCGGCCGCCAGCACCTTCCTTGTCCGGACTTCCCATCCTGCAGGCCCCACCAGCCTCTGCGGCGCACCACTCTGACGGGTGTGCCTGCAGTGCGGTGCCGTCTTGCGCGTGGACATGGCCGGGGTTTTCTGGTGCACCACCGACCGATCTGCAAGGAGCATTCATGACCGCCCATCCATCCCGTTTCCGCCCGCGCCTTCTGTGGGTGCTGGCCCTGAGTGCCGCCCTCACGGGCTGCGCCACCATGCAGAGCCACGACAAGCTGGCGACCGACATGCAGAATGCCGGCCGCAGCGGCGGCATTCCCGCAGCCATCGCCCAGCTCGAAAGCACGGCCAAGACCGAAGAAGAAAAAACCGCGCTGCTCTACAACATGGAACGCGGCGAGCTGCTGCGCATGGACCGCCGCTACCCCGACAGCACCAACGCCTTCCTGCTGGCCGACAACAAGGTCAAGGAATGGGAAGAAACCGCCAAGACCAACCCCAGCAAACTCATGGGCACCGTGGGTGCTGCGCTGATCAGCGAACGCCTGAAGGTCTACGAGGGCCAGGACTATGAAAAGGTGTGGGTGACCACGCGCCTGGCGCTCAACCGCATGGCCGTGGGCGACTTTGAAAACGCCCGTGTGGACATCAAGCGCACCCACGAGCGCGAAGCCATCATTGCCGAGTTCCGCGCCAAGGAAACCCTGGCCGCTGAAGAAGAGGCAAAGTCCAAGGGCGCCACCTCTGGCGGCAAGGAACTCAACGGCTACCCCGTCGAGACGCTGAACGATCCCGAAGTGCTGGCGCTCAAGAACGGCTACCAGAATGCGCTTTCGCACTACCTGGCCGGTTTTCTGTACGAAATGCTCAACGAGCCCGGCCTGGCCGCGCCCGGCTACCGCAAGGCCATCGAGCTCAAGCCCGAAACCGGCGTGCTCGAAGAAGGCCTGCGCGGCCTGGACACGCGCACGGGCTTCACCTGGAAGCGCCGCCAGCGCATGACCGACGTGCTCTTCATCGTCGAAGCCGGTGACGCCCCGGCGCGCAAGCCCAAGGCCTTCACCATTCCCGTGCCCACGGGCCGTGGTTTGGTCACGGCCAGCATCTCCTACCCCGTGATCGAGCCGTCTTCCGATCCACTGCTGACCACCATCTCCGCGGCTGGCACCGACCTCAAGCTGGAAAAAGTGGTGGACGTGAACGTGATGGCGCGCCGCGCGCTCAAGGACGAAATGCCCGGCATGGTGCTGCGTGGCTTCACCCGCGCCGTGGCCAAGGGCGTGCTGCAGAACGAACTGCAAAAGCGCGGCGGCCTCATTGGCGGCATCATCGGCGCGGCCGCCTCGGTGGCCACCGAGCAGGCCGACGACCGCATGTGGCGCATGCTGCCCGGCCGCGTGTATGTGGCCCGTGGCTACCTGCCGCCCGGCGAGCATGTGGTGAGCGTGAATGGCCGCCAGCTGCCCCAGCCCATCAAGATCGACGGCCAGTACGCCCTCGTGCCCCTGCGCATGTATGAAAACAGCGTGCTGACCGGCGACGTGGCCATGCTCGGCCAGCTGCCCACCGTGGCGGCGGCACCGCAGCCCGCCGCAGAGCCTGCCACCACCGTGCGCACGACGACGACCACCACCACCCGCACGCGCTCGGTGCCCAAGTCGGCGGTCAAGTCCACCTCGGCCACGCCTGCCGCCAAGAACTGAAACCGAACATGTCCCATTTTCAAGGAGCCTCTGGCATGAGAACCCGTTTTGCCCTTGCCGCCGCCGCACCCGCCGTTGCGTGCGCGGTCCTCGCGATGACCCTGGCCACCGCTGCCCGCGCCCAGCTGCACGACCCGGCCACCCCGCTGGCCGTGGCGTCCAAGGTCGCCCTGCGTGGCGAAGCCAACAGCATCGCCGTGCGCGAGATGCGCATCGTGCGCAAGAACGACATCCTGGTCGTGCAGGCCGACATGGCCAACATGGGCCGCACCGACCGCACCGTGTTCTACCGCTTCAAGTGGCTGGACAACGTGGGCAACCAGGTGGGCGATGGCGAATCCTGGAAGCAGATGAGCGTGCTCGGCCTGGGCCAGCAGACCGTCAAGAGCGTGGCGCCCACCTCTGCGGCTGTCGATCTGCGCCTGGAAATGAATGTGGAGCCGCGCTGATCGCGCCGCGCCAATCCCTGTTTGAGTGAGGAGTAAACCAACATGAACACCAAGAACCGCATCCAGCGCAGCGCGCTGGTCCTGGCCTTTGCGGCCAGCACCCTGGCCCTGTCGGCCTGCCAGAACCTGTCCTCGCCCACCGTGCGTTTTGACCGCCAGGTCAACTACGGCGATGTCAAGGCCGTCGAGCTGGTGACCAACGAATTCGGCTCCACCGACCTGCAGATGATTGCCGAGAAGATGACCGGCGGTTTGCTCGAAACCGGCATCTTCCAGGGCCGCCCCACGGTGACGATCTCCACCGTGAAGAACAAGACCAGCGAATACATCGACACCACCAACGTGATGAACTCGATCCAGACCTCGCTGGTCAAGTCGGGCAAGGTGCGTTTCGTGCGCTCCATCAACGAGATGCAGGCCGGTGTGGACGAGCTGCAGCGCCAGAACCAGAGCGGCCTGTACAAGCAAGGCACCACCGCCAAGGTCGGCCAGATGACGGCTGCGAAGTACAGCATGGAAGGCGAGCTGACCAGCATCGTCAAGCAGAACAACGCGACCAAGGACGTGTACTACAAGTTCACGCTCAAGCTGTTTGATGTGCAGGAAGGCACGATCGAGTGGCAGGACGAAAAGGAAATCCGGAAGACGAGTAAGAGGTAACCCCCTGAGCGGCTGCGCCGCTTCCCCCTTTCTCTCGCACTGCGCGCGGGAAGGGGGACGCCGCCAGCGCGGCGGGGCGGCCCTAGCGCGGCGGCCGCTGGCCTGGGCCGCGCCAGTTTCGAAGGATGTGGGCGCTAAGGCCACATCGCTCGATGGATTCATGAATTCCCGTTAGCTCACAAGGAGCACACCATGCAACGCAGAACCACTTTGCACACGGCCCTGGCCGTGATCGCCGCCACCACCATGGCCTGGGGCACGGGCGCCCAGGCGCAGCAGCCCGGCGCGGCGCCCAAGATCGCCGTGACCGACCTGGCCTATGCCCAGCGCGTGTCCGAATACTTTGTGGCCGGTACCTACCAGCGCAGCAGCCAGATGAGCGCAGGCGGCAGCCACAGCGGTGGTTACAGCCACGGCCCCTATGGCGGTGGCGGCTCGCACTCGGGCAGCCACTCGATGCAGGCGTCCGAGCAGGCCAGCGGCACCTACGTGGCCGGGCGCTACAGCTACATCGAGCAGCGCGAGCTGGGCGGCTACACCAACGACATCAAGGGCGCCATCCTGCAGGGCACGTACTTCCGCCTGATCCAGGGCAAGGGCTTTGACGCAGGCAAGCCCCAGCCGAGCAAGGCCGAGCAGGTGCTCAACCAGGTGCAGGGCGGCAAGATGGCCACGCCGCAGGTTCAGCCCCAGGTCAACGACGTGATCAGCCGCATCAAGAAGGGCGAGTTCAACGGCGCCGACTACGTGCTGTTCGGCGTGGTCTCCAGCATCGACTTCACAGACGCGCTCTCGCCCCTGCAAGGCACCACCAGCGCAACGCGCCAGTACGGCCTGCAGCTTCTGGCCGACTTCTCGCTCATCAACACCAAGACCTACGAGATCAAGGCCGCGTTCTCCGCCCAGGGCGAAGGCAACGACACCAAGATTTTGTCGATCCGTGGCGACATCGCCCCCCCCAACCGCGCCAAGGTGATGCGCGAAACCTCGCTGTCGCTGGCGCAGGACGTGTACCAGCAGCTCGCCATGCAGCTGGGCTACACCGACGCCAACCTGTCGCGCGGCGTGCGCCCGCCCGTGGTCTACCAACAGGGCGGCCAGCCCATGCCGCAGCCCCAGCAGCCTGAGCAAGTCCTCATCTTGAAGTAGCAGGGGAGCGGCAACCCCCAGAGGCGCTGCCACTCGGTGCCGACCGCCGGGGGCTGCAGCCCCTTGCTCGGCATCTCGCGCTGGGCGGCCACCCGTAGCAGGTGCAGCGCCCGGGGTGGTCGCAGTCATGCCAGACTGTGGCCTGTGCTCAACGTAAAACACCTTTCTGCTTCTACTGCACCTTTGCGGCCCCTGGCCAACCCGGTGCTGGCGTTTTTCGTCGCCACGGCCATTGCCGTGGTGCTGGGTGGCTGCGCCTCGCCCCCGCCGTTCTATGCGGCGGCAGCGTCTGAATCGCTGGTGAATGTGTACGGGCCAGGGGCTTCCACAGAGACGCCCACGGCGCCTGCACAGGCCAATGCACAGGAAGCTCCTGCAGCCACCCAGACGCCACCCCCTGCGGAGCGCTTTGCACTGCGGCCCTTGCCAGGCGCTGATGGCGCCACGCTCCTGGCCCTTACGCGCAGCGAGCGCACCGCCTCGCTGCGCTACCGCGTGATCGTCATCCCCGGCTCCGGCTGCGCGGGCATGGGGCCGATTGCCGACCGCTACTTTGCCGGCCTGCTGCATGCCCAGGTGCTGGTGTTGCACAAGCCCGGCGTGGACCCGCAGGCGCGCACGGCGCCCGCAGACTGCGCACGCGATTTCGTGCAGCAAGACCGCCTCTCCAGCTGGCTGGCCCACGCCCGTGCGGCGTTGGTGGCAGATGCGCAGCAACGCGCGCGCGAAGGCGCACCCGCGCTGCCGCAACTGCTGGTGGGCATCTCCGAAGGCGCCGAACTGCTGCCCGCCCTGGCACCCGAGGTTCCGCAACTCGCGGGCCTGGTGGTGCTGGCGTCCAGTGGCCTTGATCCGCAGGAGGCGGGAGCCCTGCAAGCCCAGCGCCTGGGGGCGCAAGCCGACTGGGAGGAACTGGGCCGCATGGTGGCTGGACGCCGCCCCGACAGTGCCGTAGCGCAGGGCCGCAGCCTGGGCTACTGGCGCGACCTGTGGAACTGGTCCTTGACCCTGCCGCTGGTGCGAAGCCCCTGGCCGTTGCTGCAGGTGTGGGGTGGCGACGATGCGCTGGTGCCCCTTGCGGCCTACGAGCGTTTTGCAGAGCTGGCCTCCTTGCGCACCGTGCCCTATTGCGCGCGCCGCCTGGACGGCGCCAACCACGGCTTGCAGCGCGGTGCGGGGCCGCTCACAGACGGCGTGCAGCTGGTCTGGGCCTGGATCGAGCAATGGGCGCGCAACCCGGCCTCAGGGCTGTGCGCGCCGCTGCTGGACCGGCCCCTGATGCTGTTGCCATCAGTGGGCGTTCCCTGAGCCAGGATCGCACCGCAGCCAGCTCCGCTGCTGCCGATGCGGTAAAAAAACGGACCCTCAGCCCGACGGTGGCCCTTGCGGCCCGGGAGGGACGGGATTGGCAAGGGCCTGCGCCTGCAGCCAGGCACAGAACACATCCAGCCGGGGCAGGGGGCCGCTGGTGCGGCGGCGCACCACGTAGTCATAGCCGGAGGCCACAAAACCCAGCGGGGCCACCAGCCGCCCCGCCAACACGTCGTCCATCACCAGATGCCAGGGGGCGACGGCAATGCCCAGCCCGCGTACGGCGGCCTCCAGCGTGAAGTAGTAGTGCTCGAACTCGGGCCCCGCCTGTGAAGGCGTGGGCAGCGGCACGGTAGCGCCCGCCGCTGCCCCCCACATGGCCCAGGCATTGCGCCGCGTGCGGGTGTGCAGGCGCAGGGGCGCCAGGGCAAGGTCCGCCAGGTCGGTGGGTTGCTGCAGCGCCACCCGCTGCGCCAGTTCGGGGCTCAGCACCGGGCCCAGGTGTTCGGCAAACAGCCGTTGCTCCCTGCTGGCATCCAGCGCTCCGGTGGCCTCCTCGGCGGTGATGACCAGATCGCCGTGTTGGCGCTTGGCATCGGTGCCAGCGTCGGTGGTGCGCAGGCGCACCTCGATGCCAGGGTGCCGGGCCTGGAAGTCGAACAGCCGGGGGATCAGCCACTTCACGGTGAAGGTGCTGAAGCAGGCCACGTCCAGCGGCCCCCGGCGGGTGTCGCTGACCTCGCGCACCGCATCGGCGATGTGGGCAAAGGCGGTGGTCAGCACCGGCTGCAGCACATGCGCTGCCGGGGTGAGGGTAGGGCGGGCCTTGGTGCCGTCAAACAGGGCCACGCCCAGGTGCTGCTCCAGCTGGCGCACCTGGCGGCTGATGGCGCCGGGCGTGACTGCCAACTCGTCCGCGGCCGCCGTCATGCGGCCCAGCCGGGCGGCGGCCTCGAACGCGCGCAGGGCACTCAGTGGGGGCAGGCGGTGGCTCATCTATGTGATTCTAGAGCACATAAATTTAGCCAAATCATCGCTTTTCAATCAAGAAATTGATAGCAAAAATGGATGGAATTTCAAGCGATGGCTGCTTGAAATGCTTGCAAATTGGCAAGCGCTGGTTTGAATGTCTTTATTTGATTTGAATGAACATAGGAAAACTGATGCCCTTTATCCGCACCAACGTTCCGCAGGACACCCCCGCCGCCACGCGCGATGCCATCGTGCAAGGCATTCACCAGGCCCTGGTGGGCGCCATCGGCATGCCGCCGGACGAGCTGTTCAACCTGGTGGCTGGCTACGCCCCCGGCGAATTTGCCTGCAGCCCCACCTTTAACGGCGTGGCGCGCTCCGACCGCGTGGTGGTGGTCGAGATCACGCTGCGGCGCGGGCGCAGCGACGCGATGAAGCGCACCCTCTACGCTGCCATTGCGCGCAACCTGCAGGCCATGGCGGGCGTGGCCCCGGCCGACGTGTTCATCTTCATGCACGAAAACGATTATTCCGACTGGTCCGTGGGCCACGGGCGGTTTGCGATGGACCTGGTGCAAAACAGCGCGGCAGCCTGAGCCGTGGCGCTCGCTACCGGGGCCGGAACATCCTGAACAACTGCTCCGGCCCCACCGTGAAATAGTCCGCCGGGCCGCCGCCGCGCAGGATGTGGCCGGCGTTCGCTGTGTCGTACACGCCGTCTTTCAGCAGCGCTTTGTCGATGTGCACGGCCACCACCTCGCCCAGCACCAGCCAGGTGTCCACCTGCATTCCGTCCGCGCCTTGCAGCTGCAGGATCTGCGTGCTGCGGCATTCAAAGGTGACCGGGCTTTCTGCCACGCGCGGCGGGCGCACACGGGTAGAGGGCAGGGGGGTGAGGCCCGTCAGCGCGAACTCGCTGACCTCGGGCGGCACAGCGGCGCAGCTTTGGTTCATCACGTCGGCCAGCTCGCGCGTGGCCAGGTTCCACACGAACTCGCCGGTCTCCTGCACGTTGCGCACCGTGTCTTTGTAGCCAATGCTGGCAAAGCCCACGATGGGCGGCACGTAGTTGAAGGCGTTGAAAAAGCTGTAGGGCGCCAGGTTGGTGGCACCTGCTGCGTTCTGCGTGGAGATCCAGCCAATGGGGCGCGGTCCCACGATGGCGTTGAACGGGTCGTGCGGCAGGCCGTGGCCCAGGCGGGGCTCGTAGCTGTGGATGTCATCGCGGCGGGGTGGGGCGGTGGTCATGGGGGTGCAGTGAGGTGGATGGGGATGTGCACGCTGCAGCGGGTGTTCCTTTCACCGTGCAGTCTCCGGGTCGTACATTACCTCCGGCTTCTGCGGGAGGCAGTCACCGGGATTTCAAGGACGCTACTAAAATGATAGCTAAAAGCGCTTTATGGTTGAGCGCTAGGGGCTACTTCTATCAAAAGGGGTGGCGCCCACTGGAGCAGTGGCTTTGGCGGTGATCAACATGCAAGACCGAAGGGCAGGGCTATCAGCCGCCCCCATGCCCGGGTGGCAGGCAGCAAAGGCTACGCCCAAAAAAAAATGGACCCGCGAGGGTCCATGGGTAGTCGGCGATTTCCGGTCACCGCCGAGGTGCCGGCAACGCCTTATTTCTGGAACAGCACCAGCTGGGTCTCTGTCGGGGCCATGCCGCCCCTTTCGGCGTTCATCGTCACTTCGTAGCGTGTGCCGGGTAGCGGTATTTGCGATGTGAAGCTGAACGAGAAGTCACCGTTGCCATCTGCCTGCACACGCTGCGACAGCAATTCCTGGTTCAGGCCAAACGCACCGACGAGCGTGCCGACCGCATTCACCTTGACATCCACCACCGCGCCAGGCACGGTGCGGCCACGCACGACCACGGCGCCTCTGTCCACTGTGGCATGGTTGGCATGGCTGGTCACCTGCAGCTGCACCGTGGTGGGCGCGGCGTTCACTTGCGAAGCGATGTTGAAGGTCCAGTTCTGGCGCATGCCGTTGCCCACCAGGTCCCGGGCGGTCACTTCGACCGGATACCGGCCGGTGGGCAGGTCAGCGCGGTAGGTGAAAAACTGCGGCGTGACCTGCGAGGCGGACGTGACATCGCGACCCGCGATCACGATGCGAACGCTCTTGGGGTCTACACCCACACCACCGACATCATCAAACGTGCCGGACACCGAAGTGGCCGCATTGCGCGGGACCGTTTCCCCGTCGCGCGGCGACACGTGGCGAATCACCGGCGGCTTGGCATCGGCGATCAAAGGCTGGGTCAGGGTCGATGAAACCGTGCGGTCCCCGACACGCAAGGTGGCAACCGTGGGCCGCGATGGCGCCAGGTTGTCCATGCGGCGGATGGTGTACGCGCCCTCATACACACCGGGCGATACCTCGCGCATCGGCACGTTGTCGATGACACCTGGAATGTCGAAATCCACCCGGCCTCCGGGCGCGCCGTTCAGCGTAAAGCGCAATTCGGCGCCGGGCTCCATCTTGTCGATGGGGGCGACCGAGAAACGGTCGATCTTCAGTCCGGGTGGCGGTGCGGCCACCACGTTGCGGTCACCAATGTTGGCCGGAAGCGTGTAGTTGCTGGTGATGGTGCGGTTGCGCACCTTCAGCGTGGCGCGCACGGCGCTGCCTTCGTTGAGCCGGTCCTGGCGGCGGACTGTGTAGCTGCCCGTGTATACGCCCCGTTCGGTTTCCTGCAGCACGATGGCGCGGGGCACGCCAGCCACACGGAGCTGAACCTTGCCCCGCGGTGTGCCTTCTACCGTGAACTGCAGGTCGGCGCCGGCCCGCAGACCGTCGTCTGTCGCCACCTGCAGTGATCGCAACTCAGGAGCGGCGGGCTGCGCCATGACCGTACCTGGAACGACCATCAGGGCGCTGGCGACGGGAAGAAGCAGGAAAAGGGCTGCCACATGGTGGCGAATCTGTTTTGTCATGGGGTTCAAACCTGGTGCTAGGGATGAACTCACTGTGGGTGCAACACATGTTTCCAAACGTAGGCGGGCAGCGACAAGTTCGAAGGACAAGACGCCGTTGGCGCGTCAGGAGCGCGCCGTTTTGAGCCCTTTCACGCGTGCGTAGGCCGGTGGTGCAGCCTTGCACAGCCCCTATTGCACAGGCGCCGGGTGTTGCTGCCCCAGAAACCGCCCCGGTGGCTGCCCCACCGACTTGCGCACCATCGCGCTGAACGCACTGGGGCTGTAGCCCAGCTCGGCGGCGATCTGGCCCATGGGCATGCGCCCGGCAGCCAGCGACACGGCCTTGGCCAGGATGACCTGCTGGCGCCACTGGGTGAAGGTGCTGCCCAGTTCGGAACGGAACAGCCGCGCCACGGTGCGTGGGCTGGCGCCGGTGTCCTGCGCCCAGTCGGCCAGTGTTTCATGGCGCGTGGGGTCGGCCAGCACGGCCTCGCACAGGTGGCGCAGGCGCTTGTCCTGGGGCAGGTCCACGCCCAGCTTCACGGCGGCGGCGCGGGCCAGTTCATCGCGGATGAGGGCGCTCAGGTGCTGCTCGCGCAGCCGCTGGGCGGGCGTGAGAGCGGGGCCGCCGTCGGGCGTGGTTGGCATCTCGCGCACCAGCGAGCGCAGCAGGTCGGACACCTCCAGCACGCGGCACTGGCGCCAGGCGGCCGAATCGTCTTCGCCGCGATGACTGGCGCCCGGGCCATCGCCGCGATGACTGGGGCCGGCGCCATCGCCGCCGAGGGCGCCGGGCCCGCACCGGCCGCGCGGCTGGTGGAAGTACAGCGTGCGCAGGTCGGCGTCTTCCACCATGGTCACGGCATGTTCCACGCCGGGTGGAATCCAGAGCGCGCGCGAGGGCGGCACGATGTAGGTGCCGTGGTTCACCGTGAGCCGGATCACGCCCGTGGTGGAGATCGCCACCTGCGCCCAGGGGTGGCTGTGGGGCATCACCTGGGTGTCGGCGGCCAGCCAGCGCAGCTTGGCGCGCACCGGGCGGGCGGGGGTGGGCACAAACAGCTCGGGCGTGAGCGAGCCCACGTACGACATCCCGCGCCCCGCTCCGCGCGAGCTCCCGGCCTTTGGACGGGGGACGACCTGGGCGGCAAAGTGCTCCACCACCGGCTCGGGGGATGGGGCGGGTGCGGCGGCGGGGTTTGGCATGTTTGCGATAGAAGTTGGCCGCCTATCGTAAACCTGCCGAAGCCTGCGTGCCTAAGATCAAGCCCATGACCGCTTCATCCTCCGGCGCCACCGCCAACCCCGTGCCCTTGCGGCAGGACGCCCGCACCATCGGCCTCGTTGGCCTGGCCCATGGCAGCTCGCATTTCTTCCACATGCTGCTGCCGCCGCTGTTCCCGTGGCTGATCGGCGAGTTTGGCTTCAGCTATTCCGAGCTCGGCCTGCTGGTGTCGGTGTTTTTTGTGATCTCGGGCGTGGGCCAGGCGCTGTCGGGCTTCATCGTGGATCGCGTGGGCGCGCGGCCGGTGATGTTTTTTGCGCTGTCGAGTTTTGCGGCAGCGGGCCTGGCGGCGGGCACGGCGCAGGGCTACTGGGGCCTGTTGCTGGCGGCCGCGCTGGCCGGGCTGGGCAATGCGCCGTTCCACCCGGTGGACTTCACCATCCTCAATAAGCGCGTGTCGCCCCAGCGCTTGGGGCATGGCTTTTCGGTGCACGGCATCAGCGGTAACCTGGGCTGGGCCACGGCGCCGGTGTTCATGGCGGGCATTGCCACGGCCACGGGCTCGTGGCGCACGGCCTGCCTGTGCGGGGGCCTGTTCGCCCTGGTGGTGCTGGCCATCATGGTCTGGAACCGCGATGCGCTGGACGACCGCCAGGGCGCCTGGGCGCACCAGGCCAAGGGCGGGGCAGGGGCTGCCAAGCCCGAGCACCCCATGGCCTTCCTCAAGCTGCCCTCGGTGTGGCTGTGTTTCTCGTTCTTCTTTTGGAGCACCTGCGCCCTGAGTGCCATCCAGAGCTTTGCCAGCCCGGCGCTGCAGTCCATGTATGGCCTGCCGCTGAGCATCACGGCCATGGTGGTCACCGGCTACATGCTGTGCGGCGCGGTGGGCATGTTGATCGGCGGCTTCCTGGTGGGGCGTGTGCAGCGGCTGGAGAAGATCATCTCGGTGTGCCTGCTCGGCTCGGCCGCGCTGCTGGTGGTGGTGGGCCTGGGGCTCCTGCCCGCCATGGCAGCCGTGGTGGTGGCTTCGGTGGCTGGCCTTGGCACAGGCCTGGCCGGCCCTTCGCGCGACATGCTGATCAAGCGCGCTGCGCCCCCGGGCGCCACGGGCCGTGTGTACGGTACCGTGTATTCGGGTCTGGACCTGGGCTTTTGCCTGGCCGCCCCGGTGTTTGGCGCCATGCTGGACCACGGCATGACCTCAGGCATCTTCTACGGCTCGGCCTTTACGCTGGCGCTGAGTGTGGTGTCGGCGGCGCTGGTGGGGGTGGGGGTTGCGGCACGGGCTGCCAGGCCCCTGGCGACGGCGGTCTGAAGGACGCTGGGGCAGCTACGGGCACTCCCGCCGCGCTGGCGAGGCTGTCGAGAGACAGGTCGAACGCGTTCTAATGCCAGGCTGAACGCGCGCCCCGCGCCGGTAGCCCCAGCCGGGGCTTGGCCGCAACGGAGCTTGCTGCTTTTGGTCACCAACCCTTCATTGCCCTGTTCGTACACACCCATGCGCAAGATTGCTTTGGAATCCATCGCGGCGGGCACCTTCGCTGCGCTGGCCATGATGCCGGCGGGCTGGCTCTTTCGGCTGCTGGAGATGCGCGTCGGGCACTACGGCCCCAAGTTTGCGGCCCTGTACCTTGCGCAGCCCGGGCCCGTCGCGCTATTCGTTCAGCACCTGGTTCTAGGCTGGGTGTCTGCCCTTCCCCTGGTAGTGTTGCCACTGCACCGTATGGTCACAGGCGGGGCGCTGGGTGTGGGTGCTGTCTACGGTGCACTTTATTACGCAACCGTCAACTCGCTGGCGCGCCCGATCTACTTTGGTGATCCATTGCCCTGGAGCCTGGGGCTGGCCGTGGTGCTGCCGAGCCTGGTGGTGCACGTGGTTTTTGGTGTGGCGGTGGCTTTCGGAGTGCTGGCGATGAGGCGCAGGGGCGGGGGTGGACGTTAAATATCGTCGCGGTCGATTTGCAGCCGACGATCTCTCAGTCCGACAACTCTTAGGCTCCCGCATACTCCTGCCATGCCATTTCCCCTTGAAGAACGCCGCGCCTTGCTCAACGTGAAGGGCGTGGGGCCGACCGTCGTCGCTCGGCTTGAACAGATGGGCTTTGAATCGCTGGCGCATCTGGGCAAGGCCAATGCCCTGGACATTGTTTCCACGGCCTCGGCCATGGTGGGCTCCACCTGCTGGAAGAACAGCCCCCAGGCCCGCGCAGCGATCCAGGCGGCCATTGCACTGGCCCAGTCGCGGCCTGCTTGACCTTTCAGCTGCAAGCCTGGGTGGGGTGTGTTGCAATGCGGCCCGGCGATGGGGCAACAAGTGGCCCCTGCTGCTGCCTCACACCATTTCCAGGACACCCCATGACCCACCCCATCTACAACGCCAGCATCCCCGTCTTTCGCCAGATGCTGGGCTCCCTGAAAGACGTGCTGGCCAAGACCGAGGCCCATGCCACGGCGCGCAAGATCGAGCCGGATGCCCTGCTGCAGGCCCGGCTGTTCCCCGACATGTTCCCCATGGCGCGCCAGGTGCTGATTGCCTGCGACTTTGCCAAGGGCGTGGCGGCGCGCCTGGCCGGGGTGGAGGTGCCGTCCTTCCCCGACGCCGAGCGTCCCGGTTTTGCCGACCTGAATGAACGCATCGACACCGTGCTCACGTTTGTCGAAGGCCTGCCAGAGGCTGCGTTTGCCGATGCCGCCACACGCCAGATCACCATCCAGCCCGGCACCCCGCGCGAAAAACAGTTCGTCGGCGAGCATTACCTGCTGCACTACGGTCTGCCTCAGTTCTTCTTCCACGTGAACGCGACCTATGCCATTGCGCGGCACAACGGCGTGGAGCTGGGCAAACGCGACTACATGGGCAAGTACTGATCAGTGCCTGTGCGCAGACGGTCACCTCGGTGGCCGCTACTGCGCATAGTTCAGCGGCAGCGCCGTGGTGAACTTGATTTCTTCCATCGCAAAGCTCGAACTCACGTCTGACAGCGCCACGGCCTGCGTGAGCCGCTTGTAGACCGAATCGTAGGCGCGGATGTCGGGCACCACCACGCGCAACAGGTAGTCCACATCCCCGCTCATGCGGTAGAACTCGACGATCTCGGGGATGCCCATCACGGCATCCCGCAGGGTGTCAAACCATTGCTGGTGGTGCTGGTTGGTCTTCACGGCCACGAACACCGTCACACCCACATTCACCTTGCGCGGGTCCACCAGGGCGACATGGCGGGTGATGTAGCCCTTCTCGCGCAACCACTGAATGCGCCGCCAGCAGGGCGTGTTGGACAGGTGCACGGCCTCGGCCAGCTCGGCCAGTGGCGTCTCGGCGTTGTGTTGCAGCATCGCCAGCAGCTGGCGGTCAATGGAATCCAGATTCTGTTTCAAGGGATATGTGAGAAATCGTTTCCCTTATTGGGCGTTAATCAGGGCATAAAAGCAAAGTTTTTTCAGGGCTGTCGTTACATACTGTCAAGGCATCGTTGGCACGGAATCTGCGTCAAGTCCCCGTAATTTCGCACCGTGCATCCACCCGGTGCGTGGTGCGCTGTCTCCCCATGGCACGCCGTTCCTGGCCCCTCCCGTCGCCCTTTTTTCAAGGATCTCATCCATGTCGCTTTCTGTTTTTCGACGCAACCCCTACGCCCTGGGACTGAGCATTGCCGCATTGGCCGTGCTGGCCGCCTGTGGCGGCAGTGACGGCCCCACCACCCCGGTGGCCACGCCTGAGCCCGCCGAGCAGTACGTGCCGCCCGAGCCGCCCTCGGGCTACACGCCCAAAACCATCAGCTATGCCAACAAGGACATGGTGGCGGCGGCCAACCCGCTGGCGGTAAAGGCAGGTGTCGACATCCTGGCCAAGGGCGGCACGGCCACAGATGCCGCCATTGCGGTGCAGATGGTGCTGAACTTAGTGGAACCGCAGTCGTCGGGCATTGGTGGCGGCGCCTTCATGCTGCACTACGACAAGGGCGCCAACAAGCTGCTGGCCTACGACGGCCGCGAGACCGCGCCCAAGGCCGCCACGCCCAACCTCTTCATCGGCGCCGATGGCAAGCCGCTGGCGTTTCTGGCGGCGGTGGACGGCGGCCTGTCGGTGGGCACGCCGGGCGTGCTGCGCATGCTCGAAGCCGCGCACAAGGCCCACGGCAAGCTGCCCTGGAAGGACCTGTTCGAGCCCGCCATCAAGCTCAGCGAAGACGGCTTTGCGATCTCGCAGCGCATGAGTGTGTCCATTGCCGGGTCGGCCGCGCGCATCAAGGCCCAGGGCGAGCCCGGATCCAGCTATTTCCTCAACGCCGACGGCACGGCAAAGGCGGCGGGCACGCTGCTCAAGAACCCTGAATTTGCAGCCACCCTCCGGGCCATTGCAGCGGGCGGTGCCGATGCGTTCTACAAGGGGGACATCGCCAAGGACATCGTGGCCAAGGTGGTCAGCCATCCCACCAACCCCGGCAAGCTCGCGCTCGATGACCTGAGCGATTACACCCACAAGGTGCGTGAGCCCGTGTGCGGCGTCTACCGTGTGCAGTACCGCGTGTGTGGCATGCCCGCGCCCAGCTCCGGCGGCATCGCGGTGCTGCAGACGCTGGGCCTGCTGCAGGGCTTTGACCTGGCGGCCATGAAGCCCAACACGCTCGACTCCGTGCACGTGGTGTCCGAGGCCTACCGCCTGGCCTATGCCGACCGCGCGCTGTATGTGGCCGACCCTGACTTCGTCAACGTGCCCCAGGCCGGCCTGATCAATGCCGACTACCTCAAGGAGCGCGCCAAGCTCATCAGCCTGCAAAAGAGCATGGGCGTGCCGGTGGCTGGCATCCCGCCGGGTGTCACGGGCGCCACGGGCAAGGACAGCTCACTGGCCCTGCCATCGACCACGCACATGTCCATCATCGACAACGCGGGCAACGCGGTGTCCATGACCACCACCATCGAGAACGGCTTCGGCAGCCTGCAGATGGTGCGCGGCTTCTTGCTGAACAACCAGCTCACCGACTTCTCGTTCACGGCCACCGACGCGGCAGGCAACCCCATTGCCAACAGCGTGCAGGCCGGTAAGCGCCCCCGCAGTTCCATGGCACCCACCATCATCTTCAACGCCACCACGGGCGACCTCGAAGGTGTGGTCGGCTCGCCAGGAGGCAGTGCCATCATCCAGTACACCGCCAAGACCATCCTGGGCATGACGGACTGGGGCCTGAACGTCCAGCAGGCCATCAACCTGCCGAACTTCGGTGCGCAGACCAACGCCACCACGTCCATCGAAAAGGGCTCGCTCATCGACACCGCTGCCATCCGCGACGGACTCAAGGCGCGCGGCCACGCCGTGGCGCAGACCGACTCCTTCACCAGCGGCCTGCATGGAGCGGTGTTCAACGGTGTGCGGTCCAACGGCAATGCGGGCCTGCTGTCGCGCAACCCAGGAGCGGGCACCTATGCCGGTGGCGCCGATCCCCGCCGGGAGGGGATTGCGCTGGGCAACAACTGAGCTGCGCAATGTGATCGGTGGCGGCTCCAGAGCAGGGGCTGCGCTGATACTGACGAAGGCTGCCGGGTGGACTACCGGGCAGCCTTTTTTTGGGGGTGCTCCGTGGTGGCCGCCGGGTGCTTTTCGCCCGCCAGTGTCTGGAGCAAGCGGGTGAAGGTCGCTGTCGGGCCCACGTTGTCCTCGGCGCGATAGACCAGCGTCAGGGGCACATCCAGCCGCCCGCCATCCACCAACGGCCGGTAGGCAATGGCGTGGCGGTGCACGCCCAGCATCGATGAAGGCACCATGGAAATGCCCGTGCCCGCAGCCACCAGGTTGAGGTTGGTCAGCATGCGCGCCACCTCGGCCACCACGCGGGGGCGCACGCCCTGCTCGGCACACAGCGCCAGCAGGTTGGCATACAGGCCGGGCGCGCCCGGGCGGCGCACCAGGATCATGGGCTCGCCCTCCAGGTCGGCAATCTGGATGGGCAGCGGCTTGCCGCGCCGCTGGCGTTGTGCCAGTGGGTGGTCGATGGGCAGGGCCACCATGGCGGGCTCGTGCTGCAGCGTATCGAACACCAGGCCCGCAGGCCGCGCCACGGGTACGCGCAGCAGGCCACAGTGCAGGCGGCCATCGGCCACGGCCTCGGTGATTTCGGCGGCGTTGTTCTCGCCAATCTCCAGCACCAGGCCGGGGTGGCGGGCGCGGCACTCCCGCAAGGCGAACGGGGTGAACTCGTGCGCAGCGGCCGAGCTGGTGAAGGCAATCACGAGCCGGCCGGTCTTGCCCTCGGCCAGCAGCTGCATGCGGCTTTGCAGTGCGTCGAAGTCATGCACCAGGCGGGCGGCATCGGCCTGCAGTGTCTGCCCCGCCTCGGTCAACGTGACGCCCTTGGCATGGCGCTTGAACAGCACCACACCCACCGTGTTTTCAAGGGCCTTGATCTGCTGGCTGAGCGGTGGCTGGGCCATGCCCAGCAGCTCTGCCGCGCGGGTCATGTGCCCGGCTTCGGCCACCGCGAGAAAGTAGCGCAACTGGCGGATGTCCATGTCAGAGGTCGGGTGCAGATGGCAGGATGTTCATATGCAAATCGTATCGCCTAGAGCATTTTTGCCTATTTGACGTATTGAAAGCCGGTTTCTACGATGCAGCGGCATCCGGTTTGAAACGGCCCATAAGAATCCTCAAGGAGACACATCCACCATGACTGCCCCGCAACCCCATTTGCCTCTGCCCCGCCTGGCCCTGCTGGGCCTGGCGTGCCTTGCGGTGGCCGCCTGTGCGCCCATGGCACCCAGCAGTGCACCAGCGGCCAGCGCGGTTTCTGCCAAGGCCGAGGCCGCCCCCGTGGCTGCGGCCTGCCCCAAGGACTTGGCACCCATCGCCCGCTGCCTGTCGGGCCAGGATTCGGCGGGTGCGTATTACCTGATCGCCATGCCGCAGCGATGGAACGGCCACCTCGTGCTGCATGCCCACGGGGGCCCCGCGCTGGGTGCGCCCAGGATGGAGCGGTCGGTCGAAGACCTCACGCGCTGGTCCATCATGGTCCGTGCGGGCTACGCCTGGGCGGGCAGCACCTTCCGCCAGGGCGGCGTGGAGGTGCGCGCAGCGGCCGAGGACACCGAGCGCCTGCGGCAGATCTTTGTGCAGCACGTAGCGCAGCCGCAGCGCACGGTGCTGCACGGCCAGTCCTGGGGCGCCAGCGTGGCAGCCAAGGGGGTCGAGATGTTCCAGACCACCGCCAATGGCAAGCGCCCTTACGACGCCGTGCTGCTCACCAGCGGCGTGCTGGCAGGCGGCACGCGGTCCTACGACTTCCGCACCGACCTGCGCGTGGTCTACCAGTACCTGTGCAACAACCACCCCCGGCCCACCGAGGTGCAGTATCCGCTGAACATCGGCCTGCCTGCCGATGCGGCGATGACCCAGGCGGACCTGGCCGCACGCGTGAACGAATGCCTGGCGCTGAACAAGCCGGTGGCCGAGCGCACGCCCGAGCAGCAGCGAAAAGTCAAAACCATCGTGGATGTGATCCGCATCCCGGCCAGCTCCATCCAGGGCCACATGAACTGGGCCACCTTCCACTTCCGCGACGTGGTGCAGCACCGTACGGGCGGCGCCAGTCCGTTTGGCAACCGGGGGGTGTTGTACCGGGGCTCGCCCGACGATGCCGCCCTGAACGCGGCCGTGCTGCGCTACCGCGCCGACCCTGCGGCCGTGGCCCGCTTCGCGCAGGACACGGACCTGACCGGCCGCATTCCCGTGCCTGTGCTCACCGTGAAAGGCGTGGACGACCCCACCGCCTTCGTCGAGCTGGATGCAGCCTTCAAGGCCACCATGGCGCAGGGCGGCAGCGCGGCGCGCCTGGTGCAGACCTTCACCCAGCACAACACCCACAGCTACCTGAGCGACCCGACCTACCCCACGCTTTTGGCGGCGCTGCTGCGCTGGGTGGACACGGGCGACAAGCCCACGCCCGAGGGCATTGCGCGGCAGTGCGCAGGCATGGAGCCCCCATTTGGCAAGGGCTGCGCCTTCCTGCCCGGCTATGTGCCTGCGCCGCTGGCCAGCCGGGTGGCTGAGCGCGAGCGGCCGTAAACCAGCCGCTAGCGCAAAAAACAAAGGCCCCGCTGGAACAGCGGGGCCTTGTGTCAAGGTGCTACAAAATTCATAGCTGATTGCGCTTTCTAGATAAGCGCCAGGTGCCAATATCTCCAAAAAATCACAGTCAGAGCACCTGTCTTCTCACGCCGGGTGCAGCCCCGGCCGGGGCCGCACCGCCGCCTCTGCTTACTTGACGGAGGCAAGCGCCTTGTTCAGCGTGGCGCTCGGGCGCATCACGGCGTCCAGCTTGGCCACGTCGGGCAGGTAGTAGCCGCCGATGTCGGCAGGTGCGCCCTGCACGGCCGCCAGCTCGGCCACGATGGTCTGCTCGTTGTCGGTCAACTGCTTGGCCAGGGGCGCAAACTTGGCGGCCAGCTCGGCGTCTTCGGTCTGTGCGGCCAGTTCCTGCGCCCAGTACAGCGCCAGGTAGAACTGGCTGCCACGGTTGTCCAGCTGGCCGGTCTTGGGGCTTGGGTTCTTGTTGTTGTCCAGCAGCTTGCCCGTGGCAGCGTCCAGCGTCTGGGCCAGCACCTTGGCCTTGCCGTTGCCGGTCTTCAGGCCCAGGTCTTCCAGCGACACGGCCAGCGCCAGGAACTCACCCAGCGAATCCCAGCGCAGGTGGTTTTCTTCCACCAGCTGCTGCACGTGCTTCGGAGCCGAGCCGCCCGCGCCCGTTTCGTACATGCCGCCACCGGCCATCAGCGGCACGATGGACAGCATCTTGGCCGAGGTGCCCAGTTCCATGATGGGGAACAGGTCGGTGAGGTAGTCGCGCAGGATGTTGCCGGTGGCGCTGATGGTGTCCAGGCCACGGATCACGCGCTCCAGCGTGTAGCGCATCGCACGCACCTGGCTCATGATCTGGATATCGAGGCCGACGGTGTTGTGCTCGTGCAGGTACATCTTCACCTTGGTGATGAGTTCCTTTTCGTGCGGGCGGTACGAGTCGAGCCAGAACACCACGGGCATGCCGGAGTTGCGGGCGCGGTTGACGGCCAGCTTCACCCAGTCGCGGATCGCGGCGTCCTTGACCTGGCACATGCGCCAGATGTCGCCAGCTTCCACGTTCTGGCTCAGCAGCACTTCGCCGGTGGCCAGGTCGGTGATGTTGGCCACGCCGTCTTCAGCGATCTCGAAGGTCTTGTCGTGGCTGCCGTATTCCTCGGCCTGCTGGGCCATCAGGCCCACGTTGGGCACGGTGCCCATGGTCTTGGGGTCGAACGCGCCGTGCCACTTGCAGAAGTTGATGATCTCCTGGTAGATGCGGGCGAAGGTCGATTCAGGCATCACGGCCTTCACATCCTTCAGGCGGCCGTTGGCGTCCCACATCTTGCCGCCGTTGCGGATCATCGCGGGCATGGAGGCGTCCACGATGATGTCGTTGGGCGAGTGGAAGTTGGTGATGCCCTTGGCCGAATCCACCATGGCCAGCTCGGGGCGGTGCTCGTGGCAGGCGTGCAGGTCGCGCTTGATCTCGTCGCGCTGGCTTTGTGGCAGCGTCTCGATCTTGGTGTACAGATCGACCATGCCGTTGTTCACGTTCACGCCGAGTTCTTCAAAGGTCTTGGCGTGTTTCTCGAACGCATCCTTGTAGAAGATCTTCACGCAGTGGCCGAACACGATGGGGTGCGACACCTTCATCATCGTGGCCTTCACGTGCAGCGAGAACATCACGCCGGTCTTGCGCGCGTCTTCGATTTCCTTTTCGTAGAACTCCAGCAGCGCCTTCTTGCTCATGAACATGCTGTCGATCACTTCGCGGTCGAGCAGGCTGACCTTGGGCTTGAGGATGATGGCCTTGCCGCTCTTGGTGATCAACTCCATCTTCACGTCACGGGCGCGGTCCAGCGTCATGGACTTTTCGCCGTGGTAGAAGTCGCCAGCGTGCATGTGCGAGACGTGCGAACGCGATGCCTGGCTCCACTCGGCCATGCTGTGCGGGTTCTTGCGTGCGTATTCCTTCACGGCCTTGGGCGCGCGGCGGTCGGAGTTGCCTTCGCGCAGCACGGGGTTCACGGCCGAGCCGATGCACTTGCCGTAGCGGGCCTTGATCTCTTTTTCCTTGTCGTCCTTGGGCTGGTCCGGGTAGTCGGGCAGGGCGTAGCCCTTGGCCTGCAGCTCGGCGATGGCGGCCTTGAGCTGCGAGACGGACGCACTGATGTTGGGCAGCTTGATGATGTTGGCGTCGGGCTGCAGCGTTTTCTTGCCCAGCTCGGCCAGGGTGTTGGGAGCGCGCTGGTCTTCCTTCAAAAACTCGGGAAACTCGCCCAGCACGCGGGCGGCCACGGAGATGTCGCTCTCCGTCACATTGATGCCTGCGGGCGCCGCGAACGTGCGGACGATGGGCAGGAAGGAGGCCGTGGCCAGACGGGGTGCTTCGTCGGTCAGGGTGTAGATGATGGTCGGTTGCTGGGTCGTCATGGCTTGTCTCACGAAACAGAGTAGGTAGGTGCCCCCGGCTGCGTCGCAGCGGGGCCAAACGCGGATGCTCTCTGATTCTCCTTGCTCGGGGCTGTCACCGCCCGCTGTTTTTGCAATCGAATCTCACAATGCAAAATTATCATAAGCCCGGGGCACTTTTTTTCACCAAATAGGTGGTAATCACCCTGCGGCGCTCTGCAGTTTGACCGCGTTGGCGGCAGCGCGCCACCCCCTGTACACCCTATGAAAGGCCCCCTGGAACAGTCACCACGCGGCCAGGCAGGACGGCAAACTGCGCCCAGTGCGCGGGCAGGGCTTCGGGCGCCGTGCCGGTGAAGGCCCCGAAGGCGGGCAGGATCAACTGTCCATCGCCCCACCCAAAGCACGGCGCCCGCAGCGCATCCCGCGCCGGGCCGCGCAACCGCAGCGTGGGGTGCAGGTGCCCGGCAATCACCGTGTGGCCCCCAACGGCCTGCGGGTGGTGGCAGGCCAGCACCGGCACATGGGCGCAAGGCAACCAGGGCTCGTTGACCAGCGCCAGAGCCAGCGTGGCCGGTGGGTCGCCCGCATGCAGGTCGTGGTTGCCGCGCACCAGGGTCATCGCCACACGGGCATGGCGCTGGCGCCAGGGCAGCAACTGCTGCCACAGCGCATCGGCCGCGCCGCTGCGTGCGTGCAGAAAGTCGCCCAGAAACACCAGGTGGTCGGCGCCGGTGGCAGCGAGCACCGCATCCAGCCGCGCCAGGTTGTCGGCCGTGGTGCCATGCGGCACCGGCTGGCCCGCGCGGCGGAAGGTGGCTGCCTTGCCGAAATGCACATCCGCCACCAGCACCATGCGGGCAGCGGGCCACCACAGGGCGCGCTGGGGCAGCAGCTGCAGCGCGGTGCCGCAGGGCAGGGTGATGGCGTGCGCACCGATGGTGTGCGTGGGGGTGGCCAGCGAGGTCATGGTGCTCAGAATCCGTGGCGTCTGCGGGCGCGACGAGGGCTGTCCCCGGCCGGGTCTCGGCGCGTGCGCCGTGCCGAGGTCGCGGAGCCTTCAGGGAGGTCCCACGCCATGTCCGTGGATTGCACAGGGTGCTGCGCCAGGTGGGTGCCCGTGGTGGCGTCGGCCGCCTGCTCCAGCGCTTGCACCATGCGCGCCAGCCGGTCGGCCAGGGTCTCGGTGCTCAGGCGCTCGCGAAAGCGCTCCACCATCAGCGGCAGGGCAAACGGGGTGGGGCGCGTGAGGGCATGGATGGACAGGGTCTGCGCCTGCATGCCGCGCAGCGTTCGGGCCAGTCGCTCCATGTCCAGCTCGTTCGCCAGCAGCTCGGCACGGGCCTGGGCCAGCAGCAGGTTGTCGGGGTCGTACTGCGCAAACACGTCGTAATAGAGCGACGACGAGGCCTGCAGCTGGCGGCTGCTGCGCTGCTCGCCGGGGTGGCTCTGGAAGATCAGGCCCGCAATGCGCGCGATCTCGCGAAAGCGCCTGCGCGCCATTTCGGTGGCGTTCAGGCTGGCCAGCACTTCGTCTTCGAGCCCGCTACCGATGGTGGTGTGCGTGCCTTCGCCGATCAGGCGCGGCAGCAGCGCGGGCCAGTCCACGGGCTTGGCCGACAGCAGCTCCAGCCCGTAGTCATTGACCGCGATGGAGAAGGTGTTGGGCACCTGCTGCGACGCGCGCCAGCCCAGCAGCCCGGCCAGGCCCAGGTGCACCAGGCGGCCTGCCAGTGGGTACAGGTACAGGTGCCAGCCCTCGCGCGTGTGCAGGGTCTCGGCCACCAGGCGGCTGGGTGTGGGCAGGGCCGACCAGGCCTGCTGCAGCTCCAGCAGCGGCTGGGCGCAGCGCATCTCGGGCGTGGTGAACTGGCCGCGCTCGGCTTGCGCCAGCTGTTCCAGCATCGCATCGGCCAGCGTGTTCGACAGCGGCATGCGCCCGCCGCTCCAGCGCGGCAGTGCGGCGCTGCCCCTGGGGGCGATGCGCACATAGGCCGTCATCTGCTGGGTGCGCACCAGCTCCAGCAGCCGGCCTGCAAACATGAACACATCGCCCTTGCGCAGCCGGGCGATGAAGCTCTCTTCCACCGACCCCAGGCGCCCGCCGCTCACAAACTGCACCTGCATGGCGGCGTCGCTCACGATGGTGCCGATGTTGCTGCGGTGGCGGCGCGCCAGGCGCGCATCGGGCACGCGCCACACACCCTCGTCGTCTGGCACCACGCGGTGAAAGTCCGGGTAGGTGGCCAGCGATGAACCGCCCTGGCGCACAAACTGCAGCGCCCATTGCCAGTCGTTATCGGCCAAGGCCGCGTAGGCGGGTGCGCGGCGCACTTCGGCCAGCAGCGCATCGGGCACAAAGCCGCCGCCCAGCGCCACGGTGACCAGGTGCTGCACCAGCACGTCAAGCGGCGCACGCGGCGTGTGCCGGTCTTCAATGCGGCCCTGCGCCAGTGCGTGGCGCGCAGCGGCTGCCTCCACCAGCTCCAGGCTGTGCGTGGGCACCAGCGTGATGCTGGAGCTGCGCCCCGGCGCATGGCCCGAGCGGCCTGCACGCTGCACCAGCCGCGCCACGCCCTTGGCCGAACCGATTTGCAGCACCTGCTCCACCGGCAAAAAGTCCACGCCCAGGTCCAGGCTCGATGTGCACACCACGGCCTTGAGCTGCCCGGCCTTCAGGCCTCGCTCCACCCAGTCGCGCACCTCATGCCCGAGCGACCCATGGTGCAGCGCAATGGTGCCGGCCCAGTCGGGCCGTGCCTCCAGCAGCGCCTGGTACCAGCGCTCTGCCTGCGACCGGGTGTTGGTGAACACCAAGGTGGACGCCGCCGCTTCGATCGACTGCACCACCTGCGGCAGCAGGCTCAGCCCCATGTGGCCCGCCCACGCAAAGCGGTCGGCCCGCGCGGGCAGCATCACCTGCACCTCCAGCCGCTTGTCGATGCGGCCCTGCACCAGCACGGCGGGCGGTGGCTGTGGCGCTTCCGCCGTGCTGGGCACGGGCTGCGGCAGCAAGGTGTGCAGGGCCTCCTCCAGGTTGCCCAACGTGGCCGACATTCCCCACACCTGCAGCGCCGGGTTCCAGCCCGACAGGCGCGCCAGCGCCAGTTGCACCTGCACGCCGCGCTTGTTGCCCACCAGTTCGTGCCATTCGTCCACCACCACCAGGCGCACGCTGGCCAGGCGCTCACGCGCATCGGCGCGGGCCAGCAGCAGCGACACGCTTTCAGGCGTGGTCACCAGCAGCGTGGGCAGACGGCGGTCTTGCGCAGCGCGTTCGCTGCTGGCGGTGTCGCCGGTGCGCAGGCCGCTGGTCCAGGTGGGGGCCAGTTCGGGCAGCGGTGCCTGCAGGGCGCGCAGCGAATCGGCAGCGAGTGCACGCATGGGCGTGATCCACAGCACGGTGAGCGGTGGTGCCGCAGCGCGGCGCGTGCGCAGCGCGGTGCGGGCGTTGGGGGCTTCTTCGGGCGCTGGTGCTGCATCGGCCCGCGCCAGATGCTGCAGCGCGCCCAGCCACACCGCATAGGTCTTGCCCGCGCCCGTGGTGGCGTGCAGCAGGCCCGAGCGGTCCTCGCCCATCGCGCGCCACACGTCTTGCTGGAAGCCGAAGGGCTGCCACCCGCGCGCCGCCATCCAGGCGGCTGCGGCACTCGGTGCCACCGGGGGCAGGGGCTTGCGCGGGCGGCGTGTCGTGCTCATATGGCCGCGTCCTGCCCCGGCAGCAGTGCCATCAGCGTTTGCAAGGTATCGGCCTCGGCCACGGGTTTGTCTTGCCGCCAGCGCAGCATGCGCGGAAAGCGCACCGCAATGCCGCTCTTGTGGCGCGGGCTGCGCGCAATGCCTTCGAAGCCCAGCTCAAACACCAGCGTCGCGTCCACGCTGCGCACGGGCCCAAAGCTCTCGCGCGTGGTCTTGCGGATGATGGCGTCCACCTGCGCAATCTCGGCATCCGTCAGGCCCGAATAGGCCTTGGCAAAAGGCACCAGTTGCCGGTCCGGGTCGTCCTGCGGCCCGGTCCATACGGCAAAGGTGTAGTCGGTGTAGAGGCTGGCGCGGCGGCCGTGGCCGCGCTGGGCGTAGATGAGCACCGCGTCCACGCTCATGGGGTCGATCTTCCACTTCCACCACACGCCCACATCCTTGGTGCGGCCCACGCCGTACTGCGCGCTGCGGTGCTTGAGCATGAAGCCCTCGGTGCCCATGCTGCGCGCGGCCTCGCGCTGGCGTGCCAGGTCTTGCCAGTCGGTACCTTGCAGCAGTGCGCTCAGGCGCATGGCCTTGTGGGGCGGGGGAGCAATGGCGGTGTCATCGGGTTGCTGCAGCATGGCCTCCAGCAGCGTGCGGCGGGCCTGTTGCGGCTCTTGGCGCAGGTCCTGCCCAGCGTGCTCCAGCAGGTCGTAGGTGACCAGCACCACGGGCAGTTCGCGCAGCAGCTTCGGGCCCAGGGTCTTGCGGCCCAGGCGCTTTTGCAGGTCGGCAAAGGGGCGGGGCTGGGGCTCATCGGGCAGCCACACCAGAATCTCGCCATCGGCCACCGTGCCATCGGGCAGCTGCGCCATCGCGGCCTCGGCCAGTTCGGGGAAGCGGTCGGTCACCAGCTCCTCCCCGCGCGACCAGATCCACACCGCGCCCGCACGCCGCACGATCTGCGCACGGATGCCGTCCCACTTCCATTCCACCAGCCAGTCGCCGGGCGTGCCCAGCAGTGCGGGCATGTCGGCCACGGGCTGGTTGAACGGGTGGGCCAAAAAGAAGGGGTAGGGCTGGCCTGCATCGGCAGCATCCTGCGTACTGGCATCGTCGTCCACCGGCGCGATCAGCGCCTGGTAGTCGCTGGCCTGGGGCTGCCGGCCGATCTGCGTGTAGCCCATCAGCCGGTGGGCGATGCGCTTGGGGTCCAGCGCGCTCACCGTGGCCAGCGCCTGCGTCACCTGCAGGCGCGACACCCCCACGCGGAAGTTGCCGGTGATGAGCTTGAAGTACACAAAGCGCTGCTCAGGTGCCAGCATGTCCCATTGCGTGCGCAGACGGGTATCGGCGTCACCCTGCGGCAGGGTGCGCAGGGGCAGCAGCTGGGCCATCCATTCGGCCAGTGTCAGTTCGGTGGGCTGGGCAGGCGGGGGTAGCAGCAGCGCCAACGTTTCGGCCAGGTCGCCCACGGCCTGGTAGCTTTCTTCAAACAGCCACTCGGGCAGGCCCGCAGCCTCTTGTGCCAGCGCTTTCAGGCGCTTGGTGGGCACCATCTGGCGGGGTTTGCCGCCTGCGAGAAAGTAGGTGGCCCAGGCTGCATCGGCGGGCGGTGCCACGCGCAGGTAAGCCACCAGTGCCGCGAGTTTGGCCGACTGCGCGGTGGTGGCGTCGAGCGCCTGGAACAGCTGGGCAAAGGCCTTCATGCGGCTGCCTCAGGTGTGGGTGTGCTACCTGTCACCTCAGGCGCCTCCCCTGCATCGTCCTCGTTGTCATCGGCGCCGTATTCGGTGGCGAACACCTGGGCGTGCAGCCCCTGCTCGCGCAGCCAGCGCACCATCACGGCCGTGCTGCCGTGCGTCACGATGACGCGCTCCGCGCCCGTGGCGCAAATGGCTTTTTGCAAGCTGGGCCAGTCGGCGTGGTCACTCATCACAAAGCCCCGGTCCACGCCCCGGCGTCGGCGTGCGCCGCGCACCAGCATCCAGCCGCTGGCAAACGCGTCAGAAAAATCACCAAAGCGCTTGAGCCAAGGGGTGCCAGCGGCCGAGGGCGGCGCCAGCACCAGCGCGCGTTTCAGGTCGGCCTTGGTGAGGCCCGGGTCCGTCACGCGCAGCGTGGGCGGCAGGTCCACTCCCGCCGCGCGGTACACGGCGTTGAGCGGCTCCACCGCGCCATGCACCACGATGGGCCCGATGCTGGCGTCCACCCCATGCAGCAGCCGCTGCGCTTTGCCGAAGGCATAGGCATACAGCACGCTGGCCTTGCCCGCCGCTGCGTTCGCCGCCCACCAGGCATTAATGTCGGCAAACAGCGTGGGCTGCGAGGGCCAGCGGTAGATCGGCAGGCCAAAGGTCGATTCGGTGATGAAGGTGTGGCAGCGCACGGGTTCGAACGGCGTGCAGGTGCCGTCGTCTTCGAGCTTGTAGTCGCCCGAGGCCACCCACACCTGGCCGCCATGTTCGACGCGCACCTGGGCCGAGCCCAGCACGTGCCCGGCCGGGTGCAGCGAAACGCGCACGCCATGGTGGTCGATGACCTCGCCGTAGGCCAGCGTCTGCAGTGCGATGTCCGCCCCCAGCCGGTTGCGCAGCGTGCCCGCGCTGTCGGTATGCGCCAGGTAGTGGGCCGAGCCCATGCGTGCGTGGTCTGAATGGGCGTGCGTGATCACAGCCCGCTCCACCGGCCGCCAGGGGTCGATGTAGAAGTCGCCGGACGGGCAGTACAGGCCTTCGGGGCGGTGGACGATCAGGTCGCTTGCGGGCATGGTCGGGACATCGTAGGGGGCGGGCCAAAGCCGGGGCGCGGGCTGGGGATTGCGTGACGACGCTTCACGACTAAAATTTGAATAAAAATGGCTGCCAGCGCTTATATGATGAGTGCTGGCAGCTATAAATATGTGAGCAATCGCGCTGGGCGTGATTCATTCCGTCAGCGCAGTCAACGCCTCGTCCCATCATCTTGTGCAGCTTCACCCTGTCTGCAGGCCAACACCGCTTTTGTATGCGCACCGAAATCGCCCGCCCGTCAGACGCCGTTGCCATTGCTGCCGTGTTGCGCGAGGCCGCGCAGTGGTTGGTCGATCAAAAAATTCCGCTCTGGCTCGTGTCTGATTTCACAGATGACAGCGTGCAGCGTGATGTGGATGGCGGGTTGTATGTGGTCGCCAAAGCGAGCGAAGCGGTAGTGGGGGTGGTGCGCTTCCAGCGCGAAGACCCAGTCTTCTGGCCGGACGCTGAACCGGGCACCTCCGCGTTCTTGCACAAGCTGGCCGTACGGCGTGCTTGGGCGGGGCAGGGGGTATCTACGGCACTGCTGGCATTTGGGTGCCAGCACGCAGGCAGCCTGGGCCTGCGCTATATGCGGCTGGACTGCGTGGCCGACCGGCAACCGCTGCGGAGGCTGTATGAGGGCTTTGGTTTTACCCTGAACGACTGTGTGCGCAAAGGCAGCAGAGAGTTTGCGCGGTACCAGATCGTGCTGTAGCCGCGCTGTGACCATCTTCAGGAAGGAACGATTCATGCGCCGTGTTTGTGTGTTCCGCCGGTTCGTCATGGCGTTGTTGGTGGCCGTCGCCATGGCCCCATTCCTGACCACTGCCCAGGTGGCTGGCAACCCCGCCCCGCGCACCAATGCCTTCAACGACCCCTTTGTGCAGGTCACCAGCGCCATCCCGGCTTGCCCCGTGCCCGAAGGCCCGCTCTACACCGAGGCCGAGGTGCGCGAGCTGGCGCATGTGCGCTCGCAGCACGGCGGCAGCTGCCACCGTGTGGGGCGCTGCCGGTTGCCCAACTCCTACCTGTACGACGCCGAGATCATTCCGCGCGTGCAGCGCTACATCCAGCAGGATGGGCGTTTTGACGACACCAGTGTGTGGGTTCTGGGCGAGCGGCGGCTGGTGACACTGATGGGTTGCGTGCAGTCGCAGGCGCAGGCCGAGGCGCTGGAGAAAGCCGTGTGGCTGGTGGACGACGTGATGGGGGTGATCAACCTGCTGCAGGTGGGCGTTGAGCGCGATGGCGTGCGCTACCCGGTGCGGTCAGTGCCGTAGCCGGTGCACCGGCCTGCCACGGCCCTTTTATCCCAGCCGCACCCGGCGCGCAATCGGTCCCGACACGGGGCTTGCATCGCCGGTGCCACACATGGCGCGTGGGGGCTTGGGCTGGCCTGTTTCCTGCTGCATATTGCCGTTTCTCCTATTTCATCAAGGAAATTTCGCCATGCAATTCAAGCGTTCCCTGCTTGCGGCCGCTACCCTGGCCCTGGCAACCGTTGCTCCCACCGCGTCGGCAAAACCGTTCAAGTGGGCAGGCTCCAGCGACATCCAGACCATGGACATCCATTCGCAAAACAGCGCCCTGGGCAATGGCATCCATGCGGCTGTGTATGAGTCGCTGGTGATGTTCAACAGCCGCACGCTCAAGGTCGAGCCGCTGCTGGCCACCTCGTGGCAGCAGGTCAGCCCCACGCAGCTGCGCGTGAAGCTGCGACAGGGGGTGAAGTTCAGCGACGGCTCGGCCATGACGGCCGATGACGTGGTTTATTCGCTGCAGCGCGCGATGAGCAAGACCTCCACGTACTCCATCTACACCCAGGGCATGGACCGCATCGCCAAGGTAGACGGCGAGACCATTGACATCTTCCTGAAGAACCCCAACCCGGTGGTACTGAACCAGCTCACCGAGCTGCGCGTGATGAGCAAGGCCTGGGCCGAGAAGAACAACTCGGTCGAGCCCAAGGACATCAAGGCCAAGGACGAGACCTATTCGCACCGCAATGCCATGGGCACCGGCCCCTTCGTGCTCAAGGAATGGGTGCCCGACCAGAAGATCGTGTTCGCGGCCAACCCCCACTGGTGGAATGCAGGCAAGGCCGAGGGCAACGTCACGGAGATCACCTACACCCCCATCAAGTCTGAAGCCACGCGCATCGCCGCGCTGCTGTCGGGCGAGGTGGACATGGTGCGCGACACCAGCATTCAGGATCTCGCCCGCATCAAGGCCAACCCCGCCCTCAAGGTCATGGAGATGGTGGAGAACCGCACTGTGTACCTCGCCATGGACCAGTTCCGCGAAGAGCTGGTGGGCAGCAACATCAAGGGCAAGAACCCGCTCAAGGACCTGCGCGTGCGCAAGGCGCTCTACCAGGCCATCGACAGCGCCACGCTGCAGCGCGTGACCATGCGCGGCATGTCCAAACCCACCGGAGCCATCGTGTCGCCGCTGGTCAATGGCTGGACGGAAGCCGTGGACAAGCGCCTGCCCTTTGACGCCAATGCCGCGAAGGCCTTGCTGGCCGAGGCAGGCTACAAAGACGGCTTCGAGGTGGACTTTGCCTGCAGCAACAACGCCATCGTGCAGGACGAAGAGCTGTGCCAGGCGATCACCTCCATGTGGTCGCGCATCGGCGTGAAGGCCAAGCTGCGCACGCTGCCAGCGGTCACCTATTACCCCATGGCACAGCGGCACGAGGCCAGCATTGCGCTGCTCAGCTGGGGCGTGCCCACCTTCGATGCGTTGTACACCCTGCAGTCACTCGTCCGCACCAAGACCACGGGCGGCGACGGCAACTACAACCTGGGCCGCTACACCAATGAACGCATGGACTACATCGTGGACCGTGTGAAGACCGAAACCGACCTGCCCGTGCGAAACCGCCTGCTCACCGAAGGCCTGCAGCTGCAGAACGACACCGTGGC
The DNA here is from genome assembly GCF_057586455.1 of Acidovorax sp. SRI_002. Classification (NCBI taxonomy): domain Bacteria; kingdom Pseudomonadati; phylum Pseudomonadota; class Betaproteobacteria; order Burkholderiales; family Comamonadaceae; genus Acidovorax; species Acidovorax sp. SRI_002. The sequence continues at coordinate 293,395 of NZ_JBYCZW010000003.1, read as the reverse complement.
ACACATCCCCCTGCACAACCAGATGCTGGCCTGGGCCATGAAGAAAAACGTGGAGCTGGTGCAGCGGCCGGACAACCGGATTGACTGGCGGTTGATCAAGGTGAACTGACGGGAAGGGGGCGAAAGGCCGTCCGTTGACGGACGGCCTTTCGCGGGGCTCTTACGCTGGCAGATTCAGCCGCAGCACGCTGTTTTCACTGCCCACGTACAGGCTGTTGGCCTCGGGGCCGGGGCTGATGAACTTCACCAGGTTCAGGCTGGCGGGCAGCGCACCCAGGCGCACGCCGACCGGTGTGGGCTGGTTTTGCCCTGCCAGCAATTCCAGGCCTTTGGCCACGGTAAAGCGGTAGACGCCGCATGCGCTGGACAGGAAGACCTCGCCAGGGCGGCTGGGCAGCACGCACAACTGCAGGTAGTGCAGAGAGAACGCATGGGTGACATTTGCAGATGGCAGCGTAAAGGACTGGCGTGTGCCGCCTTCCAGCCGCACCAGCTCAGGTACGTAACGCACCAGCTTGCCTTCTGCGGTGGCCACGGTGCGGTTGCACAACACCCACGAGACAGGTGAGCTGCCGCCTTCGAACGCGAGATCCGTCACGTCCATGTACCACGGGCGCTGCTCCAGCGGTGGGTAGTTGGCGGCGGAATGAACCAGCTGCGGATCGCCAGCGACCACCTGAACCTGCCCGGTGGCGCTGATGGTGCCGATCACGGAGACGCCCGAGGCCGGAGGTAGTTCGGCAATGCCGGAGAGCGGCACCACCCGCGTCGCAAACCACAGCAGGCCCGTGGTGTCGGTGCGAAGAACCTGCGGGCCGGACGTCGGTAGGGGAGAGCGTGGTACGGGTGGGAAGTGATGGAAATAGGTACTCTGGACCCAGGGTTCCCAGGCATTGCTGGCGCCGCCTTTGGGCGAACGCAGAACCGTGTCGGTAGCGGGGTCGTAGGTCAGAAAGTAGCCGTATGCTTCTGCCAGGTGTCGGTAGGCTGGTGGGCGTTTGAGCAATAGCGAGGCCACTTGCCCGGTAGGGCTTACGGTACGGATGGGCGCGGGCGCACCGTACCCGGTTGCTTCGGCCGTGACCAGATACAAGAGCCCCGAGGTATCCGTACACGCATCAACACCGCTTTCGAAGTCGAAACGGGCTGAATCGCCAGTGCCGTCGCTATGCCCACGGTGGTCCTCCAGGCCCACCCACAGCTCAGGTACGGATTTGAGGAACTTGACAAGGTCCAGGCGGTAGAGCGCATCACCGTATGCACTGTTCACGCTCGAAACGCTGACGATCAGGTTGCCGTTGAGGGGGTGGGCTATGGCTGTTTTCACGCGCCCTGGCAATTGCCATTCCAGTTGGCGTGTTCCGTCCAGCGCGTAATGTGCCGCTGTGCCGGACGTAGCGTTCACCCCCCAGTACCTGTTGCTGTCATTCTTGACCGGAGCAACGGGCGTGACATTGGCTGGCCAGCTGTGGGGCAGGATGTTCCATGTGTATTCCCCCGAGGGCGACCTGGCAAGTTCCGCCCATTCCACGAAGTTGCTCGGTGATTCGGTCGTGAACCGCCGAATGGCCCCGGCGTGGGAGACGACCAAAAGGCTGTTTCGGGGCGTGGATAGTAGTGAGGTAACAGTTCCATCGGGGGCCAGGGTACGCAGGGTGTCCATCCCGTTCGGATCAGATACCACCCTGTCCAGGAAGTACACCAGGCCATCACCCGCGAGCACGGGACTTCCGAAAGAAGCGATCCGGGCGGCCGAGCCCTTGCCGTCCTGCGGCACGGTGGCGCCGAATCCACCGGCCAGGGGCACTGGTGTTCCGTCTTGCAGGAACGAGACCACGTATCCGCTGTCACCAGAGCGGAACTGCGCAACGAGGTAGCGGTCCTGCGCGTCAAAGACCCCTGAGCTAGCCGCAAGTGCGAGGGGAAAGTACGACAGGGTGCCCTGCGCGGACACCCGCCCCACCATATTTCCTGCGTCAGGTTCGTTGCCGGAATACCCAGTGAACCAAAGTTCCCCCTGGCTATTGAACGAATGCCCTGCTGCCGTTACTGGCAAGCGGGCGTCGGTGGAGGTTCCCGCCATTGATCCCGCCCCACCCAACGCGCCCGCCACAAGGCTGAGTGAAGCAGGGCCTGGCGCCGGAGGGGGCGGTGCAGGGGGTGGGGCGGGTACTTCGCTGCCCCCGCCACCGCCGCAGGCGGTAAGCCCGGAAGCAGTCATCCACAAGGCAAAGTGACGTCGTGTGAGAGCGGAAGCGGCTGTCTCGTCAGGTGGGTTCATGAAGAATCTCCGAAGTGTGAACAGGGGGTGCGGTCAGTCAGCGGCGGATGCGCGCGCATGCCGTCTCAACCGGGAAGACCCAATCGCAGTACGCTGTTTTCGCTGCCTACGTACAGGCTGTTGGCATCGGGGCCGGGGCTGATGAACTTCACCACGTTCAGGCTGGTGGGCAGGGCGCCCAGGCGCACGCCAGCTGGCGTGGGTTGGTTCTGCCCAGCCAGCAACTCCAGGCCCTTGGCTACCGTCCATCGGTACACGCCGCATGCGCTGCACAGGAAGACCTCCCCCGGGCGGCCGGATACAACGCACAGCTGGTTGTAGTGCATGGAGGCGTAGTCGGTCTCGTTCGCGGAGGGCAGGGCGAAGGACTGGCGCGTGGCACCTTCGAGGCGCACCAGCTCTGGTGCATAGCCCAAGAGCTTCCTGTCGGGGCTCAAGATGGCCCGGTTGCACAGCACCCAGGAGATTGGGGAGCTTCCTCCTTCGAACGCCATATCTGTCACATCCATGTACCAGGGGCGCTGATCCAGCGGGGGATAGTTGGCGGCAGTATGGACGAGCTGTGGATCGCCTACCACCACCTGCACTTGCCCCGTGGCGGATATCGTGCCGATCAGGGAAGTTCCTGAACCGGGAGGTAGCCAATCCAGGGTGATGGGCAGCGTCCGTGTCGCAAACCATAGCAGGCCTGTGGTGTCGGCGCGCAGAACGCACATGCCTGAGAACCCCGGGTTTGCGCCAAAGTATTCGCTCCTTACCCAAGGCTCCCAGGCAGTGCTCCCCGCCTTGGGTGCGCGCAGCAGGGTTTGGTTTTCCTTGTCGTAGGCCAAGAGGTAGCCGTACGCGCTGGACAGCAGCTGGTATCCCCATGGGTATGTGACAGGCATCGAAGTCACCTGGCCTGCCGGTGTGACGGTACGCAGCGGCGTAGGGACCGACTGCGGCGGCGTACCGGGCAGTGGGATCTGAGCCCCCACTGCCACATACAGCGGGCCCGATGCTTCCGAGGTGGCGCGAGCACCGCGTTCAAAATCAAACCGTGCTGCATCGCCCTGGCCGTCCGTGTGCCCGCGCTGATCGGCCAGGCCGACCCAGGGCTGCGGCACAGCGGTCGGTGTTTTCACCCTGTCCAGCACCAAGAGCACGCCGGGGCTCTCGAGGGAGGATTGGTCCAGAGGGCCCCGCCACGCATGCGCCACCAAGTGTCCGGTGAGGGGGTTGGACACCGCCGCATCCACCCGCCCTGGCAGCTGCCAGACGTCCGTACGCGTGCCATCCAGCGCGTAGTGGGCCATCGTGTTGAACGCAGCGTCAAAGCCCCAGTACATGTCGTTGCTGCCTTTGACGGGCGCGAAGGGTTCGGCGTGGGCCACACTTCGCCAGTTGTTCGGCAGGACTTCCCAGAAGTATTGCCCTGACGAGGCCCTCGCCAGTTCCGCCCATTGCACGCGGTTGTTCTGAAAATCATCGGTAAACCTGCGCACTGCCCCAGTGGGGGAGGCGATCAAGCGGCTGTTATTGGGCACCGGCAGCAAGGAAACCACGGTTCCATCGGGGGCCAAAGTTCGCAGCGTGTAGTTGGCGGCGCCAGTATCGCGGTCCAGAAAGTACACCAGCCCATCGCCCGCCAGCAGCGGGTTCCCGAACCAGAGGATCTGCGCCGCAGGGCCTTTGCCATCCTGCATGGTGGTGGCGTTGGGTTGGCCTGCCAGCGTCACCAGCGTTTCATTGTCGAAGAACGAAACCACAGTGCTGGAATCGCCCAACGCAGCATGGGCGATCACGTACCGGTCTTGCGCATCAACGACCCCGAGAGTGACGGGCATCTGTTGGTTGAACGCAAAGTACGACAGCGTACCTTCTGCGGTGATCCTTCCTACTTTTTGTTCACGGCCGTACCTGCCAACGAACCAAAGATCGCCCTTGCTGTTGAAGGCATGCCCGGCCATCACTGGGGGCAAACGTGCATCGGTCAACACGCCTGGCAAAAATCCTGAGCCGCCCAATGCGCCCGCCATCAAACTGAGAGAGGCTGGCCCCGGTGCGGGACCGGGCGGTGGGGCTGGCGCGGGGGCGACCTCTCCCCCGCCACCGCCGCAGGCCGACAAACCAGAGGCCGTCATCCACAGGGCAAAGTGGCGGCGAGTGAGGGCAGAGGAAACCTTCTCGGTCGAAGTGCGCATGGACAGTCTTGTGAAAGTTGAGAAATGACTGCTTATAAAACACCCCGGTTGCAAATGTGGAGGTTGTTACCAGGAGTTGCAGTGACGCGCGTGCCAGCTGTGAGCGCCGAGCACTGCGGGCACGCAGAGTGCGCGGGCGTTAGCGCGCGGGCTGCAGCATGATGATCGCCATGCCCGCCAGCGCCACCAGTACGCCCGCCGCATCCCAGGGTGTGGGCCGGATGCCATCGACCACCCACAGCCAGGCCAGCGCCGCGCCGATATAGACCCCGCCATAGGCCGCATACACGCGCCCCGCGCCTGTGGTGTCATGCAGCGTGAGCAGCCACGCGAACAGGGCGAGGCTCAGCGCTGCAGGGATCAGCAGCCACATCGGCTTGCCCTGTTTGAGCCACAGCCAGGGCAGGTAGCAACCCACGATTTCAGCCAGGGCGGTGGCGATGAAGAGCAGCAAGGTCTTCATCATTGTTCGGGGCCGCGAAGGGCGGTGGATGGTGGTGCTTCTGGGCTGGTTGCCAGCCACTGGCGCAGCGCCAGTTCGCCCTTGGCGGTGAAGTGCACGACGCGCGAGCCCTGTGCCCGGTGCGCCCATCCGCCGTCGAACAGGCGTTGCAGCAACGCAGCGCCCAGCGCGCCGCCCAGATGGTGGCGGCGCTCGCTCCAGTCCAGGCAAGGGCGGCACAGCATGCGCCGCTGTTGCGCCAGTGCCGTGGTGTCAATGTCCACCTGGGCAAACCACTGCGCGCCTGCGGGCGTCACCGCTGCACCCTGGGGCGTGGCGTGCAGCAGCCCCTGGCGCACCAGGGCTTCGTAGAACTGCACGCCCACTTCACCGGCCAGGTGGTCGTAGCACATGCGCGCGCGGCGCAACGCGGGCTCCCGGGGGCTTGCGCGCAGGCGCACGGCACCGGCGCGGAAGGCCACGTTCATGAGCGATTCCAGCAGGTGCGCCACATCGCGATCGGCCAGCCGGAAGTAGCGGTGGCGGCCCTGGTGCTCGACGGTCAGCAGGCCGGCATCGAGCAGCTTGGCCAGGTGGGCACTGATGGTCTGCTTGGTCACGCCTGCCACCGCCGCCAGTTCGGTGGCCGTGAGTGCGCGGTCGGCCATCAGGGCCGTGAGGACTTCGGCGCGCGCGCTGTCGCCAATGAGCGCGGCAATGCGCGCGATGTGGGGGCCATCTTTCATGGTTCGATCTTGGGCGAACCATCGAAGGGCGTCAACCGCCTATCGTGAAGCCCTGTCCACCAACGACTTCTGAACACCATGATCACCTGCTTTATCCGCTACGACATCGACCCCTTCCAGCGCGAGCTGTTTGCCGAATACGCGCGCCGCTGGGGCCAGATCATCCCGCGCTGCGGGGGCCACCTGATCGGCTATTTTTTGCCGCACGAGGGCAGCAACTACGAGGCCTGGGGGCTCATCGGCTTTGAGTCGCTGGCTGCCTACGAAGCCTACCGCGCCCGCCTGCGCTCCGACCCCGAAGGCCGTGCCAACTTCGCCATGGCGCAGGAAAAGCGCTTCATCCTGCGCGAGGAGCGCACGTTCACGCAGGGCGTGGAAGGCACGCTGGACCTGCCCGCACACCCACTGGAGATCAGTGCATGATGGCCGTCATTTTCGAGGTACAGCCCGCTCCGGGCCAGCAGGACGCTTATCTGGGCGCTGCCGCTGCGTTGCGGCCTTTGCTGGAGCAGATCGACGGGTTTATCTCCATCGAACGGTTCGAGAGCCTCAGTGCTCCCGGCAAACTGCTGTCGCTTTCGTTCTGGCGTGACGAGGAGGCAGTGGCGCAATGGCGCCAGATGGAAGCCCACCGCGCCACGCAGAAAGCAGGCCGCGAGCGGGTTTTCGACAACTACCGCCTGCGCGTTGCCGCCGTGGTGCGCGACTACGGCATGCACGACCGCAATCAGGCTCCCGCAGATTCACGATCAGTGCACACCTGACGGGAGCCTGCGCTCCCGGCTACGACGGCCGTGCTGCCGGGCAAGCCTCGCCATGGCCGCGTTTCGAACTGTGGTGGTCTGCGCAAGCGCAGGAGAAAGGGGGCTGCCACCCAGATGTGCTGCTGGGTCAGCGCCCACCGGCGGCGGATGCGGAGACGGGAGAGATCCGCAGGAGGGGCAAGCCTTCAGCAAGGTGACACAGCGCCGCTCATGCTGCCCTGGCACAGGTGCAGGCTGATCCGCGCCCGGTTCAATAGCAGATCGCACAGCCACGCGTACACCAGCGCGATGTATGCCAGCTGCGCCCAGCCCACGTAGCTGCCGAACACGACGGTGTGCAGCCAGTTCTGGCCCCAAAGGTAGATGGCGCTGCTTGCCAGTGTGGCCAGAAGGAGGGTGGCGGTGGTCGGTACCAGCGATACCCCACCGGCGCCGTGGGGTGGCCGCCATGCGGCCAGGCCCAGCAGGGCGAATGCCAGGGCATTGGCACCGCTGAAGATGCGCAATTCGCGCAACAGCTTTTCGGCCGTGTCCATGTAGGCGCTGCGGATCAGCGCATCGAGCTGGGCCTGCATCTGCTGTGCGGTGCCAATCTGCAGTTCCAGCCGTTGTTGCCGCCGTTTGCGGCACTCGCACGCCGGAATCCCCATCTCGGCCGCAATGGCCGCGACCCGGGCGGGCAGGCCCGCAGACAGCGCCTTGCGAGCGGCGTCGATCTCCTGCTCCTTGCCGCGCAAGAAGACCCGCGCCTGGGCGCTCAGAAAGCGTTCGTCCAGGGCCCGGAGCTTTTCGCCCGTCTTGTGCTCGATCTGCTGGCGGATCAGCTCGCGCGCACCGTGTTCAATCCAGGTAGGTTGCAGCAGCGATACCAGCAGCAACCCGCCGAAGGCGGCGCTGCCCAGCAGGGACAGCAGAAGTACGAAAGAGCGAAACAAGGTGGAGGTCTCCGATGTTCAGTGCAGCTTAGCTCTGCGCAGACCGCACGTCGGCACATCCACTTTCGAGTACCAGCCGGCCCAGTGCGGGCTCCGTGAGCCGGTAGCTCAGCCGTTCGGCCACGCGCTCGGCACCCAGGCTTTCGTAGAACAGGATTCCCCGGGCGTTTGAAGCCTTCACAGGCCAGTCGATGCGGCGGCAGCCGTGTTCCATGGCATATCGGGCGAGCCCGTGCATGAGCGCCCGGCCCGCACCCTGGCTTCTTGCGGCCGAACTTACATACAACTCTTTGAGCTGGCAGTGTCTGCGCTGGTCCTCTGCAAATTCGACCAACGAATACACCAGCGAGAACGCCGCCAGGCCCACCACAACGCCATCGCTGCGCGAAGCCACCAGCAAACGCTGGGCGGAGCCGGGCGCCAAGAGGTTCTGGCGAAGATGCTCCATCACCACCTGCCGAGGGGGTGTGGCGCCTTGGTTGTAGAAGGCGTGCAGTTCGCACAGCAGGTCGACCAGTGATGCATGCTGGTGTTCGGCGACCAGCTCAATACGAAAGCGGTGTTTTGTGGGATGGGGGGCCTGCATATGGTTTTCTCACCAGGAAGCGTCTGCAACAGGACGAGCCGCGCATTCTGGCCCCTCCTGCGTGTCCAATGGCCATCGCATCACAGTCGGTACACGCCCTGCGGCGTGCTTCGCGCAGGGGAAAGTTGGTCAGGACTTCCCTGGGCCATGCCGACCGTGGGCGTGCGTTGTGTGTACCGCCTGCCTAGGCTTTCACCGCAATCACTTCCATACAGACGCGGTACCGCTGGCTGATGCCATAGCGCACGGGCTTGAAGCCACATTCGGCCAGCAATGCATACAGGCGGTCGCGGTCGAAGTTGTGATAGTGCTCGATTTCACCCCAGTACGGGTTCGCATTGCCGGCGTCCAGTGCCTTCCAGACCATGGAGCCCGAGTTGGGCATGGAGATCAGCAGCACGCCACCCGGTTGCAACAGTCGGTGGGCGGCATGCAGGCCCACCTTGGGATACGGCATGTGCTCCAGCACATCTGCCATGCTGATCACACTGGCGGGGCGCGACAGCTCGAACCCTTTGACATCCTGGCAATGGGCTGCCACGCCCCATCGGCGCAACTCTTCCACCGATTGCGGACGCAGATCCAGGCCCACAGGCTCGAAGCCGTACTCGTGCGCCGTGAACAGAAGCGATGCATTGCCAAACCCCACGTCCAGCCACGTGCCGCCGGTCTGGTAGGGCAGCACTTTCTCAATCATCTGCGCAGACACATAGCGCTGCCGCTCCAGGTCATAGCCCACCACCTGGGATTCGTTGGTGCCACGGAAAACGATATTCAGCGCTGCTTCGGTGTAGTAGCCGCTGCGAAAAACATGCTGGCACGCCGCGCATTGGCTCCAATGCATGGTGCGAGAGAGTTCTTGGCTGTAGCGAGGGTGGTGGGAACAGTCCGCACTGCGCAGCGGACGAAAGGCTTTGCTCTCGCACAACGGGCATGCCTGGTAGTCGATCAACTCATTGGCCAGGACTGCGGGGGTGTTTGCTGGAGGCCTGTAAGTCACCGGCGCAGCTGGGAAGGAGTACTTGATCATTGCCTCATTCTAGGAGCCTGTGATCTGCGCATGAGGAGCGCCCTGGCGTCACGCCGAATTGCAAACGCCGCAAGCGCAAAGAGCACGGCCCACGAGACGAAAGCTCCGGTCAGTACGTGCAGGAGGTAGGCCGGGGCCCCGCCCTCGGGCACGAGCCAGTACACCACCGCAGTGGGAGTGATGTGGACAAGGAGTGCAGCCGTTTGGATGCCGGGCCACAGGTAGGTGGTCGAAGCCCATCCAGGCGGCAGGACCCCACAGTGCCAACGCGCCGACAGCCGCCGAGAAACCGATACCGACCAGCACGACCGGCACCGCGGCGCGCAAGCTCTTCATGCGGCCAACCAACACTGCACGGTTCCAGCGTGCCGCTTCCAGCAACCGATGGGAGCGGGGCGGAGCGCTGGGACAGATCGAGCGGCGTGAAAGCGAGCCGTGCACCCACAATTGCTATAAAAATGATAGCTTTTCGCGCTTGTCAGACAAGCGCCAGCTGTCAAAAATACCTCTAATTTGAGCCGCGCCAACCAGCGAGCCCGTTCACGAGGCGGCCCACTCACAGCGCAAAAATTTTCCCCGGGTTCAGGATGTTCTTCGGGTCCAGTGCCCGCTTGATGGCGCGCATCATGTCCACCGCGCCCGTGCCGATCTCGTCCAGCAAAAAGCCCATCTTGTGGATGCCCACGCCATGCTCACCGGTGCAGGTGCCGCCCATGCTGAGGGCGCGGGCCACCAGCGTGTGGTTCATGGCTTCGGCCTTGGTGCGTTCTTCGGCGCTGTTGGGGTCGATGAGGTAGCCGAAGTGGAAGTTGCCGTCGCCCACGTGGCCGACGAGGAAGTAGGGGATGCCGCTGGCTTCGACCTCGTCCACCGATTCGAGCAGGCAGTCGGCCAGGCGGCTGATGGGCACGCAGGTGTCGGTGCTGATGGCGCGGCAGCCGGGGCGGCTTTGCACGGCCGCGAAGTAGGCGTTGTGCCGGGCGGTCCACAGGCGGGTGCGTTCTTCGGGCGTGCTGGCCCATTCGAAGGCCTGGCCGCCGAATTCGCTGGCGATGTCCTGCACCATCTCGGCCTGTTCTTTCACGCTGGCGGGCGAGCCGTGGAACTCCATGAGCAGCATGGGTTCTTCGCGCAGATTGAGCTTGCTGTGCGCGTTCACCATGCGCACCGTGTGGTGGTCGATGAGTTCCACGCGCGCAATCGGCACGCCGATCTGGATGGTCTGGATGGTGGTGCGCACGGCAGCCTCGATGCTCGGGAACGAGCAGATGGCCGCGCTCACGGCCTCGGGCAGCGGGTACAGGCGCACGGTGATCTCGGTCATGACGCCCAGCGTGCCTTCGCTGCCCACCAGCAGGCGGGTCAGGTCGTAGCCCGCGCTGCTCTTCTTGGCGCGGGTGCCGGTGTGGATGACCTCGCCGCTGGCGGTCACCACCTCCAGCGCCAGCACGTTCTCGCGCATGGTGCCGTAGCGCACGGCGTTGGTGCCGCTGGCGCGGGTGGCGGCCATGCCGCCAATGCTGGCGTCGGCGCCGGGGTCGATGGGGAAAAACAGGCCGGTGTCCTTGATCGCATCGTTCAGTGCTTTGCGCGTGATGCCGGGCTGCACGGTCACCGTGAGGTCTTCGGCATTGATGCTCAGCACCTGGTTCATGCGGCTCACGTCGATGCTGATGCCGCCCTGCACGGCCAGCAGGTGGCCTTCAAGCGACGAGCCCGCGCCGTAAGGGATGACGGGCACTTCGTACTGGCTGGCCAGCTTCACCGCGTCGGCCACATCCTGCGTGCTTTCGGCAAACACCACGGCGCTGGGCGGCGGGGCCTGCAACGAGCCCTCGTCGCGCCCGTGCTGCTCGCGCACGGCCTGGGCCAGCGAGCACTGCGCGCCAAAGCGGGCCTGCAGCGCATCGATGAGGGCCTGGGGCACGTCGCGCAGCTTGATTTCGGGCAGCAGGTGGGCGGCAGCGGTGGGGGCGTTCATGGTGTGTGTCTCCGGTGGGTGCGGTCAGTGAGAAGCATTCTAGGTTCGGCCCCGTGCAAGGGTTCTGGGTGATCCAACTTGGGCCTGTGCGGGGATGCGGGTATTCACGGGCTTGTGGGTCGGCGCCTGCATAAATACATTACGTTTGAAATGTATATTGTGAAAGCGCCATGAACCACCGTGTTTCCCCCAAGGCCGGGGTGCGCCGCACCCATGCCGAACGCAGCGCCGCCACCCGCCAGCACCTGATCGCCACGGCCATCGACGTGATCCAGCACCGCAGCCTGGAGGAGATGTCCATCCACGAGCTGGCCAAGTCGGCGGGCATGACATCGGGCGCAGTGCAGCACCACTTCGAGTCGAAGGCGGTGCTGATGATGAATGTGCTGAGCGAGCTGATCGAGTCCACCGTGCGTTCGGGCGAACTCTGGCCCAGCCCCGCGCTGCCCGCGCGCGAACGGGCCGCGAAGTTTGTGCAGGCGGTGTGGAGCCTGGTCTATGCGCAGCCGCGCTTCATCGTGGCCTGGAATATCTACCTGGGCTGCCGCAACCAGCCCGAGGTGCTGGGCCACATTGCCGAGCTGCGCCAGAGTGTGCAGGCGCGCATGCACGAAGGCTTCTTCACGGCCTTCCCCGAGTTGGCGGCAGAGCCCGACCGCGATGGCCTGCTGGGCCTGGTGCTGTCGTCGTTGCGCGGGCTGGGGATGCTGCAACTGTTTGCGCCAGCACAGCCATCAGCGCCCGATGCTGTCCAGCAGGCGCAGCTGGCCTGCCTGGCCGACTGGATCGCCACCCGGTGCGAGGCCGCAGCAGCCTCTGCGGCCACGCCCGCGAAGGTGCGCACGCGCCGCCGCTGACCCGTCTTTGCCTGCACGCCGCGCCGATCAGGCATCCCTCGCTTAAAAAATCACCAGGAGACACACCATGACTTCGGCTTCCACGCGCGCTCCGCGCCTCCTCGCGCTCGCCGCACTCGCTTGCCTGGCCGGTGGCGCCCTGGCGCAGCAGCCGGGCGGCTATCCGACCAAGCCCATCCAGCTCATAGCCCAGCAACCGCCCGGCAGCGGCTCGGACGCGATGACGCGCGTGTGGGCCGACTGCGCTGCGCGCGAGCTGGGCCAGCCCGTGGTGGTGCAGAACAAGCCCGGGGCCAACGGCATCCTGGCCATCAACTACCTCAAGTCCCAGCCGGCCGACGGCTACAGCCTGCTGAGCATCGGCATGTCGCAGATGACGATCACGCCCTATGTCTACAAGCAGCCGCCGTATGACCCGCAACACGACTTTGACGGTGTGGCCGTGCTGGGCACATCGCCCCTGGTGCTGGCCGTGCCGCCCGGCATGGGCATCGCCAGCCTGGCTGACCTGCAGAAGCTGGCGCGGTCCACGCCCGGCGGGATCAACTTTGGCTCACCGGGCAAAGGCAGCCCTGCGCACCTGCTCACCTCGGCGCTGGTGGACAAGCTGGGTGTGCCCGGCACCCATGTGCCTTTTGTGGGCGAGGGTGCGGGCCTCACCGCGCTCATGGGCCAGCAGATCCATGCGATGACGTTGGTGATTGGCACGGCTGCGGCGCAGGTCAAGGCGGGCAAGCTGGTGCCGCTGGCGCTGTTTGGTGCGCAGCGCTCGGCGCTGCTGCCCGATGTGCCCACCATCGCCGAGGCCCTGCCCGCCGCCAGCGACTTGGCGCGGCCTGCGTGGATTGCGGTGGTGGCCAAGGCCGGCACCTCGCCCGAGCTGCTGAACCGGCTCAATGCCGTCACCGAAAGATGCCGTGGTGGTGATGCGCAGTACAAGTCCCGCCTGGAAGCCATGAACGTCACACTGACCACTTCCACACCCGGCGATGCCCGCACCTGGGCGGCCCGCGATGCGGCAGTGTGGCGCCCGCTGATCGACAAGCTGGGCCTGGCCACGGAATGACGGCGGGCACGGCGGCGCCGCTGGTCACGTTGCCCCACGGCGGGCAGCTGCGCGGCCTGTGGGAGCAGGGCGTGCGCGTGTTCCGGGGTGTGCCGTATGCGCAGGCGCCGCGCGGCACTTTGCGCTTTGCGGCGCCGGTGCCCGCGCTACCGTGGCCTGGCGTGCGCGATGCCACCGAGTTTGCGCCGATGGCACCGCAGCTGCCCCGCACGGCGCGTGCGGATGCGCCCATGCTGGGGGGCGACGACTGCCTGGCCGTGAACGTATGGGCCCCGCCTGCAGAGCCCGGCGCCCGCCTGCCCGTGATGGTGTGGGTGCATGGCGGCGGGTTCTTTCGCGGCGCGGCCAGCGAGCCGCTGTACGACGGGGCGTCGTTTGCGCGCCAGGGCGTGGTGTTTGTGTCGCTGCAGTACCGCTTGGGCATCGACGGTTTCCTGCATTTCGAGGACGAGGCTGAGGCTGGTTCGCCAGGCGGTGCAGCGGCCGCCAATCGCGGCCTGCTGGACCTGTTGGCCGCGCTGCAATGGGTGCGCGAGCACATCTCCGCCTGGGGCGGCGACCCGGCGCAGGTCACGGTGTTCGGCCAGTCGGCCGGTGCGGGCGCACTGGCCTGTGTGCTGGGCATGCCCGCATCGCGTGAGCTCTTGCAGCGCGCCATCTTGCAAAGCCCGAGCGTGGCCTGCCAGACGCTGCAAGAGGCCGCCGCTGCGCGCCGCGCTGTGGCTGCGCTGGTGGGGGTGGCGCCCTCCCTGGCTGCGCTGGGTGCGGCAGCCCGGCCAGCCGTGCTGCACGCGGTGCACCGCCTCGCGGCAGACCCGACCCTGCGGCAGCAACACGGCCTGGGCATCCGCAACTTCTTTCCCCTGCGGCCCGTGGTGGACGGGCAGGTGCTTGTTGCGCCGCCGCTGCAGGCGCTGGCGCAGCAGTGGGCGGCGCACCCGCCAGACTTGCAGGTGCTGGTAGGCAGCAATGCCGAGGAGATGCGCCTGTACCACGTGCCGGGCGGCGCGATGGACCGCGTGACCGAGGCGCAGGTGCTGGCTTTTGCGCAGGAGGTGGGTTTGGGCGCGGACGCGGTGCAGGCCCTGCGCGCCACATTGCCGCCCACACACCAAACGCCCGGCGAGCTGCTGTGTGCCCTGCAGTCCGACTTTTACTACCGCGTGCCCGCCCAGCGCATTGCAGCGCTGGCCAGCCGCTGGGCCCGCAGTGCCCATGCCTATGAATTCGCCTGGCCTTCGCCGCAGTGGCGGGGGCGCCTGGGGGCGGCGCATGGGGTAGAGCTGCCGTTTGTGTTCGGCAACCTCCACACCACCACGGGGCAGGAACTGACAGGGCCCAGGCCACCCACCGCGCTGGCTGCGACCATGCACCAGGGCTGGGTGGCGTTTGCACAAAGGGGCGACCCCGGATGGGCGCCGTACGCGGGCGCGCAACCGCTGGTTCAGCGGTTCGGTGTGGCGTCGCCTGCGTGCGCTCCCCACCCGGAGCCTGTGCGGCTCTCGCTGTGGGACGGTTTTCTTTAACAAAGTAGCCGCCGAGGTGGCTGCAGAGGTAGATGCCGGAGCGGTGGCTCGCTACACTGGTTTGGCGTCTTTCTGACGACTTCAAACAGAGGGGGTTGCCATGGCTTCAGCCAATGTGGGGGATTGCCTGTCGGGTGCCTGGGGCATCTTCAAGAACAACGCCATCACCCATGTGGTGTGCACCTTGCTGGTGATGGTGGTGGCCAGCATCAGCGCGGGCCTGCTGGCTGGGCCCATGGTGGTGGGCTATATGCGCATGATCGATCGCGAGACGCGCGGTGAGGCGGTGCAGATCGGCGACATCTTCCGGGGTTTTGACGACTTTGTGTCCGCGTTTGTGGCCGGACTCATCAGCTCGCTGGTGGTGTCGCTGGGCTTCATGCTGTGTTTCATCCCCGGCCTGCTGGTCATGGCGCTGCCCCCGGTGGCGCTGTTCCTCGTGGCGCGCGGCGAGCGCGATGGTGTGGCCGCCTTCAACAAGGCCTGGAGCATCGTGACGAAGAACCTGGGCTCGGCGTTTTTCTGTTCACTGGTGCTGGGCATCGTGGGTTCGCTGGGCTTTTTGCTCTGCGGCGTGGGCGCGCTGCTGACGCTGCCGCTGTCCACCATCGGCTCTTACTACATGGCGCGCCAGCTGGTGGGCGATGAACCGGTGGCGCTCCCTCCCCTCTGACCCCGGGCCTGTAGTGGTGCCGGTGAGCAGATCGCCCGCCTGGCAGCCGCTGGACGGGAACGCTCGGCGGCTGCGGCTGGCGTTCGGCCTGGGCTGGCCACTGGCCATGGCCGCCACGCCCTGGTGGCTGGGGCAGGGCGGGCTGGGCCTGGGCTGCGGGTTTCGCGCGCTGACGGGCATGCCCTGCCCGCTGTGTGGCGGCACACATGCGTGTGCGGCGCTGGTGCAGGGCGACTGGGCGGCCGCCTGGGCCGCCAACCCGGGCGCGGTGCTGTTGCTGGTGTGGCTGGTGCTGCTGGCGGGCCAGGCGGTGGTGGAAGGCACGCTGGGCCACCGCCGCACGGTGCGCTGGCCGTGGTGGCATCCGGCAGTGCTGGTGGCGGTGGGCGGCGGATTGCTGCTGCCCTGGCTGCTGCGCCTCGCGGGGCTCGCGTAGCCGGGTGCCCTCCTTCTTTTTCGTTCTTCTTTCTCTATTCCTTTCCAACTTTTCGGGCACGCGCGTGCACCGCTTGTGATGTGCGCGCACCACTTGCATGCAAAGCAGCGTGTCCGTGGTGCCAGGGAACCGCCCGGTGCACAGCCTCCGTGCGCCAGACTGGTGCATTCGGCTTGTATACCAGTTGGCACGGAACCTGCGTAACCGCAGGCAATGACCACCGCCACCGAGATCAGCAACCGCATCATCGAAGCCGTGATGGCGCAAAAACTCGCGCCCGGCTCCCGCCTGGGCGAGCAGCAACTGGCCATGCTGTTCGACTGCAGCCGCACCATCGTGCGCGAGGCGCTCACGCGGCTGGCCACGCGGGGCATCGTCACCGTCAGCGCCCGGCGCGGCTGGTATGTGATCGAACCCTCGCAGGATGAAGCGCGCGAGGCCTTCGAGGCGCGCCGCGTGATCGAACTGGGCCTGCTGCACCAGCTCAAGGTGGTGGACAAGGCCGCGTTGCGCCAGCTCAAAAGCCATCTGCAGCGCGAAAAGGCCGCGCTGGCGGGCACCGACGTGGGCATGCGCAGCTTTCTATTGGGCGACTTCCACGTATGCCTGGCTGAATGCCTGGGCAACAGCCTGCTGGCCGACACGCTGCGCGACTTCACGGCGCGCACCACGCTCATCGCCATGCTCTACCAGTCGTCGCACGATGCGGCGCAGAGCTGCGCCGACCACGTGCGCATCGTCGAGGCGCTGGAGGCAGGCGACATTGCCCGCGCCGAAGCGCTGATGTCCGAGCACATCGGCACGGTGCAGTCGGCCCTGCGCCTGCAGGCCAGCAGCGACCCGCTGGCGGGGCTGCGCGACGCACTGGCGCCGGTGCGCAAGAGCCCTGCACAAGCCACCCCACCAGCCCGCGCGCGCAAGCCCCGCGCTGCCCCCAAGAGTTCCACCCCCCCAGCGTCTGACCCAGACGCCCCTGTCGACGCATCCACCTACCTAGGAGCCCTGCTATGACCACCGTCCGCACCGTCACCTCGTCCACCCGCCGCCTGACCCTGGGCGTGTTCGCCGCCGCAGGCCTGTCTGCCGCCCTGATGGCGCCTGCCGCCCACGCGCAGAACGCGCTGGACAACATCCTCAAGGCCAAGGAAATCAAGATTGCCATTCCCACCGACTACCCGCCCTACGGCTTTGTCGGCACGGACCTCAAGCCCCAGGGCCTGGATGTCGAGATGGCCAATTACATCGCCACCAATCTGGGCGTGAAGGTCGAGCTGATCCCCGTGACCAGCGCCAACCGTATCCCCTACCTGCAGACGCAGAAGGCCGACCTCGTCATCTCCACGCTGGGCAAGAACCCCGAGCGCGAAAAGGTGATCGACTTCACTGCGGCCTATGCCCCGTTCTTCCAGGCCGTGTTCGCCAGCAAGAGCCTGAACATCAAGAGTTTTGCCGACCTCACGGGCAAGAGCGTGGCCGTGACGCGTGGCGCCATGGAGGACCAGGAACTGGCCAAGGTCGCGCCCCCCGGTGTGGACGTGAAGCGTTTTGAAGACCACGCGGCCAGCATCTCCGCCTTCGTGTCGGGCCAGACGCAGGCGATTGCCACCAGCGCATCGACGGCCGGGACCATCATGGTCAAGAACCCCAACTTGCAGACCGAATACAAGCTGTTGCTGAAAGACAGTCCCAACTTCATCGGCGTGGCCAAGGGCGAGGACAAGCTGCGCCTGCGTGTGAACGAAATCATTGCCGAGGCGCGCAAATCCGGCGACATCGACAAGATGTCCAGCAAGTGGCTGGGCCGCCCTGCGGGCGATCTGCCCCTGTAATCGCTGTTGTCGCCCCTGCTGAAAGAACCGAACAGGACCGTGGCGTGACAAGCGCCACAGGGCATTCGCACCATGCTGATTGCGCTTGACTTTTCTGCCGTGCTGTCCTCGTGGCCGTTGCTGGTGCGCGGCGTGCTCTGGACCATTGGCCTGACCATCGTGGGCACCGTGCTGGGCCTGCTGCTGGGCACGGCCTGTGCCTGGGCACGCGCCCGCAACCTCGGGCCGCGTGCACTGCCACTGCGCTGGGCGGTGGCCAGCTATGTGGAGCTGGTGCGCAACACGCCCTTCATCGTGCAGCTGTTTTTCCTGTTCTTCGGGCTGCCCGCGCTGGGGCTCAAGCTCTCGCCCGAGTTCGCCTCCGTGCTGGCCATGGTGATCAACCTGGGCGCGTATTCCGCCGAAATCATCCGCGCAGGCATCGAGGCCACGCCACGCGGCCAGATCGAAGCCGCGCACAGCCTGGCGCTGACGCCGGGCCAGACCTTCCGGCGCGTGGTGCTGCCGCCCGCGCTGCAAAAGGTGTGGCCCGCCATGGTCAGCCAGATCATCATCGTGATGCTGGGATCGGCCGTGTGCGGGCAGATCTCCACACCCGAGCTGAGCTACGCCGCCAACCTGATCTCCAGCAACACCTTCCGCGCGTTCGAGGCCTTCATCCTGGCCACTGCCGTGTACCTGTTGCTGTCCATGGCCACGCGCCGATTGCTGACGTGGATCGGCGCACGTTTTCTGGTGGGGAGATAAGCCATGGTGGACTTTTCCTTGTGGGACATCCTGCGCAACCTGCTGCTGGCGGCGCGTTGGACCGTCTCGTTGTCTCTCATCGCCTTCATCGGCGGCGGCCTGGTAGGCCTGCTGCTGCTGGTGCTGCGCCTGTCCAAGGTGCGTGGCACCGAGCGTTTGATTGGTGCCTATGTGCAGGTGTTCCAGGGCACGCCGCTGCTCATGCAGCTGTTTCTGGCGTATTTCGGCATTGCACTTTTTGGGATCAAGACCTCACCATGGACGGCCGCGGCCGTGGCGCTGACGCTCTACACCAGCGCCTACCTCACCGAGATCTGGCGCGGCTGTGTGGCCTCCATCCCCAAGGGCCAGTGGGAGGCCGCGCAGAGCCTGGCACTCAACTTTGGCGAGCAGCTGCGCCATGTGGTGCTGCCGCAGGCGCTGCGCATTGCGGTGCCGCCCACGGTGGGTTTTCTGGTGCAGGTGATCAAGGGTACGGCGCTGGCTTCGGTGATTGGTTTTGTCGAGCTGACCAAGGCGGGCAGCATGATCTCCAACGCCACCTACCAGCCCTTCCTCGTCTACGCCTGTGTCGCCCTGCTGTATTTTGTTTTGTGCTTTCCGGTAAGCCTGGTGGCGCAATTGCTTGAAAGGAAACTCCATGGCAACCGCCGCTGAAGCCACCACGGCTACCCCCACTCCCGCCCACGATGGCATCGTGGTGAGCGATCCACCCATCGTGGACATCACGGCCCTGCGCAAGTCTTACGGCACCAACGAAGTGCTCAAGGGCATCGATCTCAAAGTGCAAAAGGGCGAGGTGATTGCCATCATCGGAAAAAGCGGCTCGGGCAAGAGCACGCTGCTGCGCTGCGTGAACGGGCTGGAGGTTTTTCAGGAAGGCGCTCTGAGCGTCAACGGCAAGAAACTCATGCACGACAGCCCCGCTGCCATGCGGGAGTTGCGCCAGCAGGTGGGCATGATCTTCCAGAGCTTCAACCTGTTTCCCCACCTGAGCGTGGGCCGCAACATCATGCTGGCGCCCACGCTGGTGAAGGCGCGTGATGCCAAGACGGCAGAAGCGCAGGCGCGCAAGCTGCTCGAACGTGTGGGTCTGGCCGAAAAGTTTGACGCCATGCCCGATCAGCTCTCGGGCGGGCAGCAGCAGCGCGTGGCCATTGCGCGCGCGCTGGCCATGGAGCCGCAGGTGCTGCTGTGCGACGAGATCACCTCGGCGCTGGATCCAGAGCTGGTGGGCGAGGTGCTGCGCGTGGTGGAGTCGCTGGCACTTGAAGGCATGACACTGATGATGGTCACACACGAGATGGCGTTTGCCCGCAAGGTGAGTGACCGCGTGATCTTCATGCACCAGGGCCGTGTGCATGAAACAGGTGCGCCCGCCGAACTGTTTGGCAACCCGCAGACGCCGGAGCTGCAGCAGTTCCTGTCGTCGCTGCACGACTGACCCAAAACAAAGCCCGCCTACGGTCTGGAGAGTTCCAGGGCAGGCGGGTCCGCAGGCCCCAATGGCCCGCTACATCCCAGAGGCCACCCGGAGGCTGGTACCGTGCCAGGTCCAGGCGCCTCACAAAAAATCAGGACAGAAGGCCCTTCTCGAATTCTGAGGGTGACAGTGCGCCGCTCTGGTCCTTGTCCAGTTCCTTGAAGCGCTGGCTGATGGCCGGCAGCTGGGTCGCTTCCTTCTCGGTCAGCTGGCCGTCCTTGTCGAGGTCTGCGCGGTTGAATGCCGTGGTGGCCGCCCTGGACGGGTTGCCGGTGCCGGGGCCATACGAATATTTGGAGTCCGCCTGGGGTGCCGTTTTACTGGCTGGGGCGGGCTGGGGGCATGCCGAAGTGGTCTGTGCTTGCAATGCGCCCGCGCCGCCCAGGGAGATGGCGGCGAAAAGCATCACGCTGCGCGTGTCGAACGAATAGGTGCGTCGTTGCAGTGCTTTCATGGAAGCTAAGCTCCTTCGAAGTTGAACAGGGTTGCATTGCACCGCAGCACGGTGGTGAAGGCCAGCACTCTTGCCTGCTGTTGCCCAGGTCAACATTTCCCAGCGTGGTGTAACCCGGCAGTACCGGCACATGTAGTTTTTGTGGGCGGATGTAGCCAGAAGTAGCTCACAGGTTGCCTGCAGCCCTGGCAACGGAGAGAGAGGCTTGGGGCGGCATGCCCCACTGCGGCGCTTATGCGCAGGATGACCGGCAGGCCCGTGTACGTCCTACAAGCGACGGGCGTGCGCGCCAAAACAATGAATCCAAGCAATTCGCTTGTTCTGGTGTTTTATCGAAGGAGCCTTTCATGCAAAAGCAAACCATCCTCGCCGCTCTGGCCACACTGGCGTGCACCGCCGCCTTGGCACAAGCCCCCGCCAATGTCACCGCGCGTCCGCCTGCAGAAGTCAACCCCACCGCATCGGGCGGCGCTGCGGCTGCCAATGCCCAGAACAAGGTGGACATGCGCAGCAGCCAGAGCAGCGCAGCACCCGCCAACCCCACCGCGGGTGACGGCCGTGCCGCCCCTGTGGCCGAAATCAACCCGAGTGCAGCAGGCGGCAAGGCCGCAGCCACCGCACAGACGCGTGTCAATGCACGCTTGATGGACAGCAATGGCGACGGGATGGTGTCGCGCAAGGAGTGGGACACCTACCATGCGAACGCCTGGAACACCCTGCAGCCCACGAACACGGGCGTATCCACCGCCGACATTGACAAGCTCAACCGCACCCCCATGACCCACTGATCGGGCCGTGCGTAGCCAACGGGTTCGAACCAACGCCCCTGCATGTGATGGCAGGGGCGTTGGTCTGTCTGGGCAGCGCGGAGCACGGTGAAGACATATCGTAATGTGGCTTCTTGTGCGGAGAGCAGGGTGATAGGTCCCCTCCCACCGCAGTGGACCTGGGTGGCGGAGAATCTGCGAATTCTTCCACCGCATGCGGCGCCCCTGCCACCTGCGCTCCACCTTACCGAGGCACCCCATGGGTAACCGACTCACACAGATCGCCACACGCACCGGCGACGCCGGCACCACCGGACTGGGCAACAACCAACGCGTTTCCAAAAACAGCCTGCGCATCCATGCTCTGGGCGACGTGGACGAACTCAACTCCCACATCGGCCTGCTGCTGTGCGAGCGCGTTCCCGCCGATGTGCGCGAGCTGCTTGTCGAGGTGCAGCACCAGCTGTTCAACCTGGGGGGCGAGTTGTCGATTCCCGGCTACGAACTGCTCAAGGCCGAGGCGGTACTGGCGCTCGACGAGGCGTTGGCCCACCACAACGCGGCGCTGCCCCGGCTGCAGGAGTTCATCCTTCCCGCAGGCACCCGCGCCGCCGCGCAAGCCCATGTCTGCCGCACAGTGGCGCGCCGCGCGGAGCGTGTGGTGGTGGCGCTGGGCAACGAAGAGGCCATCAACGACGCACCCCGGCAGTACCTCAACCGCCTGTCCGACCTGATGTTCGTGCTCGCCCGCGTGCTCAACCGCATGGACGGTGGCGATGACGTGTACTGGAAAAGCGAGCGCCTGGCGCAGCAGAATGCTACTGAATAGATAGCTGCTTGCGCTTGATGGTCGTGCGGTAGCGGCCAGTTTTCCTCATATTTTCACTGCCTTTTGCAACTGGCGCGCGCCAGGCCAGGGCAGCCGAGCAAGGGCCGCCCCGCAGCGAGGGCTGCGTCCCCCTTCTCTCGAATCGCGCCTGCGATTCGAGAGAAGGGGGGAAGGCACGCAGTGCCTCAGGGGGATGTACCTTATCTCGGTGCCAGGATCGCCATCGTCAGCCGCGACACGCAGGTCAGCTCACCCGCTTCGTTGTGCATATCGATGTGCCACACATGCGTGGTGCGGCCAATGTGCACGGGCCGTGCCGTACCGGTCACCCAGCCGCTGGTGGCAGAGCGCAGGTGGTTGGCGTTGATGTCCAGGCCCACGGCGCGGTAGCCCTCGGGCAGGGTGTAGTAGGCGCCGGTGGAGCCCAGCGACTCGGCCAGCACCACGCTAACCCCGCCGTGCAGCAGGCGAAAGGGTTGCACGGTGCGGTGGTCCACGGGCACCCGTGCACGCAGAAAATCGTCACCCACCTCGACAAATTCAATGCCCAGGTGCTCTACGGCGGTGTTGCGGTTGGCGGCCTCCAGCAGGGCCAGGTCGATGGGTTTTTTCCAGATGGGCATGGTGTTCAACGGGCGTCAGAGCCGGGTCAGTACGAGCCGCGATTGTGCCTATGGCCCGCGGTGAGCAGGTGGAGCTTCCTATGTACGCTCTCAGCTTTGCTGTATGCCCTCTGTCAGTGCGCTCACTACGCAAGCGGCGTTACCAGGGGCGGCCGATGACAAAACGCACGGGTTGGCGCACGGTCTCCATGTCTTCGTACAGCTCGGCCTGCAGTTCGCCGCGGGTGAAGGCTGTGTCGATGCTCCATGTTTGCTGGTGTTCGTTGTTCATACGCGCCCACGCGCCGCGCTCGGCTTGCACCACTTGGCCGGAGGAGAGCTTGAAGGACAGCGTCTTGATGCGCAACAGCGTGTCATTGCCCTGGAACTGGACGCTCTTTCCATCCACCTTGAACTGCTTGATGTCTGCCCCGCCCAGCTTGATGGGGCCTGGGCGTTCCGGGTCGAAAGCCTGGGCCGCTTTTGTGGTCCGCTTGGCCACGCTGAGGGGGACCGTCCCTTCGAAGATCAGTCCGGTCACCGCCTTGTCGGGCAGCCGGTTGAGGGTCAGTGCGAAGCTGCGTGAGCGAGCGTCGGTTGAAAATTTCGGAAAGCTGGCGATGTCCGCCTGACCCAGGCTCTGGGTGGTTTTGTCGGGGAACACCGCCGTCACTCGCACGTCGCCTTTGTCAAAGAACGAGTTCGTCCACTGGGTGAAAAGACCGGAGCGCGTGGTGGCAATAGCGTTGACCTCCACCTTTTCCATGTCGCCGGTGGCAGCAAACGGAACCAGATTTTTGTCTCTGCCAGGAGGGGCCTCGATAAAAGTCACGCCCAGGATTTTTACGTCAATGGGAGTCTGCGCATACACCTGAAAGCTGCACGCCACCAGGGCGGCCCCAATCATCCGAGGCAAGGTCAACAATGCGAGATTTTTCATGCAATCGATCACTGAAGATGGTCGTGGCCTCGGCGGTGACACACCACAGAGGCTTGTGTGGAGCCGAAGTTTCTCCCTCTCTTCGGCCGGGGCATTGTGCAGTATGCGCAGCGGAGAGATGCTGTGCATGCAGAAGCAATTGCCAGACAACAACCCTCTATAGTCGGTCCAAGGAAAGGGCGTTACAGACGCCTAGCACAGCTGACACGGCATGGTTCGGACGATCAATCCTCAGCCCACAAACTTGCCGTTGGCGCCCATCACCCCCAGGTCCAGAAAGCGCGAGCCCACATACGGCGCGCCGCCGGCGTAGTCGATGGACAGGCCGCCCAGGTCGCTGCTGCGGATACCGGCCAGTGCGCTGCGCAATTTGGCGCGGGTGAGCTCACGTCCGGCGCGTTCCAGGCCTTCGGTGAGCACGCGGGCATTCACATAGCCTTCAAAGCTGCGGGCCGAAAACTCCTGGTAGCCCAGCGCGCGCATGGCTTTCTGGTAGTCGCGCACCACGGCCACGCTGGTGCGGGCCGCGTCAGGCAGCACCATCGACAGCGCAATGCCCGAGGCCTTGCCGCCCAGCTGGCGCAGGTTGTCGCCCGACAGCGCCACGCTGGTGGCGGCCAGCGGCGTGCTGGACGACACTTTCTTGAACTCGTTGATCAGTGTGGCGGTAACGTCACCTGCGGTTCCGAGAAGCACAGCGGCGGCCTTGGCGGCCACGGCCTTACCCACCACATCGGGCACCTGCGTGCCCTGTGCATCCAGCTTGAAAGCCTTGGGTGCTGGTTGCTTGGCGGCTGCCATGGCCTTGTTCACGTCCGCCAGAAACTCGCGGCCAAACGCCGTGTCTTGGTACACGATGGCCAGGTCGTTCATGCCCATGGACACCAGCTTTTGCGTCAGGCGCTGGGCTTCGTCGGCGTAGCTGGCGCGCACGTGGAACACCGAGCGGTACTCGGCCTTGCGCAGCGACGTGGCACCGCTCTGTGGGGCCACATAGGGGATCTGCGCCTCGTCCACCAGCGGCAGGATGCGCTGGTTGTTGGCCGTGCCCATGCAGGAGATCAGCGAGACCACGTTGGCGTCGGCAATCAGCTTGCGCACGTTGTCTTCGGAGCGCGCGGCGTCGTAGCCGTCGTCCAGTGCCAGCAGCTTGATCTCGCGGCCATGGATGCCCTTGGCGTTGGCCTGTGCAATTCCCGCATCCAGCCCTTGCTTCAATTCCTTGCCCAGGCTGGCCAGTGCGCCGGTCATGCCGATGGAGCAGCCAATGGTCACGCTCTTGGCGTCCATGGGGTCCTGCACGCCCACGGCGCGCGAAGAGGTGGCAAGCAGCAGGCCGGTGCTGGCGGCCACAAGGGATTGGGTGAACTGACGGCGTTGCATGGTCAAAAAAACTCGCAGGCAAAAAAGCCACCAGCCCCGGATGGGGGCTGGTGGAGGGTGGACTGGGGGAGGTCGATAGACCTAGGGTTAACCCTGATTTTATCTGCCCAGGCTGGCAATTGGCTGTCAAAGGCCTGGCAGGCCTGGGGGTGTCCTCTTTACACAGTGCTGCCAGGGCCCGCTGGCGCGCGCATGCTGCCCGTCTCCACATACCGCTGGTGCCACGACAGCGCCTCGTTCAGCAGGTGCGGTGTGTGCTGGCCCACGGCGCCCCGCTTGGCGCGGGCTACGTAGTCGTGCAGCGCAGGGCGGAAGTCGGGGTGCGCGCAGCGGTCGATGATGATCTGCGCCCGTTGCGAGGGCGAGTGCCCACGCAGGTCGGCCAAACCCTGCTCGGTCACAAGGATCTGCACATCGTGCTCGGTGTGGTCCACATGCGAGGCCATGGGCACGATGCAGGAGATGCGGCCGTTCTTGGCCAGCGACGGCGTCATGAAGATCGACAGGTAGGCATTGCGCGCAAAGTCGCCCGAGCCGCCGATGCCGTTCATGATGGCCGAGCCCATGATGTGGGTCGAGTTCACGTTGCCGTAGATGTCGGCCTCGATCATGCCGTTCATGGCAATCAGGCCCATGCGGCGGATCAGCTCGGGGTGGTTGCTGATCTCCTGCGGGCGCAGCACGATGCGCTGCTTGTAATAGTCGATGCGCTCGTTGAAGTCCTGCATGGCCGCCGGGCTCAGCGACAGGGCGGTGGCCGAGGCGCTCGCCAGCGTGCCCGAGCGCAGCATGTCCAGCATGCCGTCCTGCAGCACCTCGGTGTACGCCGTGAGGTTCTCGAACGGCCCGTTGTTCAGCCCCGCCAGCACCGCGTTGGCGATGTTGCCCACGCCCGACTGCAGCGGCAGCAGGTCTTTGGGCAGGCGGCCCTTTTTCACCTCGTGCTGCAAAAACTCAATGATGTGGCCTGCGATGCGGTTGGAGGTGTCGTCCGGCGCGGCATACACACTGTTGCGGTCGGGCTGGTTGGTCATCACCACGGCGATCACCTTGCTCGGGTCGCAGCGCAGATAGGGCTCGCCGATGCGCTCGTCGGGCCGTGTCATCGGGATCGGCTTGCGGTGCGGCGGCACATCGGTGCCGTAGTAGATGTCGTGCATGCCTTCGAGCCCCGGGTGGTGCCATGCGTTCACCTCCAGGATGATTTTGTCGGCCTGGTCCAGCCAGGTCTTGTTGTTGCCCACCGAAGACGAGGGGATCAGCCGCCCGTCGGGCAACACGCCCGCCACCTCGACCACGGCCACGTCGAGCTTGCCCAGAAAGCCAAACCACACAAACTGCGCCACGTGCGACAGGTGGATGTCCACATACTGCATTTGCCCCGCATTGATCTGGCGGCGCACCGTCGGGTCGGACTGGTAGGGCAGGCGCATCTCGATGCCGTCCACCTGGGCCAGCGCGCCGTCCAGCTCAGGCGCGGTGCTGGCCCCCGTCCACAGACCGATCTTGAAGCCATGGCCCTGCGCGTTCAGGCTTTCGATGCGGCGGGCCAGCGCGCCCGGCACAGCCTTGGGGTAGCCCGCGCCGGTGAATCCGCTCATGCCCACATGGGCGCCGGCAGGGATCAGGGCGGCCGCTTCATCGGCGGACATGGTGCGGGAGAGAAAGTCGGGGTACAGCACCCGATCGGCCAGGGACATGAACAAACTCCGCAAAAAGAAAAAGGCCACCCGCCCGGTGAGCGGATGGCCCTGTGGACAAAACCCAGGATGCTAGCCTTCGTTCCTTACAAATTAAGGGTTAACCCTTACAAATGCGGTCCGGCGTCCCCATACCCGCAGATTACGCCGCTTTGCGGTTGAGCAGCGCGTACAGCAGGATCGCCCCGAACGTGGCGGTGCCGATGCCGCCCAGCGCAAACTGGCCGAACTTGAGCGTGAAGTCGCCCGTGCCCAGGATGAGGGTGATGGCCGCCACGATGAGGTTCTTGTTCTTCGAAAAGTCCACCTTGTTGTCCACCCAGATCTTGGCTCCCGCCACCGCGATCAGGCCAAACACCACGATGGACACACCACCCATCACCGGCAGCGGAATGGTCTGGATCAGCGCGCCGAACTTGGGGGAAAAGCCCAGCACCAGCGCAAACACGCCCGCCAGCAAGAACACGGCGGTGGAATAGATCTTGGTGGCGGCCATCACACCAATGTTTTCGGCGTAGGTGGTCACGCCTGTGCCGCCAGCAGCGCCGCTCACCATGGTGGCCACGCCGTCGCCAATGAACGCGCGGCCCATGTAGCGGTCCAGGTCGTGGCCCGTCATGGCCGTCACGGCCTTGATGTGGCCCAGGTTCTCGGCCACCAGGATGATGGCCACGGGCGCAATCAGCAGCATGGCATTGGCTTCGAACACCGGCGCAGCAAAGTTGGGCAAACCAAACCATGCGGCGTTGGCCAGTGCGGACAGGTCCATGGGCTTGCCCAGCCCCAGGCCATTGGTCAGCACCGCGTAGATGATGCTCGCCACGATCAAGCCCACCAGAATCAGCAGGCGCTGCACCATGCCGCGCGTGAGCACGGCCACCAGGCCCACGCTCACAAAGGTCACCACCTGCATCCAGCTGTCAAAGTTGCTGGCCGCCATGTTCTTGATGGGAATGCCCGCGAGGTTCAGCCCGATCACCGCCACCACCGAGCCCGTGACCACGGGCGGCATGAAGCGCTCGATCCAGCCCGTGCCAATGGCCTGCACCAGCGCGCCGATGAGCGTGTAGACCAGGCCACACGCAATGATGCCGCCCAGCGCCACGGCAATGTTGGCGTTGGCACCTTTGCCCGCGTAGCCCGTGGCCGCAATCACCACGCCAATGAACGCAAAGCTCGACCCCAGGTAGCTGGGCACTTTGCCGCCCGTGACCAGGAAGAAGATCAGCGTGCCCACGCCGCTCATCAAAATCGCCACGTTCGGGTCAAAGCCCATCAGGATGGGCGCCAGCACCGTGGCCCCAAACATCGCAATCACGTGCTGCACCCCCATCACCGCCGTCTGCGGCCAGGGCAGCCGCTCATCGGGCCCAATCACCCCACCTTGTTGCAGCACCTCAGCGCTTTTTGTGCGCCAGTTCATGAATCCCATCTTGTCGGTTCCTTGTTGTTGAGGCGCGAATGCTAGTGGATGGGTGAGGCAATGCCGCGAAGCTGCAACTCTTTCGCCGGGCGTCAGCCGTGCCCCGGGTTAGCATTTGGGCCTACCCCGCTCTGCCCCTTGTGGGCACCGCCGCCATGCACTCTCAGCCGTCCTGCCCCAACTGCCGCCAGCCCATGCAGGCCCACCGGTTCACCAGCAACCAGGGGCACTCGCTGGAACTGGACATCTGTTTTGCCTGCCAGGGCCTGTGGTTTGACCGGCACGAAAACCTCAAGCTCGCGCCCCAGTCGGTGGTCGAGCTGTTCCGCCTGCTGCACGAACACCGTACCGACCAGCACCAGCCCCTGGCAGAACGCATGGCCTGCCCGCGCTGCAACACAAGCCTGGCCAAAGGCTTCGACGTGGTGCGCAGCGGCCGCTACATGATCTACCGCTGCGCCCGCCTGCATGGCCGCTTCAGCACCTTCTCGTCCTTCATGGTCGAAAAAGGCTTTGTGCGCCACATGACGCGCCCCGAGATCGACGACCTGGCCAAACGCGTGGGCGCCATCTACTGCACCAGCTGCGGCGCCCCCGTGGACATCCGCAAGGACCACGCCTGCCCCTACTGCCGCGCCGCGTTCTCCCTCATCGACCCCGACGCCGTGGTGCGCGCCATGGAGGGCTACGCCAAGGCCAGCAGCGAGCGCACCACCCACGCCACCCCCCCGGTGGACATCGGCGACGCCCTGGTGGCCCTGGAGCGCGACCGCAGCCGCGCCGAACGCGAGCGGCAAAAGCGCGCGTTCACCAGCACCAGTGATGCGAGCGACAGCTCATTCACGGGCGATCTGTTGACGGCCGGGGTGGAATTGGTGTGGGCCTTGATCAACACCAGAAGCCATCACTGAGGGCTTCCGAGGTGGAGCATGACAACGCCTCCCACCACGCACACCAGACCCACTACTTTGATGACACCCACTGGCTCGCCAAACAACGCCATCCCCACCACGGCTGCGGCCGCCGTGCCGCTGGCCGCCCAGACTGCATAGGTGAGGCCCATGTCGAGCTGGCGCATGGCCACGGCCATGAGCCAGATGGCGAGTGCGTAGCACGCAGCTGCCATACCTGACGGGAGGAGTCTGGAGAAGCCATCGGAGTACTTGAGCGCGACGGTTCCGGCAACTTCTGCAATGACGCTGGCTGCGACGAGCAGCCAGGCCGATAGGTTTGGATTCATGGGGCACCTTGGCCGAACATGCCCGTTTGTCACTTGTACCGAGTGACACGGGCAGTACGATGAAGCGGTACCCAGATGGTGAAGGGCCGCAGTGTAGCCACGCCCTTGCGATCCATCAAGAACACCCCACGCAGGCTCTGGCGGCCACTTGCGTTTGCGCGGATCATGGAGCGTTGACACAGCGGCAGCGCCGGATGGAGGGCGTGATGGTGTCCCTTCACGCACCCAGCCCATCCCCCGCACCACACTCCAACCCGTTCACAATGGCGCAGGCCTGTGTTCTGGTGGGCCCCGTCGCAAACAACCAACCAGCCGTGGCACCCGGTGGCCACAGGAGGAGAGGACCTTGCAGCCGCATCCGCCCCCAACCCGACGCCGTGCCCGCACCGCCGCCGCCCCGGCGCAGCGCAACCCTGAGAACGCGGGGGATGGCGCCGCCGCCTCCGACTCCGCTACCCCCTGCCTGCTGCAGCGCGCCCACCTGCGGGCCGTGCCCAGCACCCTCCTGATCCCGCTGGCCGCGCGCGCGCGCGGGAGCCGTTACTTTCCCTGGCTGGCCTGCAACGACGTGGTGGCCACCAGCCTGGTGGAGCGCCTGGGTGCCGATGTGGAACCGTGCCTGGACGACTTGCCCACGGTGCTCAACGTACTGTGGCGCACGCGCGCCATCAAGGATGCGGGCCGCAGTTTCTTCCTTGCGCACCCGAAGGCTGGCGGCGTGAGCCTGGGCTGTGGCCTGTCGCACCACTTTCAGTGGCTCGATACGGGCGCCAACCAGTGGCTCGATGCTGATCTGCCCGAGGTCATGGACCTGCGCCGCGAGCTGCTGCCGGTGCGCTGCCCGCGCACGCGCCATGCCACGGTGGACATCACGCAGCCTGGCTGGTGGCAGCGGCTGGGGCTGCCAAAGGAGGAAGGGGAGGGCGATGGCGCGGGCGTGCAGCCGGTGTTCATCGTCTGCGAAGGGGTGCTCATGTACCTGCAGCCCGCGCAGGTGCAGGCCGTGCTGCGCGAGTTTGCGCAGTGCGCGCCGGAAGGCTCGCGCCTGGTGATTGATGTCATGACGCACCGTGCCGTGGGCCGCGCGGCGCAGCACGCCAGCGTGGGACCCACGGGGGCGGAGTTCCACTGGGGCGTGGGCAGCATGGACGAGCTGACCGCCGCACACCCGCGCCTGGCGCTGCTGCGCCAGCAGAGCGTGTCGGAGTGTTATGGCTGGCCGGGTGTGGTGCTGGAGACCCTGTGGTGGCCGTGGCTGGGGGCGCCGCTGTATGGCATGGCGACCCTCGGCGTGGACGGCGCGTAAAGCTGCTCGCCGGTGGCTGCTTGGCAGCACGCTCCTAGGAGCGCGCCAGCTGCGCCCACACCGGCGCCTTGCCCGTCAGCTGCCCCACGATGGCGGCCTGCAGCGGCGGCAGCCGCCGCGCGCCCTGCAGCACCAGCTGCCGCAGCAGGCGCGGCACGGGGCGCGTGTCGGTATACAGCCGCACGATGGCATTGGTGCCCTCGTACATCGGCCATGCGTGGCGGTGGTGCGCCCGCGCATAGGTGGCCAGGGCTTCGCCATTGCCGATGTCGTGGCCCTGGCTGCGGGCCGCCACCACGGCGGCTGTCAGGCGTTCCACACCGGCCAGACCCAGGTTGTAGCCATGCGCCGTCACGGGGTGCATGCCCACGGCGGCGTCGCCCAGCAGCGCGCAGCGGTGGTCTGCAAAACGCTGTGCATACACGGCCACCAGCGGGTAGGCGTGGCGTTCGCCCTCCAGCTGCAAAGGCCCCAGGCGGTCGCCCAGCTGGGCCTGCACCGTAGCGGCGAAGGCCTGCGGGCTCTGGGCCATCAGCGCACCTGCGTCGGCAGTGCCCGCCGTGACCACCACCGAGCACAGCGCATGCCCCTCTTGGGGGTCATTGGGCAAGGGCAGCACCGCCAGCGTGCGTTCATAGCCAAAACACTCGTGCGCCACGCCGCCATGGGGTTGGGCATGGCGCATGCGGCAGACGATCACGGTGCGGCCAAAGTCCGTCATGCGTGCGCCAATGCCCAGCTGCCGCCGCGTGGCCGAGAAGCGACTGTCCGCCGCCACCAGCAGCGGGGCCTGCAGGCGCTGTGGCGATGGCGCAGGGCCATCGCTGGGGGCACCGGCGGAAGCCTGGGGCAAGTACTCCAGCTCGGCATGGGTGGACTGCGTGGCCACGCGCACCACCTGGGCGCCGGTCACGATGCGGATACCCGGTGTGCGTGCCGCGACGGCATAGGCCGTGCGGCGCAGTGCGTGGTTGGGCACGATGAAGCCCAGAGCCTCCAGCCCCGTACCCTGGGTGCCCAGCTGCAGGGCGCTGCGCTGGCCCAGCGGGCCGTCATGCACCTGCGCTTCGCGGATGGTGCCCACCTCGTGGGGCGCCAGGCCGGCCCAGGTGCCTAGCCGCTGTAGCGTGGCCACGCTGGGGTGGGTGAGCGCGATCTCGCGGCCATCGGGCGCGGGGTGGGCCAGCGTGGCCTCAGACTGCTGTTCGACCACGGTGGTGGAGAACCCGGCCTGCGCCAGGGAAATGGCCAGCGACAGGCCCGCAGGGCCCGCGCCGACGATGAGAACGTCGCTGTGTGAGGAGGAGGTCATGGCAAGAAGACCGGGCGAAGCAGCCCGGCATCCACCCTGCAACCGTGGGGTGGGGCTTGCCATTGTGGGCGGGCACTCCGCGCGGCGGTTTGCCCTGCATCAAGGCAGGGTGCCTGAATGCTATAAATTAAATAGCTAAAAAATGATGCAGGATAAGCGCTAGGGCCTTAAAACATCAAAAATTATGGTGCGTTACGAGCGTGCCGGTTTGCGCGCGCCCTTGGCGGGCTTCTTGCGGGCGCCACCCGCTGGCTTGCCGCGCAGGTGCAGCCCCCAGGTGACCAGCACCCACAGGTACGCCGCCAGCACGCTGTAGGCCGCCATGGCGGCCAGCGACAGCGGTGGTGCGGCGATGGAGCGCGGGCTGGCCATGGTCTCCAGCAGCTGGCGTGTGCCCGTGCCCAGCACCGGCATGGCCGCGCTGCCCGAACGTGCCATGCGTGCCGCCATGAAGATGAAGAACTCCATCAGCAACGCACCGATGACCCAGCAGGCCAGCAGGGCCAGGAGCTGCGCAAACGCCCTGCGGTCGCCCTTGGCCAGGAAGTAGATGGCCGACACCAGCACCAGGGCGGGCAGCAGCAGGGCCAGGACAGGCCAGGCGGACATGAGGAGATGCATCGGAAGAATGTGGGGGCGGATCGGAGAGTGTGTCGGGCAGCGCCAGGGCTGCGGACTGCGAATGATAGAGGAGGCTCCCGGCACCCAGCGCGGCCCCAGGGCAGGGTCTGCCCGTACGGTGGCTATGGGTGCGTGTCGCCGTGCTGTCCCTGGCGGAAGGTGTTCGGTGTGCAGCCCAGCAGCGTGCGGAACGAGGCGATGTACGCGGCGGGGCTCTCGAACTGCAGGGCGTGAGCGATGCCCTTGACCGGGCGGCCCGAGGCCAGCAGATCGAGCGAGGCAATGATGCGCGCACGTTGGCGCCAGGCGCGAAAGCTCAGGCCCGCTTCCGCCGTGAAGCGCCGGGTGAAGGTGCGGTCGGACATCGCGGCCTCGGCCGCGAGTTCGTGCAGCGAGAGCTGCCACTGGTGGGCCTGCAGCAACAGCGCGAGCGCGCGCCGCAGCCCTTCGCTGGCAGGCATCGGCAGGTGGGTGGGCAGACAGGGCGTGTGCTGCAGCGTATGCAGCAGCAGGGACACCATCAGCTGCCGCGTGGGGTGGTCGAACCCGCCGTTGAAGAGCCCCAGCACCAGCTGCTGGATCAGCGGCGACGCGATCACTGCGTGCACCTCGTCCCGGCGCGCAAACGATGCGCACTGCGCCACCAGCGCCGGCTGGCAGTACACCGTGCGCAGGTCGGTGGCAGAGAGGATTTCGATCGCATGGGTGTGGTGCGGGGGCACCCACAGCGCCCGCTGCGGCGGCACGGTCCAGCGCGCGTGGGGTGTCTCCACCAGCATCACGCCCCGCGTGGCAAACACCAGCTGGCCGCTGCGGTGCTGGTGCGCTGGCAAAAGCGTGCCGGCCGCGTGCGTTTTTGCCAGCGTGGCCCACAGGCCGGCGTCTTGGCGCCCTGGCGATGTTTGTTGGCGTTCTGGTGCTGACATGCCGTCCTATTATGAAACCACCTCCTCCCCACTCCTTCCCCGGAACCCGCCCCCAGCCCATGCACACCACCACCTTCCTTGTCCATTCGGGCCGCCAGACGGCCCGCGCCGCCCAGGCCATCAACCCGCCGCTGGTGCGGGCCTCGACCGTC
This sequence comes from Acidovorax sp. SRI_002, assembly GCF_057586455.1. Classification (NCBI taxonomy): domain Bacteria; kingdom Pseudomonadati; phylum Pseudomonadota; class Betaproteobacteria; order Burkholderiales; family Comamonadaceae; genus Acidovorax; species Acidovorax sp. SRI_002. Next base: position 260,175 of record NZ_JBYCZW010000003.1, on the reverse strand, counting down.
GTGTTCGACACCCTGGCTGCCTACAAACACGCGCACCACCAGACCGTGTTCGACTCGCCGCGCTACGGCCGCTCGGGCACCTCCACCACGTTTGAGCTGCAGCGCTGCATGGCCGCGTTGTCGGGCGCAGAAACCTGCCTGGCCACAGCCAGCGGACTGGCGGCCATCGTGGCCGTGCTCAGTGCCCATGCGGGGCCGGGCCGCCACCTGCTGCTGAACCAGGGTGTGTACGGGCCCACGCGCATCTTCTGCGACCAGGAACTGGTGCCGCAGGGCACCACCGTCGAGTACTTTCCGGAAGGCGCCGACATCGCGCCCTACCTGCGGGACAACACCAGCCTGGTCTACATCGAGACCCCCGCGTCGCTGACCATGGAGATGCTGGACGTGCGCGCCGTGTGCGCGGCGGCACGCCAGCGCCACATCCCGGTGGCGGTGGATGCCACCTGGGGCACGCCGGTGTTTTTTGACGCCCACGCCCTGGGTGTGCACATCGCCATCCATTCGGCCACCAAATACATCAACGGGCACTCCGACCTCATGCTGGGGCTCATCACGGGTTCGCACGCAGACCTGGCCAGCACCCGGCGCTTTTGCGACCGCAGCGGCGCCCACGCGGCGCCCGATGTGTGCTGGCTCGCGCTGCGCGGCCTGCGCACCCTGGCGGTGCGGCTCGAACGGCACCAGCAGACCGCGCTGGCGACGGCCCAGTGGCTGCAAGAGCAACCGCAGGTCCGGCGCGTGCTGTTCCCGGCGCTCCCCTCCGACCCGGGCCACGCGCTTTGGCGCGCGCAGTTTTCGGGCGCCGCGGGGCCGTTCACCTTTGAGCTGGCGCCCTGCAGTGAAGCCGCATTTGCGGCTTTCATCGACGCGCTTGCGCTCTTTGGCCTGGGCACCAGCTGGGGCGGGTACGAAAGCTTGGTGTTGCCCGCTGTGCCCTATGACCAGCGCCACTTGGCAACGCTGCCGGACGAGGGGCGCCTTGTCCGCCTGCATGTGGGGCTGGAAGACGCCCGCGACCTGCGCGCGGACTTGGCACAAGCGCTCAGCGGTCTGGGCTGACCGGCACCAAGTGTCCCGAGTTGGAAGTTCGTTGATGAAATAAAGATGTCGAAATCGACGTCAGGCAAGGCGCAAACCACAGCGATAGCCGGTGCTATCGCGAGGATCTGCAACGCAGCATGGCGGGGATTCTCGACGTCTTTATGAAACGAATTTCCAATTCGGGACACTAGCTCGCTACGAAGTCCACCACCGACTGAAGCACCTCTACCTGCTGCAGGATCTTGCGGTGCCCCAGCCCCTCGGTGGCCAGCAGCGTGGCGCCCGGGATGTGGTCGCGATAGGCCTCGCCATCGGCAAAGCGGTTGATGCGGTCGCCCCGGTCGTGCACCACCAGCGTGGGCAGCGCGATGCGTGGGCCCACAGCCGGGGGCTCGAACTGGCGCATCAGGATGCCTTCTCGGGCTTCGATGCGCCGCTGCAGGGCGGCACGCGTGCGCTCCGAAAGGCCGAACACCTGGGCGAACAGGCGCGTGTATTCGTGCGGCGACGCGGGCGGTGCCAGCAGCACCAGCCGCTGGGTGGCCAGGCCCCGGCTGGCCGCGTGCGCCGCTGCGTTGGCAGCCAGCGAATGGGCCACCACGGCATGGGGCGCCGAGTCCTGCACGTGCAGGCGGGCGGTGGCGTATTCGATGGCGCGGGCGAACTGGGGCAGGTTGCTCACGCGGCCCCGGCTGCCACCGTGCGCAGGCAGGTCCACCAGCACCGGGCGCAGGCCGCGGGCAGTCAGGGCGTCGGCCAGCGGCAGCATCTGGCGCGCATGCCCGCCCCAGCCGTGCAGCAGGAGCACCGCGGGGCCATGCGGCTGGGCCTGGGGCAGGTACAGCGTGATCTCGGCGTCTTCAAACGGCCAGCGCTCTGTGCGCCAGTGGCCGGGCGGCACGGCTTGGCGGCCGGGTTTGCGCAGGGGCAGGGGCGTGCCAAACAGGCGCGCAGCCACGCGCACGGCCAGTGCGGGCCACAGTCGCTCGGTGGCGCCCAGGGTCAGGCGCACAAGGCGCATGGCGGGGTGCTCGCCGTAGAAGCTGGACGTGGCCCGCAGGGCGGTGGATGAAGAGGAGGTGTTCATGGTGGGGTTCCTGAAGGGATGGAGTGGGGCGCGCGGCGCGCACCTCAGAAAAAGACCCAGTCCCGGTTGCTGCGCGGGAGGCTGGTGAGGGTGCTGCGCAGCGACCGGATGGCGCCCGCTGCGGCCGCAATGGCGGCAATGCCCAGGATGATCAACATGGTGGTTCCTTTCTTCGCACGGTTGTGCGAAATTGGGGCATAAAAAAACAAGAGGTCTCCCTGGCACACCACCGCGTCTCAGGAGGGGGAAGGGAGGTAGCTCTTGACGAGGCGCGCCCAGGACGCCTCGGTGCGTGACACTGCCTGCGGATCGCGCAGGAAGCGGACGTCGTGCAACAAGCCCATGATCATGGAATAGATCTCGCCCACCAGCTGGTCGGGCGGGGTGTCGGCGGGCAGGTGGCCGGCCTCGATGGACTGGATCACCGTACGGCGCAGTGCCGCTCGCCAGCGTGTGATCTCTGAATGCAGCAGGTCGCGCAGCTCGCCCTCGCGGTCGTCCAGCTCGAAGGCCCCTGCGGTGTAGATGCAGCCGGTGAAAGCCTCCACATCGCGCGTGCGGGCAATCCAGCGGCGCACGATCTCGTTGAGGCGCGGCAGGCCCTTGGGGTGCTGCATGGCGGGCACAAACACATCGGCCAGGAACCGGCGGCCAAACTCCTCGATCACCGCCTTCTGCAGCGCCTCGCGCGAGCCGGCGCGCGAGAACACGCCGCTCTTGGACAGACCCACGCGGTCGGCCACGGCCTGCAGCGTGATCGACTCCAGCCCTTCGGCCGCAGCCAGGTCCAGCGCTGCGCCCACAATGGCCGCGCGGGTGAGTTCTGATTTCTGGGTCTTGGCATCCATGGGGCGAAATTTAGCACAACTGTGCGAAATAAATCTACCCGTGTTGCCAGCAGTGTTTTGAAAGCCGGTATCGGGCACAGCCCCGGTGTGCCGCCGGGGCTGTGCAGCGCGTCACTGGGCCAGGGCCGTGATCTGCACGGAAGTCAGCGCCCCACTGTAGAGGCGGAAATCCTGCATGCGGCCCGCAAAGTACGGGTCGGCCCCGTACTGCGCGCGGCCCAGCCAGTTCTGCGTGGTGGCGCCCAGCTGGTGGGGCGCAAAGGGCGCGTCGGCCAAGGTGCCGGTGGCCTGCCCGTCCACAAACAGGGTCACGGTGTTGCCCCGGCGGGTCACCGCCAGGTGCACCCACCGGCCTGTGCCCAGCGCCACCGAGGACGTGACGTTTTCCTCGCCGAAATAGGTGGTGCCGGTGGAGGCAAAGCGCAGCGTGCTGGTGTTGCCGAGCAGGGCCAGATAGGCGATGTCGCTGGAGCCGATGTCAAACACGCGGGCGTTCCCGGCGCTGGCGCTTTGCCGGTAGACCCAGACTGCGATCGTGAAGTCGGCCAAGTCTTTCATGATGCCCGTGGGCAGGGCCACGTGGCCGCTGGCGCCGTCGAGTGCTACGGCGCTGCTGCCCGCCGTGCGGCCAGCGCCCCAGGACGTGCCGCCCACCAGTCGGCCATGCAGCGCGTTGCCGCTCTGGTCGGTGGCCGACGTTCCGCTGCCCTCGTTCAAGGGCAGATGCAGCATCAGCTGCGGCGTGGTGGCAACACTGCGGATCTCGGCGCCCGTGAGCCGGCCCGTTGGGGTGACTGCCACGATGCGGTAGTGCCAGGTGCCCGTGCCAGGTGTGTCGGTATGGGTGCGTTCCTCGCCCACGGTGGTGAGTGTGGTGAACGGGCCCGACGCTGCGGGTGCGCGCTGCACCTCATAGGCCGTGGCGTAGGCGCTGCCCCACCACGACAGCAGCACCTGACCGTTGACGAGGTAGGCCGTGAGGCCGCTGGGCGCGGCCCCGGCTGCAATCGGCGCGCGCGAGAAGGTCAAGGTGCCCATGCCGGGGTCGTCCCCGGTGCCGCGCTGCTCGGGCCGCAGTTTGGCCGCCATGGCCGTTGTGTAGGGCGCAGAGAGCCCCTTGCGGTTGACGTAGTGGTTGTACAGCAGCTCCCAGCACTGGCGCAGGTGTGGCCGCCCCGCAGGAGAGACGCCGGTGAAGATGCCCTGGCGGTTGGCATAGCGTGAGAACGGCAGCGCCGGATACGCGCCACCCGCATCGGCCAGGTTGCTGGCCGCCACGTATTCGGCGGCCGAGAGCAGCCGGTTGTTCCAGTAGCCGTACAGATCGTCGCCCTGCGACCAGGCCATCTCGCACAGCGCCCCGCACAGCGACATGCCGAGCGTGGCATGCCCCTGGTCGCGCCCGCTCTCCTGCCATTGCCCCAGGTGCCCGGGGTGGATGGCGTAGACGTTGTGCGCGGCTGCGCCGTTGCCCCGGCCGTTCTTGTAATAACTGATCGCCTCGTTGTACAGGTCGCGCCGGTCACAGCAGATGCCGATGGCCATGATGGCGTTGATGTTGCACAGGTCCCAGTTGGCCCAGTAGTTGGTGATGTTGGCGCCGTTGTGTTCCTCTAGAAAGCGGTGGCTCAGCGGGTAAAACACTTCCAGCAGCAGTTTCTGGAACCGGGCCAGGCCCTCGGGCGACCAGCCGGGGTAGCTGCGCAGGAGTTCCACCGTATTGGCCCACTGGTAGCCGTAGATGCCAGCAGCAAGGTAGCGGTCCGCATTGCCGGTGAGCGTGGTCATGGTGCTCGACCACGAATCCAGGAACGCCACGGCACGGTCGGCATAGGCGTTGTCCTGGGACACCTTCCAGCGCAGCGCCAGCTGGTAGGCCCGCTGCATGTCCTTGATCATGGTGCCGAAGTTCTGCCCATCGCCGCCACGGATCACCACGGTGAGCGGGTGGGGCCACATATCGCTGTTCAGTGAGGAATGCCCCGAAAACTGAAGCGCGTTCCAGCCGCTCACCCAAGGCGCTGCGTTCTCGGCAATTTTGGTACGCATGCGCGCAAAGTCAGCGTCCGTGTGCAGCCCGCCAGGGTGCACAAAGGCGCTGGGGGCCGGTGGAGGAGGTGGAGGAGGAGGAGGAGGAGGTGGTGGTGGTGGTGGTGGTGGCGCTGCGGGGGGAGGCGGTGGCGCTGCAGGGGGTGGGGGGGTCGAAGGCGGAGGCGGGGTGCCAGGCGGTGTGGAGGGAGGCGTCGCGGGGGAAGGCGGCACGGTGGGGGGCACTGCCGGCGCCGGTGGTGCTGTGGGGGGCGTGGTACCTGGCGTTGGCGCGGGAGGCGGGGTGTCCCCGCCAATGGGCGCGGAGGTGGTGGGCGGTGTGTTGGTGGCGTCGGCCGGGTTGCCACCACAGGCCACCAGCGTGCCGGCCAGCGGCATGGCGGCCATTCCCTTGAGTACCCGGCGCCGGGCCGTGAAATTCGTGCCGTTGTTCAGTTCTTGGTCCATTGCTTTGGGGGATTGGGGTGGGCGGAGTGCCGTGCCTTTTGGTCGTTCCATCGGCGATTCCAGGCAATCGTTGTGCCAGGCAGGGCGCCCTACGAAAAATGGGCGGTGTGCCGGGTTCTATGCCCAGCGCTCACAGGCAAGAACGGGGAAATGAACAATTTGGTTAGTCCAATATTGTCATTAAAGTAATTAATAACGCGCAGCTCGCTTGCCATGGGCTGGGATCGAACGCCTTTGCGCCGTTGACTGCAAGTGTCAAGCCGGGGACGGATATGGCTGGTCCGCGCCCGGATGCGCTGCTACGCTGCGTCGCCATGGAGACAAATACCAAATCCCCGCCTTACGTTCCCCAGATCCGCCTGTTCCAGAACTGGCTGCACGACCAGCGCGGCCTGCAGTTCGACAGCTACGACACCCTGTGGCGCTGGTCCACCACCGAGCTGGATGCGTTCTGGCAAAGCGTGTGGGACTACTTCCAGATCGAATCGCCCACCCCCCACACCGCCGTGCTGGGCAAAAACACCATGCCCGGCGCTCAGTGGTTTCCTGGCGCTCAGGTCAACTACGCGCGCCAGGCGCTGCGCCATGTCGATGCGGCGCACGCAGCGGGTCTGCCCGCCATCATCAGCCACAATGAAAAAGGCAACCACCGCGAGCTGAGCTGGCCCGAGCTGCGCCGCCAGGTCGCGTCGCTGGCGCTGCACCTCAAGGCCCAGGGCATCCAGCCCGGCGACCGCGTGGCCGCCTACCTGCCCAACGTGCCCGAGGCCATGGTCGCCTTCCTGGCCACGGTCAGCATCGGCGGGGTGTGGAGCATCTGCGCGCCCGACATGGGCACGCACGCAGTGCTCGACCGCTTCCGCCAGATCGAGCCCAAGGTGCTGATCGCCGTGGACGGCGTGACCTACGGCGGGCGTGACCACGACCGCACTGGCGTGCTGGCCGAGCTGCGCGCCGACCTGCCCAGCGTGCAGCATGTGGTGTTGCTGGGTAATCTGACTGATTCTGTTTCGATAGCTGGTTGCGCAGGCTGGACAAGCGCTACGGCACAAAATGATGCGGAAACCGCAGCGTTTGAACCGATGTGGCTGCCGTTTGACCACCCGCTATGGATCGTCTATTCCAGCGGCACCACGGGGCTCCCGAAGCCCATCGTGCACGGCCATGGCGGCACGGTGCTGGTGGCGCTGCAGCTCAAGGTGCTGCACAACGACATCGGCTGCAGCTACGAGGCCAACAGCTTTGGCGAGCGCTACCACTGGTACAGCTCCACGGGCTGGGTGATGTGGAACGCACAGCTCAGCGGCCTGCTGTCGGGCACCACCTGCGTTATCTACGACGGCAACCCCGGCGGCAGCAAGGACCACCCCGACTGGGGCGTGCTGTGGCGCTTTGCGGCCGAGACGGGGGTGACCTTCTTCGGCGCGGGCGCGGCGTTTTTTGCCAACTGCATGAAGGCGGGCATCACGCTGGCCGACTTTGGCGACCTGACGCGCATCCGCGCTTTGGGCACGACCGGCTCGCCGCTGTCGCCCGAGGTGCAGGAGTGGGGCACGGCGCAGTTCGAGGCCATTGGTACGCACGATATCTGGTGGAACAACATCTCGGGCGGTACGGATTTTTGCGGCGCCTTCATCGGCGGCAACCGCGAGATGCCGCAGGTGCCGGGCGAGATGCAATGCCGCATGCTGGGTGCGGCGGTGGAGTCCTGGGACGCCGAAGGCCGCCCCGTGCAGGACGCCGTGGGCGAGCTGGTCTGCGCGCAGCCCATCCCGTCGATGCCTTTGTTTCTGTGGGGCGACAAGGACGGCAGCCGCTACCTGTCGAGCTACTTCGACATGTACCCCGCAGGCCACGGCCGCCGGCCCGGCGGTGGCGACGGCCCCGCGAGCATGGGCGCGGTGTGGCGACATGGCGACTGGCTCAAGATCGGCACCAACGGCGGCTGCGTCATCTACGGCCGCAGCGACGCCACCATCAACCGCCACGGCCTGCGCATGGGCACGAGCGAGATCTACAGCGCGGTGGAATCGCTGCCCGAAGTGCTCGACAGCCTGGTGGTGGACCTGGAATACCTGGGCTGCGAGAGCTACATGCCGCTGTTTGTGGTGCTGCGCCCGGGCTACGCGCTCGACGATGCCCTGCGCGCGCGCATCAACGGTGCCGTGCGCACCGCTTTAAGCCCGCGTTTTGTGCCCGACGACATCTTTGCCGTGGCCGAGGTGCCGCGCACGCTGAGCGGCAAGAAGCAGGAGCTGCCCATCAAGAAGCTGCTGCTGGGCCAGCCGATCGAAAAGGTAGTGAACAAGGACGCGATGGCGAATCCTGGGTGCCTGGACTGGTATGTGGCGTTTGCGGCGCAGCGGGCGAAGTCGATGCAAAAAACATAGCTACCTGCGCTTTGGGGAAAAGCGCAGGAGCCTGTTTTTATTTGAAATTGTCCTATCCGTGGGGTGCCTGGCCGTCCTTGGTTCCAGCCGCCCTGTTTCTCCTGACTGCTCGCCTCAGGGCGTGACGCCATGCCAGTGCCGCCGCGCAAGGGCCGCCCCGCCGCGCTGGCGGCGTCCCCCTTCAGGGGGAAGGCGCGCAGCGCCTCAGGGGGTTAGTCAAGTTTCGCGCCGGACGCCTTGATCAAGCGCTCCCACACCGGCCGCTCTTTGGCAATCGCGGCGGAAAACAGCGCGGGCGAGCTGTTCTGCACATCAAAGCCCATTGCCGCAATACGCTGGGCCACATCGGGCAGCTGCGTGGTCTTGCGCACCTCGTCGGCAATGCGCTCCAGGATGGCGGGCGGCGTGCCTGCGGGGGCGCCAAACGCCAGCCAGCCCGCCACGCGGTAGGCCTCGTCGTTCAGGCCCTGTTCGGCCAGGCTGGGCACATTGGGCAGGGTGCCCATCCGGCGCTCGCCGCTCACGCCAATGGCTTTGAGCTTGCCCGCCTCGATGTGGGGCTTGACCTGCAGCGCGCTGGCAAACGCGATCTGGATCTGGCCGCCCAGCAGGTCCTGCACCATGGGCGCCTCGCCCCGGTAGGCCACGTGGCTCATGTCGGCGTTCTGCGTGAGGCTCATGTACGCCCCGGCCAGGTGCGGGTAGGCGCCAGTGCCGTACGAGCCGTAGGCCACCTTGCCCTTGTTCGCGGCCACATATTTCAGCAGCTCGGGGCCGGTGGCCACGGGCACGCTGGGGTGGGCCACCAGCACCAGCGGGGCAATCGCGATCTGGTAGATGGGCGCGATGTCCTTCTCGGGGCTGTAGGGCAGCTTGGTGTAGAGGAACTGGTTGGTGAGCATGGAGTTGCTCAGGCCCAGCAGCAGCGTGTAGCCGTCGGGCGCGGCCTTGGCCACCGCGTCGGTGCCGATGATGCCGGCCGCGCCGGGCTTGTTGTCGATGACCATGGGCTGGCCCAGGCCCACGGCCATCTTCTCGGCCAGTACACGCGCCAGCACATCGGTGGCGCCGCCAGCGGCAAAGGGCACCACGATCTTGATGGGCTTGTTGGGGTAGGCCTGCGCAAATGCCGACGTGCCGGTGAGGGCAGCGGCCAGCGCAGCGGCGCCGAGCCAGGTGCGGCGGGACATCAGGGGGTGGAAGGGCATGGGTTTGTCTCCTGTCATGGTTATCAAAATTCACTCAGCGGGCTGCGCCATGCATGGTGGCGGGCCGGTGCCTGGCTGTCACGCCATGGGCTTATGCGTTTTGGGGGCTCCCTGCGGCGGGGGCGGTGGTGATGCGCACGGTGAGGGGCAGGGGCGCGAGCACCTCGCGCAGACGTGCTGCCAGTGCGTCTGCCTGCGCGCCGGGGGCCACGGTCACACGCACTGCGTTGTCGCCTTCGGGCAGTACCTGGGGACGGGGCTGGACCGGGGCTTCGGTGGCGCACACGCCATCGACCAGCGCCTGCACCGTGTGGCAGGCGGCGCGCTGGCGCAGCTCGGGCTTGTAGATCTTGCCCACGTTGGTCACGGGCATGGTCTCCAGCACCTGCACCCAGCGCGGGCGGGCCACGGCCTCGTCCACGCGTTCGGCGGTGAAGGCCAGCAGTTCGGCCTCGGTCACGGCCTGTGCACCGGGCACTAGCGTGGCGTAGACCACGGGCAGCTCGCCCGCATAGGCGTCGGGCGCACCCACGGCGGCAGCAAGCTGCACGGCGGGGTGGGCGCCCAGCGCGTCTTCGATCACCTTGGGGTCGATGTTGTGGCCGCTGCGGATGATGAGGTCCTTGGAGCGGCCGCTCAGGTGCAGGCGGCCCTGCTCGTCCACAAAGCCCAGGTCGCCCGTGGCCAGCCAGCCGTCGTGGGTGAACGCCTTGGCCGTGTCGGCTGCGTCGAGGAACCCTGAGAACAGGTTGGGCGATTGGAAAAGGACCATGCCTGGCTGGCCGGGTGGCATGTCTTGGTCCGACGCATTGCCGTGTGCATCCAGCGCCACCACGCGCAGCTGGGTGTACGGCAGCCGCCAGCCCACGCAGCCTGCGGGCGCGTTCACGCCGGGTGGTGTGATGGTGGAGATGCCCGCCATCTCCGTCATGCCCAGACTTTCGTGGATGTGCAGGCCCAACAGGCGCTCAAACCGCGCCGCCAGCTCGGGCGCCAGGATGGCCGCGCCGGTGCGGCAGTAGCGCAGGGTGGAGATATCGGCGCCGCCCAGCGGCACATTGGCCAGTGCCGCCAGCACCGTGGGCACGGCCGACAGGTAGGTGCAGCGGTAGCGCTCCACAAGCCGCCAGTAGTTGGCAATCACCTGCCGGTTGCGGAACAGGCCGGTGGTGGGGATGATGGTTTCCACCCCCGCCGACAGCGCCGCGAGCGAGCCCGGAAGCACCCCCGCCACATGGAACAGCGGGTAGCCGTTGATGCCCACGTCCTCGGGTGTGATGCCCTGCATCTGCACGCAGCCCCAGGCCGTGAACACCTGCGCGCCGTGGCTGTGGCGCGCCAGCTTGGGCGCGCCCGTGGTGCCGCCGGTGTGGAAGTACGCAGCGATGTCGGTGGCGGCAATGTGGCGGCCGCTCACCAGGTGGTCGCCGGGGTGCTGGTGGCGCTCGGCCAGGTCCACCACGCCGTCGGGCAGCGGGCCTGCCGCGCCAGGGGCTTCATCGTGGGGGGCGACGCGCAGCACGGTGGTGAGCGTGGGCACCATGCCCATCAAGCGCTGGGCCTTGCTCCAGTAGCCCACATCGCCTGCGGCACCGTAGGCAATCAGCACCTTGGCGCGTGCCAGGGTCATCATGGCCGCGATCTTCTCGTCGGTGAGCATGGGGTTGAGCGGTTGCACGATGCCCGCCGCCTCACCGCCCCACAGGGCCAGGTGGTATTCCAGGCAGCCGGGCAGCAGCACGGCCACCGCGTCTTGTGGGCCCACGCCCAGGTGGTGCAGCAGGTTGGCCGTCTGGTGGATGCTGGTGAGCAGCTGCGCATACGACCAGCGGATGGGTTCGTGCGCCGGGTCGGCTGTGGGCAAAAAGCTCAGCGCCGTTTTGTCGCCAAACGCCGCTGCCGAATTCACAAAGATTTCGTAGGTGCTTTGCACTGGCAGCGCTTCGGTCAGGGGGCGGGCTTCAATCCGTTCTACATCCTGCAAGCTGCGCACCGGGGCACCGGGGGAGAAAGGCGTGTGGAGCGGGGGCATCTGTGGGAGGCGCATGGCGGGTCTCGGGTCTGATGGGGCTGCGGGTCGGTCACCGGCGGGGGGCGGATGCGGCATCGTCCTACCCGCCTGCGCCCGCCGCGTGGCCACAGTCTGTCTGTGTGCCGGCGCAAAAGCAGTCACGCAGATGTCAGAGAGGGTTCAGGACCCCCCTGCGAGACCGTCCGCAAGCTCTCAGCGCCGGGTGGTGCTGCGGCACACCCATAATGGACCTTGTTGATTGCCACTGCGCGCCCCGCCGCGCGCCTTCCCTCCATGAACACTCCGCAGCCGCCCAAACGTTTTTCGATGATCCGTGAGTTCCACCTCGCCGACTGGTTCACGCTGGGCAATGCGGTCTGCGGCGTGGGCGCGCTGTTCTCGGTCATGTCGTACCTGGAAACGAACGACGTGCTGCATGTGTACTTTGCGTGCGCCCTGGTGCTGGCCGCGCTGATCTTTGATGTGCTGGACGGCCGCATCGCGCGCTGGCGCCAGAAGAGTTCGGCCATGGGCCGCGAGCTGGATTCATTGGCCGACGTGATCTCCTTCGGCGTAGCGCCCGCCATCATTGCCTACGGCTGCGGCATGCAGGGCCTGTATGACCGCATCGTGCTGGCCTACTTCGTGGCCTGCGGCGTGTCGCGCCTGGCGCGCTACAACGTCACGGCCGAAACCCTGTCGGGCGACGACGGCAAGGTCAAGTACTTTGAAGGCACGCCGATTCCCACCTCCATCATGCTGGTGGCGTTGATGGCCCTGGCCGCCTACCTGGGCGCTGTGCGCGAGAGCCTGTGGTTTGGCAAGGTGCTCATTGGCGGCTTTACGCTGCACCCGCTGGTGCTGCTGTTTGCGGTGTCGGGCTCGTTGATGATCAGCCGGATTCGCATTCCCAAGCTCTGAGCCACTGGCTGCCCTGCCATCTCCTGTCCTGTCGTTCTGGATATTGAACACCATGGCACTTCAAAAAATCGCAGCTTTCTCCGATGGACCTGTGGGGGGCAACCCCGCCGGTGTGTGGATCGGTGACGAGCTGCCCGCCCCCGCTGATATGCAGCGCATCGCTGCCGAGGTCGGCTTTTCTGAAACCGCGTTTGCCGCCCCACTGGGCGATGGCCGCTGGAAGGTGCGCTACTTTTCGCCCGAGAGCGAGGTGCCCTTTTGTGGCCACGCCACCATTGCCTTGGGCGCCGCGCTTGCGCAGCGCGAGGGCGACGGCGTGTTTGCGCTGTCGCTGAGCCAGGCCGAGATCACGGTCGAAGGCCGCCGCCAGGGCGATCTGGTGCAGGCGGCGCTGCAGTCGCCCCCCACACGCAGCGGGCCTGTGCCTGCCACGTTGCTGGCCGACGCGCTCGCCCTGTTTGGCCTCAGCGCGGCCGATCTGGACCCGCGCATCCCGCCCGCACTCATCCATGGCGGTGCGGACCACCTGGTGCTGGCCCTGCGCAGCCGTGCGGCGCTGGCGGCCATGCACTACGCGCTGGACGCCGGCCGCACGCTGATGGTGAACGCCAAGCTGGTGACCATCGTGCTGGTGTGGGTGGAGTCGGACCGGCTGCTGCACACCCGCAATGCCTTTGCCTCGGGCGGCGTGCTGGAAGACCCGGCCACGGGCGCCGCCACGGCCGCACTGGCGGGCTACCTGCGCGACCTGGGCTGGCCGCATGGCGGCGCCATCGATGTGGTACAGGGCGAGGACATGGGCATGCGCTCGCGCCTGCGCGCCGAGATCGGGCCGGTGGCGGGCAGCTCCATCCGCGTGTCGGGCACGGCACGGTGGATGAGCGACGGCGAATAACGTTTCTTGCTACAAATAATATAGCTTTTAGCGCTTGATGGTAAAGCGCTAGGGCTTGTTTTGACTTGAATGTTGCGCTGTGCGCCCCGGCCCTGACGGCGGCAGCGCACCTGGCAGCGCGTCCATCTCTTGCCGAAGCCATTGCACCAGACACAGCGTCTCCGGCGACGGGTCCGGGGCCGTGCCGAAGTAGTGCCGGGTCAGCGGCAGCCGCAAGCTGGGCAGGGGCGACACCAGCCGCCCCGAGGCCAGGTCGTGGGCAATCAGCGACACCGGGGCCATCGCAAAGCCCAGCCCATCCACGGCGGCCTGCAGCACAAAGTGCAGATGGTCAAACTGCAGGCAGCTGGCGGGCTGGAGTGTTGGCAGGTTCACCTGCTTCTTCCAGCTTTCCCAGTCCTTGCTGCGCGACTTGGACAGCAGCAGCACGTGGGACGACAACGCCTCGGGCCGCGTCACCGGGCGCTGGGCGAACAGCGCCGGCGACCCCACCACCAGCGCTTCGTCTTCCAGAAACGGGTGGATCTGCATGCCTGGTGGCCACCCGCGCGGGCCGCGCCGCAGGGCCAGGTCGAAGGCCTCGGCCGCGTGGTCGGGTGCCAGCGTGCTGGTGATGACCTGGGGCTCGATGTCCGGGTGCTGGGCCACAAAACCCGGCAGCCTGGGGATCAGCCAGCGCACCGCAAAGCTGGGCCGCACGTTGATCTTGACGCTGCGCAGCCCGGCATCCCCCCGCAGCGACTGGGCGGCGGCGCCGATCTGCGCGAGTGCAGGCCCGACCTGCGCGTGAAACTGATGCCCTGCCGCCGTGAGCAGCACCTGCCGCGTCTTGCGCTCGAACAGCTCCACACCCAGGTGCTCCTCCAGCGCCTTGATCTGGCGGCTGATGGCGCTGTGGGTGACGTGCAGCTCCAGCGCGGCGCGGGTAAAGCTCTGGTGGCGCGCCGCCGCTGCAAAGGCGCGGACGGCATTCAGCGGGGGCAGGCGGGGTGACATGCGTGCAATTTTGTCACGCATGGCGCGCAGCAATATCGTTTGTCGCGCCGGGCACCGCCGCGCACCATGCGGGCCATGCCACAGCCTTCAGCCAACCCCTCTGCCTCAGACCTCCACTCGCGCCGCGCCGCCTTGGCGCTGGGCCTGTCACTCCCCGGGGATACGGTGCTCTACCTGCTGCTGCCGATGTTTGCCCCGGCGTTTGGCGTCACCCTGTTTGAAGCGGGCATTCTGCTGGCCGCAAATCGCCTCGTGCGCATTGCGGGCTACGGGGCGGTGGCGCGGTTCTATGCCCGCCATGGCGAGCGCCTCACCTGCTCGCTGGCCGTGCTGGCCGCCGCCGCGTGTGCGCTGGGGTACGCCATCCTCAGCGGCTTCATCGCCTTGTTGGGCCTGCGGCTGCTGTGGGGCCTGGCGTTTGCGGCGCTGAACCTCGCCACGCAGGCGCTGGCCACGGCCGAGCCTCTGGGCGCAGCGCGACGCGCCGGGCAGTCGCGCGCCTTTGCAGCGCTGGGACCTATGCTGGCCCTGCCCGCGGGTGGTGTCTGCGCGCTCTGGTGGGAGCCCCGGGCCATCTTCTTTGTGTTTGCGGCTGTTGCGTTGTGCGCCTTGCTGGCCACGCGGCACTTGCCCGCCCAGCCGCATGCCCTGCCGCCACCGCCCAAGCGCTGGGGCAAGTTGCCGGGCCGCCTGGACCGTTTTTCCTTCGTCGAGGGGCTGGTGCTGGACGGCCTGTTCATCATCGGCCTGTCGTACCTGGGCCGGGATGTGCTGCCGGGCCATCCGGTAGTCGTGGCGGCGCTGTTGCTGTCGGTCCGCTACCTGGCCGAGATCGTGCTGAGTGCGGTGGGTGGCGGCCTGGCCGAGCACTACGGCGCCGAAGTGCTGCTCGTGGGTTTCGCCGTGCTCACGTCGCTGGCCCTGGTGGGTTTTGGGCTGGGGTGGCTGTGGACCAGCGCGCTGGCCATCGTGATTTTGCGGGCCCTGCTGCTGCCGCTGTTGCCACCGCTGGTGGCGCGCCGCACACCGGGGCCGGGGCGCATCCAGGCGCTGGCGACGCGGTCGGTGTGGCGGGACCTGGGCGCTGGTGCGGGCCCGGTGCTGGCGGGTGTGCTGCTGCCCATTGCGCCGTCCGCCTGGGTGTATGGCGTTGCAGCCTTGCTGCTCTCGGCCACGGCCATCGCCTGCTGGGCGCCTCGCGGCGATGGATAAGGCACGCAGCGGCCACCGCCCCCTTTTCACAAACCTCTGCTTTGGAGAATTGCCCTTGAACCTTCACACCACCCTGATCCGCTGTGCCGGTGGCACGGTCGACCTCCCTGCGCGGCCCATGAACCACCGCGGCGATGGCGGGCATGTGCTGGTCCACCCGCCGCGTCCCGTCTGGGAACGCAGCGAGCTGACGCCCGAAGAGCTGGCGCATTGGTCGTGCCTGGTGGCCGCAACGGGCCGGGCCATGCTCGACACCTTGCCGCAGCTTGCCGGTGGCTGCCTGAACTACTGGGAGGCGGGCAACAACGCGCTGAACCCACTGGCCCATCCCCAGGGGCCGAAAACCCCCGCGCTGCACCGCAAGATGCACCTGCATGTGTTTGGACGAAGCCCCCGGGCCACGCACCCGGACTGGCTGTGGGGCGAACCACCCCGGTTCCCGAATTTTGCGCAGTCTGAGGCTTGGACCCAGCAGTTCACGCGGCTGGAGGACGATGAAGGCGCCGCGCTGGGTGCGCGCATTCAGGTGTTGCTGGATACGCGGTATGCACTGAGTCTGGTGGGCTGACGACACCCGCCTGCAAAAGAATTGCTATAAAAATAGTAGCTTTAAGTGCTTGTTAATAAAGCGCTAGGCCGTATTTTTATGCAAACCCTTTTGTCACGGGTACTACGCCACCGCAGGCCGCCGGTTCACCAGCACGATGCCCGCCGCCACCAACACCAGTGCCGCCACCAGCCCCGACGTTACCGGTTCGCCCAGCCACAGCGCGCCAAACAGCAGCGCAAACACGGGTGTGAGAAACACAAACACCGAGATCTTGGTGGCAGGGTAGTGCGCCAGCATCCACATCCAGGCGAGGTAGCTCACAAACGCACCCACCAGGGCCTGCACCAGCGGCGAACCCCAGGCAAAGCCGCTGAACTGCCAGACCCAGGCCTCACCCAGGCCCAGCGACAGCACCGGTAGTACCGCCGTGCTCACCGCCACTTGATAGAAAAGCTGCTTGGCCGGGGCCACGCGTGCCAGCGGTGTGGTGCGGATGACCACCGTGGTCAGCGCCCACGTGTTGGCGCTGTGGGTGACCCGCAGTTCCAGTGTGGCGCGGGCAAAGCTCCGCTGCCGCGCCGCCACCACAATGGCGCGGACCGCGTTCAGCGAGGGGCACGCTGGGTGGCATGCTGGCGATTTTCAAACGCGTGGGACGTCGCGAAATCGTCTGGCGTGAAACGGTCGTTTGGCAAGTCGTTTGTCAGAGGCTGCATGCTGCGCCTTTAGGTTCCGTTGTCGGCAA
Source organism: Acidovorax sp. SRI_002 (assembly GCF_057586455.1). Taxonomy (NCBI): domain Bacteria; kingdom Pseudomonadati; phylum Pseudomonadota; class Betaproteobacteria; order Burkholderiales; family Comamonadaceae; genus Acidovorax; species Acidovorax sp. SRI_002. The sequence continues at coordinate 243,772 of NZ_JBYCZW010000003.1, read as the reverse complement.
TCCCCGGAATCTGATTCTGAGGCGGTGAACCCGGCCAACGGGCTATATAGGCCGGGTGCACAGGGGTCAGGGGCAGGCCCAGACCCCGTTGCGGCGGTTGAAAAGCTCGCCGTAAAAAAGAGCATTGCCATTGTTGGCTAGTGCCCATGAGGCGGCAGTCTCACGTGCAATGACAGCCTGCCGCTGCCATGCTGCGCCGTCGCGCGCAAACAGGGCGATGTGCCACCCCGGTGCTGTGCTTCCGGTGCCCGGGCTTGCGCACGTGAGGTCTGCGGCCGTGATGTGGTATTCCGCCGGTAGCGCGTTGGGCGCGTTCCGGGCTTCCACCGCCATGGTGTTGCCGTCGTGGGAGAGCGTCATGGCGCTGTACCGCGATGCGGCAATGTCCAGGAAATTCACGATGCCCACAGGCAGCCGCGCTTGTTCGGTCCATCCATCGACCCCGTTCTGCGCGTAGATATGCACGTGCGGTGGCGTGAAGTTCACGCCGCGGGTGATGGCGCCGCTGTTCAGTGCCAGCGTACTGCCGTCGCCCGACAGGGCGAGGGCTGTGCCCACGATGCTGTCGCCTGGCGCGAAATGGTTTTGCGCGGCCCACGTGGTGCCCGTGCGCACATAGGTGAAAACGGCGTTGGAGTCGTTGGTTGCCGCCCCAAAGCGCCCCGTGACCGCCAGCAGGTTGCCGTTGGCCGACAGTGCCAGCCGGTCGGGGACTATCTGGCAGGGCTGGGGGCAGGCAGCGGGCGTCTGGGTCGAGGCAATCGTGGTTGGCTGGCTCCAGGTGCCGCTGCTGCGCTGGTAAATCTGTACCTTGGACTCTTCGCTGGCGGCCAGCGTGTTGCCGTCCGCTGAAAGCGCGATCCAGTACGCACTGGTGGGGATTTCCGCCTGCTGCTGCCATGGCTGGCCAGCGGCCGTGCGCGCGAACACCAACAAGGTGCTCGTCGAGCCGTTGTAGCTGCGAAGGACCAGGGTCAGGCCGTCTTGGGATATGGGGTCGAAATTGCTTGATGAGGATTTGAGGGGGGCACGTCCCGAGGAGAATTCGTAGCTGATGCGGCTGGGAAGGTCCAGCGCCTTTGCTGCGGTGAAGGCTCCACATCCATCGCTGTTACAAGCCCGCAGGCGGAAGGTTGCGTTGATGAAATCAGGGATTCGGGCGAGATTCAGGTGGCCAAACTGTCGTTGCGTCGTGGAGTAGAAACTGAGGCCTTGCGCCGCGCCCATCTGTACTTCCGTCTGAGGCCCTGGGCCATCCATGTCGGCAAAGAGCTCATAGCGCGTGGCGCCCGGTGTGGCGCTCCACGCAAAACTCAGGGCCCCGCTGTTCTCAAAGTTCTCGGGGGCGGGCAGCGTGCTGGTGACGGGGGGCTGGCCAGGCTCTGCGGAGCCTGAGCCGCCGCCGCAGCCTGCCAAGGCCAGTGCGGCACAGCCCAGGGCCAGCGTGGCTCGCAAGGTCGGCAAGGCCCGGGGGGCCCACTGGTGAACGGCTTCGGGTGCAAAGGTCAGTGTGACGTGACGCATGGATACCTTTTTGAAGAAAGCGTGAAATGGTGCCCGGGTACCGGTGGCGGTACTTCGCAGCGGTGATTCAGACCGTCCCAGTGTGTTCTTCCCACACACCTGGACCAGGAATCTTCGACAGCGAGTGTCATGAAAATGATAGCTGCCATCACTACGCAGGTAGCCCTATGGCACTATTTGATACAAATGCTCAACCCGCCCGTCGGTTCACCAGCACAATCCCCGCCGCCACCAGCACCAGTGCCGCCACCAGCCCCGGCGTGACCGGTTCGCCCAGCCACAGCGCGCCAAACAGCAGCGCAAACACGGGTGTGAGGAACACAAACACCGAAATCTTGGTCGCCGGGTAGTGCGCCAGCATCCACATCCAGGCCAGGTAGCTCACAAATGCGCCCACCAGGGCCTGCACCAGCAGCGAGCCCCAGGCAAACGCGCTGAACTGCCAGACCCAGGACTCGCCCAGATCCAGCGACAGCACCGCCGTGCTCACGCCCATCTAGTACACAACTGCTTGGCAGGGGCCACGCTCGCCAGAGGCGTCGTGCGGATGACCACTCTGGTCAGCGCCCACACGAGGGCGATGTGGCTGGATGTGCAGCTCCAGCGCGGCGTGGGTCAAGCTCTGGTGCCATAGCGTCGCAACAAAGGCCCGGACCGCGTCCAGCAGGGGCGGGTGCTACAACATGCGGGTGAGGTTCACACGCATGCGACGCCGTCAAAATCGTCCGGCGAGAAATGATTGCTAGACAAGCCGCCCGTCAGCGGTTACACACCTCGCCTCCTGACGCCGCTGTTTGCGATCTCGGGGCGTTGACTATCAGTCGGATCAAGCTACCGGAGCTGTGATGGTTCGTGCAATGCGTTAGTTTCAGGCATGTCTGCACGCGTGCCCGTTTGGGGTGGCTGCGGGGTGACGTTCAACCGCAAGATTCCCACAGCCACCGTGTCAATTACTCGCCTTTGCTAGGTCAGTTACAGGCCCATGTGCCATTGCTTCGTGTGAACAGCGTGTTTCCATAGATCAACGCACTCCCGTCGTTGGCAAAGGCCCACGGGGTCAGCGGCTGAGCAGCGCTCACGGCCTGCCCTTGAAGAGTCCATGTGTCACTGCTGCGTGAATAAAGTGCAATGCGCTGCGTCTCGCCAGAGTAGGTCGCCGGGGCGCCGCATGCCGCCTGTCCGGGCACTTTGGCGGTATTCACGGCGAGGGTATTGCCGTCGCTTGAGAACACCATGGAGCCGTACGCCCTTCCGCCAGAGAGCGGAGGCGTGTAGGTGTAGAGCGTGGCTGGAATCCGACTTTGCTGGGACCAAGCACCGTTGCCATCGTGCGCGAAGACGATGACTACAGGAGTGGTGGCTGTCTGCAACAGATCACGGTCGGTCACGGCCAAGGTGCTGCCGTCGGCCGACAGGGCCATGCTCGCGATGAAGGTGCCTTCGGTATTCAACGAGGTCTGGGGTGCCCAGGAGGTTCCAGTGCGGGTGTATGTGAAAACGGCGCTGGAGGATGTGGTGCCCGAGGAGATGACAGCAGAAACAGTCAGCAGGTTGCCGTCCGCTGAAAGCGCCATGTGATCGGCGATCTCAGCTTGGCAGGGTTGGGCGCAAGTTGACGGTGCGGTGCTGGTGTCTAGCCGGGCCTGCTCGTTCCATGTGCTGCCGTTGCGCCGGTACATATACACCGCGTCTGTCACGACGCGGGTGCCTGTGCTGGTCGAGATTTGTTTCATGGATCGCACTGCCAAGGTATTCCCGTCGGCCGACAGCACGGCCCCACCGACGTAGTAGGCACCCGATTGCAGTGACGCTTGCTGCAGCCACGGCTGATTTTTGCCGCTGCGTGCGAAAACGAGCATTGTGGTATTCGAGCCATAGCTTGCTGCGGTGAGCACTAGAGTGAGAGCATCCTTGGACAGCATGCCCGTGGAGAGATATGCACTTGCATATTGGACGAGGGGAACAGAGCCCGAAGGAAATTCGTGGCTTATGCCCTTCGTGATGTCGAATGCCTTGGTGTCCGAGAAGCTCCCGCAACCGGCCGCATTGCATGCTCGCAGGCGGTAGCTGGCGTTGAGGGCTTCAGGAAAATTGACATAGGCGCCGAACGAACCGGTGACTCGACTGCCGTCGGAAGCGAGTGAGTAGCTGAACCTTTGGGGATCACGCTGTGTTTCCGCAAGAGGGCCCGAGCCGTCCGGGTCTACGAAAAGCTCGTAACGTGTCGCAGTCGCAGTAGGTGTCCAGGAGAAATCAAGGGACGAACCGACGGTGAAGTTTTCGGGTGCTGCAGGCGCGGAGGGAGTTGGTGCGGGAGGTGTTGATTCAGAGTCAGAACCCCCTCCGCAGCCCGTGAGGACCAGCGCCGCGACTCCCAAGACCAGCGCGTGGCGCCAGCCTTGTTGTGATTCAATTGGAGAGCGTTGAAGGGAGGGGCGGAAGAAAACGTTGTCAGTCATGCATGCTCTTTCTTAAGGTCATAAAAAGAACGCGGGATTTGTGGCCGCATGCCGCGTACTCTAGCGAGATAGAGAGAAATCACCACCAGCGCAATGTCTTGTTACTTTCCGCCTTTGCGTTGCTCTATCTCAGAGACTTGATAGCGCTCTACCACGCCTTGGTGCTGGCTACTATGGAAAATGCAGCTGACAACGTTTTGATCATTGACTAGGACTCAATTGCTCTATGCGTCAATGTTGCACCCCTATGCCTGACGCAGGCCGCCGGTTCACCAGCACAATGCCCGCCGCCACCAGCACCAGTGCCGCCACCAGCCCGGGCGTCACGGGCTCACCCAGCCACAGCGCGCCAAATAGCAGCGCAAACACCGGCGTGAGGAACACAAACACCGAGATCTTGGTGGCAGGGTAGTGCGCCAGCATCCACATCCAGGCGAGGTAGCTCACAAACGCACCCACCAGCGCCTGCACCAGTAGCGAACCCCAGGCAAAGCCGCTGAACTGCCATACCCAGGCCTCACCCAGGCCCAGCGATAGCACTGGCAATACCGCCGTGCTCACCGCCACTTGATAGAAAAGCTGCTTGGCAGGCGCCACGCGTGCCAGGGGCGTGGTGCGGATAACTACCGTGGTCAGCGCCCACATCAGGCCTGCGGCTAGTCCTAGCAAATCTCCCAGCCAGCCTTTGGGCAGCGCCGTGCTGGCATGGCCCAGCAGCCCGTCGCCCAGCGCCAGCCCCACGCCCACAAACGCAGCCGCCAGGCCCAGCCACTGCCAGCCTTGCAGGCGCTCACCGGGGATGAAACGCGGCAGCAGCAATGCCACCCAGAAGGGCGACGCATACAAAAACACCGTGAGCCGCGAGGCGGTGGTGTACTGCAGGCCCAGATAGATGCACGCGAACTCGCCTGCAAACAGCGCCCCCGCCAACAGCCCGGCACGCGTGGCCCCGGCGGGCTCGCCCGCGCCGGAAAGGCCTACACCACGCCACAAGCACCAGGCCGCTACCGCGACCGTGGCCAGCGCAAAGCGCACAAAGGCCTGGAACACGGGCGCCACCTCGGCCACTGTGGCCTTGACCAGCACCTGCTGGAAGCCCCAGAACATGCAGCACGCGAGCAGCAGGGAGATGGCGAGGGCGTCGATATGGGTTTTGCGGGCAGACAGGGACATCGGTCGATTATGAAAGGCAAGCCTTGCGCTTCAGATCGCCTGTGTGCCGTGACCTTCTGGCCCTGCGCAGCGCCGCGGCGACGACAGGCAACGCTAAGCGTGGGTAGTTGGTCCTACAGCGGTTGCGCGTTTGGCGGACGCTGCCAGGCGGGTGATCTGGTTAGTGTGTGGCTTTCGGGTACGCACCAACTCTGCACCCCCCTGCGGCGAAAGCCCTTGCCTTTGCCCTTCAAAGATCCAACATGAACGTATCCCACACAGATCCGGACCGCGCCACGCCAAGGAGCGAAGGGCAAAGGCATGGACGGCGCAAGGACCGGCTGCTGTCCGGCGCTGCACTGCTGGTTTTGGTCGTCCTGCTGCTGGGGTTTATGGGGCTGTGGCCAGCGATGCAGCAGCCATCGCAGACCACAGGAGCGCTGTTCTTGGGCGCCGACTTGGCGAACCCTGTAGACACATCACCCGCGAAGGTCGCGTCGCCAGCGCCGCAGCCAACCCAGGTACCGCGCAGGGCGCAGTTCGGTAAGGAGCCCGCCTCGGCCGAAGCCCGCCAGATCGCGGCGTGGGCCTTGCACTCGGGTGACAACCAGAACCGCGCGGTCGTGGTGGTCGACAAAATGCACGCAAAGGTCTATGTGTTTGACCGCGACGGTGCGCTCCAGGGCGCGGCCCCGGCGCTGATGGGGTCGGCCATCGGCGACCACACCGTTCCCGGCGTGGGGGACAAGCCCGTCGGCCAGGTACTGCCCGAAGAGCGCACCACCCCCGCAGGCCGGTTCGTTGCCGAAACCGGTTTGAACGCCAATGGCGAAGACGTGGTTTGGGTGGACTACGACGCGGCGGTCTCCATGCACCGAGTGCGGGCCAACGTCAAAGCCGAGCGTCGGTTGGAGCGGCTGGCCTCCAGCACCGCCGCAGACAACCGTATCTCCTTCGGTTGCATCAACCTTCCAGTCTCTTTCTACGAAAAAGTGCTGAGCCCCCTGGTGCGTGGCACGGGCGCTGTGGTGTACGTGCTGCCCGAGACACAACCGGCCGCCGCACTTTTTGGCGCCTATGACCTGCCTGCGCAGTGATGCCCATTGACCCACGGTGTGTGCGGGCTTGTTGAACAGGGTGTTTTCGGACTGCGATGGCAAGACCCACACCGTGCAGGCCCGTCCCTGTCCGACACGCGCTCCGGTCTCCAGCTGACGTGGCGCAAGCCGCAAACAACTAGCCTGGGTACAGCTGGCGATGTTGCTGGCGATTTCCAAATTCACCACACACCAAGGAGTCTCCACATGACTGCATCGAACACACTCAAGACATTGCTCGCGGGCCTGGCTACCGTCGCCGTTGTTGGCACCGCTATGGCGCAGGGCACACCACCCACCACCGCAAGCCCCAACGCTGCCACGGGCGCCGGCCAGCAAAGCTCGCAAGGCACGCCGATGGGCACCACGGGCGTTGGCGGTGGGGGCGCCGCGACGGCGACCACGCAAGCCGCTCCAGCACCTGCCGCTGCAGCCCCCGTAACCACAGACAGGACCATGTCGGGCTCCGGCGGCGCGACAACCCGCCCCATGCGCGCTGACCGCAACTAAGCCGGGGAACCCTGGCAATAGCAAGAATGCCGGGTACGCCCGGCTTTTTTTGTGGGTGAGGGCGCGCGAACAGTGCAAACACGCCGTGAACAAGCGCTTACGTGGCCCCACGGTACACTTTGCGCCTTCTGAAACGGTTCCCGCGCTCCTTTCCACACCCCATTCATGGCCCTTACGACGGCGGCGCAGTCCCGCACCAGCTTTGACCTCAAGAGCGCCTCGCTGCCCGTGGTGGCCGTGGTGCTCAAGACCACCGACGCCGCGCAGTTCGCCGCCGACCTGGCCGAGCGCGTGGCTGACGCCCCGGGCTTTTTTGACAACGACCCCGTGCTGATCGACCTGGCCGCCGTGCGCGAGGCCGAGGCGCCCATCGACTTTGCCGCCATCGTGGCCGAGCTGCGCAGCCGCAGCACCCTGCCCGTGGCCGTGCGCGGCGGCAACCCCGCCCAGATGGACGCTGCGCGCGCCGCAGGGCTGGCGGTAGCGCCCGATGCACCGCCTGCCCGTGCGGAGGCCCCCGCCCCCGAGGTGCGCGAGGTCATCCGCGAAGTCGTGCGCGAGGTGGAGGTCGTTCGCGAAGTGCCCATGCCCGGCCCCGGCACCGTGGTGGTGGACAAGCCCCTGCGCTCCGGCCAGCAGGTGTATGCGCGCGGCGCCGACCTGGTGGTGATGGCCGTGGTGAGTTTTGGCGCCGAAGTCATTGCCGACGGCAACATCCACGTCTATGCCCCGCTGCGCGGCCGTGCGATTGCTGGCGCGCGGGGCAACACCGAAGCACGTATTTTTTCGACCTGCCTGGAGCCGCAGCTGGTCTCCATCGCGGGCATCTACCGCACCACCGAGACCGAGTTGCCCGCCGATGTGCGTGGCAAGCCCGCCCAGGTGCGGCTCGACGGCGAGAAGCTCATCATCGAGCCGCTGGCCTGAGTTCCCATTTCATTCGTACCAACCCCACAGAGAATCAGCAACACATGGCCAAAATCGTCGTCGTGACCTCCGGCAAGGGTGGCGTGGGCAAGACCACCACCAGTGCCAGCTTTGCCACCGGCCTCGCCCTGCGCGGCCACAAGACTGCCGTGATCGACTTTGACGTCGGCCTGCGCAACCTCGACCTCATCATGGGCTGCGAACGCCGCGTGGTGTATGACCTGATCAACGTGATCCACGGCGAGGCCAACCTGAACCAGGCGCTCATCAAGGACAAGCAGTGCGACAACCTGTTCGTGCTGGCCGCCAGCCAGACGCGCGACAAGGATGCGCTCACGCAAGACGGCGTGGAAAAGGTGCTCAAGGACCTGGCCGAGATGGGCTTTGAGTACATCGTCTGCGATTCGCCTGCCGGCATCGAAAGCGGCGCGCTCATGGCCATGCACTTTGCCGATGAGGCGCTGCTGGTGACCAACCCCGAAGTCTCCTCGGTGCGCGACTCCGACCGCATCCTGGGCATGCTGGGCAGCAAGACCAAGCGTGCGATTGAAGGCGGCGAGCCCATCAAGGAGCACCTGCTCATCACGCGCTACAACCCCAGCCGCGTGCAGGACGGCCAGATGCTGAGCCTGGAAGACATCCAGGACATCCTGCGCATCAAGCTGATCGGCGTGATCCCCGAGTCGGAAGTGGTGCTGCAGTCGTCCAACCAGGGCACGCCCGCCATCCATGCCCAGGGCACTGATGTGTCCGAGGCCTACAAGGATGTGATCGACCGCTTCCTGGGTGCCACCGACAAGCCGCTGCGTTTCATCGATGCGGAAAAGCCAGGCTTCTTCAAACGCCTGTTCGGGAGCAAATAAGCCATGGCTTCTTTCCTGTCCTTCCTGCTCGGCGAGAAGAAGAAAACCGCCAGCGTCGCCAAAGAGCGCCTGCAGATCATCCTGGCGCACGAGCGCAACGGCCGCAACGCCGCCGAGCCCGACTACCTGCCTGCACTGCAGCGCGAGCTGGTGGCCGTGATCTCCAAGTACGTCAAGATCAACCCCGAAGACCTCAAGGTGCACCTGGAGCGCCAGGACAACCTGGAAGTTCTGGAAGTCAAGATCGAGTTGCCCGACACGGTGCGTTGAAGGCTCGGGTTCGAGCCAAATTGGGCTCTGGCGCTTATCTGGTAAGCGCCAGTAGCTATCAAAATTGATGAATCCAGTGGGGCCTGGCTAGCGCGCGTGTTTTGCCCACTTGCCCGCCAGCGCCTGGGCGATGCTCAGCCCGCGCTGCCCGGCCACCAGCGTGGCGGTCTCTCCGGCGGCGATGGTGCCAGGCTGATCCACCGCAAGGTAGTAGCCGCAGCATCCGGCCAGGGCCATGGTGCGGCCCGCCTGCGCAAAACCCATGACGGCGTTGAACTTGAAGCACGGCTCGCGCGGTGCGCTCACCCGCAGCACGCAGTGGGGGAAATGCCATTCGTCGCCCACAAACACATCCGCTTCCAGCGGCCCGTCGATCGTGAGGTTCTCGCCCATGAAACCCGGCGGCAGCGTTTCATCGAACAGGCTCACGCCCCGTTCGCGGCGTTGGGCCTGCCAGAACGCGTAGTGGGCGGCGGGGTAGGCGTATACGGCCTTGCCCAGGCCGCCATGCACGCTCGGGTCGGCCTGCTCGTCGCCTGCCAGCCCTAGCGGGCCCACAGCCACGGGGCCGGTGACGGGGGCCTTGCCGATGGCAGTGAGCACCGAGCGCTCGCCCACCTTCAGGCGCCGGGCCAGGCCGATGTTCACGTGGCGCACGACCACGGTGGGGGTCGTCACAGCGGGTGCTCGGTGTAGAACTTGCCACCGTGGTACAGCAGGGGCGAGATGCCTTCTCGGTGTTCGCAGCGCTCGACCTCGCCCACAAAGATGGTGTGGTCGCCCTCTTTGTACTGGCTGCGGTTGAAGCACTCGAACGTGGCGGCTGCCCCGGCCAGCAGCGGGGCGCCGCTGATGCCGGGCCGATGTTCCAGGCCTGCCCAGCGGTCGATGCCGCGCGTGGCAAAACGCTCGGCCAGTGCCTTCTGGTCTGCGGCCAGCACGTGGATGGCGTAGTGCGAGCCATCGGCAAAGGTGGGCAAGGTGCTGGCGCCGTGCGACAGGCTCCACAGCACCAGCGGGGGTGCCAGCGACACCGAATTGAAGGAGCTGGCCGTGAGCCCCACCAGGTCGCCCGCAGCCGTGCGGGCCGTGACGATGGTCACGCCCGTGGCAAACATGCCCAGCGCATCGCGAAACTCGCGCGTGGAGAAGCTCGGTGGCAGGGCGAGGGTGGGGCGGGGGAGCGAAGGGTTCACAAAAGCGGTGCCAGCGGTGGCAGCATGGGGGAGCAACTATTATCAGGCGCCACCCACCACCGCGCTGTTGCGGGGTTTACTGGTTTTCCACCGCATGGCCGTGCTACCTACCTTCACCACCCTGGGCTCCGGCCCCACCGTGCTCCTGCTGCACGACGCCGATGGCGACCACCTCACCTTTGCCCCCCAGGTGGAAACGCTGGCCACGGTCGGTTACCGCGCCGTGGCCTGGAACATGCCGGGCTATGGCCGCAGCGCGCCCGTGGAGCCGTACACCTTCAAGGCGCTGGCGCAGAGCTGCCTGGCCTTGATCGATGCCCTGCAGGGAGGCCCCGTGACCCTGGTGGGGCATGGCATGGGCGCCATGGTGGCGCTGGAGGCCGCCGTGCGCAGCCCGTCGCAGGTGCGCCGCCTGCTGCTCTGTGCAGGTGGGCCAGCGCTGGATGCGCAGGCCATGGATGACTGGGTGGCGCCCCGCTTGGGTGCCCTGAAGGCGCTGGACGCCGGTGGCAGCATGGAGCAGCTGGCGCAGACGCTGGTGCCCCAGTTCATCGGCACCGGTGCGTTGCCCGAAGGCGTGCGGCTGGCCAGCCACGCGCTGGGCCAGGTGTATCCAGGGGCCTACCGGCGCGCGCTGGAGGCCTTGTCCACGTTTGATCGCGGAGCCTCTGCCTTGGCGCAGCTGGCCATACCCGCGCTGCTGGTGGGGGGCGAGCTCGACCGCTGCACACCGCCGGCTGCCCTGGAGGCCCTGGCCCAGGTGATGCCCGATGCGCAGACGGTGTTGTTGCCCCACATCGGGCACTGGCCGCAACTGGAGGACCCGGAGGGTTTCGATGCCGCGCTGCTGGACTTTCTGGCGCAGCGGCGGGTGCTGCACTGAGTTCGCCCCACCCGGCGCAGCCGATTTTTCGGCCCTTCAAACGTTTCTTTTTCCCTGCCATACCCTGGCGCCACCGGGCGGGTTCGCGCGGGTCTGATTGCTCCTCTTGTTTTATGTGGTTTGCCCTGAAAAAAATACTGTCTGCGGTGCTGCTGCCCCCGGTGTCCAGCATCCTGCTGGCGCTGGTGGGGCTGTGGATCGCGCGCTACCACCGCCGCACGGGCATCACGGTGGTGGTGCTGTCATTGCTGTCGGTGTTAGTGCTGTCCTGGCCGCCGGTGTCGGACGCGCTGGTGCGCAGCCTGGAGCGCTATCCGGCGGTCGTCCCCAAGGACTTGCCTTCGTCAAAGGTGCAGGCCATCGTCGTGCTGGGCGGCGGCGCCGACACGGTGGCGCCTGAATACGGCGTGGACGTGCTCAGCCGGGGCGCGCGTGAGCGGGTGCGCTACGCCGTGTACCTGCAGCAGCAGACCGGGCTTCCCATCCTGGCCACGGGGGGCTCCACTGGCGGCACGCGGGCCGAAGCGCTGGTGATGAAAGATGTGGTGGAGCGTGAGTTCAGGGGCCGGGTGCGGTGGACCGAGGTGGAATCCCTTGACACCCGCAGCAACGCGGAAAGATCTGCCGTGTTGCTCAAGGCCGCTGGCATCGAGCGCATTGCGCTCGTCACCCACGGCTGGCACATGGTGCGCGCGGCCAAGACCTTCGAGCGCGCCGGTCTGCAGGTGCTGCCCGCGCCCATGGGCTTCAAGGGCGGGCAGGCGCGCAAGCTGTACCGGGTGTTGCCGCGCGCCTCCGCGCTGGCCGACAGCAGCCTGGCGCTGCACGAATGGCTGGGCATCCTGGCCCAGCACGGGTCGCTGGATCGCTAAGCCGTCAATCTGCGGCCGGTGTCAGCAGAAAACGGCTGGCTGCCTCCATCGCCTGCGCATCGGCCTGCACCGCTCCGGGCGGCCCGCCTTTGCCCCACAGGGCGCCGCCCCAGGTCATCGACAGGAACTGTGCGCACAGCGCCACCGAGTCGATCATCGGCTGGGCCTTGGTGCGGTCGCCGCTGGTGGTGACAAGCGCCAGCGTCTTGGAGGCCATCGGCTCCTTGAAGGCCAGGCCGGGGACGCGCATCCACGCGCTCCAGTGGTCCAGGTAGGTCTTGAGCGGCGAGGGAATGCTGTACCAGTAAACCGGCGCCACAAAGACGATGTGCGTGGCTGCAAGCGTGGCGTCGAGCAAGGTCTTCATGTCGCCTTCGGGCGGTGCATAGGTACCCGAGGTGTGGCGCTGGTCCACGAAGGGCGGCAGGTTCATGCGGGCCAGGTGGTGCCAGGTTTGCGCAGTACCGGCAGGGAGTGCGGCGGCGGCTTGGCGCGCCAGCCATTCGGTATTGCCGGTGTGGCCTGGTTCGCGGGTGGAGGTGGTGAGGAAGAGGTAGTGCGGTGCGGTGGGCGTGGTCATGGTGCCATCGTAGCGCCGCCCCCCAGACCCGCGCCGGGTGCCAGGGTTGCGATGCAGAGCTCCACCAGCGCCTGCTCGAATTCGGGGCTGTCCAGCAGGGGCGACTGTTCCAGCAATGCCGCCCGCACCGCGCCCATGAAGGCGCGGGTGAGCACAAACAGCTGGGTTGCCGAGGGTGCGGGCATCTGCTGCTCTTGCGCCACACGCTGCAGGTGCAGTGCCAGCCGCTCGCTGGCGCCGCGCACCGAGATCAGCACGGACGCGCGGTAGTCGAGCTTCCACGACAGGCGGGCAAGTGCGCGCCCTTCCTGGGGGCCGCCGCCAAAGGCCAGCAGGTAGTGGCGCACATACCCGCGCACCTGCTGCTCGGGCGTCCAGCCTTCGGTGCGGGCCTGGGCGAGCAGGGCGTCCAGCTCCAGCATCACCCGGTCGCAATGCTGGTCGAGCATGGCCAGGAGGATGGCTTCCTTGCTGGGAAAGTACTGGTAGAGCGAGCCCACGGAAACACCCGCAACCTCGGCGATGCGGTTGGTGGTGAGCGCGTCCTCGCCCTGGGTGGCCACGATGCGTGCGACGGCTTCGAAGATGGCATCGACCGTGAACTGCGAGCGTTCCTGGCGGGGCGAACGGCGGGGGGCGGAGGAGGCAGGGGACATGGAAAACCTGAGCGCAATGCGAGTAGGCGGAGACGGCGCTGCTGCCTATTCTGCCGCCAGTCCCTTGCAACATCCGGAGAAAACCTTCATGCACGAAACCAGCCAACTTGCCCTGGGAGCCGCCGCCGTCGGCCTGGCTGGCACCTGGGCATGGCGCCAGCGCCTTGCGCTGCGGGCCGTGCACCGCGCCAGTGCCATCGCGCTGGCATCGTTCCTGGCGGCCCACTTGCTGGGCCACCTGGCGGGGCTGGCCGGAGCGGCAGCGCACCAGTCGGTGCTGGAAGCCCTGCGCCTGATCTATCGCCAGCCGCTGGTCGAAGGCGTGCTGCTTGGCTGTCTGCTGTTCCAGATGGGCAGCGGCCTTACCTTGCTGTGGCGCGGGCGGGGCCGGCGCCGTGGGGGCGTGGCGTGGATGCAGGCCATCTCGGGGGGCTACCTGGCGCTGTTCCTGTTGATCCATGTGACGGCCGTCTTGGCGGGCCGGTTTCAGGGCGTGGACACGAACCTGCAGTTCGCAGCGGCGGGCATGCACACACCGCCCTGGCAGTGGTTCTTTGGCCCGTACTACTTTTTTGCCGTGTTCTCGCTGGGCACGCACGTGGGTTGCGCTTTGTACTGGAACCTGCCAGAGCCTCTGCGGGCGCGAGCGTTGGTGGGGGCCATGCTGGCGGGCTGGATGCTGGCCGTTGGTTTGGTGGTGCTGCTGGCGGGCGGATTCCATGAGCTGGAGATTCCGGCCCGTTACCTGGCCCCCCTGGCCGGGCCCGCAGGTCGGGGTTGAAGGGGGCCAGAGCATCCGCGCTGCGTGCAGTCTTTGCGGTTTATGCGCCGGCCTGGCTTCGCAGCCAAGCCCTCACGCCCGCAACGACCTCCGGTGCGCGTTGCTTGCGCGGAGCCACCAGGTAGTAGCCGGCGCCCGTGTGTGCTTCTTCCTCAAACACCTTGGCCAGCCGACCGGTGGACAGGTCCTGCGCCACAAAATCTTTCTGCACCAGCGCGAGCCCCTGGCCGGTCAGGGCCGCGTCGATCGCGAGTGTCGTCTGGTTGAACCAGATGGCCTGCGGTGCGGGAACTGAAGCCCCGGGAGCGGGCGGCGTGTGCTGCGCAAGGTAGTCGGCCCATGGAGACTGGGAGTCGTGCAGCAGCACGTAGCGGCCGATGTCACCCGCGGTGCCGGGTGGCCCCGAGCGGCGCAGCAACAGCGGGCTGCCTACCGCCACCAGGCACTCTTCGAACAGGAGATCGGCCGTGAGCCCCGGGCCGAATGGAGGGCGGCCGTACCGCACCGCCAGGTCCACCGCCTCGGTCTGAAAGTGCGACAGGTGCTCGGTCGCCAGGATCCGCAGATCAACCCCAGGGTGAAGGCGCGTGTAGTCCGCCAGCCGTGGGATGAGCCACTTGGTGGCGAAGGTCGGAGTGACGCTGACCGTCACATGCAGGGGCTCGGGCCGCAGGCCCTGCGTGGCATCGGCGAGCATCTCGAACGCACGCCGCACGCTGGTGGCATAGCGCTGGCCGTTGTGGGTCAACACCAGGGTGCGCGGGTGCCGCTCGAACAGCTTGAGGCCCAGCGCCGCCTCCAGCGCACGAATCTGCTGCGCCACGGCGCCCTGGGTTACGCCCAGCTCCAGCCCGGCCAGCCGAAAGTTGAGATGGCGGCTGGCGGCCTCGAATGCTCGCAGCGCATTGAGAGAGGGCGTGGGGCCCAACGGGGAGGTCATGGGTGTAGATTTTCTACTGAATCGAAGCACGGCGGCTGCTCCGTCCGGTCGTCCAACACAAGAATGATGCGGAACAATTGCCAGGTGCCAGTGTGCGGCATTCAAGGACGATCATGGCAGTAGAAAAAGTAGTGCTCATCACCGCGGGCGGCACCGGCGTTGCCGCTGCCACCGCACGTCGGTTGGCAGAGGATGGTTTTCAGGTCGGCATTCTTTCGTCGTCGGGCAAAGGCGAGGCCTTGGCCCAGGAGCTCGGAGGCGTTGGCGTCACGGGGTCCAGCCAGTGCCTGGCGGATCTGGGCCGCCTGGTGGATCTGGCGCAAGCCCGCTGGGGCCGGGTCGATGTGCTCATCAACAGCACCGGCCATGAACCGCGCGCGCCTTTGTTGTCTCTGGCGGATGAGCGGTGGCTGCAGGGGACGGACACCTATCTGCAGAGCGTGATCCGGCCCACGCGGCTGGTGGCCCCCTTGATGCAAGCGCAGCGTGGTGGCGTGATCGTGAATCTGTCGTCAGCCTGGGCGGTGGACCCGAGCGCGCTGTTTCCGACATCGGCGCTTGTTCGCGCCGGGCTGGCTTCATTCACACGGATCTTTATCGACAGCTATTCGCGGCACAACATCCGCATGAACAACGTGCTGCCGGGCTGGATCGACACCTTGCCCGTGTGGGAAGAGCGCCGCACCGCCGTGCCCCTGCAGCGGTATGGGCAGGCCGCCGAAGTGGCCGCGACCATCGCGTTCCTGGCCTCGGAAGGGGCGGGCTATATCAACGGGCAGAACCTGCGGGTGGACGGCGGACTCGCGCTGGCCACCTGAGTGCCCGCGCAACGAGCGGGTTGGTGTGTGATGGATCCACCCAACCCTGGCAGGCTGTGTGGGTGCTCTCAGGCGGCCAGCGCCGTGGCCGATGCGCGCCGTGCAGATCCTTGGTGGCCCAGGAAGCCGAAGTTCATCGCGGGCTGTTCGCCGCTGATCAGCTCGGCCAGCGCCTTGCCCGAACCTGCACCGTGTGTCCAGCCCAGCGTGCCGTGGCCCGCGTTCACCCAGAGCTTGCCCACGCGGGTCTGCCCGATGAACGGGATGTTGGTGGGGGTGGCCGGGCGCAGGCCGGTCCAGTACTGCGGGTCGCCGCCTTGTTCGGGCGTGCGGGTGTCGCACACGCCGGGCAGGATGGCCTCGATGCGGCGCGAGAGCATGTGGCAGCGTGCGCGCGCCAGGGAGCTGTCGAGCGTCAGGTCCCAGCCATTGAGTTCGATGGTGCCCGCCACGCGCAGGTAGTTGCCTAGGCGGCTCATGGCGATCTTCTTGCCGTCGTCGATGGTGGAGACCATGGGCGCGCCCTCGGGCTTGAGCAGCGGGAACGTGGCGCTGTAGCCCTTGCCAGGGTAGATCGGCAGGTCCACGCCCACGCTGCGCAGCAGCGGCGCGCTGTACGAGCCGCAGGCGACGACGACGGCGTCGGCCTTCAATATGAAGTCTTTTTTGCCGCCAGCGCTTGTCTGTTTTGGCATGACAGCTACTGAATCAATAGCATTGCCGATTTTATTCAGGCGCAGCACATCGTGGCCGTAGAGGAACTGCGCGCCGCGTGCCATGCAGCGGCGGGCCAGCTCTTGGGTGAACACGCGGGCGTCGCCGCTTTCGTCGGTGCTGGTGTAGGTGCCGCCGGTGATCTTGTCGCCGTAGGCCTTGAAGGCGGGCTCGATCTTGAGCAACTCATCGCGGCTGACCAGGCGGCGCTGCACGCCGTGCTTGCGCATGAGCTCCACCGCGTGGCCGGCGGCGTCAAAGGACTTCTGGTCGGTGTAGAAGTGGGCAATGCCGCGTTCGAGCCGGTTGTATTCGATGCCCGTGGTGCTGACCAGGTCCTTGAGCGCGGCATGGCTGTAGGCGCCCAGCGCCACGATCTGCTGCACATTGCGCTCGAACGCGGCGTCGTTGCACTGCGCCAGGAACTGCAGGCCCCAGCGCCACTGCTGCCAGTCCATCTGCGGGCGAAACAGCAGCGGGGCTTCCTTGTCGAACATCCACTTGAGCGCCTTGAGCGGCGCCTCGCGGTTGGCCCAGGGCTCGCAGTAGCTCACCGAGATCTGTGCTGCATTGGCAAAACTGGTTTCGAGCGCAGCATCGGGCTGGCGGTCGACCACGATGACCTCGTGACCGCGTTCCAGCAGGTGCCACGCCGTGCTGATGCCGATGATGCCGGCGCCGAGAACAATGGTTTTCATATGCGGAATGCCTTGTGAGCCTTTGCGTGCCACCCGCCCCAGTGCGGGACACGATGGGGCGCAGTGTGCGCGACATTGCATTCAACTAAAAGCAAAATTAAACTTACTCCAAAAACATCAGCGCACCTAATAAACGGTGCGGTAGAGACAACCCTCTTTTGTTCGAGCCCGAGACCATGAGCACCTACGATCCCGCCGCCCTGGAATGCCTTGCCGCCATCGTTGAAGAGGGCGGCTTCGAGCGCGCTGCGCAGCGCCTGAACGTCACACAGTCGGCCGTCTCACAGCGCCTGCGCGCCCTGGAGGCGCAGGTGGGCTCGGTGCTCATCGTGCGCAGCCGACCCCTGCGGCCCACGTCGGCCGGGCAGCTGCTGCTCAAGCACACCAAGCAGATGCGCCTGCTGCGCGCAGACCTGGAGCGCGACCTGCACGAGCTGGCGCCCAGCGCCCCGGGCGGCACGCGCGAGGATGAGCGCATCTCGATTGCCATCAACGCCGACAGCATCGCCACCTGGGCGATGGGCGCGCTGCACGAGCTGGTGCGCCAGCGCCTGCCGCTGGAAATCATCGTGGACGACCAGGATTTCACGCAGGAATGGCTGCGCTCTGGTCAGGTGCTGGGCTGCGTGACCACGCTCAAGCAGGCACTGCGTGGGTGCAAGATGGTGCCGCTGGGCGCTATGCACTACGTGGCCGTGGCGTCGGCCAGCTATGCGGAGCAGTACCTGCCCCAGGGGCTCACGCCGCACAACTTTCGCGAGGTGTCGTTCCTGTCGTTCAACCGCAAGGACGACATGGCTGCCGAGTTTGTGGCGCGTGCATTCGGGCTCAAGCGCGTGGCACTCAATCACCTGTTCGTGCCGGGTTCAGAGGCACAGATGCGCGCCGTGGCCGCAGGCTGGGCCGTGGGTGTGATGCCCGAGCTGATGGCGCGTGAGGCGCTGGCGGACGGCAGCATGGTGAATCTGGCACCGGGCCGCTCCCTGCCCATCCAGCTGTACTGGCACTGCTGGAACCTGGAGTCGGCCGTGCTGGACGCCCTGACGGCGGCCCTGACCGCCACCGCAGCACGGACGCTGGAGGCGCCTGCGGCATGATTCCTGCAGGGTAAAACGTGAACGACGTAGTTGTATTGCAACTTAGTCATTTATTTTTTTACTGCAATGTATAAAATACAAGCCATGCAAACGCCGCAACCCAAAGTTTCGTTTAAAGAGCAGATGCACCAGGCGCGCGAGGATGCCATCCTCCAGTCCACCTGCCAGCTCCTGGGCGAAAAGGCCTTCGATGCCATGACCATGGACGACGTGGCCAATGCCGTGGGCATTGCCAAAGCCAGTCTCTACAAGCACTTCTGCAGCAAGGAAGAGCTGTGCAGCGCCGCCATGGTGCAGATTCTGGGCCGTGTGCAGGCCTATCTGGCAGATCTGCCCACTGAAATGCCTCCGCTTGAAAAGCTCCATGCGCTGGTGCGCTGGTCGCTGGAGCGGCTGCTGAGCAACGAAATGCCGCTGCTGCCCAGCCGCAACTCCACGCTGCGCGCGGTGCTGATGGCCAACAAGGACTACCTCAACGGCCTCGTGGCCGTGAGCGACCAGATTGGTGAATGGATCACCCAGGCCCAGGCGCAGGGCGTGATCAGCCCCACCTTGCCGCCGCTGGTGGTGCTCTACACGTTGTATGCGCGCGCCTGCGACCCGGTGGTGAGTTTTCTCAAGGAAGGCGGCCAGTATTCCGATGCGGAAATCGTGGATCTGGTGGTGCGCACTTGTTTCGACGGGCTGGCAGCGCGGTAGTCGCGTCTCCTTTCCAGCGTTTCGTACGCACCCAAAAAAGAAAGCCCGGCATGCCGGGCTTTCTTGCGTGGGGCTCACGGGGCTCACAGCCAACGGCTTACTTGGGCAGGATCACCTTGTCCACGACATGGATCACACCGTTGCTGGTAAATACGTCGGCCATGGTGATGTTGCTGGTGCGCAGGTTCTGGTCGGTGATCACGAGGCTTGCGTTCACCGTGAAGGTTTGTCCCTGGACGGTAGCAATGGCGGTATTGATAGGGACCTCGGCCTTGAGCACGCGCGCGGGTACCACGTGGTAGGTCAGTACCGTGGTCAGCAGCGCGGTGTCCGCCAGCAGGGCTTCCTTGGTCACCCCCAGCTCGGCCAGCAGCGCTGCAAACGCGGCGTTGGTCGGCGCAAACACCGTGAACGGGCCGGCTCCCTGCAAGGTGGTGGCCAAGCCGGCCGCCACCACGGCTTCCACCAGGATGCTGAAGTCCGGCAGCGCCGACGCGGTGGCGACTATATCCTTGTTGGCTGGCAGCAGCACGCGGTCCACCAGATGCACCACGCCGTTGCTGGCCTGGATGTCCGTGGCCGTGATGGTGGAAACGCGGTTGCGACCATCGGTGATCCTCAGGCCGTTGGCCGACTCGATCTTGAAGAAGCCGCCTGACACGGGCGTGATGGCCTTGCCCAGGGGGACGTCTGCACGCGGGACCCTGCTGCCGAGCACGTGGTAGGTCAGTACCGCTGTCAGCAGGGGCTTGTCGGCCAGCAGGGCCTCCTTGGTCACGCCCAGCTCGCTGAGCAACGCTGCAAAGGCGGCGTTGGTCGGGGCGAAAACCGTGAGCATGCCGGTGCTCAGAGTGGGCGCCAGACCGGCGGCGACCACTGCTTCGACGAGGATGCTGAGGTCAGGATTGTTCTGGGCGACTTCGACGATGTTGCGCTGGGGCTCATCGTCGCCGCCGCCACAGGCCTGCAACAAGGTGGCGCTGGCGCCCACGGCGGCGGCCAGCAAGACGGTACGGCGGTTGAATGCGGTGTTCATGGGGCTTCTCCTCGCTAGTGGATGGTGGTGGAAGGGACGAGCGGTTAGTCCGCGGGCTTACTTGGGCATCAGAACGGTGTCGATGGCGTGGATCACGCCATTGCTGGCAGCCACATCGGTCGCGATGACCTTGGACTGGTCCACCATCACGCCCATGCTGGTGGACACGGTGATCTCCTGGCCCTGCACGGTCTTGACCTTTCCGGCCTTGACGTCCTTGGCCATCACCTTGCCGGGGACCACGTGGTAGGTCAGCACCTTGGTCAGTGCGGCCTTGTCAGCCAGCAGGCCGTCCAGGGTGGCCTTGGGGATCTTGGCGAAAGCCTCGTCGGTGGGCGCAAACACCGTGAAGGGGCCTGGGCCCTTGAGGGTGTCCACCAGGCCCGCAGCCTGCACGGCCGCCACCAGGGTCTTGAAATTACCCGCCTTCACGGCGGTATCGACAATGTCCTGGGCCATCACGGTGAAGGTGGCGCCTGCGGTCAGGGCCAATGCGATCAGGGTTTTTTTCATGGGTCGTTCCTCGGTTTCGATGGAAATGACACGCCAGGATGGGCGCAGCGAGAATGTATAACCAATTGGTCGTTAAGTAAACCAACAAGTTATGTTGTAACCGATTGGTTTCATTTGGGCAAAAAAAAGCCCTGCCGGAGCAGGGCTTTGGTGGTGGGCCGGGCTGTTTGTGGTGCGGCTTAGCGAACGATCAGCAATGGCACCTTGCAATGGGCCAACACCTGTGTGGTGACCGAGCCCATGACCAAGGTAGCCAAGGCTCCATGGCCGTGGGAGCCCATCACCAGCAGGTCGAACTTGCCGCTGTCAGCCACCTTGGCGATGTTCTCACCCACGGCGCCCACCTTGACGACGCGCTTGGCGTCCACACCGTGGCGCGCCAGGAATTTGCAAACGGGCGACAGGATTTTTTCCGCCTCTTCGGCGTGGTAGCTGTCCACCACTTCCTTGCCCAGAGCGGCGCGCGCGCGTGTCGGCAGCGGGGCCTGCACGGTGAGCGCGGTGTACTGGTGGTTGCCACCGAGCAGCTCCTCGTGGGTAGCCAGGTAGGCCAGCATTTTTTTGGTGTAGGCGCTGCCATCGACAGCAAGCAGGATGTTCATGGTGTTCTCCGGAATAGGGTTGGGTCAGACTACCGTGCGCGGACTTCTGTTGTCTTGACCTGGGTCATGTTTTTCTTTTGCGCTGCGGGGCGGCAGAGCCCCGTCTCTTGATCATACGGGGATGCAGCATTGCGCCTTGAAAGCCGCCTGTTCGCCTTTGCGCGCATAGCCCAGGGGGTTGGCCACCACGCGGCACTGCCAGGGGGTGCCGTTGCCGTGAAAACCTTGCACCGTGTAGTCGCTCGGGGCGTGCAGATGGCCGTGCAGCCACAGCTGCGCGTGGGGCAACAAGCTGTCCAGGGCGTTGCAGAACCCCGCAGTGCCGGGCACCAGTCCGTAGCGTGGATCGGCACTGCGCAGGCTGGGTGCAAAGTGGGTTACGGCCACCGTGGGGCCCTCAAAAGGCACCGCAAGTGCTTGCGCCAGCCACTGCTGGCAGACCAGTGCGTGGTCGCGCATGGCTTCGGCCAGAAAAGGCTCTGCGTGGCGGGTGCCGCCCGTCTTGCGCAGGTAGAAGTTCGCTGCACGAAAGGCCTTGTCGCGCAGTTTCAGCCGCCTGCCAAGGTCGTTGCTGCCTTCATGGTCTGCGAGTGCATCGAAATCGCTCCAGAGTGTGGTACCCACGAAGCGCACACCTTGAAGCTCGACGGTCTCGCGCTCCAGCCAGGTGATTCCCAGGCGGTCACAGGTGCGGCGCAACCGCTCGTGGGCAGCGTCGAAATCCTGTGCATCGTATTCGTGGTTGCCGGGCACAAAAAGCACGGGGGTGGGCCAGCCTGCGCCCCCGGGCAATGGTGAAAACCGGGCCAGGCCAAAGTCTTCGTCGCTCAGCTGCGAGCCTTCCTGGTAGGAGCCCACGTCGCCAGCAAGCACCAGCACATCGGCGCCGGGAGCCGGTTCGGGGACGAAGTGGGGATGCGCCTCAAGGTGCAGATCGGACAAAAGCTGGATGTTCATGCTGGGCGCAGTCTACGGGTTCAGGCTGGGCGCCTCACTCCTCGGGGAAAGTCCGGCGCGCCGAGCGCGCCAGGGCGTGCAGCAGCCAGGTCATCGCGGCCTGCTGAGGCCCACGCCGGCGCCAGAGTGCGTCCACATGCACGGGCGGGACGTCCAACGGCAGGGCCCGCTGCACTAGCGCGTCGGCAATGCCGGTCACGGGAACAAAGTGGCGGGGCAGCACGGTAAGCAGGTCCGAGCCTGACACCACGCGCCCGGCGGTGAAGAACTGGTTGACCGTGATCACCACCTTGCGCTCGCGGCCCAGGGATGCCAGGGCCTCGTCGATGAAGCCAAAGGGGCGCCCTGAGAAGCTCACGAGCATGTGGCGTGCGGCGCAATAGGTGTCCAGCGTCAGGGGCGCCTCGGCCAGAGGGTGGCCTTGCCGCATCACGCACACGTATTCGCCGTCGTACAGGCGGCGGCTCTCAAAGGCCACTGCGCCCCCGGATTGCGCACGTGCGGTCAGGTCTGCCAGCACCGCAGGGAAATAGCCCACCGCCATGTCCGCCGCCTCCTCGTCCAGCAGGCGGCGGGGGTCGCGCGTGGTCAGGGGCAATACCCGGATCGAAATGCCGGGAGCCTCCCGCTCGATGATTTCGACCAGGGCCGGTACCAGGGTGGCGGCCGTGGCATCGGCCATGGCCAGCACAAAGGTGGATTCGGCCGTAGCGGGCTCAAAGTGTCCCGGCGCCAGGGATTCCTGCAGGTGGGCCAGGGCTTCGCGCACAGGGGGCCACAGGGCCAGCGCACGCGCAGTGGGCTCCACGCCCTGGCCGCTGCGGACCACCAACTCATCCCCCAGCACATCGCGCAGGCGCCGCATGGCGTTGCTCACGGCAGGCTGGGTGACGGACAGCTTGTGCGCTGCGCGTGTGAGGCTGCGCTCGGCCATGACCTCGTCGAAAACACGCAGCAGGTTCAGGTCCAAGGAGCGGAAGTTCAAGGGGGTCATGGTCAATTCATCATCAATATGAATATCAATGATTCAAAATATAAACTTGAACATGCAAAGGGTAAACCCTAATATCACCCTATCGCCCGGCAATCTCGCCACAAGCGTTAGAAAAGGGAAACCGAAATGACCAGCTTTGCACACGTTGAGTACCCCACCGAACACCCCGGCGTTGTCCGCGCCGAAAACGCCGCTGCCGCCCTCAAGAGCGTAGCCGCCAACTTTGATGGCGCCCGTGGCGCTGCCACGCTTCTGCTCGCGGCCGTGGTATCGGCCTTGCTGGTAGTGGCCAACCAGGTCATCGACACCTGGAGCGAAGGCCACCTGCTCGCGGCTTGGATGGTGCTGTGGCTGGTCGCGTTTGCGGCCCTGGCTTTGCTGACCGCCCCCGCACGCCGTGCCGGTGCTGCCCTGCGTGTGGCCGCCCTCGGCTGGGCCGAAGCCCGCCGCCGCGCTGCGGATGACGAGCGTACTTGGCAAGTGGCTGTGAAGGACCCCCGCATCATGGCCGAACTGAACCACGCCATGGGCATTGCCACCGTGGAAGACATCCGCAAGTATTACTGAGAAGATGATGCACGGTCCGCCGTGCAGTGATCGGATTTTTGAAGCCGTGGCGAGTGTTCGCCACGGCTTTTTTCATGGCCGCGGGACAGATCGCGCTGATCCAGTATCCGCATCCACAAGCGCAAAAAAACCGCCCCTCCTTTTCAGAAGGGGCGGTTGTCAGGACTGAGAAGATCCGGGAATCAGCTTGCCAGGCGCTTTTCGAGCGCAGCCTTGGTGGCGAGCAAAGCCGGGGGCAGGTGGTAAGCCAGCTGCTCAAAGTGGGCATCGTGCAGCTTGAACTCATCGGCCCAGGCTGCCTTGTCGATGCTGGTCACGGCAGCAAACTGCTGGGTATTGAAATCCAGCCCCGTCCAGTTGATTTCGGCGTACTGCGGAGCCACACCGAACATGGTTTCCTGGCCTTGGGCCTGGCCTTCAATGCGGTCGATCATCCACTTGAGCACGCGCATGTTGTCGCCATAACCCGGCCAGACGAACTTGCCGGCTTCGTCCTTGCGGAACCAGTTCACGCAGAACACCTTGGGCAGCGCCTTGCCGGTGGCGGCGATTTGGCCTTCCATGTTCAGCCAGTGCTGGAAGTAGTCGCTCATGTTGTAGCCGCAGAACGGCAGCATGGCGAAGGGGTCGCGGCGCACCACGCCTTGGGCGCCAAAGGCTGCAGCGGTGGTTTCAGAGCCCATGGTGGCAGCCATGTACACGCCTTCCGTCCAGGTGCGGGCTTCGGTCACCAGCGGCACGGTGGTAGAGCGGCGGCCGCCGAAGATGAAGGCATCAATTGGCACGCCGTTGGCATCGTCCCACTGGGGGTCGAGCGCAGGGTTGTTGGTGGCAGCCACCGTGAAGCGCGAGTTGGGGTGGGCGGCCTTGGCGCCGGTTTCCTTGGCGATCTGGGGCGTCCAGTCCTTGCCTTGCCAGTCGATCAGGTGGTCCGGCAGCTTGCCGGTGTCCTTTTCCATGCCTTCCCACCACACGTCGCCGTCGTCCGTCAGGGCCACGTTGGTGAAGATCACGTCCTTGTCCAGGCTGCGCATGCAGTTGGGGTTGGTGTGCATGTTGGTGCCGGGGGCCACGCCAAAGTAACCCGCCTCGGGGTTTATGGCGTACATCTTGCCGTCGGCATGGGGCTTGATCCAGGCGATATCGTCACCGATGGTGGTGACCTTCCAACCGGCAAAACCCGCCTCTGGCGGCACCAGCATCGAGAAGTTGGTCTTGCCGCAGGCGCTGGGGAAGGCCGCTGCCACGTGGTACTTCTTGCCTTGGGGGTTGGTCACGCCCAGGATGAGCATGTGTTCGGCCAACCAGCCTTGGTCGCGGCCCATGGTGGACGCGATGCGCAGGGCCAGGCACTTCTTGCCCAGGAGCGCGTTGCCGCCGTAGCCCGAGCCGTAGGACCAGATTTCGCGCGTTTCTGGGTAGTGGACGATGTACTTGACCTTGGGGTTGCAAGGCCAGCTCGTCGTGTCCTTCTCGCCGTCGGCCAGGGGGGCACCCACCGTGTGCATGCAGGGAACGAACTCGCCTTCCACGCCCAGCACGTCGTACACGGCCTTGCCCATGCGGGTCATCAGGCGCTGGTTCACGGCCACATAGGCGCTGTCGGTCAGTTCCACGCCGATGTGGGCGATGTGGCTGCCCAGCGGGCCCATGCTGAAGGGCACCACGTACATGGTGCGGCCCTTCATGCAGCCGTCAAACAGGGGCTGCAGCGTGGCGCGCATTTCGGCGGGAGCCATCCAGTTGTTGGTGGGGCCAGCGTCTTCCTTGGCGGCCGAGCAGATGTAGGTGCGGTCTTCCACACGGGCCACGTCTGATGGATCGGACCAGACCAGGAAGCTGCCAGGGCGCTTGGCGGGGTTGAGCTTCTTGAAGGTGCCGGCATCGACCAGCTGCTGGCAAAGGCGGTCGTACTCTTCCTTGGAGCCATCGCACCAGTAAATGGTGTCGGGTTTGCACAGGGCGGCCATGTCGGCCACCCAGGCAAGCAGCCGGGCGTTTTTGACGTAAGCGGGGGCGTTGAGGTTCAGGCCCTGCATCGTGGGTGCGTTCATCGGGGAGCTTCCTAAGTTGAAAAACGTTTTTTCAAAGGAAGCGGACCGGGCGGGTCACGGCGAGGCCTGGCGCAGTTGCGGTGCTGAGCGCTGCCTTTGAAAAAACGGCTTTCGTGCTCAGTCGGCGGGCGGGAGCGTGTGTCAGCCCCACGGGTGGAGGCTAGTTCCACGGATTCCGCGGGTCGGCTGGGATGTCAATTTTATGAACCTGCCGCCCTTTTGTCTGTCAGACAGGGGTCAAAACCATGCAAAAAAAACATGAGGTTATGCATGGCTGTGTCCGCTCCCTCGCCTCAAACGCTGGCCGAACCGCCCTTCCACCGTTCGTAGCCACTCCTGCGCAGCGCGCAGGCCGGGCACGTGCCACAGCCGTATCCCCAGGCATGCAGCGTGTCGCGCACACCGTGGTAGCAGGTGTGCGAGTCGTTCACGATCAGATCGACCAGCGCTTGTCCGCCCAGGGACCGGGCCAGTTCCCAGGTCTCGGCCTTGTCCAGCCACATCAGCGGGGTGTCGAAGGTGAAACGCTGGCCCATGCCCAGGGACACGGCCACCTGAAGGGCCTTGAGCGTGTCGTCACGGCAGTCGGGGTAGCCCGAAAAATCGGTCTCGCACATGCCGCCCACCAGGGTGTGCAGGCCCCGGCGGTAGCCCACGGCAGCCGCCAGCTGGAAGAACAGCAGGTTGCGCCCCGGCACAAAGGTGTTGGGTAGGCCTGCGGCGGTCATCTGGATTTCGGTGTCGCTGGTCAGCGCCGTGTCACTGATGTGGCCCAGCACCGCCAGGTCGAGCATGTGGTCTTCCCCCAGCTTGGCCGCCCAGTGCGGGAACTGTGCACGCAGCGAGGACAGCACCGTCTGGCGTGCCTGCAGCTCGATGTGGTGGCGCTGGCCGTAGTCAAAGCCGATGGTTTCCACGTGGGCAAAGTTTTCCAGCGCCCAGGCCAAGCAGGTCGTGGAGTCCTGACCGCCGGAAAATAAAACGAGTGCGTGTCCGGGTCTCATGGGGTTCTCCAGGTCAGACGGGATAAGGGGGGGCGGGACGAAAAAAAGCCCCGCGCTGCGGGGCTTTGGGTGACGGCCGCAGAAGCGTTCAGGCCATCGTCACGGCAATAAAGGCCAGCAGGAACATCATGATGCCACCCACCACAGGCAGCACCACGGGGACCAGGTGAACCACGTTTTCCACGGGGTCGTTCGATGGTGTTGCGGGGGCGTGCGAGGTGTTGTGGTCGGACATGGTGGGCTCCAGATGCTTAAAACTTGCGCAATTCTAGCTGCGACTGTCCCTTCGGGGCGCAAAACCCTGCTGTCGCTCAGATCAGATCGGCCTGCATGCCCGCCGTACGCAACTGCCCCAGCACCTCATCCACATGGGTCTTGCCCCGGGTTTGCAGCACCAGTTCGATCTCCACGTTCTGCGCGGCCAGCATGGTGAAGGCGCGCTGGTGGTGCACCTCCTCGATGTTGGCGCCTGCGTCGGCCACGGTGGCGGTGATGCGCGCCAGCACGCCGGGCACATCGCGCGCGCTGACCTTGATGCGCGCCAGGCGCCCCGAGCGCACCATGCCGCGTTCGATGATCGCCGCCAGCAGCAGCGGGTCGATGTTGCCACCGCACAGCACCAGGCCTACGCGCTTGCCCTTGAAGCGCTCGGGGTAGCGCACCAGCGCAGCCAGGCCCGCAGCACCAGCGCCCTCGACCAGGGTCTTTTCGATCTCCAGCAGCATCAGCACTGCCTGCTCGATGTCGCCCTCATCCACCAGCACCAGATCGTCCACCAGGCGCTTGACGATCTCCTGCGTGATCTTGCCCGGCGTGCCCACGGCAATGCCCTCGGCGATGGTGGATGTGCCCTGTGGATGGCTTGTTCCTTTGACGGCATTCACCATGGCCGGGAAGCGCATGGTCTGCACGCCGATGACCTCGATGCCTGGCTTGAGTGCCTTGCCCGCCGTGGCCACGCCCGAGATCAGCCCGCCGCCGCCCACGGCGATCACCAGCGTGTCCAGGTCGGGTACGGCCTGCAGCATCTCCAGGCCCAGCGTGCCCTGGCCGGCGGCCACGCCTTCATCGTCATACGGGTGCACAAAGGTCAAGCCCTGCGCATCGGCCAGCGCGTAGGCGTGGGCGCGGGCTTCTTCCAGCGTGTCGCCATGCAGCACCACCTCGGCGCCAAAACCGCGCGTGCGCTCCACTTTCACGCCGGGGGTAAAACGCGGCATCACGATCACGGCGCGCAGGCCCAGTCGCTGCGCGTGGTAGGCCACGCCCTGCGCATGGTTGCCCGCGCTCATGGCCACCACGCCGCGTGCGCGCTCAGCGTCCGTCAGCAGCGTGAGCCGGTTGCAGGCACCGCGTTCCTTGAACGAGGCGGTGAATTGCAGGTTCTCGAACTTGAGAAACACCTGCGCGCCCACGATTTGCGAAAGCGTTTTGGATTCAACGCACGGAGTGTCCAGCACGTGGCCTTGTAGGCGGGTGGCGGCATCACGGATGTCTTGAAGGGTCAGCATGGGCCGATTGTGGCGCAGCGGCGTTCGCAGGGGTCCGTTGAGGTGTGATTTGGCATCAAATCAGCCTCTGGCGCTTATCTGGAAATCGCTAGTAGCTATGGTTTTTGAAGCTGCTTACTTGATCCCCAGCCTGCGCGCCAGCTTGTGCAGGTTGCTGGCGTCCACCTCCAGCGTACGCGCGGCCTGCGCCCAGTTGCCCTGGTGGCGGGCCAGGGCCTGCGTGATGGCGAGCCGCTGGCAGGCATCCACGGCTTCGCGCAGCGGGCCTTCGGCGGTGGTGGGGGTGGGCGGCA
Source organism: Acidovorax sp. SRI_002 (assembly GCF_057586455.1). NCBI lineage: Bacteria > Pseudomonadati > Pseudomonadota > Betaproteobacteria > Burkholderiales > Comamonadaceae > Acidovorax > Acidovorax sp. SRI_002. The sequence continues at coordinate 215,505 of NZ_JBYCZW010000003.1, read as the reverse complement.
TGGTGGCCACAGCGGGGGCATCGGCATCCAGGGGGGCGTGGGCCACGCTGGCGGCGTCGGCGTCCAGGTCGAGCAGCGCGGGCTCCAGCGTCACGATGTCGGCGCGACTCACGCCCCGGCTCAGGGCCTTGAGGGCGGCGCGGCTGACCACATGCTCCAGCTCGCGGATGTTGCCGGGCCAGGGGTAGCGGCGCAGTGCGTCCTGCGCGCTGGCAGACAGCCGCAGGCTGCGCAGGCCCAGGCGGGCACGGTTCAGTTCCAGAAAGCGGCCTGCCAGCAGCAGCACATCGTTGCCCCGTTCGCGCAGCGGCGGGATGGGCACGGGGTACACCGACAGCCGGTGGTACAGGTCGGCGCGGAACGCGCCATCGCGCACCTGCTCGCGCAGGTTGCGGTTGGTGGCGGCGATCACGCGCACGTCCACGCGGCGCGGTCGGTCGGCGCCCAGGCGCTGGATCTCGCCGTTCTGCAGCGTGCGCAGCAGCTTGGCCTGCACGGCCAATGGCAGCTCGCCCACCTCGTCGAGGAACAGCGTGCCGCCCTCGGCCGCCTCGAAGCGCCCCGGCCGGTCGGCCACCGCGCCCGAGAACGCGCCGCGCACATGGCCAAACAGCTCGCTCTCGGCCAGCGACTCCGGCAGCGCCGCGCAGTTCACGTGCACCAGCGGGCGGGTAGCGCGCGTGGACTGGCGGTGCAGCAGGCGTGCAAACAGCTCCTTGCCCACACCAGTTTCGCCCAGCAACAACACGGGCAGGTCCGAGCCCGCCACCACCGTGAGCTCGTGCAGCAGGCGCAGCAGGGGCTCGCTCTGGCCGACGATCTCCATGTCGCCATCGCCCGCGCGGGTGGTGCGCTCGTCGTCGGCGCTGCGGGTGTGTGGGGCGCTGCGCAGCGCCTGCACCTCGCGCTCCAGCCGCGAGATGCGCACGGCCGCCTCCACCAGCACCTTGCAGTCGGCCAGCGCGGCGCGTGCGGCCTCGCCGAAGGTGCCGGTTTGCAGCGCGTCGAGCGTCAGCACGCCCCAGGCCTTGCCGTCCACCCACAGGCTCACGCCCATGCAGTCGTGAACGGGCAGGGGCTCGCCCACCAGGGTGTCGAGCAGGCCGTCGTAGGGGTCGGGCAGGGTGCTGTCGTGGTCGAAGCAGGTCACCTCGCGCCGCGCCAGGATGGCCGCGAGCCGGGGGTGCTGGCTGACCACAAAGCGCCGGCCCAGCGCCTCGCGCACCAGACCCTCCACGGCCACGGGGCGCAGGTGGTCTTCTTCCAGCTGCAGCAGGGCCACGGCGCCGCAGTGAAAGCGGGTGCGCAGGTGGTCGGCCAGCCGCTGCAGGCGCACAGCCTGGGGCAGGTCGGTGGCCAGGTCGGCCAGCAGGGGGCTATGGTCCATGGTGATATTTACCTTCAATGGGTGAATTAAACCCCATTTGAGAAGGGTCAAAAAAACCATGACCGGTGTAAGTGGTTGATTTGATAGGCCTGCAGCCCTGGCCCGGCGCTTGCGATGTGGACAGGGACACCGATTCACTCGTTCCAAAAAGCCATGACCACAAGACCCCGACCCCACGCCGCCAGCGCACGCGGGCGCCGCCCCTTCGTTGTTGTTCTGTTGAAGCAGGAGGCCCGCCATGGGTAGCTACCGCAAGCTCTGGTTCACGCTGATCGGCGTGCTCATCGTCACCTTCAGCCTGCTGGGCTACTACGGCGCCGAGGTCTACCGCACCGCGCCGCCCATCCCCGCGAAGATCGCCACGGCAGGGGGCGAAGTGCTTTTCACCCACGACAGCATCCTCGACGGACAGACCGCCTGGCAGTCGGTGGGCGGCATGCAGCTGGGTTCCATCTGGGGCCACGGCGCCTACCAAGCGCCCGACTGGACAGCCGACTGGCTGCACCGCGAGCTGCTCAACTGGCTTGACGTGGCCGCTGAGCGCGCGCACGGCAAGCCTTTTGCGGACATCGACGCCGCCGCCCAGGCCGTGCTGCGCGACCGCATGAAGACCGAGTACCGCACCAACACCTACAGCCCCGAGACGGGTGTGGCTACGGTGTCCTCGGTGCGGGCCGACGCGATCGCGATGACCGCGCTGTACTACGACCAGCTTTTCAGCGACGTGCCCGCGCTGCACAAGACCCGCGAGCACTTCGCCATGAAGGAGAACACCCTGCCCAGCGCCGAGCGGCGCGCGCAGATGACGGGTTTCTTCTTCTGGACGGCCTGGGCCGCCGCCACCGAGCGCCCAGGGACCACGGCCACCTACACCAACAACTGGCCCCACGAGCCGCTGATCGGCAACAAGCCCACGGCCGAGAACATGGTCTGGTCGGTGATGAGCGTGGTCGTGATGATGGCGGGCGTGGGCTTCCTCGTGTGGGGCTGGTCCTTCCTGCGCAAGCACGACGAGGTGGAACCCACGCCACCCCAGCACGACCCGCTCTCGCGCGTGCCGCTCACGCCCTCGCAGCGCGGGCTGGGCAAATACCTGTTCCTCATCGTGGTGCTGTTCAGCTTCCAGGTGCTGCTGGGCGGCTTCACGGCCCACTACACGGTGGAAGGCCAGCAGTTCTACGGCATCAACGTGTCGCAGTGGTTCCCCTATTCGCTGGTGCGCACCTGGCACATCCAGAGCGCGCTGTTCTGGATCGCCACGGGCTTCCTGGCTGCCGGCCTGTTCCTCGCGCCGCTGATCAACGGTGGCAAGGACCCGGCCTGGCAGAAGCTCGGTGTGGACATCCTGTTCTGGGCACTGGTCGTGGTGGTGGTGGGCTCGTTCGTCGGCAACTACCTGGCCATCGCACAGATCATGCCGCCCGAATGGAACTTCTGGCTGGGCCACCAGGGCTATGAATACGTGGACCTGGGCCGCCTATGGCAGATCGGCAAGTTCACCGGCATCGCCTTCTGGCTGGTGCTCATGCTGCGCGGCATCGTTCCGGCGCTGCGCACCCCCGGCGGCGACAAGAACCTGCTGGCGCTGCTGACGGCGTCGGTGGTGGCCATCGGCCTGTTCTACGGCGCGGGCTTCTTCTACGGCGAGCGTACCCACCTGTCGGTGATGGAGTACTGGCGCTGGTGGGTGGTGCACCTGTGGGTCGAGGGCTTCTTTGAAGTGTTCGCCACCACGGCGCTGGCCTTCATCTTCTCGACGCTCGGCCTCGTGTCGCCACGCATGGCCACGGCCGCCAGCCTGGCCTCGGCCTCGCTGTTCATGCTGGGCGGCGTGCCCGGCACCTTCCACCACCTGTACTTTGCGGGCACCACCACGCCGGTGATGGCGGTGGGCGCATCGTTCAGCGCGCTGGAAGTAGTGCCCCTGGTGGTGCTGGGCCACGAGGCCTGGGAACACTGGCGCCTGCAGCACCGCGCGAAGTGGATGGCCAACCTCAAGTGGCCCCTCATGTGCTTCGTGGCCGTGGCCTTCTGGAACATGCTGGGCGCGGGCGTCTTCGGCTTCATGATCAACCCGCCGATTGCGCTGTATTACCTGCAGGGCCTCAACACCACGCCGGTGCATGCCCACGCTGCGCTGTTCGGGGTGTATGGCTTCCTGGCCCTGGGCTTCACGCTGCTGGTGCTGCGCTACATCCGCCCGCAATTGGTGTTCAGCGAGCGGCTCATGAAGACGGGCTTCTGGTGGCTCAACGCGGGCCTGGTGCTGATGATTGCCACCAGCCTGCTGCCCATCGGACTGTTCCAGTTCCACGCCAGCGTGAGCGAAGGCCTGTGGTACGCCCGGGGCGAAGCCTTCATGCAGCAGCCCTTCATGCAGACCCTGCGCTGGGTGCGCACCTTTGGCGACGTGGTCTTCATCGTCGGCGCGCTGGCCATGGCCTGGCAGGTGGTGAGCGGGCTGTTCGGCTCGCGCGCACCGGCGCAAACGGGCCCCTACCTGGCACAGGCCCGTCGCTGAAATGCACTGTGCGCGGCGGCTGCCACAAGCGGCCACCGCGCTCACACACCGTTTGCCCACAAGGACTGACCATGAACCTCGACAAATTCAAACACCAGCACACCGACATCCTGCGCAGCATCGCCACCTTGCGCGCCCTGGCCCAGGCGGGCGTAGAGGCCAATGCCAGCGCCATCGCGCAGGGCATCGTGGCGATGAGCGGCACCATCAAGCTGCACCTGGCCGTGGAAGACCAGGTGCTGTACCCTGCACTGCAGCGCGGCGGCAACGCCGAACTGGCGCGCCTGGGCCGCCAGTACCAAAGCGAGATGGCATCGATCGCCAGCGCCTACGATGCGTTTGCGCGCCGCTGGAACACCGCCGAGGGCGTGCGCCGCGATGCCCAGGGCTTTCGCAACGAGGCCAACGTGGTGCTGCGCCGTGTGTTCGAGCGCATGCAGCGCGAGGACCATGACTTCTATCCGCGCATCGAGGAGGAAGAAGCCACCGCCTGCCATTGAGCAGCATCCTCCTGCACCCCACTGCGTGCCTGCGCATGCACCTCTGATCCATCGGTAGGGCCTGACGGCACCTTCCTTTCCGCCGGCCTCTGTGCCGGCGTTTTTTTACCCCTGCTTACCGCCTCGATTGTGTTGAATCAAACTACCTATAGTGTTTGATGGGTATCGTGGACACCATATGTAGTGTTTTTAACCCGTTCCACAGATTGGTCGAACCCATGGCGTCCACCCTTGCCACCTTGCCCCGCGAAGTCGTTTTGCGCAGCGGCCAGCGCGTTCCGTTTGATGCCGAACGCATCCGCGCCGCGCTGGCCAGCGCCGGGCAGGCCTCGGGTGAATACGGCGCCGACGAAGCGGCATTGCTCACCGCCCAGGTCACCAAGGTGCTCATCCACCGCTTCCAGGGCGAGGCCCCCACCATCGAGCAGATCCAGGACGTGGCCGAGCAGGCGCTGATCGCCGCCAACCACCTGGCCACCGCACGCGCCTACATCGTCTACCGCGAACAGCACGCCACGCTGCGGGCCGACCGGCAGACGCTGGTCGATGTGGAAAGCTCCATCAACGAATACCTCACGCGCGCCGACTGGCGCGTGAACGCCAACGCCAACCAGGGCTACTCGCTGGGCGGGCTGATCCTGAACGTGGCGGGCAAAGTCACGGCCAACTACTGGCTGTCGCACGTCTACACGCCCGAGATCGGCGAGGCGCACAGGAGCGGCGACCTCCACATCCACGACCTCGACATGCTCAGCGGCTACTGCGCGGGCTGGTCGCTGCGCACGCTGCTGCACGAGGGGCTCAACGGCGTGCCGGGCAAGGTGGAGGCGGGGCCGCCCAAGCACATGAGTTCGGCCGTGGGGCAGATCGTGAATTTTCTGGGCACGCTGCAGAACGAGTGGGCGGGCGCGCAGGCGTTCTCGTCGTTCGACACCTACATGGCGCCTTTCGTGCGCATCGATGCCATGGATTACGCCGCTGTGCGCCAGTGCATCCAGGAGCTGGTCTACAACCTCAACGTGCCCTCGCGCTGGGGCACGCAGACGCCGTTCACCAACCTCACCTTCGACTGGACCTGCCCCGAGGACCTGCGCGAGCAGGTGCCCGTGATCGCCGGGCAGGAGATGCCCTTTGCGTACGGCGACCTGCAGGCCGAGATGGATCTCATCAACCGCGCCTACATCGACGTGATGACGACTGGTGACGCCAAGGGCCGGGTCTTCACCTTCCCCATCCCCACGTACAACATCACCAAGGATTTCCCCTGGGAGAGCGAGAACGCGCAGCTGCTGTTCGAGATGACGGCCAGGTACGGCCTGCCGTACTTCCAGAACTTCATCAACTCCGAACTGGAGCCGAACATGGTGCGCTCCATGTGCTGCCGCCTGCAGCTGGATTTGCGCGAGCTGCTCAAGCGCGGCAATGGCCTCTTTGGCAGCGCCGAGCAGACGGGCAGCCTGGGCGTGGTCACCATCAACTGCGCGCGGCTGGGGTACTTGCATGCGGGCGATGAAGCCGGTCTGTTTGCCGCGCTGGACCGCCTCCTGGAGCTGGGCAAACAAAGCCTGGAGACCAAACGCAAGCTCATCCAGCGGCTGATGGACCAGGGCCTGTTTCCCTACACCAAGCGGTATCTCGGCACTTTGCGCAACCACTTTTCCACGCTGGGCGTGAACGGCATCAACGAGATGGTGCGCAACTTCACGGCAGACCAGCACGACATCACCAGCGAATGGGGCCATGCGTTTGCCGTGCGCCTGCTCGACCACGTGCGCGAGCGCATGACCGCCTTCCAGGAAGAAACCGGCCACCTCTACAACCTGGAGGCCACGCCCGCCGAAGGCACCACCTACCGCTTCGCCAAGGAAGACAAGAAGCGCTGGCCCGCCATCCTGCAGGCGGGCACATCCGAGCAGCCCTATTACACCAACTCGTCGCAACTGCCCGTGGGCTTCACCGACGACCCGTTCGAGGCGCTGATGGGGCAGGAGGCACTGCAGGGCAAATACACCGGCGGCACCGTGCTGCATCTGTACATGGGCGAGCGCGTTTCCAGCGGCGCGGCCTGCCGCGAGCTGGTGCGGCGCGCGCTGACGAACTTCCGCCTGCCCTACATCACCGTCACGCCCACGTTCTCCATCTGCCCCACGCACGGCTACCTGGCGGGCGAACACCCGTTCTGCCCGCGCTGCGACGAAGAGCGGCTGGACGCCAAGCGGCGGCGTCTGGTCGCCTAGATTTCGAGCGAAAAGTGGCCCTGGCGCTGGATGGTCAAGCGCAAGCAGCTATCAAAACAGAAGCAAACCAATTCAACCACCTCCGAAAGGAATCCGACATGAGCCATTTCTCCGCCACCGAACACACCGCCATCTCCAGCGCCGCCGCCGTGCAGCTCACCGACGACGAGCGCCAGCCCTGCGAGGTCTGGACCCGCGTGATGGGCTACCACCGCCCCGTGGCCAGCTTCAACACGGGCAAGCAGGGCGAGCACGCCGAGCGCCGTTTCTTTTCAGAGCAGACGCGTGGTGGAAGCAACGCCTGCTGAGGCGCCGCCAGCCCCGGCGCTGCGGCTGGGCGGCATGACACCGCTCACCACCATCGATTTCCCCGGCCGCCTCGCAGCCGTTTTGTATTGCCAGGGCTGCCCCTGGCGCTGCGGCTATTGCCACAACCCCGAACTGCTGGACGCCACTGCTGCGGGGGCGCTGCCCTGGGCGCAGGCGCTGGCCTTTTTGGAAAGCCGACGTGGCCTGCTGGACGGCGTGGTTTTCTCGGGCGGCGAGCCCACGCTGCAGGCGGGCCTGGGCGAGGCATTGATCGCAGTGCGCAGCCTGGGCCTGCAGCGCGCGCTGCACACCGGCGGCATGTACCCCGAGCGGCTCGCGGCACTGCTGCCGCAGCTGGACTGGGTGGGTCTGGACATCAAGGCCCTGCCGCAGCGCTACAACGCCATCACCGCCACGCCCGGCAGCGGTGCGCGCGCCTGGGCCGGGCTGGAGGTGCTTCTGGCCTATGGCACCGACCACGAATGCCGCACCACCTGGCACGCGGGCCTGTTTGGTGTGGATGAGTTGCTGGACTTGGCCCAGGCCTTGGCCGCGCGCGGCGTGCGCCGCTGGGCGCTGCAGGAATGCCGCGCACCTGGCGCACCGGCCTGGGCGCTGACCACGGCGCACCAGCAGCAATTGGCCGCGTGGTTCCCCTCCTTCACGCTGCGCCGGGCCTGAGCGGGCGGGGCTCCGGGTTTGTCCGGCACGTCGCGCAGATTTGTTGCGCTTCTAAGTCGAAAACAGAAGGAACCTGCGAACTTGCGCTAGGAGCCGCTGGGTTTGATGCGCGTCAGAGCCGCCTCGGATGCGCCGCGTGGATCATCCGCCACCGCCGCACAACGGCACCACCTGCAAGGAACACGTCCATGACCCCCCTCGGCCTCCAGCTGCTGCACGCGCTCAAAACCCATGGCGCGCGCGAGATCTTCGGCATCCCCGGTGACTTCATCCTCCCCCTGTTCAAGCAGATCGAGGAGAGCGGCATCCTGCCCCTGGTCACGCTCAGCCACGAGCCCTCGCTGGGCTTTGCCGCCGATGCCGCCGCGCGCATGCACTGCGGCCTGGGCGTGGTGGCCGTCACCTACGGCGCGGGCGCGCTCAACGTGGTCAACGCGGTGGCGGGGGCCTATGCCGAGCGCTCGCCGCTGGTGGTGCTGGCCGGCTGCCCCGGCGAGGTCGAGGCGCACTCGGGCCTGGTGCTGCACCACCAGGTGCGCCATGTCGATTCGCAATGGCGCATCTTCCGCGAGATCACCTGCGACCAGGTGCGCCTGTCCGACCCCGCCACCGCGCCCGCCGAGCTGGCCCGCGTCCTGCGCAGCTGCCGCGAGTACTCGCAGCCCGTGCTCATCGAGGTGCCGCGCGACATGACGCTGCACCCCATGGCCGAGGTGCCCCTGCTGCCGCCCAGCCCCTTCAATGAAGCCGCCGTGGCCGAGTGCGCCGACGAATGGATGGCCCGCATCCAGGCAGCCCAGCGCCCCGTGCTGGTGGTGGACGTGGAGGTGCGCCGCTTTGGCCTGGAAGCCCGCGTGGCCGAGCTGGCGCGCCGTCTGCAACTGCCCGTGCTCACCACCTTCATGGGCCGGGGCCTGCTGGCGGAGGAGGGCGTGCACTCCGGCGTACAGCTGCACGGCACCTACCTGGGCGTGGCGGGCGCGCCCGAGACCAGTGCGCTGCTCGACGACTCCGATCTGCCCGTGATGCTGGGCGCCATCCTGTCGGACAGCAACTTTGGCGTGAGCGCCCAGCGCATGGACTTCCGCCGCGCGCTCATCGCCGCGAACCGCGAGGCGCGCGTGGGCCACCACCTGTACCCGAACATCCCGCTGGCCGCGCTGGTGGAAGCGTTGCTGGCCCGCGCCCCGGCCGCAGGCGCCAAGCCGCCGCGCGCCCTGCCGTCCCCGCCCACTTGCCCCGAAGGCCTGGTGGCCGACGATGCGCCCGTGTGTGCGGCCGACCTCTCCCGCGCGCTCAACGACCGCATCCGCGCGCACGGCCCCATGAACATCGTCGCGGACATTGGCGACTGCCTGTTTGCTGCGATGGAGCTGCTGCCCACCCCGCTGGTGGCGCCGGGCTACTACGCGTCCATGGGCTTCGGCGTGCCGGCCGGCATCGGTGCGCAGGTGGCCACGGGCCAGCGCAGCCTGATCCTGGTGGGCGACGGCGCCTTTCAAATGACGGGCTGGGAGCTGGGCAACTGCCCGCGCCTGGGGCTGGACCCCATCGCCATCGTGCTCAACAACCAGACCTGGGAAATGATCCGCGCCTTCCAGACCGAATCGCGCTGCGCCGCCCTGGGCGACTGGCACCTGGCCCAGGCCGCCGATGCGCTGGGCGGGCGCGGCCACCGGGTGCACACGCGGGCGCAGTTCAAGGCGGCACTCGATGCCGCGTTTGCCGAGCGCGGTCGCTTTCAGCTCATCGAGCTGATGGTGCCACCGGGCGACAGCACGCCCACGCTGCGGCGGTTTTCGGAAGGCATCCGGGCGCTGCGGGCGCGGGCAGCGTCGGCCGCCTGAGCGCGAAGGATCTGTTGACGTAGGCCCGCACGCATCGCATCGCGGGGCAGCAAAGCGCGGCAGCGGGGCTACCCCGCGCGCACCACGCGCAGCACGTCTGCCCCGTAGGCCTCCAGCTTTTTCGCCCCCATCCCGCTGATGCCCTGCAGGTCGTCGAGCGTGCCGGGGTTGCGCTCGGCAATCGCGGCCAAAGTGGCGTCGTGAAAGATCACATACGCAGGCAGGTTGTGCTCCTTCGCCACCTCGGCCCGCCAGGCTTTGAGGTTGATGAAGCGCACCTGCGCATCGGGGCCAAGATTGGCGGCCGCGGCGGGCGGCGCGCTGCCCGTGCCCTTGCGGGTGCGCGTGCGTTTGGCCGGTGCGGATGACACCGACTCGCGCAACTGCACCGGCACCTCGCCCTTGAGCACCGCGCGCGAACCCTCGGTGAGGCACAGCGTGTCAAAGCTGTGGCCGCTGTCCAGCATCACCTTCTGCAGGCCTAACGCGCCGGTGGCGATCAGCTGGCGCAGCACGCCGCGCAGCTGGGGCTCGGTCAGGTCCGCGCCGATGCCGAAGGTGGAGATTTTTTCGTGCCCGAACTGCGCGACCTTCTCGGTCTTCTTGCCGCGCAGGATGTCCATGATGTGCCCCGTGCCAAAGCTGATGCCGCTGGCCTGGTTCACGCGGTAGATGGTGGAGAGCAGCTTGCGTGCCGCATCCGTGGCGTCCCACACCGCCGGTGGGTTCAGGCAGTTGTCGCAGTTTCCGCAGGGTGTGGACTGCTCTCCAAAGTACGCCAGCAGCCGCACGCGTCGGCAGTCGGTGGCCTCGGCCAGCGCCAGCAGCGCGTCGAGCTTGCCGCGCAGCGCCTGCTTGAACTCCTCGCCGGCCGGGCTTTCGTCGATCATGCGGCGCTGGTTGACCACGTCGTTCAGGCCATACGCCATCCAGGCATCGGCGTTCAGTCCGTCGCGGCCCGCGCGGCCCGTTTCCTGGTAGTAGCCTTCGATGTTCTTGGGCATGTCCACATGGGCCACAAAACGCACATCAGGCTTGTCGATGCCCATGCCGAACGCGATGGTGGCCACCATCACGATGCCTTCCTCGCGCAGGAAGCGATCCTGGTTCTTCTGACGCACTTTCGTGTCCAGACCCGCGTGGTAGGGCAGGGCAGTGATGCCCGCGTCGCTCAGCGTGGCGGCCAACTCTTCCACGCGCTTGCGCGACTGGCAATACACCACGCCCGCCTCGCCCGCATGCTCACGCTCGATGAAGCGCAGCAGCTGCGTGGTGGCGTCCTTTTTCTCTTCGATGCGGTAGCGGATGTTGGGCCGGTCAAAGCTGCTGATGAACAGCCGCGCATCCTCCAGCTGCAGCCGCTCGACGATGTCCTCGCGCGTGAGCGCATCGGCCGTGGCGGTGAGCGCAATGCGCGGTACTTGCGGGTAACGCTCGTGCAGCAGCGTGAGCGCGCGGTATTCGGGGCGGAAATCGTGGCCCCACTGGCTGACGCAGTGTGCTTCGTCGATGGCGAACAGGCTCAGGTGGCCGCCGCTGTACAGGCTGTCGAGCAGGCCCAGGAAACGGGGCGTGTTCAGCCGCTCGGGCGCGGCATACAGCAGCGTGAGGTCGCCGGTCTGCAGGCGCAGCTCCACGTCCTGGGTCTCGTCGTAGCTCAGCGTCGAGTTCAGGAACGCCGCATCCACCCCCGCCTCGTGCAGCGCGCCCACCTGGTCGTGCATCAGCGCGATCAGCGGCGAAATCACGATGGTCACCCCGCGCCCCTGCTGCTGGCGCACGATGGCCGGCACCTGGTAGCACAGCGACTTGCCTCCGCCCGTGGGCATCAGCACCAGCGCGTCGCCGCCGCCAATCACATGCTCGACGATGGCTTGCTGCGGGCCGCGGAACTGTTCGTAGCCGAAGACATCCTGCAAGACAGACTGGGCAGGGGACAACACGGAAGACGGGCGAGACACCAAGCGAATACTCTGAAAATGAGAGCGCCCCACGCTGGACCCACCTGCGCTGGACGCCAATAAAGCCAAAAATTTGTGTACGGGCCCGTGCTACGAACCGTGCGATGCAAGGCCCGTATTGTGCGCTGCGGGCCTGCGCCGCTGGTTGGGGGTCAGCGCAGCGCGCGGACAGCGCTTTCGATCACCTCAGGCGGGATGGCGGCAAAGCCCAGCCGCCATCCCGCGATGGGAGGCGCTGCATGGTAGAGCTCGCCGAGGCTGGGGGTTGCAATGCCGCGCGCCAGCGCGCGGCGCGTTTGCTGCTGCTCGCTGCCCTCGGTCAGCCGCACGGCCATCTGCAGCCCGCCCCGGCTGTCCAGCGGCTCGGCCCACGGCAGGTGGGTGTGCAGCGCCTGCAGCAGGGCGTCGCGCCGGCTGCGGTAGAGCTGGCGCATCAGCCGCAGGTGGGCCGCAAAGTGGCCCTGGTCCATGAAGTCGGCCGCCACCGCCTGCATGGGCTGCGAAGGGTGGCCGTCGTAGATGGTGCGGGCGGTCACCAGGGGCTTTACCAGCGGTTCGGGCAGCACCATGTAGGCCAGCCGCACCGAAGGAAACAAGGACTTCGAGAACGTGCCGATGTAGAGCACGCGGCCGTGCGCGTCGAGGCCCTGCAAGGCGGGCGTGGGCTGGTGGTCGTAGAGGAATTCGCTGTCGTAGTCGTCCTCGATCAGCCAGGCCCCCGTGGCCTGTGCGTGGTCGATGAAGGCCAGGCGGCGCTGCAGGGACATGGCGCGCCCGGTGGGGAACTGGTGCGATGGCGTGAGGTAGATCAGGCGTGGCGGCGTCTGGGTGGGCACCAGCTGGGCGCCTTCGCCGTCCAGCGGCATGTCCACCACCTGGGCCCCGCTGGCGTGGAACGCGGTGCGCGCGCCTGCGTAGCCCGGGTCCTCCATCCAGACGGGATCGCCTTCGTCCAGCAGCGTCGCGGCCAGCAGCTGCAGGGCCTGTTGCGAGCTGGTCAGCACCAGCACCTGGCCCGCATGGCAACGCACGCCGCGCGACTGCGCGAGGTAGCGCGCGATGGCCTCGCGCAGTGCGGGCAGGCCTTGGGGGTCACCGTAGAACAGCAGGGGCCCGGCGTCCTGGCGCAGGCGGCGCTGCATCAGCTGGCGCCACAGATCGACCGGGAAGGCCCCAAGGTCCGGGCTGCCCGCCACGAACGCGCGGGCGCGGTCGGGCTCGGCGCAACCGCCGGTATCGACCATGCGCTGCCCGCGCCGAGACAGCGCGGGCAGTGCCGCCGCTGGGGCCATCCGGCCCGCCCGGGACCGGGGCGGGGCGGCGCCCGTGGACCGCGCCGCCCCGGCACGCTGCATGTCGATGGCCACGAAGCTGCCCTGGCCGACATGCCGGTGCAGGTAGCCCTCGGTTTCCAGCTGGGCGTAGGCCGCCTCCACCGTGACCCGTGAAAGATCCAGGTCGCGCGCCAGATCGCGGGTGGAGGGCAGGCGTTCGCCCAGCACGGCCTGGCCGGTGCGCACGGCCTCGCGCAGCGCCGCGCACAGGCGCTCCCGGCGGCCGCCTCCGTGGGCGTCCTCCAGCAGCGTGAGCAACAGCCGTGGTTTCATCGGTAATTGGTCTTATTTGTGACGGAGGATTGGCATTATCAATCAGGCCAAATCGTCGGACACTTCATCCCATCGCAACACCACACAGCCACACGAGAGGACTTTTCCATGACCCACGCCGCCCCCGTCTCCGCACCCGCCTCCGCTGTCCTGGCGTTCCCCGCGCCCAGCCCCGAGCAGTCGCGGGACTTCATGGCCGCCAAGCTCAGCTACCACGCCGATGCCTGGGACGTGGCCGAAGACCTGCGCAACGGCATCGACGCCATCGTGGTGGTCGACACCCGCTCCACGGCGCATTACGAACAGGGCCATGTGCCGGGCGCCATCAGCTTTCCCCACCGCACCATGGACGAGCAGAGCACGGCGCACCTTGACCGCAGCAAGGTCTACGTCACGTATTGCGACGGTATCGGCTGCAACGGCTCGACCCGGGGCGCGTACAAGTTGGCGCGGCTGGGCTTCACGGTCAAGGAGATGCTGGGCGGGCTGGACTTCTGGATCCGCGACGGCCAGCCTGTGGCCACCGGCCCGGAGCGCGGCGCCATGCCGTCGGCCGGCCCCGCCGTCGAGTGCGCATGCTGAGCCATCCGCCGCATCGCATCGGCTGGACCCTGCGCGCCGCAGGCGCCGCTGACGCGCCCGCGCTGGCCGACCTGTGCGCCGCCCACGCGGCGTACGAGCGCATCCCGTACAGCGCCGACGGCCATGCCCACCGGCTGGCCCAGGGGCTGGAGGCGGGGCGGTTGTTCGCCTGGCTGGGCTATTGGGGTGAGCAGGCAGTGGGATATGCCAGCGCCACGCTGGACTATTCGACTCTCGCCGCGCGCTCTTACCTGCATCTGGACTGCCTGTACCTGGAGCCTGAAGCGCGTGGCTGCGGCCGGGGCGCAGAGATGATGGCCGCTGTGCAGCACCGCGCCCAAATGCTGGGCTGCGAGGCGATGCAGTGGCAGACGCCCGTGTGGAACGAGGGCGCCATCCGTTTCTATGACCGCCTGGGGGCAACGCGACTTGCCAAGCAACGCTACACGCTCGTGTGTGGGTGAGAAAGCCCCTGGGCCACCGGCAGCCCCAGGGGGCTTTCTACAATCGGGGGATGAAAACGCTTGCCTACACGCGCGCCGCGCAACTGCCCGACATCCTCGCCCAACGCATCGTCATCCTCGACGGCGCCATGGGCACCATGATCCAGCGCTTCAAGCTGGGCGAGGCGCAGTACCGGGGCGAGGGCTACAACGGCCCGGATGGGGCGGGCGACCGGTTCAAGGACTTCCCGCGTGACGTGAAGGGCAACAACGAGTTGCTCAGCATCACCCGGCCCGATGTGATCCGCGACATCCACGAGCGCTACCTGGCTGCAGGCGCCGACCTGATCGAGACCAACACCTTCGGCGCGACAACCATCGCGCAGGAGGACTACAAGATGGCCCACCTGGCGCGCGAGATGAATTTGAAATCTGCCCAGCTGGCCCGCGCCGCCTGTGACAAGTACAGCACGCCCGACAAGCCCCGCTTTGTCGCAGGCGCCCTCGGCCCCACGCCCAAGACGGCCAGCATCAGCCCCGACGTGAACGACCCCGGCGCGCGCAATGTGGACTTCGAGCAGCTGCGCGCCGCTTACTACGAGCAGGTGGAAGCGCTGGTCGAGGGCGGCTCCGACGTGCTGCTGGTCGAGACGATCTTCGACACGCTCAACGCCAAGGCCGCGCTGTTCGCCATCGACGAGTTCTTTGAAAACAGCGGCGAGCGCCTGCCGCTCATCATCAGCGGCACCGTCACCGATGCCTCGGGCCGCATCCTCTCGGGCCAGACGGTCACGGCCTTCTGGCACAGCGTGCGCCATTCCCGCCCGCTGGCCATAGGCCTGAACTGCGCCTTGGGTGCCACGCTGATGCGCCCCTACATCCAGGAGCTGAACCGCGTGGCCGAGGACACCTTCATCAGCTGCTACCCCAACGCCGGCCTGCCCAACCCCATGAGCGACACCGGCTTTGACGAAACGCCTGAAATCACCAGCCGCCTGGTGCATGAGTTCGCGGCCGAGGGGCTGGTCAACATTCTGGGCGGCTGCTGTGGCACCACGCCGGACCACATCGGCGCCATCGCCAAGGCAGTCGAGAACGTGCCCACCCGCAAGATGTTCTACCCAGCAGAAGCCTAGAGTAGCTGCCCCCCTGAGTCGCCTGCGGCGCCTTCCCCCAAGGGGGACGCCGCCAGCGCGGCGGGGCGGCCCTTGCGCGGCGGCCTTTGGTCTGGGCCGCGCCGGTTTCGCGCGCTGCGGGTTTTGCAACGCCCACCCAAGGGTGAGAGATTCGCGCTGAATGAACGGTTTGTAGGAAAATTGGCACCTGGCGCTTGATGGTCAAGCGCCAGGTGCTATCTAATTAATAGCAATTGTTGCCGCTCTGAAGTGCAGCAACGCAGTGCCGTTCCAGGCAGCCCACCATGATCGACAACGCTATCTTGCCCGCCGACACGGCACCTGCCGACGATGCTGCTCAAAAAGCCGCCGCCCACGCCGCGCTCAAGCTCGAAAAGCGCCTGGTGCGCCAGGTCGCGGAGGCCATCACTGACTTCGGCCTCATCGAAGACGGTGACAAGGTGATGGTGTGCGTGTCGGGCGGCAAGGACAGCTACGGCCTGCTCGACGTGCTGCGTATGCTGCAGCACCGCAACGGCCACAAGTTCGAGCTGATCGCCGTCAACCTCGACCAGAAGCAGCCCGGCTTTCCGGCCCGTGTGCTGCCTGAATACCTGACCCAGGTGGGCGTTCCCTTCCACATCGAAACGCAGGACACCTACAGCGTCGTCAAGGAGCACATCCCCGAAGGCAAAACCATGTGCAGCCTGTGCAGCCGCCTGCGCCGGGGCATTTTGTACCGCGTGGCGGACGAGCTGGGCTGCACAAAAATAGCGCTCGGCCACCACCGTGACGACATGCTGCAGACGTTCTTCCTCAACATGTTCTTCGGCGGCAAGCTCAAGGGCATGCCGCCCAAGGTGCAGAGCGACCGGGGCGACCACCTCATCATCCGCCCCCTGGCCTATGTGGCCGAGGACGACCTGACGCGCTGGGCCGAGATCCGCAGCTTCCCCATCATCCCCTGCACCCTGTGCGGCAGCCAGGAGAACCTGCAGCGCAAGCAGATCGGCCAGATGCTGCGCGACTGGCAGCAGCTCTACCCCGGCCGCATCGAGAACATGGCCGTGGCGCTGCGCAACCTGGTGCCCTCGCACTTCATGGATACGCGCCAGTTTGACTTCAAGGGCCTGGTGCCCAACGGCGTGGCGGATGCCGATGGCGACAAGGCGTTTGATGCCGAAGAACTTCCTGCGCAGGCCGTGGGCATGCTCGCGGGCCTGCCCCTGATGCCGCGCTGAACCTGACCTCTGACGATTTTTAGACAGGGCCACCCCATGACCACCCTCAAAGCCCCCGAACTGCTCCTGCCCGCCGGCTCGCTCGACAAGATGCGCGCCGCCTATGACTTTGGTGCCGACGCGGTGTACGCCGGGCAGCCGCGCTACAGCCTGCGCGCGCGCAACAACGAGTTCCGCCTGGAGCAGATCCGCCAGGGCATTGACGAGGCGCACGCACGCGGCAAGAAGTTCTTTGTGACCAGCAACCTGATTGCGCACAACGACAAGATCCGCACCTACCTGCGCGACATCGAACCCGTCATCGACTGCAAGCCCGACGCCCTCATCATGGCCGACGCGGGACTGATCATGATGGTCAAGGAAAAATGGCCCGAGCAGGTGGTGCACCTCTCGGTGCAGGCCAACACCACCAACTGGGCGGCCGTGAAGTTCTGGCAGAAGATGGGTGTGGAGCGCATCATCCTCTCGCGCGAACTCAGCCTGGACGAGATCGAAAAAATCCGCCAGGAATGCCCCGACATGGAGCTGGAAGTGTTCGTGCACGGCGCGCTGTGCATTGCGTATTCGGGCCGCTGCCTGCTCAGCGGCTACTTCAACCACCGCGACCCCAACCAGGGCACCTGCACCAACGCCTGCCGCTGGAACTACGCCACGCACGACGCCGACATCGACCCCACCACGGGCGAAGCCATTGCGCAGAAGATGGAAGGCGACTTCAACTTCGAGGCCGCGCAGCAAAAGGCCGAGCAGTCGTTCTCCACCACCGGCAACGGCCAGCGCCACCCCAAGGCCGACAAGGTCTACCTGATCGAAGAGGCCGGCCGCCCCGGGCAGATGATGCCCATCATGGAAGACGAGCACGGCACGTACATCATGAACAGCAAGGACCTGCGCGCGGTGGAGCACGTGGCGCGCCTGGCGCAGATCGGCGTGGACTCGCTCAAGATCGAAGGCCGCACCAAGAGCCTGTACTACGTGGCCCGCACCGCCCAGGTCTACCGCCGCGCCATCGACGACGCCGTGGCGGGCCGCCCCTTCAACCCCGAGCTGCTGATCGAGCTGGAGGGCCTGTCCAACCGCGGCTACACCGGCGGCCTGCTGGAGCGCCGCCCTAGCAACGACTACCAGAACTACATCAACGGCCACTCGGCCACGCAGCGCAGCCAGTATGTGGGCGAGGTGCTGGGTGCAGAGGGTCAGGCCGATGTGGGCTTGCAAGGGGACTGGGTGCAGGTGGAGACGAAGAACCACTTTGCGGTGGGAGACCTGATTGAGGTGGTCCACCCGAGTGGGAATATCACCGTACGGCTGCAGGAGATGCGCAATGTCGAAGGCCAGCCGGTCAACGTAGCCCAGGGCAGCCCCGTGCGTGTGTGGATTGCGCTGCCTGCGCGCTACAGCGGGGCCTTGCTGGCGCGCGTGATCGAAGCGCAACCGCTTGCACCAGCGGCTGCCGAGCCTGCCCTGGCTGCATAGCCTGCCAGGGCGCTCCTGTTTGCTGTCCGTTGGCTGCTGCCGTTGTGTGAGCAGATTGGACGGCCTACCAGGCGACTATGACATGCACCGTGGCCCAGGCCATGACGCCGTAGGCGCCCATTGCCGCCAGGGTGGTGGCCTTGGATGCTTGGCGGTCTCGCAGCAAGACCCAGAGCGCAAGGAAAGACATCGCATACATCACCGCAGACAGGATGTAGGCCTCGGGCGCCGGTACGAAGGTGGACGGCCCGCCGCGCCGTGGTGATGTCGCAAAGCCTGCGTGGGCCACGATCAGCGATCCGCCCAGCAGACCCAGCACCGCGAGCGCGGCGATCGAAATCTTGGCGGGTAGGTTCAACGGGGTAGGCGCTGGCATGGTGAGGGCGCCACAAGGTGGCGCGGTGGTGGGGTCGGGCTTCGGGGGGGGGCGGGTTTTTGGTAAATTACCTGCTAGCGCTTTACTGTATTGGATTTGTTGCTATCAAAATAGAAGTAATTGCCCTGGCGTGCAATCGCCTGCCCGTGTTCAGCCGGGGCACATCGCGCCAGGCTCGGGCTCTTTGCCGATGGCCAACACGTCAAGCACACCGAGCACATGCTCGATGAATGCACGACAGGGATGTGAGCTATCCGCCCACACCGCCGCTTTCACCAACACACCCAGAGGGCTCACGTCCTGGGGTTTCCACGACAAGACGGCCAGATTTTTGCGCCGCACCAAGGGCCGCACAAGGCTCGCTGGCACGCAGACGAGCATGTCGCTGTCCGCCAGCATGGCGTAGATGATTTCCGTCGAGCGGCTCGACACGCGACACAGTTCCGGCACCCCGCCTAAATCGTCGAACAGGCTATCCACCTGTTGTGGGCCCAGCCCTGTGAGTGGTGGGCTCAGCCAGCGTTGTGACAGCAGCTCGGCGGACGTGACGATTGCCTGTTGCGCCAAAGGGTGCTCAGGGCGGCAAGCGATGACGAATTCATCCGGCAGCGCGGCGTGAAACTCGAACCCCTGCGGCAGCGGGGTCGGTTCGCGGCAGATCGCCAGGTCCAGGGTTCCTTCCTGGATGCTCTCCAGCAGGTTGTCGATGGTGACTTCGTGAACATCGATGGCGGCGCTCGGGTGCAGGGCGCAGTAGGCCGGAATGGCGGCCGTCAGCAACCCGTTGATGCCCGCCGCGATGCTGCCGATGCGGATCAGCGCGGACGCGGCCCCTTGCTGCATCAGCGCCGCATTGCCAGCAGCCGCTTGCAGGGGCACCAGCGAAGCGCGCAGCAGTGGCAGAACCGCCTCCCCCAGGCGGGTCAGGCGCATGCCCTTGGCGTGCCTTTCAAAGAGGGCGCCGCCCATAGAACTCTCCAGCTCCGCCAGCGCATGCGTCGCTGCGGGCTGGCTCAGGCCAATGGCAGAGGCCGCGCGGTGCAGGCTTTGCAAATCGGCAATCGCAATCGCCAACTGCAGGTGCTTGAGGCGCACACGGCCCAGGATGCGATTGAACAGGACGGAGGGCGTCAGGTCTGGCATGGGGTATTCAAAATTTGAATCTTGTTGAAAAAGAAGCATTGGCCCTGTGGTGACTGCTGTGCAACGATCGCGTGCCTTCAGGTGGACGCAAGCCTGCCCGGGGTTCATTCAACTAACGAATCTTATTCCCGCACCGTGTGCAAGCCAGTGCGCAGGAACTCAGGAGACAAAACTTCATGCCGTCATTGCAGCGCCCCACCTTGGGCGAGATCACTTCGCGCCCGTCCCGTTTCCTCATCGCCCCGGTGATGGCGGCCATCTTCGCCATGGGCCAGGCCAACGCCGCCGATACCCTCGACACCGCGTGCAAGACCACGGCCGAGTGCCAGGCGCAGGTGGCCAAGATCCAGGGGGTGGTCAAAGGGGACGCCACCAGCGCCTTGGCAAAGTCGCAAGACACGTTCTACTGGTTCGGCCGTATCAACATGGCATCGACCGTGGTGAATATGGAGCAAGGCATCATCCCCAAGGCCCAGGCCGGCCGCATCGCGCGCGGCGTTGAGCATTCGATCACCCAGGCCGCTACGCCTGGTGGCAAGCGCCCCACCGATGTGCTGCAGGTCGAGAAGATCATCACGGATGCCGTGGGCCCCGAGGCAACGCTGATCCACACCGGGCGCAGCCGCCAGGACATCCATTCCACCTTGAATGCCGCGCAGTTGCGCCTGGAGATGCTGGACTTTGCCGATGCGCTGGACCAGGTGCGCGCACGGCTCATCAACACGGCGCAGGCCCACACCGCCACCTATGTGCCCGCCTACACCAATGGCGTGCAGGCCATGCCCATCAGCTATGGGCACTACCTGATGGCCTGGGCCGACTCGTTCGCGCGCGACTCGGCGCGCATTCGCGAGGCCTACGCCCGCATCAACCTCAGCCCCATGGGCACGGCGGTGCTGTCCAACTCCAGCTGGGGCATCAACCGCGAGCGCCTGGCGCAGTTGCTGGGGTTCGACGGTCTCATTGTGAACTCGCTGGACGCGGGGCAGATCAGCACCTACGACATCCCCATCGAGGCCACGTCCATCGCCAGCTCCACCGCCATCCGCGTAGGCGCGTTCATGCAGGATGTGCACACCCAGTACCACCAGACGCGGCCTTGGCTGCTGCTGGCCAGCGGCAAGACCTACACCAGCAGCGCCATGCCGCAAAAGGCCAACCCCGGCATCATCCAGAACACGCGGGCCAAGGCCAGCGATGTGGTGGCCTCAGCCCAGGCGTCACTGTGGCGGGCGCATAACGTGACGCCCGGCATGATCGACTACAAGAACACCTGGAGCCCGACCAGCGCCAAGACCTTTGTGCAGGGCGTGGAGATGCTGCAGCAGTTTGCCGATGTGCTGGACTCATTGCGCATCGACCCCGCACGCGCGTTGGACGAACTCGAATCCGAGTGGACCACCTCGATGGAGCTGGCCGAAGCGCTGCAACGCAGCCATGGCGTGCCGTTCCGGGTGGGGCACCACTTTGCGTCGGATGTGGTGCTGTTTGCCAAGGAGCGCAACATTCGCCCCAAGGATTTTCCGTACGCCGAAGCCGTGCGCATCTACCGCGAAGCGGGCAAGAAATACGACCTCAAGGACCAGCGCCTGCCGCTGGGTGAAGCCGCATTCCGCCGCGCTTTGTCGCCCGCAGACATGGTGACCACACGCACCGGCGCAGGCGGGCCGCAGCCGCAGGAGGTCACGCGCATGGCGACCGTTGCCAAGGACACCCTAGCCAAAGACCGCGTGTGGTCGGGCGAAGCGCGGCAGCGGCTGCTGGCGGCTGAGGCTGCCTTGAATGCGGCGTTTGAGGGTGTGAAGTCGTTGCCTTGAGTGTGGGCTCGCGGGCTGTGTGCTTCAGACAGGCCGAAGGGCCCGACCGGAGTGGGTCTCCCGGGCGGGCGATACTCACGCCCATCGCGAAGGGAGTCAACACACATGAGCACGACATCGAAAGCCCAGCAACGCTTCCGAGTTCCCGCCGCGTTAGCGGTCGCCATGGCGGCTGCGGCGGTTGCCGCGCTGACGGGCGCCAGTGCGTGGGCCCAGGCCCCGGCCCCGGCTGTAGCACCCGCCAAGCAGCGCTATGTGCAAGGCTCGTGGGTCAACCTGCGCGAGTCGGCTCAATCCCAGGCCCGCATCGTCGCCCAAGTACCCGCCAACACCGTGCTGCAACAGCTCACCGAGCGCGACGGCTGGTGTGCAGTGCTCTATACGGGCGATGCCCGCCTGGGGACCCCGCTGGCAGAGCCGCTCCAGGCTCACATCGCCTGCAATTTGCTGGCCGACCAGCCCCTCACCCTGGCCCAGGCGGGCAAGGACGCGGCCCGCGCCTTTTGGGTTGCGCCGTCACCCAACCGCCTGCGCGCTTACGGCAACGCTCTGCCGCGTCCGCCAGCCCTGCAGCTGCCCGCGCTGGTCAAGAGCCACGCACATGAAATGCCGGTGCAGTACCCCACCCGAGCTGAGTGGGAAGCTGCCAAGAAGCTCATGCGCGCTGGCGTGGTGCTGCGGCCCGAGCAGGAGATCGACCGGGACCGCCCCGTCAACCCGCTGGACGACCTGAAGCTGGCCACCCGTGCCGTGGACCACATTCCCGCCGTGACCCCTTTGGCCGCCAAGCCGACCTTGCCGACGATTGCCCCGTCGTACTTTCGCAGCCACACCAGCGTGGCCCTGCTGCATGAGACCGATGCCGACGGCCTGGCTGCCGTGGCGGGCGCCCGCATCAGCGTCATTCCTACCGGGGCGCCCGTGGGCCGGTTCAACCGCCACAATGGGCCTGAAATCGAATACATCACCGGCTTCTGGGACGTGGGCTCTGCCGACCAGGCCTTTGCCCCTGCGCTGACCCTTTATGCCATCACCCACCAGGGCCTGGTGGGGGCCCACACCGTGCGCCAGCGCTATTGGGACATCAGCAACGAAGACCATTACTGCGGCGGCCACTACCCCGGCCGTGGGTTCAACGACCCTGGCGAAGAAGCCCAGCCCGTGCGCGGCTATGCCAAGCTGTCCGACAGTGCCGAGGTGCTGACCCGCCTGGTGCTGCCCGGAAAGCTGCCGCCTGACGCGGTGAAGGTGAAGACCCGGCGATACGCCACGAGCTGGATGCAGCCCGCCGACCCCCCCATCCGGGACAAGCCCCAGCGCAAGAGCACTGCCGTGCTGGTGCACGAGATCGACCTGGACCGTGACGGCGTGGCGGACATCCTGCGCATCGACACCCCTTCGCCCGGCGGCATGAGCTTCGAGCCGATCTTTGAATGGCGCTGGTACCTCAATATCGGCGGCCAGTGGTTCCGGGCGGGGCACTGGGTGGATGAGGAGTGCACGTGAGGCACTCTGCAAAAGGTGAGTGTTAGAACGAATCAAGCCGCAGCGCAATGATCCTGAGTAAAAGCCTGGCGTCTTGTGTCCGTCCTCTAGTCGCCGAGACAGGAATCGAGGAAGTCCCCCACCGTGTTTGGGCAAGTTCGTTTCTTGTCGGTTTGAACCGAAGGTGCTTTTTGGTCACTACACGGCACGGACTTCGCCCATACGAGGATCTTTCTCCGTTGTGTGTCGCCAGTCCAAAGGGCCGCCTGTTCGAGCTGATTGATGTTTTCTACATGCCCCTCGAAGCCTACGGCGAGGACCATTTCGACATTGCAGTAATTGAACTCAACCTGCAGAAGCTGGGGAGAGATTTGGGAGAAACACCCATTCTTCCCCTTGACCACAGTGAGCGAGATTGGATGAGCTACCGAGAGATCTCGCCATTTAGAGTGCTGGGCTTTCCTAATGACCATACCTATATGGACTACGACCGCGGAGAGGTTGTGGAAGGGCTTGTCACTCTAGAGGCCAACTACATCGGACCTGCTCAGAGCCCTTGGATTCACCAGCTGACTGTGCCGAATCCTCCGCCACTATCAACGTTTTCAGGTTTTAGCGGTGGACCTGTTTTCGCGATTTCGCGCAGTCTTGGGAAACCAGCTGTCCCGGTCTTTGCAGGTATGGCACTTCAGGGAAGTATCCAGTCACGGATTGTTCGGTTTGTCGTGAGAGAGCGTGTGGAAGATATGGTTCGGGCGCGAATAACCCGAGGGTAGGGCCTAGGCTTTCGGTTGCCGCAACAACGCCGCCAACACCAGCGCCTCTGCCACCACTTCCAGCGCTTCCTCCAGCGTGGCCAGCAGCACAGGCAACTCCGGCAGCGTGGGCGCATGCGGCTGTACCTCCGGCCACTGGTCCACGCCAATTGCCGCCAACCCCACCGCGAATCCCGCCCACAGCAGGGCACGGGTGCTGCGGTGGCTCAGTGCCCGGTGCAGCCGGGCCAGCGTGACCAACCCCACCAAGGGCACCGCCAGCATCGGCACCTCGCGCACGGCGCTCCAGCGGCATGCATCCATCCATTCGTGGCAGCGGAACTTCCACAGCTCGTGCAGCATGAACTGTTCGTCCAGCGCCAGCGCGCCAAAGGCCAGCACCAGCCACACACCCAGCCGCCAGGGCAGACAGCGTTCGGCCGTGAGGCGCAGCGCGGTGACGCACAGCGTGAGCAGCAGCGCGCTCGATAGCCACGATGCGGGCGAGTTGTCGGAGCGGAATGCGCGCTCCCAGCCCGGTGAAAAGATCCACGCGCTGAACAGCAGAAATCCCGCCACCGCGCCCAGCAGGGCGGGTGCGACCCAGCGGTGAGGCGCTGGTCTGGGGCCTGGCGTGTTGTCGGACAACGGGAGGGTGGGGTGCTGGGGCATGGCGGGGTCTGCAACCACGGGGTGCTGGCGTCGGGCAGGCAGGCGGGCGATAAGATTTTGAATCAAATAGGCCGCTGGCGCTTTACTGTATTGTATTAAATGCTATGTATTTGATAGCGTATTAATGAACTGCCGTGCTGTGGGCAGCGCGCCCTGTTCACACTGGCGGAATCGCTACAGAATCGGGCATCCCTTTGCACGTACGGTATGTCCCTCCCCATCGACCCCTCCCGCAACGCGCTTCCGCCCGTGGCCCAGTTTCTGGCCGAGGCGGCGCTGCAGCGGCAGAGCGCACTGCTGGGGCTGGACAAACCCACGCCTGCGCCCGCACCGCTGCCCACGGCCGACCCGAGCGCGCCGCCGCCCACAACCACCTCGCCCAGCCCCCCCGCTGGGCCTTTGCCCGCACCGGCCGACAAGGCCAGCATTTCAGCCCAGGCGCGCGAGCAGTTGGGCGCGGGTTTTGACCCACGGCGCGAAGTAGCGGGCCATGCTGCCGCTTCAGGGGTGAAGGCGGGACCTGCGCCGCGTGGGCCGTTAACGCCGCTGGCGCCGCCCCCACTTCCCGCGGGGGCGCCAACGTCGGCACCCGCCGTGTCCACCCCTTCGGCGGCGTCGTTGTCAGGCGCTGACTGGCCTGCCACGGGGCTGGGTGCGCCGCTGCAGCGTTTGGTGAGCGCGCTCGTGGCGCAGGTCACGGCCCAGGCCGGGGTGCCGCAGCGCGTAGTGGCCGCGCAGCCCTGGCCCATTGGCATGGCGCAGGCGCTGGAGAGTGGGGCGCTGGATGCCGACCAGCCGCCGCTGCAGACCTGGCTGGTACGTCAGGGCGTGGTGTTGACACCCGAGGGGCCGCGCGGGCTGGCGCTGACCTTGCGTGCACCGGTGCCATGGCTGGCGACGCAGGCGTCGCCAGCGACCGGTGCAGCCGCAGCACAGGCCAGCGCAAACGCCAGTGCTGCAGGCGGCGCGCTGCAGGTGCCGTTTGCCGGGGGCGGCCAGCCGCTGCAGTCGGGCGTGATGGCTTTGGTGTTGCAGGGCATGGACGCCGCCGCACCGCGCACCAGTGCGCTGCTGGTGCTGGACCTGCAGCCGCAACTGGCCGCCACGGTGTACGGCCGCGACATGCTCCAGCAGGCCACGGGCCGTCTGGACCCGTGGACGCAGATGGCCGTGCTGCAGGCCAGCGGCCAGGTGCCGCGTGAGGATGAGCGTGCGCGCAATGGCGCATCCGGCCTGTGCGAAACGGTGGGCTGCCCCTATGCCGCGCGGGCTGAATGTGTGCAACCGTTTTGCCTGGCAATGCGCGGCGTGCTGCCGCCCGAACCGGTGGGCCCGGCGTCCAGCGCTTAATGGCAATGCGGGGTGCCAATCAAGCTCTTTGCACACAGGTCATTTGCAAGCAGTGGCCTGTGTGAGGTCAAATCCAGCCCAACCCCCTTGTTTGGTGAATCGAACGGAGAATCCTGGCCATGCGCGTGCTTCCCCTCTCCCCGACCAATGCCTCTTTCCCCGTCGGTTTCGTCCCGTTGGACGGCACTCCGAAGGACTGCGAGGATTGCGGCAAGGCCGTGGGGCTGGGGTTTCAGTTTGACTACGCGTACCAGCCCATCGTGGACGTGGAGCGCCGTGTGGTGTTTGCGCACGAAGCACTGGTGAGGGGGCCTGGTGGCGAGGGCGCGATGACCGTGTTGGCGCAGGTCAACGACCACAACCGCTACCGCTTTGACCAGGCCTGCCGGGTCAAAGCCATCAAGGGCGCGGCAGAGCTGGGGCTGGCGCAGCCGGTGTCGATCAATTTCCTGCCCAATGCGATCTACAAACCCGAGGTGTGCATCCGCACGACCCTGGAGGCTGCCAGGGCGCACGGCTTTCCGCTTTCTCAGATCATCTTTGAGGTGACCGAGGGCGAGCGCATTGAAGACGGCCCCTGGTTTGCCCAGATCCTGCGCGAGTACAAGCGCTGCGGTTTCCAGACTGCCATTGACGACTTCGGTGCAGGCTATGCGGGCATGAAGCTGCTGTCGGATTTTCAGCCCGACATCATCAAGATCGACATGGACCTGATCCGCAACGTGGATGCCAACCGCGCCCGCCAGGCCATCGTGCGCAGTCTTGTGCGGCTGTGCGAGGAAATGAACATCAAGGTCGTCGCCGAAGGCATCGAGACACCGGCCGAGCGTGACTTTCTGTTCGATGTGGGGATACACCTGATGCAGGGCTATCTGTTTGCCAAGCCGGCTTTTCGTTCGGTGGCCATGGTGGACGCTTCGGCGTACGGCAGCGCATCGCGCTGAACACCCTCAGGCGATTTACGCCGTCACCACGCGGTTTCGCCCGGATTTCTTGGCGGCGTACAGCGCTGCATCCGCCCGTGCAAAGAGGCTGCACGCGCTCTCTGCATCCCGCAAGCTGGCCGCACCAATGCTGATGGTGGTGGGCTGGCTCAGCCAGCCCGCCTGGGCCACCGCAACACGCATGCGCTGGGCGACTTCGTGGGCGCCCTGTGCATCCGTGTGGGGCAGGATCACGGCAAACTCCTCGCCGCCCACCCTGGCCACGATGTCGATGATCCTGACGCAGCCGCTGAGCACCTGCGCGATGGACCGCAGCACCTTGTCGCCAGCCTCATGGCCGAAGTTGTCGTTGATCTGCTTGAAATGGTCCACGTCCAGCATGAGCAGGCTCAGGGGCGACTGCGTGCGCTCCACCACGGCCAGTTCCAGCTCCAGGCTGTCGTCAAATGCGCGCCGGTTGCGCAGGCCGGTGAGCGGGTCGGTCCGGGCCAGCTCGTTGAGCGCCAGGTTCAGTGCGTCCACCTTCTGGATTTGTTCGACCAGCTGCTGGTTGAGCACCTCGGCGTCGCGCAATGCCCGGCGCAGCCGGATCTCGCGCATCGTGGAGTGGGCCAGTTCGACCAGGATTTCGATGTCCTTTTCCGTCCACTGCTTGGCCTTGAAATCCACCGCACAAAAGCTGCCCAGAACCTCGCCCGCTTCGGTTTTCAGGGGGATGCCTGCGTAG
The DNA here is from genome assembly GCF_057586455.1 of Acidovorax sp. SRI_002. NCBI lineage: Bacteria > Pseudomonadati > Pseudomonadota > Betaproteobacteria > Burkholderiales > Comamonadaceae > Acidovorax > Acidovorax sp. SRI_002. The sequence goes on along the minus strand of NZ_JBYCZW010000003.1, from coordinate 188,329 downwards.
GCGCGCACCCCCAGCGAGGCCACGGTGGGCACGTCGCGGAACACGGGCAACTGCGTGGCATCTTCCAGCACCAGGGGCCCGTCAGACACCATGGAGTAGTGGCAGAACGTCCGCCCGGTGAGCTGTCGCAGCGTGCTCAACGGCTCGCCCATGCCAAATGTGCTTTTGTAGAAGTCGCGGTGCGCGTCGAGCAACGAGATGAAGGTGACTGGAGCGCCAGTGATCGTGGAGGCCAGCCGGGTCAATCGGTCAAAGCTCTCTTCGGCGATGCTGTCGAGCAAGCCGGTTTCGCGCACCGCAGCCAACCGCAGCGTGTCGGTGAGCGCCGCCTGTATCCGGGCGTCGTCGGCAGGCAGGGGAGGCGGCAATTCCGTCATGGGTGTCGTACCGGGTACCGAGTTGAGCTACCGAAAGTTACACGATCCCCTCTGGCTGCGGTGCTCTTGCGCGCAAAGACCCTCCACCCATGCCCCATCCTGGGTATTCGAAGTCCGTTTGAAGTCCCTTCGGGCGGAATTCGGCGATGGGTTTTAAGGGGTTTTTTCCGAGCGGGCCACCGGGCAAGGCCAGCGCTGACACACTCGGCGTTTTGGAGACACACATGTTGATACAACTGATCTACGCGAGCCGGTCTTCGCGTGTGCTGGGGCCTGCAGACGTCAAGGACATTTTGGGGGCCTCGCAGCGCAACAACACCCGCGCCGGGATCACGGGCGCCCTGTGCCTGAACAACGGCATCTTTCTGCAGCTGCTCGAAGGTGACCGGGCTGCAGTCAACGCGCTGTACCACCGCTTGCTGAAAGACGGCCGCCACCGCGACACGGCGGTCCTGGACATGAGCGAAATTCCTTGCCGGCGCTTCACCGGCTGGTCGATGGGGCTGATTGCGTCACTCGAATCCAATCGCCAGCTGTTCCTGAAATACTCAGGGACTGCAGATTTCGATCCCTACAGCATGTCTGCAGTCACCTTGCGCAGTTTCTTCGACGAGATTCTGCAGAACGTACGCTGGCTGGAATGACCTGGCTACCCATGGCCCGCAACAGGCCGTGTAGGGCGGGGCGATTGCCGGGGCTCAGTGCCTGCCACTGCGCTCCAGTATGTCTGCGTGGCGTGAACGGGTGATCGGATAGGCCACCAGCAGCGGAATGGCCAGCACCAGGCACACCGCCGGCAGGATGCCCGTCATCAGCGTGATGCCCTGCAGCGCCGTGGCGGACTGCGCCACGTTGGGCACATAGCCCGTTACGTCCAGCATGCCCGCCACCAGCACGGTGGCCAGCGTGCGTGCCAGCTTGTCCATCAGGCCGTACAGGCCGTAGTACATGCCGGTCTTGCGTTCGCCCGTTTGCATGTGGCCGTGGTCGATGGTGTCGGGCACCATGGCAAAAGGCACGATCCAGTGGGCTCCCATGCCGATACCGACCACCACCAAAATGGCGGTGACCAGGCGCTGGTCACCCGGGCCCACCCAGTACAGCGCCACCAGCCCGGCCGCGCAGAACACCAGGCCCAGGATGTAGGCCAGGTTCTTTTCCCAGCGGTCCACCACGCGCTTCCACATGAACAACGAGAGGCCCACCACGCCCAGCAGGGTGCCCATGAAGCGCGGCAGGTCGCCCTTGTCGCCCTGCAGCTGGTAGATCACGAAATACGCGAGCGAGGCCTGCACGAGCGTGAGGCCTAGGCGCACCAGCGTTGCAGCGCCCATCAGCATCAGGAAGGGGCGGTTGTGCAGCGTGGTCCGCAAGGTCTCGCGCACCGACTCCCACATTGCGGGGGTATCGGCATCCACAGGCCGCACCGCCTGTTCCGCCACACTTTCTGCCGGTTCGCGCACGCGCCAGGCCACCACGGCGATGGCTACGCCCGCGACCAGCCCGAAACACGAGCCCGCCAGCGCATAGCCCGTGCGGGCGTCCGGGGCTGCGCGCACCAGCACGGGCATGAAAACGCTGCCCGCAAAAAAGCCCAGCAGGGCGCCCATCGATGCATAGGCCGTGAGGCTGGTGCGCTCGTCGTAGTCGCGGGTCATGTTGGCAGCCATGGCCTGGTAGGGCAGCTGCACCAGGGTCATGAGCGTGTCGAACACGGTGTAGGTCAGGGCGATCCACAGGAACGCGGCCCACGGGCTGAGGCCCGGGGGCACCATCCACACCGCTGCTGCAGCGATGGCGAGCGGAGCCGCACCATAGATCAGATAGACCCGGTGGCGGCCAAGGCGCGAGCGGGTGCGGTCGGTCATCCAGCCAAACAGCGGGTCGTTGATGGTGTCCCACACCTTGCCCACCAGCAGCGCCGCGCCGGCCACGGCAGGCGCCACCAGGGCCACGTCGGTGTAGAAGATCATGAGCATGAAGTTCATGGCGGCAATCTGCATCTGCAGGCCGACATTGCCGGTGGCATAGCCCAGCTTGGTGCCCAGCGAGAGCCGGGTGGCGGGGCCCGTCATGGATGCGCGGCCGAAAGAGACGCCGTCGGGCTCCCCGTGGTGGGAGCATGGGCCACGCGGGGCGGGGCGGCCTCCAGCATCAGGCGCACCTCGCGGCGCAGCATCTTGTTGAGGAAGCTGCGCGGGATCTCTTCGACGATGCGTACATCGTCCGGCTGGTGGTCGGCGGGCAGCTTGTGCGCCAGATACTGGGCAATGTCGTGCTCCAGCGCTTGCCAGTCATGCCCGGTGCGCCAGCTCTGGCGCAGGCTCAGCACCAGCACAGCACGGGCACCGTGCTGCACCAGGCAGGCCTCCTTTACGGCGGGGTGGGTGTGCGCCACCTCTTCCACCTCGCGGGGGTTGAGCCACTGCCCGTGGCGCAATACGCGGTCGGCGCTGCGGCCCAGCACATGCAGGTAGCCAGCCGCGTCGAAATAGCCCACATCGCCCATCACCACCCAGCCGTCGCGCAGCGTCTCCTGGGTTTTTTCGGGGTCGAGCCAATAGCCGTCAAAACGCACCGGCGTCAACACGGTGATGAGGCCCATCTGGCCCAACGGCAGGGGCGCAAACTGTTCGTCGCGGATGACCACCTGCACCCCGGGCATCACCCGGCCCACGGTGGAGAGGATGTCATTGCCCAGTGGCTGGCCCTGCGCGTCCACATGCTGGTGAGGCAGCAGCCAGGTGATGGGCGGCAGCGCCTCCAGGCAGCCATAACCTTGCTGGAAGATCGGCCCGAAACGGCGGATGGCCTCGGCAATCTTGGGCGCCGGCATCATCTCGGAGCCATAGGGCACATGCGTAAGGGACGAGAGGTCGTACTGGCCCAGCGTGGGCTCGTCGAGCAGGTCGATGATGGCCGAGGGCGACAGAAAGGCGCGCGAGACGCGGTGCTTCTGGATCAACGCGGCCAGCGTGGCGGCGCTGAAGTCTTCGGGCATCACGAGCGTGGCGCCCGCCAGCAGGGTGGGCAGCACCAGGCCCGAGCCAGGGCCGGTGAGGGGCAGGCCCAGCATGTTCACATCCTGGCGGCTGGCGGGGGGGCGGAAATCGATGGACTTGGAGATCAGCCGCACGCTGTCGAGGTACTTGCGGTTGCTGTAGCCGATGGACTTGGGCAGCCCCGTGGTGCCCGAGGTCATGTGCAGCGCAAAGATATCGTCTTCGTGCAGCGCGGCCGTGCCGGGGGCAGGCGCATGCTGCGCCAGTGCCTGCTCGTAGTCTTCGCCCAGCGCCAGCAGGTGTATCCCTGGCAGTTGTTCGCGCACGGCCTGGAGGATGGGCGCGCTCAGCAGCGGCTCGTGGATGAGCACCGCCGGCCGGACGCGCACCATGGTGGCCAGCGCTGCATCGGCCGGCAGGTGTTTGTGAAAGCTCGCGAAGATGGTGCCGTTCTCGAACGTGGCGAGCCGGGCTTCGTACTGTTCACCGGTCTCGGGCAGCAGGGTGAACACGACGTCGCCCTTCTTCACGCCCTGCGCCTGCATCCAGGCCTGCAGCCGCTGCACGCGCTCTTGCAGCTGTGCGTAGGTGAGGGTGCCACGCCGGTCGATGAGCGCGGGTTTGTGGGCATGGCGTCGGTACGCCAGGCGCGCCACCGACCGCGCCGTGCGCAGGCGGCTGAGCAGAAAGCGCACCACCAGGCTGCGCAGGGATGGAAAGGCCACGGAAGTCTCCGACAGAAGGCATGGCCAGCCAGTCTTTCATGTGCGCAGGTTGCAAGCCGCCACAATTTGTATGTACACGTATCTTGTTGTTTCTGGTGCGGCTGTGCGGTCGGTTTGGACCAGCCAACGGCACACGGCATCCCGGCACCGTCGCTGCGGCGCCACAGCGCCACAGCGAATGTGTGCCAACACGGAGAAAAGCAAAAAACCGCCAGGACCGGATCGCGGCGCTGGCGGTTTTGAAAGGGACTTGCCGCCTGGATGGGCGTGGCCTTTGCGGGGCGCGCAGCCCTCACACCAGTGCACCCGTGGAACTGGCTCCGCCAGGCCACCGGGTGCGTCCCCCTCGGGGGAAGCGGCGCAGCCGCTCAGGGGGGCTTACGGATACAGGCCGCGCATTTCGCGCGCATGGAGAATGCGCTGGCAGGCCACGATGAAGGTGGCGGTGCGCAGGCTCACCTTGTGCTCTTGCGCCACTTGCCAGATGCCCGCAAAGGCCTCCTGCATGATGCGCACCAGGCGGGCGTTGATCTCGTCTTCGCTCCAGAAGAAACTGGAAAAATCCTGCACCCATTCAAAGTAGCTCACCGTCACACCGCCCGCGTTGGCGATCACGTCGGGCAGCACCAGCACGCCCTTGTCGTGCAGGATGTCATCGGCCTCGGTGGTCGTGGGGCCGTTGGCACCCTCGATCACGAGCTTGGCCTTGATCTGGCCTGCGTTGTCCTTGGTGATCTGGCCTTCCAGCGCTGCCGGGATCAGGATCTCGCAATCCACGCCCCAGAACTCCTCGGCCTTCATCACATCGGCGCCGGCAAAGCCGCCGACGCCGCCACGGGTCTTCACATGCGCCAGCAGCGCGGGCACATCGAGGCCCTTGCTGTTGAAGATGGTGCCGGTGTGATCTTGCACAGCCACCACCTTGGCGCCTGCTTCGGCGAAGAGCTTGGCCGCAATGCCGCCCACGTTGCCAAAGCCTTGGACTGCGATGCGGGCACCTTCCAGCGCCAGTCCGGTCAGCTTGGCGGCTTCCACGCCCACGGTGTACACGCCGCGGCCGGTGGCCTCGACGCGGCCCAGCGAGCCGCCCAGGTCCACGGGCTTGCCGGTGACCACGCCGGTGGCGGTGGCGCCGGTGTTCATGGAATACGTGTCCATCATCCAGGCCATGATCTGGCCGTTGGTGTTCACGTCAGGCGCAGGGATGTCCTTGGACGGGCCGATCAGCAGGCCGATCTCGCTGGTGTAGCGGCGCGTCAGGCGCTCCAGCTCACCCATCGAGAGCTTCTTGGGGTCCACGCGGATACCGCCCTTGGCGCCGCCGTAGGGCACGTTCACCGCAGCGTTCTTCACCGACATCCAGGCCGACAGGGCCATCACTTCCGACAGCGTCACGTCCTGGTGAAAACGCACGCCGCCCTTGCCGGGGCCCCGGCTCAGGTTGTGCTGCACGCGGTAGCCTTCGTAGTGGGCGATGGTGCCGTTGTCCAGCTCGATCGGCACGTCCACGATCAGGATGCGCTTGGGACGCTTGAGGGTTTCCACCCAACGCGCCAGGCTGCCCAGGTAGGGGGTGACGCGGTCTACCTGCTGCAGGTAGTTGCCCCAGGGGCCGAGGTGGTCGGCCTGCAGGTACGAGGGCAGGGGGTGGGATTGTGCGGCAGGGGCGCCGACGGGTTGCGACATGGTGAATTCCTTGTGGGATCAGTTCAGGCTGCGAAGCTTATGCCTGCCGCTGCACGCTGTCTAAGGCCGTAGTGTTTTGGTGCTATGCAATTAATGCATAACCACGGGAAAACACCGCCCAATGCGGCACTGCAACAAAAATGTGGCCAGTGAAAACGCCGAGAAGGCAGCGTGCTGCAGTGCCGCACGAGCGGTCATTTCACCGTGAAGCCGGCCAGCGCGGGGTCGCCAGCCGGGTAGCGCAGGTCCAGCTTCTGCAGCACCTCGCGCAGCACCGTGGCGATCATCAGGTTGCGATGCGTCTTGGAGTTGGCGGGCACGATGGTCCAAGGCGCCCAGGCCGTGTGGGTGGCAGCCAGCAGGGTGCCATAGGCATCTTGGTACTGCGCCCACTGCTTGCGCACTTCAATGTCGCCCATGCTGAACTTCCAGTGTTTGGCCGGGTCGTCCAGGCGCTCTTGCAGCCGCTCGCGCTGCTCGTCAAACCCGATGTGCAGCAGAAACTTGAGCACGATGGTGCCCGTCTCGCTGAGCATGCGTTCAAAGTCGTTGATGTGCGCCAGACGCTGCTGGTGCTGCTCAGGCGTGATCCAGCCGTTGACCACGGGCACCAGCACGTCCTCGTAGTGGCTGCGGTTGAACACGGTGATGTCGCCCGCCTGCGGCACCTGCTGGTGGATGCGCCAGAGGTAGTCGTGTGCGCGCTCGGTTTCGGTGGGGGCCTTCCAGCCCACGGCGTGTACGCCCAGGGCGCTCATGCGGCCAAACACGCCACGGATGGTGCCGTCCTTGCCCGAGGTGTCGGTACCTTGCAGCACCACGAGCAGCTTGTAGCGCTTGTCGGCGTAGAACAGGTTCTGCAGCCCGTCCAGTTCCACCGCCAGGTCTTCGACGGCTGCCTTGTCCTGGGCCTTGTCGCCCAGCGAGAAGGGTTTGGCGCCGGGATCGAAGTCTTCCAGTGACACGGTGTGCCGGGGGGGCTCGCGGCGCCGTTCGTCGGTCGCAGGCTCTGCAGGCGCAGGCTGCCAGGGCAGCAGGCGCTGCATCAAAGAGGACTTGCTCGGATCAAGCGGAAAAGGCATGGAGACTCCAGGCAGGGCAGCGGCAGTGGCGCTATTGGAACACTGCGGGGCCCTCAAAGATACCCGCTGTGCGCAGGTGCCTGCTGCCACTGGTCGTGCAGCCCGTCCACCCGCACGATGGCCAGGCGCGCAAGGTCTTCGTCGGTCAGGCCATTGATACATCCCACGTTCACGCCGTGCATTTCGCCCATCGGTGTGTCGGTGCCGTGGCCGAACACGCGCACGCCGCAGTGGCGGCAGAAGTAGTGGTGGTTCTTGTGGCTGCCGAAGGTGTACCGCGTGAGGTCGCCTTCGCCCCGGGTGATGCGAAAGCCCCCGGGCAGTGCCACGGCAGGCCAGAAGCGCGTGCGGCGGCAGATGCTGCAGTTGCAGCGGTAGGTGGGCTGGGCCAGGTCCAGCGTGGCCTCGACTTCGACGGCGCCGCAGTGGCAGGTAGCGGTGTAGGTGGAAGCAGGCATGGGTGTTCGTCCTGTCGTGGTGCTGAGGGTTGATGCAGAGGGAGCGGGTGCATGATCGCAAACTTTGCGCTCGGCGGCATCCTCCTTGTGAACGATCCCGTGCGCTGGCTCCACCCCCCCTGCGCCTTCACCCGTGCGCCATGCGGTAGGCCAGCGGCGTCTGCCCCGTGGCCTGTTGAAAAGCGCGGTGCAGGCCCGCCTCGCTGGCAAAGCCCAGGTCCTCGGCAATGCGCTTGAGGGGCAGGGGTGTGTCGCACAGGGCCTCGCTCACCTGCCGCAGCTTGATGCGCCGCATCCAGTGCGCGGCAGAAAGCCCCGTGTGCGCCTGCACCCGCCGCGCCAGCGTGCGGGGCGACAGGCCCAGCGCCTCGGCCAGCGCGGGCAGGCGCAGTGCGGTGGCGGGGCAACGCTGCACCCACAGCATCGCGCGCCGCAGTTCGGCGTCGGCCACTGCCATGAGGTCGTGCCCGGCGAACGCCGGGTGGGTGGTGCGCGGGCGGGGCAGCATCAGCAGCGACTGCAGATCTGCCAGGGCTTCAGCGTCCAGCCGCGTTGCCAGTGCGTGCAGCATCAGGGGCAAGTAGCCGTTGGCGCCTGCCGCGGTGGTGATGGGGCCGTCTTCCACCAAAGGTTCGTCAAAACGCCAGTGCACCGCGCCAAACTGCTGTTGCAGCGGGGCCCGCAGCCACCAGGTGGCCGTGGCGCCGCGCCCGCGCATCCGGCCGCTGGCCGCAGCCAGCGCTACGCCGGCGCAATAGCTCCACACCTGGGTGCGGCGGGGCAGGGCGCGCAGTGCCGCGATGGCGGGTGCGATGTGCTGTTGCTGCTGCGCCGCCTGCAGTCCGTCGGGCGAAGACAGCCACAGGCCTGGCACCAGCACCGCGTCCACCTCGGCCTGCGCCAGACTGACGCTGGGCGTGAGGGCGGGGCCTTGCCAGGTGGGCACAGGCTGCAGGTCTGCGCCGGCCCAGCAGGTGGTGATCACCGGGCGCTGCGCACGCAAGTTGGCGGCGCGGGCCAGGTCGGCGGTGGCAAAGAGGCCTGCGGGCATGCAACCGGGGTACAGCAACAGTGCCAGGCGCAAGGGTGGTGCAGGTGGTGCGGTGGTACGGCGCATGGTGGCAGGGTAGTTTGGCTAGAAATGGAAAGAAATTGTCAAACCAGGCCATTCTCGCCGGGCGTTCGATTCCCAACAATCCCCTGCATACCCACTGGCTTCGGAGCCCACACCATGCAGATCACCCAATTGCGCAACGCCACCGTCCTTCTTGAATTCCAATCCCAGGGACGCCCCGTGGGCCTGCTGGTGGACCCCATGCTCGCCCCCCGGGGCAGCCTGCCCGCGCTGCGCTATCTGGGCACGGGGCGCCAGCGCAATCCCATTGTGGAGCTGCCCGGGGGCACCGATGCGCTGCTGGAGCGTGTGACCCACGCCCTCATCACGCACTGTCAACGCGGCCATTTCGACCACCTGGACCGCGCTGGCAAGCGCTTTCTGCGCGAGCGGCAGATTCCGGTGATCTGCATGCCACGCGATGCCGACTACCTGACGCAGCGCGGCCTGCTGGTGTGGCCGCTGGCGGGGCTAGCGCGCCAGCCGTGGGCGCTGGGCGGCCATGTCACGCCGATCCCGTGTGTGCACGGTACCGGCTGGGTGGGCCGCTTCATGGAGCACGGCCACGGCTACCTGCTGGAGCTGCCGGGCGAGCCCAGCGTCTACCTGGCGGGCGACACCATGCTCACGCCCACGGTGCGCGACTGCCTGGCGCGCCTTCAGCCTACGGTGTCGGTGTTGCCTGCGGGCGGGGCCCGGTTCGATGTGGGGGCAGAAATCCTCATGGATGCCGCCGACATGGCCGAAGCCGCGCAGCTGGCCCACGGCACGCTGGTGGTGAACCACCTGCAGGCGCTGGACCATTGCCCCACCACGCGCGCAGCGGTGCGCCAATTGGCGGTAGACGGTGGCTGGGCAGACCGCCTCTGGGTGCCGGAGGATGGTGAAAGCAGAAGTTTTCCTTGTCGTGCAGCAGTTGATTGCTATTAAATGTATAGCTATTGGCGCTTGATAAACAAGCGCTAGAGTCCTATTTGGCTCAAAAAACCACCTGCACCCCCGCCACAACCTGGCGCCCCAGGCCCGGGATCACGGTGAGTGCGCCCCACGAGGCTGTGTAGTACGCCTTGTCGAACAGGTTGTGCACATCCAGCGTCAGGCGCGTGCGCTTGTCGATCTGCCAGTAGCCTGTGATGCGCGCCGTGGTGTAGGCGGGCAGGCGGTAGGTGTCGGTAGCGGTGCCTGTGCGCTCGCCCACATGCACCAGGCCGCCGCCGATGCCGTAGCGGCCGCCCCAGGGCGCCTGGTCTTCGCGGATGGCGAACAGGCCGGCGCTCACGCGGGGCACGTTCAGCAGGCGCTTGCCCAGCAGGGCGGGGTTGTTGTCGCGGGTCACCTCGGTGTCGGTGTAGGCCATGTTGGCCGTCATGCGCCAGTGGGTGTCTATCTGCCCGGCCACATCCAGCTCCAGGCCCCGGCTTTGCACCTCGCCCGCCGCAATGCTGAAGTTGGCGTTGGTGGGGCTGCGCGTGAGCACATTGGTCTTGCGGATATCGAACAGCGCCACGCTCGCGTTCAGGCGCTGGTCGGCCGACTGCCACTTGGCGCCCAGTTCCAGGGCTTTGCCCTTTTGCGGGTCGAACGCCTTGCCGCTTTCATCCGTGCCTGCGTTGGGGCGGAACGAGCGTCCGGCCGAGGCATAGACCGAGGTGTTGGGGTTGACCAGGTAGGTGAGCCCGATGCGCGGCGTGGTGGCCGAATGCGCCTGCTCCTGGCGGGTGGCGGCCAAGCGGTTTTCGCTGTCCTGGTGAAAGCGGTCAAAGCGCACGCCCGCCAGCAGCTTCCATTTTTCGGTCAGGTCGATCTGGTCCTGCACAAATACGCCCGTGGCGCGGGTCCGGTCCACCAGGTCAAAACCCGGCGTGAGGTTGCCCACGGGCTGGTTGTAGACCGGGTTGTAGATGTCGATGGCAAACGGCTGGCTGGCCAGGCTGGAGTAGCGGATGTCCTGCGCCGCAGTGAGCCGCCAGGTCTCCACACCTGCCAGCACGGTGTGGCTGAAGCCGCCCGCTTGCAGCTTGCCTTCGACTTCGCCCTGCAGCGATGCATCGCGCGCTGGCAGGCTGCGCCAGCTATCGCGGCGCGTCAGGGTACGGCCGTCGGCGGCCAGGGTGCCGGTCAGGTCCACGGCGGCGCCATACAGGTCCGTCTCGCGGAACGACGCACCCACGCGGGTTCGCCAGCCCTGGCCCAGGTCGTGGTCCAGCGTCACCTGGTGTGTGTCGCCGTTGACATTCAGGTTCTCGCGGCTGGGGTCGCCCAGGTAGCGGTCGGACGGCAGCGCGCCCACGTTGCCCCGCACCTGCACGATGCCCCGGTCCAGCGGGGTGCGGATGCGGATGAACTCCGACTCGTAGTTCAGCACCGTGTTGGCGCCCAGGTTCCAGGTGAGGGACGGGGCCACCACCATCTTGCGGTTGTCCACCAGCGCGGTACGGCTCGCGCCGTCCTCGGCCGCCACGTTCAGGCGGTAGGCAACGTCCGTGCCCAGCGGGCCGGTGGTGTCGAGCGTGGCACGGCGGTAGCCATGCCCGCCCACCTGCACACCCGCCTTGTGCGCGGGAGTGAACTGCGGCTTTTTGGTGACGATGTTGAGCGTGCCGCCCGGCTCGCTGCTGCCATACAACGCTGCCGCCGGGCCTTTGAGAAATTCAATGCGCTCGACCGAGCTCACGTCGCGCTGCGGGCCATAGCCCCGGTTGGAGGCAAAGCCGTTGAGCAGCTGGCCGCCGTCGGTGTTGCTGAAGCCACGGATCGCATAGTTGTCCCAGGTGCCGCCAAAGTCGTTCAGGCGGGTGATGCCGCTCACATAGTCCACGGTGTCGGCCAAGCGCGTGGCGCCCAGGTCTTCCATCAGCTGCTGGGGCACCATGCGCACGGACTGCGGGGTTTCGATCAGCGGCGTGTCGGTGCGTGTGGCTGCGGTGTTGCGCTGCGCGCCCTGGTAGCCGGTGGTGGTGCTGCTGTCACGCACCTGCACTTCCGACAGGGCGGGGCTGGTGGGGACGGCGTCGGTCGGTAGAGCCGATGAAACAGGGGGTGCCGTCTGGGCCATGGCGGCGCTGGCGGTAAAGGCGCACAGCGCCAGGGTGGCGCGGGCCGTAGCAGTCGGCCGGGCGGGCCGGGGAATCGAGGGATGCATGGTGCAGATCGGTAGAGAGAAAACGGCGGGGCTAGCTCCCGCGCGCCGTGCAAACCGCCGCACGGGAGAGAGGTCGTGTTGAACGGGGCACGGGCGGATGCAAATGAAAGGCCGCCATTATCCATACAAATGCAAACAATTCGCATTTGCCTTTGCAGCAACGCTCCCTTGCCTTCTGGGTGCGCATGGGGGCGGGCAGCGCCTGCCTTGCTGGAGCGCTCAGCGGGGTGCTGCCTTGGCCGCCGTGGCCATCAGCGCCACAAACCGCGCCGCGCCCAGGCCCAGCGGCCGCTCCTTCGACCACACCACATCCACCCACAGGGCGGTGCCGTTGCTCAGGTTCTCAAACGGCATCTCCACCAGCCGCCCGGCCTCGATGCGCGGCTGCACCAGCGCCCGGGGCTGCCAGCCCCAGCCCAGGCCTGCTTCGATCATGCCCAGCGCGGCCAGGTGGTTGTCGGTGCGCCAGTGGTGGCGGGCAAATACAAAACGGGGGTCGGTTTGCCCCAGGTCACGGCTGGCCACCACGATCTGGCGCGTGGTGGTCAGGTGTTCTTCGCGCAGCATGGCGCGCTCGGGCGGCTCGCCCCGGGCCAGGGCCGAGGCGCGCGCGCCCTGCAATACCGCATGATCCGGCGCCATCACCGCCACCAGGGTTTCGGTGCCCACCTCCTGAAAACCCTCGCGCCCGTCGATGCTGGGCCGCTCGAACACCAGCGCCAGCTGTGCGCGGCCGCTGTGCAGCAGGGCCAGCGCATCCACCTGCGGGGCGGTCAGCACCTCCACCTGCAGCAGCGGGTATTCCGACGCCAGCGTGGCCAGAGGGCCCGTCCAGCGGGCGGCCAGCAGCTCGGGGGCGATGGCCAGCGTCAGCCGCTCTTCCAGCCCCTGCGTCAGCGCCAGCGCCTGGGCGTTGAGCTGTTGCAGCTGCCCGGCGAGCAACCGGGCCTGCGGTTCCAGCGCGCGGGCGGCGGCGGTGGGCCGGGGCTCGCGACCGCTGCGGTCAAACAGCTGCACATCCAGCTCGGCTTCCAGGTGGGCAATGGTCATGCTCACGGCCGACGGCACCCGCGACAGCGCCCGCGCCGCCGCCGAAAATGAGCCGTGGTCCAGCGCTGCCAGGAACACCTGCACGCTGTCTGAAGAGAAGGCCATGGGTGTGGTCTATCAAATAAACTGAAACAAGCTGACTTTATATATCAGCTACAGGCACATAAAGTCACCGCCATGGACAAGCAACCCACCCTTTTCGGCCTGCAGGGCCTCAAGCGCCGACTGATCTATGTGAGCCTGTACGAGCTGATCGCCATCGCGGCGGCCACGGCCGGACTGGCCTTGCTCTCGGGCCAGGGTGCGGGCCATTCGAGCGTGGTGGCCGTGGCAGCCTCGGTGATTGCCATCGTCTGGAACATCGTCTTCAACTGGGCGTTTGAGCGCTGGGAAGCTCGCCAGCCCGTGCGCGGTCGCAGCGTTGCGCGGCGCGTGGCGCATGCCATCGGTTTTGAAGGCGGGCTGGTCTTCACCCTCGTGCCGCTGTTTGCCTGGTGGTTTGACATCACCCTGTGGCACGCGTTTGTGATGGACCTGGGGCTGATCGTGTTCTTCCTTTGCTACACCTTTGTTTTCAACTGGGTGTTCGACCACCTGTTCGGCCTGCCGGCGTCGGCCATGGAGCCAGTGTCTGTTTGAGGTTGCAAAATATTGTGCTATTGATTTAATAGCTTTGAGTGCTCTTCAGACAAGCGTCAGATGCCAATTTGACCCATAAACCACCTGATGTGGCGCTGGCTCAGGAATATCGGACGAATCGTTCGCCCTGAGCCCGTCGAAGGGCCCTGGCTTTGGCAGGCTCAGCTCGCAGGGACGGGGCAGGTGTGGCCCATCCGGAAAATCCGAACTCAGGCCTGCAGTAGCTGCCCCGCAATGGCCGCAGCGGCGGTGCGTGTCTCCACCCCCAGCTTTTCAAAAATGTGCTCCAGGTGTTTGTTCACCGTGCGCGGGCTCATGCCCAGGATGTCGGCGATGTCGCGGTTGGTCTTGCCCTTGCTCAGCCAGGACAGCACCTCGGTCTCGCGTGGGGTCAGCGCGACCTGCTGCAGGTGGCGCGGGGCGGTGGCCTCGGGCGTGGTGCGGCTGAGCAGCAGCATCGACTCCGCCAGGCCGCTCGCGCCCAGGTGGCGGGCCAGCAACTGGCGGCCGTCGGCCAGCGCCAGGGTCTGGTCGCCGGTGGCTTGCGCGCGCACCAGCCAGGCAGCGGCGGCATCTGCGGGGGCGGGGTCGGCGGCAAAGGCGGCTTCCAACCAGCGCAATGCCTGCGGGGAGCGCCAGGCCACGCGGCCCTGGCCGTCCAGCACCACCACGCCCAGCCCGGCCACGTCGACCGCCTCGCGCGCCAGCCGCGTGGCCTGGGCGTTGCGCACATGGGTGGCGAGCCGGGCCAGCACCTCGGGGATGCGCAGGGGCTTGACCACATAGTCCACCCCGCCACTGGCAAAGCCCCGCAGGATCTGCTCGGTGTCCGACAAGCCCGTCATGAACACCACCGGCACGTGCGACCAGGGCGGCGTGGCTTTCAACCGGCGGCACAGCGCAAAGCCGTCCATGCCGGGCATCACGGCGTCCAGCAGCACGCCGTCCGGCACGGTCAGGTCAAAGCGCTGCAGGGCTTCTTCGGCGTCGCGCGCGGCCAGCACGGCGTAGCCCTCGGCGGCCAGGGCGTCGCACAGCATGCGCAGGGTGTCGAGTGCGTCGTCCACCACCAGAATCACGCGCTGGCTGACCTGCTGGCCTGGATGGGATTCGTCGTTCATAGGGTTCCCTCTTCGGGCTCGCGCAGGTGGTGGGCCAGGGTCTCAAAGTCGAAGCGGTCGGCACTGGCCTGCAGCAGCGCCAGCGTGGCGGCATGGCCGGGCAGGTCGCCGCGTGCGCGCCGCAGCCGCTCGCGCAGCGCGGCGGCCTGGCCAGACCGCGCCAGGCGGGTCAGGTCTTCGCGCAGTTCGTCGGGCAGCGTGGCCGGGGTGTCGTTCGGGTTGGAGGGGCCCGCGGCGGGCTCGGGGCTGGGCGCAAGCGGCGTGTTGTCGCGCACCCATTCCAGCTGCAGCGCGTGCTCCAGCGCCTGGAGCAGTTCGGATTCGATCACCGGCTTGCCCACAAAAGCCTGGCACTGCTGCGCCGCCAATCGTGAGGCCTCGTGCTCGAACAGATTGGCCGATACGAACACGATGGGCAGCTCCGACGCAGGCCGCAACTCGCGCAGCAGGGCGGCGGTCTGCCAGCCGTCAAGGTCGTCCATGGTGATATCGAGCAGCACCAGGTCGGGCGGTGTCTGGCGCACGATCTCGATGCATTCGCGCCCGCTGGCGGCCTCGCGCACCTCAAAACCTAGGGGCACCAGCAGGCCGGCCAGCAGCTGGCGCTGCAGGGGCTGGTCGTCCACCACCAGCAGCGTGCGCCGGGGCGCCAGGTACCCGATGACAGGGCGCAGCGTGGCGCGGCTGGGCGTGGTCCAGGCCGGGTCTACCGCAATGCTGGGCAGGTACAGCCGCACGGTAAAGGTGCTGCCCTGGCCCGGGGTGCTGGTTAGCGTGAGCTGGCCACCCATCAGTTCGGCAAGCAGGTGCGTGATGGTCAGGCCCAGGCCCGTGCCCGCCTCGCTGGCGCGGCGCCCGGCGCTGCCGCGCTCAAACGGCACAAAGATGCGCTCCAGGTCTTGCGGCTCGATGCCGATGCCGGTGTCGATCACCTCGATGCGCGAGACATGCTGGCGAAAGTCCATGCGCAGCCGCACCTCGCCGCGCTCGGTAAACCGCACGGCGTTGGACAGCAGGTTGATCAGAATCTGCCGCAGCCGCTTGGCGTCGGCCCGTATCCAGCCCGGCATGGTGCCCAGCGTCTCCACCACAAAGTGCAGGCCCTTGGCTTCGGCCTGCGGGCGCAGCATGGCTTCGATGTTCTCGATCAGCTCGGGTAGTGGCAGGGGGGCCATGTCCAGCCGCAGGCGCCCCGCCTCGATGCGCGCCAGCTCCAGCGATCCATCGATGAGCGCATGCATGTGCTGGCCGCTGTGCTGCATGGTGGACAACGTCTCGCGCATCCAGCCCTCGGTATGCGGGTTCTTGAGCAGGATCTGTGTGTAGCCCAGGATGCTGTTCAGCGGCGAACGCAGCTCGTGCGTCATGCCTGCCACGTAGCGCGTCTTGGCCTGGTTGGCGGACTCGGCCTGGTCCTTGGCCGCCTGCAGTTCGGCGTCGGTGCGCTTGTGGGCCTCGATCTCCTGCAGCAGCAGCTGCGTCTGCCGTTCCGACTCGTCCTGCGCCATGCGCCGGCTGTCGGTGCTCAGCACCACCCACCACGCGCACACGGCGGCCAGCAGCGCCAGCAGCGCAAACACCTTGAGAAACGGCATCTGTAGCATTTGGCCGGGCACCGGCGCCTGCAGGCTTTCCTGCACATACACCACGCCCACCAGAAACGCCATCACCGCGCACAGCGACACCATCACCATCAGGTACTGCCCCAGGCGAAAGTTCACCTTGATGGCCCAGCGCTGCGGCAGCAAGGCTTCCACCACGCTGCGCAGCTGGTCGGCCGCGCGCGAGCCGGTCTTGCAGCGGTCGTGGCAGCGCGATTCGAGCGAGCAGCACAGCGAGCAGATGGGCGCGGCATAGGCCGGACAGCGCGCCATGTCTTCGGACTCGAACTGGTTCTCGCACACGGCGCAGCGCACGATCTCGCCGGGCCGCCACTCGTTGCCGGGAGCGCGCGCCAGGTAGTAGCGGCCCTGCGTCAGCCAGGCCAGCAGCGGCGCCAGCGCCATCGACAGCACCAGCGCAATGAAGGGCGAAAACGCGGCCGCCTCTTCGCCCAGCAGCCCTGCATAGGCACAGCAGGCCACCGTGGCCGCCAGCACCATGGCGCCCAGGCCCACGGGGTTGAAGTCATACAGGTGCGCGCGCCGAAACTCGATGCCTTTGGGCGACAGGCCCAGTGGCTTGTTGATGACCAGGTCTGCCACCAGCGCACCCACCCAGGCAATGGCCACGTTGCTGTACACGGCCAGCACTTTCTCCAGCGCGCCAAACACCCCGAGCGTCATCAGCAAGGTGGCGATCAACACGTTGAACACCAGCCACACCACACGCCCGGGGTGGCTGCGCGTCACGCGCGCAAAAAAGTTGGACCACGCCAGCGAGCCCGCGTAGGCATTGGTGAGGTTGATCTTGATCTGCGAGACCACCACAAACACCACCGTCACCGCCACCGCCAGCCCCGGCAGGCCCAGCGCCTGCATGACCTGGTGAAAGCCTGCGAGGAACATCTGCGTGGGCTCGGCGGCGCGCTGGGCGCCCACCTCGAACTGCAGCGCGGCAAACGCCAGAAAGGCCCCACCCGCCATCTTGAGCATGCCCATCACCACCCAGCCTGGCCCCGCCACCAGCACGGCGCCCCACCAGCGCAGGCGGTTGGCGGCAGTGCGCTCGGGCAGAAAGCGCAAAAAGTCCACTTGCTCGCCAATCTGCACCACCAGTGAAAAGATCACCGCCGCGGCTGCACCAAACATGAGCGGGTCAAACTGGCTGCTGCCGCTCTTGAGGCCCGAGAGCCCCGCAAAGTCGTGGTACAGCTGCGGCTGGGCCAGCGCAATCCACACAAAGGGCAGCAGCAGCAAGAACAGCCACAGCGGCTGCGTCCAGGCCTGCAGGCGCGAGATCAGCGTGATGCCGCGCATGGCCAGCGGAAGGATCACCAGCGACGAGACGATGTAGCACCACTCCAGCGGCCAGTCCACCACCATCTGCAGCGCCAACGCCATGATGGCCGCCTCCAAGGCAAAGAAGATAAAGGTGAACACTGCGTAGATCAGCGAGGTGATGGTGGAGCCCAGGTAGCCAAAGCCTGCGCCGCGCGTGAGCAGGTCCATGTCCAGCCCATAGCGCGCTGCGTAGTAGGCAATGGGCAGGCCGGTCAGAAAGATCAGCAACCCCACGGTGAGGATGGCCCACATGGCGTTGCTGAAGCCGTAGTTCAGCGCAATCGCGCCACCAATGGCCTCCAGTGCCAGGAATGACAGCGAACCGAACGCCGTGTTGGCCACGCGGAATTCGCTCCAGCGCCGAAAGCTCTTGGGCGTGTAGCGCAGCGCGTAGTCCTCCATGGTCTCGTCGGCCACCCAGGCGTTGTACTCGCGCCGGAAACGAAAAATCGTTTGTGGTGCGCTCTGGGCATCGGGTGCTTGTGGTGAGGCCATGCCCAGCACAAAGCAAGAAGCGTTCTAGGCGCGCACCGCGTTGGGGCGTTGCACGGGCACGCATTGCCATGGGCAGGTCCATGTGCAGGTGTATTTGCAGTGCATGCACCGGGGTGCGTACGCAGCCCTACGTTAATTGACGTATGGGCGCATTCAAGGGTTGTCCCTAACCTTCATTCCACAGCGCACACAACCCGCTTTGGTCCCGTCCCTTCATTCACACCGATCCTGCAAGGAGCGTCTTTATGAGCCACCCTTCCGACCCCCGCTTTAGTGACTCCGCCCAGGCCGAACCCGGCCGCCGTCGCATCCTGCAGGCGCTGGGCGCCGCATCCGTGGCGGGCCTGCCTGCCTGGTCGTTTGGCCAGCCCACTGCGCAGGTCAACACCACCAAGCTGGCCATCACCGACACCGAAGTCACCGTGGGCCAGCTGCACTCCGCCACCGGCACCATGGCGATTTCCGAAACCGGCTCCATCCAGGCCGAACAGCTGGCCATTGACCAGATCAATGCCATGGGCGGTGTGCTGGGCCGCAAGATCAAGGTGATTAAGGAAGACGGTGCGTCGGACTGGCCCACGTTTGCCGAAAAGTCCAAGAAGCTGCTCATCAACGACCGCTGCGCCGCCGTGTTTGGCTGCTGGACCAGCGCCTCGCGCAAGGCCGTGCTGCCGGTGTTCGAAAAGGAAAACGGGCTGCTCTACTACCCCACGTTCTATGAAGGCCTGGAGCAGTCCAAGAACGTGATCTACACCGGCCAGGAAGCCACGCAGCAGATCCTGTACAGCCTGGAATGGGCCAAGACCGAGAAGAAGGCCAAGAGCTTCTTCCTCATCGGCTCCGACTACATCTGGCCCCGCACCTCGATGAAGATTGCGCGCAAGCACATCGAGAACTTCCAGAAGGGCAAGGTCGTGGGCGAGGAGTACTACCCGCTGGGCAGCACCAACTTCGGCTCGCTGATGAACAAGATCAAGGTGCAAAAGCCCGACTGCCTGTTTGTGGCGGTGGTGGGCGGCTCCAACGTAGCGTTCTACAAGGCGCTCAAGGCCGCGGGCATCACGGGCGACAAGCAACTGCTGGTCACGCTGTCGGTCACCGAAGACGAGATGACTGGCGTGGGTGGCGAGAACTTCAACGGTTTCTACTCGTCGATGAAGTACTTCCAGTCCCTCGACAACGAGAACAACAAGAAGTTTGTGGCCGCCTTCAAGGCCAAGTACGGCAAGGACGCCGTGATCGGCGACGTGACGCAGGCGGGCTACCTGGGCCCCTGGCTGTGGAAGGCGGCGGTCGAAAAAGCCAAGAGCTTTGACGTGGACAAGGTGGTGGCCGCATCGCCCGGCATCGAGCTGACCACCGCGCCTGAGGGCTATGTGAAGGTGGACGCCAACCACCACCTGTGGAGCAAGTCGCGCATCGCCATGGGCATGCCGGATGCTTCGTTCAAGGTGGTATCTGAGTCGCCTGCGCTGATCAAGCCGGATCCATTTCCCAAAGGTTATCAATAAACACCCCCTGAGGCGCTTCGCGCCTTCCCCCTCTCTCGCTGCGCGGGAGGGGGACGACACCCTCGGTGCGGGGCGGCCCTTCCTCGGTGTCCCTCGCAAGAGGCCGCCCCATGGCACCGCTGTTCGTTTTCCAACGCTGCCCACGCAGGAGCTGCAACATGACCTTTTCCGAAATGATGAACATCGGCCTGATGCAGGGCTTTGCGGGGCTGAGCCTGTTTGCCGTGCTGCTGCTCATGGGGCTGGGGCTGGCCATCATCTTTGGGCAGATGGGCGTGATCAACATGGCCCATGGCGAGTTCATGACCATCGGCGCCTACACGATCTACCTGGGCTCCACCCTCGCGGCCAACCATGCGCCGCAAATGATTCCGTACTACTTTCCGCTGGCCATCGTGGCGGCCTTCGGCTTTGCGTTTGTGGCGGGCTGGCTGGTGGAGTGGGGACTGATCCGCCACCTGTACAAACGCCCGCTCGACACCCTGCTGGCCACCTGGGGCATCAGCCTGGCCCTGCAGCAATCGTTTCGCACCTTCATCGGCCCCAAGGAGGTCAGCCCGACCTTGCCCGACTGGCTGCTGGGTTCGTGGGCGCCCGCCGAGGGGCTGGACATCCCGATCAATGGCCTGTTTGTGCTGGCGCTGACGGCGGTGGTCACAGGGGGCGTGCTGCTGGCCCTGCACAAGAGCCGCTGGGGCCTGCGGGTGCGCGCCACGGTGAGCAACCGCGTCATGGCCAACGCCATCGGCATCGACACCCAGAAGACCGACCGCCTGACCTTTGCCATCGGCTGCGGCATTGCCGGCGTGGCGGGCGCGGCGTTTACCACCATCGGTTCCACCGGCCCCACGTCGGGCTCGCTCTACATCGTGGACGCCTTCCTGGTGGTGACGTTTGGCGGCGCGGCCAGCCTGCTGGGCACTGTGGTGTCGGCCTTCGGGATTGCGCAAACGCAGTCGATCACCGAGTTCTTCATGGCGGGCTCCATGGCCAAGATGATCACGCTGTCGCTGATCGTGCTGATCCTGATGGTGCGGCCACAGGGCTTGTTCGCCTCCAAGGTGCGCCGATGAGGGCATGCATGAACCTACTGCGCGAACCGATCTCGCGCCTGCGGTCCTCGCCGTACGGGTGTACGGCTCCGGTCCTCAACCCAACCTCGGCCCGCTCGCTACGGTTCCTGCACGCCCTCATACCTCTCAAAACCGGAGTCTCCGCATGAACGCCCTCAAAGCCTGGATCCTGCGCTACCAGCTCGCCAGCCTGGTACTGCTCACCGTGCTGCTCGCCGTGGTGCTGCCGCTGGCACTCGACATCTTTCGGCTGAACCTGGTGGGCAAGTACCTCACCTATGCGTTCGTCGCTATCGGCCTCGTGATGGTGTGGGGCTACGGTGGCGTGCTCAGCCTGGGGCAGGGCGTGTTCTTTGGCCTGGGGGGCTATGCCATGGCCATGTTCCTCAAGCTCGAAGCCTCCGACCCCATCAGCACCAAGATCCAGTCCACGCCCGGCATCCCAGACTTCATGGACTGGAACCAGATCACCGAACTGCCCAGCTTCTGGATTCCGTTCAAGAGCCTGCCGTTTGCGCTGGCGGCGGTCATCGTCGTGCCCACGCTGCTGGCCTGGATCATCAGCTTTGCGATGTTCAAGCGCCGCGTGGGCGGTGTGTATTTCGCCATCATCACGCAGGCCGTGGCGCTGATTCTGACGGTGCTCATCATCGGCCAGCAGGGCTACACCGGTGGCGTGAACGGCATGACGGATCTGAAGACCCTGTGGGGCTGGGACACGCGCACCGACAGCGCCAAATACATCCTGTACTACGTGTGTGTGGCGCTGCTCATCGGCTCCATCATCCTGTGCCGCTGGATACAGACCGGCAAGGTGGGCACGCTGCTGCTGGCCATGCGCGACAAGGAAGACCGCGTGCGCTTTTCGGGCTACGACGTGGCCAATTTCAAGGTCTTTACCTTCTGCCTGGCCGCCGCGCTGTCGGGCATCGGGGGCGCCATGTTCTCGCTGCAGGTGGGCTTCATGTCGCCCAGTTTTGTAGGCATCGTGCCGTCCATCGAGATGGTGATCTACGCCGCCGTGGGCGGGCGCATGAGCCTGGTGGGCGCGGTGTATGGCACCTTGCTGGTGAACGCGGGCAAGACGTATTTTTCGGAGAGCTTTCCCGAGCTGTGGCTGTTCCTCATGGCCGGGCTTTTCATCGGCGTGACCATGGCTTTCCCCATGGGCCTGGCGGGCCTGTGGGAGAGCCATGTGGTGCCGTGGTGGAAGGGCCGCCGCGAAGCACTGCGCCAGGCATCGGTGCAAGGCCGACCACCCGCAGCGCGCCCGCCTGCGGATGCTGGGCCAACGTCTGCACCGGCGGCATCGTCGCTCGCACCGTCTGCTGTGCTGCCTGACGGCGTGAGCCGCCAGGGCGTCTGAACCCACCGGAGCACCCCTCATGAGCAACACCGACTTTGCCCTGGCCGTGGAAGACCTGACCGTGTCGTTCGACGGCTTCAAGGCCATCGACGACCTCACGCTGTACATCGACAAGAACGAGCTGCGCGTGATCATCGGCCCCAACGGCGCGGGCAAGACCACGCTGCTGGATCTGATCTGCGGCAAGACCCGCGCCACGGGCGGCAGCATCAAGTTCAAGAACGAAGAACTCACCCGCATGGCCGAGCACAAGCGTGTGCGCCTGGGCATCGGGCGCAAGTTCCAGACGCCCTCGATCTACGAGAACCTGTCGGTCTTCCAGAACCTGGAGGTGTCTTACCCCGCAGGCCGCTCGGTGCTGGGAGCGCTGGCGTTCAAGTGCACCGATGAGGTCAAGGCGCGTGTGCAGGTGGTGGCCGAAGACATTGGCCTCGGCGACAAGCTCGATACCGAGGCCGGCTTGCTGAGCCACGGGCAAAAACAGTGGCTGGAGATCGGCATGCTGTTGATGCAGGAGCCAGAGCTGCTGATGCTGGACGAGCCGATTGCCGGCATGAGCGCGCGCGAGCGCGAGCTGACGGCCGAGCTGCTGCAGCGCATCTGCAAGAACCGCGCGGTGATCGTCATTGAGCACGACATGGAGTTCGTCAAGCGCATTGCCCACAAGGTCACTGTGATGCACCAGGGAAAGATCCTGGCCGAAGGCCCCATGGAGAAGGTGCAAGCGGACCCCAAGGTCATCGACGTGTACCTGGGCCACTGAGCAACCCATTCCTTCACAGGAGCATCGCATGCTGGAAGTCAAAGATCTGTTTGTGGCCTACGGCCAGAGCGAGGCGCTGCACGGCATCTCGTTTGACGGCCGTGCCAACGAGACCGTGGCCATCATGGGCCGCAATGGCATGGGCAAAACCACGCTGTTCAAAAGCCTCATGGGTGTGATGCCCGTCAAGAGCGGCCAGATCACCGTGGCAGGCCAGGACGTGACGAAGGACGAGAGCTTTCGCCGCGTGGCCAAGGGCATCGCCTATGTGCCGCAAGGCCGCATGATCTTCCCGACCCTCACGGTCGAAGAGAACATCGAGACCGGGCTGGAAAACTCCAAGACGCGACAGATTCCCGAAGACATCTACGCACTGTTTCCCGTGCTGTGGGACATGCGTCGGCGCAAGGGAGGCAACCTCTCGGGCGGGCAGCAGCAGCAACTGGCCATTGCGCGAGCGCTCGTCACCGACCCCAAGGTGCTGCTGCTCGACGAGCCCACCGAGGGCATCCAGCCTTCCATCATCAAGGACATCGCCAAGGCGCTCAACGAGATCCGCAAGCTGCGCCAGATCACCATCGTGGTGAGCGAGCAGGTGCTCTCGTTCGCCATGGACGTGGCCGACCGACTGTTCGTCATCGAAGGCGGCCGCCTGGTGCACGAGACCGCCCGCGCCGACACCGACCAGCAGCGCATCAAAGCTTATCTGTCGGTATGACATGAAACACCCCCTGAGTCGCCTTCGGCGCCTTCCCCCTCTCTCGCATCGCTGCGCGCTGCGGGAGGGGGACGCCCCCAGCGCGGCGGGGCGGCCCTTGCGCGGGGGCACTGGCGTTGGCCGTGACCGTTTCACAGGCAGCTTGCCTTGCAGGCCCTAGAGCTTTTATCTCACGTTTTCATTCTTCCACCCACCCCTTCCAAGGAGCACGCCATGGCTGAAACCCTGATCAAGGTCGATCTGAGCAAGTCGCCCACCGAGAACGAAAATATCCACAACCGCTGGCACCCAGACATTCCCATGGCCTGCTGGGTCAACCCGGGCGATGAGTTTGTGCTGGAGACGTTTGACTGGACGGGCGGCTTCATCAAGAACAACGACAGCGCCGATGATGTGCGCGACATCGACCTGACCACGGTGCACTACCTCAGTGGCCCCGTGGGCGTGAAGGGCGCCGAGCCGGGCGACCTGCTGGTGGTGGACCTGCTGGACATTGGTGCCAAGCAGGACAGCCTGTGGGGTTTCAACGGCTTTTTCAGCAAGAACAACGGCGGCGGTTTTTTGACCGAGCATTTCCCGCAGGCGCAAAAGTCCATCTGGGACTTTCATGGCATGTTCACCAGCTCGCGCCATGTGCCGGGCGTGAAGTACGCTGGGCTCATCCACCCCGGCCTGATTGGCTGCCTGCCCGACCGCAAGATGCTGGAGCAGTGGAATGCGCGCGAGCAGGCGCTCATCGACTCAGACCCCACGGCCGGGCTGGCCAACCCACCCTCGGCGGGCACGGCCCACATGGGCCGCCTCACGGGCGATGCCAAGGCCAAAGCGGCTGCCGAAGGCGCCCGCACGGTGCCCCCGCGCGAGCATGGTGGCAACTGCGACATCAAGGATTTGTCGCGCGGCGCCAAGGTGTTCTTCCCGGTGTATGTGGACGGCGCCGGCCTGTCGGTGGGCGACCTGCACTTCAGCCAGGGCGACGGCGAGATCACCTTTTGCGGCGCCATCGAGATGGCAGGCTGGGTGCACATGAAGGTCACGCTCATCAAGGGCGGCATGGCCAAGTACGGGATCAAGAACCCCATCTTCAAGCCCAGCCCCATCACGCCCACCTACAACGATTACCTGATCTTCGAGGGCATCAGCGTGGACGAGAGTGGCAAGCAGTACTACCTGGACGTGAACGTGGCCTACCGCCAGGCCTGCCTGAACGCCATCGAGTACCTCAAGAAGTTTGGCTATTCGGGCGCGCAGGCGTATTCCATCCTGGGCACAGCCCCGGTGCAGGGCCACATCAGCGGTGTGGTGGATGTGCCCAACGCCTGCGCCACGCTGTGGCTGCCCACGCAGATCTTTGACTTTGACATCAACCCGAGTGCGGCGGGGCCGATCAAGCACCTGGATGGCTCGGTGGCCATGCCGCTGTCGCCCGACCTGGTCTGACAGTCAAACACCATTGCTGCAGAAGGACCCGCCATGCCCACCTACGACTACGCCTGTGCCCAGTGTGGCGGGTTTGATGCCTTCCGCCTGCTGGCTGACCGCAACGAACCCGCCGCCTGCCCAGACTGCGGCGCAGCATCGCCGCGCGTGTTTGCCACCGCACCGCGCCTGGCGCTCATGAGCGCGTCCGCGCGCAGCGCCATCGCCACCAACGAGCGAGCGCGGCACGAGCCGCAGCGCTCGGGCGACTACGCCCGCCTCAAACACCCCGCAGGCTGTGGCTGCTGTTCGTCATCGCAAAGCCGCAAGGCCACGGTGACGGCGCCCAGCGGCGCCAAGGCGTTTCCGAGCAAACGGCCCTGGATGATTTCTCATTGATAGGGATGCTTCACCATGATTCACGGCGATATTTCAAGCAGCAAGGACACCGTCGGCGTGGCGGTGGTCAACTACAAGATGCCGCGCCTGCATACCAAGGCCGAGGTGCTGGACAACGCGCGCAAGATCGCAGACATGCTGGTGGGCATGAAAACCGGCTTGCCCGGCATGGACCTGGTGATCTTTCCGGAGTACAGCACCCACGGCATCATGTACGACGCCCAGGAGATGATGGACACGGCGGCCACCGTACCGGGTGAAGAGACCGAAATCTTCGCCGCCGCCTGCCGCAAGGCCAAGGTGTGGGGCGTCTTCTCGCTCACCGGCGAGCGCCATGAGGAGCACCCGCACAAGGTGCCGTACAACACCCTGATCCTCATGAATGACCAGGGCGAGATCGTGCAGAAGTACCGCAAGATCATGCCCTGGACCCCCATCGAAGGCTGGTACCCCGGGGACACCACCTACGTCAGCGAAGGTCCCAAGGGCCTGAAGATCAGCCTCATCATCTGCGACGACGGCAACTACCCCGAGATCTGGCGCGACTGCGCCATGAAGGGTGCCGAGTTGATCGTGCGGTGCCAGGGCTACATGTACCCCGCCAAGGAGCAGCAGATTCTGATGAGCAAGGCGATGGCCTTTGCCAACAACACGTATGTGGCCGTGGCCAATGCCGCCGGGTTTGACGGCGTATACAGCTACTTCGGCCACAGCGCCCTGATTGGCTTTGATGGCCGAACGCTCGGTGAATGCGGCGAGGAGGAATACGGCGTGCAGTACGCCGCGTTGTCGAAGAGCCTGATCCGCGACTTCCGCAAAAACGGGCAGTCCGAGAACCACCTCTTCAAGCTGCTGCACCGGGGCTACACCGGGCTGATCAACTCCGGCGGTGGAGACCAGGGTGTGGCCGCCTGCCCGTATGATTTTTACACCCGCTGGGTGACTGACCCCGAAGGCACGCGCAAGGCCGTGGAGGCCATCACGCGGCCCATGGTGGGCACCGAGGAGTGCCCGATCGAGGGTATCCCCAACCCCGACAGCGCAGACCGCTGCTGAGGCAACGGGATTCAGGGCCGTGGCCTGAGATCTTCAAACAGTGTTAACCGGCTGTGAGGCGCCCACACTGCGCCCGATAATCGGCCCCCATGCGTGGGCCGTTCCTTTCTATCCTGTGGATGTCATCGTGTGCACTGCTGTGCACCGTGCTCGCAGGCTGCGCGGCGAATGCGCCCACGCCACGCGGCGAGGTCAAGGGTGCCGCCACAACGCCCGCCGAGCTGGCCCAGTCCGACATGAACCGCGTGGCCACGCTGGCCATGCACGAGAACCTGGAGGGCTTGTTCCGCCTCATGGACAAGCTCTACCGCCGCAACCCCGCCGAATGGCGCAAAACCAGCGCCACCAGCCGCGAGCACGCGGCCGAGCAGGTGCGCACAGCCATCCTGCAGCGCCAGCCCTGGGCACCACTGCAGGGGCGGCGCGACATTGCCGCGATGGGCTTTGCGTTCGCGCCGGAGTTCACCGGGGACCGCGTGGCAGCCTTCATCCATGCCACGGCCGACATGATCATCACGGCCCATGGCGGAAAGATCGAATTCTTCTTGCTCGACGGCATGGATGCCCAGCACCTCTACAACGCCGCCCGCAATGTGGAAAGCGCCGTGTGGCTGCTGGCCCAGCGCCGCAATGCCCAGGGCCA
This sequence comes from Acidovorax sp. SRI_002, assembly GCF_057586455.1. Lineage (NCBI taxonomy): Bacteria > Pseudomonadati > Pseudomonadota > Betaproteobacteria > Burkholderiales > Comamonadaceae > Acidovorax > Acidovorax sp. SRI_002. The sequence continues at coordinate 161,548 of NZ_JBYCZW010000003.1, read as the reverse complement.
GCCACTGCTGCTGGCGGACGAGATCGGCCCCCAAGGCCGCAACCTGAGCTTTGAGCGCGAGTTTGGCAAGATCATCGCGCGCCTCGACCTGCTGGCTGCCCTGACCACCGAAAAGTACCGCCGCGCCGCCATCAGCTATGTGCAGGGCATTGTGGGCGGCACGTTCCTGCAGTTCCTGCCGGTGCGTTGAGAGCGATTCAACCGCTTCAAACGCGGGACGCGCGGTCAGCGCGTGCCGCCATGCACGAAGATTCCGGGTGGAAACGTGGCGTTACACTTTGGTCACCCCTCCACTTCGAATCGGGACTTCGCCATGCTCCAACGTGTTTTGCTGTGGCTCACTGCGCTCTTGTTGGCCATGGTGGCTGCGACCGCGGCGCATGCCCAAGATGCGGACCTGTCCATCACGAAGACCGATGGTGTGGCCACGGCCGTCCCGGGCGGGTCGGTGACCTACACCATCACCGCCAGCAACGCAGGGCCGGACCCCGTCGTCGGTGCCACGGTTGCGGACACCTTTCCCGCCGTGCTCACCGGCACCTGGACCTGTGTGGGCGCAGGCGGCGGTACCTGCACCGCCGCAGGCAGTGGCAACATCAACGACAGCGTCAACCTGCCAGCGGGGGGATCGGTCACCTACACGGTGAGCGCCACGATCAACGCTTCTGCGACCGGAACGCTGACCAACACCGCGACAGTGACGTCCGCCGTGAACGACCCGGTTCCCGCCAACAACAGTGCCACCGATTCCGACACGCTCACGCCACAGGCCGATCTGGCCATCACCAAGACCGATGGTGTGACCACGGCCACGCCGGGCGGATCGGTCACCTACACCATCACCGCCAGCAACGCGGGGCCATCCAATGCGCCGGGGGCCACGGTGGCGGACACCTTCCCCGCATCACTCACTGGCACCTGGACCTGTGTGGGCGCGGGTGGCGGCACCTGCACCGCCGCAGGCAGCGGCAACATCAACGACACCGTCAACCTGCCCGCCGGAGGATCGGTAACCTACACCGTCAGCGCCACGGTGAGTGCAGCGGCCACAGGGACGCTGGCCAATACCGCGACGGTGACAGCGCCGGGCGGAGTGACCGATCCCGTCCCGGGCAACAACAGCGCCACGGACTCCGACACCATCACGCCGCAGTCCGATCTGTCCATTACCAAAACGGACGGCGTGACCACGGCCGTCCCGGGCGGGTCGGTGACCTACACCATCACCGCCAGCAACGCGGGGCCGTCCAATGCGTCGGGGGCCACGGTGGCGGATACCTTCCCCGCAGCGCTCACCGGCACCTGGACCTGCGTGGGTGCGGGTGGCGGCACCTGCACGGCAGCGGGCAGCGGCAACATCAACGATAGCGTCAACCTGCCCGCCGGTGGATCGGTGACCTATACGGTGAGCGCAACAGTGAGTGCTGCGGCCAGCGGAACGCTGGTGAACACCGCGACGGTGACAGCGCCGGGCGGGGTGACCGACCCCAATCCGGGCAACAACAGCGCCACGGATTCCGACACCATCGCATCGCAAGCCGACCTGACCATCACCAAGACCGATGGCGTGACCACGGCCAACGCTGGCGGCTCGGTGACCTACACCATCACCGCCAGCAATGCCGGACCGTCCAACGCCCCTGGCGCGACGGTGGCAGACACCCTGCCCGCCGTGCTGACCGGCACCTGGACCTGCGTGGGCTCCGGCGGCGGCACCTGCACGGCGGCGGGCAGCGGCAGCATCAACGATGTCGTCAACCTGCCCGCGGGTGGATCGGTGACCTACACCGTCACCGCCACGGTGAGCGCGTCGGCCACAGGGACGCTGGTCAACACCGCGACGGTCGCGGCCCCGGGTGGCGTGACCGACCCTAACCCCGGCAACAACAGCGCCACCGATACCGACACCATCACGGCAGTGGCCGCGAGCGCGATTCCGTCGTTGTCCGAGTGGGCTTTGTGGCTGATGGCGGGCTTGATGCTGCTGGCCGCACTTCGGGGCCGCCGCCCAGTGCGCTGATCCCGGGCGGGCAACTTACAATCGCCCCTCGGCCCAAGGAGCGTTGCAGCGACTTGCCATGCCCGGCTTGGTGCATGGCGATTCGTCAGGCTTGGGCCCCGCGCACCCCACCGTACACCGCAACGACGCTCACCTGTTTTTCTGCTGCCCCTGCACAGGTGAGTGAGTCCTATGTCTGCTGTATCCCTGCCCCCCATGAAGCTGTCCGGTCTGGAGCCCGTCTCCATTGGCGAGGGCACCTTGTTCGTCAACATCGGCGAGCGCACCAACGTCACCGGCTCCAAGGCGTTCGCGCGCATGATCCTGAATGGCCAGTACGAAGAGGCCCTGGCCGTGGCGCGCCAGCAGGTGGAGAACGGCGCCCAGGTCATCGACATCAACATGGACGAGGCCATGCTCGACAGCAAGGCCGCCATGGTGCGCTTTCTGCAGCTCATCGCGTCCGAGCCCGACATCGCCCGCGTGCCCATCATGGTGGACAGCTCCAAGTGGGAGGTGATCGAGGCCGGTCTGCGCTGCGTGCAGGGCAAGGGCATCGTCAACTCCATCTCCATGAAGGAGGGCGTGGACAAGTTCAAGCACGAGGCGCGCCTGGTGCGCCGCTACGGCGCCGCTGCCGTGGTCATGGCGTTTGACGAAAAAGGCCAGGCCGACACCTACGAGCGCAAGATCGAAATCTGCGAACGCGCCTACCGCATCCTGGTCGATGAAGTGGGCTTCCCGCCCGAGGACATCATCTTCGACCCCAACATCTTTGCCGTAGCCACCGGCATTGAAGAGCACAACAACTACGCCGTCGATTTCATCGAGGCCACGCGCTGGATCAAGCAGAACCTGCCCGGCGCCAAGGTGTCGGGTGGGGTATCGAACGTGTCGTTCAGCTTCCGCGGCAACGACCCGGTGCGCGAAGCCATCCACACCGTGTTTCTGTACCACGCCATCAAGGCCGGCATGGACATGGGCATCGTCAACGCGGGCATGGTGGGTGTGTACGACGACCTGGAGCCCGTGCTGCGCGAGCGCGTGGAAGACGTGGTGCTCAACCGCCGCCCGGATGCTGGTGAGCGCCTGGTCGAGATCGCCGAAACCGCCAAGAGCGGCGCCAAGGACGAAAGCAAGAAGCTCGAATGGCGCGGAACGCCCGAGCACCCCAAGACCGTGGGCGAACGCCTGTCGCACGCGCTGGTGCATGGCATCACCGACTTCATCACCGAAGACACCGAAGAGGCATACCGCGAGATCCTGGCCAAGGGCGGCCGCCCGCTGCACGTGATCGAAGGCCCGCTCATGGACGGCATGAACGTGGTGGGCGATCTGTTTGGTGCGGGCAAGATGTTTTTGCCCCAGGTGGTGAAAAGCGCACGCGTGATGAAGCAGGCCGTGGCCCATCTCATCCCCTACATCGAGGAAGAAAAGCGCCAGGACGAACTGGCCGGGCGCGACGTGCGCAGCAAGGGCAAGATCGTCATCGCCACCGTGAAGGGCGACGTGCACGACATCGGCAAGAACATCGTCACCGTGGTGCTTCAGTGCAATAACTTCGAGGTGGTGAACATGGGCGTGATGGTGCCCTGCCACGAGATTTTGGCGCGCGCCAAGGTGGAGGGGGCCGACATCGTGGGCCTGTCGGGCCTGATCACCCCCAGCCTCGAAGAAATGCAGTACGTGGCGGGCGAGATGCAGAAGGACGAGCACTTCCGCATCAAGAAGATCCCGCTGCTGATCGGCGGCGCCACCACCAGCCGCGTACACACGGCCGTCAAGATCGCGCCGCACTACGAAGGTCCCGTGGTCTATGTGCCCGACGCCTCGCGCAGCGTGAGCGTGGCGCAGAGCCTGCTGGGCGACGGCGTGCAGAACTACGTGGACGAGCTCAACGCGGACTACGACAAGGTCCGCACCCAGCACGCCAACAAAAAGGCCACGCCCCTGTGGCCCCTGGCCAAGATCCGCGCCAACAAGACGCCGGTTGACTGGTCGGCCTACCAGCCCACCGTGCCGCGCGCGCTGGGCCGCCGCGTGTTCAAGAACTTCGACCTGGGCGAGCTGGCCAAGTACATCGACTGGGGTCCGTTCTTCCAGACCTGGGACCTGGCCGGCCCGTACCCCGCCATCCTCACCGACGAGATCGTGGGCGTGGAAGCCACGCGTGTGTTTGCCGATGGGCAGGCCATGCTCAAGAAGATCATCGAAGGCCGGTGGCTCACGGCCAGCGGCGTGATGGCCCTGCTGCCCGCCAACAGCGTGAATGACGACGACATCGAGTTCTACACCGACGACACCCGCACCGAAGTGGCCATGACCTGGTACGGCCTGCGCCAGCAGGCCGAAAAACACACCATCGACGGCGTGACCCGCCCCAGCCGCTGCCTGGCCGACTTTGTAGCGCCCAAGGAAAGCGGCATTGCCGACTACGCCGGCATGTTCGCCGTGACGGCGGGCCTCGGGATCGAGAAGAAGGAAAAGGCCTTCATCGACGCGCTGGACGACTACTCCGCCATCATGTTCAAGAGCCTGGCCGACCGCCTGGCCGAAGCCTTTGCCGAGGCCTTGCACCACCGCGTGCGCACTGACCTGTGGGGCTACGCCGCGGGCGAGGCGCTGAGCAACGACGACATGATTGCCGAGAAGTACGCTGGCATCCGCCCCGCGCCCGGCTACCCCGCCTGTCCGGACCACAGCGCCAAGACCGACCTGTTCCGCGTGCTGCAGGCTGGCGAGATTGGAATGTCGCTCACCGAAAGCCTGGCCATGATGCCCGCCGCCAGCGTGAGCGGCTTCTACATCGGCCACCCCGACGCGGTGTATTTCAACGTCGGCAAGATCGGCGAAGACCAGCTGCACGACATGGCCCAGCGCCGGGGCATGGACGAGAAGGTGCTGGAGCGGTTGCTGGCGCCGAACCTGTGATGCCGTTGCTGCCGTGGGATGCCTTTGCTATTAATTGTGCGGCAGCTTGCGTTTGTAGATAAACCACCGGAGGCTGATGCGGCTTGATTTGGAGGACCTCGTGACCTCGTGTCGCACTGGTTGCCCTCGTCCTTTGTCCCGCCCGTTTCCCCCCACCCCTTCGGGCTGGGCCTGTCCGAGCCAGGGCGGTTCCGCTGAACAGTCCCTCGACAGGCAGGGCGAAAGCTCTGGCTGCCCGATCAAGACTCCTGACCAGACTTTCCGCTAGATCGAACGCAGGGTTCCGTCCCGAGCCCTTGGTGTGGCCGGGCGGTTCTTCTCTCTGTGGGTAGGTGTTCTTCCCAGCTAGGGAGATTCCTAGCTAGGAATCGCCTGTATAGCTATACGAAGGTAAAACCGGTTCAATCACGTTCATCCCTCATGGCTGCATCAAGTGGCAGATGCCCCAAGGGATGGCCTGAGGCCCAGTGCCCATGTGCCCAGGGATGGATCAATACCGACAGCTCTTCACCATGCAAATCACTACCAACACCAGTACTTGGGCACTGTCCGGCAGTGGCGCTGCTGCAGCGCCTACGGACCCCAGTTTGTCTCAGGAGACGGGCTTTGCTAACGAAAGCACCGCGACGTCTTTGCAATCCGGCTTGATGCTGGCGCAGGCCGATACCCTCAACCCCACCGCCAGCAGCAACACCGCGCAAAGCGCCAACTCCACGCCGTTCTGGGGGGCTGGCACCGTGCCTGCGCCCAATGCCTTGACCGCGTTGCGGAATGCCGAGCGCGACCGGACCGATCCATTGCGCCTGGGCGTGAACGAGATTTACCGCGACGCCATTACCCTGGCTGCGGATCGCACGGGCTACCCACGCGCCACGATTGCGGCCGTGATATCTGCAGAAGCGGGCCCGCTGCGCGGCAAGCGTCTGGACGATGCCACCAACCAGCGCTTTTTTGGCGAGCTGCATCCGCAGCTGGACCCCAAAGCCAAGCTGGACAAGGCAGGGGCCGCCGAGTGGAAGGCCCTGCGCCGTGAACTCTCGGCCACCTGGGACCCGCAGAGCTACAACACCACCAGCAAGGCTGGGGGCTTGACGCAATTTCTGGAAAGCACCTGGATCGAATCGGCCACCAAGCCGGGCAGCTACGTCAATGAACAGGCCAAGTCCCTGGGGCAGGTGAACGATGCCAACCAGGTGGTTGACCGGGCTGCGCTGCTGGACTTGCGCTTTGACGCCACCACCTCCATCGTGGCTGCGGCTGAGCTGGACAAGGGTTACTTCACCCAACTGAGCGCCCGCACCAACGACGATGGCACCCCTCTGGTGCCTGCCGATCTGCCCGCAGACAAGAAAGCGCAGTACATCTATCTGGTCCACCACGAGGGGGCGAATGGTGCCGCGCAAATCCTCAAAGGCACGCTGACCGATGCGCGCGCTGAAGGCCTGCTGAAAAACCACGTGGCTGATGCCGACAAGCGCCAGGCGATGATCGACGCCCACGACGGCAGTGCAGCCAAGGCTTACACGGCTTACCTGTGGCAGTACATTGAGCAGCGCATAGTGCCCGCCAACTTCCGTTGAAACGCCCGACCCCTGCCATGACTTGTTCCTTGTCCGCTCGACTTCGCTCCCTTGTACGTTTTGGTGCCGTGGCGCGCAGCGTGGCGTGTGCTGGAGCGCGAAAAGCGCTGTGGGCCGCGCTGGCACTGGCCCAGCCCGTCTGCTGGGCCCAGGCCCAGGCGCCTGCTCTTGCCGCCAGTTCGACCTTGCCAGCCAGCCGCCTCGCGGCGCAGTGGGAAGGCCCGGCCTTGGTGGGGCAGTTGCAGTTACGACTCATCGTGTTGGATGCTGAACGCGGCGCGGTGGCGGCAGCGCTCACGGTTGGATCGCCGCAGTGCAGCGGTGGTCTGGACAGCCTGGGGCAGTGGCAACGAGGCACCTTGGTGCTCAAGCCCTACCGGCCCGAACCCGACGCTGCCGCTTGCGAGGTCCAGGTGCGGGTGGATCCCGACGGGCGCCGGGCCTGGGTGTCCGAGACGGGTTGCGGTGCCTATCGGGGCGCTGCCTGTGTGTTTGAGGGGCAGTTGCAGGCGCGGTAGAGGGAGCTGCTCGCTGCTGCAGGGGGCATGAAAATGGCGGCTAGCGCTTGCCGGTAAAGCGCAAAAAGCTATCTATTTAATAGCAAATGATTCAAGCGCGGTCGTCGTGCGGCGCGCCCGAAAAGGTTGGGGCATCTGACGGGCCGTGCGGCACTTGCTCCCCCTGTGCCCCCGCCGCCATCTCCAGCTGCATCATGATCATGTTGACCAGCGTGTGCACAGTGGGGCGGCCGGTTTCGATGACGTAGTGGGCGGTTTCGCGGTACAGGCCATCGCGCTGGGCGTACAGGTCGCGCAGCTTGTCCATGGGGTTGCCGCCTTGCAGCAGGGGGCGGGTCCGGTCGTGTTTGACGCGCCGGTAGATTTCTTCGGGCGAGGCGCGCAGGTACAGCACGTTGCCAAACTGGCGCAGGGTTTCTCGATTTTCGGGGCGCAGCACGGCGCCGCCGCCGGTGGACAGGACCATGCCACCAGCTTGCCCGGCCACGTCGGCCAGGGCCTGCGACTCCAGGTCGCGAAAGCGGGCTTCGCCCTCGGCCTCGAAGAAGCTGCGGATGGTGGTGCCGATGGTCTGTTCCAGCCGGTGGTCCAGGTCGATGAAGGGCACCCCCGCCCGGTGGGCCAGCTGGCGGCCGATGGTGGATTTGCCGGAGCCGGGCATGCCGACCAGTGCGCAGCGGATCTGCATAGATAGGAAAAAGGATCTGGTTGACGGGCCTGCGAGTGGGGCGCTGGGCCTGCTGCATGTTTCCCGAGACTGGACGCCGAGTGTAAGCGCGCGGGCGCCCGCGGGCCTTCGGCGCAGGGCGCCACCAGCAGCCGTTGCGACTGGCGCGGCCCAAGCCAGTGGACGCCGAGCAAGGGCCGCCCTGCTGCGAGGGCATCGTCCCCCCGCCCGCCCGCGCGCAGGGCGAGAGCAGTGGGAAGCGGCGAAGCCGCTCAGGGAGGCCTCTCTCTCACAGTGCAGCGTAGACCAGCGCCGGATACAGCTCGCACAGGGTGCGCAGTTGGCCCGGCGCCTGGGTGAGCAGGATGGCGAACAGGTCTTCGGCGGGGTCTACCAAAAAGAAGGTGCCGCCCAGTCCGCTCCAGCTGTAGGTGCCTGCCGAACCGGGGCTGGATGCCAGGCCGGTGGCCTTGCGCACGGCCACGCCCAGGCCAAAGCCGTAGCCTGCGGGCAGGATGTCGCCCGCTGTGGGGATACTGCCCAGGTGGTCGGCGGTCATGAAACCGACGGTGGCGCGGCTGGCCAGGCGAATGGTGTGGCCGTCCGGGCCTTGTACGGTGCCCCGGCCCAGCATCAGCTGCAAAAAGCGTGCGTAGTCGCTGGCGGTGGACACCAGCCCGCCGCCAGCGGATTCAAACGCGGGCGGGGCCGAGACATCGATCAACGCCACCTCGGCCCCGGTCTGCGGGTCGCGCGCGAACGGCTCGGCCAGGTCGGCCAAGCGGTGGGGCAGTACCGAAAACCCGGTGTCGTGCATGCCCAGGGGTTCCAGAATACGGCGTTTCAGAAGGGTGCCCAGGCTCTCGCCTTCGACCACCTCCAGTACCGCACCCAGCACATCGGTGGCGCGGCTGTATTCCCAGCAGCTGCCAGGCTGGTGCACCAGCGGCAGCGGGCCGAGCGCGGCCACCAGCTCGGCATTGCTGTGGCGCCGCGAGCCGACGCGGGCCGCCCGGTATTGGTCGGGCACCGTGCCGGCCTCCCACGCATAGCTCAGCCCGGCGGTGTGGCGCAGCAGGTCGTGCACCGTGGCTTCGCGCTGCACGGGGGCGGTGGTGCCGGTGGCTTCGTCGTACACCCGCTGGCCCGCAAACGCCGGCAGGTAGTGCGAGACAGGGTGCGACAGCAGCAGGCGGCCTTCTTCCATGAGCATCAGCGCCGCCAGCGAGGCGATGGGTTTGGTCATGGAATAGATGCGGAATACGGTGTCGGGCGCCATGGCGGGCGCGCCTGCCCCGGGCCGCTGGGCGCCCACGGCTTCGTGCAGCACCGTGCGCCCTTGGTGGTGCACCAGGGCCACTGCGCCGGGCAGCAGACCCTGGTCGACGTGGGTCTGGAGTGCGGCGCGCAGGTGGGCAAAGGCGTGGGGGTGCATGGGGCGGTGTCTCCGGGTGGATGGGTGTCGGCCCTGAGAATATCCGCGCGCGTGGGGGTTGGCGGGTCACCTGGGCAACAGGCAGGGCCACTGTTGCAGGGGGCTATGGGATCGATGTGGGATCGGGCCTACCGCAGTTGCAGCGAAACGCGGGTGGACGCGCGGGGGCTGCCGCCGTAGGCTAGCCGCATATGGCAGCACCCTCCCTGAAGCGCCGCGCACTGCGCCTTGTCAAACCCGTGTGGACCCTGCTCCAGCCTTTCTGGCGCGCCACCACGCTCTGGCTGGACGCCGACGGGCTGCGCATGAGCGCCGCCATGTCGTTCTACGGCATGCTCAGCCTGGCGCCCCTGTTGCTGTTGCTGGTGGGGGTGCTGGGCTGGTGGATGGACCGCAGCTATCTGGAAAGCAATCTCATCGCACAGGTGCAGGCTGTGATGGGGCAGCAGGTGGCCGACGTGGTGCGGCAGGCGATGGCCAGTGCGCAGGCCCCGGCCGAGGGGCGGCTGGCGTCGCTGGTGGGGTTTGTGGTGCTGGTCTCAGGCGCCACCGGGGTGTTTGTCGAGTTGCAGTCGGCGCTGGAGCACCTGTGGCGCGGCGAAGGCCCCCTGCCGCAGCGGGCCGCCTGGTGGCGCATGGCGTCGCTGCGCCTGCGGGGGCTGGCCTACGTGCTGGCGCTGGGTTTTTTGCTGCTGGTGTCGCTGGCGCTGTCCACGCTGATCCACCTGCTGGCGGGCTGGGCGGGCTCGCGCCTGGCGCTGGCGCCGCTGGCACCGGCCATGCAGCTGGTCAATGAAGTGGTGGCCTTTGGCTTTGCCGTGGCACTGTTTGTGGGCCTGATGCGCATTGGCGCCGGGGCCAAGCCGCCGCCGCGCTGCATCATGGCTGGGGCCGTGGTGGGCGCCACGCTGTTCACGGTGGGCAAGCAGCTGCTGGCCTGGTACCTGGCCACGGCGGCTGTGGTGTCGGCCTATGGCGCAGCGGGGTCGCTGGTGGTACTGCTGATGTGGATCTATTTCTCGTCGGCGGTGCTGTTGTTTTCAGCCAGCTGCGCCCGGGCTTTCCAGGAGCTGGGTGCGCTACCTGCAGCGCGGGGGCGTTTGCATGTGCCGCAATAGGCTGGTTCTTAAACAGGTTCTTACGTCCTTTACAGACGCTACGCCCGGATTTCCGGGCTGGCTGGTTACGCTGGCGGCCATTCATCCAGAGCTTTCTGGATCTTCCGGAGAAAAATCATGAGTCTTATCGTTTCGCCTTCCACCCACACTTCCGCCGTTCCTGTGGCACAGGCTGGCGCCTTTGGCGGCGCGGCCAGCCCTTCCCTCAAGTGGCTGTGGGTCGCTATCGGCGTGCTGGGCGTGAGTGTGGTGGCGCTGGGCACGACCCTGGTGGTGCAGAACGCGGGCAAGTCCGCCTCCGCCGACGCGCAACCCTTGGCCATGACGGCGCAGCCTGCGTCAGGAGCGCCAAGAGCTGAGAATTTGCAACAAAAACCGGCGCCAGCGCTTGTTGATAATAGAAATATTGCTACTAATAGTGTAGCTAATCAACCGCCCGCAGCTTCGCAAGGTTATGCCGGGCATCCCCCGCAGCAATACCAGCCACAGCAGCAGCCACCGCTGCGCACTGCCGCACAGGCCCCCCTGTGTGCCACCTGCGGCCGCGTCGAGTCGGTGCAAGCCGTGCAGCAGGCGGCCCCGGCCACAGGCGTGGGGGCGGTGGCGGGCGGTGTGCTCGGGGCCGTGGTGGGCAACCAGGTGGGCAAGGGCTCGGGCCGCACGGCCGCCACTGTGCTGGGCGCCGTGGGCGGCGGCTATGTGGGCCACAAGGTGGAAGAGCGCACGCGCACGCAGACGGTCTACCAGATCGCGGTGCGCATGGAAGACGGCTCGGTGCGCCGCTTCACGCGTGCACAGCCCACCGCCGTGGGCACGCCCGTCGTGCTGCAGGGCAAGGGCTTCCGCGTGGACGATGGCGCCGCCATGCGCGCTGAAGAACCTTACCCGCGTGCACAGCCCGGCGCGGTGCGTGTGGCGGACACGTATTGATTCGACCGCACCTCTCCCAACAGACAGCCCGCTGATTGCGGGCTTTTTTGTGGGATGAGTGTGGGCTACAGCACCACCGGGATCTCGGTCGCGGGTGGTGTATTGCGGCTGCGCCCGCAGCGCACCAAGCCGTCGATCATCACCATGCCAATGCCAGGGATGTCGCCCAGCTGCACGCTCTCCAGCAGCGTGGCGCCAGCCGTGTGCTGGGCACGGTCCATGAACACAAAGTCCGCCGCGCGGCCTACCTCGATGAGGCCGCAGTTCAGGTTGCGGATGCGCGCCGTGTTGCCCGTGGCAAAGCAGAACACCAGCTCGGCAGGAATGTCGGCAAAGCTCGATATCAGCGCAATCATGCGCAGCATGCCCAGTGGCTGCACGCCAGAGCCTGCCGGGCCGTCGGTGCCCAGGATCACGCGGTGCGGGCACTTGAGCTCGATGGCCGCCCGCGCGGCCTGGATGGCGATCTTTTCGTTGCCGTTGTGCACCAGCTCGATCGCGCGGGACGACTTTTCGCACAGCTCGCACACGTGCTTCCAGGGCAGGGAAGTATGGCCGCCGTTGATGTGGCCGATCACGTCGGCATCGGCCTCCAGCACCACGTCCTTGTCGATCAGGCCCGAGCCTGGGATGGACGGCCCGCCAGTGTGGATAGTGCTCTGGATGCCGTGCTTGCGCGCCCACGCCACCATCTGCTGGGCCTCGTAGCCCGCCTTGACGGAGCCCAGGCCCACCTCGCCCAGCAGCGTCACGCCCGCGTCGGCCAGGTCCTTGAAGTCCTGCTCGGTCATGCCTTTTTCGATGACCGGGGCGCCCGCGATCACCTTCACGCCACCGGGGCGGAAGTTGTCGAACGAGCGCTGCGCGGTGATGGCCAGGGCCTTGAGTCCCACGATGTCCTTGGGCCGGCCGGGCAGGTGCACCTCACCGGCCGAGACCATGGTGGTCACGCCGCCGTTCATGGTGGAGTCGATCCAGCCGATCTGGTTCTGGCGCGGCGTCCAGTCTCCGAACACGGGGTGTACATGGCTGTCGATCAGGCCCGGCGCCACGCAGGTCTGGCGTGCGTCGATCACGGTGTTGGCGTGGTCGGTGTCGCAGTCCTTGTAGCGGCCCACGGCCACGATAAGGCCATCATTCACCACGATGGTGTCGGCGTCGAGGATGGGCCGGTCCAGGTCGCCCGACAACAAAAGACCGATGTTCTGGATGACGACCTTGCCCGATTTGCCGCCTGCTGCTGCTTCTGCCATGGATTCTCCTCGTGGGGTGGTGGGCGGGGCACCACGCGGCACCCCGCAGGGAAAAATCTCTTGTTGATTCAGGCCGCTGCGACCCTGCCCTTGGGCAGACTGGGGCCGGGCGCCACAGTGCGCAGCACGCTGTCGATGACAAACGATTCCCAGTGCGCCAGCGCGTCGGGCGTCTCCAGGTCTTCGCCCAGAAAGGCCGACAGCGTGTGCCGGTTGGACATGTAGAAGTAGCCCGTGGCGGCAATCAGCAGGTACACATCGCGCGCCGACACATCCTTGCGGAACAGCCCCTGCGTCTGGCCGCTTTCGAGCACGCGGCGGATCACCTCAATGGCGGGCGACGAGTATTCACGGGCGCGCATCGACTTGGAGATGTGCTTGCCCTTGTGCAGGTTCTCAGTGTTGAGCAGCGTGATGAACTCGGGGTTCTTGCGGTAGTAGCCCACCACAAAGCGGATTACCGCCTGCAGCGCCTCCACCGGTTTGGCGGTGTCCAGGTCCAGCTTGGACTCCGCATCGTTCATGCGCCGGTAGGTTTCCTCCAGCACCTCGATGAACAGGCCTTCCTTGCTGCCGAAGTAGTAGTAAATCATCCGGTCGAACGACTTGGCCGCCTTGGAGATCTTCTCCACGCTGCCGCCTTCGTAGCCGTAGCGGGCGAACACCTTGGTCGCCGCCTTCAGGATGTTGTCGCGCGTGGTCTGCGCGGCCTGCTCGCGCACGCCCGTCTTGCGGGCAGAGGCTGCGCGGGGGGACGCGGTCCGGGTCTTGGTGGGGGTGGCAGACATGGCGGGTCCTGGTGGATGAGGCGGGCCCCCAGGGCGGGGGCCGCCGGGGGATCACTGCTCTGCGAACGCGCGTTCGATCACGAAGTCGCCAGGCTTCGTGGTGTTGCCTTCCTTGAAGCCACGCTCTTCCATCATGTGCTTGAGGTCGCGCAGCATTTCGGGGCTGCCGCAGATCATCACGCGATCTTCGGTGGGGTTGAGTGCGGGCAGGCCCAGGTCGCGGGCCATCTGGCCGTTTTCGATCACGGTGGTCACACGGCCCTGGTGCTTGAAAGGCTCGCGCGTCACGGTGGGGTAGTACTTGAGCTGCTTGGTGACCATCTCGCCCAGGAACTCGTGTTGTGGCAGCTCCTGTGTGATGTAGTCGTGGTAGGCCAGCTCCTTCACCTCGCGCACGCCGTGCACCAGGATGACTTCCTCGAACTTCTCATAAGTCTCGGGGTCGCGGATCAAGCTCAGGAACGGGGCCACGCCCGTGCCGGTGGAGAGCATGTACAGGCGCTTGGCGGGCAGCAGGTAGTCGATCAGCAGGGTGCCCGTGGGCTTCTTGCCGACCACGATGGTGTCGCCCACCTTGATGTGCTGCAGGCGCGAGGTCAGCGGGCCGTCGGGCACCTTGATGGAGAGGAACTCCAGGTGCTCTTCGTAGTTGGGGCTCACGATGCTGTAGGCGCGCAGCAGGGGTTTGCCGTTTTCGCCACGCAGGCCAATCATCGTGAAATGCCCGTTGGAAAAGCGCAGCGCGGTGTCGCGCGTGGTGGTAAAGGAGAAAAGTCGGTCCGTCCAGTGGTGGACCGTCAGGACGCGTTCGTCAAGAAAGGCGCTCATGGTGCGTTAGATGGAAAAGTTGGAAACAAATAAGAAATCTGGCTGAAGCTGGCTCAGATTCAGGGCCCCAAGCGCTCTACAGCGCAATGTTCAGGCCTGAAAGCTTGTGGCTCACAACCCTCCATTGTTCCGCATCTGGCAAAGCCGCTTTTCTTTTGGTGATTGTGGGCAGCGTGGGCGCCAGCTTTTTGTTGAACTGCAGGAAGATTTCCATGCCCTCGGGGAGGTCGTCTTCGGCATAGATGGCGTTGGCCGGGCACTCCGGAATGCACACCGCGCAGTCGATGCATTCGTCCGGGTCAATGACCAGGTATGCCGGCCCTTCCTTGAAGCAATCGACCGGGCACACATCGACGCAGTCGGTGTACTTGCACCGAATGCATGCGTCCGTCACAACGTGCGTCATTTTGGGGCTCCTCGTGCACCGTTTTTGGGGGTGCGAAAACACCATTGCAGAGTCTGGTTGATTCCGCTACATTGACATCAAATGTAGTGTTCACAACATTTAAGTTAAGTGAATGCTACACAAAATGCAAAGCGCATACAAGCACTTGCAACAAAGCAATGAATGGGTTGCCACGATGACTGAACACACCAAGACCGATGGGCTGCCGGGCATGGATGCGCCAGATCTGCCGCAGGTGCTCGAGCGCGCCCGGCCCCGCAACGAGCGCATGAACGCTGCCAAGGTCGAGTGCAATGCGTGTCCGGTGCTGTGCCAGATTTCCGAAGGCCGCGCAGGTGCTTGCGACCGTTACGCCAACCAGGCGGGTGTGCTCGTGCGGCTTGACCCGGTGGTGTTGCTGCGCAAGACGCTGGAAACGGGCGAGGCCACACTGGTGCCGTTTGCGGGCCGCGCCCCGGCTGCAGAAGACGCCGAGATCGCAGTGGCTCCAGAACCCGCCTGGAACGGCGATCTGCTGCTGTCTGAAGAGGTGTTCGTGACGGGCGTGGGCTCATCCACCACCTACCCCGACTACAAGCCGGCGCCCTTCATCGTGGGCTCCAAAACCGATGGTGTGGACATGGTCACGGTGGTCACCGAGGGCATCTTCAGCTACTGCAGCTTCAAGGTGAAGATCGACACCGATCGCTTCCTCGGCTCCGAGCAGGCCAATGTGCGTTGCAAGGGCGAGGTGGTGGGCCACGTGACCACGGCGGAATACGGCTCGCAGATGCTGTCGCTCGGCGGTGTGCACCACCTCACGGGTGGCACCAAGAAGGAAGGCCGCATCACCGCGGAGATGATGCAGGCGCTGGGCAACAAGCAGGCGGTGGAGTTCACCATCGACGGTGGCTCGCAGCTCGTGATCCAGGCGGGGCGTGCGCCCATCGTCAACGGTGTTGCTGAGCAGCGCATGCGCGTGGGCTGCGGCTCGGCGGCCATTGGCATCTTTGCGCGCCAGTTCTTCGGCCATGCGGACGAGGTGGTGGTGGTGGACGACCACATCACCGGCGTGCTGACCGAGCACCAGGCGGGCCGTTGCCTCGACATGAAGCCTTCGGGCATCCAGATGCGCGGGCGCAAGTCCACGCCGGGCCGCTACTTTCAGGTGGCGAACCCGGGCACCGGCTGGGGTGGCACCGACATTGCTGACCCGCTGTCCATCATTGAGGGCTGGGACGAATCTGTCGCCTGGCCGGGGTTGCGCCTCTTGATGACCTCCACCACGGGGGAGCATGCCTCCTGGTACGTGCTGGATGAGCAACTGAATCCGGTGGAAGCCGAGATGCCCGTCGAGGTGCGCCGCATTGTGGACCGCATCGGCGAAAACTGCGAGCCCTCGCTGGCGTCTGTGCTGTTCCTCGGTGGTGCAGGCGGCAGCCTGCGCGCGGGGGTCACCGAAAACCCGGTGCTGCTCACGCGCTCCATCAAGAACGCGCTGGTCAATGTGACCTGTGGCGGTGCCCCCGCCTATGTGTGGCCGGGCGGCGGTATCACCGTGATGGCCGACGTGCTGCGCATGCCGGACAACAGCTTTGGCACTGTGCCCACGCCCGCCATCGTGGCACCCATCGAGTTCAGCATGCGCCGCGCGGACTACGAAGCGCTGGGCGGGCACACCGAACAAATTCGTAGCCTGCGCGAAGTGCTGGAGCGCGGTGCGTGGCACAACGACGGTGCGCCGCAGGCGCGCGTGTGGCAGACCTTGCCCGCGGCCAATCCGTGGCCGCTGGGCCGCCCACCCCTGCTAGGCTGAGTGAGCCGTGCTGTGAGCGCTTGCCGCAAACTCCTTTCCGACGGCCGCTGGCACTTCCAGCATGGCCCGATGGACCTCATCCTTCAGGCCGAAGGGGTGCGCGACGCCGTGATCCACGCGCACGAACGCGCCTGGCAACGTTTTGAAGGGCTGCTGCAGGAGCTGGTGAGTGAACTCCCTGGCCTGCGGGCGCCGGTGGGTGAGCACTGCGCGTTGCAGGGCGTGGTGGCGCGTCGCATGTGGGCGGCCTGCAGCCCCTACCGCGCAGACTTCATCACGTCGATGGCTGCGGTGGCGGGTGCGGTGGCCCAGGAAATTCTGGCGTGCTACGACCAGCAGGGCATAGACCGCGCCTGGGTCAACAATGGGGGCGACATTGCGCTGCACCTGGCGCCAGGCCAGTCGGTCACGGTAGGGGTGTACGCTGATATCGCTGCACTCAACGCTGCACAGTTGCGCAACGGTCTGGTGCTGGATGGGCAGATCCGCATCGACAGCGCTATGCCGGTGCGCGGTGTGGCCACCAGTGGGTGGCACGGGCGCAGCCAGTCGCTGGGCATTGCGGACAGCGTCACGGTGCTGGCGCGCACGGCCGCGCAGGCCGATGCGGCAGCGACCATTGTGGCCAATGCGGTCAATGTGCAGGACGCGCGCATTGGTCGCATGCCCGCGTGGCTGGTGCGGGACGACAGTGACCTGGGTGCCATTCCTGTCACCGTGGATGTGCCTAACTTGCCCGAAGAGCAGGTTCGCCGGGCTTTGCAGCAGGGGTTGCAAAAAGCGCAAGAATTGCAGTCCAGCGGCCTGCTGTGGTTTGCGCTGCTGGCTTGCCAGGGGCAGTTTCTGGCGACCGCAGCACCGCAAGTCCTGGCCGGTGCTGTGTGGCCCCCACAAGCGGTGATGAAATCGGAAGTTGGTTCAGTATTTGCTTAACGAATTGCACAGGTCTCCAAAATGATCCAGATACGACGCGTTTTCACCCATCTTGAGGAAATCCGGCACGAATTCGGGCCGGTGGCTGAGGTGCCGCTGCTGCGTGGTGCCATCGGCGCGGTGCTGACCAACCCGTTTGCGGGCCGGTACGAACCCGACATCCTCCCCATGATGGACGCGCTGCAGGACGTGGGGCTGGACATGGCCCAGCGCCTGCTCAAGGCCATGGCTGTGCCCGCCGAGCGCATCGAGACCTATGGCAAGGGCGCCATCGTGGGGGCAGCTGGCGAGCTGGAGCACGGTGCGCTGTGGCATGTGCCCGGAGGTTATGCCATGCGCGAGCTGCTGGGCTGGAAGGGCGACCGCAACGCCTACGCCAAAGGCCTTGCCGAAGAGAAGACCGGGCAACCCGCCAATGCGCTGTCCATCGTGCCTTCCACCAAGAAGGTGGGCGGCCCCGGCGCGGCGCTGGATGTGCCGCTCACCCACATCAACGCGAGCTACGTGCGCAGCCATTTTGATGCCATCGAAGTGCGGGTGCCCGGCGCACCCACATCGGATGAAATCGTCTTCATCCTGGCCATGTCCACCGGCGCTCGCATCCATGCACGCGTTGGCGGCCTCAAGGCCGCAGACATCAGCCAGTGGAACGGCCTGCGCTGATCCACTGCCAACCACAAGACCCTAGGAGACCCACACATGCCCGCCAAGATTCGGAAGATCATTGTTCAAACCGACGAAGTCCGCGTGGAGATGGGGCGCGACGTACAGCCGCCTGTGCGCAAGGCCCTGGCCATGGCCGTCATCGAGAACCCCTGCGCGGGCCGCTATGTCGAGAACCTCGACGAACTCGTGGCCATCGGTGAAGAGCTGGGCGCACTGCTGGGTGCCCGTTGCGTCGCAGCCCTGGGCATTGAACCTGGCCAGGCACAGAGCTACGGCAAGGCCGCCATCGTGGGCGAGGCGGGCGAGCTGGAACATGCCGCCGCCATCCTGCACCCAAAGCTGGGGGCGCCACTGCGTGTGGCGGTCGAGAAAGGCGCTGCCCTGGTGCCGTCCAGCAAGAAGATCGGCGGCCTGGGCACCGCCATCGACGTGCCCCTGGGCCACAAGGATGCCGCCTATGTGCGCAGCCACTTCGACGCCATGGAGGCCCGCGTGGCCGACGCCCCCCGCGCCAACGAAATCGTGGTCGCCATCGTCGTGACCGACAGCGGCCGTCCGCTGGCACGCATTGGCGGTCTTCAGGCCTCCGAAATCAAAGGCGAGGATGGACTGCGCTGATCTGAGCGCGCACTACCATCCCGAGCAGTCTCACCAGTTCCCCTTCCCCAACCCACCTTTCAGGAGTTTCCCCATGACGATGCGACGAAACCTCATGCGTGCCACGGCCGCAGCCGCGCTGGCATTCACGCTGGCCCCTGTGGTGCACGCCCAGGATGTCATCAAGATTGGCGAGATCAACAGCTACAAGGCGCAACCCGCCTTCCTGGAGCCCTACAAGAAAGGCATGGAGCTGGCGGTCGATGAGATCAACGCATCGGGTGGGGTGCTGGGCAAGAAGGTTCAGCTCATCATCCGCGACGACAACGCCAACCCTGGCGACGCCGTGCGCGCTGCCGAAGAACTGGTGTCGCGCGAAAAGGTCGATGTGCTCACGGGCTCGTTCCTCTCGCACATCGGGCTGGCGCTGACCGACTTTGCCAAGCAAAAGAAATTCTTCTTCCTGGCCGGTGAGCCACTGACCGACAAGATCGTCTGGCAAAACGGCAACCGCTATACCTACCGCCTGCGTCCCTCCACGTACATGCAGGTGTCGATGATGGTGCCCGAGGCAGCGGCCCTCAAGAAAAAGCGCTGGGCGCTGGTGTACCCCAACTACGAGTATGGTCAGTCGGCCGTGGCCACGTTCAAGCAGCTGCTCAAGGCGGCCCAGCCCGATGTGGAGTTTGTGGCCGAGCAGGCGCCCCCGTTGGGCAAGGTCGATTCGGGTAGCGTGGTGCAGGCCCTGGCCGACGCCAAGCCGGATGCGATCTTCAACGTGCTGTTCGGTGCCGACCTGTCCAAGTTTGTGCGCGAAGGCAACACGCGTGGCCTGTTCCAGGGCCGTGAAGTGGTCAGCCTGCTGACGGGCGAGCCCGAATACATGGACCCGCTCAAGGACGAAGCGCCGAACGGCTGGATCGTCACCGGCTACCCCTGGTACGGCATCCAGACGCCTGAGCACAAGGCCTTTCAGACTGCCTACCAGGCCAAGTTCAATGACTACCCGCGCCTGGGCTCCATCGTGGGCTACAGCGCCATCAAGTCGCTGGCCGAAGGCATGAAGAAGGCCGGCTCCACCGACACTGAAAAGCTCGTGGCAGCGTTCAAGGGCTTGCAGGTGCCCACGCCGTTTGGCCGCATCACCTACCGCCCCGAGGACAACCAGTCCACGATGGGCGGCTATGTGGGCCGCACCAAGAACGAAGGCGGCAAGGGTGTGATGGTGGACTACCGCTATGTGGATGGCAGCAAAGTCCAGCCCTCGAACGACGAAGTCAAGAAAATGCGCCCCGCCGACTGACGGCCGCGCAAGGCCGGGGAGGGCTCCCTCCCTGCCAACTGCCCCTGATCTCTGAACCATAGCGCAGGCGCCGACCTGCAGGGATGGACCTTGCCGTGACCCCGAAGGATGTGGAATGAGTTTTTCGAGTTTTATCGTTCAGCTGCTCAACGGACTGGCGGGGGCCTCCTCGCTGTTCCTGGTGGGCGCCGGGCTGTCGCTGATCTTCGGTGTCACGCGCATCGTCAACTTTGCGCATGGCTCGTTCTTCATGGTCGGCATCTATGTGGCCTATTCGCTGGTGGCCAAGCTGGGCACCGGCCTGGGCTTCTGGCCCGCGCTGCTGCTGGCGGCGGTGGTGGTGGGGGCGCTGGGCGCTTTGGTGGAGGTGGTGCTGCTGCGCCGCATCTACAAGGCGCCCGAGCTGTTCCAGCTGCTGGCCACGTTTGCACTGGTGCTGGTCATCAAGGACGCAGCGCTGTGGTTCTGGGGGCCGGAAGAACTGCTGGGCCCGCGCGCGCCGGGGCTGTCGGGCTCGGTCAACATCCTGGGGCGGCAGTTCCCTTCGTATGACCTGTTTCTGATCGTCGTAGGCCCGGTGGTGCTGGGCCTGTTGTGGCTGCTGCTCACCCGCACACGCTGGGGCACGCTGGTGCGCGCTGCTACGCAAGACCGCGAAATGGTCAGCGCCCTGGGCGTGAACCAGGCCTGGCTGTTCACGGCGGTGTTTGCCCTGGGCGCGCTGCTGGCGGGCCTGGGCGGTGCGTTGCAGCTGCCGCGCGAACCCGCCACGCTGGAGATGGACCTCAACACCATCGGCGCAGCGTTTGTGGTGGTCGTGGTGGGGGGCATGGGCTCCATTCCGGGCGCCTATGTCGCGGCCCTGTTGATCGCCGAAATCAAGGCCATCTGCATCTGGCTGGGCGTGGTGGACATCTTTGGTTTCAGCGTGTCGTTCTCCAAGCTCACGCTGGTGGTGGAGTTTCTGGTGATGGCCGTGGTGCTGGTCTGGCGCCCCTGGGGCCTCATGGGCAAGCCGCAGGGCGTGAGCCGCAACACCGGCCTGCCCGAGGCGCCCCTGCGCCAGCCCGAGCGCTGGTTCAAGCTGGGTGGCGCGGCGTTGGTGGTTGCGCTGGTGCTGTTGCCGTTGCTGACGACGGGCTCGCCATACCTCACGGTGCTGATGATCGACCTGCTGATTGCCGCGCTGTTTGCGGCCAGCCTGCACTTCATCATGGGCCCGGCAGGCATGCATTCGTTCGGCCATGCCGCGTACTTTGGCCTGGGCGCCTATGCCGCAGCGCTGCTGGTGCGCTCGGCGGGTATCCCCATGGAGCTGGCGCTGGTGCTGGCGCCGCTGGCGGCGGCGGCGGGCGCGCTGCTCTATGGCTGGTTCTGCGTGCGCCTGTCGGGCGTCTACCTGGCCATGCTGACGCTGGCGTTTGCCCAGATCACCTGGGCCATCTGCTACCAGTGGGACGGCTTCACAGGCGGCAGCAATGGCCTCACGGGCGTATGGCCTGCCGAGTGGCTGTCAGACAAGCGCAACTACTACTACCTCACGCTGGCCCTGGTGGTGGGTGGTGTGCTGCTGTTGCGCCGGGTGCTGTTCTCGCCGTTTGGTTATGCGCTGCGGGCAGGGCGGGATTCCGTGCTCCGGGCCGATGCGATCGGCATTGACGTCAAGCGCATGCAGTGGACGGCTTTCGTGATCGCAGGGCTGTTTGCGGGCCTGGGTGGCGCGCTGTTCGCGTTCTCCAAAGGCAGCATCTCGCCCGAGACGCTGCATGTGGGCCGCTCGGTCGATGGCCTCGTCATGGTGCTGCTCGGCGGGATCCAGACGCTGGCGGGCCCTGTGGTGGGCGCCGTCACCTTCACCTGGCTGCACGACACCGTGGCGCGCAACACCGACTACTGGCGTGCCATGCTGGGCGCCATCATCCTGATCCTGGTGCTGCTGTTCCCGCAGGGTATTGCGGGGGCCATCAAGCAGATCTTCGACAACAAGCGCGAAGCCAAGAACATCAAGGAGGGCACGGCATGAGCCTGCTCAAAGTCTCTGGCCTGGGCAAGTCCTTTGGCGGCGTCAAGGCGGTGGATGGCATCCACTTCGAGCTGGCTGCCGGCGAGCTGCTGGCGCTGATCGGCCCCAACGGCGCGGGCAAGTCCACCACCTTCAACATGGTCAACGGCCAGCTGCCTGCCGATGCAGGCTCCATCCAGCTCAATGGCCAGGAGCTGGTGGGCCGCAAGCCGCGCGACATCTGGCGCATGGGTGTGGGCCGCACTTTTCAGATCGCTGAAACCTTTGCATCGCTCACGGTGGTGGAGAACGTGCAGATGGCACTGATCTCCAACGACAACCGCCTGTTTGCGATGTGGCGCAAGGCGGCAGACCACAAGCGCGACGAGGCCCTGGCGCTGCTGGACCAGGTGGGTATGAAGTCGCAGGCCGACCGCCCCTGCAGCGTGCTGGCCTATGGCGATGTGAAGCGCGTGGAGCTGGCGATTGCCATGGCCAACGCGCCGAAGCTGCTACTCATGGACGAGCCCACCGCCGGCATGGCGCCCAAGGAGCGCAACGAACTCATGGCGCTTACCAAGCAACTGGTGATCGACCGCAACATGGCCGTGCTCTTCACCGAGCACAGCATGGACGTGGTGTTTGCCTATGCCGACCGCATGATCGTGCTGGCGCGCGGGCGCCTCATTGCCGAGGGCAAGCCGCTGGAGCTGCGTGACCACCCCAAGGTGCAGGAGGTGTACTTCGGCACCGGCAAGACCTTCGAGAAGAAAACGGCAGCCGCTGCTGCAGAGGCCGCATGAGCATGACGACCAACGAACCCAAAGAGCTGCTGCTGCAGGCCAAAGGGCTGCAGGCCTGGTATGGTGCGGCGCAAATCCTGTATGACGTGGACCTGGACGTGCGCCGGGGCGAAGTCGTGGCCCTGATGGGCCGCAACGGCGCCGGCAAGTCCACCACGCTCAAGACGCTGATGGGCATGCTGGCCAAACGCAAGGGCCAGATCCAGTTCATGGGCAAGGACATCTCCAAAAGCGACCCGCACGACGCCGCGCGCCTGGGCCTGGGCTTTGTGCCCGAAGACCGCCGCGTGTTCACCGACCTCACGGTGATGGAGAACCTGGAGGTAGGCCGCCAGCCCGCCCGCACCTGGCCCGACGGCACGGCCGCCCCGGTGTGGACGCCCGAGCGCCTGTTCAAGCTCTTCCCCAACCTGGGCGAGATGCCCCAGCGCCCCGGCGGCCGCATGAGTGGTGGCGAGCAGCAGATGCTCACCGTGGCGCGCACGCTCATGGGCAACCCTTATCTGGTGCTGCTGGATGAGCCCTCCGAAGGCGTGGCCCCCGTCATCGTGGAGCAGATGGCGCACATGATCCTGGAGCTGAAGGAGCAGGGCGTGAGCATTCTGCTGTCCGAGCAGAACATGCACTTTGCCGAGCTGGTGTCCGACCGCGCCTATGTGCTCGAAAAGGGCCAGATCCGCTACCAGGCCAGCATGGAAGAGCTGGCCGCCAACGAAGAGGTGCGGCGCGCTTACCTGAGCGTGTGATGCACCTGCGCAGCCGTGCGATGTGGTGCGCTGCACACGGGTGCTGTTGGTTACAAAAAACACCTCTTCAAACACTTGCGCGATGCGAGCACAAGCCCCGAAACTGGCGCCTTTGATGTAAGGAGCACTACATGAAGTGTCGAGGAGTGGAGGATGGATGCATCGACCGCCGGACTGCCATGGCGGGGCTGGCGGCAGCAGCGGGATGGGCCTGGGCGGGGCCGGCCGCTGCCGAGACCGGAGTGACGGACACCCGCATCAAGGTGGGGCAGTCGGCCGTGTTCACCGGCCCTGCCAAGGATTTTGGGGTGGATTACAAGGCGGGCATTGCGCTCTACTTCGACAAGGTCAACAAGACCGGTGGAGTGTTGGGGCGCACGCTGGAGCTCGTCTCCCATGACGACGCCTACGACCCCAAGAAGACCGCAGAAAACACCACGCGCCTCATCGACGAAGACAAGGTGTTTGCCCTCATCGGCTACGTGGCCACAGGCAACCTGATCGCTGCCATGCCCATTGCCGAGAAGGCCGGTGTGCCCATGTTTGCCCCGCTGGTCGGCACCACATCGTTTCGCACCAACCACAACCGCTACCTGTTCCACGTGCGTGCCAGCTACGAGGCCGAACTTCGCAAGATCGTGGGGCACCTGGCCACGCTGGGCATCCACAACATTGCGGTCATCTACCAGAACAGCGCATTTGGCAAATCCAACCTCGACACCTGCCTGCAGATTGCACAGGGGCTCAAGGTCAAGGTGGTGGAGTCCGTGCCCATGGAGATCGCCGCTACCGACGCCAAGGCCCAGGTGGCCTCGCTCACCAAGGCGCAGCCTGGTGCGGTGGTGATGATCATGGCGGGCAAGATGGTGGAGGTGTTCCTGCGCGACTACCGTGCCGGGGGCGGCGCCTCGCCGCTGTACACGATATCGGTGGGCATCACCGATGCGCCGGGCTCTGCGCAGCGCTTGAACGGCGGCATCGAAGGGCTGGTCACGGCCAGCATCGTGCCCTCGCCGCAGGCCAGCCGCCTGCCCATCGTGGCGGACTACCGCAAGGACCGCGTCGACGCGGGCGAGAAGATCGACAGCTACACCATGCTGGAGGGCTACATTGCCGCCCGCGTGTTTGTGGAGGGTCTCAAGCGCGCGGGCAAAGCGCTCACGCGCGAAGGCTTCATCAAGGCCATGGAAGACATGGGCACCACCAAGATCGGTGACTTTCCGCTGCAGTACGGCCCGGGCAACCACAATGGCTCCAACTTTGTGGATCTGGAGATGTACACGCGCACCGGCAGTCTGCGGCGCTGAGGGCACCCCAAAGAGACATGCACGCGCCCGCTTCGCTTCACACCATGGTCGTCAACGGCCAGCCTTGTGCCTTGCCAGCAAATACCTCCACCCATGCCACGCTGCTGCACGTGCTGCGCAATGACCTGTCGCTCAACGGCCCCAAATACGGCTGTGGCCTGGGGCAGTGTGGGGCGTGCACGGTGCTGGTGGATGGTATTGCCGCGCGGGCCTGCGTGATCCCGGCGCAGGGCGTGGCAGGCCGCGAGGTGACCACGCTGGAGGGGTTGCCCCGGCGTTGCAGCGTTACCGAGGGACTTCACCCGGTGCAGCAAGCCTTTGTGGATGAACAAGCCGCGCAATGCGGCTATTGCCTCAATGGCATGGTGATGATGGCCGTGGCCCTGCTGGAGCGCAATCCAGACCCCGACGAAGCAGCCGTACGCCGCGAGCTGTCGGGCAACCTGTGCCGTTGCGGCACGCATGTCGAAATCATCCGCGCCGTGCTGCGCGCGGCAGTGCTGAAGCGCGAGGCCCAGGCATGAACACGCCTCCATCCCTGCGCGCCCACAGCCCGCTCACCCGCGCCGACTTCCATGCCGCCCGGGGCGTGCTGCTGGTGGTGCGCAACCCACCGCCCGCGCCACCGCCCGTCAAGGGCCAGCCCGCGCTCGTGGCGGGCAACCCGGCCGAGGGCGTGGAGATACTGATCGCCGTGTGGGACGACGGCAGCGTGACCGCACTCAACGGCCATGTGGACCTGGGCACCGGCATCCGCACCGCGCTCGCGCAGATCGTGGCCGAAGAATTGGACGTGCCCTTGGCCCAGGTGAACATGGTGCTGGGCGACACCACACGCGCGCCCAACCAGGGCGCCACCATCGCGAGTGCATCCATCCAGATCCACGCCAAGCCTTTGCGCATCGCCGCCGCACAGGCACGCCACTGGCTGGTGGCCCAGGCCGCAGAGCGGCTGGGCGTGCCGGTGGATCAATTGCAGGTGCGTGCGGGGATCGTGCAGGTCACTGCAGACCCGTCGCGCCACGTGGCCTACGGCGCGCTGCTGGCGGGCGCGCACACCACGCTGGAGCTGGTGGATGCCACGCCCACCAAGGCCGCCGCCGATTACACCGTGGTCGGCCAGTCCGTGCCGCGCGTGGACATCCCCGCCAAGGTCAGCGGCGAACTGGTGTTTGTGCACGACATGCGTGTGCCCGGCATGCTGCACGGCCGCGTGGTGCGCCCGCCGTACGCGGGGGCGGACCATGGCGACTTCATCGGGAACACGCTGGAATCGGTAGACCAGCAGTCCATCGCGCACATCCCCGGCATCTGCGCCGTGGTGGTGATCCGCGACTTTGTGGGCATCGTCGCCGAGCGCGAGGAACAGGCCGAGCAAGCACTGCGCGAGCTGAAAGTGCGCTGGAAGGACTGGCCCGGCTTCCCGCGCCAGGACAGCACTGAGGCGCTGGAGCAGGCCATTCGCGCCAACCCCGCCACCCAGCGCCGCCTGGTGGACGAGGGGGATGTGGAGGGCGCCCTGGCCGCGCTGTCTACCGACGGCCAGCCCATGCCGCGCACCTATGTGTGGCCGTACCAGATGCATGGCTCCATCGGCCCGTCGTGCGCGGTGGCCGAATGGCGCAGTGATGACAGCACGGGCCGCCCGCGCATGACGGTGTGGGCGGGCACGCAAAACCCCCATGTGCTGCGCGCCGACCTCGCCCGGCTGATGGGGCTGACCGATGTGGACATAGACCTCATCCGCATGGAGGCCGCAGGCTGCTATGGCCGCAACGGTGCCGACGATGTAGCGGCAGATGCCGCGCTGCTGTCGCGCGCTGTGGGCGCCCCGGTGCGCGTGCAGCTCACGCGCGAGCAGGAGCATTTGTGGGAGCCCAAGGGCACGGCGCAGCTCATGCAGGTGCGCGGCGGGCTCAAGGCCGATGGCTCCGTAGCGGCGTATGACTTTGAAACGTCCTACCCCTCCAACGGCGCGCCCACGCTGGCCCTGCTGCTCACCCGCACCATCGAGCCCGTGGCCCAGGCCTACGAGATGGGCGACCGCACCGCGCGCCCGCCCTACCAGTACGACAACCTGCGCGTGGCCGTCAACGACATGCCGCCCATCGTGCGCGCGTCATGGCTGCGCGGCGTGTCGGCCCTGCCCAACTCGTTTGCGCACGAGTCGTATGTGGACGAACTGGCTACTGCTGCGGGTGTGGACCCGGTGCAGTTTCGCCTGCAGCTGCTGAACGACCCGCGCGCCGCCGAGCTGGTGCAGGCCACGGCCGAAAAGGCGGGCTGGATTCGCCGCACCGGCCCGCTGCAGCGCGAGCAGGACGGTGACTGGGTGCAGGGCCAGGGCTTTGCCTATGCCCGCTACATCCACAGCAAATGGCCCGGCTTTGGCGCCGCCTGGGCTGCCTGGGTGGCCGATGTAGAGGTCAACAAAAAGACCGGCGAGGTGCATGTGCGCCGCGTGGTCGTGGGGCACGACGCGGGCCTGATGGTGAACCCCGCTGGTGTGGAGCAGCAGGTGCATGGCAACGTGCTGCAGACCACCAGCCGCGCGCTCAAGGAGCAGGTGACGTTCGAGCCCGTCAAGCAGGCCGTGGACAACCGCGAATGGGGCAGCTACCCCATCCTGAGCTTCCGCGAGGTGCCGGTCATCGAGGTCATGCACATGCCCCGGCAGGACGAGGCGCCGCTGGGCTCGGGCGAGTCGTCGTCCGTGCCGGGCACGGCGGCGATTGCCAACGCGATCTTTGATGCGACGGGTGTGCGATTCCGTGCACCGCCCTTCACGCCCGAGGTTGTGCGCGCCGGGCTCAACCCACTGCCCGGCGGCGCAGGTCAAGCGGCTGCGGGCAGCACCCCACCCACTGAGCAGGCCGAGGTATTGCCCACGCTGGAGCTGCCCGCACCCACCGTGCCCGCCAGCGCCACATGGCCCGCCAAGCGCAGCCCCTGGGCCCGCGCCTTGGCCCTGGCCGCTGGTGGCATCGCCATGGGCGCGGCGCTGCTGGGCTGGCGCCCCTCCATCGCGCCCGTGGTGCAGACGGCCGGGGCCTCGGTCTACAACGCCGCCACCATAGAGCGGGGCCGCCTGCTGGCTGCCGCAGGCGACTGCGTGGTATGCCACACCGCACCCGGCGGCACGCCCAACACGGGGGGCCGCGCCATGGAAACGCCATTCGGCAAGGTCTACACCACCAACCTCACGCCCGATGCCGAGACCGGCATCGGCCAGTGGTCCTTCAGCGCCTTCCAGCGCGCCATGCGCGAAGGCATCTCGCGCGACGGCAAGCACCTGTACCCCGCGTTCCCCTACACCTCGTTCGCCAGGATGAGCGACGACGACCTCACCGCGCTGTACGCCTACCTGATGGCACAGCCCGCGGTGCGGGCCGAGGTGCCCAAGGCCGAGTTGACCTTCCCCTTCAGCGTGCGCCCGCTCATGGCGGGCTGGAACGCGCTGTTCCACGACGCGACCCCGTTCAAGCCCGACCCGACACAGCCCCCCGAATGGAACCGGGGCGCCTATCTGGTGCAGGGCGTGGGCCACTGCGGCGCCTGCCACACGCCGCGCAATGCGCTGGGGGCCGAGCTGGGCGGGGCTGCGTTCCTCTCCGGGGCCATGATTGATGGCTGGGAGGCACCTGCGCTCACCGGCCTGTCGAAGGCGCCCGTGCCCTGGACGGCCGATGCGCTGTACGGCTACCTGCGCCACGGCCACAGCCCGCAGCACGGCAGCGCCTCCGGCCCCATGGCACCCGTGGTGCGCGAGCTGGCGCATTTGCCCGACGACGACATCCGCGCCATGGCGGGCTACCTGGCCTCGTTCACCGCGACGGAAGCGGCTACCCAGCCAGCCACCCTGCCTGTGCCTGACCCGCAGCAGCGCGCCCAAACCGCCGTGGCCCAGGCCGCTGCGCTGGCGCCGCAACCCGGCCAGGCCCAGCGCCTGTTCGACGGCGCCTGCGCCGCCTGCCACCATGACGGCGACGGCCCGCGCCTGCTGGGCGTGAATGTGCCCCTGGCGCTCAACAGCAACCTGCACAGCGACCGGCCCGACAACCTGCTGCAGGTCATCGTGCACGGCATCCGCGAGCCCGCCGCGCGGGACATCGGCTTCATGCCCGGCTTCGGCCACGCGCTCAGCGATGCGCAGATCACCGAGCTGGCGGGCTACATGCGCCAGCGCTACGCCCCCGGACGCCCGGCGTGGCGTGACGTGCCCGAGGCGCTGGCGCGTGTGCGGGCAGGGCCTGCGCATCCTTGATTTTTAGTGTTTTTGGCCGCTAGCGCTTGATGGATAAGCGCTGATAGCTATAAAAACAGGAATGATTGAAGCTGAAGGTGGCCTGGCACTGCCGCGCCTGTGGGCCATCGATGGCCCCGTGGGACATGAACAGCGCCGCCATTTCCCCTCACATCACCGCATTGCCCCCGTGCCACGTTGGCACAGTGGCATGGGGCCTGGTCCATGGTGGGGCAGGCCAGGGTGCTGGTGGGTCTGCGGGCCTGCAACATGCACCGTGATCCCTCGGCCCGCCTGCTCGGTGGCCGAAGAAGACTTCCTCCAAGGAGAACACCATGCCCAATGCCGAAATGGAAATCCACGTGATCGTGCTGCGCATGATGCGCGAAGGCTATGCCGCACTGAGCGCGGCCCAACGAAGGGTTGTGGATGCGTTGATGGCCGTGTGTTGAGGGGCTGCGTCGGCAGCTGCCAGCCCCACGTCGCACCTTCTAGAGGGCGGTCAGTGTTTGCCGTCCGTTGGCGTGCCGCTATGCCCAATGCAGCAAGGCAGCATCTGCCTCCATCGCTTGTGCAATGAGGCGCATGTCGCGGTCGCTCACGACAAACAACCCAAAGCGGAACTTGCTGCCCCAGCGCTGGCGGTCGTCCACAAACTCCAGCGCGTCCAGCAGCGGCGCAATCGCCGCCTCGCGTGCAGGCACATAGGCCACGTCCCGCCGCGACGGCACAAACCCACCGCCCATATCAAACGCATACGGCGCGCCCGGCTGCACGATGCCAATCGAGACAAACGCCTGCAGGCGGTCCTTGCCCCCCAAGGTCACCGTCGGCGCGTAATACGCCACGCGGTCGCCGGGGCGTATGCGCTGCAGCGGCGCCACCTTGCCATGGCACACCTGCATGTAGCCCGCGCCTGGCGTGGCACAGCCCCGGCGGGCGTGCTGGGCGCAGGCCACGGCAATCCAGTTGCGGCGCGTGGTGGCCGCAGAGGCAGCTGCCGACACAGGCATGTCGCTGCGCGCAGGCTCGGCATCCGGCCAGAGAGGGTGTTGCAGCACGGCGTCGGTCATGAGAAAAGCTCCGGGTCAAAGAAGCCACCGATGGTGCGGGCGTGCTGCTGACACCGCAGTGTCAGTACCTTTGCAGCATCCCTGTCAGCACCGTACAAGCCTCAGACCAACTGCCCCCACTGCCACAACGCAAACCCGCCCAGCAGCAGGGCCGAGGCCCGGTTGATGCGCTGGCGCCAGGCCGGCGTGAAGCGCTGCCGTTGGTAGGCAATCGCGCCGGTCAGCAGCAGCCACCAGGCGGCAGAACCCACCAGCACGCCCGCCACCATCCACAGCGGCGACGGCAGGCTGGGCCGACCTGCCCCCAGCGAGCCAAACACCGCAATGAACGACACGATGGTGGCCGGGTTGGCCAGCGTCAATGCAAACGTGCCGGCAGCCAGGCCCAGCAGCCCCCGCGCATCGCGGGCCGGGGCGGCGGTGTGGGCCACCGGCGCGTGCCAGGTGCGCCAGGCCAGCACCAGCAGCAGTGCGCCGCCCCCCAGCGCCAGCGGCGTCTTGGCCTGCGTCAGCCCATCGATGAGCCAGCGCACGCTGAAGGCGCCCACGGCGCCATACACCGCATCGGCCGCAGCCGCGCCCAGGCCGGTGGCCAGCCCGGCCGCCAGGCCCCGCTCCAGGGTGCGTTGCATGGTCAAAAGGCCAATGGGGCCCACAGGGGCCGCGATGAGCACGCCGATGACGGCGGCTTGCAGAAACACGGTGATTGAGGTCAAGTCCATGCAGCAATGCTAGGTCGGCGGCGGGCGGTGGAGAATGCAGAAAATTCGGCGAATCCAGAATTGGGTTTCGTTTTTTTCTGTGCCCATTGATAAAGGCTTTTATGGAAGTGGATGACAAAGCCTGGCGCCTGATCAACGCGCTGCAGGCCGATGGCCGCGCCTCGCTCAAGGAACTGGCCGAGGCCGTGGGCCTGTCGGTGCCCGCCACGCTCGAGCGCCTGCGCCGCCTGCAAGAGGCGGGCGTGGTGCGCGGCGTGCATGCCGATATCGACCCCGCCAAGGTCGGCTACGGCGTGCGCGCCGTGGTGGGCATCAACGTGCCGCAGCCCGGCAAGAAGGCGCTGATCGACAAGCTGCTCAAGTCGCCCCAGGTGCTCGAATGCCACCATGTCAGCGGCAACGACTCGTACGTGATGCAGGTCGTGGCGCGCGACCTGCCCGATCTGGAGCGCTTTCTGGGCGATATCAACGGCTATGGTGAAACGCGCACATCCATCGTGTTCTCCACGCCCATCCCGCTGCGTGGCCTGGCCCGCCCGGAGGCGGGCTGACCCACCCCTCAGAACGTGATCTTCACCGACGCCGCACTGCGCTGCGCGTCGCCATGGAACACCGCCTCGATGTTGTTGCCATCCGGGTCCAGCACAAAGGCGGCGTAGTAGCCGGGGTGGTAGGGGCGTTCGCCCGGTGCGCCGTTGTCGGTGCCGCCGTGGGCCAGTGCGGCCTGGTAGAAGGCATCCACCATCGCCCGGTCCTGCGCCTGAAAGGCCAGGTGCGTGCGGCCGGTCAGGTGGCCTTGCGCGGCAGGGCTGTCGGCAGACGACACAAACAGCTCGTCCGCCCAGAAATAGCCCTCGTCAGCGCCACCCATCGGCACCTTCAGCGCCCCCAGCGCGGCTGTGTAAAACGCCTGGCTGGCCGCCAGATCGCGCACAACGAGCTGAATGTGGTCAATCAGCCGTCCCCGGTGCAGTTCCTGTGTTTCCATGCGGTTGTCCCTTCTTCAATCAAGAAAGTGCGTGCAAACCCACGCGGTTGCCATCCAGGTCATGGATGTGCGCAAAAAACCCCATGCCCGGTGGCAATGCCTGGCGGGGCAGTGCTACCTGGCCGCCGTGGGCTACGGCGCGCTCCAGTGCGGCGTCGAGCGAGGGCGAAGCGTCCAGGTACACCAGTGTGCCGCTGCCCGATACCTGCGGTGCCGTCGGGCCCATCATCAACGCGCCGCCCACGCCGTCTGCTGCGCCGTCGTAGGGAAACACAGCACCTTCGCTGGGCCCCATGTTCTCGCGGCGCAGGGGCTGGCCCAGCACGGCTTCATAAAAAGTCTGGGCGCGGTCGAGTTGGGTGGTGGGGATTTCAAACCAGGTGATGGCGTTTTTCATGCAAAGGCTCCTTGTGTGTGCAAACTCAAAAAAGAAGCCTTGATGGTCGCGGCGGCCTGCTGACAGCGCAGTGTCAGCAGCGTGTCACCGGGCTCACATGCTGCGGCCCGGGCTCGATGCCGCAACCTGTGCGCGAAAGCTGCGCGGCGACAAGCCTGCATCGCGCGTGAAGGCGCGGGTGAAGTACGCCGGGTCGGCATAGCCCAGCGTGTAGGCAATGGTGGCCACGCCCAGGTGCGTGTAGGCCAGGTTGCGCCGCGCCTCGCGCATCAGGCGCGCCTCAATCAGCCGCTGGGCCGATACGCCCGTGGTGGCCCGCGACACGCGGCTGAGGTGCGTGGGCGACACGGCCAGCGCCCGCGCGTAGTCGGCCACCTGCCAGTGCTCCAGAAAATGCGCCTCGATCAGCGCCTCCAGCCGCTGCACCAGGCTGGACTCTGGTGCTGCCGCGTCGCCCGGGCTGTGGTCTTCCATCGCGCGGGCCACCCAGCCCAGCAGCGTGGCGCTCAGGCCCCGCAGCACCAGCGCACGCGCCTTGGCGCGGCCCGAAAACTCCTGCCAGATCTGCCCCATGGCCTGGCTGATGGGCGGGCTGGCGGTGACCACGGCGGGCCGCGCCAGGTCGCGCCGCACATCGCCCACGCGCACAAAAATCTCGTCCATCAATTCATCGGCCAGCGTGGCCACCCAGCCCTGTGTGTGCTGTGTGAACCGAAACGCATGCACATGGCCCGGCGGCACGTTGATGAGCGCACCGGCGGCCAGCGCGTGCTGCTCGCCATCCAGGTGCGCCACGCCGCCGCCCGATTCGATCAGCAACACCTGGTGCAGCCGCGTGTGCCGGTGCGGGGCCAGCTCCCAGTCGTGCAGCACCGATCGCGCGGCAATCGTCTCGCAGTGCAGCACGTCGGGCAGGTGCTGCGACTCGCCAAACAGGCTGTACGACTGGATGCTGCTGTGGTTCTCGGCCATGTTCGAAAAGTGCATGTTCTGGCTCCATCCGTCCATTCAACGCGGCGACTGTGCCACGTATCTTTGGGTGGTCGTTTTGACCCATGTCATCAACCCAACAGAGCGGCTCACACAACTCAGCGAAGCGGCCCTGGCTAGGCGTCCTGCCGCAGACAGTACAAGCAGTACGGCAAGGCAGGACAACAACGCCAGGGGAGTTTTGTGAGCCGCTCGCCACAAAGGAGACACCATGAAAACCCAGGTTTGCATCATCGGCGGGGGCCCCTCGGGCCTCATGCTCTCGCAGCTCTTGCACCTCAAGGGCATCGACACCATCGTGCTGGAGCGCCAAAGCCGCGAATACGTGCTCGGCCGCATCCGCGCCGGCGTGCTCGAGCACGGCTTTGCCGCGCTCATGCGCGAGGCCCAGTGCGGCGAGCGCATGGACCGCGAAGGCGAGATCCACGACGGCTTCATCATTGCCCACGACGGCAAGATGGACCGGGTCGATTTGCACAAATACAGCGGCGGCAGCTCGGTGGTGGTGTACGGCCAGACCGAGCTGACGCGCGACCTGTACGAAGCGCGCGACCGCATGAAGGGCATCGTCATCCACAACGCCGAAGACGTGCAGCCGCACGACCTCAAAAGCGCCAACCCGTACGTCACCTACCGCAGTGGCGACGAGGTGGTGCGCATCGACTGCGACTTCGTCATCGGCGCCGACGGCTTCCACGGCGTGAGCCGCAAGTCCATCCCGCGCGATGTGCTCAAGGAGTATGAAAAGGTCTACCCCTTCGGCTGGCTGGGCGTGCTCTCGCGCACCAAGCCCGTCTCGCCCGAGCTGATCTACGCCAAGCACGAGCGCGGCTTTGCGCTGTGCTCGCTGCGCTCGCAGGTGCTGAGCCGCTACTACATCCAGGTGCCGCTGACCGACACCGTGGAAGACTGGTCCGACGATGCCTTCTGGGCCGAGCTCAAGCGCCGCCTGCCCGCCGAGGTGGCCGCCCAACTCATCACCGGCGCATCCATCGAGAAGTCCATCGCCCCCCTGCGCTCCTTCGTGGCCGAGCCCATGCGCTACGGCAACCTGTTCCTGGCGGGCGACGCCGCTCACATCGTGCCGCCCACGGGCGCACGGGGCCTGAACAGCGCGGCGTCCGACATCTACTACCTGTACCACGCCATGGTGGCCCACTACCAAAACGGCGATAGCACCGGCCTCGACAAATACTCCGAAAAGGCCCTGGCCCGCGTATGGAAGGCCCAGCGCTTCTCGTGGTGGATGACGACCATGCTGCACACCTTCCCGGATTCCATCGCGTACGACCAGAAGCTGCAGGACACGGACCTGGCGTATCTGTTCTCTTCTGAGAAGGCGCTGGGGTCGCTGGCGGAGAACTACGTGGGGTTGCCGTTTTGAGCCCCCTGCGGTAGCACTGCTACCCAGTCAAAGGCTTGCATGGGGTGTCTCCCTGCAAGCCTTTTTTTGCGCCCAGATCGGCGTTCAGTGCAGGCAGTCGCGTTGGGCAGCGGTCTCCATCTGCTACGCAAAATTTAGGCAGAACTGATGCTTACGCCCGCACAGCAGGCCCGATAGCATCGCACCAAGTTTTCAGATCATTTGCCCAGTGGTGTCGATGTGCGATTCGACGATGGCTCGAATACGATGAAGCTGCCGATGCAGCGTTTTGAGGCAGTGCACTTCACATCCGATAGTGCCAATCAACAGTCAGGAAAATCTCAAAAATGGATTGGGTCCCGATAGTCTTCATTGTGTTCAAGGTGGCCGTTTTCGGCACAGGCATGTTCTTCGCCATCAAGTGGCATTACGACCAAGGGAAGAAGGCGAGGAACGAAGCCAGCAGGTCGCAAATGCCGACCGAACGCACGCCGGGCGCGTCGGAGTAGGCGTCTGATTCCCCGGCGATGGTCGGCGGGCCATCAAACTTTTCCCTACCTGTATCACGCGATGGTCGCCCGTCAAAAAAAAGCGGCGACGGCATCCAGCTCGACAAATACCCCGAGAAGGCCCTGGCCCGCGTGTGGAAGGCTCAGCGCTTCTCACGGTGGATGACGACCATGTTGCACACCTCCCTCGAATCGCTTGCCTACGACCAGAAGCTGCAGGACACGGACCTAGCGCATCTGATCTCGTCGGCGGAGAACTATGTGGGGGTGCGGTTTTGAGCCGCCGGGTCGTGCATCTGGGCGCACCCTGGGGCTTGGATTGCTTAGGGGCTGTATTGCCAAGCTTCCTATAGAAAGCCCGTCGCAAAATCTAAGGCTTGCAAAGGTTCGCCGATGCAAGCCTTTGTTGTAAGCCTGCACAGCAGAACATCGCTCCTTCGACAGGGGAGTCTTCCCAGCCACCGCCTTGGGCAGCATTGGCTATCTGCTATGGGCACATGTCCGCCCGGCTGATGCGTTCGCCCGGGCTGTTAGCAGCTATGCCATCGTGAATACATTGCATTTCGCCAGTTTTTTTGTCCCAGCAAATATCCCCAAACAGCATGAGCATCTATTGCAGCAAGCGCACTTGTTTGTGTTACTCCAGCAGTCAGGAGCTGGGAAAAAGGCCTCAATGCAAGTATCTGAACAAAAAATGCCAGTCAGTGGTTTAACTGACTGGCATTGCGCATCAGCGGGCTCGTAAACGTCAGCTGATCTCCACCCCAGATCGTCGCGCACCCTCAACCACTGCACCATGCAGAATGTCAGTGCCCGGCTTCACCAGAGGCCAAGCCTCTACAAAACCCAGCTTTTTGGCACCGGGCTCAAAGAGGCACACACACTCATGATGCGGGTGCTGCGCTGAGGCGTACAGGATGCCTTCATAGCCTTGTCCAAAGCACTCCTCAGCAAACGCTTGGGTATGCTGAAGACGCTGTGACTGCAGCACCGGGTATTGCTCTTCGAGTCCTCGCAAATCCACCAGCCTCAAGGGCTTCTTGGATGTGAAAGTGCCCAACTCCTTCAACCGCAAATCCGCTAAAGCAACGAAGGTTTTAAGTTCACGTCTGAAAACTGCTTCATACAACGCCGTCTCCGCGCTATCTGCCAGATACGCAGTCACCCCAGTTGCCAGACAAAACCGCCCTGCTTTGATGCCTGCCGGAGGCAGAATCATTCGATTGATTTTGACACTACCCTTGCGTACAGCAGTGCGCTGCACGCGATGGAAAATCTGCCCAGCGGGCAATTCAATTTTAGGAACCTGCTTTTCTGAAATTATCATTTTTGAAGAACATATTTATTAATGTCCTTCTGCCATAGCCAGTTGCAAGATACGCTCTGCAGATTCGCCCTGTTCCAACGCCACCAAAGGGGTGCGGCGGTCAAGTGCCTCTTGAGAGTTTTCAAGGAACGCCAGCACGCTCCAGCTATCCGTCGTGCCCAGCGCTTCAAACAGAGGCTGAATCAACTCAAAGACCTGCGGCTCAAATTGCCACTTAGGAATTTTGAAGCCACGGCGCAGGTTAGCAATGCCAATGCAACGATTTTGCCTAATCCAAGCATTAATCGTTACACGCGACACGCCGGCCAGCTCTGCAGCCTCTTCAGTCGTCAGCATGTCAGCTGCAGCAATCCGGTTTTTACGGAACTCTGCACCTGAGCGCAAAACTGCAGCAGACTGTGCTGCAGTAGCATACGGGTCAGCCTTACCCGCTGTTTTATCCTTGGCATCTACCTTAAGCCGAGCAGAAAGATTGTTTAGTGAATTAATCAACATTTAACTTCCTTCTACCATATTCATGGTGCATTCTTCATGTTCTCTTTTAGTGGAGAATAAAATCCGCACCGTGCGAACAGAGTGCTCTGGCAATTTGCTCTTAGCTTTGAAGATAAAGAATTAATAAATTTTTCAAATTTATTAATTAACAGCGAAAATCTAAGCGTCCAAATATATCTTGATTTTCCGTCTGAAGATTCAGATTCAAATTCTGACAATGAATCTATAGCACGACCAATAAGTACTGAAAATGCATAGTCTAGATAAGATTTTCTTGTCTCATCGTGCGTTTTGCTGCCTTCATCAATAATTTGAAATATTTTTTTATTCAGTTTATCTCTAAGTTTTTCGACGCTACCTTCCGGAACAATAGATCCTTCTTGTATTAATCGCTCTCGAAGCGATTGCATAGGGTTGGGTGGTGATAGTGCTTCGGCTGTCATGTGAGAGCTTCAAATTTGAGGGGTGACGACGGCTAGCGTCGGTTGTGGAGGTGAGCCCATTGTCGCAATTTTTGAAAGTTTGGTCAATCTCGTTAAGTTGGGAAGATTTGGATGCTTGGAAGTTCGTACGGCGCTGTAAGGCAAACCGGCGCACAGCAAGCGGTAGCTTGCTGCAGGATCCACTCCCATAGGGCTCGTTACCGCGCCACCAAGTAACCATCCCCTTCACCCAAAAAAAAGCCCGGCAGACGCCGGGCTTCCCACTTTCAACCCCCCTCACTTGCAGCTAAAACTGCTCGCACTCTCCACATCTCCCGTCCCGTTGTACCGCGCCACCTTGGGGTACGCACACAGCGGCCGGGTGCGGTTGGCGGACCAGCTGGCGGGCAGCTCGTTATTGACCACCTTGGCCCCCGCGCCGCGCGCGTTCGCCGTCACGCTGTCGGGCGCCTTGCCTTGTTCCACCCAGGCCACCAGCGGGGCCAGCATGTCGAACTGGTCGGTGGCGGGGCCGCCGGAGCAGTGGTTCATGCCGGGCACCAGGTACAGGCGGGCAAAGTCGTCGGCCTTGCCGCCGTGGGTTGCCTGCACGCGGTCCATCCAGTTCGCGGTGTCGATGGGCGAGAACACGCCGTCGGCCACGCCGTGGTAGACCATCATCTTGGCGCCCCGATTGCGCAAGGCGCCCAGGTCGGCGGGGTTGGGCGGCGTCATGTACGACCAGGATGACTCGGTGTAGACCGGCGTGGTGGCGAACATCTTGGGGTAGTCCGCGTCCAGGCTGAAGTTCAGCGCGTACTGCAGGCCGGTGGTGGCCTTGAAGGCGTCCATCGTGGAGGGTGGTGTGGTGAACAGGAACGCCACGGCACCCGCGTCGCGCGTGGTGGGTGCGTTGAAGTGCCAGAACGCAAAGTTGCTGCCTGCCACGCCGGGGTCGAACCAAGTGCCGGTGTACAGGGCTTCGCCCTTGCTGTTCTTGGGCCCGGCGAAGATGCTGGCCAGCACGTTCTTTTGCTCGGCAGAGATGCACGACCCGTCCCGCGCGGTGTTGGCAGCGGTGCAGGTGGGCACATCGCGTTGCAGGTTGAACGCGGCCTGGCAGGCCTGCACGTCGTTCACCTGGCCGTCGGTGGCGCCGTCCAGCGCGTCGCAGCGCTCCACAATCTTGCGGCCGATGAGCTGGAACTCGGCGGGGCTCACGGCCTTGGTCAGGTCGGGCTGGCCGTTGACTCCGGCCGGGGATACCTTGGCGTATTGCTGGGCCTTCCACAGCTGCGCGGTGGCGGCCTTGGGCAGGCTGAAGCCGGGGTTGCCCGCCAGCACGCCGTCGTACTGGTCGGCATAGCGCGATGCGGCCACCATGGCGTGGCGGCCACCGTTGGAGCAGCCTGCGATGTACGAGCGGTCGGGGCCCTTGCCGTAGGCGCCCTTGATCAGGTCTTTGGCCATGGGTGTGAGGGTGCCCACGGCCTGGTAGCCGTAGTCGCGCCGGGCCTGGGGGTCTAGCCCGAAGAAGGGCGTGGGCGCGCTGTGGCCTGCGTCAGAGCTGAGCACGGCAAAGCCTTGCACCAGGCCGGGGGCCACGGGCGCAGCGCCGCTTACCGCGCCGAGTGCGGTCACCACGCTGCCGTCCAGCCCGCCGTTGGCCTGGTGCAGAAAGCGGCCGTTCCAGTTGACGGGCATGCGGATCTCAAAACCGATGGCGTAGCTGGCGCCGTCCACGGGGCCGGTGCGTTCTTTCATCTTGCCTTTGACGAGGCAGTGCGCGGGCGCCTGGGTGGTGTTGCCCTGCAGGGTGATCGGGCCTTCGGCCACCATCTCTGCCGAGGTGATGCGCGTGTCCGGCAGCGCGAGGCTCTGGGCCAGGGTGGTGCAGTTTTTCAGCGTGGCGGGTGTGGCGGCGCCGAGTTGCGGTGGGGGCGTGGTGCGCGGTGCATTGGCGCAGCCTGCCAGCAGCGTGGCGGTGCCCAGTGCCATGGCCAGGGCCGACAGGGGGAGGGGGCGCGTGAGGGGGTGTGGCATGCGATGTCTCCAGGTGGGCGGGGGAAGGGCGCAATCAAAAAAAGCCCTGGCCGCAGTGGCCAGGGCCGGGGCACTACTTGCAGCTGAAGCTGCTGGCGCTTTCGATATCACCCGTGCCGTTGTAGCGCGCCACCTTGGGGTAGGCGCACAGCGGGCGGGTGCGGTTGGCAGACCAGCTGGCGGGCAGGTCGGGATTGGCGCCGGCCACATTGCCCGCTGCTCTCACCCCTGCAACCACGCTATCGGGCGCCTGGCCTTTTTCCACCCAGTTGACCAGCGAGGTCAGCATGTCGAACTGGTCGGTGGCCGGGCCCATGCCGCAATGCGACATGCCGGGCACGGGGTAGTACCGCGCGAAGTTCGATGCGTCGCCGCTGTTGTTTGTGCGCAGGCCCTCATACCAGCTGGCCGTGTCGTTGGCCGAGAAGATTGGGTCGCTCACACCGTGGTAGACCATGACCTTGGCGCCGCGTTGCTTGAGCGTGGCCAGATTGGTGGGGTTGACGGGCTGCATGAATGCCAAGCCCGATTCGGTGTACACGCCGCTGGTCGCAGCCACCGAGGTGAGCATGGTGTCGATGGGTGTATTCAATGCAAACGCTGGGGCGCTGAAGCCTGTGGGGGACACTGGTGGCGAGCCCCAGGTCATGGCAGTCATCGCGGGGTCGATATTGGTGGAGACGAAGAACTCCCAGAACGACGAGTCCGCAGCGTTGTGGCCAGTGTCGAAGGGGAAGCTCGCGTAGAACTTGTTGCCCTTGCTGTCCACCGCGCCCGAGAAGATGGGCGCGATGGCCGTCTTCTGGGCGGGCGTCAGGCAGCTGCCGTCCCGCGCGCCAGAGCACGACGGAATGTCGCGCTGGAAGTCGAAGCTGGCCTGGCAGGCCGCAGTGTCTTGCACGATGCCGTCCTTCGCCCCGTCCAGCGCATCGCACTTTTCAAGCACTTTGGCAGAGACCATAGCCCGCTCGGTGCTCGTAAACGCGGTGGACAAGTCCGCTGGGTCGGTTGCGATGGTCGCGTACTGTTTGGCGCCGAACTGGTTGGCGATGGCCGCCAGCGGCAGGCGGTAGCCGGGGGCGCCAGCCAGGTAGCCGTCGTATTCACCCGGCATCCGGGTCATTGCCACGAAGGTGTGGCGGCCGGCATTGGAACAGCCGCCGATGTAGGAGCGGTCGGGTTTTTTGCCGTAGGCCGAAGCGATCAGGTCCTTCGCCATCGGGGTCAGCTTGGCCACCGCCTGGTAGCCGTAGTCCAGCCGGGCCTGGGCATCGATACCAAAAGTCATGTTCCCCTGTCCGGCGTGGCCGGCGTCAGAGCTGATGACTGCAAAGCCTTGCTGCAGCGCCACGGTGGGCTGCGGCCCGGTCTGGGAGCCAATTGCGGGCCAGAGCACGCCGTCAGAGCCGCCGTTGGCCTGGTAGAAGAACCGGCCATTCCAGGCCAGCGGCATACGCATTTCAAAGGCAATGGCATAGCGCTGGCCGTCCTGCGGGCTGATGCGGGGAAACATCTCGCCGCGCACCAGGCAGTGTGCGGGCATGGGAGCATCGCCACGGGTCAGTGCCCCTGCAGCCACCGGCTCGGCCAGGCTGATCTGCGTGTTGGGGTGGGTGAACTTGCTGGCCAGGTCAGAGCACGTGGCCAGCGTGCCCGGTGTGGCCGCGCTCAGCTGCGGCAACCCCGCGTCCGACGACCCCCCGCCGCAACCCATGAGTAGCGCCACCGGCAGGGCCGACAGTGCGAGAGGGTGCAATCGCATTCTTCTTTTCGTACGGTTCATGCTGTTGTCTCCATTTTTTTGAGGCGCAAGGAATCCCGCAGCGCGGCCTCAACACGCTGTGGGAGGGAAAGCGGGAGATCGTCTGCTTGCGTCTGCTTGCTACTGAATCAATAGCTGATGGCGCTTGCCTATCAGGCGGTAGCGGCTTTTCTTGGCAAAAATTCGAACGCCTGGGTGATGCGTTGGCGGATGATGGCCGCACGCATCTCGAACTCAGGCAGCACCCACTGTGCGAAGGCGTTGGCAGGCTCGTGCCAGCGCGGCGTGTTGCTGCCGGCGGCAATGCGCTGCCAGGCCCAGTCCAGCAGCACCAGCGCCACGGCGCGCAGGTAGTCGTCGGCCACCCAGTAGGGCAGCTCGGCGTCGGACTGGGCGGCAATCGCCAGCGTCTGTGTGATCTCCACCAGCGCATGGCGGCGTACGCTGGCCGCAGGGCTGGGCGCTGTGCCGGGCAGTGTGGTCAGCAGCGTTGCCAGGCCCTGGCCGCCATCGGCCAGCACCTTGCGCACCAGCAGGTCAATCGCCTGGATCTCGTTGGTGCCCTCGTAAATCATCGCCACGCGCGCATCGCGCACGATCTGCTCGATGCCCCATTCGCGCACATAGCCGTGGCCGCCAAACACCTGCAGGCAGGCGCTGGCGCCGTGGAAGCCCTGGTCGGTGAGCGCAGCCTTGAGCACGGGCGTGACCAGTGCACACCAGCGCTGGGCGGCGGCGCGTTCGCCGGCGTCGGTGCTGTGCTTGGCCACGTCCAGCTGCAGGGCTGTGTGGTAGGCCAGCACGCGGCCGCCGTCGATCCAGGCGCGCTGCGTGTGCAGGATGCGGCGGATGGCGGGGTGGTCGTGGATGAGGCTGGTGTCCTTGGCGCCGGGGGCGCGCATCTGGCGGCGCTCTGCCGCGTAGGCGCTGGCCTTTTGCCATGCGGCTTCCAGCAGGCCGATGCCTTGCAGGCCCACATGCAGGCGCGCGGCGTTCATCATCACGAACATGGCGTTCAGCCCCTTGTTGGGCTCGCCCACCAGCCAGCCGGTGGCGTCGTCAAAGCGCATCACGCAGGTGGGGCTGCCGTGCAGGCCCATCTTTTCTTCGATGCGCTCGCACACCACGGCATTGCGGCTGCCGTCTGGGAGCACTTTCGGTACGAGGAACAGCGACAACCCCTTGGGGCCCGCCGGTGCATCGGGCAAGCGCGCCAGCACCAGGTGCACGATGTTGTCGGTCAGGTCGTGTTCGCCGCCCGAGATAAAAATCTTGCTGCCGTTCACCCGCGCGCTGCCGTCGGGCTGCAGCACGGCGCGTGTGCGCACCAGGCCCAGGTCGCTGCCCGCGTGGGCTTCGGTCAGGCACATGGTGGCCAGCCATTCGCCGGTGGCGACCTTCTCCAGGTACTGCGCCTTGAGTTCGTCGCTGGCGTGGTGCTTGATGCATTCGTACGCGCCGTGCAGCAGGCCGGGCGCCATGGTCCAGCCGTGGTTGGCACCGGCCAGCCATTCAAACAGCACACATTCGAGCACTGCGGGCAGACCCTGGCCGCCGTCCTCGGGCGCGCACGACAGCGACGGCCAGCCCGCCTGCCAGAAGGCCTGGTAGGCATCGCGAAATCCTGCGGGCGTGTGCACTTTGCCTGCGTCAAACCGGCAGCCTTCCTCATCGCCAGTGCGCTGCAATGGGGTGATGGCGCTGTCCACAAACTTGGCGGCCTCGTCCAACACCTGCGCAGCCAGCTCGCCATCGGTGTCGGCAAACGGCGCCAGCGCCTGCCAGCGGCTGGGCGCCTGCAACACGTGGGTCAGCAGATGCTGGATGTCGGCAAGGGCTTGGCGTGCTTGCATTAAATGCTCACTATTTGATAGCTATTGGCGCTTGATAGATAAGCGCTGGAGGCCGTTTTCTTCTGAATTTCGTCGGCACGAGCCTGGTGGCTGCTTGCGCCTTGGATTGGACAGGCTCAGCCCGAACGGGTGGGGTGTGGGGGTTGCGCCCGCCACCCGTCGATACCGGCGCGCCCCCAGGCGAGGGCCACCGCGCAAGGGCCGCCCCGCCGCGCTGGTGGCGTCCCCCCCAAGGGGGGAAGCGGCGAAGCCGCTCAGGGGGGATTCACAACCTTCAAGAATCTGCGGTAAAGCCAATCTTCTTGATCAGCGGACCCCAGGTGTCGTACTCGGCCTTCTGCCAGCGCGCTTGTTCCTCTGGCGTGGAGCCGTGGGGCATCAGGCCCACGATGGCCAGGCTATCGATGACTGACTTTTCCTTCAGGGCGGCGTTGATGGCAGCGTTGGCGGCAGCAATCACGGGCTTGGGCGTGGCGGCGGGGGCGTAGAAGCCAAACCATTCTTCGGTGGTCAGCTCAGGGAAGCCTTGCTCGGCGAACGTGGGCACGTCGGGCACATACTGCGAGCGCTTGGGGCCCGAGGTGGCCAGGATGCGCAGCTTGCCCGCCTTGTAGTTGGCAATGAAGTCGCCATGCGGCGTGACCATGGCGGCGACCTGCCCGCC
Organism: Acidovorax sp. SRI_002; assembly: GCF_057586455.1. Classification (NCBI taxonomy): domain Bacteria; kingdom Pseudomonadati; phylum Pseudomonadota; class Betaproteobacteria; order Burkholderiales; family Comamonadaceae; genus Acidovorax; species Acidovorax sp. SRI_002. Next base: position 118,092 of record NZ_JBYCZW010000003.1, on the reverse strand, counting down.
CACCACGTCCGTCACGCCCGGGATGGAGCCACGGTAGGGCACGTGGCGCAGGTCCACGCCGCTGTTGATGCCCAGCAGCGCGCCCAGGAAGTGCGGCGTGGAGCCAGCACCGGGCGAGCCGTAGCTGGCGTCCTTGGGGTTGGCCTTGGCCCAGGCCAGGAAGTCCTTCACGTTCTTCACGCTGGCGGGCACCATGGGGCCCACGGCCAGGCCGTGGTGCATCACGGCGGCAATCGACACGGGCGCGAAGTCCTTGTCGGTGTAGTTCATCTTGCTGTAGATGTGCGGGTAGTTGGCAATGGCCGAGACCTGCGCCAGCGCCAGCACCGAGCCGTCGGCAGGCGCTGCCTTCAGCGTCTCCAGCGCAATGCGGCCGCCCGCGCCGGGCTTGTTCTCCACCACGCCAGCGTTCTTGCTGAAGGCGCTGCCGCCCCACTTTTCTGCCACGCGGCGGGCCACGGTGTCGCCCGAGCTGCCAGCGGGGAAGCCGAAATACACCTTCACCTGGTCCACCTGGGCGTGGGCAGCAAAGGGGTGCAGGGCGCCCAGCGCGGCGCTGGCGCCAAAGGCCTGGACGAGTTGTCGGCGGGTGATGGTCATGGTGTTGTCTCCTGTGTGTCGTTGAAAGCTCTGGGGGCGGGGGAAGGAATGGATCAGCGTGGCGCCATGCGCAGGGCGCCGTCCAGGCGGATGACTTCGCCGTTGAGATGGCCGTTGGTCACGATGTGGCAGGCCAGCTCGGCAAACTCCTCGGGCTTGCCCAGGCGTGGCGGGAAAGGGATGCTGGCGGCCAGCGATTGCTGCACGGCCTCGGGCAGTTCCTTCATCAGCGGCGTGGCAAACAGGCCGGGCGCCACGGTGCACACGCGGATCGCGTGCTGTGCCAGGTCGCGCGCCATGGGCAGGGTCATGCCCGCCAGGCCCGCCTTGGAGGCGCTGTAGGCTTGCTGGCCCACCTGGCCGTCAAAGGCGGCGACGGAGGCGGTGAACATCATTACGCCGCGCTCGCCGTTGTCCAGCACGTCGAGCTTGCTGCAGGCGGCGGCAAACAAACGACTCACGTTGTAGGTGCCGATCAGGTTGATGTTGACCACGCGCACAAAGTCTTCCAGCGGCGCGGCACTGCCATCGCGCTGCACCACGCGTTTGGCGCTGCCGATGCCTGCAACATTCATGAGAATGCGCGCGGGGCCGTGGGCGGCGGCGGCCTTGTCGATGGCGGCCTGCACGCTGGCGGCGTCGGTGATGTCGCAGGGGCAGGCTACGCCACCAATGTCTGCGGCGACTTTTTCAGCCAGTTCGGCATTGCGGTCCAGCACCGCGACCTTGGCGCCCTGGGCGGCCAGTGCGCGTGCGGTGGCTTCACCGAGGCCCGATGCGCCGCCGGTCACGAGGGCGGCTTGTCCTTGAATCTGCATGGTGGTGTCCTTGGGTAGTCGTTCAGTTCAGGTCAATTCATTTCTGGGGCACGAGGGTGAATGGCAACTTGCCTTCGTGCATGGCTTCCACCAGGTCGGCGCGGTGTTTGAGCACGGCGCGCTGGTTGATGGAGCCCTTGTCGGTGATCTCGCCCTTGTCCAGCGAGGGCGGCTCGGCCATCAGGTGCATGCGGGCCACACGCGTGGCACTGCCCGTGGCTTGTGCGGCCAGCTGGTTGATCACCTGCTGAAAGTGCTGCTGCACGGGCGCGCTCTCCAGCACCTGTGGCAGGCTGGCGTCGCTGGGCAGGCCCGCCAGCGTGCGGATGTGGGGCGTGGGGATCAGCAGCGCGCCCACTTCCTTGAGGTTGATGCCGGTGATGACGGCGTCCTGCACATAGGGTGCGCAGGCCGCGATGATCTTGGCGCGCATGGGGCCCACGCTCACGAAGGTGCCGGTGCTGAGCTTGAAGTCTTCGGCAATGCGGCCGTCGAACTTCAGGCCCTTGTTGTGGTCGGCCTCGTCGATCCACTTCACGGCGTCGCCGGAGCAGTAGAAGCCTTCTTCGTCGAACGCCTCTTGCGTGGCCTCGGCGTTGCGCCAGTAGCCCTGCGTGATGTTGGGGCCGCGATAACGCACCTCGACCTTGCCATCAATCGGCACCAGCTTCAACTCCAGCCCCGGCGTGGGCACGCCGATGTCGCCCGCCTGCACGTTGGGGCTGTTCACGGCCACGCAGAAGGGGCAGCCCTCGGTCATGCCCAGGCCAGTGTTCATCACGATGCGCTCGCCCACCTCCTGCTCGGCCACCTCAAAGAGGGCATCCCAGATGGGTTGCGAGAGTGCGGCAGCGGCAAAGAAGAACATCTTCACGCGGCTGAGCAGGTTCTTGCGCAGCTGCGCGTCGGTCTTCATGGTGTGCGCCAGCACCTCAAAGCCCGTGGGCACGTTGAAGTACACCGTGGGCGCGATCTCGCGCAGGTTGCGGATGGTCTCGGCCATGCCCGCGGGCGTGGGGCGGCCTTCGTCCAGGTACAGCGTGCCGCCGTTGTAGATGACGATGCCGAAGTTGTGGTTGCCGCCGAAGGTGTGGTTCCACGGCAGCCAGTCCACCAGCACCAGGTCTTCCTCGGCCAGCACGGGCATGGACTGGTTCATCTGCTGCAGGTTGGCGGCCCACATGCCGTGCGTGATGATCACGGCCTTGGGCGCCTTGGTGGAGCCCGAGGTGAACATGAACTTGGCAATGCTCTCGCCCGTGATGGCGGCGTGTGCGGCGTCCACGGCGGGTGTCGCCTCGGTGGCCAGCAGCGCGCTGAATGGGGTGGTACTGCGGCCGGGCAGGGTGCCCTCGATCAGCGCCACCTCTACGTCGGCGCCCACCGTGGCGTTGATGGCGGCGGCAAAGCGCTCGCCGCTGCTCGCAAACACCAGGCCGGGCGTGAGGGTGTCGATGGCGTGGCGCAGCTTGTCGTAGTCCTTGCTCACAGTGGAGTAGGCGGCCGACACGGTGCATTGCGGCACGCCCGCCACCAGGCAGCCCAGCGACAGCAGGGCGTGCTCCAGGTCGTTTTCGCTGAGCATGACCACGGGGCGGTCGGCGCTCAGGTTGCGGTCCAGCAGCGCTTGCGCAATGCGGCACGCACTGTCCCATGCCTTGCGGTAGCTGATGTGCCGCCAGTCGCCCAGGCTGCCGTCGGCGTTCTTCACACGCTGCGCCATCCAGGTGCGGTCGGGCGTCGTCTGCGCCCAGTGCGCCAGGCGGTCGGTCAGGCGCACGGGGTGGGGCTGCAGGTCTTGCGTGGCGCGCACATAGACCACGCCGTTGTCGCCCTGGCGGGTGGTGACCTCGGTCACGCCAAAGCGCAGCGGCCGGTAGCGGGGGGTGGGGGCGGTTGCCATCATGGGTGCTTTCAAGAACTCACTGGCGCGGGCGGGGGCTCGCATCTTCAGGCCTTCTGGACCTTGGCTGCCTTGCCGTCGAGGAAGGCGCGCACACGGGCCTTGGCTTCGGGCGCGCTCTGGGCGATGGCGGCCATCATGGCTTCGGTCATCAGGCCCTGGTCGGACGGCTGCTCGGCAATGCGGGGCAGCGCGTGCATGAGTGCGTAGTTGGTCAGCGGTGCGTTCTGCGCAATGCGCTGGGCCAGCTCAAAGGCCTTATCGAATGCGGTGCCGGTGGGCACGAGGTATTGGGCAAAACCCACACGCTCGCCGTCCACGGCGTTGTAGACGCGGCCGGTCATCATCATGTCGGTCATGCGGGCCGTGCCGATCAGGCGCGGGATGCGCACCGCACCGCCGCCGCCCACAAAGATGCCGCGCGAGCCTTCGGGCAGTGCGTAGAAGGTGGATTCATCGGCCACGCGGATGTGGCAGGCGCTGGCCAGCTCCAGCCCGCCGCCCACCACCGCGCCGTGCAGCGCGGCCACCACGGGCACGGGGCCGAACTGCACGCGGTCCAGCGCTGCATGCCACATGCGCGAGTGGTGCAGGCCCTGGCCCGCGTCGCGCTCTTTCAGCTCCGAGAGGTCGAGGCCCGAGCAGAAGTGTTCGCCATCGCCATCGATCACGGCGGCGCCCACGCTGGCGGGCAGGTTGTCCATCACGTCGCGCAGCGCCAGGATCAGGCCGTCGTTCAAGGCATTGCGCTTGGCGGGGCGGGTGAGGCGGATGACCGCGATTTCCTCGCGTTCGCCACGGATTTCAAGGGAGATGTCGGAGTTCTTGGTCATGGTGGTGTGAGTGAGTTAGGGAAATTATGGTTATCAAAAATAACTAAAACAAGACCGCAAGGCCGCTCTTTGCTAGGGGGTTTCCCTAGCTTTTCAAGCGACTCATATGGTTATGATAAATAACTAAAATTGGTGCGCAATCCAAGCAAGGACCCTGTCATGAACGCCTTCATCCCCTACGGTATCTACTGGTCGTCCCCGTTTGCCAAGTGGCAGGGCACGCTGGCCAACCTCAACGCGCTGCCGCTGGCCGCCGCCGTAGGCAAGCAGGCGCTCGCCGCGCGCGGCTACGACCTGACGGCGGTGGACCTGGCGATCCTCGGGATCACCAACCCGCAAAAGGGCAGCTTCTACGGCCTGCCCTGGGTCACCGGCATGATGGGTATCGACCGTGTGGCCGGGCCCACGGTGCAGCAGGCCTGCGCCACCAGTGTGCGCGCGCTGCAGATGGCTGCACAAGAGGTGGCCTGCGGCACGGCCACCAGCGCGCTGCTGGTGATGGCCGACCGCCAGTCCAACGGGCCGGTGGTGTACTACCCCGACTCCAGCGGCACGGGCGGCTATGGCATTACCGAGCACTGGGTGCCCGACAACATGGGCCACGACCCGTATGCCAAGAACCCCATGCTGCAGACCGGCGAGAACGTGGCGGCGCGCTATGGCATCAGCACCGAAGAGCAGCATGCGCTCAAGCTGCACCGCTACCACCAGTACCAGGAGGCGCTGGCCAACGACCGCGCCTTCCAAAAGCGCTACATGGCCGATGTGCCCGTCACCGACTCCAAATTCCGCAAGCAGACCGGCACGCTCAGTACCGACGAAGGCATCTTCCCCACCACCGCCGAAGGCCTGGCCAAGCTCAAGCCCGTGAAGGAAGGCGGCACGGTGACCTTTGGCGGCCAGACGCATCCGGCCGACGGCAACGCGGGCGCCATTGTCACTACCCGCGAACGGGCCCGCGCCGTAGCCACCGACCCCGGCATCGAAGTGGAGATCCTGGGCTTTGGCATGGCGCGCGTGGAGGCGGGTTACATGCCCATGGCACCGTCGCCTGCCGCGTTCAACGCGCTCAAGAACGCGGGCCTTTCCATCAGCGACGTGGTGGCCATCAAGACGCACAACCCCTTCGCCGTGAACGACATCGCCCTGGCGCGCGACACCGGCTTTGCCTGGGAGCGCATGAACAACTACGGCAGCTCCATCATCTGGGGCCACCCCCAGGCACCCACCGGCATGCGCGCAATCATCGAACTGATCGAAGAGCTGGTGCTGCGCGGCGGCGGCGTGGGCCTGTTCACCGGCTGCGCGGCCGGCGACACCGGCTACGCCACCGTGCTGCGTGTGACCGACAGCAAAACCACTTCCAAGGCCTGACCATGACGACCACTTCGACAAGCTCTTTCTCCGCGCCCCTGAACGCCTGGCTGGTGGACGGCGTGCGCACGCCCATGGTCGATTACTGCGGCCCGCTGGGCCATGTGTCGCCCACCGACATGGGCATCAAGGTGGCGCGCGCCGTGCTGGTGCGCAGCGGCGTGCCCGCTGCCGATGTGGGCTCGGTCATCACGGGCTCCATGGCGCAGGCCGATTTCGACGCCTTTGTGCTGCCGCGCCACATTGGCCTGTATGCAGGCGTGCCGCAAGCCGTGCCAGCCATCCTGGTGCAACGCATCTGCGGCACGGGCTTTGAGCTGTTCCGCCAGGCCGCCGACCAGATTGCGCTGGGCTACACCGACGTGGCGCTGGTGGTGGGTACCGAGTCCATGACGCGCAACCCGATTGCGGCCTACACGCACCGCACCGGCTTCAAGCTGGGCGCGCCCGTGGAGTTCAAGGACTTCCTGATGGAGGCATTGATCGACACCGCAGGCCCGGTGACGATGATCGAGACGGCCGAGAACCTGGCCAAGAAATACGGCATCACCCGCGAGGACGTGGATGCCTACGCCTCGCAGTCCTTTGCCCGCGCGCTCAAGGCGCAGGAGGATGGCTTCCTGGCGGGCGAGATCGTGCCAGTGACCAGCGAGAAGTTTGAACTGGAAGGCTACGCCACGCGCGGCATTACGCTGCCGCGTAAGGTCGCGCAGCTCGACCGCGACACGCACCCGCGCCCCTCGCCGGTCGAGGCCCTGGCCGCGCTGCGCACCGTGTACCCGGGCGGCGTGCAGACCGCCGGCAACAGCTCGGCCCTGGTGGACGGCGCCGTGGGTGCCGTGGTGGCCAGCGATGCCTATGTGCAGCAGCGTGGCCTCAAGCCGCTGGCGCGCCTGCGCGGTGTGGCCGCTGTGGGTGTGGCGCCCGAGTACATGGGCATCGGCCCGGCCCCGGCCATCCGCGCGCTGCTGGCGCGCACCGGCCTCACGCTGGATGACATCGGCCTGTTCGAGATCAACGAAGCCCAGGGCGCACAGACCCTGGCCGTGGGGCGCGAGCTGGGGCTCGACCTGAACAAGCTCAACGTGAACGGCGGTGCGATTGCCCTGGGCCACCCGCTGGCCGCCACCGGCGTGCGCCTGACCGTGACGCTGGCGCGCGAACTGCGCCGCCGAGGGCTGCGTTACGGCATCTCCAGCGCCTGTGTGGGCGGCGGGCAAGGCATTGCTTTGCTGATCGAGAACACCGACGCGTAAATCCAGTCTTCACACCCATTTGCAAGAGCACAGCACCATGAAAATCATCACCGCAGCCCAGGCGGGGGCCCTGATCCCCGACAACGCCACCATCTTTCTGGGCGGTCTGGCCGTCTCCAGCCTGCCGGAGGAAGTGCTCAAGGGCATCGAGAAAAACTTCCTCGACCACGGCAGTCCGAAGAACGTGACCACCTGGGCCTGCGGCGCCATCGGCAACAGCAAGGACGCGGGCATGGTGCACTTTGCCCACCCCGGCATGATCAAGCGCACCGTGGCGGGCCACTTCGGCCAGACGGGCGCCGAGATGATGAAGATGGTGTTTGACGGCGAGGTGGAGGCCTACAACTTCCCGCAGGGCAGCCTGTCGCACCTCACGCGCCACATTGCCAGCCGCAGCCCGGGGCTGCTCACCAAGGTGGGTCTGGGCACGTTTGTGGACCCGCGCATCGAAGGCGGCAAGCTCAACAGCAAGTCCACGGAGGACCTCGTCAAGCTCGTCGAATTCAACGGCGAGGAATGGCTGTTCTACCCCTCGCCCAAGATCGACGTGGCCATCATCCGCGGCACGCTGGCCGACGAGAACGGCAACCTCACGCTCGACAAGGAAGGCGTGCTGCTGGAGCAGATCAACATCGCCCACGCGGCCAAGGCCTGCGGCGGCATCGTGATCGCGCAGGTGGAGCGCATCGTCAAGGCGGGCAGCCTGCACCCCAAGTCGGTCAAGGTGCCCGGCGTGTCGGTGGACTACGTGGTGGTCAGCCAGCCCGAGAACCACATGCAGACCATCACCACGCAGTTCAACGCCGCGCTGTGTGGCGACGTGCGCGTGCCGGTGAACTCGCTGGCGCCCATGGCACTGGACGAACGCAAGGTCATCGCACGCCGCACCGCGCTGGAGCTGAAACCTGGCGCCATCACCAACCTGGGCATCGGTATTCCGGCCGGTGTGCCGTCGGTGGCGGCGGAAGAGGGTGTGGCGGACCAGTTCACGCTGAGCGTGGAAAGCGGCATCACCGGCGGCATCCCGGCGCAGCTGGGCGACTTTGGCACGGCCTACAACGCCGACGCGATCATTGAGCAGTCGTTGCAGTTCGACTTCTACGACGGCGGCGGGCTGGACGCGAGCTTCCTGGGCCTGGCGCAGGCCGACAACCACGGCAACGTGAACGTGAGCAAGTTCAACGGTCGGCCCGTGGGCTGTGGCGGCTTTGTGAACATCACGCGCTCGACCAAGAACCTGGTGTTCTGCGGCACTTTCACGGCGGGTGGCCTGGAGGTGAAGGTGGCCGACGGCCAGCTCACCATCGTGAAGGAGGGCCGCTCGCGCAAATTCATCGAGAAGGTCGAGCAGATCACCTTCAATGGGCTGGATGCTGCCCAGCGCGAGCAGAACGTGCTCTTCGTGACCGAACGCGCCGTGTTCCACCTGACCACCGAAGGCCTGGAGCTGACCGAGATCGCGCCCGGCATCGACCTGGAGCGCGACGTGCTGGCGCACATGGGCTTCAAACCGATCATGCGCAATGTGAAGACCATGGACGCGGGCCTGTTCCACGAAAAGTGGGGCGGGCTGGCGGCGGCCATGGCGGCGAAGTCTGAGACCGTGGCACCGGCGGCCGCAGGCCTGTAACCGGGGCGCAGAAGCTGCCCGAAGCCGGGCACAAAACCAAAGACCAAGGGGCGCTGGCTGCAGCGCCCCTTTTCTTTGTCAGGCCCCGTCGCGGGCGTAGACCTTTTGCAGCAGGCGGATCAGCGTCTTGCGTTCGGCGGCCGTGAGGCCGGCGGTGGCGTCCACCTCCAGCTGTGCGGCGGTCTGCTCGGCCTGGGCCGTCAGCTCCACACCGGCGGGCGTCAGGTGCAGGCCCATGGCGCGGCCGTCGCTGGGGTGGGGGCGGCGCTCGATCAGGCCGCGCCGCTCCAGCGCAGCCACCAGGCCCACCAGATTGGGTGGCAACACGCCCAGCGTCACGCACAGCTGGCGCGAGGTCACGCCCGGGTTGTGCGCCACCAGCGACAGCACCGAAAAATCCACCACCTTGAGGCGGTACACCGCCATGCGCTCCATGAACACCTCGATCACGGCCAGCGACGCGCGCCGCGCGTTGTAGCCCACCAGGGTGCGCAGAAAGCCGGTATCCACCGATTCGGGTGCGGGCGCCGGGTTGGCTGGAGCCATGGAGGCTGTGGTCTTTTTGGTGGGGCGAACGCTGGACATGGGGTGATTGTGGCGGGGGGTGGGCGCGGGTTGGCAGCAGGTTGCGCGGAAATTTGATTCAAATCAGCCGCTAGCGCTTATTTGACGGATATATGTTGCTATAAAAATTATAGTAATTGATGTGTGGCAGGCGACACACACGGTGCAGCATCGGCGCCTGTGGCTCTCAGACGGGGCTGCGCAACACGCGCCGGTATTGCACGGCCTCGGCCACATGGCCCACTTCGGTCGAGGGTGCACCCGCCAGGTCGGCAATGGTGCGCGCCACCTTCAGCGCACGGTGCGTGCTGCGGGCCGACCAGCCCAGGCGGGCGGCGGCGGTGTTGAGGAATTTGGCGGCGGCATCCTGCAGGTGCAGGTGGGTGTCGATCTCCTGGCCCTGCAGCGCCTGGTTGGTCTTGCCTTGCCGCGCCAGTGCCACGGCGCGGGCCTGCGCCACGCGTTCGCGGATCGCCTCGCTGGCTTCGCCCGCGGGTGCCTGCACCAGCTGGTCGGCGGGCAGGGCGGGCACCTCCACATGCAGGTCAATGCGGTCCAGCAGCGGGCCGCTGAGCTTGGCCTGGTAGCGGTTCACCTGGTCGGGCGTGCAGCGGCACGCGCGCTGGGTGGAGCCCAGGTAGCCGCACGGGCAGGGGTTCATGGCCGCAATCATCTGGAACCGGGCGGGGAAATCCGCACGCTGCGCCGCTCGGGAGATGGTGATATGTCCTGTCTCCAGCGGTTCGCGCAGGGCCTCCAGGGCAGCACGCGGAAACTCGGGCAGTTCGTCCAGAAACAAGATTCCGTTGTGCGCCAACGAAATTTCGCCGGGCCTGGGGGGTGATCCGCCGCCCACCAGGGCCACTGCGCTGGCGGTGTGGTGTGGCGCGGCTGTGGGCCTGTGGCCCCACTGGTCGGTGCGAAAGCGCCCGGCCAGGCTGGCAATGGCGGCGCTCTCCAGCGCCTCGTCCACGGTCATCGCGGGCAGCAGCCCCGCAAACCGCAGCGCCAGCATCGACTTGCCCGATCCCGGCGGCCCGGCCATGAGCACGCTCTGCCCGCCAGCGGCAGCAATCTCGAGCGCGCGTTTGGCGCTGGCCTGGCCTTTCACGTCGCACATGTCGGGGCCTGCTGTGCTCGCCGCCATGGGGGTGGCCTGCAGGCGGGTCCAGCCATCGTTGGCCACGTCGGCATCGCCCGCAGCCACGCTGCCCGGCGGCAGGAAGGCGCGCACCACATCCAGAAGATGCCGTGCGCGCACCACCCGCGCGGCGGGCACCAGGGCGGCCTCTTCAGCGCTGCCGGGGGGCAGCACCAGTTGCGCGGTGATCTGCTGGGTCTGCAGCGCCAGGCTGGTGGCCAGCGCGCCGCGCACGGGGCGCAGTTCGCCCGACAGCGACAGCTCGCCCGCAAACTCATAGCCCGCCAGACGGCTTGCGTCCACCTGCCCGCTGGCGGCGAGGATGCCCAGCGCAATCGGCAGATCGAAGCGCCCTGAGTCCTTGGGCAGATCGGCTGGTGCCAGGTTTACCGTGATGCGCTTGTTATGCGGGAACTCCAACCCCGCGTTCTGCAGCGCGGAGCGCACCCGTTCGCGGGCCTCCTTGACCTCCACCTCGGCCAGGCCCACCAGCGTGAAGCTGGGCAAACCATTGGCCAGATGCACTTCGACGGTGACAGAAGGCGCCTGCAGCCCCAGAAGGGCGCGGCTTTGCACCAAAGCAAGACTCATGAAGCGGTTTCTCCCCAGATGGGTGCGTTTTATGGTTTTTTAGCGCGGCCCTGTTGTGTAGTGCACCAACAAGGTGCAACATGGTCCGCGCGCACACCGTCACTGTACTTGGGGATCGGTGTAACGCAACGCAACGGCGATGTGAAGGCGATGCAATGGTTGCACTGGCGTGGCACGGTCCGTGCTTAAAACGCTTGTCCCTACTTTGTCCAACCGGAGGAAACATGACCCGCGCCATCATCAAGACCCTGGGCGTTGCCCTTGTTGCAACCCTTCCCATGCTGGCCAGTGCCCAGCTCACCGGCAATGTCAGCCTGACCACCAACTACAAGTTCCGTGGCCAGGACCAGGACGTTTCCAAGTCCAAAGCGGTCAAGCCTGCACTGCAAGGCGGTTTTGACTACGCCTTCGGCGACACCGGCTGGTACGTGGGTAACTGGAACTCCAGCGTGGACTGGCTTGCCAACAACTCGCTCGAATCCGACCTGTACGGCGGCTACAAGTTCAAGGCTGGCGGCGCTGACCTGGACGTGGGCGCCCTGACCTACATCTACCCTGGCAACAGCAACGGCAACACCACCGAGCTGTATGGCGCGGCCACCATGGGCCCCTTCACTGCCAAGTATTCGCACACCATCTCCAAGGACTACTTCGGCTTTGCCGGCGCCAAGGCTGGCTCGGGCCTGAAGGGCCGCAACACCGGCTACCTGAACTTCGCGTTTGCGCAGGAAGTTGCCCCCAGCGTGACGGTGAAGGCCTCGGTCGGCTTCACGCGCTTTGCCAGCGACATCAAGGACCTGGGCGTGCCCAACTACATGGACTACAGCGTGGGCGGTGCCTACGACTTCGGCGGTGGCCTGTCGCTGGGCGCTGCCGTGGTGGGTGCCAACAAGAAGGCCTTCTTCGGCCACGTCAACAAGTCGCGCGTGATCGTCACGCTCACCAAAACCCTGTAAGCAAGTCTCAATGGGCGCTTGCTGCGCCCATGTCGGAGGAACCAAAATGAAAATGGTGACAGCCATCATCAAGCCCTTCAAGCTGGACGAGGTGCGTGAAGCGCTTTCGGACATCGGCGTGCAAGGCATCACGGTCACTGAGGTCAAGGGCTTTGGCCGCCAGAAGGGCCACACCGAGCTGTACCGCGGCGCGGAATACGTGGTTGACTTCCTGCCCAAGGTCAAGATCGAAGCCGCTGTGGCGGACGACCTCGTGGACCGCGTGATCGAGTCCATCGAGAGCGCAGCCCGCACCGGCAAGATCGGCGACGGCAAGATCTTCGTGACCCACCTGGAGCAGGTGGTGCGCATCCGCACTGGCGAAACCGGCAAGGAAGCGCTGTAAGGGCGCGGCCGTACTACATCCAAGAAGAGAAACGCCATGAAAAAACTGCTTGCTTCCTTCATTCTGGGGCTGGGTCTGCTGACCATGGGCAACTTGTCCCTGGCACAGGCGCCCGCCGCCTCCGAGCCGGCTGCTGCCGCGCCCGCTGCTGCTCCTGCCGCAGAAGCCCCGGCTCCTGCTGCTGCCGCAGCCCCCGCAGCGGCAGCGGCCGCCGCTCCCGCAGCTGCCGCCGAGGCACCCGCTCCTGTCCCCAACAAGGGTGACACCGCCTGGATGATGACCTCCACCATACTCGTGATCCTGATGGTCCTGCCCGGCCTGGCGCTGTTCTACGGTGGCTTGGTGCGCAGCAAGAACATGCTGTCCGTGCTGATGCAGGTGATGGTCACGTTCTCGATGATCGTGGTGCTGTGGTTCATCTACGGCTACAGCCTGGCCTTCACCGAAGGCGGCGCGTTCATCGGTGGCTTTGACCGCCTGTTCATGAAAGGCATCTGGGACAACGCCGCAGGCACGTTTGCCAACGCGGCCACGTTCAGCAAGGGTGTCGTGATTCCAGAAGTGGTGTTCGCCGCCTTCCAGGCCACGTTCGCCGGCATCACCTGCGCCCTGATCGTCGGTGCGTTCGCAGAGCGCATCAAGTTCAGCGCCGTCATGATGTTCATGGTGCTGTGGTTCACCTTCAGCTACCTGCCTATTGCCCACATGGTGTGGTTCTGGATGGGCCCTGACGCCTACGCCTCCAAGGAAGTGGCCGACGCCATGACCGGCAAGGCTGGCCAGATCTGGCAGTGGGGTGCTCTGGACTTCGCTGGCGGTACCGTGGTGCACATCAACGCCGCTGTGGCGGGCCTGGTGGGCGCGTTCATGGTGGGCAAGCGCATCGGTTACGGCAAGGAAGCCATGGCGCCTCACAGCCTGACGCTGACCATGGTCGGTGCCTCGCTGCTGTGGGTGGGCTGGTTCGGTTTCAACGCCGGCTCTGCCCTGGAAGCCAACGGCTTTGCCGCCCTGGCCTTCATCAACACGCTGGTGGCCACCGCCGCTGCCGTGCTGGCATGGTGCATCGGCGAAGCGCTGATGCGTGGCAAGGCTTCGATGCTGGGTGCAGCTTCGGGTGCCGTGGCCGGCCTCGTGGCCATCACGCCTGCCGCTGGCAACGTCGGTATCGGCGGCGCCCTGGTGATCGGCCTGGTGGGCGGTTTTGCCTGCCTGTGGGGTGTCAACGGTCTCAAGAAGCTGCTGGGTGCGGACGACTCGCTCGACGTGTTCGGCGTGCACGGCATCGGCGGTATCGTGGGTGCCCTGCTGACCGGCGTGTTCAACGCCCCTGGCCTGGGTGGCCCTGGCTACGTGGCCGACTGGGTGACTGCTTCGATGGTCACTGCTGCCGACTACTCCATCGCCGCACAGGTGTGGACGCAGGCCAAGGCCGTGCTGCTGACCATCGTGTGGTCGGGTGTGGTCTCCTTCGTCGCCTACAAGATCGTTGACCTCACGGTGGGCCTGCGTGTCACGGAAGAAGACGAACGCGAAGGCCTGGACATCACTTCGCACGGCGAGACAGCGTACAACCGCTGATCCGCCTGCACCCCACGCGCTGCGGTGTCTGGTGGCACCGCAGCGTCGCAACAAGAACAAGCGAGTCACTCCTCTGGTTGTTGAGCCCGCCGGCAACGGCGGGTTTTTTTCGTACCGGTGGGGGGCTCGCTGCTGGCTTTGGCAGGGTAGCCAAGGCATGTTCCCCCAGACAACTTGCCCGCAGGCCCGAGTCCTTTGCACGCGCGCTGTTCAAAAAATTCACGCACTCCGGGTGTAGCACCGGACATGGCTACCGCTACGATGCAAGGCATGGACCTCGCCCTTGCCCAGATCACCGAACGTGTGCGCACCGCCGCCGCCGACCAGACCCCCTTGCGCATCCGTGGCGGGGGCACCAAGGATTTTCATGGCCTGGCACTGCATGGTGAAGTGCTCGACACGCGGGTGCTGCGCGGCATCGTGAGCTACGAGCCGAGCGAGCTGGTTGTCACCGTGCGGGCGGGCACCCCGTTGGCCGAGTTGGAGGCCGCGCTGGCCGAACAAGGCCAATGCCTGCCTTTTGAGCCCCCGCATTTCGCCAAGGCCTCCTCGGATGCCGCCACCGTGGGCGGCATGGTCGCGGCAGGCCTCTCAGGCCCCGCCCGCGCCAGCGTAGGGGCTGTGCGCGACTATCTTCTGGGCGTGACCCTGATCAACGGCAAAGCCGAGCTGCTGACTTTTGGCGGACAGGTCATGAAAAACGTGGCGGGGTATGACGTGTCCCGCCTCATGGCCGGTGCCTGGGGCACGCTGGGTTTGCTGACCGAGGTCAGCCTCAAGGTGCTGCCCGTGGCGCCCGGCGAGGCCACGCTGCGGTTTGACGACATCAACCAGGCCGACGCCTTGCGCAAGCTGCACGCCTGGGGCGGCCAGCCGCTGCCCCTGAACGCCAGCTGCTGGGTGCAAGACGGTGGCGTGGGCACGCTCTATGTGCGCCTGCGCGGCGCCGTGGCGGCGGTCGATGCCGCCTGCAAAACGATGGGTGGCACGCGCATGGACAACGCCACGGTGGCCGCCGACTGGACGGCCTGCCGCGAGCAGACCCTGCCCTGGTTCACCGCACGTGCTGCACAGCCCGGCCACGCCCTGTGGCGCCTGTCCGTGCCCGCCACGGCCCCGGTGCTGAGCTTGCCGGGCGGCGCGCAGCCGCTGGTCGAGTGGCATGGCGCGCTGCGCTGGGTGCAAGCGCCCGAATCCGCAGGCGACGCCCTGCGCGAAGCCGCTCGGGCTGTGGATGGAAATGCTTCTATTTTTGTAGCTTCTGGCGCAGGTGGGACAAGCGCCGGCGGCACATTTGACCTTCAGTCCAAGGCGCTGGAACACATCCACGCCCGGCTCAAGCACAGCTTTGACCCGGCTGGCATCTTCAACCCCGGCCGCATGGCGCGGGCCTGGTAGGCGGGGTCAGTTCCATCACCACCACCGTTTTCACCGTCACCTTGGCCATGCGACGCCTTCGCCACCTCACCGGAAACCGCCGCACGGTCGCCAGCAACCGGGTGCTGGGCCTGCTGCTGGCGTTCAACGCGGGGGCCGTCAATGCAGGGGGCTTTCTGGTGGTGCACCTGTACACCTCGCACATGACCGGCTTTTTGTCCTCGCTGGCCGACAACCTGGTACTGGGCCAGATGAAGATCGTGCTGGGTGCCATCGGTGCGCTGTGGGCCTTCATGTCGGGCGCAGGCACCACGGCCATCATGATCAACTGGGCGCGCCAGCGCAAGCTGCGCAGCACCTTTGCGCTGCCGCTGGTGCTGGAGTCCGTGCTCATGCTGCTGTTCGGCCTGGTGGGGGCCATCACGCTCACCTGGCCCACACCGTTTGCCGTGCCGCTGGCGGTGTTGCTGCTCTCCTTCATCATGGGCCTGCAGAACGCCACGGTGACCAAGATGTCGTCGTCGCAGATCCGCACCACCCACATGACGGGCGTGGTGACCGACCTGGGCATCGAGATGGGCAAGATGCTCTACTGGAACCGCACCGGCACCGCGCCCGAATCACAAGTGCGCGCCAACCAGGCCCGGCTGCGGCTGTTTGCCGGGCTGGTGGGCATGTTCCTGGTGGGCGGCATTGCGGGCGCGGCGGGCTTCAAGCATGTGGGCTTTGTGTTTGTGGTGCCGCTGGCGCTGGTGCTGCTGGCCCTGTCGCTGCCCCCGCTGTGGGCCGACCGCGCAAGGCTGCGCCACCCCTTGCGCAAGCCGCTGGCGCTGGAAGCGCCCTTGGACCCACCGACCGCGCCGCGCTGAATCGGCCCTGATCTTTCTGTCTCTTCGCCCAGGCATGCACCATGCAAACCCAGCTCTCTCCTGAATACCGCGCCCGCGCCGATGGCCTGGAGGCCGAATCCATCCTGCGCAAGTGTGTGCACTGCGGCTTCTGCACCGCCACCTGCCCCACCTACCAGCTGCTGGGCGACGAGCTGGACGGCCCGCGCGGCCGCATCTACCTCATCAAGCAGGTGCTTGAAGGCGAGACACCCACGCGCAAGACCCAGATGCACCTGGACCGGTGTCTCACCTGCCGCAACTGCGAAAGCACCTGCCCGAGCGGCGTGCAATACGGCCACCTGGTGGACATCGGCCGCAAGATCGTTGATGAAAAAGTGCCTCGCCCCGTGGGCGAAAAAGCCCTGCGATGGGCGCTGAAGGAGGGGTTGCCCTCGCCCCTGTTTGCCCCTGCCATGAAGGCCGGGCAACTGGTGCGCGGCCTGCTGCCCGCATCCCTCAAGGCCAAGGTGCCCGCGCCCCAAAATGCCGGCGCCTGGCCCACACGCGAGCATGCCCGCAAGGTGCTCATGCTGGCGGGCTGCGTGCAACCGGCCATGATGCCCAACATCAACACCGCCACCGCCCGCGTGCTTGACGCCGTGGGCATCCAGACCGTGATCGCACCCAAGGCCGGCTGCTGCGGCGCCGTCAAGTTCCACCTCAACGACCAGGAAGGCGGCAAGGCCGAGATGCGCGCCAACATCGACGCCTGGTGGCCGCTGGTGGAGCAGGGGGTGGAGTCCATCGTCATGAACGCATCCGGCTGTGGCGTGACGGTCAAGGAATACGGCCACATCCTCAAAGACGACACGATGTACGCGGCCAAGGCCGAGCGCATCAGCGCCCTCACGCGCGACCTGTCGGAGCTGCTGCCTGACCTGTTGCCCGAGCTGGCGCATAAGCTCGCCGGTCGCCTGCAAAAGCCCGACACGCTGTTCGCCTACCACCCGCCCTGCACGCTGCAGCACGGCCAGAAGCTGCGTGGCGGGGTGGAGATGCACCTGAACCAGCTGGGCTTCAAGTTGCGCGCGGCGCGCAACGATGCCCACCTGTGCTGCGGCTCGGCGGGCACCTATTCCGTGCTCAACCCCGAGCTGTCGTACCAGCTGCGCGACCGCAAGCTCGGCGTGCTCGGCGAGGCCTTTGGCGACCAGCTTCCGGACATGATCCTGTCGGCCAACATCGGCTGCATCACGCACCTGCAAAGTGGCACGGGCACGCCCGTGCGGCACTGGGTGGAGGTGCTGGACGAGGCGTTGCGCGCAGGCTGACCCTCCCATGCCCTGCTGCACAGGCACAGGGTAATTCAGGCCTCTGTCAGAGGCTGTTTTGCGCCCGCCGACCCAACGCTGGCATGATCGAGGGTTTTGTCGCCCCCATTTTTGCCCCGGAACTGCACCGCCATGACCGACTCCGTGTCCGCACAAGAACAACCCCACACAGCCCCTGTCGAACCCTTGGCAGCGCCTGTGGCAGCCGCGCCCACGGAGGCTGGGGCTCCCCCCCAGCGTACAGGGGGCTCGCGCCGTGGTGGCCGCAACCGCCGCAATGCTGACGGGCGCCAGGCGCCCCGGGGCGCGGAGGGGGCCGAGGGCGCCACCGTGCCAGCTGGCGCCCCGGGCCCGCGTGCGCCCCAGCGTGTTCACCCCGCGCTGGAACAACTGGCGGGGCTCTATCCCCATCTGTTTGGCGCCGTGTTCCGCCCGCTCAAGCGCGGCATCTTCCAGGACCTGCTGGCTGCGCACCCCGAGCTGTTTGAGCGCGAGGCGCTCAAGGTGGCTCTGGGCATCCACACCCGCTCCACACGGTATCTGCAAAGCGTGGCGGCGGGCGACAAGCGCCACGACCTGCAAGGCCAGCCTGTGGAAGACATGGCGCCCGAGCATGTGCACCACGCGCTGCTGGAGGTCTACCGCCGCAAGAAGGCCCGCGCCACCGAAGACCTGCTGCCCAAGCTGCGCAACCGCATGATCGCCGCGTTCGAGGCCTCGGGCCTCACGCGCGAGGCGTATACCGAGCTGGTGCAAAGCCGCGACGAGGCCGCCAACGCCATCCTCGAAGAAGCCTTTGCCGAATGGGCAGCCCGCAATGCCAAGGACGAAGCCCTGCTGCGCGCCTTTGAAGCCAGTGGTCAGACGCTGGAGGCCTTCGCCGACATGTACGGCATGGTGCCTCGCACTGCGGCCCAGCAGGTCGAACGCGCGCGCCGCCTGGCCGCCGCGCGGGCCCAGGCCACCGTGGCTGCGGCGCCTGAGGGCCAAAGCAGCTAAGGCCAGCGCGGCCCGGGCCGACTGGGCCTAGAATCTCCCCGCGACCCGGTTCATGGGTTGCCGTAAGCGTCTAGAACGTGTTTGCGGTCTTTTCGGGGCCGCGCAAGTGCCTTGCCGGGATGGGTTGCCAGGCGCGGTGCGCAGTGGATAGCCCGGCTATCCACAAGCGCCGCAACGCCGCAGACCGCCCGGCAAGGCACTTGCCCGAAGGGTTGGGGCGAAATCGGGCGATTGGATGCCCCGGCTGCTTGCATGGGCATGGGCCCAAGCTGCGCATCCGAAGCAGCCAATCATCCCGATTGCGCCCCAACGCGGCCCCGAAAAGATCGCAAACACGTTCTTGCGTCCATCAACGTGCCAACCAACACCGGCCCTGCCGGGGTTGTGGTCCCTGGCCTGCATCTGCTGCAGGGTGGGGGCGGCACCTTGCTTGACCGGTCTGCTTTCTGGAATTTCAATGAACCAACCTTCCTCGCTCCCGCCGTCGTCCCGCCAGACCTTCCTCGGGCTGCGCAGATTGCCCGCACGCTCGGCGGCCTGGGTCATGCCACTGCTGTTGTCGCTGCTCATGACCTTCATCGTGTCCCTGAGCAGCACCGTGCGCGTGGCGGGCTTCTCGCTGGACCTCCCGCGCCTGTGGCTGAGTGCCTGGGCGCTGTCCTGGGTAGTGGCCTTCCCCACGCTGTTGCTGGTGCTGCCTGTGGTGCGCCGCATCACGGCGGCTATCGTCGAGCAGCCGCGCTGACCGATCGCGTGGCGGGCGGTGGGCACCCTCACGCCGCCCATGGGCTGAGCCCACCCGGAGTCACCAGCGTGCGTGCACGCTACTGACATCAGGTTGTCAGTAGCGTGCACGCACCATGCCTCTCCTGCACGGCGCCCAGCGGCCCGCGCGTCAATTCCATCCATTGAAGACCAGAGAGGACCCGCCATGACAAACACCCCCGCAATCATCCAGATTCCAGCATTCAGCGTGGCCGGCATCGCCGTGCGCACCCGCAACAGCGAAGAGATGAACCCCGCCATCGCGCGCCTCGGAGGCCTGTGGAACCGTTTCTTCAGCCAGAGCTGGGAGCGCAAGCTGCCCAGCCGGGGCGACGATGGACGCATCTTCGGCGTGTACAGCGGCTACGAGTCGAACGAGCACGGCGCCTTTGATGTGACCGCCGGTGTGGCCGTGGCCGACCCCGATGGGGCCCAGGCCGTACCCGGCGCCAGCCGCGTTGACATTCAGGCTGGCGACTACCTGGTCTTTACCGGCCAGGGCGATATGCCCCAAATGGTGATCGACACCTGGGTGCGCATCTGGCATTACTTTGCCGAGAACCCACAGGTGCAACGCCGCTTTGGAACCGACTTCGAGGCCTATGAGGGCCCAGACCAGGTGGCCATCCATATCGGAGTGATGCTTCAAAATTAATAGCTTGTAGCGCTTGATGGATAAGCGCTAGGGCCTTAGAACTCTGAAAAAATAAACCACCATGCGCCGCGCCGACCGCCTGTTTCAGATCGTCCAGCTCATCCGGGGTCGGCGCTTGTCCACGGCCGCCTTCCTGGCCGAGCGGCTCGAAGTCTCGCAGCGCACCATCTACCGCGACGTGGCGGACCTCCAGCACCAGGGCGTGCCCATTGAGGGCGAGGCCGGTGTGGGCTACCGCCTGGGCGCGGGTTTCGAACTACCGCCGCTGATGTTCAGCCAGGGCGAGGCCAACGCCCTGGTGGCCGCCGCGCGCCTGGCCCAGGCCTGGCTCGACGCTGGGCTGGCGCGCGAGGTCGAAGGGGCGCTGGGCAAGATCCTGTCGGTGCTGCCCCCCGCTGCCCGCGTAGCGGCCGAGGCGCAGGCGCTGTATGCGCCATCGGTGGGGCTGGACCCGCGCGTGCAGGCCACCCTGCAGGCCCTGCGCGAGGCGGTGCACAGTCGCCACGTGGTGCAGATCAACTACGCCGACGTACACGGCCGCCCCAGCCTGCGCCGCCTGCGCCCACTGGGTTGCTTCTACTGGGGCAAGGTCTGGACGCTGTCGGCCTGGTGCGAGCTGCGCAATGACTTCCGGGGTTTTCGCATCGACCGCATCGTGGATCTGGTGGTGCTCGACGAACAGTTCCGCCAGGAGCCCGGCAAGACCCTTGCCGACATGCTGCGCAAGGTGGAAGCGGAGATGGCCGCCTGCCCGCCCGAATGGGGGGCTGCGCAGACGCCGGGGCTCAATGCGTGAAGTGAAGCACCCCCTGAGTCGCTTCGCGCCTTCCCCCTCTCTCTCCTCGCTGCGCGAGTCGGGAGGGGGACGCCCCCAGCGCGGCGGGGCGGCCCTTGCGCGGGGGCACTGGCCTTGGCCGCGCCAGTTTTATGCGTGGAGGGTGGCGCGCAGCACAATGAATAACTGACATCGATTCGCGTTTGATCGCCGCAAGCCGTCCACGCTCAGCGTGAAGGGTTGTGTTTTGTGAACGCAGTCGGGTATGGGGCTTGAACAGCTCCCGAGGTATTTAGCCCGCGCGGGGTGCCAGCCCGTCCCGGTAGCGCCGGCTGCAGGGCACGCTGCTCCCATCCTTCATCACCAGGCGCGCGTCGCCGCTGTCCAGCGGCTCGATCACGGCGATGGCGTCCAGGTTGACCGCGTAGCTGCGGTGCACGCGCACGAAGCGTGATGGGTCCAGCTGGGTGAGGAAGTCGGTGAGCGTGGAGCGCAGCAGGTAGTCGTGCCCATTCACATGCAGGCCCACGTAGTTGGCCTGGGCCTGCAGCCAAGCGATGTCGCCTGCGGCGATCAGGAACTCGCGGCGCAGCTTGCGCACCAGGAAGCGTTCGGGGCGTTGTGCGGGCGGGGCGTGCGGGGTTTCGGGCGTTGATGCCGGGGCTTGCGCAGCGGGCGTTTCGGGCACGTCCTGCACTTGTGGCGCGGGCGGTTCGGGGGCATCCAGCACGCGCGCCTCGCCCTGCAGGCGCAGCAGCAAGAAGCGGTAGCTGACCAGCGCGCACACCGTGAGCGCGTAGCTGCGCACGTCTTTCAGGTATTCATACCCCCACTGCGCCCACCAGCTTGGCGGCTGG
Organism: Acidovorax sp. SRI_002; assembly: GCF_057586455.1. Taxonomy (NCBI): domain Bacteria; kingdom Pseudomonadati; phylum Pseudomonadota; class Betaproteobacteria; order Burkholderiales; family Comamonadaceae; genus Acidovorax; species Acidovorax sp. SRI_002. The sequence goes on along the minus strand of NZ_JBYCZW010000003.1, from coordinate 96,871 downwards.
TAGCGCTCGCCCAGGGCCGCATAGCCCGCATGGCGCAGCGCCCACATGCCCGCCAGGTGCACGGTGCAGTAGGCCACGCTGGCCAGCACGTGCCAGGGCAGATGGCGCCGCAGCGTGCCCCAGCGCAGCACAAAGCGCCGCTCGAACGCCACCACGGCCGGGATCAGCGCCGCCACCACCAGCGCGCTCGTCAGCTCCCACAGCAGCGGCTCCCACGCGGCCACGGTCCGCCCGGCGCTGCGCAGTTCGATCCGGGTCACCACCGTGTTGAAGGTCGCCTGCACCAGCAGCACCACGGCCCAGAAGCTGACTTCCGCACGGCGCCGCAGGGCGCGGTCGTGGGGGTAGCGGTCGATCCAGGCGGGCGCGGGGGCGGTCATGGGTGGCAAGTGTAGGCAGGGCCATGCGCCGCCGGGCGGGAGTTTCCCCGGGGCGGTTTCTTTTCGTCCCTCCTGCCCGCCGCTGGTCCCAGTGGCACCCCAGCCCGTCCCCCGGCGGTGCCGTGAGAAGGGGCGGGGCCGCAGCATCGGGCCCTGTGCCCACCCTGTCTGCGTTGTGCCATGTCTACACCTTCCTGTGCCTCCACCCCCGTCCGCCGCCATGACATCGACGCGCTGCGGGCGCTGGCCTTTGCCCTGGTCATCCTGTACCACGTGGCCATGTATTACGTGGCCGACTGGCACTGGCACCTCAAAAGCCCGTACGTGGCGGAATGGCTGCAGGCGCCCATGCGCGCGCTCAACCTCTGGCGCATGGACCTGGTGTTCCTGGTCTCGGGCCTGGCCTTCGGGCTGGTCCGGCGGGGGCAGTCGGTGGCGGGGCTGGTGCGGCTGCGCAGCCTGCGCCTGCTGGTGCCGCTGGCCTTTGGCATGGCCGTCATCGTGCCCTACCAGCCCTATGCGCAGGGGGTGGCGAACGGGCTCATCGCGCCAGGATTCGGCGCCTTTCTGCTGCGCTACTACAGCGGCAGCACCTGGCCGCCGGGCGCATTTGACGGCTGGCACGCGGGCGTCACCTGGAACCACCTGTGGTACCTGGCCTACCTGTGGGTCTACACCATGGTGCTGGCGGCGTTGCTGCCCTTGGCCGAATCCGCCGCCGGGCAGCGCCTGCGCCGAGCCTTCACCGGGCTGCGGGGCGCTGCACTGATGGTGGTGCCCGTGCTGCCGCTGGTGCTGTATTCGGTGCTGCTGTGGCCGCATTTGCCGCCCACGCACGACCTGGTCCATGACGGGTGGCTGCACGCCGTGTACTTCACGGTGTTTGTCTACGGCTACTGGATCGGGCTGGATACCGGCCTGTGGGTCGAACTGGTGCGCCTGCGCTGGCGCACCCTCGGCCTGGCGCTGGTGCTGCTGGTTCTGTACCTGGGTCTGCTCGGCCTGGCGAAGCAGCACGGCGTGCGGTCCGCGCGCTGGCCGCTGCGCGTGCTGGCAGACGTGTACCTGTGGGCGGCCCTGCTCACTATCCTGGGTTGGGCCCATCACCGCCTCAATCGGCCCTGGCCCTGGCTGCGCTGGGCCAGTGAGTCGGTCTACCCCTGGTACCTGCTGCACCAGACGGCCATCATCGTGCAGGTGGTGTGGCTGGCGCCTGCGCAGCTGGGGCCGGTGGTGGAGCCGCTGGCCCTGGTGGCCGGGACGGTGGGGCTTTGCTGGGGGCTGACGGCGGTGGTACGGCGTGTGCGGTGGCTGCGGCCGCTGTTCGGGTTGCCGGGCCAGGGCGAAAAGCCGTTGGTCAAACGGGCCCCAGCAAGTCTGGGATAGGAAGCGCTACCACGACCGCTGGTGCGATGAACACCATGCATCGATGGCTGCGTTGGGATCAACCCGCCAGCGCTGCCTCGATATCCCCCGCCAGCTTCTTCGGCGCATCCTGCGGCGCATAGCGGCGGATCACGCGGCCGTCCTTGCCGACCAGGAACTTGGTGAAATTCCACTTGATCGCCTTGCTGCCCAGCAGGCCCGGGGCTTCGGCGGCCAGCCACTGGTACAGGGGCGAGGCATTGGCGCCGTTCACGTCGATCTTGGCCATCATCGGAAAGCTCACGCCGTAGTTGAGCTGGCAGAAGCTGGCGATCTCGTCGTTGCTGCCGGGGTCCTGGCTGCCGAACTGGTTGCAGGGAAAACCCAGCACGACGAGGCCTTTGTCTGCGTACTCCTTGTGCAATTCTTCCAGCCCGCCGAACTGGGGCGTGAAGCCGCAGGCGCTGGCGGTGTTCACGATGAGCAGCACCTTGTCCTTGTATTGCGACAAGGGCACGGTCTTGCCGTTCATCTGCTGGGCTTCAAAGTCGTAGATGCTGGTGGGCATGCGGAACCTCCGGGGTTGGGATGACGGGCCATGGTAGCCCCTGCCGCCCATCTGCGTGCGGCGCGTGGCCTGCTCAGTGGGCCGTGGCGCCGGGGCGGCGAAACTGCAGCGCCGCGAGCAAGGATGCCAGCAGGATCAGCGCCCCACCCAGCACGGTCCGCGTGCTCAGGGTGGAGGCGCCCAGCAGGGCCGACGACACGCTGGCAAACATCACCTCCGAGAGCATCACCAGCGCCGTGGTGCCCGCCGCCAGGCGCGCGGCGCCGAACTGCAGCGCCCAGTTGCCCAGCATGAGCACCCCCGCCAGCAGCAGGCCGGTGACGACCCAGGTGCTGTTGAGGGCAGGGAAAGGCTCCACCACACCCACTTGCAGCCCCACGCAGGCCACGCCCAGCGCCATGAGCATGCAGCCGCCGAACATGGTGACCATGCGCGCAGGCCCCGGCACGGTGTGCAGGCGGCGCAGCGTGACGTTGGTGAGCGCGAACATGAAGCCGCCCAGCAGCGCCAGGCCGTCGGCCAGCGACAGGTTTTGCAGCAGGCGCGTGGCGGGCGCGCCCTCGGGCAGCAGCACCAGCACCACGCCAGCAAAGGCCAGCGCCAGGCGCAGCAGCGCCGAGGGCGTGGGGCGCTCGCCCAGAATGCGCCAGGCCAGCAGCACGGCCCAGGCGGGCATCAGGTAGAACAGCAGGATCACGCGCACCACGTCGCCAATGGTCACGGCCCAGTTGAAAGCCACGTTGTTCAGCCCCGATGCCAGCGCCAGCAGCCACAGCTGCGGGTGCGCCCGCACCTGCGCCAGGATCCCCGGCCGCCAGGCCAGCAGCGCCACCAGCACCACGGCGTACATCGACGCCGTGGCCCACAGCGGATGCAGCCCCGCCTGGTGCATGCGCTGAAACGGCCACCACGCCAGGCCCCACACGAAAGCGTTGAACAGCAGGGCGGCAAAGGGCAGGGGAGATTGCATTGAGATTAAAAATAGGCTCTAGCGCTTTATGGATAAGCGCTGGAAGCTATAAATTATGTAGCAATTTGCGCCAAGTCACACAGCGCTCAAAACAGGCACGCCCCAAGGCCAGTGCACCCGTGGAACTGGCTCTGCCAGGCCAGCGGGTGCGTCCCCCTCAGGGGGAAGGCGCCGAAGGCGACTCAGGGGGATTCAGTGGTGCGTATCGTGCCGCGCAATGTCCAGCAAGTGGTTCACTTCGTCGCGGTAGTTGATGCAGTTGCGCTGGTGCCAGCGGCGGATGATCCACATGATCCCGGCCACAACAAGGCCGAAGGTGATGATCGCGCCAAACACCGACAGGCCCAGCTTGAGCGACAGGCTGTAGAACGCCCCCAGGCCCAGGATGCAGGCCTGCTCGTTGAAGTTCTGCACCGCAATCGAGCGACCCGCGCCCATCAGGTTGTGGCCCCGGTGCTGCAGCAGCGCGTTCATGGGCACCACCAGGTAGCCGCCCAGGCCGCCCAGCAGGATGAGGAAGGGTATCGCCAGCCAGATGTTGCTGATGAACACCATGAGGATCAGCAACAGTCCCATGCCAATACCCAGCGGGATCACCTTGGTGGCCATGTCCAGGCGCATGCGCATGGACGCCACCACCGCGCCCACGGCCGTGCCGATGGCCACCACACCGGTGAGGGCCGAGGCCTGCGTGGTGTTGTAGCCCAGTGCCACAGCCGCCCAGGCCAGCACGATGAACTTGAGGTTGCCGCCTGCGCCCCAGAACAGGGTGGTGGTGGCCAGCGAGATCTGGCCGAGCTTGTCGCGCCACAGGCGGCCGTTGCAGGCCCAGAAGTCGGGCAGCAGATTGAGTGCGTTGGCCAGCACGCTGCGCGAAGGGTCGGCGCGCAGGGGGCGCATCTCCACCCCGGTGTGCGGGATGCGGGTGTTGAACCAGGCCGCCAGCGCATACACCGCAATCAGTGCGGCGATGGCGGATTCGGCGGGCGTGTCCACGCCGGTGTCGATCATGGGGATGTCGATGCCCAGCAGCATGTGCGACAGGTGCTGCCCCACCAGCTGGCCGCCAAACAGCACGCCGAGGATGATGGACGCGATGGTGAGCCCCTCGATCCAGCCATTGGCCTTGACCAGTTGCGAGGCTGGTAGCAACTCGGTGAGGATGCCGTATTTGGCGGGCGAGTAAGCCGCCGCACCCAGCCCCACCACCGCATAAGCCATGAGCGGGTGCGAGCCAAACAGCATCATGAGGCAGCCCACCACCTTGATGGCGTTGCTGACAAACATGACCTTGCCTTTGGGCAGGGCGTCGGCAAAGGCGCCGACAAAAGGCGCCAGCACCACATAGAAGAGCGCAAACATGGGAACCAGGGCGGCGCGCTGCCACTCGGGGGCACCTTCTGTACGCAGAAGCTCCACGGCGGCCACGAAAAGTGCGTTGTCGGCCAGCGAGCTGAAAAACTGCGCCGACATGATGGTGTAAAAACCGCGCTTCATCGAATGGCTGGTGGCAGCATCAGTTCGGCTGATGCCCTGTTAAATGTGGGGACCCTGGCAAGTGACGGACGGTTATATCACGCGGATAAACGGCCACGGTGCCAGAATCCGGTGCTTCCCACCCGGTCAAACCCCATGCCCCGTCCCATTGCCGCCACCATCCACACCGCCGCCCTGCACCACAACCTGGAGCGTGTTCGACAGGCGGCCCCTGATGCCAAGGTCTGGGCCGTGGTCAAGGCCAATGCCTACGGGCACGGCATCGAGCGCGCGTACGAAGGCCTGCGCGGCGCCGACGGTTTCGCGCTGCTGGACCTGGCCGAGGCCGAGCGCGTGCGCCATCTGGGCTGGCGCGGGCCCATCCTGCTGCTCGAAGGCGTGTTCGAGCCGCGCGACCTGGAGCTGTGTTCGCGCCTGGGCCTGTGGCACGCAGTGCATTGCGACGAGCAGATCGACATGCTGGCCGCCCACAAGACGCAGGTGCCGCACCGTGTGTTCCTCAAGATGAACTCGGGCATGAACCGCCTGGGCTTTGCGCCCCAGCGCTTTCGCGCGGCCTGGGCGCGCCTCAATGCGCTGCCGCAGGTGGACGAAATTTCGTTCATGACCCACTTCAGCGACGCCGATGGCCCCCGGGGCGTGGCGCACCAGCTGGCCGTGTTCAACACCGCAGCGCAAGACCTGCCGGGTGAGCGCACGCTGAGCAACAGCGCCGCCACCCTGCGCCATGCGGCGGACGCACGCGTGCGTGCCGACTGGGTGCGGGCCGGCATCGCGCTGTATGGCAGCGCCCCCGACTACCCGGAGCACACCGCCACCCACTGGGGCATGCGCCCCACCATGACCCTCGCCACCCGCCTCATCGCTACGCAGCAGCTGCAGGCGGGCGACACCGTGGGCTATGGCTCGCGCTTCACGGCCGATGGGCCGCTCTTGATTGGCGTGGCGGCCTGCGGCTATGCCGACGGCTATCCGCGCCACTGCGACACCGGCACACCCGTGCTGGTCAACGGCATCCGCACGCGGCTGGTGGGGCGGGTGAGCATGGACATGATCACGGTGGATCTCACGCCGCTGCAGCAGGCGGGCGTGGCCGCAGGGTTTGGCGCGGAAGTCACGCTGTGGGGCCAGGCCAGCAACGGCACGGTGCTGGGTGTGGACGAGGTGGCCGCCGCTGCGGGCACCGTGAGCTGGGAGCTGCTGACGGCGCTGGCCCAGCGGGTGCCGGTGTCGGTGGACGGCAACGCCTGATTCATCGACAAGTTCACGCACGGCCGTATGCAGGGCTGCAGCGGCGCGGAAAACTGGTGTGAAATGGCGCGGTTCTGGCCGAACATGCGGCCGGCGACCACCCACTTTTCACCGCAGGCGTTCCCTCCATGGCCACATCCCGCAGCGACCGCAGCAGCAACAGCAAGAAGAAAACCTCTACCTGGCGCTCCGTGCGCATGCCACACCACGGCACGGTGGCGCGCACCCTGCAGCAGCGCTACAGCCTGCGCTGGCATGGGCTGCTGATCGGCAGCTTCACGCTGCTGCTGATGTGGTGCACCTCCCATGTTCAGATGCTGCTCGGGGTGGAGTCGCTGGCGCTGCGGTATTTCGTGACCCTCTCGGTCGGCTACCTGGGCTACCTGCTGGTGCTGCGGGCCTGGGCGGCGCGGCTGGTACGGTCGGACCGGGACACAGGGGGCGATGGCAGCAGCCTGGACGTGCCCGATGTGTCCTGGCCCAGTGGCTCCTCGTCCGGCGGCAGTGGCCAGGTGCCGCTGCCGCGCACCGGCGGCGGTGATTTTGGCGGCGGCGGCGCATCCGGTGACTTTGGCGGTGCGTGGACGCAGGGCCTGTCCAGCGGGGGCTCCGGCAGCGATTCCAGCGCGCTGGGCGACCTGGCCAGCGGCGCCGCCGACGCCATTGGCAGTGCCGACGAAGGCGCGGTGGTGGTGGTGCCCGTGGTGGCGATTTTTCTCATCGGCGCGGCGATCATCTTTGGCGCGGGCTCGCTGGCCATGCTGTTCTTTGGCTGGGACGTGCTGCTCACGGTGGCGGTAGAGATCGCCTTCTCGGTGGCCACCGCCCGTGCCGCTGTGGGCGTGGAGCGCGAGGGCTGGCTCACGGCTGCCGTGCGCCTGACCTGGAAGCCGCTGCTGGGCGCGCTGGTCTGCGCCGTGGTGCTGGGCGCCACCATCGACCATTTCATGCCCGGCGTGCAGTCGCTGCCCCAGGCCGTGCGGGTGATCCAGGGGCAGTGATGGAAAAGATGAAATGCTACTAAATTAATAGCTATAAATGTAGATCCATCAAGAGCTAGGCCCCGGTTTTCACCATTTTTCCCTCTTGGAGCGGGGGCGGGCCTCCTGCGTCTCCCTTCCCGTCGCTAGCTGCGGCAGTCCCGGCCGCCCTGGCAGCCGGTGTCGATGGCGTCCAGGTTGCTGCGTACCTGTGCCAGCAGGGCGAGCAGCTGGGCCTGCGTGGCGTCGTCACACCCCTTGAGCAGCGACGCCGCCAGCCCCCGGCGGGCGTCGCGCAGCGCCTGGTGCAGGGCCGCACCCTGGGCGCTCAGGCGCAGGCAGCGGCTGCGCTTGTCCTCGGCATTCGGTGCGCTCTCCAGCCAACCCTTGTCCTGCAGCATCCCCACCATGCGGGCCACCTGTGCCTTGTCGGCACCGCTGTGCGCCACCAGTTCGCGCTGCGTGGTGCCAGGGTGGCGCCCCACGAACATCAGCGCCCGCACTTCGTTGTGCGTCAGGTCGGGGTGGATGGCGGCCATCGTGCGCACCATGTGCGCCCGGTAGGCATGCAGCAGGTCGTGCATGGCTTCAAAGACATCGGCGGGTGCGTGGGTGGTCATGGCGACATGTGGTTGACAAAATCAACCAATTCGCAGATCATTGGTTGACTAAATCAACATTTTAAGCCATGAACGCACCTCTGCCTACCGCCACTCCCCCGGTTGACGCTGCACACCTTGCCGTCGAACGCGTCCGCCATCCCTTGCAAGCCCGCCACCTCCAGGTGGTGCGGCGCACCGCCGTCAGCCCCGGTTTCGTGCGGCTCACCCTGGCCGGGCCCGAGCTGGCCGGGTTTGTGAGCGCGGGGTTTGACGACCATCTCAAGCTCATCCTGCCCCAGCCGGGCCAGGAGCGCCCCTCGCTGCCGTCTCTGCACGATGGCCGCCCGGTTTTCCCCGATCCGCGCCCCGTGCTGCGCGACTACACCCCTGCACGTTATGACGCCGCCACGGGCGAGCTGGACATCGAAGTCGCCCTGCACGACGCAGGCCCCGCCACCGACTGGGCCGCCAGTGCCGCCGTCGGCCAGTGGGTGGGCATTGCCGGGCCGCGCGGCAGCATGGTGGTGCCCACCGGGTTTGACTGGCACTGGCTGCTGGGCGACGAAACCGCGCTGCCCGCCATCGCCCGCCGCCTGGCCGAGCTGCCCGCCCACACCCAGGCCACGGTGCGCATCCAGGTGCGCAACCCAGCCGACCAGCGCGTGCTGGCCAGTGCGGCACAGCTCGACCTGCAATGGGTGAGCGCGCTGCCCGCCGCCGTGGAAGCGCTGGCGCTGCCAACCGGCGCTGGGTTTGTCTGGGCAGCCGGCGAACACAGCGAGATGGCCGCCGTGCGCCGCGCCATGCTCGCCAAGCCGGGTGTGGATGCCAAGCGCATGCGCATCTCTGCCTACTGGAAACGTGGCGCCGCCGACCACCACGAAGACTTAGTCCAGTGAGCCTGAAAAATCGGCGGTACGTGAGTACCTAGCCGCCCCGCATGCTAGGCGGCGGGCGCAGCCGGGTTGAATACCCGGCGAGCACGGCAACGACGCATGCGGGGCGGCGAGGCACTCACCCAAAGGGCCGGGGCCCCTCGAGTCGCAGTGCAGCGTTGCAGTCCTTGTCAAGGCGGCCAGCCTTGACTGCGGCCTGCGCCCAGCCCCGCACCCCTTGGAGCACCGGCGTACCGTCGATTTTTCAGGTTCACTGGACTACTCAGCGCAGCAGGGTAAGCCCTGCCGCCCGCTGCACTGCTTCGGTCATGTGATGCAGCGCCTGCACGTTCAGGCGCCAGGATTGCCAGTACAGCGGCACGTCCACCGGCTTGCCCGGAAGCAACTCGACCAGCGTGCCGGCCTCCAGGTCGTGCTGCACCATCGGGTCGGGCGTCATGCCCCAACCCAGCCCGGCCCGGGTGGCCATGACAAACGCGTTTGCCTCGGGCAGCCAGTGCACGGGCGGCGTGAGTTTGCGGCGCGTGATGCGCCCCACAAACCGGGCCTGCAGCGCATCCTTGCGGTTGAACACCAGCATGGGCGCCGTAGCCAGCGCAGCAGCGGTCACCCCCTGGGAAAAGTAGCGCTGCATGAACGCGGGGCTGGCCAGCGCCCGGTAGCGCAGCGTGCCCAGCGGGAGCACCTTGCAGCCCTGCACGGGTTGCGGGTCGGCCGTCACGGCGGCCATCACGCGGCCTTCGCGCAGCAGGTTGGCTGAATGGTCCTGGTCCTCCACATGGATGTCGAAGGTGATGCTCTGGCCCTCGGCTGCCTGGGCCATGGCGTGCGGGAACCAGGTGGCCAGCGAGTCGGCATTGACGCCAATGGCCAGGCGCGTGGACGTGTGCTGCCCACCGCCAATGGTGGCCAGCGCGTCGGTCTCGCTCAGTGCCACTTCGCGTGCATGCCGGTACAGCGCCTGCCCGGCTTCGGTGGGTGTGCAGGGCGTGGCGCGGCGCACCAGCACCTGGCCCACGCGCTCTTCCAGCAGTTTCACGCGCTGTGAAACCGCCGAGCGGGTGACGTGCAGCACGGCGGCGGCCCGCTCGAAGCTGCCCTCGTCGATCACGGTGGCAAAGGCGTTGAGCTGGGCAGAGTCGAGGCGCATGGTGCGTTAGCCATTTTGACGGATCGTTAAAAAGTATAGCTGGCGTGACGAGAATGCGATCCCCACAATCCACGCCCATGAGCACCACTGCCTTTCTTCACGGATTCACTTCGACGGCCCTTCTGATCATGGCCATTGGCGCACAAAACGCCTTTGTGCTGCGCCAGGGCCTGCGGCGCGAGCATGTGATGCCGGTGGTGCTGGTGTGCGCGCTGTCCGATGCGGTGCTGTTGCAGGCGGGCGTGTGGGGCATGGGCGGGGTGCTGCTGGCGCGGCCCGAGTGGGCGCAGTTCATGCGCTGGGCGGGCGCGCTCTTTCTGGCCGCCTACGCCGTGCAGGCCGCCAGCCGGGCCTTCAAGCCTGCCCAGCTGCTGGTGTCCGCCAACGGGCCGGGCGCCAGCCTGCGCACTACCGTGCTCACGGTGCTGGCGCTGACCTGGCTGAACCCGCATGTGTACCTGGACACCGTGCTGCTGCTGGGCACCATGGCCACCCCGTACCCTACCTGGGGCCGTGCCACCTTTGCCGCAGGGGGCTCGCTGGCCAGCGCCTTGTGGTTCCTGACCCTCGGGTTTGGCTCGCGCTGGCTGGCGCCTTTGTTCGCATCGCCCGGTGCGTGGCGGGTGCTGGACGCTGGCACGGCCGTCACGATGATGGGTTTGGCCATGGTGATGGTTCTAAGCTAACAAATACAAGTTCGTTACACGGAGAAGCGACTTGCGCCATAGTGGGGGACTGACTGATCTGGAGTGATTCCCCCATGCGTTTCAAGACCCTCTTGCTCGCGGCCGCGCTGGCCACGGCGCTTCCGATGGCTGTGCAGGCCAAGACCTTCCGCTGGTCCCGCTCGGTGGATATTTCCACCTGGGACATCCACACCCAGAACGTGGGCGTGAACAACACCATGCACGGCGCTGTGTACGACACGCTGGTCGAATACAACAGCAAGACCTTTAAGCCCGAGCCGTCGCTGGCCACCGAGTGGAAGCTGGTCAAGCCCACGCAGCTGCGCCTGACGTTGCGCAAGGGCGTGAAGTTCAGCGACGGCAGCGAGTTCACGGCCGACGACGCCAAGTTCTCGCTGGAGCGGGCCAAGGCCAAGACCTCCAACTTCGCCGTCTACACCCAGGGCATTGACCGCGTGGAAAAGGTCGATGCCTACACCATCGACATCCACTCCGACCTGCCCAACCCGGTGCTGGTGAACCAGCTGACCGAGCTGCGCATCATGAGCCGCGCCTGGGCCGAAAAGAACAAGTCGGTCGAGCCCAAGGACATCAAGACCAAGGACGAAACGTACGCCCACCGCAATGCGCTGGGCACCGGCCCGTACCAGCTCAGGCAGTGGGCACCCGACCAGCGCGTGGTGCTGGAGCCCAACCCGCACTGGTGGGGCAAGGGCAAGTACCCCACCAACCTGACCGAGATCGTCTACACCCCCATCAAGGCCGACGCCACGCGAACGGCGGCGCTGCTGTCTGGTGAGATTGACTTTGTGATCGACCCCAGCCTGCAAGACTTGGCGCGCATCAAGCAGACGCCCACCCTGCAGGTGCTCGAAGGGCCGGAGTACCGCACCATCTTCCTGGGTCTGGACCAGTTCCGCGACGAGCTGCCCGGCTCGGATGTGAAGGGCAAGAACCCGCTGAAAGACCTGCGCGTGCGCAAGGCGCTGTACCAGGCGATCGACATCCAGTCCATCCAGCGCGTGGTGCTGCGCGGCCTGGCCCAGCCCACGGGCACGCTGATTGCCAACCAGGTCAACGGCTGGACCAGGAAGGCCGATGTGCGCTACCCCTTCGACCCCAAAGCCGCGCAAAAGCTGCTGGCCGATGCGGGCTACCCCAACGGGTTTGAGGTGGACTTTGCCTGCAGCGCGGGCCGCTACATCAACGACGAGCAGCTGTGCCAGGCCATCACGTCACATTGGGCCAAGGTGGGCGTTAAAGCCAAGCTGCGCTCGTTGCCGTTTGCCACCTACTTCCCGATGATCCAGCGCAACGAAGCGAGCATCTACCTGCTGGGATGGGGCGTGCCCACGTTTGACGCGTTCTACAGCCTGCAGTCGCTGGTGCGCTCGCCCGGTGCTGGTGGGGATGGCAACTTCAACCTGGGCCGCTTTTCGGACCCGCAGATGGATGCGCTGATCGAGCGTGTGAAGAAGGAAACGGACACCGCCACGCGTAACAGCCTGATCGAGCAGGCACTGATCAAGGAGCACGAGCTGGTGTCGCACATCCCGCTGTACAACCAGGTGATCCCGTGGGCGGGGACGAAGAAGGTGGAGATCATCCATCGGGCGGACAACCGGATTGATTGGCGGTATTTGAAGGTGAATTGAGAGTGACAACCCCCTGAGGCGCTTCGCGCCTTCCCCCTTCTCTCGAATTGCTGAACAATTCGGGAAGGGGGACGCCGCCAGCGCGGCGGGGGGGCCCTTGCGCGGCGGCCCTGGCCTGGGCCGCGCCAGTCTCAAAAGCCGCGCACCCTAGCGGCGGTGATGTTTGGTGCCTGGGAAATTCAGGCCAGCGCGCGCTGCACTGCCGGGCGCTCCAGCATGCGCTGGGTGTGTGCAAACACCTTCGGGAACGAGGCGATGTCCACGCCGTCGCTTTTTAGCCAGGTGCCAATGGTGAACAGGTAACCGTCTGCCACGGTGTACTGCTCGCCCATGACCCAGGGGCCCTGATCCGCTTTGGGCAGATAGTGGCTTTCGATAAGGTTGAAGCACTCGGTCATGTTCTGCGGCACCTTGCGCTGCATCGCCGCCTGGGCTTCGGGCTCATCGGCCCAGCGGCTGGCGCGGGGGCGGTGGGCGTGGGCGATATGCACGGTGGAGGCGAGGTAGCTGTGGAACTCCTGCATGCGTGCAAAGCCATGGGCATCGGTGGGGGCCAGGCGTGCCTCGGGAAAGCTCTGCGCCACGTAGGCCAGCAGTGCGGCTGTTTCGGTCAAGGTGCCGTGCGGCGTGACCAGCGCAGGCACACGGCCCTTGGGGTTGACGGCCAGGTACTCGGGCGTGCGTTGCTGGGCAGCGGCAAAGTCCACCCGCACCAGCTGGTGCGGGGCGCTGGCCTCTTCCAAGGCAATGCGAACGGCCTGTGCGCAGGTGCCGGGGGTGTAATAGAGCGTGAGAGTGGTCATAGGTAGTTTGCTATATATGTGATAGCTGTTGGAGCTTTGCAGATAAGCGCTGGAGGCTACTTGGTTTTGAAATTTCTCAGTACAGTCCCCGCGTGCGAGCCATCAGCCGCGTGAGGCCCAGCAGTGCGTCGGTGTGGGGCGTGGGCGTGCCGGTGATCTGGCCCAGCTCGCGCACCGCGCCCACCAGGGCGTCGATCTCCATCGGCTTGTTCGCTTCCACGTCCTGCAGCATCGAGGTCTTGAACGCGCCCAGCTTGCGGGTGACGGCGTGGCGGTCCTCGGGCTGCTGGTCAATCGGCAGGCCCAGTTGGTCGCCGATGGCCTTGGCTTCCAGCATCACGGCGCTCACAAAACCGCGCACCAGCTCGTCGTCCAGGATGCGGTCGGTAGTGGCGCCGGTGAGCGCGCTGATGGGGTTCATGGTGAGGTTGCCCCACAGCTTGAACCAGATGTCCTTCTGGATGCAGCTGCTCACCTCCACATCGATGCCACCGCGCTGCAGCGTGTCGGCCAGCGCTTGCAGGCGCGCGCTCTGGCTGCCGTCCGGCTCGCCCACGATGAGGCGGTTGCCAAAGTGTTGTTTGACGAAGCCCGGAGCCTCCAGCGAGCAGCTGGTGTGCACCACGCTGCCCACCACGTTGCGCGCCGGGATGGCCTGGGCAATCACGCCGCCCGCGTCCACGGATTCGAGGGCACGCCCCTGCGCGGCGCCGCCGAAGCCGTCGAGAAACCACCACGGCACGCCGTTCATGGCGGTGAGCACGATGGTGTCCGGCCCGATCAGCGGCGCCATGGCACGCGCCACGTCGGGCAGGCCCGGGGCCTTGACGGCGACCACGACCAGGTCTTGCACGCCCAGCGCTGTCGGGTCGCTGTGGGCCGTGACGGGCACCTGCGCCAGCGTGCCGTCCGCGCGCCGCATGCGCAGCCCGTCGGCCTGCAGGGCGCGCAGCGTGTCGCCGCGCGCCACCATGCTGACCGGGTGGCCCGCTTGCGCCAGGGCCACGCCCAGCCAACCTCCGATGGCGCCTGCGCCGTAAATACAAACTTTCATGGTGGTCGTGCCTTTGTCTTCCGGTGAGTGTCGTGGTGAATCGGTGTGTGGTGTCTTGTGGGCTTCAGTAGCCCGCGGGGCGCGCTGGTGTGCCCCCAGCGTCGGCGCGAAAGCGCGCCAGCAGATTCTGCGCAGCGCTGGCCAGCAGCATGGTGTCCACGCCCACGGCCACAAACAGTGCGCCCGCTGCCAGCCACTGGCGCGCCTGGGATTCGGTGGTGGCCAGAATGCCTGGCGCCTTGCCCGCACGCAGGATGCGGGTGATGCCGTCGTGGATGGCGGCCTGCACGTCAGGGTGCCCTGGGTTGCCGGGGTGGCCCATGGAAGCCGACAGGTCGGCCGGGCCGATAAACACGCCGTCCACGCCGGGGGTGGCGGCAATCGCATCGAGGTGGGTCATGGCTTCCACCGTCTCGGCCTGCACCAGCAAGCAGATCTGCTGGTTGGCCTCGTGCACATACTGGGGGTAGGCCTGCCAGCGCGACGTGCGGGCGAGGGCGCTGCCCATGCCGCGCACGCCCTCGGGCGCGTAGCGCGTGGCGCGCACCATTTGCTGTGCCTGCTCGGCGGTGTCCACCATGGGCACCAGCAGGGTTTGGGCGCCGATATCCAGGTACTGTTTGATCAGTGCGGTGTCGCCCACGGGCACGCGCGCAATGGGGTGGGGCGCCTGCGCGCCGGGCGGCAGGGCGCTGCTGGCGCTGGCAATGGCCTGCAGCTGATGCAGGATGGAGCGCAGGTCATTGGGCGCATGTTCGCCATCGACCAGCAGCCAGTCGTAGCCGGTGCCCGCGATGATTTCTGCGCTGTAAGCATCGGCCAGGGCCAGCCACAGGCCGATCTGCGCTTGGCCCTGGGCCATGGCCTGTTTGAAAGGGTTGACGGGTGTCTGCAATCTGAACTCCATGCGGCAGTGCCAAGCCCGCCATCGTACGGGCTGTTGCTATTCCAGTGGGCATGGCCGCTATAGTCGGCTGCCCCGCTTTTGAGTCTGCCCACACCCACCCACCATGGCCAAAGAAAAAACCACGTTCACCTGCACCGAATGCGGCGGCACCAGCCCGCGCTGGCTGGGCAAATGCCCGGCCTGCGGCGCCTGGAACACGCTGATCGAATCGGTGGCCGAGGCCGGGCCGGGCAAGAACCGCTACAGCGGATCGCAGTTTGCGGGCCTGGCACAGGCGCAGGCCGTGATGCCGCTGTCGGCCATCGAGGCCAGCGATGTGGAGCGCACACCGAGCGGCATCGACGAGCTGGACCGGGTGCTGGGCGGCGGCATTGTCGAAGGCGGCGTGGTACTGATCGGTGGCGACCCGGGCATTGGCAAGTCCACCCTGCTGCTGCAGGCGCTGGATGCGCTTCAGCGCGCAGGGCTGCCCACCTTGTATGTGACGGGTGAGGAAAGCGGTGCCCAGGTGGCCCTGCGCTCGCGCCGCCTGGGGCTGGACCATAGCCAGGTCAACGTGCTGGCCGAGATTCAGCTCGAAAAGATCCTGGCGACTATTGAGTCCATGCAGCCTGCGGTGGCCGTGATCGACTCGATCCAGACCGTGTACTCCGACCAGCTCACGTCCGCGCCCGGCTCCGTGGCGCAGGTGCGCGAATGTGCGGCGCACCTCACGCGTTGTGCCAAGGCCTCGGGCGTGGCCATCGTGCTGGTGGGCCATGTGACCAAGGAAGGTGCGCTGGCTGGGCCGCGCGTGCTGGAGCACATGGTGGACACGGTGCTGTACTTCGAAGGCGACACGCACAGCCAGTTCCGCCTGGTGCGGGCCATCAAGAACCGCTTCGGCGCGGTCAACGAAATCGGCGTGTTTGCGATGACCGAGAAAGGCCTCAAGGGCGTGAGCAACCCCAGCGCCATCTTTTTGAGCCAGCATTCCGAGCCCGTGCCCGGCAGCTGCGTGATGGTGACGCTGGAGGGCACACGCCCGCTGCTGGTGGAGATCCAGGCCCTGGTGGACAGCGGTGGCCCCAGCCCGCGGCGTCTGTCCGTGGGCCTGGACAAGGACCGCCTGGCCATGCTGCTGGCCGTGCTGCACCGCCACGCGGGCGTGGCCTGCATGGACCAGGACGTGTTCGTGAACGCCGTGGGCGGCGTGCGCATCAGCGAGCCAGCGGCCGACCTGGCGGTGATGCTGTCCATCACCTCCAGCCTGCGCGGCAAGGCGCTGCCGCGCGGCTTTCTGGCGTTCGGCGAGGTGGGGCTGGCGGGCGAGGTGCGGCCCGCGCCCCGCGGCCAGGAGCGCCTGAAGGAGGCTGCCAAGCTCGGTTTCAGTGTGGCCGTGGTGCCCAAGGCCAATGCGCCCAAGAAACCCATTGAGGGGCTGACCATCCACGCGGTGGAGCGGGTGGAAGAGGCCATGAACGTCGTGCGGGGCTTGTAAGCAATGCCCACAGCCACACACGGTTGAGGCCGTAAGACAATCCCAGCCTATGAATCTGCGCAATATCCTGGTGCCCCTGGGGGCGGTGGCCCTGGTCGGGTTTGGTTTTACAGCCTGCGGCTGGGCCGGTGTGGCGGCCGTGGTGGGCGGGCTGGTCATGTGGGCCCTGCTGCATTTCACGCGGCTGGTGAATGTGATGAAGAAGGCCGCCAAGCGCCCCATCGGCTATGTGGGCAGTGCGGTCATGCTCAATGCCCGGCTGGCTGAGGGCGTGAACCTGATGCATGTGGTGGCCATGACGCAGGCGCTGGGGGAACTGCTGTCGCCCGAGGGCGCTGACCCCGAGGTGTACCGCTGGACAGACGGCACACAGTCGCATGTGACCTGCGAGTTTCGCCATGGCAAATTGGTGAAATGGACGCTGGTGCGGCCGGAGGGCGAAGCGGCCGCCACTCCCCCCCAAGGCTGACCGCTGCACAGGCCCTTGCCCTTGGCGGGGCACCATTTGCTGCACTGCACCCTGGTGCCTCGGTTCCTGGCCCGCTGCGGCCCCGTAAAATCCCGGTTTTGCGACCCACAGCAACCAAAGGATTCCCATGAGCCCCGTAGTTCCCTCGATGGCCGACCGTGACGGCAAGATCTGGATGGACGGCCAGATGGTCGATTGGCGCGACGCCAAGATCCATGTGCTGACCCACACCCTGCACTACGGCTGCGGCGCCTTCGAAGGCGTGCGCGCGTACAACACGGCCAACGGCACGGCGATCTTCCGACTGGAAGAGCACACCGACCGCCTCTTCAACAGCGCCAAGATCCTGCGCATGAAGATCCCGTTCACCAAGGAAGAAGTGAACGAAGCCCAGAAGGCTGTGGTGCGTGAAAACAAGCTCGAATCCTGCTATCTGCGTCCATTGACCTGGATCGGCTCGCAAAAGCTGGGTGTTTCGCCCAAGGGCAACCAGATCCACCTCATGGTGGCCGCCTGGGCCTGGGGCGCCTACCTGGGCGAAGAAGGCATGAAGCGCGGCATCCGCGTCAAGACCAGCAGCTACACCCGCCACCACGTCAACATCACCATGACGCAGGCCAAGGCGGTGAGCAACTACACCAATTCCATCCTCGCCAACATGGAAGCGCTGGACGACGGCTACGACGAAGCACTGCTGCTCGACAGCTCTGGCTTCGTGTCCGAAGGTGCGGGCGAAAACATCTTTGTCATCAAGAACGGCGTGATCTACACGCCCGACCTGTCGGCCGGTGCCCTCAACGGCATCACCCGCAACACCGTGTTCCACATCGCCAAGGACCTGGGCCTGGAGATCGTGCAAAAGCGCATCACGCGCGACGAGGTGTACATCGCCGACGAAGCGTTCTTCACCGGCACGGCGGCTGAAGTGACCCCCATCCGCGAACTCGACCGGATCGAGCTGGGCAGCGGATCACGCGGCCCCATCACCGAAAAAATCCAGAGCGCCTTCTTTGACATCGTCAACGGCCGCAACTCCAACTACGCCCACTGGCTCGCGAAAGTCTGAACACCATGTCCCAAGCCGCCATCGAACTCCTGGCCAAGGACCTCAATGCCCAGGGTGGGGTTTTCTGCCCCAGCCCCAAGGCCGATATGAAAATCTGGAACAGCCACCCCAAGGTGTACCTGGATGTGACCCGCACCGGCGAGGCCAAGTGCCCGTACTGTGGCACGGTGTACCGCCTGAAGGCGGGCGAGCACGTACACGCTGGCCACTGATTGATGCCCGTGGGAACCGGCGGCGCATCGGCGCCGCCCACGTTGACCGTGGCGGTGCTGACCCACAACGAGGCGCACCGTATTGAGGCCTGCCTGAAAAGCGCCGCGTTCGCCGACCAGCTGCTGGTGGTGGACAGCGGCAGCACGGACAACACCGTGGCCATCGCCCAAAGCCTGGGTGCCGAAGTCCACAGCTATCCCGACTGGCAGGGCTTTGCCGTGCAGCGCAACCGGCTGCTGGCGCATTCGTGCGGCGACTATGTGTTTTTCCTCGACGCTGACGAGGTGATGACGCCCGCGTTTGCGCAGGAACTGCAGGCCATCGTCCGTTCGGGCGAGCAGGCAGTGTGGACCATCCGCTGGCGCATGGTGGCCTATGGGCACGAGCTCAAGTATTTCCGGTCGCAGTCGCAGATCGAGCGCCTGTTTGTGCGTGCGCTGGTGAAGGAATACACCGGGGTGGTGCACGAGCAGGCCCAGCTCCATGCCCTGCCCGGTGGCGCAGCGGTGCCGCGTCGCCTCATCAAGGCGCGGCTGCTGCACTACTCACGCACCACGGTGCGCGGCAGCCTGGAGAAGCTTACCCAGTACGTGATGCTCGGTGCCGCCAAGCGGGCGGAGGCAGGCAAACGCGGCGGGGTCTTGCGGGGCCTGGCGTCGGGCGGGTCGATGTTCTTGCGTCTGTATGTGTTCCGGCTGGGCTTTTTGTGTGGCGGCGCGGGCTTTCTGTACTGCCTGTTTGTGGCGCTGGAGGGCTTTTTCCGGTACGCCGCCCTGCATTACGACCGCGACAGCCTGACGGGGCGGGTGATTCGCTGATGACGTCTCCGCAGGATACCCACCGCTGGTTTTCCCGTTGCGCCAGCATTGGCGCGTTCATGGTCCCGGGGCTGGCGCTGTGGCTGCCCTCGGGCTATTCCTACGGCGCCGTGCTGCTGCTGCTGGCCACGCTGGCCAGCGCGCCGCTGTGGTGGCGCCGCCCTGCGCCGCGTGCCGCCTGGTGGCTGACGGCGGCTTTTTCGTGCATGGCTGCGCTGTGGATGCTGGATGTGGGCGCCACCTGGGGCTGGGGCAGCATGGATCGGCCGGTCAAATACCTCCTGGCCTTGCCTTGCATCTTTTTCCTGATGACGTTCGAGCCCCGCGCCGCCTGGCTGTGGATGGGGGTGGCGGTCGGCGCGGTGGGCAGCGGGCTGGTTGCGCTGTACCAGACCTTCGTGATGGAGCTGCCGCGTGCCAATGGATTTACCAACGCCATCCAGTACGGCAATCTGAGCATGCTGCTGGCCGTGATGAGCGGCCTGCTGCTCGTTGTGCAATGGAAGCGCTGGTGCCTGTGGCAGCGGTTGCTGCTGGCCAGCGCCATCGGGCTGGGTGCCGCCGGCTCGGTGCTCTCCCAGTCGCGCGGCGGCTGGCTGGCGCTGGTGCTGTTGCTGCCCGTGTGTGCCTGGCTGCTGGTGCGCACCACCGGGCAGCGGCGCGTGTACTGGGGCCTGTGTGCGCTGGCGCTGGCGGCGGCTGCGCTGTCGCAGGTGCCTGCGGTGGAGCAGCGGGTGGACGAGGCGCGCCAGGAAGTGCAGGTCTACAAGGACCACGGTGACGGCCGCAGCTCGGTTGGCCAGCGGCTGGCGCATTGGCGCCTGGCGTGGCAGATGGGCTGGGACCGGCCCTTCACCGGCTGGGGCCGGGCCGGGTACACCGACGAGAAGGCCCGGCGCGTGGCCGCCGGGCTGGCGCATCCCGTGGTGCTCGAATTTGGGCACGCGCACAACGAAATCCTGGACCTGTTTGCCAAACGCGGGCTGCCTGGCGTGCTGTTGCTCATGGCGTTCTACGGCATTCCGCTCGCGATGTTCTGGCCCACGGCGCGGCGCATTCGCGACGGTGCCGGCAAGATGGACAAGGAGTCGCTCTCGCTGTGCCTGGTGGGTGTGATGGTGCCCCTGTCGTACATCGGTTTTGGGCTCACGCAAGTGTTTCTGGCTCACAACAGCGGCAACATGTTCTACCTCTTCATGTGCCCCCTGGTGCTGGCGGCCCTGCACGAGCGGCGCACGCGCATGGGCTGCCCAAGACCGCTTTAGATGAAGCACCCCCTGAGTCGCTTCGCGCCTTCCCCCTCTCTCGCTGCGCGGGAGGGTGGCGCCACCCGTGGCCTGGCAAAGCCAGTTCCACTGGTGGCACTGGCTTGGGCCGCGCCAGTTTCATGGTCTGCGGGTGTCGCGTAGCGCCATGGAAAACTGAGACGAAAGATTTCCCTATGCACATCCTGCTCATCAACAACTCCCCCATCCCCGTCTACGGCTACGGCGGCACCGAGCGTGTGATCTGGGATCTGGGCAAGACGCTGGTGCAGCTCGGTCACCGCGTGAGCTATCTGGTGCCCGACGGGTCCAGCTGCGACTTCGGCCATGTGCTGCCCATCCGCCCCGACGCACCTTGGGAGGGCCAGATCCCGGCCGATGTGGACATTGCGCATTTCCAGTTCAACCCCCGCACCGAGCTGAGCCGGCCCTATCTGGTCACCGAGCACGGCAACGCGCGCAAGCCCAAGCCGCTGCCGCTGAACACCGTGTTCCTCTCGCGTGACCACGCCGCGCGTTACGGTTCCACCGAGTTTGTCTACAACGGACTCGATTGGAGCGGCTATGGCCCTGTGGACTTTGACCGCCCACGCCCCCACTACCACTTCCTGGGCAAGGCGGCCTGGGGCGTGAAGAACGTGCGCGGCGCGATCAAGGTGGCCAAGATGGCTGGCGTGGAGCTGGACGTGCTGGGCGGCGACCGCATCAACTTCAAGCGCGGCTTTCGCTGGACGCTGTCGCGCAAGATCCACTTTCACGGCATGGTGGGCGGCGCGCAGAAGACCAGCCTGCTCAATGCCTCGCGCGGGCTGATCTTTCCGGTGCGCTGGCACGAGCCCTTTGGCCTGGCCGTGATCGAAAGCCTGTACTTCGGCTGCCCGGTGTTTTCCACGCCCTACGGCGCATTGCCCGAGCTGGTGCCGGTGCACTGCGGCGTGCTGTCGGCCGAAGCCTCCGTGCTGGCCGAGGCGGTGCGCAACAACCGCTTTGACGCCCGCGCCTGTCACCAGCATGTGGTCGATCACTTCGGCGCCGAGCGCATGGCCCGCAACTACCTGCGCATGTACGAGCGCGTGCTGGCGGGTGAGAAGATCAACGCCCAGCCGCCTGTCATCCAGGGGCCTGCGCGCGAACTGCCCTGGAGGCAGTGAATCACCCCCTGAGACGCTGCGCGCCTTCCCCCTCTCTCTACGCGCTTCGCGCTATGGGAGGGGGACGCCACCGGTGGCCCGGCGAAGCCGGTTCCACGGTGGCACTGGCTTTTGCGGCGCGCCGGTACCGAAGGGCGTGAGCATCGCGGGCTGGTTGCTTGGCGGTGCAGGACCGTCTACCAGCGTGCACATATCGTCCTACCCGTGCCCGCTCGGACTGGGCCGGTCGAAGCCAGGGCGCGTTCCGCGCGGTGGAGGCGTGTGAAAAAACTGGTCAAATTGGCCGCTGGCGCTTATTCATCAAGCGTAAATTGCTATTTAATTAATAGCAAGAGTCACCTCTACCCCGCGCCCTGCGCTCCCGCAGCTGCCAGCGCAGCCCGCCACTCCGCTTCCAGCACGGCCACGAGCGCCGCCGCTGGCATGGGGCGCACCGCCGCCACGCCCTGGCCGGCCCACAGGGAGAGGTAGTCCGCCCGCCCTGCCTCGGCAGACGCCCGGCGCAGCGTGCCGGTGAGGGCGTTCTGCACCGGGTAGGCTGGCACATCGGCCTCGTGCGCGTGCAGCCGCTGCAGCATCGTGTTGACGATGCCGCGCGCCGGGCGGCCCGAGAAGACGCGGGTGGTGCGCGTGTCCGTGCCGGTGGCGTGGGCCAGCGCATCACGGTAGGCCGGGCCGATGCCCGACTCGTCGCAGGCCAGGAAGGCCGTGCCCATCTGCACCGCCTCGGCGCCCAGGGCCTGGGCCGCGGCGATACCGCGGCCGTCCATGATCCCGCCGGCCGCGATCACCGCCACGCCCCGGGGGCGCAGCGCATCCACGCACTGCGGGATGAGGGCCATGGTGCCCACCATGGACGCCGCAAAGTCGGCCTGCGAGGGGCCCTTGGCGGCAGGGGCCTTTTCTGCTGGCGCAAGGCCCTCGGCCTGCAGACGGCCCGTGGGCAAAAAAGTGCCGCGGTGGCCGCCCGCCTCCATGCCCGATGCGACCACCGCGTCCGCGCCCACATCGGCCCAGGCCACGGCCTCGGCCACGGTGGTGGCCGTGCCGATGACGGTGCAGCCCGCGCTGTGCAGCCGCTCGACCTGCGCGGCGTTCAGGATGCCGAAGGTAAAACTCGCCACGGCCGGGCGCGCTTCGACCAGGGCGTCGAACTGGGCCGCAAAGTCCTCGCACCAGCGCGCGGGCACGGCGGGCGTGAGGCCGAACTCTGCATACAGCGGCGCCAGATGGGCCACGGCCTTTTCCACCGTGGCCGCATCGGGCGCGGGCGTGTCCTGCACGAAGAGATTGAGCCCGAAGGGCCGGTCGGTGCGCCGCCGCACCTCGGCCGCTGCCTCGGCCATGGCGGCGGGCGAACGCATGCCGCAGCCCAGGGTGCCCAGCCCGCCCGCCGCAGATACGGCGGCAGCCAGCGCCGGGGTGTCGGAACCCGTCATGGGCCCCTGGATGATGGGCAGACGCAGGGAGAGGGCGGTGCGCAGGCTGCGGTGGGGCATGGTGGCGTTCCGTTCGCTAAGAGTGAGAGGAAGAGAAGCGTTGTCAGTCGCGCAGCACTTGCTGCAGCGCATCCAGCGCCGCGGACCGGTAGCCGTGGCGCCACACCAGCAGCGTCTGCAGGGTGGTCAGGGGGTGCTGGGCCAGCAGCGCGGCGTGGGGCGAGAGCTGGAGCACCGAGCGCGGCACGATGCCCACGCTGCCACCCCCCGCCACGCTGGCCAGGATGGCGTGGTACGAGCCCAGTTCCAGTGTCTGCATGGGCGGGGTGCGGGTTGCGAACCAGTCCTGCGCCACCCCCCGGTAGGTGCAGCCGGGCTCGAACACCGCCAGCGTGCCGGGCACCACATCCTGCGGGCCGGACACGGGCGGATGCCCCGTGGGCAGCACCAGGATCAGTTCCTCGGCGAACACGGGGCTGGCTTCCAGCGCAGGGTCGGGCGACTGCCCTGGCGGCCAGGCCACCAGCACGGCGTCGAGCGCATGGGCGCGCAGCCGCTCCAGCAGTTCGCGCGTGGGGGCGGTCGACAGCTCCAGCGCCACCCCGGGCCACTGGCGGTGCAGTTGCGCCAGCGGGGCGGGCAGGCGGCTGGCGGCGGTGCTTTCCATCGAGCCCAGGCGCAGGCGTCCCGTGGGCTGGCCTGGCCGCACGGCCTGCCGAGCCTCCTCGGCCAGCGCCAGCAGCCGGTCAGCGTAGCCCCGCAGCACCTCGCCCTCGGGCGTGAGCGCCATGCGCTTGCCCTCGCGCAGGAACAGCGGGGTGCCCAGGTCGGCCTCCAGCTGGCGCACCCGCGTGGTCACATTGGACTGCACGCGCTGCAGCCGCTCGGCCGCGCGCGTGACGCTACCCTCTGCCGCCACGGTGCGGAAGATGTCGAGGGCGGCCAGATCGAGTGGGGGGGATGCTTTATCCATCTTGAAAAAGTATGAATGTCAAAAATTCAATCTCTTGCTAAGATCATAAGACCCCGCATCCGACGCCGCAACTCCCCTCCCACCGTCCCACCGCGCAACCGCCCCCATGCCGTGACCCAGGCCACTTCTTCTTCCACGCTTGCAGCCACCCGCCGTGGCGACACCGGCTCCTCCGCGCTCCAGGTCGCACTGGCGGGCATGGCCGCGCTGGCGGCCGCCATGGGCATCGGCCGCTTCGCCTTCACACCGCTGTTGCCCATGATGCTGCACGACGGCGTGGTGGACATCGCCACCGGCAGCTGGCTGGCCACGGCCAACTACGCGGGCTACCTGGGGGGTGCGCTGCTGTACATGGCCTTGCCCTGGCTGGGCCGGCGCCTGGACGCGGTGCCTGGCAATGCAGCCCTGGTGCGCAGCGGGCTGGTGGCCACGGTGCTGCTCACGGCCGCGCTGGCCCTGCCATGGCCCGTGCTGTGGCCGCTGATGCGGTTGCTGGCCGGTGTGGCCAGCGCCATGGTGTTCCTGGGCACGGCCAACTGGTGCATGGGCCGGTTGGCCCACCTGGGGCATCCCGCCCTGGGCGGGTTGATCTTTTGCGGCCCGGGCCTGGGCATCGTCGCCACCGGTCTGCCCACCAGTGCCATGGTGGCAGCGGGCTGGAGCGCCGCCACGGGCTGGGCCGTGTTCGCCGTGCTCGCCGCCTTGCTGTGCGCGCTGGTGTGGCCGGTGGTGCGGGGCAGCGAAGCCTCCTCGGTGGTGCCAAGCGCCGCAAGCACGGCGGCCACGGCGCCACCTCCGCCCGCGCCGCACCCGGCAGCCGAGCGCGCCCTGCTGGCGCTGGCCTATGGCCTGGCCGGCCTGGGCTACATCGTCACGGCCACCTTCCTGCCCGTGATCGCGCGAGCCGCGCTGCCTGCGGGCTCGGTCTGGCCCGACCTGTTCTGGCCCATCTTCGGCGCGGGTGTGGCGCTGGGGGCGTTGCTGTCCACGCGCATTCACCCTGCGCGGGACCGGCGCCTGCTGCTGGCGGGGGCCTACCTGCTGCAGGCGGCGGCCATCGGCCTGGGCCTGCTCTGGCCCGGCGCGGCGGGCTTTGCATTCGGCAGCCTGCTGCTGGGCCTGCCGTTCACGGCCATCACGTTCTTTGCGTTGCAGGAGGCGCGACACCAGTGGCCCCAGGCGGGCGCAGGCTTCACCGGCCTGATGACCGCGCTGTACGGCATCGGCCAGATCGCGGGGCCGCCCATGGCGGCTGCACTCTTGGCGCGCGCGGGCTCGCAGGCGCAGGGGTTTGACTGGGCGCTGGGTGTGGCGGGGGCTGCGCTGGGGTTGGGGGCGGCGCTGTATGCGCTGATGGCCTGGCGCTGGAGAACGTGAGCTAAGCTAAAAATGGCTTGTAGCGCTTTTCCAATGAGCGCATGCAGCTACCGATGTGATAGCTATTGGGGGAGGGGCAACCGTAGCACAAAGCACGCGCCACTCGCGCCATCCGGCCGGTCCTCGCAGTGCACCGTGCCGTTGTGGCGCCCTGCAATCGAGCGCACCAGCGCCAGCCCCAGGCCCACGCCCCCGGCGCGCTCGCTGGCGCCGGGCAAGCGGTAGAAGGGCTCGAAGATGCGTTCACGGTGGGTCACGGGCACGCCCGGACCCCGGTCGCACACGCGCACCTCGGCGTGACCCTGGCGGCGTTCGACCACCAGGGTGATCTCGCCGGTGCTGTAGCGCCGGGCGTTTTCCAACAGGTTGCGGATGGCGCGGCGCAGAAGCTTTGGGATGCCGCGCACATCCACGGAGTCCGAACTCACGTCCAGATCGGCGTCCACGCGTGCACACTCTTCGGCGGCCAGACCGATCAGATCCACCAGCTCCACGGTACCCACATCGGCTTCGCGTGCATCCAGGCGACTGGCCAGCAGGATCTCGTCCACCAGCTGGTCCAGCTCGGCAATGTTGCGCAGGATTTCCTCACGGAACGCGGGCGAGGGCTGCTGTCCGCCCATCAGCTCCAGCCCCATGCGGATGCGGGTGAGCGGTGAGCGCAGTTCGTGCGAGGCGTTGGCCAGCAGCGATTTGTGCGACTTGACCAGCGTTTCCACGCGCGCAGCGGCGGCGTTGAACTGGCGCGCGAGGTCGGCCACTTCGTCCTGCCCTTGCTCGGGCACACGCACCGACAGGTCACCCTCGCCAAACTTTTGCACGCTGCGTTGCAGGGCTTCGAGCCGCAGCGTGAGGCGCCGGATGATGGGGTACACACCCACGGCCACGGCCAGGCCCACGATGCCCAGCAGCCACAAAAAGCCGAACGGTGGCCGGGTCCAGAACGCGGCGTCGCCCTGGTTCGGACCTCCGGGTCGGCCGCCCCGATCGCCGCGTGGCTGGCGAGGCGCCATCTGCAGCAGAAAGACCTGCCCGGTGTCCGATTGGATCTGGAATTCAATGCCTTCGCCCGGCTCGCTGGGCTGGCGCGTGGCCAGGCCCTTGAGCACCTGCGTGCCGTTGGGATCGCGCAGCACCATCTCGCGCGAGGGCGGCACGAACGGCTGGGCGTTCTGCGCCTTTTGTTCCTCGGCCATGCGCCAGGCCCAGCCCACGGTCAGCGTCAGCACCGCGATGCCGCCGACCACGGCCAGCCAGATGCGCAGGTACAGACGGCGGGAGAAGGGGGTGGAAAGGGACATTCAGCAAAAGTGGAGGTGCGCGCCGCAGCGGGGCCGCGCCCTACCGGTCAGTCTTGTTGTTTCGCAAAAACGTAGCCCACGCCACGCACCGTGAGGATGCGGCGCGGGTTCTTGGCGTCGGCCTCGATGGCGGCACGGATGCGACCCATGTGCACGTCGATGGAACGGTCAAACGCCTCCAGCTCGCGGCCGCGCACGGCCTCCATGATCTGGTCGCGCGTGAGCACGCGACCCGCGCGCTCGGCGAGCGCCACGAGCAAATCGAATTGGTAGGAGGTGAGGTCGGCCGGCTCGCCTGCCACGGTCACGGTGCGGGCGTCGCGGTCGATCTCCAGCGTGCCAAAACGCAGGACCTGCGTGGCCGCCGTTGCATTGCCGCCGTCGGTGCGGCGGCGCAGGATGGCGCGTATGCGGGCCAGCAGCTCGCGCGGCTCAAACGGCTTGGGCAGGTAATCGTCGGCACCCAGCTCCAGGCCGATGATGCGGTCCATAGGGTCGCCCTTGGCGGTGAGCATGAGCACCGGCACCTGGGCCGCATGGCCTTGCAACGAGCGGATGCGCCGGCACACTTCTAGGCCGTCCATGTCGGGCAGCATGAGGTCCAGGATCACGAGGTCGGGCAGCGGCCCGGCGTCGGGCCCCTGCAGCTGCGCCAGGCCACTCTTGCCGTCCGCGCGGTGCGTGACCTGCAGGCCCGACTGGCCCAGGTACTCGCCCACCATCTGTGCGAGGCGGGCGTCGTCTTCGATCATCAGCAGTTGGGAACTCATGGGGGCAGTGTAGTAGCGGGTGGCTTCATGGTCGCCAAGGGCTGTCTCGGTGCGTTGTCGGCCATGTAAACCTCCCGTAAAGCCACCAAGCCCGTGCAGCCGTACGACCGCGGCCAAACTTGCCCTGCCGCGCGGTCCCGCCCGGGCCGCTTGTGTTGCACGCATGCCATGCGCAGGAGGCGCAGCTTCTTCTTGTGTGGGCACTGCTTTGCCCCTACGCTCGGAGCATGAATTCGCCCTTCCTTACGCCGGGATGCCACGGCGCCAGCCCGCCGTCCGCATGACGCTCCCGGAGCCTCGCCTTGCCCCGTCCGGGCGCGACGTCTCCGTGGCGATCGTGGAGGACGATCCGCGCACGCGGCGGCGGTTCGAGCACGCGCTGGCGCGGGCCGACCGCCTGTGGCTGGCCTACTCTGCGGGCACGGTGGGCGAGATGGTGGCTTGGCTGCGCGACAACCGTGTGGACGTGCTCCTCGTGGACCTCGGGTTGCCCGACGGCTCCGGCCTTCAGGTCATCAGCCATTGCCGCAAGCTTTCGCCCGGAACCGAGATCATGGTCATCAGCATGTTCGGCGACGAAGCCAACATGATGCGCGCCTTCGAAGCGGGCGCACGCGGCTACCTCCTCAAGGACGGGACCGAAGACGATCTCGCCGACCATGTCCTGAGCCTGAACGCCGGCGGATCGCCCATGACCCCCATCATCGCGCGGCAGTTGCTGGCACGACTGTCTCCTGTGCCGTTGCGGCAGGGCGCACCGGTTGCTGTCGAGGCGCTGACCACCCGGGAGCGGGATATCCTGGCCAAGCTTGCGCGGGGATATACCTATTCGGAAACTGCCGAGATCCTTGGTATCGCCGCGTCTACTGTCCAGTCGCATGTCAAGAATATCTACAGCAAGTTGGCGGTTCATTCCAAGACTGAAGCGATCTATGAGGCGCGGCAACTGGGGCTCTTGTAGGGGCGGTCTGCTCCAAAGGGCGCTGGCGGTGCTTCTCCGGTTTTTCGGAAGCGGAGTGTTGTCCCTGCTGCTGTGTGGCGGGGCCTTCGCGCAGGAGGAGCCTCTCACCCTTGAGTTCGCGCGTGCCTACCTGGAGCCTGAAGGTGCCGCGGCATGGTCAGGTCCGGTGACACTTCCCCACCTTTGGGACAAGGTATACCCGGGTCGTGCGGGGCGTGCTCGTTATCAGCTGGAGTTGCCGCCAGTTGCGTCGGATGGGGTTCTTCGGGGGCTCTTTTTTCCTCGTGTAGGAAATCAGGTGGAGATCTTTGTTGGGGGCGACTTGATTGCGCATCGCGGCGTTCTGGGCGATAGCCGCCACGATGCGACCAAAGCGCCGCTGTGGGTGCCGGTGCCAGCGAGCCTCCTGTCCACCACCGCTCCCACGGTGCTGGAGGTGCGCGTGGCGGTGCAACCGGTGCGTTGGGGTGGGTTGGCCGCGCCACGCTTCGGACCAGAGGTCAACTTGCTGCCGCAGTACCGCGAGCGCTATGTCTGGCGGCAGTGGGGGGCTGTCGCTGTGGTGTTTGCGCTTGCACTCACGGGTGTGATTGCCGGGGGGCTCTGGCATCTGACCCGTGAACCCGTGTATGGCTACTTTGCGCTGTGTGCACCTTTTGGAATGCTGCGATACGGCGACCGGCTGTGGGAAGTGCCTCCGCTGGGCTGGCCACTGTGGGGAGGGATCGTGGCCTTCTCATTGACAGTGCACATGCTGCTGCTGGTGCGCTTCTCGCTTGCGTTGCTGGGTCGCGACGGCATCGGCGTCCGGCGGTGCTTCTGGGCCTTGGTGGTGGCCGAGGCCGCGCTGGTTTGGGGGGGCTATGGTATGGGAAAGCCTTGGTGTTGGACTGCTGGCTTGGCGCTGCTGTTCGTGCCGTCTTTCTGGGCATATGCCGTGGCGGCCCGCGAAGCCTTGGTGGTGAGGCAACCAGAGGCCGTAGCGTTGTGTCTTGCCAGCTTCATCCCCATAGGCGCAGGCCTGTATGACTTCCTGGAAATTCGGGTGTCCACCGAAAGCGTGGGCCGATCTTCCTATCTTCCCCTGGCCACCATGCTGTTCGTGCTGCTCATGGGCTGGCTGATCCTGAGTCGTTATGCCCGCCAGGTGCGTGCATACCAAGCCCTGAGCAATTCCCTGGACGAGAAGGTGCGCCAGCGCGAGCGTGAGCTGGAGGTCAGCTACGCGCTCCTGCAGCAGGAGCATGAGCAGCACGCGGCCCTGCAGGAGCGCCAGCGCATCATGCGCGACATCCACGACGGCGTGGGATCGCAACTGGTGGGGCTGCTCAGCCTCATTGGCAAAGGCCGGTCCAGCCGGGCCGCGCTGCGTGAGCATGCCCACGCAGCGCTCGATGAACTGCGCATGGCCGTGGACGCCATGCAGCCGGTGGACGGTGACCTGGCCACCGTGCTGGCCACGCTCCGCTACCGGCTACAACCGCGGCTGGCCGCCTCGGGCATCTCGGTCGATTGGCAGGTGGACGAAGAACTGCCCACGCTGGACAGCCTCACGCCGCACAGGGTGCTTCAGATCCAGCGCATCCTGCTGGAGGCATTCACCAACGTGCTGCGGCATGCGCAGGCCACCCGCGTACGGGTCAGCGCGCGCCAGCAGCCGGGGCCAGCACGCCAGCCCGATGATGAGTCGCCGTGTCTGGTACTGGAGATCGCCGACAACGGCATCGGCATGCCCGGCCCGGCTGCAGCCGGGGGCCAGGGCCTGGCCAACATGCGCGCACGCGCGCAGGCTATCGGCGCGCAGTTGGATGTCACGTCTGTGCCGGGCCAGGGGACGTGTGTGCGGATTGCGTTGCTGGGGGAGCCTGCACCCGCGATGCCAGCCACACCAGCACCAGCACCGGCAGCCCCAGCAGCGCCGTCGATGTGAAGAACTGCGCATAGCCAAACGCATTCACGTAATCGCCCGAGAAACCCGCCACGAATTTCGGCAGCAGCAACATCATCGAGCTGAACAGTGCGTACTGCGTGGCCGAGTAACTCACGTTCGTCAGGCTCGACAGATAGGCAATGAATGCGGCCGACGCAATGCCACTGGCCAGGTTGTCGGCCGACACCACGGCAATCAGCGCCGTCACGTCGTGTCCGTGGCCCGCCAGCCAGGCGAACAGCAGGTTGCTGGCCGCGCTCAGGATGGCGCCCAGCATCAGGATGCGCATCACGCCAAACCGCATCGACAACACGCCGCCCACAAAGGCGCCGGCCAGCGTCATGATCACGCCGTAGATCTTGGTCACGGCGGCTACTTCGTCCTTGGTGAAGCCCATGTCCACATAGAACGGGTTGGCCATGATGCCCATCACCACATCGCTGATGCGGTACACGGCGATCAGCGCGAGGATGAGCGCCGCGTGCCAGCCATAGCGGCGCAGAAAGTCGGCAAACGGCTCCACCATGGCGCTCTGAATCCACTCCGCCGCGTTGCGCGCAGGGGGCAGTTGCACCGGCGCGGGCTCGCGCGAGAACAGCACGGTGACCACGCCCACGGCCATCGAGGCCGCCATCACCAGGTACGCCACCTGCCACGCGCTGTTCTGGTAGGCCGCAGCGCCTTGTGCGATGGCCTGGCCCACGGCGGGCGCCACCTCGGAGCGCGCTGCAATCCACAACACGCCCGCGCCGGCCCAGATCATGGCCAGGCGGTAGCCCGTCTGGTACGACGCTGCCAGCGCCGCCTGGTGGTTGGCGTCGGCGGATTCGATGCGAAACGCATCGAGCGCGATGTCCTGCGTGGCCGAGCCAAATGCCACGGCCAACGCGCACCACACGATGGGCCCCAGGGTCTGGCGCGGGTCGGCCAGCGCCATGCCGATGAGCCCGGCCACGATCAGCGCCTGCGACAGCAGCAACCAACTGCGCCTGCGCCCCAGCGCGTGTGTGAGCAGCGGAATCGGTAGCCGGTCTACCAGTGGTGCCCACACCCACTTGAAGCCGTAGGCCAGGCCCACCCAGCTCAGGTAGCCGATGGTGCTGCGGTCAATGCCCGCCTCGCGCAGGCGAAAGCTCAGCGTGCCCAGCACCAGCAGCAGTGGCAGCCCGGCCGAGAACCCGAGCGTGAGCATGCGCAGGCTGGCGGGCTCCAGGTACACGCGCAGGGTCTGCAGCCAGGGCGTGCGGTGCGGCTTTTCCGGGGTGAGGTTGGGGGCGGATGAAGTGGAGGTGTCTGACATGGGCGCGTGGAGGTTTTGTCTATCATCGCCGACACACCCTTGTAGCCAGCCTGTCGGCCTCCATCTACGCGGCAGGCTTTGGTGTGTTGTGTGCCAGCGCCGCTCATTATTCCTTCTGGGATTGCCTTGTATGTGTCTTTTCTGCCCCGCTCCCTCTGTTGCGCCCTCGTCCCCGTGGTCGGCGCGCCGCGCCTTCCTGCTGGCGGCAGGCGCCAGCGCTGCGGCGCCAGTGCTCGCGCAGGTCGAGGTGGGCTCGGCATCCAGCCTGCGCAAGCTGGTGCCCGCTGAAACGCTGGAAAACTCCGCCGCCCAGCAGTACCAGCAGATGCTGCAGCAGGCCAAGGCCAAGCGCGCGCTGGCACCCAGCGACCACCCGCAGCTGCAGCGCCTGCACGCCATCGCCAAGCGGCTGATTCCGCACACCATGCCGTGGAACGACCGCGCCAAACAATGGCGCTGGGAGGTCAACCTCATCGGCAGTTCGCAGATCAACGCCTTCTGCATGCCCGGCGGCAAGATTGCGTTCTACACCGGCATCCTGGACCAGCTCAAGCTCACCGACGATGAGACCGCCATGATCATGGGCCACGAAATGGCCCACGCCCTGCGTGAACACGCGCGCGAGCGCATCGCCAAGACGCAGGGCACCAACCTGGCACTGCGCCTGGGCTCGCAGCTGCTGGGGCTTGGCGACCTGGGCCAGGCGGCGGCGGGGCTGGGTGGGCAGCTGCTCACGCTGCAGTTCAGCCGCTCGGACGAGACCGATGCCGACCTGGTGGGACTGGAGCTGGCCGCCCGCGCAGGCTACCAGCCCTCGGCCGCCGTAAGCCTGTGGCAGAAGATGGGCAACGCCAGCGGCAGCAAGCAGGGCGGGCTGGCGTTTTTGTCCACACACCCTTCAGGCCCCGCGCGCATCCGTGAGCTGGAGGTGAATGTGCCCAAAGTGCAGGGCCTGTACGAGGCGGCGCGGCGCAACGGGTAGTCGTGGACGGCGGGTCGGTGGCAGAGGCGCGCCATCGAAAGGTGCCTGGGAATCCTGATGCTACTGTTTTAATAGCTTTTAGCGCTTGATGAGCAAGCGATAGCGGCCAATTTAACTAAGAATTTGGCTGCCGTGGAGCTATGCCACGCTCACCCGGTTGCGGCCCGCGTTCTTGCTTTGGTACAGCGCCTTGTCGGCGCGTGCAATGGCAGCTTGCAGGTCTTCGGCGCTGTGCACCTGGGCCACGCCAAACGACATGGTCAGCGCGATGGGCGCCTGGCCCACGTCCAGTGGCGTTTGCTCGATGGCGGTGCGGATGCGTTCGGCGGTGGCGCAGGCGGCGTCCAGCGGGCTGGCGGGCATCAGCGCCAAAAACTCCTCACCGCCCCAACGCGCCAGCACGTCCCCTTCGCGCAGGTTGGCGGCCAGCACTTTGGCCATGGCCACCAGTACCTCGTCACCCACGGCGTGGCCGTATTGGTCGTTGATGCGTTTGAACAAGTCCACATCACACAGCAGCAGGGTGACTGGCGCACCGTCGCGCTGGCTGCGCGCCAGCGCGTTGGTGGACAGGGCTTCGAAGTGGCTGCGGTTGGCCAGGCCAGTCAGCGGGTCGAGCGTGGCCTGCTTGCGCAAGCGGGCCTCCGCGATCAGGATCGTGCGGCGGTAAAAGGCCGACAGCGCGGCCGACATGGCGAACACCAGGCAGATGTGTACCCAGTTCACGATGTTGACGCTGCGGGCGGGCAGGGGGTCGAGCGGGCCCAGGTGGCTGCTCAGTGCATGCAGGCCCAGGTAGTACGCTAGCAACGCCAGCACCATCGGTGCGGCATACCCCCGCGTATTGGCAATCACGATGGCAGGAATGAACATCAGCAGGTAGTAGTGAAACCCGCTGTCCCAGCCGATGAGCAGCGATCCCAATGCCGAATGCCCCACCACCTCCAGCCAGATCAGCACCAGCCCGGCCACGTTGTAGCGTTTCTGTATGAGCCGGTATGCGCCCAGGTACATGCCGATGCTGATCACGTTGATGGCCGCCAGGGGCAGCGAGCCCAGCCACAAAAACAGCACGATGTAGCCGACATCAATGGCCGCTGCGGTCAGCGCCACCCGCTGCACCATGGCCCAGTAAGCCTTGCCCGCCAGGCTGGAGCCGCGCTGCGGTGCTAGGGGAGGGCGTGGCTTGAAGGTGGGGTTCATGGCGCGAAAGCGGGGCGGGGCGGATGGAGCCTGGGCAAGGGTGCCACAAGCTGCTTACAACACGATACATCGTAAGCATGCAGACCATCGGCGGTCCGCAGAACTGGCCGCTTTTGCCGCGCATATCCGCCCCGGGCGGGCGCCTGGGTGGGGCGGGGCTACCTCCTAAAAGGAGAAAGTAGTAGTCAAATTGGTCACTAGCGCTTGTCCATCAAGCGCTGACAGCTATCAAAAAGATACTAATGAGGCGATGTGCAGCGAAGCGCTGCGGGACGTTACTGAGGCTCTTCTGGCACGTCTCAGGTCCCGCCCACGTAGGGATTGCTCTGGCGCTCACGCCCGAAAGTGCTCTCCGGACCGTGCCCCGGGATGAACACTGTCTGGTTGCCCATGGGCCACAAGCGCTGGGTGATGCTGTCGATGAGCTGCTGGTGGTTGCCCTGCGGGAAATCCGTGCGGCCCATGCTGCCCGCAAACAGCACATCGCCCACAAACGCCCGGTCGATCTGCGGCGCGTGGAACACCACATGCCCGGGGGTGTGGCCGGGGCAGTGGCGCACGTTCAGGGTCTCGTTGCCGATCTGCACCGTGTCGCCATCGTGCAACCAGCGCGTGGGCGTGAAGTGCTGCGCGGGCGGAAACCCAAACATCGCACTTTGCTGCGGCAGGCCGTCAATCCAGAACTGGTCGCCCGGGTGGGGGCCAACGATGGGCAGCGAAAGCCGCTCTGCCAGCTCGCCCGTGCCGCCCGCGTGGTCGATGTGGGCGTGGGTGAGCCAGATCTGTTCGAGCGTGAGGTTAAGACGTTTTATTTCAGCGAGCAGCACCTCCAGGTCGCCGCCGGGGTCGATCACGGCGGCTTTGTGGGTGGCGTCGCACCAGACGAGGGAGCAGTTTTGCTGGAACGCGGTGACGGGGATGGTGAGGTAGTGGAGCATGGTGGGTGAGGTGGTGGTGTGTATTTTTGCAGGCCTGGCGCACGGCAGCCGGGAGAGGCTCAAGCCCGTGCCAGCCGATCGACGAGGAAATCCACCAGCACGCGCACGCGCAGCGGCATGTGCCGGTTGGCGGGGTACAGCAGCGAAAACGGGCGGGAGGCACCGGCATGGGCGGGCAGCACCTCCCGCAAGGCGCCGCTGTGCAGATCGGCCTCCACAATGAACCGGTAGGTCTGTAGCAGCCCTGCGCCTGCACGCGCCAGGGTCACGGGGCCCAGGATGTCGTCGGCGCAGCGCAGGTGGCCTTGGGTGGGCACCTCCACATCGCGCCCGGCGGCGTCGCGCAGTATCCATGGCACCGCCTGGCCGCTGCTGGGCAGCACAAACTGGATGCATTCGTGCGCCGCCAGGTCGGCGATGGCATGCGGCGTGCCGCAACGCGCCAGGTACGCCGGGGCAGCGACCACCACCAGGGCGGCGTCCTCCAGCTTGCGCGCCACCAGCCCCGAGTCGATGGGGGCTCGACCGCGCACGGCCAGGTCAAAGCCTTCTTCGGTGAAGTCCACGTTGCGGTTGCTCAATTGCAGCTCCAGCTCCACGTCGGGGTAGGCCTGCGCAAATGCGGGCAGCAGGGGCAGGATGCGGCAGTGCCCGTAGGAGGTGGGCAGGCTGAAGCGCACGAGGCCTGCCGGGCTTTGCTGTTGGCCCGACAGCTCGCGTTCTGCCTCGGCCAGCTGGCCCAGCGCCTGGCGGCATTGCTCGTAGTAGCGCTTGCCTGCGTCGGTCAGCCGCACCTGGCGCGTGGTGCGCTGGAACAGCCGCACGCCCAGGCGCGCCTCCATGCGCGCCACCGATCGGCTCACGGCCGCCGCCGTCAGCCCGGCCGCCTGGGCGGCGGCCGTGAAGCTTTGCCACTGCGCGGTCAGGCAGAACAGTTCGATGCTGCCCAGCTTCAGGTCGTCAAATTGGCGCGCCATGTTCTGTTTATTACTTCATGTAATCAGTGAAATTCCTGAAGCCTAGTTTATTGCTGTTTGCATCCTCAATACCATCGCTTCATCTTTCCACCACGCTCCAAAGGCAACCCCATGAAGCTGTACTTTTCTCCCGCCGCCTGCTCCCTGTCGCCCCACATCCTGCTGCGCGAATGTGGCCTCACTTTCGAACTGGAGAAGGTCGATACCGAGCGCCACCGCACGGCAGACGGGCGCGATTTTTATGCCATCAACCCCAAAGGCCAGGTGCCTGTGCTGGAGCTGGCGGAAGGCTCCCGCCTCACCGAAGGCCCGGTCATTGCGCAATACATCGCCGACCAGGCCCAGGCCACGCAGCTCATGCCCGCAGCTGGTACGCTGGCGCGCTACCGGGTGATGGAGTGGCAGAACTACGTGAGCACCGAGCTGCACAAGTCCTTCACGCCCTTGTTCCACGCCGGGCTGGACGACAACGCCAAGGCCACGCTGGCCGCTCTGCTGCGCAAGAAGATGGACTGGCTGGACGCGCAGCTGCAGCACGGCCCCTACCTGACGGGCGAGCACTTCACGGCGGCCGATGCCTACCTTTTTGTGGTGCTGGGCTGGGCCAAGTTCGTGAAGCTGGATATCAGCGACCTGGCCCATCTGCAGGCTTTCCTGCGCCGTGTGGCCGCGCGCCCCGCCGTGCAGGCCGCGATGCAGGCCGAAGGGTTGCTGGGCTGAGAGGCCATTGCTTCATCCCAAGGAAAATAGCCATGCCTTACATCAACATCAAAGTGACCCGTGAAGGCGTCAGCAGTGCGCAAAAAGCGGCGCTGATCCAAGGCGCCACCGATTTGCTGGTGCGCGTGCTGAACAAGGAGCCCGCCACCACCTTTGTCGTGATCGACGAGGTCGAGACCGACAACTGGGGCGTGGCCGGTGAAACGGTGACCGTGCGCCGCCAGCGCGCTCGCGCCGCCGCCGACGGGAGCGCGCCATGAGTGACCCGCGCTTTGACGCAGTCGCCGCCGTGCTGCAGGAATATTTCGACGGCCTGTGCCACAGCGATACACAGCGCCTGCGCCGCGTGTTCCACCCGCAGGCGGTCTATGCCTGCGCCACGGCCGAGCCTGCGGTGATCCTGCGCATGGAGGAATATTTCCCCATCGTGGACCAGCGCCCCTCGCCCGCCAGCCGGGGCGAGACGGTGCAGGAGCGCATCCTGTCCATCGAGTTTGCCGGGCCGGTGACGGCTTTGGCCAAGGTGGAATGCGCCATCCTGCCCAAGCACTTCACCGACCTGCTGACCCTGATCCACGTGGACGGGCGCTGGCAGATCATTGCCAAGGTGTTTCACTACGAACTGGATCGCTGAGGCGGCGGTGCGCGCAAGCCGGTGGGCGAGTTCCTCCTTTCGGAAGGACTCATTGATTGATAGCTGCTAACGCTTGCCAGATAAGCGCTAGAGCCCAATTTGGCTAAAAAACCGGCGGCAGGCATCACCTGCGGTGGGCCCGCCTCACAGGTTGGTCGCCGCGACCACTTCCGACATGTCGGTCAACCCCTGCAGCACCTTCTCGATGCCGTCCTGGCGCAGGGTCAGCATGCCGGCGGCCAGTGCCGAGTGGCGGATGTCCGAGGCGGGGGCGCGGTGGCGGATGTGCTGGCGAATGGTCTCGTCGCTCATCATCAGCTCATGGATGCCCAGCCGGCCGTGGTAGCCATGGCCTTCGCACTTCGTGCAGCCCACATGGCGCCACAGGCGCAGCTCGCCCTGTGCGCCGCCGTGCTGCTGGCGCCAGCGCGCCACCTGTGCCTCGCGGGCCTCGGGGGAGTTGTTGGTGCCGCTGTCCAGGTACTGCGATGCCAAGCCCAGCAACGTGTCGTGGTCGGCCACACGCGGCTCGCGGCAGGCTGTGCACAGGCGGCGCACCAGGCGCTGGGCCAGGATGGCGAGCAGCGAATCGGAGAAGTTGAACGGGTCCAGGCCAATCTCCAGCAGCCGCGCAATGCTCTCGGGCGCCGAGTTGGTGTGCAGGGTGGACAGTACCAGGTGCCCCGTCAGCGAGGCCTCGATGGCGATGCGCGCGGTTTCCTCGTCGCGCATCTCGCCGATCATGATCACGTCGGGGTCGGCCCGCAAAAAAGTGCGCATGGCGGCGGCAAAGGTCCAGCCGATGCGCGGGTTCACCTGCACCTGGCGCAGGCCCTCCTGCGTGATCTCGATGGGGTCTTCGGCCGTCCAGATCTTGCGGCCTGCGGTGTTGATGTCGCGCACCACCGAGTGCAGCGTGGTCGTCTTGCCGCAGCCCGTAGGGCCGCACACCAGCACCAGGCCATAACTTTTTTGCACCACGGAGCGCAGCGCCAGCAGGTTGGGCTGGCTCAGGCCGATGTTCTCCAGCGGCAGGGGCTTGGCACCCGCCAGCAGGCGCAGCACCACGTCTTCCAGTCCGCGCGAGGTGGGCACGGTAACCACACGCAGCTCCACCGGTGGGCCTCCGAAGCGCGCGAAGTCGATCTTGCCGTCCTGGGGCTTGCGGTGCTCGGAGATGTCCATGCCCGCCATGATCTTGATGCGCGCCACCATCGCAAAGCGGTAGCGCGCGGGCAGCTCCAGGTAGGGCGTGAGGTCGCCGTCGATGCGCAGGCGGATGCGCACGTTCTGCGGCGCGGGCTCGGTCTCGATGTGGATGTCGGACGCGCGGTGGTGGATGGCTTCGTCGATCACCGAGTTGATGAGCCGCACCAGGGTGTTGTCCGACTCGCTGATCACGTCGGCCTGCTCGGAGTCCGCGTCCGGGACGGTGCTGCCCAGGTTGGCGGCCAGCTCGCGCGAGGTGGCTCGGGCAGCGGTGGTGGCTTCGGCGCCGCCAGACTGGGTGCGGTAGGCGCGGTGGATGGCGGGCATCAGCGTGCCTGGCGCGGCCTGCAGCGGAATGAGCCGCCGCTGCGTGAGAAACCGCAGTTCGTCCAGCAGCACGCGATCGAGCGGGTCGGCCATCAGCAGCACCAGCGCGTCATCGCGGGCAATCAGCGGCAGCACCGATTCACGCTCTGCCATCGCCCGGGGCACCATGGCCAGGGCCGCCGGATCGGGGGTGATGTCGCCGGGGTGCACGGTGTAGTCGCCCAGCCACGCGGCAATGACCTGGCGCAACTGCTCCTGGGTCAAGACACCGTCATCCACCAGGATCTGCCCGA
This sequence comes from Acidovorax sp. SRI_002, assembly GCF_057586455.1. Lineage (NCBI taxonomy): Bacteria > Pseudomonadati > Pseudomonadota > Betaproteobacteria > Burkholderiales > Comamonadaceae > Acidovorax > Acidovorax sp. SRI_002. The sequence continues at coordinate 58,311 of NZ_JBYCZW010000003.1, read as the reverse complement.
TCAGCCGGTTCTGCCCGGCGCTGCGCTCCTGCTGCTGGGCCTGCAGGCCGTCTTGCAGGGCCGACGGGGACAACATGCCGGCGTGGATCAGCGCCTCACCCAGGTGCCGCGCCTTGCCGACGGTGGGATGGGGGGCGGAGAGCTGTTTCCACAAGGATTCCGCATTGGGCGGGCGGAATCCGTGGGCGGGGAGGGAGGGGGGAACAGCGGTGTCGGTCATCAAGGGTCAGGAGCGGGCATCGTCAAAGGCTGAAGTCATAGTCCACCGTGATGGGAGCGTGATCTGAGAACTTTTCACCTTTGTAGATGGATTCAGCACGTGCCAGCGCCGCGAGCGCGGGGGTGGCCAGGTGGTAGTCCAGCCGCCAACCCACGTTGTTGGCATACGCCTGCCCCCGGTTGCTCCACCATGTGTAGGCGGTGTCTGTGGCGGTAGGTTGTAACTGACGGTAAACGTCTATGATGCCGCCGCCCTCATCAGTTGTGTGCAACAGTTTTGTCATCCAGGCCCGTTCTTCGGGTAAAAAACCACTGTTTTTCTGGTTGCCGCGCCAGTTTTTGAGGTCGATTTGCTGGTGCGCAATGTTGATGTCGCCGCACAGAATGAAGTCACGTTCGCGCTTGACTTTCATCAGGTGGGGATGGATCTCAGCCAGGAACCGGAACTTGGCCTGCTGGCGTTCTTCGCCCGAGGAACCACTCGGAAAGTAAGCGCTGATGATCGACAGCTTGCGGGCCGGTGTGTCAAAACGCAGCTCCACATATCGGCCTTCTGTATCGAATTCTGCTGACCCATAGCCAATGACTACATCAGAGGGTTCGTGCCGGGTATAGATGCCCACGCCGGAATAGCCCTTTTTTTGGGCATAGTGGAAGTGGCCCTGCAGGCCCGCCATGCGCTCGAACCGGTTGGCCATGTCGGCCGCCTGGGCCTTCACTTCCTGCACACAAATACAATCCGGCCGCGTGGCTGCCATCCAGCTTTCCACGCCTTTGCTGGTGGCCGAGCGGATGCCATTGAGATTGAGGCTGGTTAACTTGAACAAGGAATTCCCCATGGTGGATGTTGGCGCGCAAACCTCTGAACAGGGCCAGCTGGCGCAGGATTTTGTACGTTTTGCCGTCGAATCGGGCGTGCTGCGGTTTGGCGAATTCAAGACCAAGGCGGGGCGCCTGAGCCCGTATTTCTTCAACGCAGGGCTGTTCGACGATGGCCGCAAGATCGGGCGGCTCGCGGAATTCTATGCAAAAGCCCTGCTGGCCAGCGGCATCGAATTCGACATGGTGTTCGGCCCTGCCTACAAGGGCATTCCGCTGGCCGCTACCGTGGCCGTGGAACTGGCGCGCCTGGGCCGCAACGTGCCCTTTGCCTACAACCGCAAGGAGGCCAAGGACCATGGCGAGGGCGGCACGCTGGTGGGCGCACCCCTCAAAGGCCGGGTGCTGATCGTGGACGACGTGATGTCGGCTGGCACCGCCGCCCGCGAGTCCATCGCCATCATCCGCGCTGCGGGTGCCACGCCGCATGCGGTTGCAATTGCGCTGGACCGCCAGGAAAAAGCCACGGAGAATGGCCAGGACGTGGACCACAGCGCCGTGCAGTACGTGCGCGAGCAACTGGGCATGCAGGTGTGTGCCATTGCCCGGTTGGCAGACTTATTGCTGTATCTCTCCCAAAACGGGGAAGAGGGGATGCGCTCGCATCACGAAAAGGTGCTGGCCTATCGCCAGCGGTACGGTGTTAACGAAGGGTAGACCATTTGAGCAAGTCGGCGTGGATCATGGGCGGGGTGATGCTGCTCACCCTGGGCGCAGAGCTGGCCTCGGCACAGTCCCAGGGTGCGACGGGCGGTATTTACACGTGCGTGGACCGCAACGGCCGTCGGCTGACGGCCGACCGGCCCATCCCGGAATGCCTGGACCGGGAGCAGCGCGAACTCAGCCCTTCGGGCATCACGCGCCGCCAGATTGGCCCCTCGCTCACCGAGCTGGAGCGCGCAGCCCAGGACGCCCAGAACCGCAAGGATGCCGAAGAGCGCGCCCGTGTGGTGGAAGAGCGCCGCCGCGAACGCGTGCTGGTGGCCCGCTACCCTGACAAGGCCGCCCACGATGTGGAGCGCGCTGCGGCCATCCAGATGGTGGATGACGTGACGGCCACCGCAGAAAAGCGAACGCTGGAGCTGAAGGCGGAGCGCAAGAAGCTCGATGTTGAGATGGAGTTCTACAAGAAGGACCCCAACAAGGCCCCCATGACGCTGCGCCGCAAGATCGCTGAGATTGACGACAGCCTGGCCGAGCAGCAGCGCTTCATCGCGGGGCAAGACCAGGAAAAGCGCCGCGTGCATGCGCGGTTTGACACCGAGCTGGCGCAGTTGCGCAAGCTGTGGGATGCGCAGCGTGTGCCCCCCTCCGCAGCGTCTGCTGTTGCGGCGCCCGCTGCCAGCGCGGTGCCTGCGGGCGGCAGCCGATAACCCACCAAGTTAGGGTCGCAGCGGACCAGAGAACGCGCCGCATCGCTGCCTCGGATGGATAGCATAAAAGCAAAGGGGCCTAAAGGCCCCTTTGCTTTTGCGGCCGCTTCAACAGCCTTGCGCTCAGCCCGCCAGTTTGGCGCGCAGCAGTTCGTTGACCTGCGTCGGATTGGCCTTGCCCTTGCTGGCCTTCATGATCTGGCCGACCAGCGCGTTGAAGGCCTTGTCCTTGCCCGCGCGGAACTGCGCCACGTTGTCGGGGTTGGCGGCAATCACTTCGTCGATGATCTTCTCCAGCGCGCCGGAGTCGTTCATCTGCTTGAGTCCCTTGGATTCGATGACGGCATCCACGTCGTTGGACTCTCCGGTCCACAGCGCATCAAACACCTGCTTGGCGGCGTTGTTGGAGATCGTGCCGTCGGCAATGCGGCCGATCAATGCGGCCAGCTGAGTTGCCGTGACAGGAGCCTGCTCGATACCGGTCTCCGCCATGTTCAGGCGGCGCGACACCTCTCCCATGATCCAGTTACTGGCCAGCTTGGGCTGGCTGCAGGCTTTGGCCGCCGCTTCGAAGTACGCCGCCATGGCCTTGCTCTGCGTGAGCGTGGTGGCGTCGTACTCGGGCAGGCCATAGTCCGCCACAAAACGTGCGGCCATGGTACGAGGCAATTCGGCCATTTGCGCCCGTTCTTCCTGCACCCACTGCTCTGAAATGTGTAGTGGAGGCAGGTCGGGGTCTGGGAAGTAGCGGTAGTCCGCCGCATCTTCCTTGGTCCGCATCGCGCGCGTTTCGCCCGTGTCCGGGTCGAACAGCACGGTGGCCTGCTGGATCGCGTGGCCGTCCTCGATCTGCTCGATCTGCCAGCGGATTTCGTAGTCGATGGCCTGCTGCATGAACTTGAACGAGTTCAGGTTCTTGATCTCGCGTCGTGTGCCCAATTCGGCGCCGGGCTTGCGCACCGACACGTTGGCGTCGCAGCGGAAGCTGCCTTCCTGCATGTTGCCGTCGCAGATGCCGATCCAGGTCACGATCTTGTGCAGCTCCTTGGCATACGCTACGGCCTCTTCGGACGAGCGCATGTCGGGCTCCGTCACGATCTCCAGGAGCGGTGTGCCCGCGCGGTTCAGGTCGATACCACTCTGGCCGATGAAGTCTTCATGCAAGGACTTGCCTGCGTCTTCTTCGAGGTGGGCGCGCACCAGGCGCACGGTCTTTTTCTCATCGCCCAGAAAGAATTCCACCTCACCGCCTTGCACCACCGGAATCTCGAACTGGCTGATCTGGTAGCCCTTGGGCAGGTCGGGGTAGAAGTAATTCTTGCGCGCAAAAATGCTCACTGGCGCAATGTGGGAGCCCAGTGCCAGTCCCAATTTGATAGCGCAGGCTACGGCCTCGCGGTTCATCACGGGCAGGGTGCCCGGCAGGGCCAGGTCCACCGCGCAGGCTTGCGTGTTGGGTTCGGCGCCAAAAGCGGTGGGCGCGCGGCTAAAAATTTTGCTCTGGGTTGCGAGCTGGGTGTGGGTTTCGAAGCCGATGACAACTTCGTAGCCATGGATCAGTTTGGCGGTCATGTCAGAAGCCCTCCGGACGGCGGAGGTGGAAGTCGGTGGCTTGCTGCAGGCGGTGCGCAGCGTTCAGGAGGCGGGCTTCCTGGAAGTAGTTGCCCAGCAACTGCAGGCCCACTGGCATGCCGCCCTCGCCAAAACCGGCGGGCACGCTCATGCCGGGCAGCCCGGCCAGCGAGCCGGGCAGGGTGAAGATGTCGGCCAGGTAGTCGGCCAGCGGGTCGTTGCCATGGTCGCCCAGCTTCCAGGCCACCGTGGGGGCCACGGGGCCGGCGATCAGGTCGCAGTCCTTGAAGGCATTCTGGAAGTCGTCGGCGATCATGCGGCGGATCTTCTGTGCCTGCAGGTAATAAGCGTCGTAGTAGCCGTGGCTCAGCACATAGGCGCCGATCATGATGCGGCGCTTGACCTCGTCGCCAAAACCTTCGGCGCGGGTCTTCTTGTACATGTCCACCAGATCGGTGTAGTCCTTGGCGCGATGGCCGAACTTCACGCCGTCAAAGCGGGAGAGGTTGGACGATGCTTCGGCCGGAGCAATGATGTAGTAGACCGGAATGGACAGCTGCGTGCGCGGCAGGCTGATGGGCACGAGCTTGGCGCCGAGCTTCTCGTATTCCTTCAGGGCACCATCTACGGCGGCGCGCACATCGGGCGCCAGGCCTTCTCCAAAGAACTCGGCGGGGATGCCGATGCGCAGGCCGTCGATGCTGTCGTTGAGCTTGGCGCTGAAGTTTTCTGCAGGCACATCGAGCGACGTGGAGTCGCGGTCCGGGTCGGGGCCGCACATGGCGGACAGCAGCAGCGCGCAGTCTTCGGCCGAGCGGGCCATGGGGCCGGCCTGGTCGAGGCTGGAGGCAAACGCGATCATGCCGTAGCGGCTGGCGCGCCCATAGGTGGGCTTGATGCCGGTAATGCCGCAGAACGAGGCGGGCTGGCGGATGGAGCCGCCGGTGTCGGTGCCGGTGACGGCCGGGGCCAGGCGTGCGGCCACGGCCACGGCGCTGCCGCCGGACGAGCCGCCCGGGATGCGGTCGGTGGCCCAGGGGTTGCGCACGGGGGCGGGGGCGTCAAAGCCCACGGGGGCGACGGCCGAGTTTTCGTTGGCCGAGCCCATGGCGAACTCGTCGCAGTTGAGCTTGCCCAGTGTCACGGCGCCCGCGTCGGCGAGCTTGGTGACCACGGTGGCGTCAAAGGGCGACTGGTAGCCCGCGAGCATCTTGGAGCCGGCGGTGCTGGGGAAATCCTTGGTGACAAAGATGTCCTTGTGCGCAATCGGCACGCCCGCCAGCGGGCCGGCGGTGCCTGCGGCGATGGCTGCGTCTTGCGCGCGGGCCTGGGCCAGGGTGATGTCCGGGTTCACGGCCACGTAGGCGCCCAGGTTCTGGTGGGCCTGTGCGCGGGCGAGGAAATGCTGGGCGGCCTCGACGGCCGAGACGCGGCGCTCGCGCAGCTCGGTGGCCAGCTGGGCCACGCCCAGGTCATGCAATGCGGTGGAAGTCATGCGGCGGGGCTCTTACTCGATCACTTTGGGCACGAGGAACAGGCCTCGTTCGACAGCGGGGGCGCTTTGCTGGTTGGCTTCGCGCTGGTTGGGCTCGCTGGCCAGGTCTTCGCGCAGGCGCAGCTGCACGTCCTGGATGGCGGCCACGGGGTGGGCCAGGGGCGTGACGCCCGAGGTATCCACAGCCCGCATCTGTTCCACGATGTCAAAGAAACCATTGAGCTGCGTGAGCATGCGCTCACTTTCGGAAGGTGTCAGCTCAAGCCGCGCCAAGTTGGCAATGCGGCCGATGTCCTGGGGGGTCAGTGCCATAGGGAGGAGAATCTAGAGAAACCAGAAGTAAAGCTGTGATCCGGTGCTCGCCGGAGGGAGTTATTCACAGGGGATGGGGTATTATCCCGGCTTTGCCGCAAAGCTCCCGGAATGGGAGTCAATTGCGTGAAAAAAGCCAATAAACACCCCTGAAATACCTGGCGATGGCAGGCCGACGTGCATGCCGTGCCCGAGAGGACTTTTGAATGTTCGGAGCTTTCCGTCGGTACTTCTCCACCGACCTTGCCATTGACCTTGGCACAGCCAACACCCTCATCTTCGCCCGCGACAAAGGTATCGTTCTTGATGAACCTTCCGTCGTCGCCATCCGCCACGAAGGTGGCCCCCACGGCAAGAAAGTCATCCAGGCCGTAGGTCGTGAAGCCAAGGCCATGTTGGGCAAGGTGCCCGGCAACATCGAAGCCATCCGGCCCATGAAGGATGGCGTGATCGCCGACTTCGTGATCACCGAGCAGATGATCAAGCAGTTCATCAAGATGGTGCACCCGCGCACGCTGTTCACCCCCAGCCCGCGCATCATCATCTGTGTGCCCTGCGGCTCCACCCAGGTCGAGCGCCGCGCCATCAAGGACGCGGCCGAGGCTGCGGGCGCCACGGCGGTGTACCTGATCGAAGAACCCATGGCTGCTGGCATCGGCGCTGGTCTGCCCGTCTCGGAAGCCTCGGGCTCCATGGTCGTGGACATCGGTGGCGGCACCACCGAAGTGGGCGTGATCTCGCTGGGCGGCATGGTCTACAAGGGCAGCGTCCGCGTGGGCGGCGACAAGTTTGACGAGGCCATCATCAGCTACATCCGCCGCAACTACGGCATGTTGATTGGCGAGCCCACCGCCGAAGCCATCAAGAAGAACATCGGCTCGGCTTTCCCGGGCTCCGAAGTGCGCGAGATGGAAGTCAAGGGCCGCAACCTCAGCGAGGGCGTGCCACGCAGCTTCACCATTTCGTCCAACGAAGTGCTGGAAGCCCTGACCGACCCGCTCAACCAGATCGTCTCGGCCGTGAAGAACGCGCTGGAACAAACCCCCCCTGAGCTGGGCGCCGACATTGCCGACCGGGGCATGATGCTGACCGGCGGTGGCGCTCTGCTGCGCGACCTGGACCGCCTGCTGGCCGAGGAAACCGGCCTGCCCGTGCTGGTGGCCGAAGACCCGCTGACCTGCGTGGTGCGCGGCTGCGGCATCGCCCTGGAGCGCATGGACCGCCTGGGCAGCATTTTCACGAGCGAGTAAGCCAGCGGGCCTGTATGCTGCAGGCACTTTTTTCGCTCTGAATTGCATGACTGCACCTGCTCCAATGCTTGTTTCTGAGCACCCGCCCGTGGATGTGTCTCCACGGTGCCGACCCTGACCGCTGCGCACCATGCCCCTGGGTACTCTGGAGCGCAGCGCTCCCCCTTTCTTCAAACAGGGCCCTTCGGCCCTGTCGCGTTTGGCTGTGTTCAGCGCGCTGGCGCTTTTCCTCATGGTGGCCGATGCACGCTTTCAGATCACCGGCCCCTTCCGGCAGGCCGTGGCCACGGTGCTGTACCCAGTGCAGTGGCTCATGCTGCAGCCCGTGGAATTCGCCAGCCACGGGCGCAGCTATTTCCAGTCGCTGCAAACCGCGCAGGATGACCTGGATGCCGCCCGCAAGAAAATGACCGTGATGGGCCAGCGGGCCAACCAGGCAGATCAGCTGGCGATGGAAAACCAGCGGCTGCGCAAACTGCTGGAGCTGCGCGACCGGCTGCAGACCCCCGCCCAGGCGGCCGAGGTGATCTACGACACGGCCGACCCCTACACGCGCCGCGTGGTGCTGGACCGGGGGCAGATGGGTGGCGTGGAACTGGGCGCCCCCGTGATGGATGAAGCCGGTGTGCTGGGTCAGGTCACCCGCGTGTTCCCGCTGGTCAGCGAAGTCACCTTGCTGGTAGACCGCGATCAGGCGATTCCGGTGCTGAACATCCGTACCGGTGTGCGCGGCGTGGCCTATGGCGACCCGGTGGCGGGCCATGGCGGTGGCATGGAGCTGCGCTTCATGCCCGCCAATGCAGACATTCGCGAGGACGACCTGCTGACCACCAGCGGTGTGGACGGTCTGTACCCGCCCGGCCTGCCTGTGGCGCGCGTGGTGCGGGTGGAGCGCCGTGCCGACTCTGCGTTTGCGCGCATCTATTGCATACCGCTCGCCCAGGTGCAGGGCGCGCGCCATGTGGTGGTGCTCAAGCCGCTGGCCGACAATGAACTGGCGCGTCCCGAACCCGCCCCGGCTGTCCCCGCCAACAAGCGCGGAGGCCGCAAGTGAGCCACCGCTTGACCCTACAAGGAGGCCCACGATGATCATGCCGCGTGGTGAGCCCCTGCTGATGCCGGTGAACCCGGTCTTCATCTGGGCCAGCTTGGCTGTGGGCCTGGCCATCAACATGCTGCCGCTCGGCCGCATCGTCTGGACGCCCGATGTGCTTATGGTGCTGCTGGTCTTCTGGGGCGTGCACCAGCCGCTGCGCATCGGCATGGGGGTGGCGTTCCTGCTGGGCCTGTGCATGGACGTGAGCCAGTCGGCGCTGCTGGGCCAGCATGCGCTGTCCTATACCGTGCTGTCGTTTGGCGCGATTGCCATTCACCGCCGCCTGCTGTGGTTCAGCGTGCCGTCGCAGGCCTTACAGGTGTTGCCCCTGTTTGCCCTCGCCCACGCGATCGAGCTCTTGCTGCGGATGGCGTCCGGGGGCATATTCCCGGGGCTGTGGAGTTTTCTCGCACCGGTGCTGGAGGCCTTGCTGTGGCCCCTGGCCAGCTGGGTGCTTCTGGCTCCGCAGCGCCGCCCGCCCGACCGCGACCAGAACCGGCCTCTGTAGCCCATGCCTTTCTTGATGCCCGCGCATTTTGCCAGCGTTCCGCCTTGGCCCCTGGGGGTGGAGCCTGGGCTTGCGCGCGCCCGAATGGGAGGGTGGGCGTGACTGAGGTGCGCAGCAGCGAAGCCGATGCTTCGCGCTTTCGGGTGCGGGCCCTGGTCATCGGCGCCCTGGTGTTTTTTGCGTTCTGCCTCATTGCTGCCCGGCTGGTGTATCTGCAGGTGGTCCGGCACGAAGACTTGGCGGCGCAGGCCGAGAGCAACCGCACGGCGGTGGTGCCCATCGTGCCCAACCGGGGGCTCATCCTGGACCGCAACGGCGTGGTGCTGGCCACCAACTATTCGGCCTACACACTGGAGATCACGCCCTCGCGCGTCGGGGTGCTGGACGAGACCATCGACGAGCTGTCCAAGGTGGTGGAAATCCAGAGCCGTGACCGGCGCCGCTTCAAGCGGCTCATGGAAGAGTCGCGCAACTTCGAGTCCCTCCCCATCCGCACGCGGCTGACCGACCAGGAAGTGGCGCGGTTCACCGCACAGCGCTACCGTTTTCCGGGCGTGGACATCAAGGCACGGTTGTTTCGCAACTACCCGCTGGGTGACGTGGCCAGCCATGCCATCGGCTACATCGGCCGCATCAACCAGACGGAGAAGGCGCGCATCCAGGACTCCGAAGACGAGGCCAACTACCGGGGCACCGAATACATCGGCAAGCTGGGCATCGAGCAGAGCTTCGAGTCAGCCCTGCACGGCGCCACCGGGGTCGAGCAGATGGAAACTTCGGCCGGGGGGCGGGCGGTGCGCAAGCTCTCCAGCCACGCGGCCACGCCCGGCGACAGTGTGATGCTGTCGATCGACATCAAGCTGCAAAAGCTCATTGAAGACATGTACGGCAACCGCCGGGGCGCGTTGGTGGCCATCGACCCGCGCAACGGCGAGATCCTGGCGCTGGTGAGCAAGCCCACGTTCGATCCCAATCTGTTCGTCGAAGGCATCGACGTGGAGAACTGGACCGCGCTCAACGAATCCATCGACAAGCCCCTGCTCAACCGCGCCATGCGCGGCACCTACCCGCCGGGCTCCACCTACAAGCCTTTCATGGCGCTGGCCGCGCTGCAGCTGGGCAAGCGCTCGCCCAGCATGGTGGTCAACGACCCGGGCTTTTATACCTTCGGCGGCCACACCTTCCGCAGCCACGAGGGCGGGCTGGGTGGGGTGGACATGCATCGCGCCATCCAGCAGTCGAGCAACACGTATTTCTATTCGCTGGCGGTGGAGATGGGTGTCGATGCGATCCATGACTTCATGAAGCCGCTGGGCTTTGGACAGTCCACGGGCATCGACCTCAATGGCGAAGTGCGCGGCACCTTGCCCAGCACCGAGTGGAAGCGCAATGCCTACAAGCGCCCCGAGATGAAACGCTGGTTCCCCGGCGAAACCGTGTCGCTGGGCATTGGCCAGGGCTACAACAACTTCACGATGCTGCAGCTGGCGCTGGCGCAGGCCACGCTGGCCAATGGCGGTATTCGCTACCGGCCGCACATGGCCAAGGCGGTGAAAAACGCGGTCACGGGCGCCGTCACCGAGATCAGCCAGCCGCCGGGAGTGGATCTGGGTTTTTTGCCGAAGAACGTGGACATCGTGCGCAACGCCATGGTGGCGGTGAACAAGGGCGGCACCGGCACGCGCGTGTTTGCCGGGGCGCCCTACACCTCGGGCGGCAAGACCGGCACAGCCCAGGCGGTGACGATGGGCCAGAACGTCAAATACAACGCCAAGGCGCTGGAAGAACACCAGCGTGACCACTCGCTGTTTGCCGCCTTTGCTCCTGCCGAAAACCCCACCATCGTGATTGCGGCCATCGTGGAAAACGCCGGTTTCGGCGCTGCGCACGCCGCCCCCATCGCGCGCCGGGTGTTTGACTACTGGCTGCTGGGCGACTATCCCAACGAGGAAGACATGGCGGCTGTGCAAAAAGGCCTGGCCTCGGCCCCGATCGGCAAGCCCCGCAAAGCGGTCGATGTGCCGCTGATTGCACCATAGTTTGCTATATAAATAATAGCTGTTTGCGCTTTGTGGATAAGCGCTAGAGTCCGTTTTGGCTTGAAATGGCCGCGCCCGTGGTGCCCGTGCCACCTGTGGAACAGGCTCCGCCAGACCATGGGTGGCGTTCTCCTGAGAGGAACGCGCGGAACGGCTCGGAGGGCGTACCGCGCCTCTCAGGCCTGTTGCGTCTGGCCCGCGCGCGCAGCAGGCTGGATCTGGCTGAACACCAGCGCTGCCACGATGAGCGCGGCGCCACCGAGCCCCGCCCAGCCCAGCCTTTCCCCGAGCAGCACCCAGGCTGTGAGGGCCGCGAACACCGGCTCCAGCCCGAACACGATGGCGCTGCGCATGGCGTCCACGCGCTGCTGGCCCCAGGCCTGCAGCGTCACCACCACGACGCTGGCCAGCAGGCCCAGGTACAGCAGCGCCAGCAACGCATCCAGAGGCAGGTCGGCCACGGACCGTAGCCAGCCCATGCCCTCGCCCTGCGCAAGCAGCAGCGCGGTGGACGCCAGCGCCATCACCGTGGCCTGCGCGGCGGCCATGCGGGTGGCCCGCAGCGGCTGCGCGGCCGTGCGGCGTGCGCACTCTTCCAGCGCCAGGATGTACAGCGCGTAGAACACGGTGCTGGCCAGCGTCAGCGTATCGCCCAGGTTCCAGGGCTCGTTTTCGTGGAACATCAGCGCCATGCCCGCCAGCGCCATCACGCAGGCACCCCAGAGTCGCCAGCCATAGCGCCGTCCCAGGAAGGCCATGGCGATCAGCGGCACCACCAGCACGTTCAGGCCGGTGACAAACGCATTGCGGTTGCTGCTGGTGCGCGCGAGGCCCTCGATCTGCAGCCAGAACGCCAGGAACAGCAGCAACCCCAGCGCGCAGCCCCAGCGCCGCTCGTGGCGCAGCATGCCGCGCCACAACGGCGCCAGCACCAGCAGCGCGATCACGAACCGCAGCCAGATGATCTGCAGCGCGCCCAGGTGTGCTGAGAGCAGTTTCATGGCCGGGAAGGTGGTGCCCCACACCACGGTCACAGCCAGAAGGGCCATCAGGCCCCAGCGTTCAGTACGCATCGGAAGAATTCCCCAAAACCAAAAGAAAAAAAGGGCCGCCGGTTGCCCGGCGGCCTCTGCTTTGCAGTGCAGTCCGGTGAGGACGCGGCTCAGTGGCTGACCTGACCCAGGAACGCGCGGATGCGGTCATTGGCCGGGTTGCTGAAGAACTCCTGCGGCGGCGCATCGTGCGCAATGCGGCCTTGATCGAAGAACATCACGCGGTCGGCCACCTCGCGCGCAAAGCCCATTTCGTGGGTGACCACAATCATGGTCATGCCACCACGCGCGAGGCCTCGCATCACGTCCAGCACTTCCTTGACCATCTCGGGGTCGAGTGCCGATGTGGGCTCGTCAAACAGCATCACCTTGGGTTGCATGGCCAGCGCCCGCGCAATGGCCACCCGCTGCTGCTGCCCGCCCGACAGCTGCCACGGGTACTTGTGTGCGTGGTCCTGCATGCCCACGCGGCGCAGCAGCTGCATGGCTTCGTCGTTGGCCTGGGTGCGCGGGGTGCGGCGAATGCGGCGGGGCGCCAGCGTCACGTTGTCCAGCACGCTCATGTGGCCGAACAGGTTGAACTGCTGGAACACCATGCCCACCTCGCAGCGCTGGCGCTGCAGGGTGGTGAGGTCGTCGCACACCTCCACGCCATCGATGGTGATGCGCCCGCTGTCGTGGGGTTCCAGCCGGTTGATGGCACGCAGCAGGGTGCTCTTGCCCGAGCCCGAGGCGCCGATGATCACCGTTACCTCGCCGGTGTGGAACACGGTGGAGACGTCCTTGAGCACCTGGTGTGCACCAAACGACTTGCACACCCGCTCGGCCACGATGTAGGGCTTGGGCTGGTTGGTCGTTGCGGTCATCGGTTGCGCCCTTCCACGTCAAAGCGGTATTCGACGGCGTTGGAGACTTGCGTGACCAGCGTGGTCAGCAGCAGGTAGGTGATGGCCACCGTGGTCAGCGTGGCAATGGGCTGGAACGTGGCCGACTGGATGCGGTTGCCCACATTGGTCAGCTCCACCACGCCAATCGCATAGGCCAGCGATGAGTCCTTGAGCAGCGCCACAAAGTTGCTCACCAGCGGCGGCAGCGAGATCTTGAACGCCTGCGGAAACACCACGTCCAGGAACACGTGCATGCGGCCCAGGCCCAGCGCCTTGGCGGCCTCGGTCTGACCCCGGGGGACGGCCAGCAGGCCGGCGCGCAGGGCTTCGGCGTTGTAGGCGCCCACGTTCAGCCCCAGGGCCACGACGGCGGCGGCAAAGTCGGGCAGATTCAGCCCCGGCACCAGCACGGGCAGGGCAAAGTACACAAACAGGATTTGCACCAAGAGCGGCGTGCCGCGAATAGCCCAGATGTACACGCCGGCCATCCAGCGCACGGCCGTCCAGCGGGCGGTGCGGGCCAGCGCCGCCGCCGTGCCCAGCACCAGGCCCACGGCACCACTGACCAGCGTGAGCCACAGCGTGGTGCGCGCGCCTTCGGAAAACGCCTGGGCGTTGGGGCCGATGGGGTCGGGAAAGAACGAAAGCAACTGGCCCAGCAACGAGAGGGCCAGAACCATCAGCACCAGTGCAGCGACCAGCGTGGCATTGCTGCGCTGCTGTCGGGACCAGCCTTGTGGCCAAAGAGCGAGAAGCATGGATCGGACGACCGGAAGGTCTTGGTTGGAAATCGGGTCGGCGGCAGGACCATGGTGACGCCGTCAAAAACAGCAAAGGGTGCGCAACGGGCCAGGCCCAGCGCACCCCGTAGCGTGTTTTTATATCAGTTGCAGCGCACGTCTTCGTTGAAATACTTCTTGGAGACGGCGGCGTAGCTGCCATCGGCCAGCACTTCGGCAAACGCCTTGTTCCAGGCATCCGCCAGGCCGGTGTTGCCCTTGGCCATGGCGGGGGCGATGCGTTCGATGAACAGCATGTCGCCGAGCTTGAACCCGGCCTTGGCGTTCTTGGCGGCGGCTTCCTTGGCCACGAACTTGTCGCTCACCCAGGCGTCGACGCGCTTGGAGATCAGGGCGCGCTGGGCATCGGTGTCTTGCGGGAAGTTCTTCACCTCCTTCACCCCGGTGAGCTTCTGCACGTTTTCCAGGTAGCTGGTGCCGGTCTGCACTGCCACCACCTTGCCGGTCAGGTCCTTGGCGTTGCGGATTTTTGCGTCCATGGCCACGATGATGCCGCCCGAGCAGTAGTGGGGGTTGGCAAACGTGACGGCCTTGGAGCGTTCTTCGGTCACGCCGTGCGAGGCAATGACAGCGTCCCAGCGGCTTTGGCCCAGGCCGGTCAGCAGTGCGTCAAAGCCCAGCGTCTTCCATTCGAGCTTCAGGCCCATCTTCTTGACCACCAGCTCTGCCACTTCCACCTCGAAACCCGTCAGCTTGGTGCCTTCGAAGAAGTTGAACGGGGCAAACTGGCCTTCGGTGGCCACGATGATCTTGCCGTCCTTCTTGATTTCGTCCAGCGTGCGGGCCTGGACGGCGAGGGCAGCGCACAGCGCCACGGCGGTGACAACGGCAGACTTGAAAAACTTCATGGCAGGTTCCTGTGGGGGTGGTTCAGGTACAAAAAATCCGGCATGCGGGTAGGCAAGCCGGAGCGGGTGAATGCAGGCATCGCCAACAGCGATGGGCCTCGTCATCAAACGGAAATGCGCAGAAATTATAGGACGGGCGTTCACATTCGGGCCATGCAGGGCAACCCCGATGACCTCGGGGCGCCCTGGTGGTAGGCCAGCTCAGCTTAGCAAGCATGATGCCATCCGGGGCACGAGCCCCTTCGGGCCTCGGCTAGCGCAGGAACGCGTCGTAACCCGTCTTGAGGATCAGCGTGCTCACCACCACGATGAAGATGCCACGCACAAAACCCGTGCCGTGCTTGAGCGCCAGGTGCGTGCCCAGCAGGCTGCCAACCACATTGGCGATGGCCAGCGTCACCGCAAAGTGCCACCACACATGGCCCTTGGCGGCAAACAGCGCGATGGCGGCGATGTTGGTGGCGCAATTGAGCAGCTTGGCCGAGGCCGAGGCGTTCAGGAAGTCATAGCCCAGCAGCCGCACAAACAGAAAAACGAAGAAACTGCCGGTGCCCGGGCCGAAGAAGCCGTCATAAAAGCCGATGACCACGCCGATCAGGCACGCCGCCAGCACTTCGGCCCTGCCCGCAAAGCGGGGTGTGTGGTGCCGCCCCAACTCTTTCTTGGCCAGCGTGTAGACCAGCACCCCCAGCAGCACCAGGGGCAGCAGCTTGCGCAGGAAGTCGGCCGACATCACGGTCACGGCCCAGGCGCCTGCAAACGACCCCGCAAAACCGGCCGCTGCCGCGGGCAGCATGGCCGACCAGCGAACCTGCACCTTGCGGCTGTACTGCCAGGTGGCCATGGCCGTGCCCCACACCGAGGCCGCCTTGTTGGTGCCCAGCAGCGTGGCAGGGGGCGCCCCGGGGAAAGCCGCAAACAGGGCCGGCACCATCACCAGCCCGCCACCCCCCACGATGGCATCCACGAAGCCTGCAAGCAGCGAGGCAAAGGTAATAAAAATCCATTCCATCGCAGGATTTTCGCAGCTTGCCTGCTATGGATTCAGGACTCCTCGGGGCACTGGCGAAAGGGAGGCCAGCGTAGAACAGGCAAGAAAAAGGCGCTGGGATCGCCAGCGCCTGGAAAAAAACGCACCTCGTTGGGTGCTTGAAATTTGTTTATTGGTAGAAAGAGTGTCTCCTCGGGCCCCTCGCTTGGCACACCGAAGCGCGCTTTCGAGTGCCGCAACTGTAGCGACTGCACTCCGCTGGTGCATTGGGGGTTTCCCGCCCCCGTTGTGGGGCAGTGATCGGGTTTCCAGGGGCGGAATCGGGGTGTTGGGGTTGGCACGGCTCGTGCAATCGCGCTTGTAACAATTTGCGAAAGGGAGCCGCCATGCGGGGAGTCAACCACCGGTTCGTTGGGGTAGGGTCGCTGTGTCTGGGCCTGTGCGCGAGTGCGCTGGCGCAGACGGCGCCAGAGGTGGCGGCGGGAGCGGTGCCTTCCTTGTCCCTCACACGTCCCGGGCTGGTGGCGCAGTCCACGATCAGCGCGGCAGATACCGCGTGGATGATGACCTCCACAGCGCTGGTGCTGCTGATGACGCTGCCGGGCATTGCCCTGTTCTACGCAGGCATGGTGCGCAAGAAGAACGTGCTCAACACCATGGCCAGCGTGGTGGCCATTGCCGCGCTGGTCAGCCTGCTGTGGTTTGGGGCGGGTTACTCGCTGGCCTTCACCCCGGGCAGCCCCTGGCTGGGGGGATGGGACCGCATCGGCTTTGCGGGCCTGGACTTTCAGCTCGCTGGCGGCAAGCTGGCCGTAAGCCATGTGGCGCCGCACATCCCCGAGTCGGTGTACGCCATGTTCCAGCTCACGTTTGCCATCATCACTGCCGCGCTGCTGGTGGGGGCGTTTGTCGAGCGCATGCGGTTTTCCGCCATGCTGATCTTCATCAGCCTTTGGACCCTGCTGGTCTACGCCCCTGTGGCGCACTGGGTGTGGGAGCCAGGGGGCTGGCTGGCCCAGATGGGTGCGCTGGACTTTGCCGGAGGCTCGGTGGTGCACGTGAATGCGGGTGTGGCCGGGCTGGTGTGCGCGTGGTTCCTGGGGCGGCGCACGGGCTATGGGCGCGAGGCGTTCGAGCCCTACAACCTGGGGCTGACCATGGCGGGCGCGGGCTTGTTGTGGGTGGGCTGGTTCGGCTTCAACGCAGGCTCTGCCGTGGCCGCCGACGGCCGTGCGGGGCTGGCGATGGCGGTGACGCACCTGGCCGCAGCGGCGGGTGCCTTGTCGTGGATGCTGGGCGAGTGGGTGGTGCGCGGGCGGCCATCCCTGCTGGGGCTTTGCTCTGGCCTGGTGGCGGGCCTGGTGGCCATTACGCCTGCTGCGGGTTTTGTCACGCTGCGCTCGGCAGCGGTGATTGGCGTGGTAGCGGGTTTGGCCTGCTACTGGGGCGCCACGGGGCTCAAGCGCCTGCTGCGCGCCGACGATTCCCTGGACGTGTTTGGGGTGCATGGCATCGGCGGCATCGTGGGCTCGCTGCTCACCGGCATGCTGGCCAGCCGCACCGTGGGGGGTGTGCCAGGCAGCTTGCTCACCCAGGCCATTGGCGTGGGCGCTGTGATGGCCTACAGCCTCGTCGCAACCGCCGTGCTGTTGTGGATCACCAACCTGGCTGTGGGCCTGCGGGTGGATGAGCAGAGCGAGCAGACCGGGCTCGACATTGCCCAGCACCGTGAGCGCCTGGGGAGTTAATGAAGTCCACCTCCCTGATGCCCTGCGGGCAGGGGGACGCAGCCAGCGCGGCGGGGCGGCCCTTGCGCGGCTGCCCGCGCTTGGGCCGCGCCGGTTTCATACGCTGCGGGTGGTGCGCAGCGCCATGGATGACTGAAATGCCATAAGGAGCCGACCATGCCCGATTCCGACAAGCTTGCCATTGCCGCCCATTTGCATGTGCTGCTGCGCCGCAAGACGGGGCGCGTGACCGACACTGAATGGATGGCTTCCAACGTTGAATATGCGCTGGAGATCGTGCGGTTCGCACGCCAACGTGCCCAGGAGGACAACGTTCCGGAGCTGGTCGAGTGGGCCGACCGCCTCGATCTCGCCATCCATGCCGCCCCACCTGCTGCGCCGCGGCGACCCTTGCTGGATGTGGCCACGCAGGCGGTGCGCCAGCGCATGGCGCCGCCGCCGCCAGAGCCTGCGCCGGAGGTTCCCCGTTATGTGGGAGGGATTCGCTGACCACGCTGCGGCCGGGTGGCCGTTGCGCGGGCGGTGTCAGTGCGCTGCCGTGCCTTGCACGAACAGGCCCGCCGTGGGCAGCAGCCCGGCCAGCTTGTCATCGCCATAGGTGCGCAGCACCTGCGCAATCACGACCTGGTAGCCGTTGAGCCACTGCGCTTGCGCCGCCTTGGCCTTCAGGTGGGCGGGGTGCTGCATCAATGCCTGCAGCGCTTCGAGCGACTGCCAGTAGTAGACGTTGGACACGAGGCCCTTGCCCGTGTCCTCCCACGATTCCTCGCCCAGGTAGCCGTCGATGGAGCGGGCGGCGGTCGCAATCGCCTCGTCCAGGCGGTGGAAGGCGTCGTCGAATTGTTTGGTGGCAAAGATGAAGGTGGAGGAGTACATGGGCGCGATGGTATCCGCGCTCATGCCGCGCGCCGCGCCTGGATGATCCACTCCGCCGCCTTCTCGGCCAGCATCAGTGTGGGCGAGTTGGTGTTGCCGCTGGTGATGGTGGGCATGGCCCCCGCATCCACCACGCGCAGGCCTGCAATGCCGCGCACGCGCAGTTGGGAGTCCAGCACCGCCATCGGGTCGTCATCCC
Source organism: Acidovorax sp. SRI_002 (assembly GCF_057586455.1). Taxonomy (NCBI): domain Bacteria; kingdom Pseudomonadati; phylum Pseudomonadota; class Betaproteobacteria; order Burkholderiales; family Comamonadaceae; genus Acidovorax; species Acidovorax sp. SRI_002. The sequence continues at coordinate 40,167 of NZ_JBYCZW010000003.1, read as the reverse complement.
GCCCCATCTTCGTCGTGCCCACAGGGTGGAAGATCGTGGTGGCAATGTCACCGGCCAGGCGCGCGAGGTCCTCGTCGCTTTCAAATTGCACGCCGGGCTTCCACTCCTCGGGCTGGTACCTGGCCAGCGCGGGCTGGGCCACGATGCGGCGCGTGACACGCAGGCTGTCGGCGGCCACCTGGCGGTCTTCGGTGGTGCTCAGGTAGTTGGGGGCGATGGCCGGTGCGGCCTTGAAGTCGGCGTTCTTGATGTTCACCGTGCCCCGGCTTGTGGGGTTGAGGTTGCACACGCTGGCCGTGAAGGCCGGAAAGCTGTGCAGCGGCTCGCCAAAAGCGTCGAGCGACAGCGGCTGCACGTGGTACTCGATGTTCGGGTAGGGCTGGTCGGCGCTGCTGCGCGTGAAGGCCCCCAGCTGCGAGGGCGCCATGCTCATGGGGCCACTGCGTTTGGTCGCGTATTCGAGCCCGATCTTGGCCTTGCCCCAGAGCGAGCTGGCCATGGTGTTGAGCGTGGCCACGCCGTTGACCTTGAACACCGCGCGGATCTGCAGATGGTCCTGCAAATTGGCGCCCACGCCGGGCAGGTCGTGCACCACGTCGATGCCGTGCTGGCGCAGCAGCGCGGCCGGGCCGATGCCCGACAGCTGCAGCAGCTGCGGTGAGTTGACCGCGCCTGCGCTCAGGATGACCTCGCTCGTTGCGCGGGCCGTGACCATCTCGGTGCCGTCCCACACCTGTACGCCGGTGCAGCGCTTGCTGCCGTCGGGCTGCGTCTCGACGATGAGTTTGGCGGCCTGGGCGCTGGTCCACATCTCGAAGTTGGGGCGGCCATAGCAGGTGGGCCGCAGGAAGGCCTTGGCGGTGTTCCAGCGCCAGCCGCTTTTCTGGTTGACCTCAAAGTAGCCCACGCCTTCGTTGCTGCCGCCGTTAAAGTCGTCGGTGGCCGGGATGCCCGCCTGCTGCGCGGCCTGGGCAAAGGCATCGAGGACATCCCATCGCAGGCGCTGCTTTTCCACGCGCCACTCGCCGGTGCTGCCGGTAGCCTTGTTGCCATGCAGGCGCTTGAAGTTTTCATTCACGCCGCCGGGCTGGTCCAGGCGCCAGTGGTCCTCGTGGCGGCGGAAGTAGGGCAGGGCGTTGTCCCAGCGCCAGCTGGCGTCGCCCGTCAGTTCGGCCCACTGGTCGTAGTCGCGCGCCTGGCCGCGCATGTAGATCATGCCGTTGATGCTGCTGCAGCCGCCCAGCGTCTTGCCGCGCGGGTAGCGCAAGGTGCGGCCGTTCAGGCCCGCATCGGGTTCGGTGTTGTAGAGCCAGTCGGTGCGCGGGTTGCCGATGCAGTACAGGTAGCCCACGGGGATGTGGATCCAGTGGTAGTCGTCCTTGCGGCCGGCCTCGATGAGGAGCACGCGGTGGCGGCCGTCGGCGCTCAGGCGGTTGCTCAGCAGGGCGCCGGCGGTGCCGCCGCCGATGATGATGGTGTCAAACGTGGTGTGGTCGCTCATGGGCAGGGGCGGTGGCAATGTGTGGAAGGAGACGGAGGGCCATTGTGCGGACGGCGCCGGGTGTGTCGAGAGGGTCAGTGCCTATTGCTATTGAATATATAGCTACCAGCGAACGATGGTTAAGTGCTGGCGGCCTGTTTGATATTAATTTCACGCATTCCTGGCCCGCCTGTGCTTGGCGCACGGCCCTGGGGGTCCTCTGCACGAATCGCCGCGCCGTGTGCATCTGCGGTCGCGGGTGGTCTGCGGCGTTGCAAAACCTCGCAATAGCTACGGCTATTGCGAGGTTTTGCGCCTTGCAGCCCATCCCGATCCGCAGCGCACACTTTCCGCTCGATTCGTGCAGAGGATCCCTGGCGGGCATCAATCCTACGTGCCGCCTGCGTCCGGCTCCGCTACCATGCACGCTCCCTTTCATTCTTGGCAGCCCGCGCTGCCCAGTTCATGACCGACCCCGCTCCTCGCATTGTTCGCGCCGACACGCCCCAGGGGCCTTGTGCGCAGCTGCACGGGCGCTGGGGCGCGGCCGAGCTGGGAACCGGGGCACAGTGGCAGGCCGTGGCGGGTCAGTTGCGCAGCCACCCGGCCGCGCCCACGCTGGGCTGGGACCTGATGCAGCTGCAGTGGCTGGACCACGTGGGCGCACAGTTGCTGTGGAACCACTGGCAGCATGCCTGGCCCGAGCGCCTGGCCTGCACCGACGCCCAGCGCGACATGCTGGCGCGCGTGGCGCAGTTCACCTGCACCGCTCCGCCGCCCGAGCCCTGGCGGCTGGGTGAGCAGGTGGACCACCTGGGGGTGCTGGTGCTGCACGGCGTGGACCATGCCCGCCACATGCTCGAAATGGTGGGCCGACTGGTGCTGGACCTGGGCCGCCTGGCGCGCGCGCCGCGCAAGGGGCCGTGGCGCGACGTATCGGGCCACCTGTACCGCATGGGGGCCACGGCCCTGCCCATCACGGCGCTCGTGGGTTTTCTCATCGGCGTGGTGCTGGCCTACCTGATGAGCCTGCAGCTGCGGCAGTTCGGCGCCGAATCGTTCATCGTCAACATCCTGGGCATCTCGCTCATCCGCGAGCTGGGGCCGATGCTGGCCGCCATCCTGGTGGCGGGGCGCTCCGGCTCGTCGATCACGGCGCAGATCGGCGTGATGCGCGTGACCGAGGAACTCGATGCCATGCGCGTCATGGGCATTCCCCACGGCTTTAGGCTGGTGATGCCGCGCACCATTGCGCTGGCACTGGCCATGCCGCTCATCAGCGTGTGGACCACGCTGGCAGCGCTGGCGGGTGGGATGCTGGCGGCCGACGTGGCCATGGACATCTCGCCCGGCTACTTTGTGCAGGCCCTGCCCGCCGCCGTCAAGATCGGCAACCTGGGCCTGGCCATGGCCAAGTCGGTGGTGTTTGGCGCGTTCATCGCGCTCATCGGCTGCCACTGGGGCCTGCGCGTGAAACCCAACACCCAGAGCCTGGGCGAGGGCACCACCGCTTCGGTGGTCACGTCCATCACCATGGTGATCATCGTGGATGCGTTGTTCGCTGTGGCATTTAAAAACATAGGCATATGAGCAGCCACGCACGCACATCATTGCCCGAGCACATCGCCGTGGCGCCCGGCGAGCCGCCCATCGTGGACGTTCAGGGCCTGTGGACGCAGTTTGGCAAGGGCGATGAAACCTTCACCGTGCACCAGGACCTGAACTTCACCGTGCAGCGCGGCGAGATGCTGTCGCTGGTGGGGGGCTCGGGCACGGGCAAGACGGTGCTGCTGCGCCAGATCCTGGGCCTGGCCCGGCCTGCGCGGGGGCAGGTCACGGTGCTGGGGCGCCCGGCGTCCGAGATGGGGCGCGAGGGCGCGGCCAGCCGCGTGGGCATGCTGTTCCAGCACGGCGCGCTGTTCTCGGCCTTCAATGTGCTCGACAACGTGGCCTTTGCGCTGCGCGAGCAGGGCACGCTGCCCGACGACCTGGTGCGCGATGCCGCGCTGGTCAAGCTGCAGATGGTGGGCCTTCAGCCCGAGCACGCCACGCGCATGCCGGCGGATCTGTCGGGTGGCATGGTCAAGCGCGTGGCGCTGGCGCGTGCGCTCATCATGGACCCGCCGCTGCTGCTGCTCGACGAACCCACGGCGGGGCTGGACCCCAGCAGCTCCGACGACTTCTGTGCGCTGCTGCGCGAGCTGCGGGCCGCGCTGGGGCTCACGGTGGTCATGGTCACGCACGATCTCGATACGCTGTTTGCGCTGAGCACCCGGGTGGCCGTGCTGGCTGATAAGAAGGTCATCGTCACCGGTCCGCCGCACGAGGTGGCGCATTTCAAGCACCCGTTCATCGAACATTTCTTCCTGGGTGAACGTGGCCAGCGCGCCATGGCCCCGGTGCAATCCGTGGAGCACGCCCTGGCAGCACAGACTGCCGCCGCCGTGCCCACGCCCGACAAGGAACCCAGCTGATGGAAAACAAATCCCACGCCCTCGCCGCAGGCATCTTTGTGCTGGTGGTGGCCGCCATGCTGGCGGGCCTGGCCATCTGGCTCACGCGCGACAGCGCCAACTACGAGCAGTACGAGCTGTCCACCAAGGACGGCGTGAGCGGCCTGCAGCCCCAGGCCGCCGTGCGCTACAAGGGGGTGGCCGTGGGCAAGGTCACGCGCATCGGCTTCGACCCGCAGGTGACGGGCAACGTGCTCATCCGCATTGCCGTCAACGAGCAGGCCCCCATCAGCCCCACCACCTTCGCCGTGCTGGGCTACCAGGGCGTGACGGGCCTGGCCCACGTTCTGCTGGACGATGCCGACCAACCTTACCCCGAGCTGCCCCCGGGCCCCAGCGGCCTGCCGCGCCTGCCCATCAAGCCGTCGCCGTTTGGCAAACTCGCGGAGCAGGCCCCCGCCATCCTCACCCAGGTGGAAGAAGCCACGCGGCGCATCAACCAACTGCTGGGCGACACCAACCAGCAAAAACTCACCGAAGCCCTGGGCAACATTGCCCAGGCCGCAGGCAGCGTGAACACGCTGACCCAGCGGCTCGATGCCACCGTGGCCCAGCGCCTGGACCCGGCCCTGGCCGCGCTGCCCCCGCTGGCCAGCGATGCGCGCAAGACCCTGCAGTCCCTGCAGCAGGCCGGCGCCAGCGTGTCGGTGCTGGCGGCCGACGTCAGCAAGACCACGCAGCGCCTGGGGGCCGAGGGCGGCCCCATCGACCAGATCACCATCGGCACGCAGTCCCTCGCCCGCGCGGCCGACCAGTTCAGCACCACCACGCTGCCGCGCCTGAACCGCGCGGCCGACGACACCTCGCGCGCGGCACGCACGCTCAGCCGCACGGCGGGTGGCGTGGCGGACAACCCCCAGCTGTTCATCTACGGCTCGGGCCGCATTCCGCCCGGCCCGGGCGAACCGGGTTTCGCGCCCTGAGAAGGTGTGAACGAACCCACCATGCCCGCTCATTTCCCCAAAACACACCCGCTCGTCGTTGCAAATGCTCGCCATAGCCCGCGCTATGGCTGCGCTTTGCGCCTGGACTGGCCGCGTTTCGGCGGCCTGCTCGGGCACGCCGGATTCATTCACACCTTCTGAGGAGAAGCGTTGATGGAAAATACTATTAAAAACATAGCTGCTATCGCTTTTCCATCAGGCGCTAGAGGTCTATTTGTTTCAGTTTTTGCTGTGGGACTGCTGGGTATCGCAGGCTGCTCGGCGCTGCCCAGCCCGCCCTCGCGCCCCGTGCTCTACGACTTTGGCCCCGGCCCGGTCGCCACGGCCCCCAGCGATCGCCGCGCCCCCTTGCCCCCGTTGGCGCTGGCCGATGTAGAGGCCCCGGGCCTGCCCGAGGGCAGCAACGCCGTGCTCTACCGCCTGGCCTACGCCGACGCCCAGCAGCTGCGCCCCTACAGCCAGGCCCGCTGGAGCCAGCCACCCGCCCAGTTGCTGCAGCAGCGCCTGCGCGAGCAGCTCGGCCAGCGCCGCGCCATCCTCAAGGCCGACGACGGCGCGGCCCAGGCGCGCGACGCCGCCCAGGGCGGCCGCTTGCCAGCCGTGCTGCGCGTGGAGCTGGAAGAGTTCAGCCACCTGTTTGCCAGCGCCTCGGACAGCGCGGGCGTGGTGCGACTGCGTGCCACGGTGGTGGACCTGACCCTGGGCGGTGAAGCGCTGCGCGGCCAGCGCGTGTTCACCGTGCGCACCCCGGCGCGCAGTGCGGATGCAGCAGGCGGCGTGGCTGCATTGGCCGATGCATCGACTCAGGTGGCGCAGGAAGTGGCGGAGTGGGTGGAGCAGGTGGGGCGGTAGACCGACGCTGCGGTGGGTGTAGCCCGGTGGGTGCCTGTCGTCTGTCGAGGCCTCGCCTTGTGGCGATCAGCGGCGCCCACCGGTTATGAACGTGTCGGCGCGGCGGTTTCTGCCTGTTTTGCGCCGTTGGATTTAGCGCTTCCCTCAATCCCCGTTACAACCCGCGCATAGCGCGCAAAGCTCCAGTACGCCCAGGCCCAGTCCAGCAGCACGACCAGGCGGTTGCGAAAGCCGATCAGGAAGTAGACGTGCGCGAACAGCCAGAACAGCCACGCAAAGTAGCCTGAAAAGCGCACCGACCCAGCGGGCGAGGTGAGGTCCACCACGGCGGAGTTGCGGCCGATGGTGGCCAGGTTGCCGTAGTCGCGGTAGCGAAACGGCTGCGTGGCCTGGCCGGCCAGGCGGCGCAGGATGTTGGCGGCCGTGGCGCGCCCCATCTGCTTGGCGCCGGGTGATACACCGGGAACGGGCGCGGGCTCGCGGCCGGGCGCATGGCTCTTGGCAGCAGCCAGGTCGCCGATGACGCTGATCTCCGGGTGGCCGGGCAGCGTCAGGTCGGGCTCTACCACCACGCGGCCCGCCCGGTCGGTGGTGCACGCGGTGGCCTCGGCCAACTGCCGGCCCAGCCCCGAGGCGGCCACACCGGCTGCCCAGATGATGCATTTGCTCTTGATTTGATAGCTGTTTTCGCTTGTTGGTTGAACGCTGGATGGCGATTCGACCATCAACCCGTCGCTGTCGATGGCGGTGACGCGGGCGTTCAGGCGCACTTCCACGCCCAGCTTTTCGAGCTGCTCCCTGGCGCGCTGGCTCAGTGCCTCGGGCATGGACTGAAGCACGCGGGGGCCGCCTTCGAGCAGGATGATTTTTGCGCTGGCCGGGTCGATGTGCCGGAACTCGCCGGGCAGTGTGTGGCGTGCGATCTCGGCCAGCGTGCCCGCCATCTCCACGCCCGTGGGGCCTGCGCCCACGACCACAAAGTTGAGCCAGTCGGCGCGGCGGGTGGGGTCCGCTCCCTTTTCTGCCGCCTCGAAGGCCAGCAGGATGCGGCGGCGGATCTCGAAGGCATCGTCCAGCGTCTTGAGGCCCGGGGCATGGGGTGCCCAGTCGTCGCGGCCGAAGTAGCTGTGGGTGGCGCCTGCAGCAACGATGAGGTGGTCGTAGGGCAAGGGGGCAGACGGGTGGGGCCCGTCCTTCAAATGCACGGTGCGCGCTGCCACGTCGATGTGCGTGACTTCGCCGAGCAAAGTCGTGACGTTGGGCTGCTGCCGAAACAGGTGCCGGATGGGCGCAGCGATGGCCGGCGCCGACAGCCCGGCCGTGGCCACCTGGTAAAGCAGGGGCTGGAAGAGGTGGTGGTTGGTCTTGTCGATGAGCGTCACATCCAGCGCGGCACCGCGCAGCGCACGGGCGGCTTCGAGGCCGCCAAAGCCGCAGCCGATGATGACAACACGGGGGCGGGGCGAGGGAGCGGAAGAAGTGGTCATGCCCCCATTATTGGGGCTCGCAGCTTCCGGGCAGCCTGTGAAACGGGCGCCCTCCCGGGCAAGGGCAGCCAAGCAAGGGCCGCCCCGCAGCGAGGGCTGCGTCCCCCCGCCCGCAGCGCGCAGCGCTACGAGAGAGGGGGGAAGTGGCGCAGCCGCTCAGTGGGGGGCTCACATCACGCCATGAAACCCAGGTTGGTCGGGTAGTCGGCCCCGCCAAAGTGGCTCAGGTTGGGCAGCACGCCCGCCAGTTCGCTGTTGCTCACGCCAAACCAGCTGGCCAGCGTGGCCGCGTACTGGTCCACCGAGGTGCTGGGCAGCAGGCGGCCCTGGCCCACATGCCACTGGTCGTTGGCATCGGCAGTGTTGGTGATGCTGACCGGCGGCGCCTTGCCATAGAAGGCCTTGCCCTTGACCGCGCCACCCACCATGAGATGGTGGCTGCCCCAGCCGTGGTCCGAGCCGTCGCCGTTGGAGCTGAGCGTGCGGCCGAAGTCCGAGGCCGTGAACGCCGTCACCTTGTCGGCCACGCCCAGTTCGACCGTGGCGTTGTAGAACGCGGTCATGGCTTCGCTGACGCGCTGCATGAGCGTGGGCTGCTGCGAGATCAGGTTGTCATGCAGGTCGAACCCGCCCAGCGACACCATGAACACCTGCCGTTTGCTGCCCAATGCGGTGCGTGCACCAATAAGGCGGGCGACCATCTTGAGCTGGTCGGCCAGCGAATTGCCGGTGGGGAAGGCCGTGGCCAGCGTGACACCGGCCAGCCCCGAGGTGATGGAAGCCTCGGCGCCCACAGCCCGCGCGGTGACGCGGTTGTATTCGTTCTCCAGCGTCTGGCCGCTGGTTTGCTGGATCAGCGAGGTCAGCGCTGCGCGCACGGCCGTGGAGCCGTAGACATTGCTTTTGACGCCGTTGATCGGGATCGCACCGTTGGTGCTGACCTGGTACTGCAGCGCGGAGTCGCCCGAGAGGAACACCGCATTGCCCGTGACGGAGATGCAGGTGAACAGCGAACTGCCGTTGGAGGACAGCGCCAGGTCGCCGATGTTGCCGCCCCAGCCCACGGTGGAGCCTTCGGGCGAGGACGACTGCCAGACCGATTGCTGGTCGTTGTGCGAGAACAGCTTGGGGGGCAGCGGGTACAGCGCACGGTTGCTGCCGCTGTATTGCGCACGCGTGAGTGGAACCACCAGGGGGCCCACGTTCAGCTGCACGGCTGCCTTGCCGGTGTTGAACAGGTTGGTCAGCCCGGTCATGGCAGGGTGCAGCGCGTACTGGCGCCCACCGGCCAGTGGCGTGGTGGGCGCGAGCAGGGTGGGGGTCAGGGCGGACTTGGCCAGGGCAATGCCCCCCGCCGTCTGTCCGGCACCGCCTCCGCGCGCGGCGCTGTATTTGTTGTAGCTGTCGTCGTCATAGGTAATGACGGTGTTGGCGTAGTCGTTGCCGCCGTACAGGAAGACGCAGACCAGCGCCTTGTAGTCGGTGGCCGTGAAAGCTGCGGCTTCGCCCACGGCGGCGAGATTGAGCGCAAAGGGCAGGGCGGTGCCTGCCATGCCCAGCTGGGCCGAGCGGCGCAGGAAGGCGCGGCGGGAATGGAGGTCGGGTTGGAGGAGATGCATGGCGGCGCGCCTTATTTCTGGATCAGGTATTCGGCCGAGGCCATGACGAGGAAAATCGCGGCCGCCACGCGGTCACGTTTGGCGTTGTCCGTGCTTGCCGCCGTGACGGGGGTCGTCTTGAGGGCGTCTGCGATGAGCTTGACGGTGGCTGCAGACAGCTGGCCAGCCGTCATGAGCAGGTTGATCCGGTCCACGAGCGCATCGGCATCGGCCACGATGGCCAGTTCGTTGGTATAGGCCGCCTTGATGTCGAAGCCGTTGTTGCCGTTGCTGCCGTTGTTGGGCAGGTCTGGCGCGTTCACGAAGATGCCGTTGCGGATCACGCCCTGCATGTAGTTGAGGTAACCGCCCACGCTGCTCTCGTTGACCAGCTGGAACTCGGGCGCCACGGCACCGGCCGTGGCCAATGCCGTTGAAGGCGGCACATAGCCTGGCCGGAAGAAGTTGAACACCGACGGTGAGCGCAGCGGGCTCTGCGCCAGGCGCGAGCCGGCCGAGCTGAGGTCGCCGATCTTCCAGCTGCCGTATTGCGACGCGATGCCAAAGGTGCGGCCCCACTGCACAAAGCGCAGCATGGGCTCGCGCAGGCGGCCGAACATGGGGTCCGTGAGCCCGGCGGGCGCACGGGCTTCGTCGTCGAGCAACACAGCCTTGACCACGGCCCGCAGGTCGCCCCGCACGCCGAGGCCGTTGTTGTTGAATGCGGCCGCCACACGGCTGATGTAGCCGGGTGACGGGTTGCTGGTGACCAGGCGCTGGATCAGCTGCTTGCCGATGAATGGCCCCACGTTGGGGTGGTTGAAGATGGTGTCCAGCGCCGTTTTGAGCGCCGCCGCACCGGGTGTGCCAGCGGCAACCGTGGTGCCCAGGAAGGTGGCGGCCAGCGTGGAGTGCCGCGACTCGTTGAGTGCCATGGGCAGCCGCGTGAAATGGGTGCTGGGCACGGTGCGCGTGGTGCCAGGCACAGTGGTCGGGGCATTTTGCGACTGGTCGTAGTCGTAGCCTGTGAACACGCGTGCCAGGTTGGTGATGTCGCTCTGCGTATAGCTATCGACCACCTGGCCCGAGCCATTGCGCTTGGCCGTGCCATCCTGGTTCAGCTCCACGAGCCCGATGGACATCAGCTGCAGGATCTCACGGGCATAGTTCTCATCGGGCTGGCGGCCGGTGGAGGGGTTTTCCTTCTGGTTGCCGCGCGTGTTGAGGTAGTAGCCCATCGCTGGATTGAGGGTCACGTCCTCCAACAGCTTGCGGAAGTTGCCGAAGGCATTGGCAACCAGCTGGTCCCAGTAGTGGGCGATGGCATGGCTGCGCCAGCTGAAGTCCAGGCCCGAGAGCGATACCACGCAGATCTCGGACAACGCGAGTGCCACGCGTTTGCGCAAGCCGTCGCTGGATGTCATGAGCTGTTGCCAGATCATGTAGTCGCCCGGGTAGGTGTTGTCGTAGTACGACGTGGCGTTGTCCACCGTGTTGTACCCGCGCTGGTTCAGCCAGTCCCACCCTTTGGTGCCGACGGGCAGGCTGAACTGGTTGTTGATCCAGCTGTCGTAGGTGCTGGCGCGCAGGGTGGCGATTTCGCCGGTGGATGCCGAGAACTGCGCTTGCAGGAGAAACCGCGCTGCTTCCTGGTCGGTGTCGGCCCGTGTGTAGGTGTAGCTTCCAGCTCCCGGGGCTGGCGGTGGGGGCGGCGGCGTCGCAGGCCCTGGAGCGGGTGTGGGGCCGGGTGCTGGTGCAGGCCCTGGGGCGGGCGGCGTGGCGGGACCCGGTGCGGGGGCCGGGCCAGGCGCCGGTGCCGGGCCAGGGGGGGGCGCAGAGCCCGGTGTTGGCGTCGTGGGCGGGCTCACGGTTTCATCAGCCGCATCACCACCACCACAGGCCGCCAACGCCACGCTGGCCATCAGGGCGGCGAGCGTGGCCTCCTTGGGCAACGGGGCCGGGCGCGGAGCCGGCTTTGTGGTGTCGATTCCCTCTGCAACCTCGGCAGGCGCTGCTGCGCAAGGCTCCTCTTTCAACAGTGTCATGGTGGTTCTGCTAGTTGTTTGTCACGCGAGCAACACCCTGTGTAGAGCCTTCCAACGCATTGCGTGCACGGGCCGTCTGCGTTGGTAGCTCTGCCCTAGGTGCCAAGGCCGGTGAATCAAGTGTATGGATTTGCAACTGGGAGGCACTCGGGCTAAATCGTTATGAATGACTACAAAAGTCACCAAATGCAACTTTTTACCCAATGAGGCTGGTTTCGACTATGGCGTATTCACCCACTGTTTTTTGAGCGGTGATCCTGAGCGGCTTGTCTGGCATCGGTGTAGTCCACAGGCCGACGTTCTCTGCCTCTGACTGCCTACGTGTGGCGCGGCGCGGGGTTTCTACAGTGGGCTCATCGCTGACCGGCACCGTTTACCGCCATATCGGTGGCATGGCCGCAGCGAAACAACCGCAAGGAAGAAGACCATGAACGAAGACACCGTCAAGGGCAACTGGAAGCAGTTCAAAGGCAAGATGATTGAACAGTGGGGCAAGCTCACGAACGATGACTTTGACGTCATTGATGGCAAGCGTGAACAGTTCCTGGGCAAGTTGCAGGAGCGCCAGGGCATTGCCCGCGACGCAGCCGAAAAGCAGCTCAAGGAATGGCAAGAACGCCACCCGGACTTCCGCTTCAACGACTGACCGGTTGCCCGGCGCAGGGGCCCGGCCCCTGCCCTGCAGCAACACGGGAAACGACGGCTCCCGCACCCTGGTGCAGACAGCTGCACACCCCTGAATCACCCAATCCCGAGGAGAAACCCATGAAATTCGCACGTACTCTGATCGCATCCGTGGCTGCTGGCCTGCTGGCAACCTCTGCCTTCGCCATGACCGAACCCGAGCACAAGGCCGCCAAGGAGCGCATCTCGGCCGACTACAAGGCCGACAAACAAAAGTGTGATGCCCTGAAGGCCAACGCCAAGGACGTCTGTGTGAAGGAAGCCAAGGGCAAGGAAGATGTGGCCAAGGCAGAACTGGAAGCCCAGTACAAGCCGAGCCCCAAGGCCACCCAGAAGGTGGCAGAAGCCCGCGCTGACGCTGCCTACTCTGTCGCCAAGGAAAAATGCGATGACCTGAAGGGCAATGAAAAGGATGTCTGTGAAAAGGACGCTAAGGCTGCCCAGGTGAAGGCCAAGGAAGATGCCAAGGTTGCCGCAGCGCAGGCCAAGCCTGCTGACAACGCCGCCGAAAAGGGCGCCGCCGTGGCAGAGGCCCGCAAGGATGCCAACGCAGAAAAGAACGACGCCAACTACAAGGCCGCCAAGGAGCGCTGCGATACGCTGTCGGGTGATGCCAAGTCCAAGTGTGTGGACGACATGAAGCGCATGTACGGCAAGAGCTGATCCGCTGGGGACCTCTCAGTGGCCGGTACTCCCAGCCGCTGGCAGTCTTCACAATGCCCCGCCCCGTGCGGGGCATTTTTTATTGTGGGGTCCGGATGGTGCTGAGCGGTTGATGCCGAACTGACCTGCATCAACACGCCCTGGTGGCTGGCGGCCTAAGCTCGAGCCCTGTTTTTGTCTCGCTGCAAAGGGATTCCCATGGCACAACTCGAATGGTCGGACGCGCTGGCCCTGGACCTGCCCCTGATGGACGACACCCACCGCGAATTCGTGGACCTGCTGGCCGCCGTGGACCGGGCCGACGATGCGCAGCTGCTCTCGACCTGGCATGCGCTCGTGGAGCACACCGATCACCATTTTGCGCAGGAGGACGCCTGGATGGCGTCCACCCGTTTTGCCTCGGGCAACTGCCACAGCATGCAGCACCGGGTGGTGCTGCAGGTCATGCGCGAAGGGGTGGTGAGGGCCCAGCAAGGCGACCTGCAAGTGCTGCGTGTGATGGCCAGCGAACTGGCGCTGTGGTTTCCGCAGCACGCCCAGAGCATGGACGCTGCGCTGGCCCTGCACTTGCGCCGTGTGGGCTTTGACCCGGTCTCGGGCGTGGTGCACGCGCCGCACGCGTTGCCGGGCGAACTGATCCAGGGCTGTGGTGGATCGACCTGCTCCGACACCTCGGCCGGTGTTGCCGCCACCGAGCCAGCGGCAATGGCCTGAGAGCGTCAACAGGCTCTTACCCCCGTGCGCAGGCCGCGCCGGTGTGGCATGCTGCCAAGTCTCTAGGCAAGTGGGCGGCATGACCGCTGTGCTTCATGGCCGAAACCTATTCCCCTGTGGCTCTGTACGACGAGGCCGCAAGTCTCCAAGCCCTGCAGCGCTATGGCATTCTCGACACGCCGATGGAGCCCGCCTACGACGACCTGGCAGGGATTGCGGCCCATGTGTGTGAAGCCCCAGTCGCCCTGATCAGCCTGCTCGACAGCCACCGCCAGTGGTTCAAGGCCTCAGTGGGGCTCCCGCTGCGGGAAACCCCGCTGGACCAGTCCGTGTGCCGCTACGCCGTGCGGCAGCCCGGCGTTTTCATCGTGCCCGACCTGGCGAAGGATGCGCGTTTTGCGCACTTCAGCATCGTGACCCAAGAAAATCCGCTCCGCTTCTATGCCGGGGCGCCGCTGGTCACGCCCGATGGTTATGCCCTGGGCACGCTCTGCGTGCTGGACAACCGGCCGCGCCATCTGTCCCATAAGGCCCAGGACATGTTGTGTGCGCTGGCGCGCCAGGTGATCCGCCTGCTGGAGCTCAAGCGCGCCAACGACCGCCAGGGCCAGATGCTGGTGGAGTTGGAAGAAGCGCGCCGCCAGATGGCCGTGCTGGCCCATACCGATGTGTTGACCGGCCTGGCCAACCGGCGCTCGTTCACCGCGCGCCTTTTGCAGGAGCAGGCCCTTTTGCGGCGCGACGGCGAACCCGCCTGCCTGCTGATGATGGACATCGACCACTTCAAGCGCGTCAACGACGTGCATGGCCACCATGTGGGCGACCAGGCCCTGCAGCTTTTTGCCACGCTCTGCCGCGATGTGTTCCGCGCGGCCGACATGGTGAGCCGCTGGGGCGGCGAGGAGTTTCTGGCCCTGTTGCCTGCTACCCGGGTGGAGCAGGCCCAGGCGGTGGCGCAGCGTGTGCATGACGCGCTGACCACCCACCCGGTGCCGGGGGTGATGCCGCCCTTGGCGCTGACCGTGAGCATGGGACTGTCCAACTTCGATCCCCTGCGCCCTCTCGACATCACCCTTCGCGCGCTGGATTCAGCGCTCTACGCAGCCAAGCGCGAAGGCCGCAACCGCACCGTGGTGGTGTAGATGCAGCTGAGTTGCTTTAATTTTGATAGCTGCTAGCGCTTGTCAGTAAAGCGCTAGGGCCATATTCTTTCAATATTTCGACGCTGCTTCAGTGCCCTGCGGTGCGGGGCAGTATCAGCGCAGCCATGCGCCATGAAAGATCCCGCAGGGCCCGGCGCACGGCGGGTGAATCCTGCGCACCCACGGGGTTGGCATCGCTGCGCGGGCAGAACGCAGCCTCCAGGACCTGCTGCTTGGCGCAGACCAGCGCCACCCGGTCTTGCGCCCGCAGGGCCGCCATCAGCTGGTCGCGGTGGCGCTGCACGCGCTGCGCCTCGGCCAGCGTCAGGGTGGGCGGGTGCGCGGCAGCGCCTGCGGCCGGGCCGGTGAGGTGCTGTGCCCAGGACAAGGGCGTGGTGCGCGTTGTCATACAGCGCTCACCGGCGGTGTAGGGGGCGTGGCGGGGCGCGCAGCCGGTGGGGTGGGAGGGCGCACCTCCGGTGGCGCCATCGGGCGGCGGGGCGGGGTGTTGCCCTGCGACAGGCCGTACCAGTTCACCTTGCGCGTCAGCACCATCACAGCGGTCAGTACCAGGAACAGCGCAATGGCACCCACCACCAGGGCCGTCTGCTCCAGCTGCAGCAGCACATACAGCAGGCCATACAGCACCGCGATGCCCCCTCCGAGCGGGATGCCCCGCGCCAGCCCACCCAGCATGTGGCTGGCGTAGTAGGCGAGCAGCAGCACACAGGCGCTGGCGGCCACGGCGTACGAGACGCCGAACGGCAGGTGCTCCGACAGGCTCACCAGCAGCAGGAAGAAGCTGCACAGCGCGCTGCCCACCAGCAGGTACTGCACCGGGTGCACGCGCAGCTTCTTCATCAGTTCGAACAGGCCCACGGCCACGAAGGTGAGGGCAATGAACAGCACGCCATATTTGGTGGCGCGGTCCGACAGGGAATAGGGGTTCACCGGGTCGATGAAGGCCACGCTGAAGCTGTCGGCGCAGTCGCCGGGGGTGGCGCCTCCGGGCACATAGTCGCTGTGGCCGCCATCGTCTGTGCCGCCCAGGCAGATGCGTTTGCCGTTGGCAATGTCGGCCTGCGCCGTGGTGGCCAGCGACGACAGGCGCCACTGGGCCGCAAAACCGGTCTTCTTGACCTCGCGCTCCGACGGCAGAAAGCGGCCCCCGAACGACGGGTGGGGCCAGCTGCTGGTCATCTGCACCTCGGTGTTGCCACCCAGCGGCACAAAGGCCAGGCGTTCGGTGCCCACCAGTTCCAGGTCCAGCGTGGCGGTCAGTCCGTCGGCCTTGCCGCGCACCGATTCTGGCAGTGCCGCATGCAGGCCCCGGCTGTAGGTGGGGTGGAAGGTGCCGGGCTTGAGGGCCAGGGTCTGCGAATCCAGGGTGAACTGCGCGGTGCGGATGCCACGCGCGTCGCCCACGGCCATCATGACGATGGGCGCACCGCAGTGCATCCGCGAGTTTTTCATGCTGCTTTGCGGCACCAGGCTCGCCAGCGGCCCCCACTGCGCCGTCACGTGGGCCTTGAGGTTGAAGGTGTTCACCTTGTGCAGGCCGCGCGCACGCTCTTCCATCGCGGCGCCGGTGCTGAGCTTGAGCTGCTCGGGCATGGCGGTCAGCAGGAACTCGCGGCGCTGCTCCACCATGCGGCGCTCGTCGCCCTTGCCGGTCTCTACCTCCCAGCTCTCCACACAGGCGCTGTGGATCATCGGGCCCATCAGCGTCTGCGGTCCGGCCAGGCTTTCGGCCACGCTCTGGGCGGTGATGCTGCGGTAGCGCAACCGGTCGCGCACCACGTCTTCGATCATGCCGAGGCCAAAGAGAAGCAGCACGGTGATGGCGGCCAGCGCTGCCAGTTTGGTGAACAAGGGGTGTTTGAGCAAGAGATCCTCCACAAATGATGTTGTGGAGGCAGTGTTGGGGCCCGGTGTGAGGGCGTTATGAAGTTTGTGAGGCCAGTGTGAAGTCGGGCGTTGTGTCGGCATGACCTGTCAGGTCATCGACGGCCGAACTCCTTGCACCTACAAACGGCACATGGCTAAAAGAAACACGTTTTAGGGGGCGGCATGCGCTATGGGGTTCCGTTGATTCTGGTCTTGGTGGCGGTGGTCCATGCCCTGCCGCTGGTGGGCGTGCTCGGGGCGGGCAAGCTGGCGCAGCTGTACGGCACCCCGGTGCAGGATGCAGGCGTGGAGCTGCTGTTGCGGCACCGGGCCGTGCTTTTCGGGCTGCTGGCCGCCTTCATGGGCTATGCAGCCCTGCGCCCCGAACTGCATCGGCTGGGCCTGGTGGCGGGGCTGGTGAGCGTGGTGTCGTTTCTCCTGCTGTCGTGGCTGCAGCGGGGCAGCGCGATCAGCGCCCCGCTGGTGACGGTCGTGCGGGTGGATGGGGTGGCACTGGCCTTGCTGGTGGTGGGGCTCGCTCTACACCTGCGCCGCTCGCACTAACTGGCGGGAAACTCCAGCGCCACGCGCAACCCGGGCGCGGTATTGCGCACCACCATCAGCCCCCCGTGCAGCGCCATCACGCGCTTGACGATGGCCAGCCCCAGGCCCGATCCGCTGCGCTCGCCGCCTGGCCGCGCGGTGGTGAAGAAGCGTTCGCCCAGGCGGGGCAGGGCGTAGTCGGGCACGCCGGGGCCGCTGTCCCGCACGGCCACGGTGGCGCCGTCCAGCTCCACCTGCACCGTGCTGCCTGCGGGCGCAAAGTCGATGGCGTTGTCGAGCAGATTGGTCAGTGCCATGGTCACCAGCTCGGCCTCCCAGGGGCCGTTGCTGCCCGTACCGGACAGGGCCAGCATGATGCCGCGTTGCGCAGCACGGGCGCGTGTCTGGCCGATGGCGGCCTCGGCGCAGGCCTGCAGGGCCACAGGCGCGCGACCCTCGGCATGGTGGCGCTGCTCCAGTTTGGACAGCTCCAGCAGCCGGTCGATGATGCGCTGCAGGCGCTCGCTTTGCTGCACCACCTGGGTCGCAAATTCGGCACGGTCGGCAGCGGGCAGCTCGTCCTGCAGCAGCTCGCCCGCGCCCCGGATGGCCGCCACGGGGCTTTTGAGTTCGTGCGTCAGTGCGCGCACGTAGCCCTCGATGTAATCGCGCCCCTCCAGCCGGGCACGCATGCGGTCCATGGCGCGGGCCAGGTCGCCCAGCTCGCCCGGTACCTCGGGCACGGCCAGGGCCGTGGTGGGCGGGGCGCCGGGGTCATGGCGCTCGCCATCGGCCGGGCCCTGCACGCTCAAGGCGTAGTCGCGCAGACGGCGCACGTTCCACACCATCCACAGCGTCACGGCCACGCCGACGGCGGCCGAGAGCGCCAGTAGCAAAAGGCCGCCCATGAACACCTTGCGCTCGGCGCGGTCGATGAAGCGCTGCACGGTGCGGGTGGGTTTGGCCACCGTCAGCACGCCTGCAATCTGTTCTTTCACGTAGATGGGCGCCGCCACATGCATCACGCCGCTGGTATCGTCGTCTTCCACATCGCGCGTGGAGCGTGCGCCGTACTCGCCCCGCAGCGTGCGGGCCACGTCGCGCCACTGCGAGTAGTCGGCGCCGATGGCGCGGTTCTCCGAGTCGAACAGCACGCGGCCCGTGGTGTCGGTCACATAGATGCGGTAGTCCAGTGACTGCTTGGAGAAACCCCAGATCGCTGCATCGATGGGCCGCGTGGCGTAGCGGCGCACATGCTGCGCAAACGGGCTGGTGCTGCTGCTGTCAGCCCCCGCAGCCAACCGCCCGGCGGCCAGGTCTTCGCTGGCCAGCTCGGCCAGGATGTTGGCCGTGTCCACCATCATGTCCTCCATCACCTCGCGCACGCTGGGTTTGATCTCGGCCATGAACACGCGCAGCACAAAAAACGCGGCGATGCCGTTGATCAGGAAGAAGGCGAACAGCAGGCGGATGCCCAGGCGCATGGGGCAGTTCTCTTAAAAAAATCTTGACCGGCAAAGCGTCTCAGAAGCGCTGAGTATCGGTATGGAGCAAGTCGATGTGGGGGACGGGCAGTGCGTAGCACGCCTGGCGGACATGCTGGTCAGATCGTACAGGCGGTTGAATCGCAAGGTGAATTTGGCCAGGAAGCGAGTTGCGGGCTTCCTGTGCGTGATGCTGCGACCCAGTCCTTGCCATCTGGCACGGGATGCACCGTGGGGACGCAAAGCCTGTTGCGCGGCCCACAAGAGTTGCAAACGCGCAACGTTTTCGCTCGAAAACAGATCGTTGCGACCGGGCTGCTCCAGCGATCCCGTGCTACCCGCTGTTACCGCTTGAGACATGTCACCTAGGCTGAACCCGGAGCTGCCCACGGTGTGGCGCGGGCTTCTGCCAATTTCATGCAGCAACAGGAGACAAGTTATGAACAAAATGCGTGCCCTATCAGCGGCCGTGCTTGGGTGCTTTTCGTCGTTTGGCATGGCGCAAAGCGCGGCTGACGGGAGCAGTGTGACGATGTACGGCATCGTCGACGTTGGCATCCACCATGTCACCGGAGCACCCGGCGGCTCTAAGACCAGCCTTACCAGTGGGAACATGCAAGGTTCGCGCCTCGGATTCAAGGGAAATGAAGACCTGGGCGGTGGATACCGCGCCGTCTTCACGCTCGAATCGCGGCTCGAAGCTGACACCGGCGCACTGGGCAACCGCCCCATTTCCCAAGGGCGGCTGCCGGACCGACTCAGCAACGCTGGATCGTTGGGCCTGCCCGCTGCGCTTCAGCCTGCTGTGTCCGCAGTGGCCGCCCAGATCGGCAATTCCGTGGGCGTCAACTTGGGCAACAACTTCTTTGATCGGCAAGTGTTCACTGGTCTGATCACCCCGTTCGGTGCCTTCACATTCGGGCGACAGTACACACCGGGCTACTTGGCCAACGCCAACTTTGACGCGATGAAGACCGAGTCCAGCCTGTCACTGGGACAGTTGGTGGCGATTCCGGCTTCGTTCGATATCCGCGTGAGCAACTCACTCCAGTACGGTCTGCAATTGAACGGATTCACCGCCACCGCGATGTACGCAGCCGGGGAAGTCGCAGGTCGGTCGAGCGCGGGGCGGCTGTGGGGTGCCATGGCCATGTACAACGGCAACGGCTATTCGTTCGGCGGCGGTTACAACACACGCAACAACGAACTGGGTGAAAAGTCGCTGACGACCGCTGTCCTCGGCGCGACGCTGGATGTCGGGCCGGGCACCCTGTCGGGCCAATTCAGTGTCATCAAGGACGACCATCCCACCAACCTGTCCGGCATTTCCGCCGTCCTGTCTGCCAACCCGGCCACGGCACCAGTGGCCGGTCTGGTGCAAAACGCCTTCATTCAGGGTTTCCGGCAAGACGCACGCCTGTTCCAGGTTGGCTACCGCATCACCAGCGGCGTGCACGCCGTGACCGTGGCCTACAACAACATGAACGACAAACGCCCGTTCAATGCGGATCGCGCGTCGTATGGGGTGGCTTACACCTATGCACTGTCCAAGCGCACCGACCTGAATGCCGTACTCACACACCTGAACAACAAAAACACGTCGCAAGACATGTTGGGCGGCAACGGATTTCTGGGTGGCGTTGCGGCAGCGCCCGGAAAAGACGTCAATAGCCTGGCACTGTCGATTCGCCACCGTTTCTGAGGGCTTGCAGAGCGGAGGGCATCCGTGTGCTGCGCCGCTCAGGCCCTACACGCTACCCCGCCAGATAGTCCGCCTGTCCAGCCCTCCGGCCCGAGCATTTCTCAGTTTTCGGTGGCATGCGGCCGTGGCCTGCACGCCAGTGCTCGCGCCTGCTGGGGGCGGGATGCCTTGCAAGGGCCCGCTCTACCTATGAGTGCGTGTGATGTCATCGACTGGGGCCAATGGGGTTATAAATATCGATGCAATACCCCATGCCCCGGTGCGTGCTGATGTACTCGCGCCCCGGGTCCACCTCGCGCAGCTTGGCGCGCAGGGTCTTGATATGGGTGTCCACCGTGCGGTCGGTGCTCTCGCTGTCGTCGCCCCAGGCAGCGGCCAGCAGCGCGTCGCGCGAATGAATGCGGCCTGCGCCTCGCAACAGGTGGGACAGCAGGCGGTATTCGCGCCGGGTCAGCGGCAGGGCCTGGCCGCGCAGGCTGATGCGCTGGCCCGTCTCGTCGTCGAGGAACAGCGCGGAGGCCGTGGCGGTGGGCGTTGCCGGGTGGCCATTGCCGTTCCCGTTGCCCGCTCGGCGCAGCAGCGCCTTCACGCGCGCCGCCAGTTCGCGGGGGCTGAAGGGTTTGGTCAGGTAGTCGTCCGCGCCCAGCTCCAGGCCCAGCACGCGGTCGATTTCTTCGCCGTGGGCGCTGAGCATCAGCACGGGCAGGGCGGCCGTGGGCGCAGCGTTGCGCACGTCGCGCAGCAGGTCCAGTCCACTGCCGTCGGGCAGGCCCACGTCCAGCACCAGCAGGTCAAAACGGGCGCGCTGCAGTTGCTGGCGCGCATCGTGTACCAGCAGGCTGTGCGTGACGGTCAGGCCATCGCGCTCCAGCGCATAGGCCACGGTGCGGGCGATGGCGGGGTCGTCTTCGAGCAAAAGGAGTTTGGCAGACATGCCTCAATCATCCCCGGTGCTGCGCACCCCGCGCAGACAACGCAACTGGCGCGGCGCAGGCCAGGGACGCCGAGCAAGGGCCGCCCCGCAGTGAGGGCGTCGTCCCCCTTGGGGGAAGGCGCCGTAGGCGACTCAGGGGGTATTCCATGTCAGCGTGCAACGAGGATGGGGAACAATTTACCCAACCCGTCGGCCATCACCTCTACGGCCAGGGCGGCCAGGATCAGGCCCATCAGCCGGGTCATCACGTTGATGCCGGTCTTGCCCAGCACGCGTGCAATCGGGTCGGCCAGCGCAAAACACACGGCCGTGGCCAGCGCGATGACCACTCCGTAGCCCACCAGCGCCGCGTGCTGCCAGAAGGTCTGTGCGCGGTCGGCATAAATCACCACCGTGGACATGCTGGCCGGGCCGGTGAGCAGCGGGATGGTGAGCGGCACCACGGCAATGCTGCTGCCCGCTGCTGCCTTCTCGGCCCCTTCTTCGTACTCATTGGTGCTGGGCTTGGCCTCAGCGGGCTGGGCGTTGAGCATGTTCATCGCGCTGATGAGCAGCAGCATTCCGCCGCCCACCTGAAAGCTCTGCAGCGAGATATTGAAGAAGTCCAGGATCTGCAGGCCCAGCAGCGCACAGGCCGCAATCACACAGAACACGCTGAAGCTGGCCACCTGGATGGTGCGTCGCCGCTGCGGGTACGAAAAGCCCTGCGTGTAGTGGATAAAAAATGGCACGATGGCCAGCGGGTTCACGATGGCGAGCAGGGTGATGAGCGGTTTGAGATCCATACTAGTTTTCCGTTTTGAAGCTTGTCGCCCATAGATTTTCGACTTGGCGCTGTCGAGGCCAGTGCCCCCGCGCAAGGGCCGCCCCGCCGCGCTGGGGGCGTCCCCCTCCCGCTTCGCGCAGCGAAGCGAGAGAGGGGGAAGGCGCGAAGCGACTCAGGGGGTGCTTCATTACCTTCCTCCAGAGACTTCAAGCAATGACATGGTGGTGTAGGGCGACGCATCCGACATCAGCCATACGATGGCTTCGGCCACTTCTTCGGCCGTGCCGCCGCGTTGCATGGGCACCTGGTGGGCCAGGTCGCGCACGCGGTCGGGCAGGCCGCCGCTGGCGTGGATGTCGGTCTCGATCAGGCCCGGGCGCACGGCGTTCACACGGATGCCTTCTGCCGCCACCTCGCGCGCCAGGCCGATGGTGAAGGTGTCGATGGCGCCCTTGGCCGCCGCGTAGTCCACATACTGGTGGGCCGAACCCAGGCGTGACGCGGCGCTGGAGACGTTGACGATGGCCCCGCCAGCGCCGCCATGGTGCGTGCTCATGCGGCGCACGGCCTCGCGGGCGCAGATGAAACTGCCGATCACGTTGATATCGAACATGCGGCGCAGGCGCGCCACGCTCATTTCGTCCACCCGCTGTGTGGTGTCCACCACGCCCGCGTTGTTCACCAGGGCGGTGATGCGGCCGAGTTGTGTATCCACGGTGGCAAACATGGTCAGCACCTGGGCCTCGTCAGCCACATCGGCCTGCACGGCCAGCGCGGTGCCGCCTGCGGCGCGGATCTGCTGCACCACTGCATCGGCGGCGGCCTGGTTGCCTTGGTAGTTCACCGCCACCGCCCAGCCCTGGCGCGCGGCCAGTTGGGCGGTGGCGGCGCCAATGCCTCGGCTGGCGCCGGTGATTAAGACGATCTTGTCCATGAAATCGGGGTCTCCTGCAAGAATGGCGCATTGGAACAGGTTCTGGGTGCTGCGGGCAGCGGTTTGCAGCAGGCACACCTCCACTCCGGCGCATTTTTATCAAGGAGATTGCAGCATGGGACAGTTTGTCGATCTGACTTCGGGTGACGGTTTTGTATTTCCGGCCTGGGTGGCCCAGCCCGATGCCGCACCGCGTGGCGCCGTGGTGGTGCTGCAGGAAATTTTTGGCGTGAACTCCCACATTCGCGCCGTGGCCGACCGCTTTGCGGCGCGTGGCTACCTGGCGGTGGCGCCTTCGACATTCCACCGCGTGAAACCCGGCGTGGACCTGGGCTACACCGGCGACGACATGCAGGCTGGCATGGGCCTGAAAGCGGCGGTGGAGGCGCTGCCCGCCCCTGGCGTGATGCCCGACATCCAGGCCGCCATCGACTACGCCGCCGCGCAAAGCGGCCGCAAGGTGGGCATCGTGGGCTTTTGCTGGGGTGGGCTTCTCACTTGGCGCGCGGCCTGTACGCTCACCGGCCTGTCGGCCGCCGTGCCCTATTACGGTGGTGGCATGACCAGCCCTGACGAAGCTGCGCGCCAGCCGCGCGTGCCTGTGCTGGCTCACTTTGGCGAGCGCGATCACTGGATCCCCGTGGACAGCGTGCAGGCCTTTGCCCGCGCGCAGCCGGGAGCCGAGGTGCACATCTACGCCGCCGACCATGGCTTCAACTGCGACCAGCGCGGCAGCTACGACGAGCCTGCGGCCATGACGGCACGCGACCGCACCCTGGCGTTCTTCGACAAGCACCTCGCATGAATTGGAATCCCCCCTGAGTCGCTGCGCGCCTTCCCCCAGGGGGGACGACGCCCTCGCTGCGGGGCGGCCCTTGCTTGGCGTCTCTGGCGGGGGCGCGCCCATTGCAGGCGCCAGGGCGCAGCGATGAACTGCTCAATGTTTGGAGACCGCCATGGCGAGTTCGACGTATATCCAGGTTTTGAGGCAAATTTGGCCGCTACCGGTTGCCTGTAAATCGATAGCAGCTATTGTTTTAATAGCATTTGGATTTCAGGCCCACGCGGCCGACTACACCGGCCCCCTGTTCGATGCGCACCTGCACTACAACGAGGAAGCGTGGGACGGCAAAACCGGCCCCCACCCGCCCGCTGATGTGCTCGCGCGCATGAAGGCCAGCGGCGTGCGCGCCATCGTGGCCAACTCGCGGCCCAACGCGGGTTCGCTCACGCTGGCGGGCCTGCCGCAGACGCGCGAGGCGGGTGTCACCGTCGTGCCCTTTGTGCGGCTGTATCGCAACCGGGCGGACTACACCGGC
This sequence comes from Acidovorax sp. SRI_002, assembly GCF_057586455.1. Lineage (NCBI taxonomy): Bacteria > Pseudomonadati > Pseudomonadota > Betaproteobacteria > Burkholderiales > Comamonadaceae > Acidovorax > Acidovorax sp. SRI_002. The sequence continues at coordinate 16,476 of NZ_JBYCZW010000003.1, read as the reverse complement.
TGGTTTGCCGACGAGAGCATCTACACCATGGTGCAGACCGAACTGGCGCGCGGCACGGCGGCCGGGCCGTACCGGGGCATTGGCGAGTTCCACCTGTACGACAGCGCCAACGCCAACGGCCCCGTGGCCCAGAAGCTGATGGTCCTGGCCGAAGAGCGCGACCTGGTGGTGCTGGCCCATGTGGACGATGTGGCCATCGACCTGCTGATGGCCCACACGCCCACCAAGGGCCAGAAGCTCCGCCTGATCTGGGCCCACACCGGCATCGGCGGTACGCCCGTGGAGCGGGTGGATGCGCTGATGGCGCGCTACCCCGGCCTGGTGGGCGAACTCTCGTACCGCCCGGGCCTGGTCTGCGACGACAACCAGCTGTGCCCCGCCTGGCGTGCGCTGCTGCTCAAGTACCCCACGCGCTTCGTGATCGGCTCGGACACCTGGGTCAACCAGCGCTGGCAGCACTACGAAAGCCTGATGCAGGGCTACCGCCAGTGGCTGGGTCGATTGCCTACCGATGTGGCGCGCAAGGTGGCGTGGGACAACGGGGCGGGGTTGTTCGGCGTCCAGGCGCCGCGCTGATCTTGCGACCCAAGGTCCCAGCCCGATCGCACCCCGTGCTACCGGCTGATGCGCCCGCGTGATGGCCCAGCCTCCGGTGCACGCGGCGGTGGTGGCGGGAACCACAGGGTGAACACCGTCGGATGGCCTGGGGCGCTGCGCAAGTAGACCAAGCCTCCATGCAATTCCATGGTGCTTTTTACGATGGCCAGCCCCAGGCCAACGCCGGGCGCTTGTTCGTTGCTCGGACTTTCAACCCGGTATGCGCGTTCAAAAATCCTGGCCTGGTGCTTGAGGGCGATGGGTTCGCCCTCGTTGGAGACCGAAATATGGCAGCCGCCATTTGATGCCACCGATCCTGAGAGCAAAACCGTGCTGCCTGGGCGGGCGTGGCGAATGGCATTGGTCAGCAGGTTGCCGGTGGCGCGGGTGAGCAGGGTGTCATCAGCCCAGACGTGGGCGCTCTGGTCTACCTGGAGCGCCAGCTCCAAACCCCGCTCCTGGGCGAGCAGTTCGAAGAAGGCTGCGATGGCCCCTAGCCGTTGCTCCAGCGGGATGAAGGTGGCATGAACGGCGCTTTGCTGGCTCTCGGCGCGCGCGAGGAACAGGATGTTCTCGATCATCCGCCCCATGCGCTCATACGTTGGAACGGCCGACTCGATCACCGCACGGTATTCCTCCGCACTGCGGGGGCGGTCCAGCGTGACCTGCGCGACCATCAGGAGGCGGTGGATGGGAGTGCGCAGATCGTGCGCAATGTCGGATGACACACCCGACAGGCGGGTGAAGGAATCCTGGAGCCGGTCGAGCATGTTGTTGAACGCCCGGGCCACGGGTTCCAGCTCGGCAATGTTGTTCTCGGGGGCCAGCCGTTCGTGCAAGGCCTGGGCGCTGATGCGGTTGGCCGTGTTGGCCAGGCGGTGGGCCGAGGACAGGATGAGCTTGGCGGTGCACCATGCGAAGAGGCTCGCGGCCAGCGCGCCGACACCCAGCGTGATGGCAAAAACACGCCATGAGCGCAGGGCAAAGGCATGGCCCCGCGCGTGCAAATCCTCTGCAGGGATATGGACCATGCCTCCGTTGCTGGCAAGCAGCGGCAGGAGGTCGTTGAAATCCTGGCCCAGCAGGTAGATCACCATCCAGAAGCTGGCCGTGATCAACAGCAGGGTGATCAAAGAAATCGCCAGCGCGATCTTCAGGGGCAGAGAGCGCCGCAGAATGGACCGCGCCTTAGGCGTTGTGCCGGGGCTCAAGGACATAGCCGACACCCCTCACGGTGTGAATGAGTTTTTCGGCGAAGGGCTCGTCGATCTTGGCCCGCAGTCGGCGCACCGCCACATCGACCACATTGGTGTCACTGTCAAAGTGCATGTCCCACACGTTCTGCGCGATCAGGGTGCGCGATACGACCTGGCCGGCATGGCGGGCCAGATAGTCCAGGAGAACAAACTCCTGGGTGGTGAGATCAATGCGCAGCGCGCCCCGTTTGACGCGTCGGCGGGCAGTATCGACTTCCAGCTCGCCCACGCGCAGCACGCCCTCTGGTGCGGACATGGGTGCACGGCGGCGCGCGACCACCTGGATGCGTGCCAGCAGTTCGGAAAATGCAAAGGGCTTGACCATGTAGTCGTCGGCACCCAGCAGGAGCCCCTTGACGCGGTCTTCGACCTCGTCGCGGCCCGATATGAAAAACACCGGTGTCTGTTGCTGTGTGCGAATGCCCTGCAGCACATCCCAGCCGCTGGCGCCCGGCAGCCCCACGTCGAGCAGTATGAGGTCGTAGTGCCCTGAGGTGGCCAGATGCAGGCCCTCCACACCGTCGAACGCCGTGTCTACAACATGGCCATGCTCGGTCAGGCCTTTTTGCAGGTAAGCGGCGGTTGATCGTTCGTCTTCAATGGAAAGCAAGCGCATGTGACGAGATCCCGGCGGTTTCTCAAGGGACAGAAAAGGTGGAGTGCAGACGGATGGAGGGAAGCTGCGGATTGACCTTGGTGGATTGTTGAAGGTGCGTGTGGATTTGAGAAGCTTGCTGGATCGAAATGCACTGTTGCGAATTCACGAACAGTCGTGAGAGCTTGTGTGCGGTCCCGCGGGAGGATTGGTCTGGAGCGCGACCAGGATCCTCGCGGATGCTTCGGGTGCGCTGTTTGCGCTAGGGATCCTCTGCACGAATCGAGCGGCAAGTGGGCGCTGCGGATCGGGATGGGCTGCAAGGCGCAAAACGCAGCAATAGCCGCAGCTATTGCGAGTATTTGCAACGCCGCAGACCGCCCGAGACCGCAGCTGCACACGGCGCGGTGATTGGTGCAGAGGGTCCCTAGCCCTTGCGCAATCAGCGGTTGTGTCTCCTCACCCGATTTCGCGGCAACCTTTCGGGCCGTGGTGTTTGCAGCCGGTCTCTGCTTTTGCAGCGGTTTTGCAAGTCCAGGCTATCTATCTATTGCACACCGTGTCTGGCGTACCCATCCCGCCAAACCGCTGTGTGCCTCCCGGGGATCGCCAACAGCCTTTCAGTTCGGAGGGAATGTGGCACCTGTGAAACGGCGTTGTCCCAAACCGAGGGGGGGACGCATGCGTGTCCCCCGTGGTTGCGCTCTGCGGTCTGTGGACACGAGGGTGCAGTGCCTACGCTTGCACCATGTCCTGCCAACAAGGCGTGGGACATGACTCCGATTGAACCCACTTAACAAGGATGACCATGAAAAAATTCGCCACATTGGCTGTGCTTGCAGCCATCAGCGCAACCTCTTATGCACAATCGTCTGTCACGCTGTTTGGCGTGGCCGACGTGGCGGTTCAGGTGGGCCGCGGCAGTGAGACGAACCGGACCAGCGTGGGCAGCGGTGGTCTGGCTTCCAACCGCCTCGGTTTCCGAGGTATTGAAGATCTTGGTGGTGGCATGAAGGCTGGCTTCTGGCTGGAAGCCGGTTACAACCTGGACGACGGTACTGGCGTCGGCAACACCTTCAACTTCAACCGTCGCTCGACCATCAGCCTGATGGATGACCTCTGGGGCGAAGTTCGCCTGGGCCGTGATTTCACTGCGACCTACAACAACATCTATGACGCATTCGGCGACAACGGCGTCGGCGCTCTTCTGAAGACGACTTCGCTGGGCAGCAACTACGGCTACGCCATGCAGACGCGTACCAGCAATTCCGTGTCGTACTTCACGCCCAGGAATCTGGGTGGGTTCTTTGGCCAGGTGCAGTACTACCGTGGCGAGGCCGCCAATGGCTCCAATGACGGCAATGGTTATGGGTTGCGCGCTGGCTATGAAAACGGCCCCCTCAATGTGGGCGTGAGCTACGGCTCGGTGTCCAGCCTTGGTGCGTATGGCGACGTGACGAATGCCAACATCGGAGGTTCTTACGATTTCGGTGTGGCCAAGCTGCTGGTTGAAGCTGGGCAGGATGAGTCCAAGGCCCGCGACGAGAAGGCTCGCCACTACATGATCGGCGCGACGGCTCCCGTGGGCAGCGTTGGTCTGGTCCGCGCTTCGTGGTCCCGCGTCAGCGTTCAGGACACCAATGTGCAGGCGAACAAGTTTGCCGTGGGGTACGTGCACAACCTGTCCAAGCGCACTGCCCTGTACACCACCTTCGCGTACCTGAAGAACAAGAACGGTTCTGCGCTTGCACTGAACGGTGCCAAGACCAGTGCAGGTGACAACTCCAAGGGCCTGGACTTCGGCCTGCGCCACACGTTCTAAGGCCCCAGGCGGTCTTCCTCTTGCCCATTGCGATGGGCAATTGTCTCCAAGGTAAATGATTGGCCCGCATCCCCCAGGGGATGCGGGCTTTTTTGCATGGGTCGCGGGCAGGCCAGGCGGTTCATTACAGAGATGTCATGTGCGCGCAATCCCGCTGTCAGGCGTGCATTTCTATTCTTCAAACCTGTCCAAGGCAGGGGGTGTTTGCCAGTTTGCGTGCCAAAAGCCGCTTTGGTGTGCTGCCCCCGCAACACATATTGAAGAGAGCCGAGCATGCGCAGACAAGACATTCAATTGCTGACCCTGGCCCGCCAGGGTGATCCCGCCGCCCGCAGCAAAGCGGGCCGGCGCTACCTGGTGGGGGGCGACGGGTTTCCGCGCCATGTGGCCACGGGGATTGAGTACCTCTCACACCCCAGCGTCCGTGAGCTGCCCGAAACCGCGTGTGCCATTGCAGAAAGTTTGCCGCTGCAGGATCTGCTCGAACTGAAGCAGGAAGATGCGTTGCACAAGGCCGCCGCTGCAGGCAGCCCGCTGGCGCAGTTCAAGCTGGGCGTGTGGATGGCGTTGACGCGCAGCTCCGTCACGGCGGGGCAATCGTGGCTGGAGACTGCCGCCGCAGCCGGGCACGTCGAGGCCTGCCAGGTCATGGCGGCCGTGGAGGGTGCACGCTCGGACCGCGCCCTGGAGGCGATGGTGGAATCGATCCAATCCAGCGCCGCAGTGGACGTGGTGCAGGTCGCGGTGATCGCTGCGCGCCAGGCGCGTGAAGAAGGGGGACTGGACCAGCTGGTCGATTGCCTGCGGGTGGCGCTGATGGTGGCGCCGCGCTTGACACACGCCCTGTCGGACCTGGTCGTGGCGGCGGTCTTGTGGGCCGAGCGCGAGAAACACACCTTGCGCGGGCTGGCACCTGACCAGATTGAGGCCAGTCTGGAGCTGGCTGTCGTACGCGGGGATCGGGACGCTGCGTGCCTGCTGGGCCGTGCGCGTTGCGGAATTGACAGCGGCACGCTGGCGCCAGCGCGGCTGGCCACGTCGCTGAACCTGCGCAAAGGCGTGGCCTTGTTGTTGCGCGCTGCGGACGCGGGCCGGGACGACGCATGGCTTGCCCTGTACGCGACGCATGCAGACCACCGCTCGTCGGTATCCAACCCGCAGATGGCCCGCTTCTTCCTGGAGAAAGCGGCCATGGCCGGACAGTCCGAGGCGCAGCGCAAGCTGGGGGCTTTGATACTGCGCGCGTCGAACTCGGTGGTGGAGTCGGAGCAGGCCATTGCGTGGCTGCATGCCGCTGCCAACCAGGGCGATGCGCACGCGCAGCGCCTGTTGGGCTCACTGGTGCTGCCGCTGCAGGGGAGTGAATCCGTGGCGCGCGAGGCGATTGAGCAAGTGCGTCAAGCCGATCCCTGGCTGGCCGTGCGGCTGACGCTGGCGCGCGACTTCGGTTTGACCAAGCTGGAAGCCTTGAGTGTCGACCCCGTCGAGGGCCGTCGGCCATGGGGTTTGCTGGTGGGGCAAAACCCGTTTATCGTGCAGGCCCGTTTGTCCGCACCGCGTGCCGTGCCGGCATTGACGCCCCTGGCGCTGCAGAACCTGGCGCGCGCGGCAGCATTGTTCGAACAATCGCGCGGTGACGGCAATGCCTTTGAGGGGGATCTGCGCCGCCGCTCGGTGCGCCAGCGGCGGGTATTTGAACGCCTCCATTTGTCCGAAGACCTCTTTTTTGCCACCGCTTCCTCGCGCAGGCTGGAGGCCTTCCGTCTGGGGCCGAAATGGGCTTTTCGCGCACGACAACCACTGGCCTTGGCGTTGGCGGGTTGACGGCTGCGTGGACTCTGGTGCGAAGAATGTCTGACTGGGAGAGCTTCGTCAGCTGAGTGCCTTCGCGAGCACGGTCACCTCGTCCTCGCCAGATACCGCTTGCGCCAGAACAGCATCACCAGCGACAGTGCGATGAAGACCATCGAGCCCAACGCCCACCAGAACCCGTCGGCCTTGTGGATGAGCGGCAAGAACTCGAAGTTCATGCCGAAGATGCCCGCTATCAGATTGAGCGGCAGGAACACGGCGGTGAGCGCCGTGAGCGTGCGCATGATGTCGTTGGTGCGGTTGCTCTGCACGCTGAAATGCATCTGCACGGCAGTTTCGGTGCTCTGCTCCAGCCGCCGCACGTGGTGCACCACGCGCTCGATGTGCTCCAGCACGTCGCGGCTGCGCACCTTGAGCAGGTCCAGCTCGCGCAGGCCAGCCGGGGTGTCGGGCAAGGCCCAGGTTTCCAGCGCATCGATCCAGTCCTGCACGGCGGTGCGCTGGTCTTCGCAGATCTCGTCGAGCTTGTGCAGGGCCAGCCGTGCTTCCAGCAGCGAACTCCAGTTCACATACCGCGCCCGGGGCTTGAGCAGCTCGTTTTGCCAGTGGTCGAGCTGGCGCGTGAGTTCGCGGCGCAGGTCCAGATAGCGGTCCACCATCATGTTCACCACGCGCAGCATCAGGTCGGCCGGGCTGGCGGGCACGCGCGCGCCGGGCACGGGGCTGCTGCGGCCTTCGGTGCCGTTGCTGGTGGGTAGCGATGCCAGCAGACGGGCCGCATAGGCGTCGCGCACTGCGCAGTCTGCGGGGTGTACGGTCAGCAGCAGCTGGTCGAACACCGCAAACCCCACCGGGCTGGTGTCGATGCGGCGCAGCACCGGTGGGCCGCTGCGTTTGAGTGGGCTGGCGGGGCTATCACCTTCCACGGGCGAGTCGACGGTGTCGCCCTGCGCGGTGGCCAGGCGGCGAAACACCAACAGGTCATATTGCGAGGTGTAGTCGTAGTGCGAGGGCAGCTGCGCGTTGAGCAGGTCGGACACGTGCAGGTCCACCAGCTGCAGCCCCACCAGGGTTTGCAGGCGTGCCTGGATCTCGGCCAGCCGCGCCTGGAAGGCGGGGCGCCCGCAGGCGATCCAGACAAAACCCTGGGCGGGCATCTGAGCGGGCAACGCGGTCAGCTCCTGCACGCCGCCGTTGTGGATGTGGAAGATGCGCATGAACCCGGTTTTGAATGAAAAGTGCCTCTAGCGCTTGTCCATAAAGCGCTAGTAGCTATTATTTTGTTAGCAAGCGAGCCGCGTCGCGCGCAAAGTAGGTCAGCACGCCATCGGCACCGGCGCGCTTGAAGGCCAGCAGGCTTTCCATCATCACGGCGTCGTGGTCCAGCCAGCCATTGGCGGCAGCGGCCTTGATCATGGCGTACTCGCCGCTGACCTGGTAGGCGAAGGTGGGCACCTTGAACTCGTCCTTCACGCGGCGCACGATGTCCAGGTACGGCATGCCGGGCTTGACCATCACCATGTCCGCGCCTTCGGCGATGTCGATGGCCACCTCGCGCAGGGCTTCGTCGCTGTTGCCGGGGTCCATCTGGTACACATTCTTGTCGGCCTTGCCCAGGGCGCCACGCGTGCCCACGGCGTCGCGAAAGGGGCCGTAGAAGGCGCTGGCGTACTTGGCGCTGTAGGCCATGATGCGGGTGTGGATATGGCCCTGCACCTCCAGCGCCTCGCGGATGGCGCCGATGCGCCCGTCCATCATGTCGCTGGGCGCGACGATGTCCACACCCGCCTCGGCGTGCGTGAGCGCCTGGCCGGTGAGGATCTCCACCGTCTCGTCATTGATGATGTAGCCGGTCTCGTCCAGCACGCCGTCCTGGCCGTGGCTGGTGTACGGGTCCAGTGCCACGTCGGTCATCACGCCCAGGCCGGGGAATTCTTTCTTCAGCGCCCGCACCACGCGCGGGATCAGGCCGTCGGGGTTCAGGGCCTCTTTGCCATCGGGCGTCTTGAGCGACGGGTCGATCGCCGGGAACAGCGCCAGCACCGGAATGCCCAGCTTCACGCAGTCTTCGGCCACGGGCAGCAGCAGGTCCAGGCTCAGGCGGTCCACGCCGGGCATGGAGGTCACTGCCTCGCGGCGCTGGCTGCCTTCATGCACAAACACGGGGTAGATGAGGTCGTGCGGCGTCACAGCGTTTTCGCGCACCAGGTTGCGGGTAAAAGCATCGCGGCGCAGGCGGCGCGGGCGGTTCTGGGGGAAGGGGGCGGGGCTTTGGAGGTGCATCGCGAGATTATCTCCCTGAGCCGCTGCGCGGCTCCCTCGGGGGACGCACCCCCTGGACCGGCGAAGCTGGATCCACGGGTGCACTGGCATGGGGCGCGCCGGTTTCAAACATCATGGCGACGCCTTCTCACCTTGGAAAAGCCGCTTGTAACACCCGATGCCCGGTGCTAAATTGGCGCCGGGCGGCTTGCCGCCCCCCGCTTTCCCTCCCTGAGCGGGGCCTCGGGTTGCAGCGATGCAAAACAGGCTTTCCCGGCCCGGCGGATTTGCCGGGCTTTTTTTTGGTGCGGCCTCGGGTGGCCCGCACAGGCCCTTAAACTGCCCCCATGCTCTGGGTCAAAGCCTTTCACATCGTCTTCGTGGCCAGCTGGTTTGCTGGCCTTTTCTATCTGCCGCGCATCTTCGTCAATCTGGCGATGGTGGCGCCGGGCTCAGCCGCCGAGCGCGACCGCCTGCTGCTCATGGCACGCAAGCTTTTTCGCTTTACCACGCTGCTGGCCGTGCCTGCGCTGGCGCTGGGCCTGTGGCTGTGGATGGGTTACGGCATCGGCTGGGGCCCCGGCAATGGCTGGATGCACGCCAAGCTTGCGGTGGTGCTGCTGGTGATCGGCTACCACCACGCCTGCAGCGTGGTGCTGCGCAAGCTGGCCGACGGCACCAGCCGCAGGAGCCATGTGTGGTTTCGCTGGTTCAATGAGGTGCCGGTGCTGCTGCTGCTGCTGGCGGTGGTGCTGGTGGTGGTCAAGCCATTCTGAACGCGCAGAGCTGACGCTGGTGTCCAAGACCTCCGCCTGGCCTCTCGCGCTGATCTATACAGCGCTCATCGTCTTTGCCAGCCTGTTCCCGTTTGACGGCTGGCGCGCCCAGGGCATTGACCCCCTGGTCTTCCTGCTGGCGCCGCTGCCCCCGCCGTACTGGACGGGTTTTGACATCGCCACCAATGTGGTGGGGTATGCCCCGCTGGGTTTTCTGCTGGTGCTGGCCATGCTGCGCTCGGGCTGGGGGCGGGGCGCGGTGCTGCTGGCCACGCTGGTGGGCATGCTGCTGTCACTGGCCATGGAGTTCCTGCAGATCTACCTGCCCCGGCGTGTGCCCTCCAATCTGGACTTGCTGCTCAACGCGGCGGGCACCCTGGCGGGGGCGCTGAGCGCCGCGCTGCTGGAGCGCCTGGGCGCCATCGACCGCTGGAGCGATTTCAAGGGCCGCTGGTTTGTGCAGGACGCCAGCGGCGCCATCGTCCTACTGGCGTTGTGGCCGCTGGCGCTGCTGTTCCCGGCGGCGGTGCCGTTCGGGCTGGGGCAGGTGCTGGAGCGGCTGGAAGCGGCGCTCATCGAGGTGCTGGCCGACACCCCGTTTCTGGACTGGCTGCCGCTGCGCGAGGCTGCGCTCGACCCGCTCTCGCCCAGTGGGGAGCTGCTGTGTGTGACGCTGGGCCTGCTGGCCCCGTGCCTGCTGGGCTACTGCGTGATCCGCCATGTGGGGCGGCGGGCGCTGTTTGCCCTGGGTGTGGTGGCCGTGGGCGTCACGCTCACCGCGCTGTCGGCCGCCCTGAGCTGGGGCCCCGTGCATGCCTGGGAATGGATGGGCCTGCCCACGCGGGTGGGAGTGTGGGGCGCGCTGGCGCTGGCGGTACTGCTGCTGGCCTTGCCCCGGCGTGCCTGCGCTGCCGTGCTGCTGGTGGCCCTGGTCTGGCACCTGGCGCTGCTCAACCAGGCGCCCACCAGCGCCTACTTTGCGCAGACGCTGCAGATCTGGGAGCAGGGCCGGTTCATCCGCTTTTACGGCCTGGGCCAGTGGCTGGGGTGGCTGTGGCCCTACGCTACGTTGATCTACGTGGTGTTTCGGGTGTCGCGCAAGGAAGGCTCCTCCTGAGTCGCATTCAGCGCCGCGACGGCGTCATGGACGCGTGGATTCGTAAAATGCAGTCATGAGCGACACCACCCCCGCACCGGCCGCAGTGCCCGGCTACTACCAGCGCCACATCTTCTTCTGCCTGAACGAACGCACCAACGGTGAGGACAGCTGCGCCCACCACAACGCACAGGCGGGTTTTGACCGCTGCAAGGCCCAGGTGAAGGCGGCAGGCCTGGCGGGGGCTGGCAAGGTGCGCGTGAACAAGGCCGGCTGCCTGGACCGCTGCGCGGGCGGCCCTGTCGCGGTGGTCTACCCCGAGGGCACCTGGTACACCTATGTGGACGCGGCCGACATTGACGAGATCGTCGAATCCCACCTCAAGAACGGCCAGGTGGTGGAGCGCCTGGTCACACCGGCGGAACTTGGTCGCTGAATACGGCTCCATCCGTCTCGTTGTTTTTTTTGAATGATTTTGGCTGCTAGCGCTTTTCCATCATGCGCTAGCAGCTATTAAATTGGTAGTAAACCCGTGAATGCCCAGACCGAACGCCTGACCCTGTCCGGCCCCGCAGGCGCCATCGAGGCCGTGCGTGACGCTGCCGCGTTGGCCGACGGTGCTGCGGCGCCCCGTGGCGTGGCCATCATTGCCCATCCCCATCCGCTGTTTGGCGGCACCATGGACAACAAGGTGGTGCAGACGCTGGCGCGCGCCTTTGTGCAGTGTGGCTGGACGGCCGTGCGTTTCAATTTTCGCGGCGTGGGCGGCACCGAAGGCGTGCACGACGAAGGCCAGGGCGAGCTGCAGGACCTGCTGGCCGTGGTGGAGCAGGTGGCGCCCGCTGCCGCTGGCCAGCGGATTGCGCTGGCGGGATTTTCGTTTGGCGCATTTGTCACCAGCCATGCGCTGGCCGCCCTCTGGCCGCAGGGTCGCGTGGACCAGGCGGTGCTGGTGGGCACGGCAGCCAGCCGTTTTGCCGTTGCCCCGGTGCCGCCCGATGCCCATCTGCGCACCCTGGTCGTGCACGGCGAGCACGACGACACTGTGCCGCTGGCCGCTGTGATGGACTGGGCGCGGCCCCAGATACTGCCTGTCACAGTCATTCCCGCAGGGGGGCATTTCTTTCACGGACAATTGCCGCTTCTGAAAAATCTGGTGGTGCGCCACCTGCAATCGCAAGGCTGAGCCACTCAAGCCTGCGTCTGACTTTGGGTTGGCTTCAACCCGCCCCTCCTGGTCGCCTCCCAGCAGTTTCTGCTGTTTCTTTTTCCTCTTTTCCGAGCCTTTCCAGCCCCTTATTGCCCATGAAACGAATCCTGTCCGCGCTGCGATCCCTGGCCGTCTTTGCTGCCGTGGCCCCTGCCGCTTTCGGCGCCTATGCCCAGGCGCCCCAGCCTCCTGAAATTGCCGCGCGCACTTATATGCTGGTGGACGTCACGGCCAACCAGGTGCTGGCCGCCAAGGACATTGACGCGCCGGTGGAGCAGGCTTCGCTCACCAAACTCATGACGGGCTATCTGGTGTTTGACGCGCTGCGCGCCAAGAAGATAACGCTGGACCAGAAGTTGCCCGTGAGCGTGCGTGCCTGGAAGATGCCCGGCTCGCGCATGTTCATCGACCCCAAGATGCAGGTGCCGGTGGAAGACCTCATCAAGGGCATGATCGTCCAGTCCGGCAACGATGCCACGGTAGCGCTGGCCGAGGGCGTTGGTGGCACGTACGAAAACTTCGTCAAGCTCATGAACGACCAGGCCAAGGCCCTGGGCATGAGCGGCACCAGCTACAAGAACCCCGAAGGCCTGACCGAGCCCGGCCACCTCACCACGGCGCGCGACCTGTCCGTTCTCGCCACGCGCCTGATGAAGGATTTCCCGGAGTACATGCACTACTACTCCACCAAGCAGTACAGCTACCCCGGCACGCCTGCATCGAACGGCAGCAATCGCAATTCCCTGCTGTTCCGCGATCCGACCGTGGACGGCCTCAAGACCGGCCACACCGCAGCCGCAGGCTACTGCCTGGTGGCCACGTCCAAGCGTGAATTCCCAGGCGTGGGCCAGCGCCGCCTGCTGTCTATCGTGCTCGGTGCTGCCAGCGAAAATGCGCGCGCCAACGAAAGCCAGAAGCTGCTGAACTGGGGCTATACCGCGTTTGAAGCCGTCAAGCTGTTTGACGCCGGCAAGCCCGTCGCTACGCCCGCTGTCTGGAAGGGCACGGAAAACACCCTCAAGATCGGCCGCGATGAGGCCATCGTGGTGACCGTGCCCGCAGGCAGTGCAGGCAAGATCACCACCCAGATTGCGCGCCCCGACCCGCTGGTTGCTCCGTTCACCAAGGGGCAGTCTGTGGGCGCCCTGAAGGTACTCCTGGGCGAACAGGCTGTGGCGGAAGTGCCGCTGGTCGCGCTGGAAGGCGTGGAACAGGCAGGCATCCTGGGCCGTGCATGGGATGCCATCCGGCTCTGGATAAAGTAGCAGGAACATCCCCCTCAGGCGCTGCCGCGTCTCCACCCCCCCCTTCCCGAACAGCGCAGCCATTCGGGAAGGGGTACCGCCAGCGCGGCGGTTCTGTCTTGCCGCGCGCTTTCGGCGGCTTTTGGTCTCCATCTTGAGCCTGGGTTTCCGAGGAAAACCGCGTAGCGCTTGCCCGTTCAAGGCCTTGCTGCTACATTAGAAGGCTTTTCGGAAATTCCGAAGGGTTTCACGTTTTCGTTTTTTACGTTTAGGGACGTATTCATGCCAACCATCAATCAACTAGTCCGTCAGGGGCGCGAGGTCGAAAAGATCAAGTCCAAGAGCCCTGCGATGGAAAACTCTCCCCAGCGCCGCGGCGTGTGCACCCGTGTGTACACCACGACGCCTAAGAAGCCTAACTCCGCTCTGCGTAAGGTTGCCAAGGTGCGCCTGACCAACGGTTTTGAGGTCATTTCCTACATCGGCGGTGAAGGCCACAACCTGCAAGAACACAGCGTGGTGCTGGTTCGTGGCGGTCGTGTCAAGGACTTGCCCGGTGTGCGTTACCACATCGTGCGTGGTTCGCTCGACTTGCAAGGCGTGAAAGACCGCAAGCAGTCGCGCTCCAAGTACGGTGCCAAGAAGCCCAAGGCCAAGTAAGCCCTGCGCTTTTGCACAAAAGAATTTTCGGTGCTGTCTCCCGCGTGGCGCGGTGAAGCAGCGTAGTGGCCCCAAACGCAGGTGTTCTGCGCGGGTCGAGTAAGTGGGAGTCCTTGATTGGCTCTCGCGGTGTCTGAAAAGATGCCAACTGAAGCAAAGATAGAGGTAAAAAATGCCACGTCGTCGCGAAGTCCCCAAACGTGAAATCCTGCCGGATCCCAAGTTCGGCAATGTTGAGCTGTCCAAATTCATGAACGTGATCATGGAAGGCGGCAAAAAGGCGGTTGCAGAGCGCATCATTTATGGCGCCCTGGAACTGATCGAGAAGAAGCACCCTGACAAGGACCCGCTGGAAGCCTTCACTGTTGCCATCAACAACGTGAAGCCCATGGTCGAAGTGAAGTCCCGCCGCGTGGGTGGTGCCAACTACCAGGTGCCTGTGGAAGTGCGCCCTGTCCGTCGTCTGGCTCTGTCCATGCGCTGGATCAAGGAAGCCGCCCGCAAGCGCGGTGAGAAGTCGATGGCCCAACGCCTGGCCAACGAACTGCTGGAAGCCACCGAAGGCCGTGGCGGCGCCATGAAGAAGCGTGACGAAGTGCACCGCATGGCCGAAGCCAACAAGGCATTCAGCCACTTCCGCTTCTAAATCGACGAACTGCCCTCGTCGCCAAGCGCAAGGCTGCCGGCAATTTTGCCTGCAGCCTTGTGGCGATTGAGGTGGTCACAAAATTGACGGGTCGCAGCGCCACAATGCTGGGCCCTTCCCCTGAATAACACGACCCATCCAAGGATCCACCATGGCTCGCAAGACTCCCATCGAGCGCTACCGCAATATCGGTATCTCGGCCCACATTGACGCTGGCAAGACCACGACCACCGAACGTATCCTGTTCTACACGGGCGTGAGCCACAAGATTGGCGAAGTGCACGACGGCGCTGCCACCATGGACTGGATGGAGCAGGAACAAGAGCGCGGCATCACGATCACCTCGGCTGCCACGACCTGCTTCTGGAAGGGCATGGACAACTCCTACGAGGAGCACCGCTTCAACATCATCGACACCCCCGGTCACGTGGACTTCACGATCGAAGTGGAACGTTCGATGCGCGTGCTCGACGGCGCCTGCATGGTGTACTGCGCCGTGGGTGGCGTGCAGCCCCAGTCGGAAACCGTCTGGCGCCAAGCCAACAAGTACAAGGTGCCTCGCCTGGCCTTCGTGAACAAGATGGACCGTACCGGTGCCAACTTCTTCAAGGTCTACGAGCAGATGAAGCTGCGCCTGAAGGCCAACCCTGTGCCCGTGGTGATCCCAATCGGCGCCGAAGACAAGTTCACCGGCGTGGTCGATCTGCTGAAGATGAAGGCCATTCTGTGGGATGAAGCCTCGCAGGGCATGAAGTTCACCTACGAAGAAATTCCAGCCGATCTGGTCGCATCGGCCAAGGAATGGCGCGAGAAGATGGTGGAAGCCGCTGCCGAAGCCTCCGAAGAGCTGATGAACAAGTACCTGGAAGAGGGCGACCTCTCCGAAGCTGAAATCAAGTTCGGCCTGCGTACGCGCACCATCGCCACGGAAATCCACCCGATGCTGTGCGGCACCGCGTTCAAGAACAAGGGTGTGCAGCGCATGCTGGACGCCGTGATCGACTACCTGCCAGCACCGACGGACATCCCTGACGTGACGGGTACCGATGAAGACGAAAACCCCGTCACCCGCAAGGCGGATGACAACGAGAAGTTCTCGGCCCTGGCATTCAAGCTGATGACCGACCCGTTCGTGGGCCAGCTGACCTTCGTGCGTGTGTACTCCGGCGTTCTGAGCAAGGGCGATACCGTCTACAACCCCATCAAGGGCAAGAAGGAACGTATCGGCCGTATCGTGCAGATGCACGCCAATGAGCGCCAGGAAGTCGAAGAAATCCGTGCCGGCGACATCGCTGCCTGCGTGGGCCTGAAGGACGTGACGACCGGTGAAACGCTGAGCGACATCGACTCGCAGATCATTCTGGAGCGCATGGTGTTCCCTGAGCCTGTGATCACGCAGGCCGTGGAACCCAAGACCAAGGCCGACCAGGAAAAGATGGGCATCGCACTGCAGCGCCTGGCTGCAGAAGATCCATCCTTCCGCGTGAAGACCGACGAAGAATCGGGCCAGACGCTGATCGCCGGTATGGGCGAGTTGCATCTGGAAATCATCGTGGACCGCATGAAGCGTGAGTTCGGCGTGGAAGCCAACGTGGGCAAGCCTCAGGTTGCCTACCGCGAAACCATCCGCAAGACGGTGGAAGAAGCCGAAGGCAAGTTCGTGCGCCAGTCCGGCGGTAAGGGCCAGTACGGCCACGTCGTGCTCAAGATCGAACCTAACGAAGCCGGCAAGGGCATCGAGTTCGTCGACGCGATCAAGGGTGGTGTGGTTCCTCGCGAATTCATCCCGGCCGTGGAAAAGGGTATCAACGAAGCCGTGACGCAAGGCGTGCTGGCTGGCTACCCCGTGGTGGACGTCAAGGTCACGCTGCACTTCGGTTCTTACCACGATGTGGACTCGAACGAACTGGCGTTCAAGATGGCTGCCATCTTCGGCTTCAAGGAAGGCTGCCGCAAGGCCGGCCCGGTCATTCTGGAACCCATGATGGCCGTGGAAGTGGAAACGCCGGAAGACTACGCTGGTACCGTGATGGGTGACCTGTCCTCCCGCCGTGGCATGGTCCAGGGCATGGACGACATCCCGGGCGGTGGCAAGGCCATCCGCGCTGAAGTGCCGCTGTCCGAAATGTTCGGCTACTCGACCTCGCTGCGCTCCGCGACGCAAGGCCGCGCTACGTACTCGATGGAATTCAAGCACTACAGCGAAGCACCGCGCAATGTGTCTGAAGCCATCATGGCTGCACGCGCCAAGTAAGCGCGTCGAGTGAAAGGTCTGCCCTGGGCAGGTCTTTCCTCTTTATTTTTGAGTCAGATTGGTTGCTAGCGCTTGTCTATAAAGCGCTAGCAGCTATTAAAACAGTAGCAAAATTCTTGCAATCTGCGACCCGGTGCCGTCCTGTTGCCCTGTGCGGGACGAACCAGCAATCGGGTGCAGACGTTAAACCCCAACACAGGCATTGCTCTTTGGAGATTCAAAATGGCAAAAGGTAAATTCGAACGG
>NZ_JBYCZW010000002.1:0-709425 GCF_057586455.1 Acidovorax sp. SRI_002 | reverse complement strand
AAAGAAGGCCAGGCGCTCGATTTCTTGTTCTGCGCGCTTGCGGTCTGTGATGTCGCGGCACACCCCCAGCACCCCCGTCACCCGGCCGGTCAGGTCACGGATGGGGGTCTTGATGGTCTCGAACTGGCCTCGGTAGCCATCTTCGGCAAAGGTCAGTGTTTCTTCGTAAACCAGCGGCTGCCAGGCCTGCATGGCGCGTTGGTCGTATTTGCGAAAGCGCTCAGCCTCGGCGGGGGCCACCAGGTCAAAATCGTTGCAGCCCACGATCTGCCGCTCCGACCTGCCCGCAAATCGCTCGAACACCGGATTGACGGACAGGTACACGCCGCTGGCATCCTTCAAGAACACCATGTCGGGCATGGCGTTGACCACGCGGGCCAGATGGGCCTTCTGGTCGGCCAGCTCGGCCTCCACGCGCTTGAGCCCGGTCAGATCGTAGGCAAACAGCACAACGGCAGGCACGCCTTGCTCGGTAACGCTCTCGGGCGCGATGGTGGTGTGGCGAACCTGCAGGCCGTCAGGCCCGTCCATACGGTTCTCGAACACGGCCGTCTCGCCCGCAAAGGCCTTGGCGAAATGGGGTTGCATGCGGGCGAAAACATCGGCCGGGATCACCTCCTGCAGCAGGCGGTCTTGCAGCTCCTCGGGCTTGCGGTAGAGCCAGCTGGCCTGCTGCGCATTGACATACAAGACGCGCAGATCCCGGTCCAAGCGCGCCACACCGCCGGGCACCTGGCGCAGCATGTTGGCCATCAGGGCTTCGTGGGCATGCGCAGCCTCCTCGGCCAGACGGTGGGCCGTGATGTCGGTCTGTACACCATCCCACAGCACACGCCCGTCGTCGAGCAGACGGGGCGATGAACTCAGGTGCATCCAGCGTATCTGGCCATCGGTGCGGCGCACGCGAAAAACGGCCTCCATGCTGGTCATGGTCAGAAAAGACTGCCGCTCGGCCTGTCGCAGGCGGTCGATGTCTTCGGGCAACACCTGGCGATACAACACCCGGAAATCGGCCATGACCTCTTGCACCGTCACCCCATTGAGCCGCTCGATCGCATCGCCCATGTGCACAAAGTGTGAGCTGCCATCCAGCTCGCGCACCACCTGGAACAACACGCTGTGGGGCAGGTTGCGCCCAAGCAGCGACAGACGCCCTTCACTCTCGCGCAGGCGCCGCTCGGCCTCCTGCACACGGGCGAACGGCGCCCGTATGCCCGCATCAAAAACGGCCTGGTACAACAACGCATACGCCAAAACCCGCAGACCGTGCGCCAACGGCCCCCCGATGGGCGAATGCCCACCCATCAGGCCCACCACCAGCTCACCCCCCAGAAAGGCCACGGCGGCCCAGGCAAACACCCGTTCGCGCCGGCCCGGATTGCGGTGGAGCCACACTGCAGCTACGCCCAGCGCCACCACGAGCACAAAGGCCAGGTATTGCCGCAATGACCCGCCCGCCGCAGCGGCAAACCAGCCTGGCAGGGGCCCCATGGCCGAGCCCACCAGCAGCAGCGCCACCACGCCCGAGGCGGCCAGCCAGACCTTGGCCGGGCCGGGCATTGCCAGCCGCGCGGCTGTGAGCAGCAGAGTGACGACTTCGACCACCCGCGCCCAGCTGCTCAGCCACAGTGAGATGTGGGCCGTGCCCGATGGCATGTGCACGGGCGTGGAATGTGCCAGCACGCCGTGCAGAAAATTGCACACCGCCGCGACACCAAAGCCTGCCACCAGCACATTGGCCCGGGCCTGCTCGGACGGGTCCAGTGTGTGCAGGGATACCGATACCACCAGCAACCCCAACAGAACCGCCACCAGTTCCATAAATGGCTCCAGGCCGTGCTGGGAACCCGCCCCCGGCCCCAGCATCTGGGCCACTGGCACGATCACCAGCGTCAATGCTGCGACCACCAGCACCACCGTCAGGGCGGGCGCATCCGCCCACGGTGAACGCGCAGGCGGAGTGCGGGTGGGAGAGGACGACAGCGGCATGGTCTGGAGTGTTTCTACCGGGTTCTACATAGCGTCACAAGTGTATCGACGAGTAAGGCGCGGGGGTGCGTGTTTCCCCCCACCATCGGGCTCCATGCAAAACGGGGCCGAAGCCCCGTTGCCGACGATGCCGGTGCCCTGCACCGCCGACAGGGCAGTGTCACCCCTGCAACAACTGGCGCAGCACAAACGGCAGGATGCCGCCGGCCTGGTAGTAGTCCACCTCGATGGGTGTGTCGATGCGCAGCGTGACGGTGACTTCCTGGCGCGAGCCGTCCGCGCGGCGGATGACCAGTTGCGCGTCGCTTTGTGGCGTGAGCGCCGGGTCGGGCACCACATCGATCAGCTCATTGCCCGTAAGGCCCACCGTCTCCCACGATTCGCCCGCCTTGAACTGCAGCGGCAGCACCCCCATGCCCACCAGGTTGGAGCGGTGGATGCGCTCAAAGCTGCGCGCCACCACGGCCTTGATGCCGAGCAGCTGCGTGCCCTTGGCGGCCCAGTCGCGGCTGGAGCCGGTGCCGTATTCCTCGCCCGCAAAGATCACCGTGGGCGTCTTTTGCGCCATGTACTGCATGGCGGCATCGAAGATGAACATCTTCTCGCCCTGCAGCGCGCCTTCGTTCTGGAACACCGTCACCCCACCCTCTTCGCGCGAGCCGTCGGCAGTGGGCGGGATCATCAGGTTCTTGATGCGCACGTTGGCAAAGGTGCCGCGCACCATCACGTCGTGGTTGCCCCGGCGCGCGCCGTAGCTGTTGAAGTCGGCCTTTTGGACGCCATGCTGCCGCAGCCACTGGCCGGCGGGTGAGCTTTCCTTGATGGAGCCTGCGGGCGAGATGTGGTCAGTGGTGATGGAGTCGCCAAACAGCGCCATGATGCGGGCACCGATCACCGATGGAAGTTTGGCATCATTTTGGCCTCCAGCGCTTGATGGATCTGCGTTAGCAGCTCCTTTTTCAAGAGCAAACTGTGCAAAAAACGGAGGCTCTGCAATGTAGGTGCTGGCGGGCCAGGTGTAGGCGGTGCCGCTCACGCCCTTGATCTTTTCCCACAGCTTGCCAGGGTCGGTGGCCACCTTGGCGTAGTTCTCGCGGAAGGCCTTGCCGTTCATAGCGAACTTGAGCAGGGCGTGCACCTCTTCGCTGCTGGGCCAGATGTCGCCCAGGTAGATGTCCTTGCCACCCTTGCCCTTGCCCACCGGCTCGGTCATCAGGTCCTTGAGCACCGTGCCGGCGATGGCATAGGCCACCACCAACGGCGGACTGGCCAGGAAGTTGGCCTTGAGGTTGGGATGGATGCGCGCCTCGAAGTTGCGGTTGCCCGACAGCACCGCGGCACACACCAGGTCGTTGCTGGTGATGGCCTCGTTCAGCTCGGGCGTGAGGTCGCCCGCATTGCCGATACAGGTGGTGCAGCCGTAACCCGCCAGCGCAAAGCCCAGCTTTTCCAGGTAAGGGAGCAAGCCGGTCTGCGTGAGGTATTCGGTGACGATGCGCGAGCCAGGGGCGAGCGAGGTCTTGATGTGCGGCTTGACCTTGAGCCCCGCCTCCACTGCCTTCTTGGCCAAGAGGCCTGCGGCCAGCAGCACGCTGGGGTTGCTGGTGTTGGTACAGCTGGTGATGGCGGCAATCAGCACGTCGCCATTGCCCACGGTCACGTCACCCGTGCGGCTGGCTTGCTGGGCGGGGACTTCGGCATGCGCGGCCGCCAGCGTGGGCTTGTTCTGCTCCATCTCCACGATGAATCGCGGTGCACCCGATGGCGCTGGCACCTCTGCCGGAGCGCCCACATCGACAGGAGCATCACTGGCCCGGACATGGTGGCGCGTGTGCAGCAGCTCGGCCGGGCGGTTGAAACCATTTTGTGCATTGGGCTTGCTGAACAGGTCGGCAAACTGGCTGCAGACCTTGCCCAGCTCGATGCGGTCTTGCGGGCGCTTGGGGCCAGCCAGGCTGGGGGTGACGCTGCCAAGGTCGAGCTTCACCACCTGCGAATAGTCCACCTCGCCCGCCAGCGGCACGCCGAACAGGCCCTGGGCCTTGAAGTAGGCCTCAAACGCTTCGATCTCGGCCTTGGTGCGGCCCGTGCCCTTGAAGTAGTCGATGGTCTTTTCGTCCACCGGGAAGAACCCCATGGTCGCGCCGTATTCGGGCGCCATGTTGCCGATGGTGGCCCGGTCGGGCAACGCCAGGGTGCGCGTGCCTTCACCAAAAAACTCCACGAACTTGCCCACCACCTTGTGCTGGCGCAGCAGTTCGGTCACCGTGAGCACCAGGTCGGTGGCGGTCACGCCCTCGCGCAGCTGGCCCGTCATCTCAAAGCCCACGACGTCGGGCGTGAGGAAGTACACCGGCTGGCCCAGCATGGCGGCCTCGGCCTCAATGCCGCCCACGCCCCAGCCCACCACGCCAATGCCGTTGATCATGGTGGTGTGGCTGTCGGTGCCCACGAGGGTGTCGGGGTAGTAGACGTTGTCCTTGCGCTTGTGCACGCCGCGCGCCAAATATTCGAGGTTGACCTGGTGCACGATGCCAAAGCCCGGCGGCACCACGCCAAACGTGTCAAAGGCCTGCATGCCCCACTTCATGAATTCGTAGCGCTCGCGGTTGCGCTGGAATTCGAGCTTCATGTTCAGGTCGAGCGAATTCTTCTTGCCGTAGTGGTCGACCATGATGGAGTGGTCCACCACCAGGTCCACGGGCACCAGCGGCTCGATCTTCTTGGGATTCTTGCCCAGTTTCACGGCCACGCTGCGCATGGCGGCCAGGTCGGCCAAGAGCGGCACGCCGGTGAAGTCCTGCAGCACCACGCGGGAGACGACAAACGGAATCTCGTCCGTACGCGCGGCATTGGGCGCCCAGTGCGCAAGCTGTTGCACATGCTCGGCGGTCACCTTGCGGCCATCGCAATTGCGCAGCACCGATTCGAGCACGATGCGGATCGATACGGGCAAGCGCTGGATCTGGGGGAACTGCTTGGCCAGCGCGGGCAGCGAGTAGAACTGGCCTTCTTTGCCAGACGCTGTCTTGAAACTCTTGAGGGTGTTGGCAAACGCGTGGCGGGCGGGCTTGGGCGACAACTTGCGTGATACGGCCATGGCAAACTCCTGTGAAAGGCAACAAAGCCTATTCTGGCAGTCCTGCATGGCGGTGCAATCGTGGGGCTATGCAAACGCGGCTCCCAACCCTGTGTGGCGTGGTCGGGTCGCCCGATCCACGCCACCCGTGCCCGATATCGGCATAAAAAATGCCCCTAGCGCTTGATGGACAAGCGCAAGCAGCTATATTTTCAGGAGCAAACAACCATCTCCATCACGCCGCAGCCCAGGTTGGCAGGCGGCGCACGCCAAACCACTGCAGCTCGGCCAGCATGGCCACCGAGACCACATGCACCAGCAAATAGGCTTGGCCCAGCAAGGTGGGCGTGAGCGTGGAGCCCAGCAGCAGCAACAGGCTGGCCAACGCCCAGGCCAAGTTGCCCACGATCAGCACCCACAGCCAGCCACGCGGCATGGGCTCAGACCGGGCAATCGCTATGGCCAGGGCGGCATAGCCCAGCAGCATGGCGCCCGTCACCTGCAGCAGCCCGGGCGGCAGGCCCAGCCACTCGGCCAGGGGCGCTGTCAGCAGCAGGTGCAGGGCGCCGAGCAGAACCCCCGTGGAGGCATCGAACCAGACCACGGCACGCAGGAATCGGGGGGAGGACATCAGCTTGAACATGGAAAGCTCCTTGGTTGAGGAAGAAAGAAGGCTCCATCGTTCCCGCCCTGGCGCACCGCGTCGATGACCTGCCAGGTAATGGCCCGTGTGCGGTTAGCGCCTAGGATGGCGGCCATGACCTCCACCGCACCGTCCTCTCACCGCTCTCCACGCCATCCTTTGCCGCACCGCGTGGCACCGGCGGGGCCCACCTCGTTTGGCGACCACCTGCGCACCTGGCGCCAGCAGCGGCACCTGAGCCAGCTGGAGCTGGCCGACGAGGCGGACATCTCCACGCGCCATGTGAGCTTCATGGAAACCGGCCGCACCAACCCCAGCCGCGACATGGTGCTGCGCCTGTGCGAGCGCCTGGCCATTCCACTGCGTGAGCGCAACGCCCTGCTGGTGGCCGCCGGCTACGCCCCCATGTACCGCGAACGCGCGCTGGACGACCCTGCGCTGGCCGCGGCGCGCCAAGCGGTGGAACTGGTGCTCAAGGGCCACGAACCCTGCCCCGCCATTGCCCTCGACCGCTGCTGGAACGTGGTGGCCACCAACCGCGCCGCGCTGGCCCTGCTGTCTGCCCACGTCAGTCCCGAATTGCTGGCGCCACCTGTCAACGTGTTCCGGCTGAGCCTGCACCCCCAGGGGCTGGCGCCGCGCATCGCCAATCTGGCGCAATGGCGGGCGCACCTGTTTGAACGCCTGCGCCAGCAGATACAGGCCACGGCCGACCCGGCACTGATCGCACTGCAGGCAGAACTGCTGCAATATCCCGCCCCGCCGGAATCCGATGCCCTGGTACTGGCAGGTGAAATGCTGGGCGTGGTAATGCCGTTCTGCTTTGAAAGCGTGCATGGAATGCTCTCCCTCATCAGCACCACCACGATATTCGGAACGCCGGTGGATGTGACTTTGCAGGAGCTGGCTGTGGAATCCTTCTTTCCGGCGGACGATTTCACGGCACAGGTATTGCGCAAGATTGCGCAGGAAAACCCCGGGGTTGCAGAAGGCTGAACGTAATGCCTGTGCACTGTGAGGGTGCAATCAATGCGCGCAGTGCAAAATTAAAACGATGACCATCCAATTCACCAAATGGCTCCACAAAGTACATTGGGTTGCCGATAAATCGCAGACACTGCGCGCGAAGTTACCGTACATGCATTTCCTGTCCGTCCCACAGTGCGTACAGTTGTCGAGGCGCCACCCGCCTGAGCACCTTTTGTCCTGGCCAAGAGTAGCCCATTAAAAAAGCCCGCATCAGCGGGCTTTTTTAATGCAGGGCAAAGACCCTTAAATCACAAACTTTTCGCGGTTTTCGTTTTGAATCCACTTGGGAGCCTTGCCACGGCCTGTCCAGGTTTCGCCGGTGGCGGGGTTGCGGTACTTGGGCGCCACCTTGGTGCCGGCCGTAGAACTGCGGCCTGTCTTGCCAGACGCCTTGCCGGTGGGGAACACGTCCTGGGCAGTCAGCCCATATTCGGCCACCAGTGAACGGACCTGCGACACAGCGTCCGACAGTTCCCGGCGCCGGGCTTCACTGATTTGTTGCTCAAGGGCTTCGCGCTGCTTCAACAGTTCTTTGTAGCTGGTCATGGTGTCTGGATTTTGGATAAGGGTGAAGACCCGCGAATTATAAGAATAATGTGCCTTTTTTGTGCAACCACTTTCAGAATTTCATTAAAAATTCTTGGCATTAACCCCCAACACCCATTGATGCATGGTTTGCGTCTGGCTGAACAACCGGGGTATTGATGCTTGCTGGAGGCGACCGCGGTTCCGTCTTCTGGCGGGGGCAATACGTTGTCGATACGCTTGCATTCCAGCGCCAGCACCTCAAATACCCAGCCCATGCACCGAATGCGGTCGCCCACTTCCATCAAATGCCCCGTTTCTTCCCTCAAACGGGCCGCCCGCGTGTTATAGCAACCACGGCCCTCACCCGGTAAATTGCGAATATCCAGGCGCACCTTGAGTTCCGACACCGGTATCCAGGGATGACCTGCATAACTCCCCGCGGTCTGTGATAGCGCGGCCTCGGGCGGTTCGCTGCGTTGCTTTTCTTGCCAATAGCTGGGCTATTGGCTGCAAAAAGACGCCTTGCGTCCCATCCCGATCCGCACTACCAGCGCCTCGCGGGGGTTATGCAGGACATCCCCAGCCATCCAACAGCCAGCCTCCGTCATCGCGCTGCGGGGCCCAGGCATCGAGGCCCCCCCTGGGCTGCAATTCAACGGGAATGGCTTTCAGTAAATGGCGCGGGTCATGGTGCATTGAGCCACACCATATTCGTCGCCCACAAACACCATGCGCCCAGAACGGGCCCGCAACTGCTCCAGCAACTCCACTCCACCGAGGGTTTCGGGCAGAAATTTCGCCGCCCGTCCATGCGGACACCGCGCGTCCCCGGCCTCAACGCCCAACTCCGGCACATGCTGAGCAAGGTCGGCGACGCGATCAGCAGAAAATCCGTGCTTCACTCATAAAGATCACCATGGCGCTTTACTGTATCGGCGACATCCAGGGCTGCGACGCCGCGCTGGACCGCCTGCTGGACACCATCGGCTTTTCCCCTAGCCGCGACACGGTCTACCTGCTGGGTGACCTCGTCAACCGAGGGCCTGACTCGGCCGCCGTGCTGCGCCGCTGCATGCGCCATGGCGACGCCATCCGATGCCTGCTGGGCAATCACGACCTGCACCTGCTGGCCGCCGCACACGGTGCACGCAAGCCCTCGCGGCGCGACACGCTGGGCACGGTGCTGGACGCCCCCGACCGCGCTGCCCTGCTCGACTGGGTGCGCCAGCAGCCCCTGGCCCGCACCCACACGCATGCGGGGCAAACGCTGCTGATGGTGCATGCCGGTGTGCTGCCCACCTGGACGGCCGCAGAGACTCTCGCGTACGCGGACGAAGTCCATGCAGTACTGCGCGGCCCTGACCTGCCCGATTTTCTGCACGCCATGTACGGCAACATCCCCGACCACTGGAGTGACGATCTGACCGGCACGGATCGCCTGCGGGTGATCGTGAATGCGCTCACCCGGCTGCGCTTTTGCTCGGCCGACGGCGTGATGGATTTTGAAAGCACCGAAAGCGCCAGCGCCGCCCCGCCCGGCCTCATGCCCTGGTTCGAAGTGCCAGGGCGGCGCACAGCGGGCACGCTGATGGCCTTCGGTCACTGGTCCACGCTGGGCTGGCTCAACCGCAGCGATCTGCTCGGACTGGACACGGGCTGCGTGTGGGGCGGCTGCCTGAGCGCCGTGCGTTTTGGCGCGACGCTGGCCGAGCGTGAGCTGCTGCAGGTGCATTGCGAGCAGGCACAGGCTCCGGGCTGAATAAACCGCAGCAGGTTCAGGACGGCACTGGCTCCAGCAACGCCGACATGGCGGTGGACTGCCAGACACCACCGTCCTGCCCGGCGATCAGCACGGCCAGCCCCGGCATGCGCTGCGCCAGTGCCCTGCCCGCCTGCGGGCCCTGCACCATCAGCGCGGCGCCCAGTCCGTTGACGGCCGCCACGTCGCGCGCCACCAGGCTCACGCCATGCACGCCCGATGCCGGGCGCCCTGTTCGCGGATTGAGCACATGGTGCTGGCGCTGGCCTTGGTGGAAGAAGAAGCGTTCATAGTCGCCCGACGAGGCCACCACACCGGCGCCCGCCACGGCCACAACACCCAGCAGGCGCTCGGGGGAACGCGGGTCGCGCAGCCCCACACGCCAGGGCCTGCCTTGCCACAGCCCGTGGGTCAGCACGTCGCCACCACCGTTGATCATGGCGTTCTCAACCCCTTCGGAGCGCAGCATGTTCATGCCGGCTTCCAGGATCGGTAGCTTGGCGATGCCCCCCAGGTCCAGCGCCATGCCCTGGCGGGCCAGGAAGGCCGTGCCAGCGGCCACGTCCAGCACCAGGCTGCGCGCATCCACCAGGGGCAGTTGCCGCGCGATCTCGCTGGCCCCTGGCACCACCTTGTCGCCAGGGCCAAAGTTCCAGGACTTGAAAGCCCCCACGGTCACATCAAAGGCCCCACGGCTTGTTGCCGACACACGCTGCGCACCCTGCAGCACCGCCATGACCTCGGCCGGAACCATCACTGGCGTCACGCCTGCAGCCAGGTTGATACGACTGACCACGCTGCGGGGTTGGTAGCGGCTCATGAGCGCTTCCAGCCTCTGCATCTCTGCATAGGCCCGGTCCATGGCGCGGCGCAGCTGCGGGCCATCAACGCCCTCCACCGCCATATCCACCTGCGTTCCCATCAGGGGACGCGAGCTGCGTTCAGACACCACCCGTGCGCCCGCTGACGCGCCACCACCCCAGACCGCACCACCCAGCAAGGGCAATGCCATCACCATGCGACGACGCGACAGACCCTGAGGGGGCAGAGAAGCTTGCTGCATGGCGCCTCCGCTCAGAGCGACTTGTCGGCCATGTAGTCCACGGCGGCCTTGACCTCAGCGTCGGTCAGATTGGCGGAGCCCCCCTTGGCAGGCATCATGCCCTTCGCCCCGGTAAAGCCCTCGATCGCGTGCTTGTACATCGTGTCCTTGCCCTGGGCAATGCGCGGGCCCCAGTCGGCCTTGTCGCCCGGCTTGGGGGCACCGGCCACGCCAGCGGCATGGCACATGGCGCAAGTCTTGCCAAACACGCTCTTGCCCAGTTCGTTCTCTGCGGCAGCCGGTGCGGCGGGGGCCGCTGCGGGCGCTGGGGCCGTCACCGCAGCGGGTGCAGCCACCGGAGCAGGTTCCGACTTCTTGTCGCCACAACCGGCCAGCAGTGTGGCCAAGATCGCTACGGCGACCATCACGGTTTTCTTTTGCATCGCATACATCCTGTTCTTGGGGGTTAAAAAAAATCTGAGAGGGCCTGTGGCTGCGCGAGAAATGCGACGAAATGCGTCCAGCACCTGGCCTGAAAAAACCTACGGGCATTGCACAGGCACCGCTTCAGACTGGTGCATTGACTGTAGGTGCAAGAAGCACTTTTGGGCAGAGGCGAGCGCCGCCAAAGCATGATCCAGATCAAATTGATTCATATTACGTGAATCTATTATTCGTGCCATGCAAAGCCATCACAACCTGCGAACACTGCGCCTTTGGGTGCTGGCGTGGTTTGTCATGGCGCTGGCTGCTGCGGTGGCTTCACCGCTGGTAGTGCCGCGAAGCATGGAGCTGGTCTGCTCCGGCTCCGGCACAGGCAGCGCCAAGCTGGTGGTGAAGACCGCTGAGGGCTTGGTAGCGGCAGACGCCACCGGTCTCGATTGCCCTGTGTGCCTCGGGGCCGACACGCCACCCACCACCCATCTCGCAGCGGCAACCACTGCTGCCGCCCCCACCTTCCAGCCCCGTTTTCACACACCACTTTTTCCACGCACAGGGGTGGCGTTCAGCCCCCCTGCACGCGCACCACCCCTTTTCAACTGAGCGATCCCAAAGAGGAAAACCATGACCGAGAGAAAAGACAGTCCCCTTCCCGCTGCTGGCCTGGGCCGACGCAGCTTCATCAACACGGCGGCCCTGGTCGGGCTGACTGCAGGCGTCGCCGCATGCAACGAAAAGCCCAGCGCTGCAACGCCTGCGGCCCCCGCCCCTGCAGCACCTGCGGCCAGCCATGCCGCCGCTGGCGCCAACGTGCACCTCAAGCCCGGCGAGCTGGACACCTACTACGGCCTCTGGAGCGGCGGCCACACGGGCGACATGCGCGTGCTGGGCCTTCCCTCGGGCCGCGAGATCACCCGCATCCCCTGCTTTGTGCCCGACGCCCTGGTGGGCTGGGGCATCACGAACGAATCCAAGGCCATCATGGGCACCAAGGCCGATGGCAGCCTGAAGTACACGGTGGCCGACACCCACCACACACATGCCTCGTACAAGGACGGCAACTACGACGGCCGCTATGCCTGGATCAACGACAAGATCAACAGCCGCATCGCGCGCATACGCCTCGACTACTTCGTGTGCGACAAGATCACCGAGCTGCCCAACGTGCAGGGCTTTCACGGCATCTTCCCGGACAAGGCCGACCCGGTGGACCCTGCCATCAACTACACCACGCGCGTGTTCTGCGGCGGTGAGTTCGCCATCCCCCTGCCCAACACGGGCACGGAAGACTCGGGCAAATACCGTTCGATGTTCAGCTGCGTCGATGCAGAAACGATGGAAGTGCGCTGGCAAGTGCTGATCGACGGCAACTGCGATCTGGTCGCCACGTCATACGACGGCAAGCTGGCCGCCACCAACCAGTACAACGTGGAAATGGGTGCCAAGTACGAGGACATGATGTCCGCCGAACGCGATGCCTGCCTGTTCTTCAACGTGGGCCGCATCGAGGCTGCCGTGAAGGCTGGCAAGTTCAAGACCATCGGCACCAGCAAGGTGCCCGTGGTGGACGGCACCCATGAAGCCAACAAGGACCCCAAGACAGCACTCACTGCCTACGTTTCGGTGCCCAAGAACCCCCACGGCGTGAACGCCAGCCCCGATGGCAAATACTTCATCTGCGCCGGCAAGCTGTCGCCCACCGGCACCGTGATCGAGCTGGCCAAGGTGCTGGACTATTTCGAAGGCAAGCTCGAAAAGCTGGACTCCGCCATCGTGGCCGAAGTGGAGCTGGGCCTGGGCCCGCTGCACACCGCCTTCGACGGCCGTGGCAATGCCTACACCACCCTCTTCCTGGACAGCCAGGTCGTGAAGTGGAACGTGGAGGCTGCCATCAAGTTCCACGCGGGCGACAAGACCGCCAAGTACGTGGTGGACCGCCTCGATGTGCAATACCAGCCCGGCCACTTGAATGCATCGCAGTCCGAAACCAAGGCCGCCGACGGCAAGTACCTGGCCGTGGGTTGCAAGTTCTCCAAGGACCGCTTCCTGCCCGTGGGCCCGCTGCACCCCGAGAACGAGCAGCTCATCGACATCTCGGGCGAGAAGATGGTGCTGCTGGCCGACCACCCCGTGCGTGGCGAGCCCCATGACTTCATCATCTTCAAGCGCGACCTGGTGCGCCCCAAGCAGGTCTACACGCTCGACGAGTTCCCGCTGGCCGTCAAGGACCCCAAGGAGTCCGGCGTGTTCCGTAATGGCAAGAAGGTCACCGTGAAGATGACTTCGCAAGCCCCGGCCTTCAGCCTGCGCGAGTTCAAGCTCAAGAAGGGTGACGAGGTCACGCTGATCCTGACCAACCTGGACAAGATCGAAGACCTGACGCACGGCTTTGCGATCCCGAACTACAACGTGAACTTCATCGTGAACCCGCTGGAGACCAAGTCGGTGAGCTTCGTGGCCGACAAGCCCGGTGTGTTCTGGTGCTACTGCACGCACTTCTGCCATGCGCTGCATTTGGAAATGCGCACTCGGATGATCGTGGAGGGTTAACCAGGGCGATCCTCCTGAGGCGCTGCGCGCCTTCCCCCTTCTCTCGGCTTCGCCGGGAAGGGGGACGATGCACTCGCTGCGGGGCGGCCCTTGCTCTGCATCCCTGGCCTGGGGCGCGCCAGTTGCGACGACTGCGCTCCACTTCGCATCATATTGGCCGCTAGCGCTTGATGAATAAGCGCTAGCAGCTATCAAAAAGATAGTCCCATGATTTCCCTCCGTCGGCGGTTCGCCACGCTTCTTCTGGTCTTGTTGGCAGCACTTTGGCTGGCGCCGCGCGCGCATGCTGCAGCAGGCGCCTACGAGGCCGAGCTGCCTGCGGAACTCTCTACCGCGCGCGACATGTGCGCACTGGTGCCGTGCAAGGACGTGTTTCCCGGCGCCAGTCATTTCTCAGAACGCAAGGGTCAGCCGCCCTACGTAGAGGCTTACGACAACGACACCGCACAAAAGAAGCTGCTGGGCTATGTGATGCTCTCCACCGACATCACGGACACCCCGGCCTACTCGGGCAAGCCTGTGGTCACGCTGATCGGCATGGACACACAGGGCCGCTTCGTGGGCGTGAAGGTGCTCAAGCATTCCGAGCCCATCCTGCTGCTGGGCATCCCTGAATCTGCGCTGCTGAAGTTCAACGCCCAGTACCTGGGCAAGTCGGTGGCCGACAAGATCGAGGTGGGCCAGTCGCGCCCTGATGAAAACGTGCTGGGTCTCGACGCCATCTCGGGCGCCACCGTCACCGTCATCGCTCAGAACCAGGTCATGATGGCCTCGGGCTCCGCCGTGGCGCGGCAGGTGGGCATCCTCGCGCCCACGGTGCGCGAGCCCGCACGCTATGCCGAAACCGGCAGGCGCCTGAGCTGGGCCGAGCTGGTGCAACAAGGCACCGTGCAGCGCCTGCGCGTGCAGCCCGAACAGGTGGGCCTGGACAAGGGCCCCGACCCGTTCATCGAGCTGTGGTTTGGCGACCTGAACCACCCGGACATTGGCAAGAGCCTTCTGGGCGAGAACGGCTGGAACAACCTGCGCCTGCAGCTCAAGGAGGGCGAACACGCCTTCTTCATCGTCCGTACCGGTGGCAAGGAATCGTTCAAGGGCTCGGGCTTTGTGCGCGGCGGCATCTACGACCGTGTGCAGGTGCGCCAAGGCGCAGATTCGTTCACCTTCCGCGACCTGGACGCGCTCAACCTGTATGGCATCGAGGCCGCAGGCGCACCCAGCTACAACGAATCGGTCATCTTCATCATCCGCTCACCCGCCTTCTCGGCCGCCTACCCGTGGAAGCTGAGCTTTCTGGGCAACCGCGTGGACCGGGCCACGGGCACACGC
The DNA here is from genome assembly GCF_057586455.1 of Acidovorax sp. SRI_002. Taxonomy (NCBI): domain Bacteria; kingdom Pseudomonadati; phylum Pseudomonadota; class Betaproteobacteria; order Burkholderiales; family Comamonadaceae; genus Acidovorax; species Acidovorax sp. SRI_002. The sequence continues at coordinate 695,036 of NZ_JBYCZW010000002.1, read as the reverse complement.
AGCTTCACCAGCTTTGACACGCCCTACTGGCTGCCCGCCGCCATGCTGCAAGGCGGGCGCCCCACCATCAACGAGCCCGACGACCCCTGGGTGCGCGTGTGGAAGTCGCGTGCGGTAGAGATTGCGCTGTTCGCCGCGCTGCTGATTGCCGTCACCGTGGTGTACGCCCTGCGCGAGAAGCTCACGCGCCTGTCCACCCACAAGAACAAGTGGCCGGTCAACGCCTTCAAGTACAGCTTCTGGGCCCTCAGCATCGGCTGGATCGGCTTCGGCGCCATGGCACAGCCTTCCATCACGCAGGTGCTGACCTGGTTCCACGCGCTGCTGTTCCAGTGGACTTGGTCGCTGTTCCTGTCCGACCCGTTCATCTTCCTGTTCTGGATCTTCATCATCGTCACCGTGTTCCTGTTCGGGCGCGGGTTGTTTTGCGGCTGGATGTGCCCGTTTGGCTCGCTGCAGGAGGGCATCTACAAGATCGCGCGTGCGGTGGGCTTCAAGCGCTTTCAGACGCAGCTGCCGCAGAAGTGGCACGACCGGCTCAAGTGGGTCAAGTACGCGGTGTTCTTCGGGCTGCTCGCGGTGTCGATGTTCTCCATGGGCCTGGCTGAGAAGCTGGCCGAGGTGGAGCCGTTCAAGACGACCTTCCTGGTCGGTGTAATGAATCGCGCCTGGCCCTACAGCCTGTTTGTGGCGGCCATCCTGGGCGTTTCGATCTTCATCGAGCGACCCTACTGCAAATACATCTGCCCGCTGGGTGCCTCGCTGGCCATGCCCAGCACGTTCCGCTGGTTTGGACTCAAGCGCAAGCAGGACTGCAACAGCTGCAAGGCCTGCGCCGTGGGCTGCGGTGCACAGGCCATCGACGCCGACGGCCGCATCGACCACCGCGAATGCCTGCACTGCCTGGACTGCATGATTCTCTACACCGACACCAAGGGCTGCCCGCCCCTGGCCAAGGAACGCAAGCGCCGCGAGAAAGATGGTCTGGAAATCACGCCCATCGGCAAGAACGGCTATTTCATCCCGATCCACCCTGCCACGGTGCAGGACCAGATCTCGGCCAAGGCCGCGAAGGGGCCGGACCCACGCTGGCCTACGGCGCCAGTGCTGCCGCAGACCAAGGCAGGCTCGCGCGGCCTGCGCTGGATGGCGAAGGAGCTGGTGGACCATCTGTGGCCCTGGAGCCGCGAAGGCTGGGCGTCGCGGCGCGCGCTGCAGATCGCGGGCTTCTCGCTCGCCCTGGCTGCCAGCGTGGCCTGGGTGATGACCGCCCTGGGCACGTTGTCGTCGGGCGCCATCATCGGCTGGTGGTTTGGCTGGAGCGTGTACGAGGTGCTGATCCGCCTGTCGGGCAAGCGCTATGTGAAGGACGGCCCGTGGTGGCGCGACCAGTACCGCCGGGCGGGCGTGATGGACATGCTGAGCTACGTGGGCTTCAAGAACCTGCTGATCGGCGCAGCACTCTTCCTGGCCATCAAGGCCTTGGTGGGACTGGCGTGATGAAGTCCCCCCTTGCACTCGCTGCGGTCGCCATGGCCCTGGCGCTGTGGACAGCACTTCCTGCGGCGGCAGCCACCGTGCAGGTGCGCCCTGGCCAGGACCTGCAGGCCGCCATCACAGCTGCGGCGCCGGGAGACACGGTGGAGGTGCAGCGGGGCTTTTACCGCGTGAACCTGCGCATCGACAAGCAGCTCACCCTGCGCGGCATCGACCGCCCCACGCTCAGCGGCGGCCAGACGGGCGACACCATCCGCGTCACCGCGCCCGATGTGGTGATCGAAGGCCTGATCGTGCGCGACTCGGGCACCAGCCTCAAGGACCAGAACGCAGGCATCTACATCTACCCCGGAGCACACCGCGCCGTGGTACGCCACAACGACCTCACCTACAACCTCTTTGGCCTGTGGATCGAGAAGGCCAACGATGTACAGGTGCTGCACAACACCATCACAGGCCTGCGCGATGTGAACTCGTCCCAGCGCGGCAACGGCGTGCAGCTGTACAACACCACGGGCGCACGCATCGAGGGCAACCACATCAGCTTTGTGCGCGACGCGCTGTATGTGGACGTGTCGCACCACGCGGTGTTTCGCGGCAACCGGCTGCACCACAGCCGCTACGGCACGCACTACATGAACTCCTACTACAACCTGTGGGAGGACAACGATACCTACCTCAACCGTGGCGGCCTGGCGCTGATGGAGGTGCGCGACCAGGTGGTGCGCAACAACCGCGCTTGGGGCAACAGCGACCACGGCATCATGCTGCGCACCCTGCAGGACTCGGTGATCGAGAACAACGTGGTGGCCGAAAACGCCCGAGGCTTCTTCATCTACGACGTGGAGTACATCACCCTGCGCGGCAACCTGGTGACCCGCAACACGGTGGGCGTGCACCTGTCGGCCGGCTCCAAAAACAACAAGGTCGAAGGCAACGACTTCATCGGCAACCGCGAGCAGGTGCGCTATGTGGGCGCCCGCGACGAGCGCTGGGGCACCGAAGGCGGCAACCACTGGAGCAATTACCTGGGCTGGGACCGCGACGGCAACGGCGTGGGCGACGTGCCCTACGAGGCCAACGACATGGTGGACCGCCTGACCTGGCGCCACCCCGCCATCAAGCTGCTGCTGGCCAGCCCGGCCGTGCAGGCACTGCGCCTGGTGGGCCAGCAGTTTCCGGTGCTGCGCGTGCCCACCGTGGTGGACCCAAAGCCCCGCATGCAACCGAACCAACCCCAACGGAATTTTCAGCGTGACACGCAACCCTCCCCCCATTGACCTGAGCGAGCCCCCCGCCATCGAGGTGCGGGGCGCGCACAAGCACTACGGCGCACTGCACGCCGTGGACGGCATCGACCTGCGCATCGCGCGCGGCGAGATCTTCGGCCTCATCGGCCACAACGGCGCGGGCAAGAGCACGCTGTTCAAGATGATCCTGGGCCTCACGCCCGCCACCTCGGGCGAGATCCGGGTGGGCGGCGCCACGGTGCAGGGCCGCGACTTTCGCGCCGCCCGCCGCCACCTGGGCTACCTGCCCGAGAACGTGGTGCTCTACGACAACCTGAACGGGCTGGAAACGCTGCGTTTCTTCGCCCGCCTCAAGGGTGCGCCCCTCGCACAATGCCCCGCGCTGCTGGAACGCGTGGGCCTGGCCCACGCGGGCAACCGCGCCGTGCGCGAATACTCCAAGGGCATGCGCCAGCGCCTGGGATTTGCACAGGCCCTGCTGGGCGAGCCCCAGGTGCTGCTGCTCGACGAGCCCACCAACGGCCTGGACCCGCAGGCCATCCGCGACTTCTACGCCACGCTGCGCGAGCTGCAGGCGGGTGGCGTGACCATCGTCATCACCTCGCACATCCTGGCCGAACTGCAGGAGCGCGTGGACCGCTTGGCCATCCTGGCCTCCGGCAAGCTGCAGGCCCTGGGCAGCGTGCAGGCGCTGCGCGAGCAGGCGCACATGCCGCTGACCATCCACCTCACCCTGGCTGCGACCGATCGGCCTGCCGCGCTGGGGCTGCTCTCTGCCGTGCCCGGCGTCACGGGGACGGAAACGCCGGAAGGCCTGCATGTGAACTGCCCGCGCGGCAGCAAGATGGCCGTGCTGCGTGCGCTGGCACCGCTGGGCACCGCGCTGCAGGACCTGCAGATCCAGGAACCCTCGCTTGAGGATGTGTACTTCGACCTGCGCAAGGGCTAGCCATGGAATTCCAACAAATCTTCACCATCGCGGGCAAAGAGTTCCGCGACCGCATGCGCAACCGCTGGGTGCTGGCCGTGGCGCTCGTGTTCACCGTGTTCTCGCTGGCCATCGCCTACTTTGGCGGCGCACAGCAGGGCACGGTGGGTTTTCGCTCCATCGAGTTCACCATCGCCAGCCTGGTCAGCCTGGTCATCTACCTCATCCCGCTGATCGCGCTGCTGCTGGGCTTTGACGCCATCGTGGGCGAGCGCGAGCGCGGCTCGCTCGATCTGCTGCTGTCATTGCCCATCACGCGGCTGGAGCTGCTGCTGGGCAAGTACCTGGGGCTGGCGGCGGCGCTCACGCTATCGACGCTGGCGGGGTTCGGGCTGGTGGCGGTGCTACTGGTGCGGCAGTTCAGCGGGACTGCGCTGTTCCACTACGGCGGCTTCATGCTCAGCTCGGTGCTGCTGGGGCTGGCCTTTTTGAGCATGGCGGTGCTGCTGTCGGTGCTCACACACGAGCGCACACGCGCCTCCGGCCTGGCGATTGCCGCCTGGTTCTTTTTTGTGCTGGTGTTTGACCTGCTGCTGCTGGGCGCCCTGGTGGCCACGGGCGGCAGCTATGGCGGCGAGGCCATGGCCTACCTGCTGCTCTTCAACCCGGCCGACGTTTTCCGCATCCTCAACGTGTTCTCGCTCGATGACGTGCGCACCCTGTACGGCCTGACCAGCATCGTGCCCCCTGCCCTGGCCAAGCCATGGCTGATGGGCGCGGTGATGGCGGGCTGGATCGTGGTGCCGCTCGGTCTTGCAAGCTGGAGATTCAAACCATGAACCATTCTTACCAACCCCGGTGCGGCTGCACCACGCGTCGGCAATTGCTGGGCTGGGCCGCACTCGCTTCGCTCGGCACACTCACGGGCCTGACTGGCCTGACTGGCCTCACGGGCTGCAGCCAGGCGGACAACAGCGCGCAATCTCTCCAGCCCCAGGAGATCGACCGCACCACCAGCTGCGAACTCGACGGCATGCTGCTGGCCGACTACCCCGGCCCCAAGGCGCAGGTGCGCTTTGCGGGGCAGGACAAGCCCTCGTTCTTCTGCGACACGGTGGAGCTGTTCAGCACCCTGCTGGCCGGTGAGCAGGTGCGTGCCGTGCAGGCCGTGTATGTGCAGGACATGGGCCAGGCCGACTGGAACGCACCACAGGGCCACTGGATCGACGGCAAGACCGCCCTCTACGTAGTGGGCGGCAAGCGCCACGGCTCCATGGGCCCCACCATCGGCAGCTTTGCGCAAGAGGCCGACGCGAAAAAGTTTGCTGCTGAATATGGCGGCAAAGTGTTGCGCTTTGCCGAGATCACGCCCGCCATGGTGGACCTGAGCGGCGGGGCACTGCACGACACGCGGATGTGAGCCGCCCATACCTGCGCTGATGCCCCGCCCACACGCAACCACCCGGCGTACAGCCCTTGCAGCCCTGCTGCTGGGCTCGGCAGGCCTGGTGGCATGGCAATGGCCCCAGCGCACTCCGCCCCGTCCATCCGGCAACGCCGCCCTGGAGGGCATCGGCGACGATGTGTGCGTGGTGGCGCCGCCCACGCCCTACGACCCTGCGCTGGGCCAGCCCCTGACCGCCGCCCGCGAGGTGCCCGCCGACGCACGCTGCCCGGTGTGTGGCATGTACCCGGCCCGCGCGCGGGGGTGGGCGGCGCAGGTCATTTTTGCGGACGGGGATGCGTATTTTTTTGACTCACCGCTCAGCCTCATGCTGTACCTGGGCAACGTGGCCCACTACACGCGGGGCCGCACGGCCGACGCCATCGTGGCGCGGTATGTCACCGATACCGATACGGGTGGTTGGCTGAACGCGCAGGAGGCGGTGTATGTGACAGGGTCTTCGGCCATGGGGCCGATGCGGGCGGGCAATCTGCCCGCGTTTGCCCATGCGGAGGCTGCACAGGAGTTTGTGCAGCAGCGTGGGGGGCGGGCGGTCCCCTTCGGCGCCATCGATGTGGCCTTGCTGCGCAGGCTGGCCCCGAACCTCCGGGCCGACCACCGTTTGCATTCAGACTGACGGGGCCTCAGTTGCTATTGAAAATATAGCTTCTTGCGCTTATCCATCAAGCGCTACAGGCCTAAAAAGGCCTGTATTTCATCACTGCACCGAAGTCTCTGGCTGGGCAGCCTTGAACAGTGCTGCCACCTTGCGCTTGGGCTTGATGTTGGCCGACACGCTGCTGCGCGGGGCCGATTTGGCAGCTTCCCAGGCGGGGGTTGCGTCGGCAGCTGCGCTGGCCTCATACGGCTTCTCAAAGAAGGGGTCGCGCGATGCCACGGCCGGGCGAAAGCCCCGGTGTTGTTCGCGCCCCTCGCGCCCGACGCGCTGGTCACGCTCGCGCCGTGGCGCAGCGGGGGCGGCCGGCAGCGCATCGCGCCCGTCGCCCGTCTCACCGGCTTCGCGCCAGGCACGGCGGCCGTCGTTGATGCGGCCGCGGGGCTGGTCTTCTTCGTATTCGATGGCTTCGAGATCGATCTTCTTCTTGATCAGCTTCTCGATGTCGGCCACCAGACGGGCATCGCTGCCCGACACCAGCGTCACCGCCAGGCCCGAGGCGCCAGCACGGCCAGTGCGGCCGATGCGGTGCACATAGTCTTCGGCGTTGAATGGCACGTCGAAGTTGAACACCGCAGGCACGTCCTTGATGTCCAGGCCGCGCGCGGCCACATCGGTACACACCAGCAGATCGACCTCGCCGCTCTTGAAGGCTTCGAGCGCCTTCAGGCGCTCGTCCTGGCTCTTGTCGCCATGCAGCGCGGTGGTCTTGAGGCCTTCGCGCTCCAGGCTGCGCGCCAGACGGGCACAACCGAGCTTGCTGTTGACGAAGATGAACGCCTGCTTGATACCCCGGGTCTTGAGCACCTGGTGGATGGCGCGGCGCTTGTCGTCGTCATTGGCGCTGTAGAAGCGCTGCTCCACGGTGGAGGCTGTTTCGTTCGGGCGGGCCACCTCGATGGTGATGGGGTTTTGCAGGTAGCTGCTGGCCAGACGCTTGATCTCGGGCGAGAACGTGGCACTGAACAGGAGCGTGGTGCGCTGCTTGGGCAGGTACGAGAGGATGCGCTGCAGGTCGGGCAGGAAGCCGATATCCAGCATGCGGTCGGCCTCGTCGAGCACGACGTACTCGACCTGGTTGAGCACGGCGTTCTTGGCTTCGATGTGGTCCAGCAGACGGCCTGGTGTGGCCACCAGCACTTCGACGCCTTTTTTCAGCTCGATGGTCTGGGGCTTCATGTCCATGCCGCCAAACACCACGGTGCTGCGCAGCTTGGTGTACTTGGCGTACAGCGCGATCTGCTGCGCCACCTGGTCGGCCAGCTCGCGCGTGGGCAGCAGCACCAGGGCACGCACGGGGTGGCGGGCGGGGGATGTGGAGCTGCTTTCGTGCTTGAGCAGGCGTTGCAGCAGGGGCAGCGAGAAAGCCGCCGTCTTGCCGGTGCCGGTCTGGGCTGCGCCCATCACGTCTTGCCCTGTGAGCACCACCGGAATGGCCTGCTCCTGGATGGGCGTCATGGACTCGTAGCCCATTTCGGCTACGGCGCGCGCGAGCGGTTCAGCCAGCGATAGATTGGAAAAGGAACTTGTCATTTAGCCCTCTATTGTCGCACCGGTGGCCCAAAAAGCGATTTTTCACCATGGGGGCGTGGTACAGAGCGCATTTATTCATTGAGCAAGTCACAGCGATAAGCTACATTTTTTATAGCTATCAGCGCTTACCCATCGAGCGCTAGTGGCACTATTTATTCAAAATTACTCCAACACCGCCCGCAATTGGCGTGTGGTCACCGCCAGACGCCTCGCCCCGATCTGGGCGAGGTTATTCATCACGGTGAGCGCTGCCTCGGGGTATTGCCGGGCCCAGGCATCAAAGTGCGCCCGCGACAGGCGCACCAGGTGCGCAGGCCCCCGCTCAGACCCCGCACAAGCGCTGCGCGCAGCGCCGTTGAGGAACGCCATCTCGCCAAACGCCATGCCCGGCCCGACCGTGGCCAAGCGCAGCCCCTTGTCGGGCGGCCACTGGGTCACCAGCGTGATGTGGCCCGACTTCACCACCAGCAGGTCGTGGTCGGTGTCTCCCGCGCTGAACACCACCCCGTGGGGCGGCACGGCCAGAGGCTCCAGCACGGCCATCAGGGCATTGGCCGCCACCCGGGGCACGCCCTCGCCAATCTCGCCCAGCAGATCCCTTTCGGGACGCGCGGGGCGTTGCTCAATGGGGCGTTGCGAGAGGATACCGGCCTCGGCCCATTCCAAGGCGCGGTCCAGGTCGGCAAAGGCGCGTACCTGGTCGCCTGCATGTTCAGCGGCCACAGGATCGAGCGCGGCCACGGCAGCGGCAATGCCCTGCTGGCCCAGGTCGCGCACCAGCGCGCGCAGTTGCGCCAGTGCCGTGCTGTCCCAGGCGGGCACGCGGCCCGCATCCAGAATCACCCAGCGGTGGCGCGGCTGCAGCAGCAAACGCACCTGCTCGGCCAAGTGGGCCGCCACGCCGAACGACATCACGCCCTGCAGTTCAAACACAGCCACCTGGTTCATGCGCGGCGAGAGCCAGGTGTCCGACCCCGCGCGCCGCAGCCGGCGTGAGCGCAGTTCGCCATCGAGCCGCACATGGCGCAGCACCTTGGCGGCGGAGTCGTGCAGCAACACAAAGGTGGCCACCACCAGGCCCGCAACCAGCGCGCCCACGCCGCCCATCACGGCAAACACCAGCGCCACCAGCCAGCTTTGTGCCCAGGTCACCCGCGAGCGCTGCGCGTAGCGCAGCGACCACATGAGACCCGGCACCTGCATGAGCCCGGCCAGCACCAGCCCACCCGCCAGGCAGGCCATGGGCACCCAGTGCAGCCACCAGGCGCCCGTCACTGCCACGCCCAGCATGATGCCGGCATGCCAGCGCGGTGCGTCGCGGGAGGGGCCCGCCTGCGCCAGCACAATGCGCGAGCGCGATGCGCTGGTGGATGCAGGAATCATCCCGGCCAGCCCGCACAACACGCCCAACAGGCTCTCGCGGCGCAGGGTCAGATTGGCGTTGCCACGCAGACCGTGGTCCAGCTCCAGCTCCTGGTTGAACACCAGTATCTCCAGGCTGTTGACCAGCGCCATCAACAGCGCCAGCACCACCAGGTCCGACCCGTGCTGTTGCGCCAGCGCCATCCAGGGAACCCCCGTCCAGTCGGGCCACAGCGGGCCGGCAAACTGGCTGGGCTGCACGGCGGGGGCAAACACATCCCCCAGACCACCACCCCACACCCCCGCCACCGCCACGGCCAGCGCCACCAGGACCACAGCCGACAGCAGCCCCGGCATGCGGGGCCAGCGCCAGCGCAACGCCCAGGCCAGCCCCACCACGGCGAGCGCCGCCAGCAGGTGCCAGCCGGTGCGGGCGTTCCACAGGGCGTCGCCCCCAGCGCCAAAGCCGTTGCGCACCTGGCCCACCACCATCGACAGCCCCACCCCGGCCGCAAAACCATGCGTCACCGAAACGGGCAGGAACCGCGCCACCGAGGCCAGCCGCAGCACCCCCAGCAGCCACTGAAAAACAAACGCCAGCGCCACCGTGGCCCCGCTCACGGCCAGCACCTGGCGCGCACTCAGGCCCAGCGCAGGGGCCGCACCATGGGCGGTGGCCAGCACGGCCGCAAACAGCAGCGCCACCACCGTGGTGGGCGCGTAGACCACCCCGGCACGTGGCACCACCAGCGTGAGCAGCAGGCCCGGCAGGGCCGCCGACCACAGCGCCAGCGCTGCGAGGGAATGGTCGGCCGCCAGGGGTGCAAAAGCCAGCAGGCCCAGGCCGACGGCATGCGGCACCGTGACCGCCGCCGCCGACCACGCGGCGGCGATGCCCGGCGACCGGAGAGGCTGCAGGGACTCAGCAGGGGACATCTCGGTTCTCCATAGCGCCGTAGGTCACCCACACCCCACAAAACCGGCGCGGCCCATGCCCGGGCAGCCGCACAAGGGCCGCCCCGCCGCGCTGGCTGCGTCCCCCTGCCCGCAACGCGCAGTGTTGCGAGAGCGGGGGCAGGCCGCGAAGCGGCTCAGGGGGGTGTTTCAAAGACTCCGCGCCGCGAAGGTATCGCAGGCTTTGACGCTGCCATTCTGCAGCCCGTTGTGAAACCAGCGCTGCCGCTGAGCACTGGTGCCGTGGGTGAAGCTTTCGGGCACCACCGCCCCGCCGCTCGAGCGCTGCAGGGCGTCGTCACCGATCTTGGCCGCTGCGTTCATGGCCTCTTCCACATCGCCCTGCTCCAGAATCTGGCGCGCGTTCTGCGCATGGTGTGCCCACACCCCGGCAAAACAGTCGGCCTGCAGCTCCAGCCGGACCGAGAGCGCGTTGTACTCCGCCTTGCTCACGCGGCCACGCATCTGGTCCACCTTGCCGCTGATGCCCAGCTGGTTCTGCACATGGTGGCCTACCTCGTGGGCAATCACATACGCCTGGGCAAAATCGCCGGGCGCGCCCAGGCGGTTCTTGAGGGTTTCATAAAAGCCCAGGTCGATGTAGACCTTCTGGTCCGCCGGGCAGTAGAACGGGCCCATCGCCGCCTGCCCGGTGCCGCAAGCCGTGGCCGTAGCGCCCCGAAACAGCACCAGGCGCGGCTCCTGGTAGGTGCCGCCACCCTGGCGGAACACGGCCTGCCACACGTCTTCGGTATCGGCCAGAACGGTCGATACAAAACGGGCCATGGTGTCGTCGGCCGGGGGGCGCTGGGCAGGCCCCTGCGACTGCACCTGCGCAGGTGGCCCGCCGCCACTGAGCAGCCCCAGGATCGTCAGCGGATTGATGCCCAGCACCCACCCGCCCACCAGTGCGATGACGATGGTGCCGATGCCAATGCTGCGCCCTCCGAAAATCGGCGAGCCGCCGCCCCCACCGCGCCGGTCTTCCACATTGTCCGACTCGCGATTGCCTTCCCATTTCATTCCGTATCTCCAGCGCCCTCACCGTGCGGAGGGCATGGCGCATATTACGCGCGGTGCAGGAACCGGAGGGGCCGATTACGATGGCCTGCCTGTCGGCGCCCGCTGGCACGATTCCCCCCTTCCACGCCCCACCCGAACCGCCCCATGCTCCACGACGCCTCGCACTACGCCCCCATCGGCGACAAGGTGATTCTGATCACAGGCTTTGACCCCTTTGGCGGCGACAGCCTGAACCCCAGCTGGCTGGTGGCACAGGCGCTGGACGGGCAGCGCATCGCGGGCCACCGCGTGGTGGCGGCGCAACTGCCCACCGTCTTTGGCGAATCGCTGCAACAGCTGCGGGCGTTGGCCACGGCCCACCGGCCCGCGCTGACCATCTGCCTGGGCCAGGCAGGAGGGCGCAGCGCGCTGTCGCTGGAGCGGGTGGGCATCAATATCAACGACGCCCGCATTCCCGACAACGTGGGCGCCCAGCCCATCGACACGCCGGTGGTGCCCGGCGGGCCTGCCGCCTATTTTGCGAGCCTGCCACTCAAGGCCATGCTGCGCTCCGTACAGCAGGCTGGCGTGCCCTGCGAGGTTTCACAAACAGCGGGCACCTTTGTCTGCAACCATGTGATGTACGGACTGATGCACATGCTGCAGGCACAAGGCGTTGGCCCTGCGGGCGCCCGGGGCGGATTTGTGCACGTGCCCTGGCTTCCCGGGCAAGGCACACCCTCCCTGGCACTGCGGGACATGGTGCGCGGCATCCACGCAGCCCTGTGGGCCGCTGTGCTTCACCAGAGCGACATAGCGCTCGGGGCGGGTGCCACGCACTGAAATCATGGCCCCGGACTGGGGGCTTGCCCGCTCCCCGGCTCCGCCCTCGCTGTGTAAAGTCGGCGAATGTCCTTCACCCCCCTCTCCCCGGCCCCCGGCACGCTGGACGCAGCTGCCACAGCGGCGTGTCTGCCATGGGACGCGCTGGCCACCGAGATTGCGGCCCTCTTGCGCGACAGCACCGTCTCGGTGCCTGCCCGCACGGTGCTGCCACTGCCCCAGGGCGGCAGCCTGTTTGTCATGCCTGCCACCGACAGCCGCGTGGCGATGGCCAAGCTCATCACGCTGACCCCTGCCAACACGGGCACCGGCCGCCCCGCGATCCAGGGCGACGTCGTGGTGTTTGACGTGACCACGGGCGAACGCCGCCTGGTGCTGGACGGCCCCACCATCACTGCACGGCGCACAGCGGCGGTGTCGCTGCTGGCTGCACAGCATCTGGCGCCGCAGCCCCGGGGACCTCTGCTCATCGTCGGTGCGGGCGTGCAGGGCCTGGCCCACCTGGAAGCCTTTGTGCAGGGCCTGGGGGTGCGTGATGTGTGGGTGGCCTCGCGCAGTGCCGCCAGCGCCGAGGCCCTGGTCCTGCGCGCCCAGGCGCTGGGCGCCCAGGCACGCACGGTGGCCGATGCAGACGCTGCGGTGCCCCATTGCCCGCTGATTGCCGTGTGCACCCCGGCGCACAGCGTGGCGCTGAGCGCGCCACCACGCCCCGACGCCTTTGTGGCAGCGGTGGGAGCCTTCACCCCGGCCATGGCAGAACTGGCCCCCGCCTTCTGCCGCCATGTGGCCGCACACGGGCATATCGTGGTGGACAGTGAAGACGCACGCCACGAGGCGGGCGATCTGCTGCAGGCGGGCCTCGACGTGGGCATGCTGCCCACACTGCGGGAAGCTCTGCAACGCCAGCGCGCTCTGTCCACAGGGCCGGTGCTGTTCAAGAGCTGCGGCTGGGCCGGCTGGGACCTGGCTGCGGCCCGCCTGGCGATGCGCCTGGACACAGAGGGCGCACCACCCTCGCAGGCCACGCCATGAGCCTGCTCCGGTTCTCGGACCACAGCCTGCGCTCGCAGATCGCGCTGGTGTTCGGTACGTTGGTGGTGGGCCTGGCGGTGCTGCTGTCACTAGGATTTGGCGAACTGCTCAAGCTGCGCATCGAGCGCGATGCCGGGACTGCCCTGCAGGTCATTGCCGAAAATGCAGGCAAGCTGCTGGCCAACGGCCTGCAGGAGCGCAGCCGCGAGGCCGAGGTCCTGGCGGCCGCCGAGGCCGTCTGGACCAAAGGGCTCGACAGTGCCGAAGCCCACCACATGCTGGCACGCAGTCAGGCCACCCACCCCCACAGCGCCTGGATCGGTGTGGCCGATGCCCAGGGCGTGGTGCGCGCCGCCACGGGCGGGCTGCTGGTGGGCCAGAGCGTGGCAGAGCGCCCGTGGTTCAAGGAAGGCCTGCAAACACTGCACGTGGGAGATGTCCACCCGGCCAAGCTGCTGGAGCAGCTGCTGACCCCGCCGCCTTCGGGCGAGCCCTACCGGTTTGTGGATTTTGCGGCGCCCATTCGCCTGGGCCCGACCACCATCGGCGTGGTGGGTATCCACGGCAGCTGGGAATGGACCCATGAGGTCATGGAAAGCCTGACCCCGGCACGTACGGACGACAAGGCGGTAGAACTATTCGTCTTCGACCGCAAAGGCGAGCTTATCTACGCCCCTGGCGGCCAGACCCGGGCCCTGCAAGTAGCCGGGCAGCGCCTGCCCGTCGAGGCCAACAACCCGGTGGCGTCTGACCGCGCCGCAGGCCGGGCCGTCGTGGCGAGGTGGCTGGACGGCCGCAGCTACCTCACGGCCACCGCACCGATGCAGGCACGCAACAGCACCAGCGACCTCGGCTGGCGCATTGTCGCCCGCGAACCCGTGGAACTGGCCTTCGCCGAGGCCCACCGCACCGTGCAACTGGCACTGGCCATCGGGCTCGGCGCCGCGCTTTTGGCCTCGGTGCTGGCGTGGCTGGCGGCACGCCGCCTGAGCGATGACCTGTACGCGCTGGCCGATGCCGCCAGCGCCGTGGAGGCCGACAAGCCCGGCACCCGCATTCCCCAGGCCCACAGCAGCCGGGAAGTGAGCAAGCTTTCAGGCGCACTGGGCCGCATGACGCACCGGCTTCTGACAGCCCACGAAGCCATGGAGGAAAAAGTACGCCTGCGCACGCTGGAGCTGGAGGCTGCCAACCGCGCCCTGGACCTGCAGGCCCGCACCGATGCTCTGACGGGCCTGCTCAACCGCCGGGGTTTTGAAACGCAGATGGCGTTTGCCCTGGCGCTGGCGCGGCGCAGCGGCCGGCCGTTGAGCCTGATCACAGTCGACGTGGACCATTTCAAGCGCGTGAACGACACCTATGGACACGAAACCGGCGACGAAGTCCTGCGCCGGCTGGCCCGCACGCTGGAAATGCGCCTGCGCAACTCGGATGTGATCGCACGGCTGGGGGGTGAAGAGTTTGTGGTGCTGCTGCCCGACACCGACCTTCTGGGGGCCCAAGCCATCGCCCAGGCCCTGGTCGAAGCCATGGCCGAACAACACGACCCGGTCGTGGGCCGCATCACCGTGAGCGCGGGGGTGGCCAGCATGCGCGGCCTGCAGGACAACGGCCTCGATATCCTGCGCCGGGGCGATGCGGCGCTTTATGAAGCCAAGGGCCAGGGGCGCAACAGGGTCTGCGTGGAGGCGTGACCACAGTCCATGAACAGCGGTCAGCGCACACCAAGGCCAGCGGCGTGCAAGAGCCCCGCCAGTAACCTGTTCTAAGCCTCGCTGATCTCGGCCACCACGGCGCACCCCTGGGGCGCGGCAACATCAAAATAGGCTTGCAGCCGCAAGGCCAGCGCATTCAGGCTGTGGTCCTGAACGGCCCGCGCCACGGCCAGCTGTTCGAGCGCGTAGGGCCGGTGCCCCAGCATCATGGCGGTATTCACACAGTGGCCCGTGGCGGCCATCTTCAGAACGAAAGCGTTGAGAAGCTCGCAGGGCCAATAGTGGGCGTGGGACACGGCTGCCGGGCGCAATGCGCCGTGGTCCGAGGCCAAGTCGCCTGTGGCACCTGCAGGGTCATGTAGAGAAAGCGCAGCACCCCGGGCCTTGGCGGGTGTGGTCATCGCAGCAAAGGTCAGCATGGTGGACTCCGTGGCCACCGGAGGGCCCGGCGGCATGACACCATGCTAAGAACCTTACCTGCGCTTGCATTTCAGCCAATGGGCACTGGCGCTGTAGGACGCAACCCCTGCGAACAAGTTCCAGCGCATGCCGAAGGTCCGGCGGACGGGAGGTCAGGCCTTGGGCAGCGTCACGCCGACCTGCCCCTGGTACTTGCCGCCCCGGTCACGGTAGCTGACCTCACACACATCGTCCTTGTCGCTCTCGAAGAACAGCACCTGCGCGCAGCCCTCGCCCGCGTAGATGCGTGCGGGCAGCGGCGTGGTGTTGGAGAACTCCAGCGTCACATAGCCTTCCCACTCGGGCTCGAACGGGGTCACGTTGACGATGATGCCGCAGCGTGCATAAGTGCTTTTGCCCAGGCAGATGGTGAGCACGTTGCGTGGAATGCGGAAGTACTCCATCGTGCGGGCCAGCGCAAAGCTGTTGGGCGGGATGATGCAGCTGTCGCCCTCGAAATCCACAAAGCTCTTCTCGTCGAAATTCTTCGGGTCCACCACCGTGCTGTGGATGTTGGTGAACACCTTGAATTCGGGTGCGCAGCGGATGTCGTAGCCGTAGCTGCTGGTGCCGTAGCTGATGATCTTGCGGCCGTCCACCTCGCGCACCTGGCCCGGCTCGAAGGGTTCGATCATTCCGTGCTCGGCCGCCATGCGGCGGATCCACTTGTCGCTCTTGATGCTCATGGCTGAATTTCCTGCGCTGTGGCCCTGGCCGTCGGCAAACAGCCGGGCGCTATTAAATATGTAGCTATTAGCGCTTGATGATCAAGCGCTGGGGCCGTATTTTGCTTGAGAAATCACCGTTTGCTCCACCACACGGTCATCGCCGAGCACGATCAGCGCAAACAAAAGCTCGTCCAGGCTGCGCGCCTGGCAGGTCTTGCGCTCCAGCAGAGGCGTAGCCCGAGGGTTGAGCACCACAAAGTCGGCCTCGCAGCCCGGCTGCAAATTGCCCACCACACCCGCCAGACCCAGCGCCTTGGCGGCCCCGGCCGTGTGTTGCCACCACAGCTGCTGCGGCGACAGGCTCAGCCCCTGCTTGGTCTGGCCCTCGCGGCCCACGTAATACGCCGCCAGCATGGTGTGGAACGGGCTGAAGCTGGTACCCCCGCCCACATCGCTGGCCAGGCCGTAGCCAAAGCCCACGCGGTCGGCGCTGGCGTAGTCAAAAAAGCCACTGCCCAGAAAGAGGTTGCTGGTGGGGCTGACCGCCGCCACCGCACCGGTGTCGCGCATCAGCGCGCGGTCGTCGTCGTCAAAGTGGATGCAGTGCGCGTACACCGCGCGTTCGCGCATCAGGCCAAAGTCGTCGTACACGCCCAAGTAGCTGCGTGCGGCGGGGAACAGCTCGCGCGCCCAGCGGATCTCGTCGCGGTTCTCGGCCACGTGGGACTGAATCCACACATCGGGGTAGCGCGCAGCCAGCTCGCCCGCGCCGCGCAATTGTTCATGGGTACTGGTGGGCGCAAAACGCGGGGTGATGGCATAGCCCAGGCGGTCCACGCCGTGCCAGCGCTGGATCAGCGCCTCGGTGTCAATGAGGCTTTGTTCGGTATCGTCGCGCACGCCATCGGGCGAGTGGCGGTCCTGCAGCACCTTGCCGGTGATCAGGCGCATGTGCTGGCGTTGCCCCTCGGTGAACAAGGCATCCACTGAGGCGGGGTGCGAGGTGGCAAAAGCCAGCGCCGTGGTCACGCCATGGCGCAGCAGCTCGGCCACAAAGAACTCTGCCACCTGCGCGCTGTAGTCGGATGCGACAAAGCGCGATTCATGGGGAAAAGTGTAGTTCTCCAGCCAAGGCAGCAGACCATCCGCGGGCGAGCCAATCACGTCGGTCTGCGGAAAGTGGATGTGCATGTCCACAAACCCAGGGGCCAGGATGCGACCCGGCAGGTGCGTGACGGGCTCGTGGGCATACTGGTGCGACAGCGCCTGCCAGGCGCCGGCTGCCAGCACCCGCTGGCGGCCATGGGCATCCGGGCCAATGGCCAGCAGGCCATCTTCGTCATAGAGGGCGCGGCCATCGTCGGCAAATCGCAAAAGGGCGGAACGGTATACAGGCATGGTGCGCTAGCTTAGCGGCACCGCCTGGCGCCAGCATACGGCGCGCCCCATAGTGGCTATGGAAGGCAGTTGGCAGGGTACGGGAACGCTCAACGCGCCACTTTGCCCATCACCCCTTCCACCAGCCAGTTCATCTGCAGGATCTGTGCATCAGTCAGCGCCTGGCCCGCAGCGATTCGCTCTTGCCCGTCGTTGTCGCGCACCGGCGCCTTGCCCGCGCGGAAGGGCTGGAGCTTGCCAGCACCGATGGCCTTTTGCGCATTCAGGACCTCCTGCTGCACGGCGGCAGGCACCTTGGGGCCAAAGTCGCCAACGCGGATCATGCCCTCGCGCACACCGCCCCACAGGTTGGCACTCTTCCAGGTACCGTTCTGCACGGCGCGCACGCGCTCGGTGTAGTAACTGCCCCACTGGTGCGTCACGGCCACGATCTGGGCGTCAGGCCCGGTCTTGCGCATGTCGGAGTGGTAGGCCACGGCCATCTTGCCGCGCTCTTGCGCGGCGGCCATCACGGCGGTGGAACCCGTGTGGAACGCAATCACGTCCACGTCCTGGTTGAACAGCGCCATGGCCGCATCACGCTCCTTGGGTGGGTCGAACCACACATTGAGCCACACCACCTTCACCGCGGCCTGCGGGTTGACCGAGCGCATGCCCAATGTGAAGGCGTTGATGCCCTGGAGCACCTCCGGGATGGGGAAGCCCGCCACAAAACCGGCCACGCCGGTCTTGCTCATGCGGCCCGCTGCAATACCGGCGAGGTAACGCCCCTCGTAGTAGCGCGCGTTGGCAGCGGCCACATTGGGCGTGGTCTTGTAGCCCGTGATGGACTCGAACTTCACGTTTGGATAGTCCTGCGCCACCTTGAGCGTGGGCTCCATGTAGCCAAAGCTGGGGGTGAAGATGATCTGGTGGCCCGTGGCCGCCAGATCACGGATCACGCGTTCGGCATCGGCGCCTTCGGCCACGTTCTCGACAAAGGTGGTCTTCACCTGGTTGCCCAGCGCGGCCTCGACGGCCTTGCGGCCTTCGTCATGCTGGCGCGTCCAGCCTGCCTCGGTGATGGGCGAGACATAGACAAAACCGGCTCTGACAGGCTCGGCCGTACTGCCCTTGGCGGGCGTGGTCTGGGAAAAAACGGGAGAGAAAAAACAGGCGGCCACGAGCGTGGCTGCGAGGTTTTTGTACATGGTGTTCCTCTACATGGCCCTGATGGAATGGAACGGAAGCACCGCAGGACGACGGTGCTGCCGAGGGGAATCAAACTGCGCTGAAACTACGTTGGAACTGTATGGATTGAAGCCGGAGGGTAGGCTCTGCTGCAGTGCGCAAAGCCCTCCATAGGAACTCAGTTAAGCCGCAGCGCCTGCGGGCCCGCGCCCAGGCGGAAGGCACCCACCACTTCGGCCAGACGAGACGCCTGGTCTTTCAGGCTTTCGGCGGCGGCGGTGGACTCTTCCACCAAGGCTGCATTCTGCTGGGTCATCTGGTCCAGCTGGGTCACTGCCACATTCACCTGGCCAATGCCCTGGCTCTGTTCCGAAGCGGCTGCGCTGATCTCGCCAATGATGTCGGTCACGCGGCGCACGGAGCTTACGATCTCGCCCATGGTGGTGCCTGCGTTCTGCACCAGGGCAGCACCCGACTCGACCTTCTCCACCGACACGCCGATCAGTGTCTTGATCTCCTTGGCCGCCTGGGCCGAGCGCTGGGCCAGTGAGCGCACTTCGCTGGCCACCACGGCAAAGCCACGGCCCTGCTCGCCCGCACGGGCGGCTTCCACGGCGGCGTTGAGGGCCAGGATATTGGTCTGGAACGCAATGCCGTCGATGGTGCCGATGATGTCGGCGATCTTCTTGCTGCTGGTGTTGATTTCGTCCATGGTGGTCACCACCTGCGCCACCACTTCACCGCCGCGCTGGGCCACTTGTGCGGCCGACACCGCCAGCTGGTTGGCCTGCACGGCCGAATCGGCGCTCTGGCGCACGGTGCTCGTCAGCTCTTCCATCGAGCTGGCGGTCTCCTGCAGGCTGCTGGCCGTTTGCTCGGTGCGTGCGCTCAGGTCCTGGTTGCCGATGGCGATCTGGGTGCTGGCGGTGGAGATGCTGTCCACCACACCCCGCACTTGCTGCAGCGAACGGTGCAGAGCGCTGCGCATGGCATCCAGGGCGCGCAGCAGGTGGCCGGTTTCGTCATTGGCGTAGCTCGCCTGGGGGGCACCCGTCAGGTCCATGTTGGCGATGGTCTCTGCAATGGCCTCGGCCTGGCGCAGCGGGCGCGTGATGCTGGTGGTCAGCAGCCAGGCCAGCAAGGCGCCCAGCAGCAGCGACACCCCGGTGCAGATCTGCAGCAGCAGCGTGGTCTGGGCACGCAGCTCTTCGCTGCGCTTGCCGGCAGCATCGAGCTCGGCGCGCTGGCCATCCACCATCTGCTGCACGCCCGCCAGATAGCTGCGGGAGGTGGGCTCGAACCGCTCGGTGAAAACCTTGTTGGCGTTCTCGGCATCGCCCGCCTGCTTGAACTTGCTCACTTCCTCGCGGGCCGCCAGGTAGTCCTTGCGCAGGTCACCCACCTTGGCAAAATGCTGCTTCTTCTCCGGCGTGTCCATCTTGGACTCGATGAATTTCTGCAGCTCGTTGGTATCGCGGATCGACGCGGCCGTGGCGGGCGCAAAGTAGGGGATCAGGCTGGCATCACTGCTCTTGGCAATGGCTGCCGCGCGCTGCACGCCCGATGTGGTGTGGCGCAGCCAGTCCGAGCCAGCGCGCTCGGTCTTGATGTTGTCGTTGACCATGGCGTCGATCTCTTTGCCCAACTGGCTGAGCTTGACCACGGCCACCACGCTGCTGGCAAAAAACAGCGCCAGGATGAGGCCGAGCACCAGGGTCAGGCGCTTGCCAATGGAGATTTGACTGAGAAACATGGAAGGCTCCAAAAAAGGGGGCAACACGGCACCCGTGCACTCCGCAAGGGAGCGCTGGGTAAGGGCCATGGTGGTGGATCACCCCGTGGGCCTGGGCCGGACGCAATTCGAACGAATACTTACTATTTTAAGGGTTTACCCACGCCGCCGCCCTGCCGCGCGGGTGACAGCGCACCAACCCGCCGATTCGCACTGGCAATCCGCGCTATGCCCGCCGCACACAGCTCAGTAGTCGTGCTCCACGCACCGCTCAAAGGTTTCCTTGAGCTTGTGCTCCCACACACGCTTGTCGGCATTGCTGGCAAAACTCGCCTCAAAGCTGTTGAACGCCAATTGGTAGGCGTGTTTCGCCGTGAGGCCCGTGGCGGCAAAAACCTGGGTGAAGTTCTCGTTCATGTAGCCGCCAAAGTAAGCGGGATCATCCGAGTTGACCGTGGCGGCCAGCCCGGCGTCGAGCAGCTTGCCCAGGTTGTGGTCCGCCAGGTTGGGAAACACGCACAGCTTCTGGTTGGACAGGGGGCACACCGTGAGCGCAATACGGTCCTGCGCCAGGCGCTGCATCAGTGCCGCGTCGTGCACCGCCTGCACCCCGTGGTCGATGCGCTCGACCTTGAGCACATCGAGCGCGCTCCAGATGTAGGCAGGAGGGCCCTCCTCGCCTGCATGGGCCACCAAGTGCAGACCCAGTTCGCGACAGCGGGCGAACACGCGGGCAAACTTTTCGGGCGGGTGGCCCAGTTCGCTGGAATCCAGCCCTACGCCAACGATCTTGTCGAGCAGGGGCATCGCCTGCTCCAGGGTCTCGAAGGCGGACTCCTCACTGAGGTGCCGCAGGAAACACAGGATGAGCGTGGCACTGATGCCCAGCTCCCTGCGTGCATCTTCACAGGCCCGGTACAGGCCGTTGATGACCGTCTCCATGGCAACGCCGCGTGCGGTGTGGGTCTGCGGATCGAAGAAGATTTCGGCGTGCAGCACGTTGTCGCGCGCTGCTCGCCCCAGGTAGGCGCGCGCCATGTCATAAAAGTCCTGCTCGTGCAGCAGCACGCTGGCACCCGCGTAGTAGATGTCCAGAAAACTTTGCAGGTTGGTGAACGCGTAGGCGCTGCGCAGTGCCTCCACACTGGCATAGGGCAAGGTCAATTCGTTGCGCTGCGCCAGTGCAAAGATCAGCTCAGGCTCCAGGGAGCCCTCGATATGGATATGCAGCTCGGCCTTGGGCATGGCGCGCAGCAGCGTGGGCAGGCGCTCGGCGGAAATGGGGGGCACTTTAAACATCAGCAGACTCCAAAGGTGATGCCGCTCTGGCGCAAAAAGCGGCGGTAGGCAGATGATGCCTTGTCGGCGGCGGTATGCAACTCCGCCCGCAGGTCCAGCGGCAGACACTGTGGCGTCTGCGACTCCAGCACGGGCTGGTCTTGCGTGAAGATGGTGTGCTGAAAGGCCTGCAGCTTCTCATCGGGCGAATCGAAATCTGCCACGGCCAGGCGAAACCACACGCGGCTGCGCACCGGGGTGATCGGGCAGATGAACAGCGCTATGGACTCCCGCCAGCCATCCACGGCCGTGGTGCCCGCCTCGGGCACCTTGGTCAGCACGGCCGCGTAGGGTGCCGTGACTTCGTAGGTGTACTCCACCTGGGCCGGGGCGGTGGAGTGCAGGTTGGACTGGGGTTGCCAGGCCTTGCAGCCGGTGGCCAGCAAGCCAGTGGGTGTGGCCTCAACGCGGTAGTCATCAATGGCAGGGACGTCGCGGCTGCCCAGCCAGCCTTCGTGCACAAAACCAAAGTGCGACATATCGAGAAAATTCTCGATGATGCGCGGAGCACTGGCCGCCACATCGTACGGCCCGCAGTTGAGCTTACGCAACCGCGCGTCGCCTTCGGCCACAAACTCGGGGAGCGCTGCACTGCCCTGCTCCATGCGCACCCAAATCAGGCCATAGGCCTCCCGCGCCTCAAAGGTCCGTGCGCAGTGCCCGGGCGGCGGAACAAACGCGGGTAGCGCTGGCACGTGGGTGCAGCGGCCGCCCGCCGCAAACTGCCAGCCGTGGTACGGGCACTCCAGTTGTCCTTGCGGAGTCACGCGGCCCAGCGAAAGCCGGGCTCCACGGTGCGGACACCGATCGGCCAAGGCCTGCACCCCACCCAGGCCATCACGCCACAGCACCAGCGGCTGGTCCAGCAACTGCACGGCCAGTGGGGTGTTCGCCACATCACCCGCCAGTGCCACGGGGTGCCACAACGTCGATTCGACCATCGTCCCTGCTCCAAAAAAAGCACTCAACAATGAAAAAGGGCCACCCAGGAAGGTAGCCCTTTTAAACTGGCAGCCCCAAGAGGCTGCCTGATGACGGGTCAGAAGTGCTTACTTCTTCTCGCCGCCGGGGATCTTGCCTTCCACGCCCTTGACGTAGAAGTTCACACCGCCCAGAAACTTGTCATCGGCCACCGTGTCTTTGGCCAGCACTTCCTTGCCGTCCTGACCCACGATCGGGCCCTTCCAGATCTGGAACGACCCGTCGGCCAGGCCCTTCTTCACGGCTTCGACCTTGGCTTTGGTGTCGGCAGGCACGTCTTCGGCGATGGAGACGATGTCGATGGCGCCTTCCTTCACGCCCCACCAGCTCTGGCCCGTGGCCCACTGGCCTTCCAGCGCGTCCTTGGTGGCCTTGATGTAGTACGGGCCCCAGTTGATGACGGCCGAAGCCAGGTGGGCCTTGGGACCGTAGGCAGTCATGTCGCTGTCCCAACCGAAGGCGCGCTTGCCCTTCTCTTGTGCGGTCTTGAGCACAGCAGGCGAATCGGTGTTCTGGAACAACACGTCCGCGCCACCGTTGATCAGGCTGGTGGCGGCTTCGGTTTCCTTGGGTGGGCTGAACCATTCGTTCACCCAGACCACCTTGGTCTTGATCTTGGGGTTGACCGACTGCGCACCCAGCGTGAAGCTGTTGATGTTGCGGATCACTTCAGGAATCGGCACCGAGCCCACCACGCCCAGAGTGTTGGACTTGGTCATGGCACCGGCAATGATGCCCGCCATGTACGCGCCTTCGTAGGTGCGGCTGTCATAGGTGCGCATGTTTTCGGCCGTCTTGTAGCCGGTGGCATGCTCGAACTTCACGCCCTTGTTGTCTTCCGCGACCTTGAGCATGGACTCCATGTAGCCGAAGGTGGTGCCGAAGATCAGCTTGTTGCCCTGGCCGGCCAGGTCGCGCAGCACGCGCTCTGCGTCAGCAGACTCGGGCACGCTTTCCACAAAGCTCGTCACGACCTTGTCGCCGAATTCCTTCTCGATGGCCTTGCGGCCGTTGTCGTGGGCGAACGACCAGCCACCATCGCCCACCGGGCCGACGTAGGCAAACGCGATCTTCAGAGGCTCGGGCTTGGGCGCCGGTGCTTCTGCCACGGGAGCCGGTGCGGGCGCGGGGGCCGGTGCCGGTTCTTCCTTCTTGCCACAGCCCACGAGGGCGGCAGCGGCCACGGCGGAGAGCGCTGCCACCTTGAGCATGGAGCGTTTCTGCAGATCAGTCATGTCGGTTTCCTTATTGAAGAAGTAAGACTTGCAAAGGTTGAGGGACGAAAACACTAATTATGGGGCGATCTACCACCGGGTAACCAGCAATTCTTGGGACCAGTGCTTGTTCACGAACCCGGATAAAACGGCTTGCCGAGCGATGCCGGCATGTTGATGCGGATCCACGCCGGATTGCGCGAGATCAGCGCCAGCACCACGATGGTGGCCACATAAGGCAGCATGCTCAGCAACTGGCTGGCCACCTGCACGCCTGTGGCCTGCAAATGGAACTGCAGCATGGTCACGCCACCAAACAGGTAAGCACCAAGCAACACCCGTGCCGGGCGCCACGTGGCAAAGGTGGTCAGCGCCAGCGCGATCCAGCCGCGCCCGGCCACCATACCCTCCACCCACAGAGGGGTGTAAACGGTAGAGATGTACGCGCCGGCCAGCCCGCACAGCGAGCCACCGGCCACCACGGCGGCCAAGCGAATACGGCGCACGGGGTAGCCCAGCGCATGGGCCGACTCGGGCGACTCGCCCACCGAGCGCAGCACCAGCCCGGCGCGCGTGCGGTACAGGAACCAGATCAGCCCCGCCACCAGCAGCATGGTGAGATACACCAGCGGGTGCTGCCGGAACAGCGCAGGGCCGAGCAGCGGCACATCGCCCAGCACCGGGATCACGTATTTGGGCAGCTCTGGCAGCTTGGCCTGGACGTAGCTGATGCCCGCAAAGGCCGAAAAACCCACGCCGAACAGGCTGAGCGCCAGCCCCGTGGCGTACTGGTTGGTGTTGAGCCAGATCACCAGCACACCAAAGATGGCCGCCAGCAGCGCGCCAGCGCCCATGCCCGCCGCAAACCCCAGCCAGGTGTTGCCCGTGTGCACCACGGTGGCAAACCCTGCAATGGCGGCGCAGAGCATCATGCCCTCGGCCCCCAGGTTGACGATGCCGGCCTTTTCATTGATGAGCAGGCCCAGGGCCGCGATGGCCAGAACGGTGCCCGCGCTCAGCGTGGCGCCAATCAGGAGTGCATAGGATTCCATTACTTGCCTCCCTTCGCGGCCACCCAGCGGATGCGGTAGGCGATCAAGGTGTCACAGGCCAGCAGCGTGAACAGCAGCAGGCCCTGGAACACGCCCGTGAGCGACTTGGGCAGGCCCATGCGCGACTGCGCAAGCTCGCCGCCGATGTAGAACATGCTCATGAGAATGGCCGACAAAATCATGCCCACCGGGTGCAGCCGCCCCACAAACGCCACGATGATGGCCGCAAAGCCGTAGCCTGCGGGCACATACGGCGTGAGCTGGCCAATGGGCCCGGCCACCTCCAGCGCGCCCGCCAGGCCCGCCGCACCGCCTGAGATCAGCAGCGCCGTCCACAGTGCCTTGCGCGACGAGAAGCCCGCATAGCGCGCCGCTGCAGGGGCTAGCCCGCCCACCTGCTGGGCAAAACCGGCCCGGGTGCGGAACAGAAACACCCACAACGCCGCGGCCCCCGCCAGCGCCAGCAGCAGCCCGATGGACACGCGCGAGCCCTGCATCAGGCGCGGGATCTGCGTGACTTTCTCGAACGTCTTGGTCTGCGGAAAGTTGTAGCCCATCGGGTCCTTCCACGGGCCATAGACCAGATAGCCCAGCACCAGCGTGGCCACATAGACCAGCATCAGGCTCACCAGGATTTCATTGGCGTTGAACTTGTCGCGCAGCAGGGCCGTGAGCCCTGCCCACACCATGCCACCCAGCACCCCGGCGAGCAGGATGGCGGGCACGATCCACGGCCCGGTGGTCTTGTCGGCCAGCAGCGCCACGCCGCCCGCCACCACGGCACCGATCACGAACTGGCCCTCGGCACCGATGTTCCACACGTTGGAGCGAAAACACACGGCCAGCCCCAGCGCAATCAATAACAGCGGCGTGGCCTTGACCATGAGCTCACCCACGGCATAAGGCGTCTTGATCGGCTCCCAGAAGAAGACCTGCAACCCGCGCACCGGGTCTTTGCCCAGCGCCACGAACAAGGCCACACCAATCAACACCGTGACGGCCAGCGCCAGCAGCGGCGAGCCATAGGTCCACCAGCCAGAAGCCTGGGAGCGCGGTTCCAGCTTAAGCATGCTGCACCTCCGCGGCCTTGGCCTGATGTGCGAGGTGCGCTTGGACATCGGCATGCCACAGCCCGCTCATCCATTCGCCAATGCGCTCTACCGTGGCCTCGGCGCGCGGCACAGAAGGCGACAAATGCCCCTTGGCCACCACGTGCAGCCGGTCACAGATCTCAAACAATTCGTCCAGCTCCTCACTCACCACCAGCACGGCGCAGCCCGCATCACGCAGCGCCAGGATGGAGCCGCGAATCTGCGCCGCAGCCCCCACGTCCACACCCCAGGTGGGTTGCGAGACGATGAGCAGCTTCGGGTTGGCATCGATCTCGCGCCCCACGATGAACTTCTGCAGGTTGCCGCCCGACAGCGACTTGGCCGCCGCGTTGGGGCCACCCGCCTTCACATTGAATCGCCGGATGATGTCCTCGGCATGCTTTTGCAGCGCGCCCACCTTGATCCAGCCACTGCCGCTGACCGCATTGGTGCGCGTGAGCAGCAGGTTGTGCGCCAGCCCCATGGTGGGCACGGCGCCCCGGCCCAAACGCTCTTCGGGCACAAAGTGCAGGCCCAGCGCACGGCGCTGGCCGGGGCCCATGCGGCCTGCGTTCTGGCCCGAGACCTGGATGCTCGCAGGCTCGGCCCGTTGGTCTTCACCCGACAGCGCATACAGCAGCTCTTTTTGCCCATTGCCCGACACGCCAGCAATGCCCACCACTTCGCCCGCCTTGACCTCGAACTGCAGGTCGATCAAGTCCACGCCGAACTGGTCGGCACGCGGCAGCGACAGGCCCTTGACGCGCAGCACCGTGGCGCCGGTCTGCACCGCGCGGTGCTCCAGCGCGGGCGGCTCGGCGCCAATCATCAGGCGCGACAGGGAGGCATTGGATTCCTCCGCCGGGTTGCACACGCCCGTCACCTTGCCGCCGCGCAGCACGGTGCAGGCGGTGCACAGCGCGCGAATTTCGTGCAGCTTGTGGCTGATGTAGAGGATGCTGCAGCCTTCCGAAGCCAGCTTGCGCAGCACCACAAAAAGCTTTTCGACCGCCTGGGGCGTGAGCACCGAGGTGGGCTCGTCCAGGATCAGCACCTTGGGGTTGGTGAGCAGCGCACGGATGATCTCCACCCGCTGCATCTCGCCCACGCTCAGGGTGTGCACGGGGCGCAGGGGGTCGATGTCAAGGCCGTATTCGGTGGCCTTGGCGGTGATGCGGCCGGTCACTTCGGCCAGCGTCAGGCTCTTGTCCAGGCCCAACCACACGTTCTCGGCCACCGTGAGGGTGTCGAACAGGCTGAAATGCTGGAACACCATGGCGATGCCCAGGGCCCGCGCTTCTTGCGGGTTGCGCACCTGCACGGCCTGGCCGTTGAAGAACACGCTGCCTTCATCGGGCTTGACCGAGCCGTAGATGATTTTCATCAGCGTGGACTTGCCCGCGCCGTTTTCGCCCAGCACGGCGTGGATTTCACCCGGCAGCACCGTGAGCGACACGCCGCTGTTGGCCACCACGGCCGGGTAGCGCTTGGTGATGCCCACCAGCTGCAGCCGTGGCGGCGCCGCACCAGGCGCTGAAGGATTGGGGGGAGAACTCATGCGGGGATTGTCTCTCAGTTTTACAACTTGTTATAAGAATGAAAATACCTCATGGCGCTTGTTCAGCATGCTCAAGCAGCTATTCTTTTCGTAGCGAAGCAGCCACGGTTTTCACGCAATCTCGCAGCCATGCGGCCGCCGCCGAGTGGTGCGTGCGGGCGTGCCACAGCTGGTAGTACATGAGCCGAGGAAACGGCACCGGGCACGGCAATATAGCCAGCGGAAGTTGCTCCACATACCGCTCGCAGTACTGGCGGCCGGTGGTCAGCACAAGCAAGCTCGATGCCACGATGCTGGGGATGAGGCTGAAATGTGCGCAGCGCGCCGTGATGTGGCGCTGCATGCCCAGGCTGTCCAGGTGGGTGTCGATCACGCCGCGCGCGCCGGGGTGGGTGGGCGTGGGCGCGATGTGTTCGGCGGCCAGCCAGTTTTCCACGTCCCAGCCGCGCCGCACGGCGGGGTGGTCTTTGCCGACCAGGCAGACCACTTCGTCACCAAACAGGCGGCCCATGTGCAGGTCGTCCGGCGGCTGGGGCCAGTTGCCGATCACCACGTCCACCTCGCCCTGCGCCAGGTGCGCGTGATAGTGCGTGTCGGCCGACAGGGGCAGGATCTCGATGGGGCACAAAGGGGCCTCGACCTTGATGCGGGCCACGAGCTGGGGTAGAAAAAGGGGGTCGAGGTAATCGCTGGCGGCCACGCGGAAGGTGCGGGTGGCTGTGCGCGGGTCAAACCCGCGTGCGTCTGAAAACAGCGCCTCGGCCGAGCGCAGGATCGCGCCCGCAGGCTCCACCATGCGCAGCGCAGCATCGGTGGGCATCATGCTGGCGCCCGAGCGCACGAGCAGCGGGTCGCCCGCCAGGTCGCGCAGCCTTTTCAACGCAGCCGACACCGCCGGCTGGTGCATGCCCAGGCGGACGGCGGCCCTCGATACGCTGCGTTCTGTGAGCACGGTGTGCAAGACCCTTATGAGATGGAGGTCTATCTTGTCGAAAAGGGCGTGGTCTCTCATAGCGGTGTGGGCATGGGTGCCATAAGCTTGCGCATATGCCGGTAACGGTACTGCGTTCTACCCTCTGCTGAACCTTTCCATCCAAGATCGAAGTGGCGTTTGTCATGACAACAAGACCCTTGCAATTCCTGCGCCGAGGCCAGCCCGTGGCGCTGGGCAATGTACCACCCGACCGAACCTTGCTGGAGGTGCTGCGCGAAGACCTGGGCTGCACCGGCACCAAGGAAGGCTGCGGCGAAGGCGACTGCGGCGCCTGCACCGTCGTGCTGGGCGAGGCGCGGGACGGCAAGCTGCACTACAGCGCGGTGAACAGCTGCATCCGCCTGGCGCATTCGGTGGATGGCATGGCGCTGTGGACGGTGGAGGACCTGGCGGAAGACCCACTGATCCAGCCAGTGGGCGATGCCGCAACGGCTCCTGGTCAAACCATCACGCTCCATCCAGCACAAGAAGCCATGGTGCAGTGCCACGGCTCGCAATGCGGCTTTTGTACCCCCGGCTTCGTGATGAGCCTCTTTGGCATGTACCAAAACCATGTGTGCCATGGCCAACCCATCACCCGCGAGCTGGCGCAGGAAGAACTCTCGGGCAACCTGTGCCGCTGCACCGGCTACCGCCCCATCCTGGACGCCGCACAGCAGATGGCCGCCCTGCCAGCGATGGCGGTGAACGAGCCGCTTTTGCTACAAAAATTAGAGCTGCTCGCGCTTGACCATCAAGCGCCAGATGCCAATTCTTCTTATATTTCACCCACCACGCTGCCCGACCTGCTGGCCTCACGCGCCGCGCACCCTGCGGCGCAGGTCGTGGCAGGCTGCACCGATGTGGGCCTGTGGGTGACCAAGCAGCACAAACAGTACGCGCAGATTCTGGATGTGACTCGCGCGGCAGAGCTGCGGCAGATCCAGCAGGACGCACACCACATCACCATCGGCGCCGCCGTCACGCTGACCGACGCCTTTGCGGCACTGACCGCGCAGTGGCCACAGCTGCACAGCTTTGCCACGCGCTTTGCGGGCCTGCCCGTGCGCAACTCGGGCACGCTGGGGGGCAACGTGGCCAACGGCTCGCCCATTGGCGACTCGATGCCGCTCTTGATTGCACTGCGCGCCCAGGTGGTGCTGGCCAGCGTGCGCGGCGAACGCGCCATGGCGCTGGAAGACCTGTACACCGGCTACCGGCAGAACGTGATGGCGCCCGACGAACTGCTGGCACGCATCGTGGTGCCCAGGCCGGGTGTCACGGAAGTGCTTCGGGCCTACAAGATTTCCAAGCGCTTCGACGACGATATTTCTGCCGTCTGCCTTGTCATCAACCTGGACATCGAAGCCGACGTGGTGCGCCGCGCCAGCATCGGCGCGGGCGGTGTGGCTGCCACACCAGCCCGCGCGCGCCAGACCGAAGCCGCGCTGACCGGCCAGCCCTGGAATGCCGACACCATCGCCCGCGCTGCGCAAGCGCTGCAAGGCGAGTTCAACCCCATCTCTGACATGCGCGCCAGCGGCACCTACCGCCGCACGGTGCTGGCCAGCCTGCTGCAGCGCTTCTGGCTGGAGAGCCAGGGCGAAGAGGCCGTGAGCGTGGAGAACTTCCGACTGGAGGCTGCGGTATGAACCAGCGCGAATCTCTCCCCACGGGCCTCCCGGTGAGCCGCGACGCCGTGGACGACCCGGTGGCTGCCACCGCCGACGCCCACGCCGCCGAGCCCCAAGCCCCGCAGCAGACCAGCGCACCCGCCAGTCCCCGCGCCATGGGCCAGTCGCACATCCATGAAAGCGCGCGCGCCCAGGTGGCCGGTGCCGCCCACTACATCGACGACCTGCCGGAGGTGAAGGGCACGTTGTACGCAGCGCCCATCCTCTCCACGGTGGCGCATGGCACCTTGAACGGCGTGGATGCCAGCGCCGCCCTGGCCCTGCCCGGCGTGCGCGGCGTGGTGCTGGCGCAAGACGTTCCCGGCGACAAGTTGCTGGCCGCCTTTGCGCACGACGAGCCCGTTTTTGCAGTCGACACCGTGCAGCACATCGGCCAGGTCATCGGCCTGGTGGTGGCCGACTCGGTCATGCAGGCGCGGCGTGCGGTGCGTGCCGTGAAGCTCGACATCGCCCCACTGCCCGCCGTGCTTTCCGTGCACGAGGCACTGAAAGCCGAAAGCTACGTGCTGCCCCCCGTGTTCGTGCGCCGGGGCGACGCTGCGACAGGCCTGGCCCAAGCCGCCCACCGCCTCAGCGGCGCCTTTGAAGTGGGCGGGCAAGAGCATTTTTATCTGGAAGGCCAAATCGCTTACGCGCTGCCGCTGGAGCAAAAGCAGTGGTGGATCTACTCCAGCACCCAGCACCCCGGCGAGGTGCAGCACTGGGTGGCACACGCGCTGGGCATCGACAACCACGCGGTCAAGGTGGAATGCCGCCGCATGGGCGGCGGCTTTGGCGGCAAGGAGACCCAGGCGGGTCACCTGGCCGTGTGGGCCGCCGTGGCTGCCAATAAGTTCGGCCGCGCCGTCAAGCTGCGGCTGGACCGCGACGAGGACTTCATGGTCACCGGCAAGCGCCACCCGTTTGCGTACGAGTACGACGTGGGTTTTGACGACACCGGCCGCATCACGGGCCTGAAGCTTCAGATGGCCGCCAACTGCGGTTTCAGCGCCGACCTGTCCGGCCCCGTGGCCGACCGGGCCGTGTTCCATGCCGACAACGCGTACTACCTGAGCGATGTGGAAATCGCCTCCTACCGCTGCAAGACGAATACGCAGAGCCACACGGCGTTTCGCGGCTTCGGCGGACCGCAGGGCGTGATCGTGATCGAGGCCATCCTGGGCGACATCGCCCGCGCGCTGGGTCGCGATGCGCAGGACGTGCGGATGGTCAATCTGTACGGCAAGGATGCAGCGGATGGCCGCAACGTCACGCACTACCAGATGACGGTGGAGGACAACATCCTCCACGCGCTGATGCCCCAGCTGGAGCGCGATGCCAACTACCGCCAGCGCCAGGCCGCCATCGCTGCGTGGAACGCCACAAGCCCGGTGCTCAAGCGCGGCCTGGCCATCACGCCCGTCAAGTTCGGCATCAGCTTCACCGCCACGCTGTTCAACCAGGCGGGCGCGCTGGTGCATGTGTACACCGACGGCAGCGTGCAGGTGAACCACGGCGGCACCGAAATGGGCCAGGGCCTGCACACCAAGGTGGCGCAGATCGTGGCCGACGAGCTGGGTGTGCCGCTGCACCGCGTGCTGGTCACGGCCAGCGACACCAGCAAGGTGCCCAACGCCAGCGCCACCGC
This sequence comes from Acidovorax sp. SRI_002, assembly GCF_057586455.1. NCBI lineage: Bacteria > Pseudomonadati > Pseudomonadota > Betaproteobacteria > Burkholderiales > Comamonadaceae > Acidovorax > Acidovorax sp. SRI_002. The sequence continues at coordinate 663,845 of NZ_JBYCZW010000002.1, read as the reverse complement.
CGCCAGCAGCGGCACCGACCTGAACGGCCGCGCGGCGCAGTTCGCAGCCCGCAATGTGCGGGACAACCTGGCCTCGTTCGTGTGCGGGCTCGATGGCTGCGGTGCGGGTGCCATCCGCTTCGAGGGCGGCCAGGTGATCTCGCCCAAGAAGGTGCGCGCGTTCGACGATGTGGTGAAGGAGGCGTACGCCAACCGCATCCAGCTGTGGAGCGATGGCTTTTACCGCACGCCAAAGATCCACTACGACAAGGCCACGCTCACGGGCCGGCCCTTCTACTACTTCAGCTACGGCGCTGCCTGTTCCGAGGTGGTCATCGACACGCTGACCGGCGAAAGCCGCGTGGCGCGCGTGGACATCCTGCACGACGTGGGCCACAGCATCAACCCGGCCATCGACATCGGGCAGATCGAAGGCGGTTTTGTACAGGGCATGGGCTGGCTGACCACGGAGCAGTTGGTGTGGAACGACAAAGGGTATCTGGCCACGCACGCGCCTAGCACCTACAAGATCCCGGCCACGGGGGACATCCCCGAGCACTTCAAGGTGGCGCTGTGGCCGGAGGCCAACCGGGAGGACAACGTGGGCGGCAGCAAGGCGGTGGGGGAGCCTCCGTTCATGCTGGCGATCAGTGTGTACGAGGCACTGCGCAATGCGGTGGCTGCAGGACGTGAGGGGCAGGACGCTACGGAGCCGGTGATGCTGATGGCACCGGCGACTGCGGAGAATGTGTTGCGCGCCTTGGGTAAATTGGGCGCGTGAAGGGCCTGCCTCCCGACCGTTTCACCGCACGATCCGTTCGGGCTGAGTTGGTCGAAGCCAGGGCAGGCACGCTCGCTAATCTGGCAGCATGCCTGGTTGAAGGGCGGAGGCCGGGGTGTGCGTCCGGCGGCGCAGTAACTTTCTCTTGCCTCGCCAAGAGAAAGTCACCAAAGAGAAGGCGACCCTACACGCTGCGTCCCTTCGCTTCGCTGCGGGCAACCTGCGGTGCTCGCGTCCAGCGGGGTCTCGCTCGAACTCGCTCCACTTCGTTGCGCTCAGACAATCGCGAGCCCTGATCCGCTGGCCGCTGCGCTCCTCGGCGCATCCTGAAGGGAACCCGGGGAGCGGGCTTCCACGCGGGCCATTGCTTCGCTGCGCAGCGCTCGGCCCCATCTCGCGGGCGCAAGCGCCTCGCGCTGCGCACACGCGGCCGAGCGAAGCAAAGGCCCGTGTGGATGTTTGGATGTTCGGCTGTCCCACCCCTGCTGGCTGCGCCTGCGACGGGGCGGTTGCGGGGTGAGCATGGGCGTCGAAGCGCCCATGCTTCGTGAACTGACTCGCCGTGGTTGTCCGAGCGGCGCGCGCCAGCGCAAAGCGAGTTCCACGGCGCACCCCGCAACCGCCCCGCCGCAGGTTGCCCCTTCGCACCGCGAAGGGGTCGCAGACTGGGGGTCGCCCTTTCTTTGGTGACTTTCTTTCGGCGACGCGAAAGAAAGTTACTCGCCCGCCGGGGCGACATCCCGGCCCCCGCCCTCAAAACAGGCACGCCGCCCAACCAGCGCAAAAGCCCAGGCTTCGACAAGCTCAGCCCCAACGGACTGGAGGGCACCACAAAACCACAAAAACAATAGCACCCAGCGCGCTCCAGAAAAGCGCCAGGGTCCAAAATCACCCCAAAACCCCAGACACCAGCCGCAAGACGCGATCACACCGCGCCGCCAGCGACTCATCGTGAGTCACCATCACAAACGCCGTGCCTTGGTCGCGCGCCAGCTGCAGCATCAGGTCAAACACGCCGTCGGCGGTGCTGCGATCCAGGTTACCCGTGGGCTCATCCGCCAGCACACACGCGGGCCGCGTCACCAAGGCACGCGCAATCGCCACACGCTGGCGCTCGCCGCCCGATAGCTCGGCGGGCCGGTGCATCAGACGCTCTTTCAAACCGACGGAGGTGAGCACCCGCTCAGCCTCGGCATGGCACTGCGCCAGCGGCAGGCGGCGGATGCGCAGCGGCATGGCCACGTTGTCCAGCGCGCTGAACTCGGGCAGCAGGTGGTGGAACTGGTAGATAAAACCCAGGTGCTGGTTGCGCAGCTGGCCCTGGCGCTCTGCTGACAGCGAAGACATCTCTTCACCCTTGAGGCGCACGGTGCCTGCCGTGGGCGCATCCAGCCCGCCCAGCAGGTGCAGCAGCGTGCTCTTGCCCGAGCCCGATGCGCCGACGATGGCCAGCGTTTCGCCCGCGCGGATCTGAAGATCCACGCCCTTGAGCACCGTCACATCAAGGCGGCCTTCGGTGAATCGCTTGGTGAGGCCCTTGGCCTCCAGCACCACCATTCCAACTTTCTGATCACTCATAGCGCAGCGCCTCGGCGGGGTTCACACGGCTGGCGCGCCAGCTGGGGTACAGGGTGGCCACAAAAGCCAACACCAGCGAGATGATGCCGATGGGCATGATGTCGCTGCTCTGGGGTTCACTCGGCATCTTGCTGATGAGGTAGATGTCCTTGGGCAAGAAGCTCGCGTTGAGCGCCTTCTCGATGGCGGGCACGATCACATCGATGTTGAACGCGATGCCCAGGCCCAGCAGCAGGCCCACGGCCGTGCCGATCACGCCGACCATGGCGCCCTGCACCACAAAGATGCCCATGATGCTCTTGGGGCTGGCGCCCAGGGTGCGCAGGATGGCGATGTCGGCGCGCTTGTCGGTCACCGTCATCACGAGGGTCGATACGAGGTTGAACGCCGCCACCGCCACGATGAGGGTGAGGATGATGAACATCATGCGTTTTTCGAGCTGCACGGCCGCAAACCAGGTGCGGTTCTGCTGCGTCCAGTCGCGGATGAGCAACTGGCCGCTCAGACTGCCCGCCAGTTGCTGGGCCACCTCGCGCGCCTGGTGCAGGTCCTTGAGCTTCAGGCGCACGCCCGTGGGGCCTTCCAGGCGAAAGATGCGCTGCGCATCCTCGTGGTGCAGCAGCACCAGGGCCGAGTCGTATTCGTAGTGGCCCGAATCAAACGTGCCCGCCACGGTCATCTGCTTGAGGCGCGGCACCACGCCCGCCGGCGTGACCTGCCCTGCGGGCGCGATCAGGGTGACCACATCACCAGCGCGCACGCCCAGCATGCGGGCCAGCTCGCCCCCCAGCACAACGCGGAATTCGCCGGGCACCAGCAGATTCAGTGTCTTTTCGTTGGTGGCGGCCAGGTCCGTCACGGCGCCTTCCAGCGCCGGGTCGATGCCGCGCACCAGCGCACCCTTCATGTCCTCGCCGCGCGCCAGCAGCGCCTGCGCGGCCACGAACGGTGCGGCGCCCACCACGTTGGGGTTTTGCTTCGCCTCGGCCAGCGTGCGCGCAGGGTCGGGCAACGCAGCGCCCTGGGGCGCAAAAATCTCGATGTGCGAGACCACGCTCAGCATGCGGTCGCGCACCTCTTTCTGAAAGCCGTTCATCACCGACAACACAATGATGAGCGCCGCCACCCCAAGCGCAATGCCCAGCATGGACACGCCCGAGATGAACGAGATGAAGCCATTGCGCCGCGTGGCGCGGCCCGCGCGCGTGTAGCGCCAGCCCAGGGCCAGTTCGTAGGGGATTTGCATGGATAAGGAAAGAAGGCACTGCAGAGTGCGGAATGCACGCCACAGGCCGGCCAGATTGTGGCATCCCGGACAATAGGCCCATGTCGGACACCAACCATTTGCTCGTTCCCTACGCCGCCAGCGCAGCCACCGGATGCCAGCAAGCCCTGCAGGGCCTGACCCTGCCCCACCTGGACCGGCTTCTGGCCCGGCTCAGCCCCCATCCCACCCACAGTGACAGCGGCGAGGAGACCAGCTTCTCCGCCCCCCACGAACGCGCCCTGGCGCGCGCGCTGGGACTGCCAGCGCAGGACGGGCGCATCCCCTGGGCCGCGTGGCACCGCCACCAGCAAGGCCAGTCACCCAACGGTGACGCCTGGGCGTTTGTCACGCCCTGCCAGTGGCAGGTCAGCACCGACCATGTCACGCTGCGCAACCCCGAGCACCTCGCGCTGGATGAAGCCGCGTCGCGCGCGCTGCTGGCCATCGTCTCGCCCTGGTTTGCCGAAGACGGCATCACGCTGCACTACGATCAGCCCACACGCTGGCTGGCCTCCAGCCCCCTGTTTGCCGACCTGGCCACCGCCTCGCTGGAGCGCGTGCTGCAGCGCGACGTGCGCGCCTGGATGCCGGACGCAAAGGCGGCCCGGACCCTGCACCGTTTGCACAGCGAGATGCAGATGCTGCTCTACACCCACGCCTTCAACGACGAGCGCTCGGAGCGCGGGCTGCCGGTGATCAACTCGTTCTGGGTGCATGGTACCGGCCCAATTCCCACCCCTGCCCCGTCTGCCCTCCCCACGCCGACGGTGCTCACCACCTTGCGCGATGCGGCACTGAACGAGGACTGGCGCGCCTGGGCCGCCGCGTGGACCGCATTGGACGCAGGCCCGGTGGCCGATCTGCTGCGCAAGTCCGAAGGCGGCGTGCCGGTGCAGCTGACCCTGTGCGGCGAGCGCAATACGCTGGCCTTCCACACCGCCCCCCGCACCCTGGCCCAGCGTTTTCAAAGCCTTTTCAGGCCCCAGCGCTTTACAGACATGTGCGATAAGCTATGAAAATAGTAGCAAGAGACATTCCCCCCCGTGCCGCCTGGGCGCTGGAACAGGCCGGTGTGCACCCGCTGCTGGCGCGCCTGTATGCCGCGCGCGGTGTGCGTGCCAAGGACGAGCTGGACGACGGCCTGGGCAGGTTGTTGCCCCCCGCGGGCCTCAAAGGCATTGACACCGCCGCGCGCCTGCTGGCCGACGCCATGGCGCAGAACAAGCGCCTCGTCATCGTGGCCGACTACGACTGCGACGGCGCCACCGCCTGCGCCGTGGGCGTGCGCGGGCTGCGGCTGCTGGGCGCTCAACAGGTGGATTACCTCGTGCCCGACCGCGTGACGGACGGTTATGGCCTCACCGCATCCATCGCCCGCCGCGTGGCCGAGCGCGGCGCCGACGTACTCATCACCGTGGACAACGGCATCGCCAGCGTGGACGGCGTGGCCGAGGCCAAGGCGCTGGGCCTCACGGTCGTCGTCACCGACCACCACCTGCCCGGCCCCGAGCTGCCCGCGGCCGATGCCATCGTCAACCCCAACCAGCCCGGCTGCACGTTCGAGAGCAAGTCCATGGCCGGTGTGGGCGTGATGTTCTACGTGCTGCTGGCCCTGCGCGCCGAGCTGCGGGCGCGCGGCATTTTTAACGCGGCCACCCAACCCAAGCTCGACCCGCTGCTCACCCTGGTGGCGCTGGGCACGGTGGCCGACGTGGTCAAGCTCGACGCCAACAACCGCCGCCTGGTCGCCCAGGGCCTGAAGCGCATCCGCGCAGGCCAGATGCCCGCCGGGGTAGCCGCGCTGTTCACCGCTGCCGGCCGCAAGGCGCCCGTGGCCACCACCTTCGACTTTGGCTTCGCCTTAGGACCGCGCATCAACGCCGCAGGGCGCCTGGCCGACATGACGCTGGGCATTGAATGCCTGCTCACCGACGACGCAGGCCGCGCCGCCGAGCTGGCGGGCACGCTCGACGGCATCAACCGCGAGCGCCGCGAGATCGAAGGCGGCATGCGCGACCAGGCCATGCTGATGGCCGAAAGCCTGTTCCAGGAAGACGAAGAACCGCCCCCGGCCATCAGCGTGTTCGACCCGGACTTTCACGAAGGCGTGGTGGGCATCGTGGCCAGCCGCATCAAGGACAAACTGCACCGCCCCACCTTTGTGTTCGCGGCCAGCAGCGCGCCGGGCAAAGAGCACGAGCTGAAGGGCTCCGGCCGCTCCATCCCCGGCTTTCACCTGCGCGACGCGCTCGACCTGGTGGCCAAACGCCACCCGGGCGTGTTGCTGAAATTTGGCGGCCACGCCATGGCGGCCGGCTGCACGGTGGACGCAGACTCGTTCGATACCTTCGAGCAGGCGCTGGCCCAGGTCGCCCAGGAATGGCTGGACGCCGCCACCCTCACCCGCCGCATCGAGACCGACGGACCTCTATCGCCCGAATACTGCCGCGCCGACATGGTGGACACCCTGCACCACGAGGTGTGGGGCCAGGGCTTTGCGCCCCCCACCTTCAGCGAGGAAGTGCAGATCGTGAGCCAGCGCCTGGTGGGCGAGGCCAAAAACCACCTGTCGATCAAGCTCATGCACCAGGGCAACCCGGTGGACGCCATCTGGTTCGGCCACACCGAGCAACTGCCCGCGCGCGTGCTGCTGGCCTTTCGCCTCGATGTGAACGAGTGGAAAGGCGAGCGGAAGGTGCAGTTTTTGGTCGAGGGGGCTCAGATCTAGGAGTCTGTCGGACTTGGAGCGTCGAAGCGAAAATTGGCCCCAGCGAGGACAGTTTTTGCCGGATTTGCAGCCCCATAGCCGAGCTATGGGGCAAAAAGACGGTGGAAAATGGACCGCTGAGGTCAATTTGCAGCCGACGATTTCCAAGTCCGACAGACTCCTAGGGATGACCTGCATAACCCTCGCGAGGCGGTGGTAGTGCGGATCGGGATGGGGCACAAGGCATCTTTTTGCAGTCAATAGCCGCGCTATTGGCAAGAAAAGCAACGCAGTGGACCACCCGAGACCGCGCTATCACAGACCGCAGGGAGTTGTGCAGGTCATCCCTAGGGCAAGGCCCCACCCCGCTCAGGCCTGCGCAGGGCCCTTGCTGCGCTGGCGGATCACCGTCACCGGCTCGCCGCCCTGGCCCCAGTTCTCAGGGTCCACCTCATCGATGATGACGGTGACACTGTCAGGGCGCTTGTCCAGCACCTGCTGCATGAGTTGGGTGACACCGGCGATCAGGGCTGCCTTTTGGGCTGCGGTGGTGGGCAGTTCGCGCCGCGCGAGGCGGATGTTGACCAGGGGCATGGGCAGATCCTTTCGTCCATCGCAAAAAACAAAGACAAAGGCAGCCGGGGCTGCCTCGGGGGTGCGGTGCAAAAACTTAAAGGCCTTTTTGGCCGCCAGCGCTTGATAGAAAAGCGCAGATAGCTATCATTTGAATAGCAAAAACCACCACACCCAGCGGCCTTTAGAAGCTTTCCCAGTCGTCATCCCCGCCTTGGGCTGCAGCCCGGGGCGCAGGTGCAGCGGGCGCGGCCGATGGGCCAGGGGTGGCAGCGGGGCGTGCAGCGGCGGGGGCCGGTGGTGCCAAGCGAGCGGCAGCGGGTGCCTTGGTCGGCTTGGTTGCCTTGGGTACTGCGGGTTGGTTGCCGAGGGCGGTTCTGGCCGCTGGCGCCGGCCGAGGCGCCGCAGACGGAGCCGGGCGGGGCGCTGCCGGTGCGCGAACCGCCATCGCGCCCACATTGAACACCGCCACCACCTCGGCCAGGCGCTGGGCCTGGTCGCGCATCGAGGCTGCGGCGGCGGTGGACTCCTCCACCAGCGCCGCGTTCTGTTGCGTCATCTGGTCGAGGTGCGTCACGGCCTGGTTGACCTGGGCAATCCCGTCGCGCTGCTCGGAGGAAGATGCCGTGATTTCTCCGATCAGGTCGCTCACGCGCTGCACGCTGGCCACGATCTCGCCCATGGTCTGGCCCGCCTGGGCCACCTGGGCAGAGCCCGACTCGACGTTTTCCACCGAGGCACTGATCAGGTTCTTGATCTCCTTGGCGGCCTCGGCGCTGCGCCCAGCCAGGCTGCGCACTTCGCTGGCCACCACCGCAAAGCCCCGGCCCTGCTCGCCCGCGCGGGCGGCTTCCACAGCAGCGTTGAGCGCCAGGATGTTGGTCTGGAAGGCAATACCGTCGATCACGCCGATGATGTCGCTGATCTTGCGGCTGCTGTCGGTGATCTGCTGCATGCTGGTGACCACCTGGCCCACCACTTCGCCGCCGCGCGCCGCCGCCTGGGCCGCCGTGCCCGCGAGCTGGTTGGCCTGGCGCGCGGTGTCGGCCGACTGGCTCACCGTGGCCGTAAGTTCTTCCATGCTGGCGGCGGTTTCTTCCAGGTTCGAGGCAGTCTGCTCGGTGCGGGCCGACAGGTCGTGGTTGCCGTTGGCGATCTGGATCGAGGCCGACGAGACGGAATCCACACCCACCCGCACCTCGCTCACCACCCCCCGCAAGCGGGTGGACATGGCCGACAGGGACCTCAGCATGTGGCCGAACTCGTCCTTGCGGGTGGATTGCAGCTCGCGCGTGAGGTCGCCAGCGGCGATGGCGTCAATGGTTTCCACCGCCTCGTCCAATGGCACGGTGATGGAGCGCACCAGCTTCCAGGCCAGCAGCAGCACCACCACAACCAGCACGGCCGACACCACCAGGCCCTGGATGGCGTAGGCAACCCGCCGTTGCGTGGTCTCGGCCCGGATCTCCTCGCGGCGCTTTTGCAGGACAGCAACAAAATCATCCTGCGCCTTGAGGTAGCGCGCCACCATGGGGGTGAGTTCATTGTCGGCAAACTGCTGGGTGGCCACGCCATCGCCCGCGCCCTTGAGCTCCCAGGTCTTGGCGGTGGCGGCCAGCACCAGCTTGCGTTCGGCCAGCACCTTGTCGAGCGCCGCTTTTTCCTCGGGCGCCGTGGCACCGGCAACGATCCCCTCTTGAATCTTGTTGATGCCGCCAATGATTTCCTTGACCTTGGCGTCGTACTGCTGGGCCAGCACCGCGTCGGTGGTGACGGCTCCTCCCATCACCATATTGACGGCGGTTTCTGTGGCACCCCGCCAGCGTATGGCCGCAGAGATGCGCTCTTCGATCTCGACCACCTGGTCCATCGCAGCCGACATGGAGCTGTTGGCCCGGTACTGCTGGAAGCCGGAGATCAACAGCATGGCCAGCATCAGCAGGATGAATGCTCCCCACAGCTTGCGCGAAACGCGGATATTGTCGATTTGCATGGTTCTTTTTCCTCGTGGACCTGGAAATGTAAGTGTGCGGCCAACGCGCGGCACGCAACATCCGATTGCGTCAACAGCAGGCCACAAGCCTACGCCAGCCCAGGCACTGCCCTGCCCTCTTTTTCCCGGGAAAAACCCGCACCCAGGGTGCTGAAGGTGACAGGACGGCCCACCCGGGGGTCAGCGGCACCTGGCAGGACTCCGGAGAACCCGTCCACGACGGCACAGGGGTTGCGCGGTGGCGCGCGATATCGGTACAAGCCCTAAAATGGCACGGTGACATCCATACTGAACGCCGACCTGCATTGCCATTCCGTGGTATCCGACGGAACCCTGACCCCGGAGGATCTGGCCGCCCGCGCGAAAGCCAACGGTGTCGAGCTGTGGGCGCTCACCGACCATGACGAAATCGGCGGCCAGCACCGCGCCGCGGCCGCTGCCCATGCACAGGGCATGGCCTACCTCACGGGCGTCGAAATCTCGGTCACCTTTGCCGACACCACCGTCCACATCGTCGGCCTGGGTTTCGACCCCCACGACACCCGACTGGCCGAGGGCCTGGCCGCTACACGCGGTGGGCGCGGCGAACGCGCCAAGGACATGGCCGAACAACTGGCCCAGGCGGGTATTCCGGGCGCTTACGAGGGCGCGCTGCAGTTCGTAGGCAACCCGGCATTGATTTCACGCACCCATTTCGCCCGCTTTCTGGTGGAGACCGGGGTCTGCAAGGACACCTCCGAGGTATTTCGCAAATACCTCATCGAAGGCAAGCCTGGTTATGTGCCGCACCGTTGGGCGTCGCTGGGCAACGCCGTGCGCTGGATCACCGAGGCAGGCGGCATGGCCATCATTGCCCACCCGGCGCGCTACAAGTTCAGTGCCAACGAAGAATTTGCGCTGTTTTCCGAGTTCAAGGCCCACGGCGGGCGCGGGGTGGAAGTCGTCACCGGAAGCCACAGCGCAGCTGAATATGTCACCTACGCCGCGATGGCGAAGGAGTTTGGGCTGGCCGCCTCGCGCGGCAGCGACTTCCACAGCCCGGACGAGTCCCACACCGACCTGGGGACCTTGCCGCTGCTGCCCGGCCAGCTCACCCCGGTCTGGGAACTGCTGGCTGAACGCATCCGGCACCCCGCTACCGTTTGAGACGAGACGCACCATTTCATGGCCCAGTATTTCGAAGTCCACCCCGACAACCCCCAGCCGCGCCTGCTCAAGCAGGGCGCCATGCTGCTGCAAAAGGGCGGCATTCTGGCCGTACCCACCGATTCCAGCTATGCGCTGGTCTGCCACCTGGACGACAAGGATGCCGTCGATCGCATGCGCCGCATCCGCCAGGTGGACGATAAGCACCACCTCACCCTGTTGTGCCGTGACCTGTCGGAACTGGCCAACTATGCCCGCGTGGACAACCGCCAGTACCGCCTGCTCAAGCTGGGCACGCCCGGGTCCTACACCTTTATCCTCGAAGCGACCAAGGAAGTGCCGCGCCGCGTGAGCCACCCTTCGCGCAAGACCATCGGTCTGCGCGTACCCGACCGCAAGGGCCTGCAGCTGCTGCTGGAGCTGCACGGCGCCCCGCTGCTGGCCACCACGCTGATCCCGGCCGGCGAGACCGAGCCCCTGAACGACCCGCAGGAAATCCGCGAACGCTACGAAAAGCTGGTGGACGCCATCGTGGACGCAGGCGCCTGCCCGCTGGAGCCCACCACCGTGGTGGACCTGACGCCCATGGGCAATGGTGGCGAGCCCGAAGTGGTGCGCGAAGGCCGGGGCAGCCTGCAGGCGCTGGGGTTGTAGCCGCAGCTCCTCACCTCGACTGCCATAGCGCTTGCCCGGGGCCTCCACAACTGGCGCGGCCCCATCCCAGCGCCACCGTGGAACTGGCTTTGCCAGGCCACCGGTGGCGTCCCCCTGAGGGGGAAGCGGCGCAGCCGCTCAGGGGGCTATAACTTGAACGCACCCACAGCCTGCTCCAGATCGCGCGCCTGCGCCGTGAGCGAGGTGGCGGTGGAAACCGCGTTCTGAACCAGCGCAGCCGTTTCCTGGGTGGTGCCGTCCATGTGCGAAACGGCGCCGTTCACATGGCTGATGGCATCGCTCTGCTCGCGCAGGGCGTGGGAGATTTCGCCAAGCAGTGCGCTGACCTGCCCGACGGCCGCCACGATCTCCTGCATGGTCTTGCCCGCCTTGCCCACCTGGCCAGCACCGTTTTCCACCTGCTCGACCGACGCGCTGATCAGCGCCTTGATCTCGCGGGCGGCCACCGCGCTGCGCTGGGCCAGATTGCGCACCTCGCTGGCCACCACGGCAAAGCCCCGGCCCTGCTCGCCCGCGCGGGCGGCTTCCACCGCCGCGTTGAGCGCCAGGATGTTGGTCTGGAAGGCAATGCCTTCGATGACCTGGATGATGTCCACAATCTTGCGTGAGCTGCCACTGATGGCCTGCATGGTCAACACCACATCGCCCACCACCGCGCCCCCTTGCTCTGCAATGCCCGAGGCCTTCACCGCGAGGTCGCTGGCGGAATGGGCGCGCTCGGCGTTCTGGCGCACGGTGGCGGTCAGCTGCTCCATGCTGGCAGCAGTTTCGGTGAGTGAAGAGACCTGGTCTTCCGCATGGCGGGAAAGGTCGGCGTTGCCATGGTCGATGTCTGCGGCAGAGGCGCTGATGGCATCGGCGTCCTGCTTGATGCGCGACACCAGGTCGGTCAGCGTGTCCTCCATGGTGCCCAGGGCGTTCAGGAGCCGGCCAAAGTCGCCCTGCAAATCGGAGCTGAATTCCTGGCTCAGGTCGCCCGAAGCCACGGTTTCTGCAATCAGGATGGCCTGGTTGAGCGGCGCCACGATGCTCATGCGCAGGCTGAACACAGCCAGCAGCGCCAGCACAAACGCCACACAGCTGCAGCCGATGATCCATGCCCGGGCGCTTTGCAGGTGCGCCTGTGCTGCCTGGGCCTGGGGCGCCGTCACAGGCGCGCCCTGCAGTGCCTGCTCGGCCCCGCCGATGCCAGCCAGCGCCATGACCATTAACAGCAGCACCAGCAGTGCCATACCGCCAAACGCCAGGGCCAGGCGCGTTCCAATTTTCAGGTTGTTCCACATGATGTTGTGCCTCTCCAGGGCTGTTGTTTTGGTTTTTTGGGTCGCCCCGGGGGCAACTGTCAGATGCTAGCAATGATCACGGCGCTGCGGGCGCCCTCGGCATACGTACATCCCACATAGAACTTGCGCGAATCGGGATGCAACAACCGCCTTGCCTGGGGGTGAGCCACTTGCCCGAGTCCTGTTGTGCGCCAGTCATCCCACCACCGGCATACCGTGTACTCCGCGCGGGTCGCCCCGGCAACGGCTGGGGTGGCGGGCGTCTGAGACAATCACCGGGTGGACATCTCCAATCTCATCCAAACCGTTCTGATCTACGCCCTGCCGGTGCTGTTTGCCATCACCGTGCACGAGGCAGCCCACGGCTACGCCGCGCGCCACTTTGGCGACAACACCGCGTACATGATGGGCCGGATCACCCTCAACCCGATCAAACACATCGACCCGGTGGGCACCATCCTGATGCCGCTGCTGCTGTACTTTGCGACCTCGGGAGCCTTCCTGTTTGGCTATGCCAAGCCGGTGCCGGTCAATTTCGGCAACCTGCGCAATCCCAAGAAACACATGGTCTGGGTGGCGCTGGCGGGCCCGGCGTCCAACTTCATCCAGGCCATTGGCTGGGCCGTGCTGCTGGTGGCACTGGTGGGCTCTGGCGTGGAGGAGCGCTTTTTCATCGAGATGGCCCGCGCTGGCGTGCTGGTCAACCTCGTGATGTGGGCGTTCAACCTGTTTCCGCTGCCGCCGCTGGATGGCGGGCGCATCCTGGTGGGCCTGCTGCCCTGGAAACAGGCGCACATGGTCTCTCGCATCGAACCCTGGGGCTTTTTCATTGTGATGGGCCTGGTGATCGCTGGGGTGGTGGGGACGCTGTGGCTACGCCCGCTGATGTCGCTGGGCTACGGCGTCATCCAGTTTCTGCTCACCCCGCTCACAGCACTGTTGCGTTAATTCTTCTCCCCCCGTTTCTTGCTGACATCCTTCCCATGAGCATCACGCGTTTTCTCACCGGCATTACCACCACGGGCACACCCCACCTGGGCAACTTCGTGGGCTCCATCCGCCCCTCGGTGGCCGCCAGCCTCACGCCCGGCGTGCAGAGCTTTTACTTTCTGGCCGACTACCACGCGCTCATCAAGTGCGAAGACCCGGTGCGCATCCAGCGCTCCACGCTGGAGATCGCCGCCAGCTGGCTGGCCGCAGGGCTGAACCCCGAGAAGGTCACGTTCTACCGCCAGTCCGACATCCCCGAGATCCCCGAACTGACCTGGCTGCTGACCTGCGTGACGGGCAAGGGCGTGCTCAACCGCGCCCACGCCTACAAGGCCAGCGTGGACAAGAACACTGCCGCCGACCGCGATGCCGACGACGGTGTGACGGCCGGCCTGTTCATGTACCCCGTGCTGATGGGCGCCGACATCCTGATGTTCAAGGCGCACAAGGTGCCCGTGGGCCGCGACCAGATCCAGCACATCGAAATGGCGCGTGACATGGCTGCGAGCTTCAACCACCTGTATGGCGAACACTTTGTGCTGCCCGAGGCCGCCATTGACGACCATGTGGCCACGCTTCCCGGCCTTGACGGGCGCAAGATGAGCAAGAGCTACGACAACACCATCCCGCTGTTCAGCTCGCGCGAGCAGCTCAAGAAGCTGATCGGTGGAATCCTGACCGATTCGCGCGCACCCGGCGAGCCCAAGGACACCGAGGGATCGGCGCTGTTCCAGATCTACCAGGCGTTTGCCACGCCCGACGAAACCGCCGCCCTGCGCCAGGCCTACGCCGATGGCATCGCCTGGGGTGATGCCAAGAACACCCTGTTCGAACGTGTGGACCAGGTGATCGCACCCATGCGTGCGCAGTACGAAGAACTCATCCACAACCCCGCCCGCATCGAGCAGACCCTGCTGGCCGGTGCCGAACGCGCCCGTGCGCTGGCCACGCCGTTCATGCGCGAGCTGCGCGCCGCGGTGGGACTGCGCAGTCTGGCCCAGGCCACTGCGGCGCCCAAGCCCGTCAAGGCCGCGAAGACAGCGCTGCCTTCGTTCAAGCAATACCGCGAAGCCGACGGCAAGTTCTACTTCAAGCTGGTGGATGCCGATGGCCGCCTGCTGCTGCAAAGCACCGGTTTTGACGCGCCCAAGGAAGCAGGCCAGGCCATTGCCCAGTTGCAAAAAGACCCGGACGCACTGCAGACACTGGCACCGCGCCTGGCACCGGTGGAGGGCGTGAGCGCCGACGATGTGGCCGCCGCGCTGCAGGCGTTGGCAGAGGCTGCAGCCGCCGCGTAAACCGCTCTGTCCCTGTCCAACGCGGGATCCGAGGTCGGAATGCGCTGGGGGAAGCGGTCACTTTTTGATAGCTGCTCGCACTTTACCAATAAGCGCTAGCGGCCAAAATTATTCAAATATTCATCTCCAGGGTGAATCCGCAGGATACCCGCCTGGCTGCGACAGAAGATGGTGGTGTGTGCGCAATGCGCCTACGCTGTCGGCGTGGGCCTTGTGCGTAAACTGTCCGTTCTGTTCTTGGAGACTCCCATGAAACTGCCAGTTGCCACCCTCTCCGTGCTCGCCGTGCTGGCGGGCTGCAACGCTACCAGCCCCCACCACCCCTCGGGGCCCATGGCATCGGGCCGTGACCGCACCTTCAGCGTGCCCGTGTACGGCACCGACACGTCGCCCGCCTATGCAGCGGCCACGCGCGAATGCCAGCGGCTGGCGCTGTTCCCCAAGCTGCTGCGCAACGATGGCTCGCGCCTGATTTTTGAATGCGTGAGCGAAGCCCCCGACCGCCAACCCTGATCCCCGGCATGGCCTGGTTTCTGCGGCGCCCCCTCAGGGCGCATGGGGTGGCCCTGACAGCCGTGCTGGTCTGCGCCTGCGCCCATGCGGGGCCTGCGCAAAACACCGCCCCCGCCACCTGGACCAACAGCCTGGGCATGGTCTTCCAGCAGGTCCCGGCGGGCCGCTTCACGATGGGGGGCGTGGAGCCGCCCGATACCCTGGCACGCGCGTACCCGGCGCTGGAGGCCAGGCGCTTTACCGAGTTGACCGATGAAGGCCCCGCGCACACGGTGCACATCCGGCGGGCGTTCTACCTGGGTCGGCACGAGGTCACCGTGGGGCAGTTCCAGCGCTTTCTGGAGGCCTCGGGCTACCAGCCCGAATCGGAAGCCGATGGCACGGGCGGCTACGGCTACAACGCGCAGTACGACCCCTCCACCACCCAGCGCGGCGATGCCTTTGAGGGCCGGGACCCTCGCTATTCGTGGCGCAACCCGGGTTTTGCGCAGGGGCAAGACCATCCCGTCGTGAACGTCACCTGGAACGACGCCCAGGCCTTGGCCCAATGGCTGAGCCGCACCGAAGGCCACCACTACCGCCTGCCCACCGAAGCCGAATGGGAATACGCCTGCCGCGCTGGCACCCGCACCCGCTATCCGCATGGCGACGACCCGCAGGGCCTGCTGCACACCGCCAACACCTTTGACCAGGAGGTCGCCCCCCTGTGGCCCCGCTGGCAGCAGCACGCCTTGGCGGGCAGCGACGGCCATGTTTTCACCGCCCCGGTGGGCAGCTATGCGCCCAATGCCTTTGGCCTGCACGACATGCTGGGCAATGCCTGGGAGTGGGTGTCGGACTGGCACGGGGACACCTACTATGCGCACTCCCCGCGCAACGATCCACAAGGCCCCGCAGACGGCACAGTGCGCGTGCGCCGGGGGGGCTCGTGGCACACTTGGTCGTTTTATGCCCGCTGCGGCTACCGCAACTGGAACAGCCCGCAAACCCGGTACACCCTGGTCGGCATGCGGCTGGTGCGCGAAATCTCTCCCCAGCCCCTTCCCCGGTCGCGGCGAACGACAGAGCGTTAACAAATGTCAACTGCCGGGCGGTAGGCCGGTGCGCAGCAGCGCAGACAGCGGTTATCGCGAATAATCCGCAATTGCATTTTCGACAGGGGAGAAAACCATGCGCATAGCCGCGTTGGACGACGATGCGCTCCAGCTGGATCTGATCAAACAGGCCACGGAGGCAATGGGCCATGTCTGCCACACCCACCTCAACGGTGCCGACTTCCTGCGCGAGATGCGCCGCGAGACCTTTGACCTGTTGATCGTGGACTGGCACCTGCCAGACACGACGGGGCCTGAAGTGGTGCGCTGGGTGCGCAAAAATGTGGGCACCCAGTTGCCCATCCTGTTCGTCACGCACCGCCAGGAAGAGCGCGACATCGTCGAAGGCCTGGGTAGTGGCGCCGACGACTTCATGGTCAAGCCGGTGCGCATTGGCGAGCTCAATGCCCGCGTGTCGGCCCTGCTGCGGCGGGCCTACCCAGCCAATGTGGGGGGCGTGGTGGAGTTCGGGCGCTACCGCTTCCTGTCCGAAACCCGGTCCATCGAAATTGACGGCGTGCCCGTGGAGCTCAAGAACCGCGAGTACGATCTCGCCCTGTTTCTGTTTCAGAACATGGGCCGACTGTTGTCGCGTGACCACCTCAAGGACATCGTCTGGGGCCAGGTGGCGGATGTCATGTCGCGCTCGCTGGACACCCACATCTCGCGCCTGCGCACCCTGCTGGACCTGCGGCCCGCCAACGGCTTCATCGTCTCGGCGGTCTACGGTGTGGGTTACCGTTTTGAAGCTGTTGAGGCCCAGCGAAGGGCCTGACCCCCAACTATCAACGGCGGCATCCTCACAGGATGCCATCGCCAGCCCGCCTGCACCGAGCGGCACGAAGGAGATTTCACGTGGCAACGAACACCGGCCGCCCCCGCTGGGCCCTGCGCGCCAGCGCGGCATTGACCCTGGGTTTCCTCGGCAGCCTGGTGGGCACCAGTGCCCAGGCGGCTCCCCCTGCCGCCACCACGCCGCAGGGCGATGAAATTGCCCACACCGTGCAGGAGGGTGACACGCTCGAAGGCCTGGCCAAGGCCTATCTGGCCGCGCCCCGGCAGTGGCCGCTGCTGCAGGCCCGCAACAAGGTGGCCAACCCCCGGCGCCTGGTGCCGGGTTCGGTTGTGTGGATTCCGGTGCGCCTGCAACCCGCCGAGTCGGCCACGGTGGAGTTCGTGCACGGCACGGTCACCGCCCAAGCCCGCGCGGGCGACGCCCCGGCGCCCGTCACCCAGGGCGGCAAGCTTGAAGAGGGCACCGCGCTGCAGGTGGGGCCGGATGCTTTTGTCTCCGTCAAGCTGGCCGACGGCACCGTTGTGCGGGTCCAGGCGCAGTCCGAGCTGTTGCTGCGGCAGCTGCGCCGCCGGGGGCGTGCGGGCAGCCTGCAGTCGGTGCTGGAGATGCGCAGCGGTGCGGTGGAATCCAGCGTGCCACCCAATGCCGAGGCTTTTCGCCGCTTTGAGCTGCGCACGCCCCTGGCCGTGACCAGTGTGCGCGGCACCCACTTTGGCGTTGCGATGGGCGAATCGGGCCAGACCACCGCATCGGTGCTTAGCGGCTCGGTGGCCGTACAGTCCCGCCAACAAGAAACCACTGGCCCATCCAATTCGTCTGCGGCAGCGGCCTCGATGCTGGCTCCGGGGCAAGGGCTGGCAGTGGCGGCCGATGGCAGCGTGGGCGCACCCCGCCCGCTGCTGGTGGCGCCCGACACATCGGGCGTCCCTGCCATGCTCAGCGATGCGAGCATTCTGGCCATCAACGTGCCACCACTGCCGGGCGCCGCGCGCTACCAGGCCCAGGTGGCGCAGGACGCCGACTTCACCCAGGTGCTGCGCCACGGCAGTTTTGCCGACGGCCAGCTGCGCTGGAAAGCCGTGGAAGACGGGCGCTACTACCTGTCGGTGCGCGCCCTGGACGACGCGGGCATCCCCGGTGTGCCTGCCGTGCAGCCTTTTGTGGTCAAGACGCGCCCCGTGGCCCCGCTGTACCAGCAACCTGCGCCCGGCGCGGTGCTGGCCAGCGGCACGGGCGAGCTGCGGTGCACGCAGGTGCCCGGTGTGGCCTGGTACCGCCTGCAGGTGGCCCGCGATGCACAGTTCACCCAGCCCGTGCTGGACGAGCAACGCCTCACCGAATGCCGCCTGCCGCTGAACACGCTGCCGGTAGGCAACTATTTCTGGCGTGCGGCCAGCCTGCTGCAGCTGCCAAACAGTCCGAGCAGTCAGGCCGACCAAGGTCCGTTTGCCCCGCCCCAGCCCTTCTCGGTGGCAGACCGCCCCGCCACGCTGTCGCCCCAGTCATTGCAAGCGCAGGATGGCGACACCACGGTGCGGGTGCACTGGCCCGCGCAGCCTGGCCAGCGGTTCCGCCTGCAACTGGCCCCAGCCAACGACCTGGCGTTTGACAAGGTCGTGCTCGACACCCAGCTCGACACCCCTGCATGGACCGCCAGCAACCTGCCTGCAGGCGACTACCTCGTGCGCATCCAGGTGCTGGATCCCACGGGGCTGCAGAGCGACTTTTCGCCGCCGCGCCAGATCCGGGTCGGCTCGGGCATCAGCACGGGTTCGGGTCTGCCGGTCTCCACCTCGAACGGCCAGCCCGTGGCACGCCCTTGAGCCGCGCACGCCGTTTGCCCTGGGCCCGAGGGTTCTGAGCCCATGATGACCGCCGGACGCACCCGGGGCCAGCAGCGGCGCCTGGAATGGAGCCTTCTGGCCGCCGCCTTGCTAGGGCTGGTGGCCTGGCTCAGCACCGCCGACAGCCTGAGCCGGATGAGCCACCTGGTGCAGGACGCTGGCCTGCGCCTGCTCTCGCGCCCCGCGCACCCCGACATCGTCATCGTTGCCATCGACGACCCTAGCATCGCGGCCATTGGCCGCTGGCCCTGGCGCCGGGCGCTACACGCAGAGTTGATCGCGCGCGTATCGGCACAGCAGCCCCGCGCCATCGGCATGGACGTGCTGTTCAACGAAGAAGACTTGGACTACCCCGAGGACGATGTGCTGCTGGCCGACGCCATGCGGCGCAGTGGGCGGGTGGTGCTTCCGGTGCTGCGGCGCGGTCATGGCCCGGCAGCCAACATGGCCGACCTGCCCTGGCCCGCATTTGCAGACGCCGCAGCCGGCCTGGGCCATGTGCATGTGGCGCCCGACAACGACGGCGTGGTGCGCAGCCTGTACCTGCAGGAAGGGCCCGCCGCCGCGCCCTGGCAGCACTTCAGTATGGCGCTGCAGTGCGTGGCCGCTTCCACATCCGCATCACACAAATCGCCCCAGTGCAATGCAGCGCGCGCCGCACCGGGGGCCGGCGGCGCTGCAGCCACAGAGCCTCCAGGCAGTGGCCCCTGGCAACGCGCTGACCGCACGCTGATTGCCTATGCCGGCGGCCCGGGCCACTTCACCACGTACTCCTACATCGACGTGCTGCGCGGCCAGGTGCCGGCAGATGCGTTTCGCGGCAAGTACGTGATCGTGGGCGCTGCGGCCTCGGGCCTGGGCGACATGTTTGCCACACCCGTGAGCGAGCAATCGCGGCTGATGCCCGGCGTGGAGGTGGTGGCCCAGGTGCTGGACGGCCGCCTGTCGGGCGTGCGGATCGAGCCTGCCGCCACCGCCCTCAACACCCTGTTCAACCTGGCGCCCGTGGTGTGCGCGCTGCTGGCTCTGCTGTTGCTGGGCCCCTTCGTGGCCTTGCTCACCAGCGCAGCGCTGGGCGTGGTCACCCTGCTGCTCAGCGTGGCCCTGCCTTCGTGGATAGGCCTGCAGTTCGCACCCGCTGCGGCTCTGACCGGGCTGGTGCTGGCCTATCCGCTGTGGAGCTGGCGGCGCCTGAGCGCAGCCGCACACTTCCTGCGACTGGAGATGGAGCGCCTGCAACGCGACGGCCTGTCGATGCGACTGCTGCACCGCCCCGGGGATTCCGGTGACTTTCTGGAAAAACGCATCAATGCTGTGGAACGCGCATCGCGCCAGTTGCGCGACCTGCACCACTTCGTAAGCGAAAGCCTGCAGCAGCTGCCCTCCCCCACCATCGTCTGCGACCCGCAGGGGCGCATCCTGCTCACCAACATGGCGGCACGCCGGCACGTGGGCGGAGACCCCCAGGTGCCGCTGCAGGGCCAGTCCGTGGTCGAACTGCTGCACGACCTGGTGCACACCGGCACCGGCCAGCCCCTGGTCACGCAGGACAAACTGCACAACCACCACATGCCCGAACAGAGCGAAGGCCGCGATGCCCAAGGCCGCAACCTGCTGGTGCTGTGCAAGCCCTTCACCGACTTGGCCAAGGCCGGCTGGCTGCTGACCCTGGTGGACCTGACGGACATGCGCCGCGCCCAGCTGCAGCGCGACCAGGCAATGAACTTCATCTCGCACGACATCCGTGCACCCAATGCATCCATCCTCACGCTGCTGGAGATGCAGCGAGCCTACCCTGGCCGCATGCCGGATGACGAGCTGATGCTGCGCATCGAGCGCTATGCACGCGCGTCGCTGGGCATGGCCGAAAACTTCGTCAAGCTCGCCAGCGCCGAGTCGCAGGAATACCGCATGGCGCCCCTGGACCTGGTGGCCGTGCTGGCCGAAACCGTGGACGACATCTGGGCCTTGGCCCGCGACCGGGGCGTGGAGGTAACCATCGCCACCGCGCCGGAAACCGCCCCCACCGTGGGCGACCGCGCCCTGCTGTCCCGCGCGCTGGCCAACGTGCTGAACAACGCCGTCAAGTTCAGCCCCGAAGAAGGCACGGTGCAGTGCTCCATCGTGCAACGGGGGGCCCACTGGATCGTGTCAGTGCGCGACGAAGGCCCCGGCATCGCACCGGAACTGCAGGGCCAGCTGTTCGCACCGTTCCAGCGACTGCACGACCGCAGCCACCCCGCCATCGGCGGTGTCGGCCTGGGGCTGGCCCTGGTGCACACCGTGATCCACCGGCACGGCGGAACGCTGGAAGTGGACAGCGATGTGGGACGGGGAGCGGAGTTCAGGCTGGTATTGCCCCTGGGCGCCTGACTCCAGGAGGCAAAACTCGCAAACCCCAGAATTGCTACGATTTTTATAGCAATTAATTCATGACCATAAAGCGCTAGAGCCAATTTTTATCCGAGATCAATCGGTAAATCGACCACTCCCGTGCATGAATTCGCACAGAAAATCACCCCACCTACAGGCCGCACCGATCCAGACCAAGACGGCGCTGCGCTCGCAATGACGGGCACGGGCCACTTTCATTGGCAGCGACCGTGCGAAGCCCCCCCCCCTTGCGGTGGGTTCGGCCTTGCCATCTCCCTACCAGGGGCCGAGCGTGATCGCGACGGTCGAGCCCGGCGCCACATTGCCCTGTGTCTTGCAGGGCACATTGGGACCGCTGTACGACCCGTTGGGATTTTCATCGGCGCTGAATCCATACGCCGCCCCGCCGAGGAAGATGGGGGGACCATTGCCTGCGATGCGTGCATCCTCGCCCTGCGCATTCGCGCAATGAAGGAATTTGGCATAGTAGTTGCAGGTTGAACCTGCCCCGTACCACTGTGCCGAATCATTCCAGGCGGTGGTGGAGAAGCCGCTAGGGGGACTCTGGGTCGCAACTCCCGCCACCGCAACGCCCCTGCACAACGCTTCCCAGATGTTCATCTGCAGCAGCCCGGCATCGCCGCCGGATCCTCCCTCCTGGTACTGGCTGAACGCCTGCTGGAAAACATAGAGCGCACTCTGAAGGCCCTGCGGCGGTTGGTAGAACGTGTAGGTGTTCGTGCCATTCGAGAGCGTATAGGCCGCTGTGCTGACGGTGTTGAGGCTCTGCATCGTGCACTGCCCGGTATAGACATTCGTGCCGTCGCCACTGAGATCAATGCTGAGGTAACTGTTCACCGCAAAGAAAGCGTTCAGCGTTGCGTCCCAGTAACTTGCGAGGGAATCGGAGTCGAGCACCCCTGCCGCCTGTTTCGCGATCAGCATGTCGCTGGGATCAGAGATAGCGAAGAACTCGCCCTTCACCGTGGGCGGCGTGTAGCTGGAGCCAAGCGCACCGACCGTCAGCAGTTCGCCATAGGCTGCTGCGCTCGCGCCCTCTTTGGCAATGAAGTCCGTGTACGCACTTGCCATGGTCGCGCGGCTGATGCGGGGGTCCACGCCGAAACTCTCGCCTGCGGAGCTGAATGACAGGTTGAGGCCAAAGCCATTCACGGCGCTGACATCGGCTGCTGCGTTGTAACCGAACTCGAAGAAATCGAACGGTCCGGGAGGTGAAGGCTGTGGCTGATTGCCGTAGGGCGGCGGCGGATACTGCATCACGGCAAATGCCGGGACCGCTTGCGTGGGGGCAACGGGCGGTGGAGTCGCTATCGGTGGAGTCGCTATCGGTGGTGAGGCTGCGTAAATTGGCAAAGGTGCCGGCTGAGTCGGAGCGACAGCGAAGACCAGCCGTTCGTTGCCATTGGTTGCCGTCGTAAGCGCAATGCTCGGAACCGAGGACATCTCAAGGAAAGCAAGCCCCTGGTTGAAGACCGCAACACTCACGCTGCCGCTGTTGTCTTTCAAGCCAGGACCATATGCACCCGTCAAATCATCGTTGATGCAGAGTTGGAGCTCGCCACTGGGAAAGGTCGATGGCATCAAATACGGCCCCCTGCCAATGAAAAACGGTGAACCTGTACTGCCAATCCTGCCGATGAGTCCGCCCATCGGCACACCGACAATGGGGTACTGCGTCTGATCGGTCGGAACATTGAGATCAGGACAACCGGCCGCATCGTAGAGCTGTCCGCTATTCGTGTCGGGGTCCGCACTCCAACCACCGCCCACATACGCAATCGTCACCGGAGTAGCGGATGGATTGACGTCGATACCGGTACTCTGCCAGGCCTGTATCGCGAGCACGGCAATCGGCAGCACCGAGGGCGCCGCGACGAATGCTCCACCGCTCCCGAGAAATTGAAACTGAAACGCCCCGCTCGGCGCTGCGTTGATCCAGCCTGCCACATAGGCTGTTCCATCGGTCGCCTGAAGACCCGTGTTATCGGACAACATGATCGTGATTGATTCGGTGTTCATGGCTACTCCTTCTGTTGGAAAAATTGGGCCGTTGCCCTTCTTGGCAAACAAACGACATCAGCCCAGCGTGGCAAGCTGCGCCTCCGAGCCTGCAAACCAGTTCTGGTCCACGGCACCCATCACACCCGCCACCGGGCTGCCGCCATTGGAGGAGCCATCGCTGTACTGCCAGAACGTCCAGGACGACCAGGGCGGTGGCACGTGCGGGTAGGCCGAATACGCGGCCAGCCACAGCGGGCGGGAGGCCAGCACCTGGCAACCGGCCAGCGCCTGAAGCGCCTGCCAGAAGCCCGTGTCGGTGTAGACCATGGTCTGGCGCCCGAACAGCGCATCGGCCTCGGACAGGAATGCCAGGGCCCACTGCAGGACTTCGGCGGGGCTTTGCCCATCCAGGGTTTCCAGATCCAGCACCGGCGGCAAGTCCCCGGGCCCGAGCGTTCCATCGGCGCTGACCGTGTTGTAGAAAAACTGTGCCTGGGCGACGGCATCGCTGCCAGCATGGCCGAAGTGGTAGGCGCCTCTGCGCAATCCTGCGGCGGCGCTGCCGGACCAATTGGCACGGAAAAGCGGGTCCACATAGGCGATGCCTTCGGTGGCCTTGATGAAGGAAAAGGCCACGTTGCTGCCAGCCACGCTGGGCCAGTTGACGTTGCCTTGGTAGTGACTGACGTCGATGCCACGGGTTTGGACTGTCATGGCGTCACACCACGCGGTTGAGCATGTCGACCTGGGTCTGCAACAGACCATCAATGCGGATCGTCGTGGTCAGCGGCTGGCCTTCATCCCACATCACGCCGCAGTTGTATTGCAGGGTGTTGGGGTTCAGGACGCTGCCGTTGACCTTTTGCTGGTAGGTAGTGTCCCCACCGCCTGCCCCCTGAATGCCAATTCCCCAATGGCACCAGCCGTACCAGCTCGGCGACTTCATGACCATGGTGTAGACCGCTGAGCCGTTGTCGGGCAACACCGTATGCCCATTGAGTTCTGCCGTGAGCTTCATCAGGGCAAAACGGCAGGCGTCCTGCGCTGCCACATTGCCACCCAGTGCGTTGGCGAAATTGGCGGCCAGTGTGGTGTGGTAAGGCACCGTCTGCGGAAAGATCACATCGGTGACCGCAAAAAACGCCGCATTCAGACCGGTGGGAACACGCTCGGCATTGAACACGAAGGCGCCGTTGTCCGAGGTATAGATGGTGGTGGCTGCGTAGGGGTCATCAGCATTCACGTATTCGCCATTCAACGCCCAACCCCAGCAGGCGGCGTTCACAAAGGGCGCCTGCTGCGAGGTTGGCACCGTGGCACCGTTGCGAGGATGTGGCTGGCCCGCAGGAGCCAGCAAATTGCGTTGAGTGTCAGACAGGTAAGGCATGGTTTTCTCCGTCAATGGATCGGTGCGGATGGCAAGCGCATCTCGCTCGATACATTGTGGAGACCCTTTTCTCGCTTGGCGATTACAGCCCATTACACGCCATCACAGGTACTGACCCACCGCTCTGCACACCAGTCCGCAGCCGGCCTGGGAGCGGATTCTTTGCACCGTCGTGCCGCTGCAGTCAAACCCCAAACTGCCCGGCCCTGCAAACAGCGGGGTCAAAAATCTGGCTGGGCTGCGCGATGCCTTGCAACGGGGCGTCACGCCGTTGATATCTCGCGCAATTGCAAGCAGAACGTTAACTACCAGATTTGGTAGTTGCGTGGGGAGGACAGCGCCAACACACTCATTGGGCTGCATCGGGAATTCTTGGCGAACGCCCGGACAGGAAACCCGCGTCCGCTGCACAGCGGCATGCCACGGGCTGCGAGGCATCACATTCAGCCATGCGCGGGGCCAAAGGAAACCGCGCCGCAAGGTGTGACGAAGAAAAAATGAGGGACTGACTGATGGCAATCCTGAAAAACCGCGCAACACAGCGCAAGATCCATTTGCGAACACTTCACGTGTTTGGGCGAGGCCGTTCCTCGGACACCTTGCTGGAAAACCCGGATGCTTCGCAACTGCATGCATCGATCCGCTGGACAGGCAGCACCTGGGAACTGCACGACCACAGCCGCAACGGAACCCTGCTCGATGGCGAGCTGCTGTCCCATAGCGGAGCCTTTGCACTCCGCGTGGGAAGCACCATCGGCTTCGGGCGTGACGACGGCTCTGGCTGGGTTGTGGAAGACCTTGCAGCCCCCGCCAATCTGCTCTGGCCGCTGGGACACGACAGCGCTCCCGTGCCGCTGGAGCGGTCCAACCTGCTGCCCCAGGGCCAGCATGCCGAAGTGTCCATCCACTGCGCCGAGCAAGGCCGGTGGATATGTACCACGCCCCAGGGCAGCTGGGTGCTGGAAGACGGCGACGAGGTCCGATTTTCCAACCAGGCGTGGTGCTTCCTTGCGGCGCAGGAGGTCACATCGACCATGGAGGCCATGGTTGGCGCAGCGCCGTGTATTCGTCCACGCACGAGCCTGCATTTCAACGTCAGCCTGGATGAGGAACATGTGCGCCTGCAAGTGCAGGAGGGAGACCGGCAGTTCGACCTGGGCGAGCGCACCCACCACTACGCACTGCTGACGCTGGCACGTTTGCGATGGGCCGATGCGCAGCGCCACCGGGACAGCCAGGCCCATGGCTGGGTCGAGTTGGAGCGCTTGGCGAAGATGCTGGGTGTGGAGCCCGGGCACCTCAACATCCAGATCTTCCGCATGCGCAAGCAACTTGCACTGGCCATGCCCGGCGACTCCCATGTCCCCGAGCTGATCGAAAGGCGCCGTGGCTCCTTGCGCTTTGGTTGCCTGCGTTTCAGCATCACACGGGGTACCCAGCGGGAAGCCGATTTCGACCCCTTGGCCCTGATCAGCCCCATCCACGCTGAAGAGTCGCTTGCGGCCTGAGCCTGCCCCCCATCGCAATGACACGAGTGCCCACGCACGGTTTTCCCGTGGGTGTGCCGGGCTATCAATCGTTGGGTTTGCTGGGCCAGGGCGCATCGGGCCAGGTTTTCAAGGCCCGGCAGCGCAGCACCGGCCAGTTCGTGGCCATCAAGATTCCAAGCACCCCAGCCGCGCGCGATCCCGCCAACCGGCGGCGTGTGCAGCAGCGGCTGCACCAGGAAACCCGGGTGCTGTCTTTGTTGCACCACATCCATGTGGTCCGGCTCATCGATAAAGGCCTGGCCCAGGAGGGCGTGCCGTTTGCAGTGCTGGAGTACGTGACTGGCGAAACGCTGCGCGAATTCCTGCAGCGCCAGGGCCGGCTCTCATTGCCGGACACGGTGGGGCTGATGGCGCAGCTGCTCGATGCCCTGGCTTTCCTGCATGCCCACCATATCGTGCACCGCGACCTGAAGCCAGAGAACGTGATGGTGATCTCCAGCGGCACCACCTTGCACGCCAAGGTGCTGGACTTTGGGCTTGCCAGCCACCACGGAGAACCCCAGTTCACCGCGGGAGCCGAGGGCACGCCCGCCTACTGCGCACCCGAACAGCTGCGCGGCGAGGTGTGCGGGCCCGCCACCGACATCTATGCCTGGGCCTTGATGTTCGTGGAGTGCCTGAGCGCACGACCAAGCATCCAGGGCTCCAGCCTGACCGAGGTGCTGCAGCGCCAGCTGAGCACAGATATCGTCGCCTTGCCAGAGGAACTAGAGGGCAGTCCGCTGGCCGCGCTGCTCCAGCGGGCCTTGCAAAAAGACGTGCGCCGGCGTACCGCCGATGCCGCGCAACTGTACGGTGACCTTGCCCAGTGCGCAGCGCAGGTGCGCCAACTTCGCCCACCCAGCCACGCGGCAGGGCCGAGCCCTGCAGGTCCGTCCACATCCGGCCAGGCGCAGCACGCCACCATGGATTCGCTGGAACGTGCCAGGTCGCAGAACCTCGGGGCTGCTTCGCGCGCCATCCTGTGCCTGACCCTGCGCCTGTACCCCGCCCGCGATGCGTCACTTGCCCTGTCCGACCTGCAGGAGATTCGCGAACAGCAGTTGCGCTGGTGCGCCAACGCCGTGCAGTCGGGCCAGGGCCATGGCGCGGGGACGCTGGGAGACTGCATGCTGTTCCACTTCGAGCAGGGCCCCAGCAGCGCACAGAACCTGCAGCAGGCAGCAGCCTTGGCACAGGACCTGTGCATCCGGGTGCAACGAAGAAGCCGCATGCTGGAGGTGCAGCATGGCGTGCGCCTGGAAATATCAGGGAGCATGCACACGGCCACCCTGCAAGCCCACGGTGAGCCGTTGGACAGCCACCACGCGGCCAACGTGACGCTGCACCTGAACAGCCTAGCAGGCCCCGGAACCGTTCTGCTGAGCCACCGCGCGCACCATGAGCTGGCTGGCAGCGTGAAAATGGAGGCCTACGCCAGCACCAGCAAGACCCACCCGCCGGAACCCGAGCCGGTGTACCGGCTGGCACCCGTCACCCTCCAGTAGGCCTGAAC
Source organism: Acidovorax sp. SRI_002 (assembly GCF_057586455.1). Classification (NCBI taxonomy): domain Bacteria; kingdom Pseudomonadati; phylum Pseudomonadota; class Betaproteobacteria; order Burkholderiales; family Comamonadaceae; genus Acidovorax; species Acidovorax sp. SRI_002. Next base: position 636,501 of record NZ_JBYCZW010000002.1, on the reverse strand, counting down.
AGAGTCAGCGAATGAGCCTCTCGACATGCTCCACCGGGTAACTGTGCCAGCGCCGGTTCCATGTGTCTTTGGGGCTGGTGTTGCGGTCGTGGACGCGGGCCACATACAGGTGCTGGTCCGGGTTGGTGGCAATGCGCTTGTCCCGCACCGACCAGACAAAAGCGTTGTCCTCCCCCACATCGATATCGGCGAACGGCGCACTGCGCCAGAACTCGCGCAGGTAACACAGCGTGCCCCCACACACCCAGGGTGTGCGCCCGTCATACACATACTGCCAGGCCCGGCGCGCGTCTGGCGCATAGAAGAACACCTTGTCCAGGCCGCAGATGTCGGCCCCCTGGCCGCGCAAGGCCTTGACCTGCGAACTGAGCCAGGTGGGCGCCATCCAGTCGTCGTCGTCCCAGTGTGCAATCACCTCGCCGCGCGCCAACTCGCAGGCCATGTTGCGCTTGGCACCAAGGGTGGATTTGCGGTCCAGGCGCAGGTATCGGATGCTGCCGTGCGATGGGATCAGATCGGCGACGCTGTCGCGCCCGTCGTCCAGCACGATCAGTTCGCGGGGCTCATAGTCCTGCGCCAGAAAGTTCCGAATGGCCTGGGGCACAAACTCACGCCGGTCTGCGGTGGGCATGATGCACGACACCAGCGGCATCGCGGGCGTCGGCGAGCCCTCTGTGCCAACTGCGCCAACAGCGCCAACAGCGCCAACAGCGCCAACAGTGTCGCCTGTGCCACCGGGGGCGGCAGGAAAGTAGAAATCGCGATCATCGTCCGACAGGCATTCCGGGGCAGGCACCAGGGTCCAGGCGGCCTGCTGCAGGTAATGGCCTTCCTTGAACTTCCAGGTGTTCCCATCGTGGCGCACATAGATGCACAGCGAACGCCCCGAGATGCGGCACAGCCGCGCACCGCCCCGCAGGGTCTTCAGCAGGAAATCCGCATCCTCCCGCAGCGAGGTATCGGGATACCGCCCATGATGCTCCCACAGGCTGCGCCTGAAAACCAAAGTGCCGCCGCTCACGTTTTCTACAAACAACCGGCGAAACAGTGCCCGGCTGCTGGCCCAGAACTCCGCCAGCGGCCGGGCCATGAACAGCATGTCGTTGAGCCCGGCGACATCCGCCAGGTTGTGCAAAATGGGCGCGGCCTGGCGGCTCAGGCGCTGCGCGCCATACCAGTCGTCATCGTCCCAATGCGCGATCAGTTCGCCCCACGCCACGCGGACCGCTTCATTGCGCTTGGCGCCGATGCTGGTGCGGGCCGGCATTCGGATGCAGCGGATGCGCGGGTCATCAATGCCAGCAGGGAGGTCGGACTGCTCCTCGTAGACGATGATGAGTTCCAGCGCGGGATAGTCTTGCCGCTGGAAGTAGCGGATCGACTGCGCAACAAAGGCCGCTCGCCCCCGCGTGGGCATGACACAGCTCAGCAAGGGTGATGCGGTGGCCGCAGGCACCAGTGGTGCGGGATCCACATTGCCAGGCAGTGGCACGAAGATACGCATCTGCTCGGGCACGGCAAAGTAGCGGCAATCGTCTCCCACGCAGTGGTCGTGGTAGGGAGGCGCCTGCGGGTGGCTCTCGCGGCGCCAGGCACAGAACCGATCCTGGTACAGCCGTTTGTTCGCCTCCAGCAGTCCATCGTGGACAGGTGCCAGCACCGCGCAGCGGGGCGCACGGTGCACAAAGGCGCCCTGCACCCAGACACCCAGGAAGCCGGCGCGGGCGGCGCGCACGTTGTAGTCCATCTCCCAGCAAGGACCCTGCGTGTACGCCGTGTCCGCTGCGCCAATGGCGGCCACCACCTCGTTCTTCACCACGTAGCAGAAGTCCGCCAGGCTGTGCAGAGGTGACAGGGGTACCCAGGCATTGCCATAGCGCGCCAGCAAGGCATCCGCTTGGTCCCACAGCGCTTCCTGGGTGCTGCCACAGTTTGGTGCCACGGCCTGTTCATTCCACCCCCGGTTGGTGGAGGGGCCCGCCAGGCCATGGCTGGCGTCGCTGTCCAGCGCGGCCAAGAGCAGCTCCAGCCAGCCGGGGCAGACCCGCACGCCGTTTTCCAGAAACACATAGATGTCGGCAGGCTCGCTCACCAGCTGGTTGAAGCAGGCAGCGGCCCCCGGCTGCGCCGGGCCGGGCCGCTGCACCATAGACACAGGGGCAAGCCGCAACTGCAGCAAACCCGGGGCCCGGGATGCGGCGGCACTGTCCGGCAATATCCGCAGCCCGAAGGGCAGCGGCGTGTTCTCGAAAACACTGGACAGCGTGGCGGCCAGGCCTTCGCCCGCCCCTGTCACATGCACCCCAATCAGGATCTGGCGATCTGGTGCAGCAGTCATTCACCACTCCTCACTGGTCGCCACCACGCCCGCTCCCAGCAGCGCTTCCAGCTTGCGCCAGGGGCTGCCAGGGGCTTCGTCGGCCCAGTCATGCACCGCGTCCGCCAGTTCTTCGAGCGCAACGGCCTTGGTGTCGGCAGCCGCATAAAAGCGCGGGTAACACAGCAGCAGCTCTTCGATGCAGGCCCGCACCAAGGACTCGCGCCGGGCGATTTCCGGAGCATGGAAAGACACACAAAGGGTGGGCGGGCCCCAACGCCACAGGCGGCGCCAGAGGCCGGGAATCACAGCGTATTCACCACCCTCTATGTCCATCTTGATGAAGTTGCAGTTCTTCCCGGCATACATGTCCAGAAAGCGCTCCATGTCCACACTACGCGCCTCGTGGCAAGGCTGGCCAGGCACATCCGGCGCGGCCAACATGCCCGACATACTGTCCCCGAACTCGCTGTGCCCTGCGTAGTAAAGGCCACCGGCATAGAGTTGCAGCGGACCAGACTCGGCGCCAATGCCGAAGGAGTACAGATGGATTTTTTTGCACAGCCCAGGGTTGGCTTGCACGTTGCGGTCCAGCTCTGCAAAGGCGACCGGGTCAGGCTCCAGGGCATGCACGCTGCGCGACAGCGTCGCGCCATAGAGCACCGTAGGGCCGATCCAGGCACCCAGGTCAATGTAGGAGCGGTCTGGTTGCAGAAAACGCCGGAAGACCTCGAAGGTTTGCGGCTCCCACGCGCCGGCCTGCACCCGGTGCCAGAACGCGCACCGGGCCGCATTGGCGCGCACCAGGAAGGCCTGCGGGCCCACCGACACGCTCAGTGCTTGCAGTGCGCTCTCGGCGCCAGGGTCACAGGTTGTCATCGCCCGCGCCATCCGTAGACTGCCAGATGGTGAACGGCGCGGGGCCGCCATACGTGGCGCTGAACTCAAAGGCATTGCCTTCAAAGATGAATCCGGGCACGTTGATCTTGCACCACACGGCACCAGCGTAGGGGCTGCTGCCCGCCGCCAATGTCATCTGGATGCGCACGTCCTGTTTCCAGGAGTCCTGCGTCTGCAGCGAAAGCGGCAGGAAATAGTTGTTCCCGTAGAAGTTGGCCTTCTTGCTGCGTATCTCGCACACCAGCGTCACGAAGCTGCCACTGCTGTTGTAGACCAGCTGGAAGATGAAACGGTAGTCGGGGCTGGCGGGCCAGTCGAGGCATACGGTGTTGCCCACCACCACCTGCTGTGCAGGCAAGGCCTGTGCCGGATAGATATTGACCACGCCCGGTCCCCTGGCGTACAGGGCACTGAGAGCAACATCCTCCACCGGCGAGGTGCTTTGCAGCGCGACATCGGCATCGCTGACCGGCGCACTGCAAAGCATGGGCACATTGGCTAGCGGTGGCACCTGCTGCACCAGGGTGGAGTGGCTTGCCGCGCCCGAGCCATCGCAATTGAAGACATAGCCGCCCGCCTGCGTGATCACGCTCGGCGTCTGGATGCCCATGCCACACGATGGCACCACCTGCAGCTGAATCAGCTTCTGGCCCGGCAATTGCGGCGACCTCTGTAGTCGGCGCACCGTGCCGCTGTGGTCCAGGCAGACCTCCAGCCCCCAGGTGATGCCTGCCAACTCGAACACGCCGGCACCGTCATAGTTGACCTCTTGCTGCTCACGTCCCAGCCCACCGCCGGTCGATGCAGGCCAGTATTCCACGTCGCCCAGCAACAGGCCGCCCGGATTCACGGCAGTGGCGATGAAATCAACCCCCGACATCAACTCCTTCATCACCATCCGCGCCCCCGCATCGCCCTGCGCCGCCACGCCCCCTTGCTGCACCAGCGCAAAGCTGTAGATCTCGGTGCTCGCGAGTGGGTCGATGTCGTAGGGCGGCGTCTGCTGGGTGGCCGACGACGCGCCCAAAATGGTGCCGAACACAAACACCCAGTCCACCCACTGGTCATCGGCCGCCATGCGCTGCAGCGCGGTGATGGCGAGCTGGACATCATCCATCTGGTAAGCCCCCGAGGCACCTCGAAAAAAGAACTCGGGGGCCATGAAGACCTTCAGGGTTTCCCCCTCGGGTGTCGGTGGAGACGCCTGCGGCAGCACATCCCGGGCCGTCTGCATGGCGCGCAACATCACATCGCAGCGCGCTTCAATGTCGAGCTTGGGATCGTTCAACCCCAGATAGGTCTTGGATCCATCGGGGTTCACCTGGGGCGCCGTGTCGAGCACGTAGCCGATGAATTGGACGTTGGTGTATGCCATGCAATTTTCTCCTTGGAAAGGGTTCTGGGGACACGTGCGCGGTCATCTCAAAAGCGGGAGCAGTCCGTAGGTGAACTTGATGAGGTAGTTGACGTACACATTGAGGGGGCGCGTCTCGTTCGGACTCACCTGCACCGCCTGCGCCTGGCCCGTGCCCGCAACCGGACCACCCGTGGTCAGCGTGCTGGCGACGCTGGGCGCGCCTGCTGCAGTTCCACTGGGGGACGTGGCCGAAGGGGCTGGTGCGCTGCTGTAGGTGTGCTCATGCGTCTGTACGGCAAACGGCTGGATGGAACCCACACCATCGCTCGCACCCTGGCCCCCAGGCGGCTGGCTGCGTTGGCCGATGTCGGGGTCGTTGCGGGTGCCCGTGCCAATACCGCGAAGGAAGTAACCACGGTAGTCGGGGATGTTGAAGCTGTCGTCGGCACCGCCATACACGTAACCCAGCACGGCAAACAGTTCGGGGTAGTCCACACAGGGCAACGATCGGCCATCGCAAACCATCCATCCCCACGCCTCCAGGGGGTTGGTGGTGTAAGCGGCTGGGCTCACCGCAGCAGCAGGGCTCGCGCTGTCGGGCGGCCCCAACGTGCCAGCAAACGCCGTCACCGAACCCACGGGGAGGTCGCCAAAAGCTGGCCGACAGAAGAAGGGGCTGGCTGCCCCCGGTACCACGATCATGGTGCAGCCCCCCCAAGGGCGGGCAGGTCCGCCCCCCCTTCGTCGCCCGGCGCATCCAGCACCTGCATGGAGGTAGGCACCACCACCTGCCAGCACGGCCCCAGGCGGTGCGCAGGACTCTGTTGCCGGGGCCCTGCATGCTTGAGGTCGTTGACCAGTGCGATGTCGTCCGCATTGACGGGGGCAAGCCGATCCGGGGCGCTCCAGAGCATGCCCGCCGAATAAAAATACAGAAAGGCTAGGACATGCGCAGGCTGCACGGGCAGCAGCACGCGCGCCTGACCAGCCTGCAAGAAACTGGCGAACAAGGCATCGTCGTCGGCCGCAAGGCTCCCCAGCTCCAGCACCCCGCCCGCAGCGCCCAGGCCAGGGCTGGCATAGAAGCTATAGGCCATTTCATTCCACTCCAGCACTTCGTCGAAGAACTGCAGATAGCGGGGCTCATTGACCATGAATTGCGATGGCGGAGACCCCCACGTGGCACCTGCGGACATGCCAGTCAGGGTCAGCAGGCGTTCCAGCAACAGGCGCAGACAGGCATTCTTCAACTCACGCTGCTCGATCTGCCGACGGGCCAGCGGCGAACAGGCCGGTGCGGGAGACGATGGCGCGCCGCCTTGGGCGCGGCCATGGTATGCCGCCATCCGCTCCTGATAGCCACGCACGATGCTGGCATAGGTACGGATGCGCCACTGGTCCATGCATCGACTGGAAGGCGCGCAGCCGATCTCCACATTGACCTGCAACGGTTGGTCGCCGGGTGGCGAGAAACCGGGTGGATAGTCCATCACGGACACCGGTACGGTCTCGTCCTCCCCATGAAGCGCCACGGGGCTGGCCGCAGCGCCAGGGGTCACGGTTTGCCGCCCCACCAGCACGACAGGCGCCTGTTGGCCAGGGGACGCTCCTACCCAGCTGACAAAGGCCTGGGTAGCGCCGTACCCTGCCGGAACGGCAATCTGCTTTTCTTCACCGTTGCGCAAGGTGGCCGAGGCGCAGCGCTCTGCCAGCGGGGGCGGATCCAGATCCAGCACGCCGTAGTAGGCCCCGAGCTGTGCGTAGTTGCGCGGGCCGCCCACCTTGATGTCCTCGAAGGTGGCCACTCCCATTTGCAGCGGTGACAGCGGCTTGGCGAAGTCCTGCCCCGCCAGCGCCTGCTCCTGCGCAATGAAGCCCGCTGCGGGCTGGCACACCATGAACTCCATCATCAACCGCTGGCCGTAGTTCACAACGCACGCCTCGTACACCTTGTTCACCCAGCGGAACACGGCGCGCATGTTCCGGATGCCCGAGGTGTTGTCGATCAGGCTGACCACCGCATCTTCGGTCTGGCTCATCGTGCTGCTGGAGCGCGTGTGGCTGACACTGCGGCTGATGCGGTTGACCGTCTTGTTCAGAATGTCGCGTGCAAAGCGGGTGGTGTCGTCCAGCCCCGGGGTGGCGCCTTGCTGCACGGCCTTGGTCCAGGAACCATCCAGGGTGGCCTGCGTGGGAGGGCCGTAGCTGCTGGTGAACTTGTTGTACTGGTGGGTCTCGGTCGCCTCGGCCACGGTCTTGCGCGACTCTTCCTGCAGATTGCTGCGTTCGTCCGCCGCATCGTTCTGCAGGACATGCATCTCGGCCAGCGTCTGCTTTTGCTCATCCTTTTGCCGGTGGGTGCGTTTGTGCGTGACCTCCCGGCGCTCACCGCGCATCACGTTTTCTATGCGTGCGATCTCTCCGCTTTGGTAGCGCAGAAGGCGCTGGCGCACCATCTGCAAGTCGCCAATGGCATAGGGCTCGATCCAACCGTCGGGGGCCACGGGCGGAGATCTGTCTGCCGAGCGGGCCGGTGGCAAAGGAAAAACCTGGGCCGGCAGCACCACAGTGGCCTCGCGCAGCAATGCAATTTGGGCGGCACTGATGGGGGCCGGCTGCAAGGGCGCTGGCGTCTCTGATGCGGCGCCGACTGCAGCTATGTCCTGGGCTTTGGGCTGCAATGCCACCGCGATCAGATGGGCCATCTGCAAGGTGCGGGTCAACCCGTCCAGCAAGGCAGCGTCATACCCCAGGGTGATGACCAGGGCGAAGTAACTCTGCCAGACCCTATCCATGGTCTGCAGGTAGTTTCCAGACTCCAAACAGCTCCAGGTCAGGGCGTACCGCTGCAGCAACTGCACGACTTCTGCACGGGCGGTCGCCAGCCACTCAAGCGGCTTGTCATGGGGCGAGGGCAGTTGCTCCAGCAAGGACGCAAACTGGCCCACGGGCCCGGGAAGGCGGTCCAGGTCTCCGATGAAGAGCCCCTGGTAAGGGGCATCTCCGTCAATGAACCGAAGCGCCAGTGACTGCACGGCTTCGCGGCCTGGGGCGCGTGCCGCTACCAGGTCCTCAAAGAAACTGCAGCAAGGAGGGCTGGCACTGGCGTACTGGACAAAGCCATGCAAAAGATCCGAGGCCGAGATCTTGGGCCAGCGGCGCACGTACACGTAAGGAAACAGCTCCTCCGGATGGCTGTTGAGGACAGGCAGCGGCTCGACGGGATCGACCGGTGGGGCTGGCGGCACCGGCGTGGGAACAGGCGGCAATGGACTGGGAGGCTGAGGGGGCGGAAGGGGCCCACGCATGGGGCACGCTGCCATGAGGCCTTCAAAGTGGTGGTCATCCGCCTGCCCCCGCATTCCATAGTGGATGTCGGCAAAGATGGCCGTATTGGGGACGCCGTCGATGTGCACCGGCGTTTTTTGCTGCAGGTAGCCCGACACATAGCAGCCCGAGGAGAATCTGAATTCAAACGGCTGTGCGGGCCAGTGTCTGGTCACGGTGACCCGCTGGCGCTCCGACTCCCCCGAACTGCAGGACACGCTGACACAGGAAGGGGCATCGTCGTGGGGTGCACGGTTGATGGTGATGTCGAAGATCAGGCAGCCATCCATGGCGCTCCATCTTCTTTGGACCATTTCGTTCACGGCATGCTTCCTGGGTGGACGGCGAGGGCTGCGAAGCATCGGCGCAGGGGCGCTCAACAGCCCCCCGCACCGACGCACCGCTTCAGCACATCACAATGTTTTCGAGGTTGAACGCGAACGGCGTCGAGTTGGCGCCAGGGCCGCCACCCGTCATCACAATGTCCGCGCTAGCAATGCCCAGGAGGGACAGCTCGGTGTTGATGTTGGAGATGATGGCCGAATTCATGACCTGGCCCTGCACGACCTGGGAGGCCACACCAATCCAGATGGTGGGTTTGAACTCAAACACCGCTTTTTGCTGGGGCGCGATCGAGGTCTTGATGGCCAGGAGCTTCCCGTCCTTGTAGCAACTGGCGTTGATGGCCCCCTTGGGCAGCGCGTTGAGCACCTGCACTTCCTTCGAACTGGTGCCGCTGCCTGCGCGCACGAGCCGGTCGCCAGACGTGGTCAAGGACATCTGGAACAGTTCGCCGTTCTGGGCATCCAGCTGGGGCGTGTAGTTGCCGTAGCTGTCACTGGCCCCCACCTGCATGCCCATGGGAAACGTGAACGGATGGTTGTCGCCCTGGCCACAGTACTTGATGACCTGCCAGGCCACCGACAGCTCGTCGAAATTGGTGGCGACATTCTTCTGGAATATCACGACCTCCGAGTTGTTCGTGTCGTTGGAGTTATTGATGAAATTGAGTTGAACGCCCATGAGTTTCTCCTGTTGGTGAAAGTGGTGGCAACACGCCATGCGTTGCCCGTTTGCCCCCCGGCCTTGAAGCCCGAAAAGCGAACTCTGTGGATGCGGACCTGCCCGGATGGTCAGATCTGCACGATGTTTTCAAGATTGAATTCGTAGGGGGTGGAGCCCTCGCCTGGCCCACCGCCCGACATCACGATGTCTGCGCTGGCGATGCCCAACAGCGACAGTTCCGTGTTCGCATTGCTCATGACGGCAGAGCTGATCGCCACGCCCTGCGCCACCTGGGATGCAACGCCAATCCACAGCACCGGCTGGTACTGGAACACGGCCTTCTGGCCAGGTGTGACGGCAGTCTTCATGCCCACCATCCGGCCATCCCTGAAGACGCAGATATTGACCGCGCCCTGGCCCAAGTCGTTGAGCACATCGAGCTCATTGGAGGCACTGGCCAGCCCCGCACGCCGCAGGCGCCGCCCCCCCGATGCGGTGGACTCCAGCCTGAGCATCTGGCCGTTTTCTGCGGCCATGCGGGGTGAAAAATTGCCGTACTCATCGGCAACGCCCACTTCGAAACCCGCTGGGAAAACAAAGGGGTGGTAACAGTCACGTCCGCAGAACCGGATCACCTTCCAGGCCATTGCCAGCGAGGCCATGCCGGTGAGCTGGTTCTTCTGATACATCACCACCTCCGACTTATTGCCGTCGCGGGACTGGTTCACAAATCGCAGCTTGATATCCATGGGGACTCCTACCTGATGTCCTGTCGCTGGGTTGCTTGGCACTGCGTTTTTGAAGCAGTGATGCGACTGTAGGCAGGCCCGCAAAGCAAAGCGATTACAGGCAATTACAGGCAGGAGCTCCACCAGACGGCGCGCGCTGGCCCCACGGCAGGCGACCGCATTTGGCGTGGAAGATAGAGAGAGGCGCTGGTGTCCCTGAAAATCTGGCTATAATCGCAGGCTTCGACACACAGGAGAGGTGGCAGAGTGGTCGAATGTACCTGACTCGAAATCAGGCGTAGTGGCAACACTACCGTGGGTTCGAATCCCACCCTCTCCGCCACTGACAAAGCCCTGATGCTATTTAATCGATAGCGCAGGGCTTTTTCTTTGGCGCATCGTGAACGGACAAGGGCGACACCACCGCCGTCCCTTGCAATCCATCCCTCAGCTTCTCTGGCGCGCGATGTGCTGGGGTCCCAGTTCGCTGCAACCCGTGGCGCCGAGCATGGCGAGGTTGCGATCGACCTCGTCGCGCAGCAGGGTGATTGCGTGGAGCACCCCCGCTTCACCGGCAACGGCGGCGGCATAGTTGAAGGGTCGGCCCACCAGAACTAGGCGCGCACCCAGCGCGATGGCCTTGAGCACGTCGGAGCCGCGCCGAAAGCCCCCATCCACCAGCACCGGGTAGCTCGGGCCCACGGCCGCGACCACGTCTTCCAGCACGTGCATGGGCGATATGGCCCCGTCGAGCTGGCGCCCCCCGTGGTTGGACAGCACCACGCCATCGGCCCCGGCATGCTGCGCCTGCAACGCGTCCTCCACGCTGAGCAGGCCCTTCACGACCAAGGGCCCCTTCCAGCGGCGGCGAATGGCCTCAATGTGGCGCCAGCTCAAATGGTCGCGCGCCGAGAAGTCGCGCAGGACCGTGGAAGAAACAATGGGCGCACCGCGCGTGGCGAACGAATTTTCAAAGTGCGGCATGCCGTGGCGCAGCAGCGTGCGCAAAAAGGTTCCCGCCACCCAACGCGGCCGAACGAGGCCATCCCATGCCAGACGGAGGCTGGGGCGCAAGGGTGTGGAGAAACCCGTGCGGATGTTGTTCTCACGGTTGGCGGAGATGGGGATATCCACCGTGACGACGAGGGTGCGAAAACCCGCACGCTCCACGCGGTCGATGAGCGCATCAATGCGTGCCTGATCGCCAGGTAGGTAGGCCTGGAACCAGGTGCCCGGGCTGTCGCGGGCCACGTCTTCCATCGGAATCAGCGACGTACCGCTCATCACAGACGCAATGCCCATGCGCCGTGCAGCACGCGCCAGCACAAGATCGCCCCGGTAGGTGGACAGCGCATTGATGCCCATGGGCGCTATCCCGAAAGGGCTGCTGTAGCGTTCGCCAAACAGCTCGACGGATTGCGACCGTTGCGATACGTCTCGCAGGACCCGCGTCACGAAGGCAAAGTCTCCAAACGCCGCGCGGTTGTCGCGTAGCGAGGCGTTGTCCTCCGCCGCACCGGCGATGTACCCGAAGATGGGCCGGGGCAGACGCCTGCGCGCGGCGTCCTCAAAGTCGTGCAGCGACAGCATGCGGCGCAATACAGCAGGCGAGCGCGGCGCGGTGGTAGACGGCGTAGCAGTGGAGACGGGCATGGCAGATGGTCATTGCGTTGAGGGATCAGCGCCACTGTAGATTTCCGTATCAGTGAATAAAAGCGGAATATTTAGAATGACTTTGTTCGCTTTTTGCCAATATCTCTGCACATGCCCCATCCCTCGGTCAAACAACTTGAAGCCTTCTGGTGGGCGGCCACCTGCGCCAATTTCGCCACGGCAGCGGAGCGGGTGCACCTGTCGGTCTCGTCGCTGTCCAAACGCATCAGCGAACTGGAGTCCACGCTGGGCCAGTCGCTGTTCGACCGCAGCGGGCACCGTGCCGTGCTCACCGAGGCGGGGGAGCGTCTGCTGCCGGCCGCACTGGAAGTACTCAACGCCATGGCGGCGCTGGGCCATACGCTGGGCTCCCGCGAGGAGCTTGCGGGCCGCTGCCGTTTTGGCGTGGGCGACCTCTCTGCGCTCACGTGGCTGCCCACCTTGGTGGCGGCAGTGCGGCGAACGCACCCACGCCTGGCTCTGGAACCTTGCGTGGATGTGGGCGGGGCGCTGGAGCGCCGCCTGGACGACGGCGAACTGGACTTCGCCGTGATCGCAGGACGCTCGTCGCGCAGCACACTGCTATCTCAGCCCGTGGGCGCCGCGCGCTTCGCCTGGGCCCTGTCACCCAGGCTGGCGGGCGCCAGCCGCCTGGGCATCAAAGCGTTGCTGCAGCAGTATCCCCTCGTCACGCTGCCGCCAGGCGCTGGCACCACGCGGCTGCTGGACGACTGGTTGCTGGCGCAAGGTGTCACCGTCCGCGAGCACATCCTGTGCAACAGCCTGGGGGCCGTGGCGGGCATGCTGCGCGCAGGAGTGGGTGTGGGGTTTCTGCCCTCGGGGTGGGTGGGCCCGCTGGGTTTACGCGCCCCGGGCGCACGCACGCCACTAGCGCCGCTGCAATACAGCTTCCAGTGGCGCCGAGGTGATGCGCGGGCACTGATCCCCGCCATGCAACGCCTGGCGCAGGCAGAGGTGGACTTTTCGGTGTCGCCTGCGCTAGGGATGTCCTGCATAACCCTCGCGAGTCGGTGGTAGTGCGGATCGGGTGGGGCCGCAAGGCGTCTTTTGGCAGCCAATAGCCGGGCTATTGGCAAGAAAAGCAACGCAGCGGACTGCCCGAGACCGCGCTATCACAGACCGCAGGGAGTTATGCAGGACATCCCTAGGGATCCTCTGCACGAATTGAACGGCAAGTGGGCGCTGCGGAGCGGGATGGGCTGCAAGGCGCAAAAACGCAGCAATAGCCGTAGCTAGCGCGAGTATTTGCAACGCCACAGACCGCCCGAGGCCGCAGATGCACACGGCGCGGTGATTCGTGCAGAGGGTCCCTACGACTGGCAGCTTGAGGGCCCGGCGCGTTCCCGCAAATACGCCAGGACTTCACCGTATGCCCCTTGAAACTCAATGCGGTCAGCCCGGCTCTCGCGCTGGTAGGCGTACATGGGGTCGTAGTAACACCGCAGCAGCGCCGTGATCCAGTCGCGGTGCTGCGCAGCATCGCCCTGCGCCTTCTGCTGGGCCAGGGCGCGGAGCATCGTCGCCCGCAGCATCTGGTGACGATCTCCCCCCAGGCGCTTGTGCAGTTTGTCCAGGCTTTCCAGCAGGCGGGCAGAGAAGGCGTCAAACCCCTGCACCTCGCCCTGCGCAGCACAAAACTCGGCGCACTGCGCGACCACGTAGTCCCGCAGGATGCGCTCGACCCTGGCTTCAAAGGGCTCCTCGACATACACCATCGGGGCCTGCTCCAGGCACAGCCTCAGCTCCAGCGGCACAGCGCAGCGCCCCACATGCCGGCCCTCGTCCTCGACGACGAACAGCCGCCGCCCTGCCGCGCGCTTCTTGAGGATGTCGATGGCCAGCTGGTTCTCGAAATCAATCTGCGCGGGCTGGCCGCTCACACGCTGGCCAAAGCTGGATCCCCGGTGGTTCGCGTGCCGCTCCAGGTCAAGTCCGCTGGCCAGCTGTTCAATCAACTCGGTCTTGCCGGTGCCCGTGAGCCCGCCAAGCACCACAAACCGGCATTCCTGGGCAGCAGCCTGCGTGGTCTGCAGCAGGAAGGTGCGCATGGCCTTGTAACCACCAATCACGCGGGGGTAGTCGATGCCCGCTTCGCTCTGCAGCCACTGCTGGACGATCTGGGAGCGCAAGCCGCCGCGAAAACAATAGAGCACGCCCTGCGGATGTGCCCGCGCAAACTCGGCCCAGGCCTGGATGCGCGCCCGCTTGATGTCGCGGGATACCAGCGAGTGCCCCAGCGCAATGGCCGCCTGCTGGCCCCGCTGCTTGTAGCAGGTTCCCACCTGCTGGCGCTCGGCATCGTCCATCAAGGGTAGGTTGACCACTGCAGGGAAAGCCCCCTGGGCAAACTCCACGGGTGCACGCACATCCATCATGGGCACATCGTTCAGAAAGATGTGCCGGTAGTCGGACAGGTTCTCCATGGTCAGCCCAAAACGACAGCGAAGGCCTGTCGCGCCGTCAAGTGGCCGATGGGCGCAAGCTGCAAGCCACACCCGGCTGCCACTTGCAGAAAATCGCTTTCGCCTTCGGGTGCCACGGCAACCAACAAGCCGCCGCTGGTCTGTGGGTCGCACAACAGTTGCTTCTGCATGTCGTCCAGCGGCGCAATCCTGGCGCCATAGCTGTCGAAGTTGCGCTGGGTGCCGCCGGGCACGCAGCCTTCGGCCAGGTAGTACTCCACGCCGCTCAGGCGCGGTACGGCGGCGTAGTCAAGGACCGCCGTCAGGCCACTGCCATCGGCCATCTCGACCAGGTGGCCCAGCAAGCCAAAGCCCGTGACATCGGTCATGGCCATGACGCCCGGCAACTTGCCAAAACGGCTGCCGGGCTGGTTGAGAGTGCACATCAGGTCGCGCGCGCGGCCTACGTCCTCGGGCCGCAGCTTGGCCTTTTTCTCTGCGGTGGTGAGGATGCCGATCCCCAGCGGCTTGGTCAGGTACAGGCGGCAGCCCGCCGTGGCGGTGTCGTTGCGCTTGAGGTGGCGTTTTTCCACCACGCCCGTCACGGCCAGCCCGAAGATGGGCTCCGGCGCATCTATCGAATGCCCGCCGGCCAGCGGAATGCCTGCAGCGTCGCACACCGCGCGTCCGCCGCGTACCACCTCGCGTGCCACCTCGGGCGGCAGCACATTCACCGGCCAACCCAGGATGGCAATGGCCATCAGGGGGTCTGCACCCATGGCATAGATGTCGCTGATGGCATTGGTGGCAGCAATGCGCCCGAAGTCGAACGGGTCGTCCACGATGGGCATGAAAAAGTCGGTGGTGGACACCACACCGCGTTCGTCGTCCAGCGCGTACACGGCAGCGTCGTCCCGCGACGCATTGCCCACCCACAGGCGCGGGTCCAGGTTCTGGGCGCCGCTGCCCGCCAGGATCACGTCGAGCACCTTGGGGCTGATCTTGCATCCACAGCCTGCACCGTGGCTGTATTGGGTGAGACGGATGGGGGTGCTGGGGGAGGCGATGCCAGGAGGGGTGTCGGGAGAAGTCATGGCTGCATTGTCCCGAATCGGCGGGCTACTGCCATTGCGGGGCCGCAAAAACACCAGGGCCTGCCCACGCATTTGATTTGCGTGGGCAGGCCCTGCGGGGTGCGCCCGGCCAAAGCCGATCCGGGGCGCAACACGTGGCCAGTCAGGCCGCGGGTGTCAGCTCCGACACTCCGCCCATGTAGGGGCGGAGAACGGCCGGAACCTCGACGGTTCCGTCCGCACGCTGATAGTTTTCCAGCACCGCCACCAGCGTGCGGCCCACGGCCAGGCCGGAGCCATTCAGCGTGTGCAGCAGTTCGTTCTTGCCTTGTGCATTCTTGAAACGGGCCTGCAGGCGGCGGGCCTGGAAGGCTTCGCAGTTGCTCACCGAGCTAATCTCACGGTAGGTGTTCTGCGCGGGCAGCCACACTTCCAGGTCGTAGGTCTTGGCGGCGCCAAAGCCCATGTCGCCGGTGCACAGGCTCATCACGCGGTAGGGCAGGCCCAGCTTCTGCAGGACGGTCTCTGCGTGGCGGGTCATTTCTTCCAGCGCTTCGTAGCTCTTGTCGGGATGCACGATCTGCACCATCTCGACCTTGTCGAACTGGTGCTGGCGGATCATGCCGCGCGTGTCGCGGCCGTAGCTGCCAGCCTCAGAACGGAAGCACGGCGTGTGGGCCGTGAGCTTGATGGGCAGGTCGGATTCGGCCACCACCACATCGCGCACAAAGTTGGTCAGGGGTACTTCGCTGGTGGGGATCAGGTACAGCGCAGCGTTGTCCGGCACAGGCTCGCCGTCCTGGCCGCCCTTCTTGGCGGCAAACAGATCGCCTTCAAACTTGGGCAGCTGGCCGGTGCCCTTGAGGGAATCGGCATTCACCGCGTAGGGCACATAGCACTCGGTGTAGCCATGCTCCTGGGTCTGAACGTCCAGCATGAACTGGCTGAGGGCACGGTGCAGGCGGGCAATAGGCCCCTTCATCACGGTGAAGCGCGAGCCCGAGAGCTTGACGCCCATGTCGAAATCGAGCCCCAGCGGGGTACCTACGTCAACGTGGTCTTTCACTTCGAAGGCAAAGGTGCCGGGCGTACCCCAGCGACGCACTTCCACGTTGCCCGCTTCGTCGCTGCCCACAGGCACCGATTCATGCGGCAGGTTGGGCACGGCCACCAACATGGCCTGAAGTTCGGACAGGATCTGTTCCAGGCGGGCGGCGGATTGCTCCAGTTCCACCTTGCCTGCAGCCACCTGGGCCTTGATGGCTTCGGCGCCGTCCTTGTCGCCCCGGCTTATGAGCATGCCGACCTGCTTGGACAGCTGGTTGTGCTGAGCCCGCAGCTCTTCGGTGCGGGTCTGCAGCGTCTTGCGCTCGGACTCCAGGGCCTGGAAAGCGGAGACGTCCAGGAAGGCCTGGGGCTTTTTGCGGGTTTCCAGCCGCGCGATGGCGGTGTCGAGGTCTTTGCGGAGGAGAAGAATGTCAAGCATGGCTGGATTTTAAAGGGGTGGTCGGACTGGGCTCAGGCAAGGATTGCCGGGTCGAAGTTGGCGCCGCAGAGAATGAGGGCCACCGTTTCCTGCGGCTGGGGCTTGTAGGCACCGATCTGCAACGCCGCCAAACCCAGCGCGGCAGCGGGCTCCACGGCCAGTTTCAACTCTTTCCACAGCCACAGCTGGGCGGCGCGGATGGCGTCGTCGGGCAGCAGCAGGGCATCGTGCACATGGCGCTGGCTGACCTCCCAGCCAATGGCGCCGATGCGGCGCGCGCCGAGGGAATCAGCGGCCACGCCACCCACGTCCACATCCACCGGCTGGCCTGCGGCGCGCGCCGCGTGCAGGGTGGGCGCAAGTTCTGGCTCCAACGCGACAACATGGGCGCGGCTCTCCACCCACGCGGCCACGCCGCCGATGAGGCCACCGCCGCCCACACTGACCAGCACAGTGTCGGGCAGGCGGCCACCCTGCTCTTCCATCTCCAGTGCCAAGGTGCCTGCACCGGCCACCACCTCAGGCTGGTCGTAGGCGTGGGCCTGCAGCGCGCCGGTGGCCTTCTGGCGGGCCACGCAGGCCTCGAAGGCTTGTGAATAGGCAGCGCCGGTGACGACCACCTCGGCGCCCAGCGCGCGCAGCCGGGCGCGCTTGGCCTCGGGCGACACCTCGGGCACAAACACCTCGCAGCGCACACCCAGCGCCTTGGCGGCAGCAGCCACTGCAATTCCGGCGTTGCCGCCAGATGCAATGATCACGCCACTCTCGGGCACCGGGTTGGCCAGCAGGCGGTACAACATGCCGCGCGCCTTGAAGCTGCCGCCCACCTGCAGGTGCTCCAGCTTGAGCCAGACCTCGGCGCAATCCACGCCCAGGGACTTGCCAGAAACGCGCATCAGCGGCGTGGTGCGCAAAAAATCAGGCTGGGTGGCCAGTTGGTGGCGGGCGGCGGCGATGGCGGCGCGGTCGATCATGCAGGGGCTCCGGTGAAGCTGGTGGGGTCAAAAGAAGGGGCAGTGTAGGGGTTGCCCGCAACATGCAGACACAACGCTGACTGCACGCGCGCCGCACAACTGCCGATAACATGGGCAGAGCAGTTCCCACCCCAACGCGGTGGTCGGCCTGCGCGCAGGAGAAAAAGCATGTTCTTTGTGTTCGGCCCGTCGGGCCAGATGTACCGGGGTGGCCCTGAAAACCTGGCGCGTATTTCTGCGGTGCGCAGCGTGCAGCGCCCGCAGGCCCTGCGCACGCGAGCCATGGACGCGCAAGATGGCCAGCCGGGGCCCATCTTCACGGCCTCGCCCCGTCCCACTGCAGCCGATGCCAGCGCTGCCGCACCTGCCGCCATCGTCAACCTGCGCATGCACGACGCCGTGAGCGCCTATGCGCAAACCGAACAAGGCCCCCAGGCCACCGCCCGCCAGCCGCTGACCAAGGTGAGCGACGTGATGACCACCGGTGGCGTGAGTGTGGCGCCCGGTGTGCGCGTGAACGATGCCTGGCAGACCCTGGCCGAGCATAAGGTGGCGCAGGCGCCGGTCGTGGATGCGCTGGGCCGCGTGATTGGCCTGCTGCTGCGGGCCGACATGGCGCCGCTGGACCTGCTGCCCGAGCCCGGTGCCGTCAAGCAGGCCATCGACCTGGCGCGCCGCCCGGTATCCGAAGTGATGGTGAGCCCCGTGCCCACCGTGTCGCCCGACACCGAGCTGCGCCGCGTGGCCGCCGTGCTGCTGGACACGGGCCTGCCCGGCCTGCCGGTGACCGACGAGGCGGGCGTGCTGTCGGGTTTTATCTCCCGCACCGACATCCTGCGCGCGGTGGCGGCGGACCCACCGCTGGATTTGTGGAGCGGGCCTGCGATGGCGCTGTAGCGCAACCCATCCTGCACGGCGACAAAACAGGATTCAAATCAGGCCCTAGCGCTTATCCATCAAGCGCTAGCAGCTATCAATTAAGAAGCAAAAACCAACAAACACCTTCCCATGAGGCGCCCGCTGCCCCCAAATCAATGCCCCGCAGGCCCGGTCTCTGGTGTGCGTTCGGTGATGCTCAAGCCGGTGGTCGCGTCGATTTTGAGCCCCTTGGGCAGCGGGAACTTGATGGTTTCCTCGATGCCCGCCATGGTGCGTACCGACACAGCACCCAGCGCCTTGATGCGGTCGATGACCTGCTGCACCAGGATTTCCGGCGCCGAGGCTCCGGCGGTCAGCCCCACGCGGGCGAGGCCATCAAACCATTCGCCCTTCAGCTCGTCGGCGCTGTCCACCATGTAGGCGGTGGTGCCCAGCTTGGCAGCCAGCTCGCGCAGGCGGTTGCTGTTGGAGCTGGTGGGGCTGCCCACCACGATCACCACGTCCACCTGCGGACTCAGCACCTTGACGGCGTCCTGCCGGTTCTGGGTGGCGTAGCAGATGTCCTGCTGCTTGGGCTCGCGCACGCTGGGGAAGCGCGCGCGCACGGCGGCCGAGATTTCGGCGGCATCGTCCACGCTCAGTGTGGTCTGCGTGACCACGGCCAACTTCTCGGTCTGCCGGGGCTGCACCCGGGCCACGTCTTCCACGTCTTCCACCAGGTGGATGCCATGGTCGAGCTGGCCCATGGTGCCCTCGACCTCGGGGTGGCCCTTGTGGCCGATCATGATGAACTCGTAGCCCTCTTTGGCGAGCTTGGCCACTTCGACGTGCACCTTGGTCACCAGCGGGCAGGTGGCGTCAAAAATGCTGAAGCCACGCGCCACGGCCTCTTGCTGCACGGCCTTGCTCACGCCGTGGGCGCTGAAGACCAGCGTGGCGCCGGGCGGCACGTCCGAAAGCTCTTCGATGAAGATCGCGCCCTTGGCCTTGAGGTCGTTCACCACATAGGTGTTGTGCACGATCTCGTGGCGCACGTAGATGGGGGCGCCAAATTTCTGGATGGCGCGCTCCACGATCTCGATGGCGCGGTCCACCCCTGCGCAAAACCCGCGCGGCTCGGCCAGCAAGATTTCTTGCGGTGCCTGCATCACAGGATCCCGATCAGTTGCACTTCAAAGGTCACGGGCTGGCCCGCCAGCGGGTGGTTGAAGTCAAACAGCACCGCGCCATCTTCACGCACTTGCTGCACGGCGCCTGCGTAACTGCCCTGACCATCGGGCGTGGGGAATTGCACCACATCGCCCACGTTGTATTTTTCGTCGGGGTCGCCCAGCTCGTTCATCAGCTTGCGGGCCACCCACTGCTGCATGTCGGGGTTGCGCTCGCCAAAGGCCTCGCCCGCAGCCAGCTCAAAGGTGGTGCGCGTGCCTTCGGCCAGGCCCAGCAGGCGCTGCTCCATGGCGGGCGACAACTCGCCCGTGCCCAGCGACAGCGTGGCGGGTTTGTCGGCAAAGGTGTTGATCACATCGCCTGCAGGGCCCGCCAGACGGTAGTGCAAGGTGAGGAAAGAGCCCGGCTGGACGGTGGGCAAAGCAGCAGCGGTAGAGGTCATGACAGTCTCGATAAACTCCTGCGATTGTAGAAAACCGGGCAAAGCCCTACCGCCACCACCGCCGCTGGCGCGTCCCACCTCCTCGTTCCATGGCCCTCAAAGACCTGCCCGCCGACGCCCAGCCCCGCGAAAAACTGCTGGCGCGCGGCCCTGCCGCGCTGGCCGATGCCGAGCTGCTGGCCATCCTGCTGCGCACCGGCATCGTGGGCAAGGGCGTGCTGCAGATGGCGCAGGAGCTGCTGGACCCGCCCGGCATCGACCCGAACACCGGCGCCATCAACGGCGGCTTTGGGGGCATTGCCGGGCTGTTGCACACCAGTGCGGCCGACCTGGAGCGCATCAAGGGCCTGGGCCCGGCCAAACGTGCCGAACTGGTGGCCGTGCTGGAGTTGGCGCGTCGCGCCCTGGCCCAGCAGCTGCGCGAACGCGAGGTGTTCGACTCGCCCGACACCGTCAAGCACTACCTGCAGCTGCACCTGGCCGCCAAGGGGCACGAGGTGTTTGCCGTGCTGTTCCTCGACAGCCAGAACCGCTTGCTGGCCATGGAAGAACTGTTTCGCGGCACGCTCACGCAGACCAGCGTGTACCCGCGCGAGGTGGTGCTGCGCGCCCTGCACCACCAGGCCGCCGCCGTGGTGCTGGCCCACAACCACCCAAGCGGCAGCGTGGAGCCCAGCCGCGCCGACGAGGCGCTGACCCAGACCCTGAAGACCACGCTGGCACTGGTGGACGTGCGCGTGCTCGACCATGTGATCGTGGCGCCCGGCCAGGCGCTGTCGATGGCGGAAAAGGGCCTGGTGTGACTGCGCCTGCGCCCGCACCGGCCCACCCGACGACGGCATTACACGCAGCGCTAGCACGCGCTGCGCGCGGCTCCGAAGGCCCTATGGGCGCCGCCCAGCCTGCCCCTGCCCCCACCACCACCGCCGTGCCCCGGTCCGCCCGGCGCGCAGGTTTGGCCGACAAGAAGGCTGCGGCCAAGGCGGCGATGCGGCCTGTCCGTCATGCCCCCGCGCCACCCTCCATCGGCGACAACCCGGCACCGCCCCGACGCCGTGCACCACCTGCCCCTCGCCGGGCAGGCGAACGCATCACCCAGTTGCAGGACCTGGCCACCGTGGCCCGCCGCCTACGCGAAGACCAGGAGCGCCGCGAGGCCGAGGAGAAAGCCCAGCGCGAAGCAGCAGCCCGGGCCGAGGCCGAGCGCCATCTCTTCAGCCGCAGCGTGGGCCCCGTCACGCCGCTGCGCAACCCCAACGTGGCGCGTTTGCGCAAGCACCAGCCCCCGCCGCTGCCCGTGCAGCACTGGCTGGACGAAGAGCGCGTGCTGCGCGAATCCATCAGCGACGACTTTGACGTGACCACGCTGCTGGACACGGACGACCAGTTGAGCTTCCGCCGCCCCGGCATCGGCGTGGAGGTGACGAGCCGCCTGCGCGCGGGCCATTGGAGCATCCAGCGCCAGTTGGACCTGCACGGCCTGCGCGTGGACGAGGCGCGCGAGGCGCTGGGCGACTTCATCCGCCACGCCCACAAGACCGGCCTGCGCTGCGTGCGCGTGGTGCACGGCAAGGGCCTGGGCTCACCGGGAAAGAGCCCGGTCCTCAAAGGCCGGGTGCACAGTTGGCTGGTGCAGAAGAACGAAGTCCTGGCCTTTGTGCAAGCCCGGGGGGATGAAGGTGGAGCAGGTGCGTTGGTGGTCCTGCTACGCTCGGCGCAGAAGATGCTGCGGAAATAGGGCCTAGCGCTTGACAGAAAAGCACTGGGCGCTATCTATTTCATAGCAATCACTACGGCATCACCCGCACGGCACGCTTCCAGAATTTGGCCGTGAAGCTTCCGGTCAAACCGGACCACCCTGCACCCGGACGTAGCAGAAGGGGATGGCGCTGTGGGCAGGGATCCGCATACCTACCTGGCACTGGGGCAAGGTATTTGGCGTAACGATGGTGTAACCGGGGGTCGCCTGGATGCCCAGGATCAACACATCTTCATCCCCGGAGTTGTAGACCACCTCATCAATATTGGCAGGGAAGTTGTACGAAGACCCGATGTAGTTGGCCGCATCAATGCTGCCGTTCGAGTACGCATTGCGTGCACCAAAGACGCTGCCCAGCACCAGGGTCACCCCCACGGCTGCCGCCAGCAGCGAGTAGAACCTGCCGCTCTGCCCCTGGCGCCGAAAGGCATTCCAAGCCAGCAATCCCAGGGCACCCACCAAAGCCAGCATCCCCAAGTCAGACAACGTGGGGATCGAGGAACTCAATCCAAAGCTGATGACTCCGCCGGAAGCCGGCTGCGCCAGCGCTGCCAAAGAGGAAAACAGCCCCAGGCCAGCACAGGCCCAGCGGCGGATAGCGGTTCGGTTCATAGTGACTCCAAAAAGAGAATGGCGGGCAATGAGCCCCCAATAGAGGAGCCTGCTCCACCCATGGCGGTCACTCTAACACGTAACACTTTGTCTCCAAGAGCGGTATTTGTGTCCGTCCAGACTTACTTCGAGAGGTCGATCGCGTACTTCGACGTGCCCTTGCCCGATCCATCATCGGCCGCCAGCAGCGACACATTGGCCAGCCCGCCCGCCTGCGCCACGCTCAGCGCATTGGCGTCCGAGCTGAACACCACCGGGCCCGCCGCCGTGGCCTTGGCAAAGCGCCAGCTCTTGGCCGCGCCGTTGCCCGTGCGGGTCACGGCCGGGTTCTTGCGGATGTACTCGATCACCACGTCGCGGTTGGCGTCGGGCGAGGCCCAGATGGTGCCCGAGCCATCGAGCTTGTCGATGAAGCTCTTGCCGCTGGTGGCACGGTAGTTGTTGGTGGCGATCACGAACTCCTGCGCCACGTCGATGGGCTTGCCCAGGTACGTCAGGTTCTTGATGCGGCTGCCCACGGGCTGCGTCACGTCGATCTCGTACTGCACGTCGGCCGTGGTGAACATGTCGAAGTTGTAGCCCGGGAAGGTGCTGACGAGCGCCTGTTCGGTGGTCTTGGCGGGGTCGATCTGGTTGAAGCGCTTGGCGGCGGCCTCCAGCCAGTTCTTGATGTCGCCACCGTTGACCTTCACCGCGTACACCGTGTTGGGGTACAGGTAGAGGTCGGCTGCGTTGTTGATGGCCAGCGGGCCCACGGCCACGTCGGTGTAGTCGGCGCCGCCCTGGAAGCCGCTCTTGAACGGCGCACTCACCGACAGCACGGGCAGCTGCGCATACTGCGGCAGGTTGGCCTTGACATAGGCCGCCACATAGGCCTGCTGGGCCTGGTTCACGATCTGAATCGCGCCCGGGTCTCCCACATCGGCAAACAGCGTGCTCATGCGGAAGTCGGTCTGGCCGATGGGCGTCTTCACGTACTGGATCGCGGCCTGGTGCTGCGTCTCGATCAGCGGGGCGATGGCAGGGTCGGCATCCACGGTCACCGTCGTGCCCGCAGCGTTCTTGCTCTGGATGTTGCGCAACTCGCTCTTGCTGGCGGATTTGTTGACCACCCACTTGGTGCCATCCCACTGCAGCGCGAGCTGCACCACACCCAAGGCCTTGCCCCAGGAGCTGGCCATCACCGCCGGCACGCCGTTGATGGTGCCCGCCTTGTGGTCCACCCCCGGCAGCTTGAAGCCGGGGATGGCCGCCGTGTCGGGGAACACGCCGTGCTGGTGGCCCATCACCATCGCATCGATGCCAGCCACCTTCGACAGGTACAGGCCGGGGTTCTCCATGGTGGGCGAATACGCCGCGCCGTCCAGCCCGCCGTGCAGCAGCGCCACCACGAGGTCAGCGCCCTTGGCGCGCAGTTCGGGCACGTACTTGTTGGCCGCCTCCACCGCGCCTTCGGTAGTGACCTTGCCTTCGAGGTAGCGCTTGTCCCAGTTCATGATGCCCGGCGTGGTGAAGCCGATCACGCCGATCTTGATGGGCAGCTTCACGTCCTTGCCATCCGCGCTCTTGGCCACCAGGGTGCGCTCCAGCAGCGTGTAGGGCTGCACCAGCGGCTTCTTGGTCTTGTTGCTGACCACATTGGCCAGCACCACCGGGAAGCCCGCGCCAGCGCACTTCTTGGAGCCATCCACGCCGTCCACGTCCAGGCCGCCGCCCAGCACCTGGTTCAGAAAGGGCAAGCCGTAGTTGAATTCGTGGTTGCCGAGGGTGCCCGCGTCAAAGCCCAGGGAGCCCATGGCCTTGTACATCGACAGCTGCTGCGTGCAGGGGATGGGGTTGATGGTGGCTTCGTAGTCGGCCAGCGCCGTGCCCTGGATGGTGTCGCCGTTGTCCACCAGCAGCGTATTGGCAAACTCCTTGCGCGCGGCGCGCACCAGCGTGGCCGTGCGCTCAAAGCCATAGCTCTTGTCCTCGGCCAGCTTGAAGTAGTCGTAGCTGCGCACGTTGAAGTGCAGGTCGGTGGTCTCCAGCACGGCCAGCGTGGCCGTGGCGCCCGCATTGTTATTGCTGTCGTCGCTGCCACCGCAAGCAGCCAGCGAAGCCGCCAGTGCCACCATGCCTAGCGCGGCAACGCGGCGCGACATGTGCGAAGAAAGAAGCGAATGGATTGGAGTGCGCGCAGACATGAACAGTCCCTGGGTGAAAGAAGGGACCGAGTGTCTGGCAGGGGTTTGACAGCGGTGTGACGCGGCACCCCGTCGTCAGGATGTCAGTCGATGCGGTGCACGTCGCCGTTGTGCGGCGAAGCACTTTCGTGGAACAGGTCTTCGAGGAACTGCGCCAGTTCATGTTCTTCGACAAAGTCGGGGATCACAAAGCCTGAGGGTGTGCGTTTACCATCAGCGCCCACGCGGTAGGCCTGCCACAGCGCACCTTCGCGCCGCACCTCGACGATGCGGCCAAAAACATGGAAACGCGGGTGGTTCATGGGATTCAAGCGTGTCAGGTGGAGCGTGTGCGCTCCATTGCAATCGCCGACGGAGCAAAACCCATTCTCGCAAAAAATTCGGATGCACCTGGACGGCCGGCGCGCAACACCCAGGTGGCTGCGGGCGCCTTGGCCAATGCTTGTTGCACCAACGCGCGCCCCAGCCCCCGGCCCCGAAACGCAGGGGCCACGACCAGCATGGACAAATAACCATTGCTCAGCCCGTCAGTAATGGCGCGCGCATAGCCCACCACCTCGTCCCCGTGCAGCGCCACCAGGTTGCACTGCGACGCAGCCACCAGCGCCTCGAACTTCGACAGGGTGCCTAGCCGGTGCGACCAGCCGTGCGCAACCAGCAAGGCATACACCTGCGGAAGGTCCTGATCAACAAGGTCTCTGACCGCGATGGCCCCTACCCCTGCGGCTCTTGCGGATAGCCATCCCCGATCACCACCCAGGGGGCTTTGGAGTCCACGTAGATGTGTTTTTGGGGCGGCGTGTCGTAGGGCGTGTCCAGCGTGCCCAGCGGCACGGCCACCCAGTCGGCGTGGGCGCCCTCGCTGTGCCACAGCAGGGGCGAGCCACACACCGAGCAGAACGTGCGTGTGACCTGGGCCGAAGACTGGTAGGTGCGCACCAGCGCCTGGCCCTGGACGAAGCGGTGGTGCTCGCGACGCACGCTGGCATAGCTGGCGAACGCTGCGCCATGGGCCTTGCGGCACATGGCGCAGTGGCAGTGCGACGAGGCCTTGACGGGCGCGGTGGTCTCATAGCGGACGCCGCCACACAGACAGCTTCCTTGGTGCACAACGGGGTTGTTCATGGCCGTTCTTCCTTGGGGGATGGGCGCGATGCGATGCAGTGACCGTGTAGGCTCAAGGTGCAGCAGCTGCGGCAGAGTGGCTCACCGAAGCGATCAGGTCCACCTCCACCGTCGCGTTCTTGGGCAGCTGCAGCACGCCCACCGACGTGCGGGTGTGCGCGCCCGCCTCACCCAGCACGGTAAACAGGATTTCCGACGCACCGTCGGCCACCTCGCTTTGCTGCGTGAATGTCGGCGCCGACTGCACGTAGACCGTGATGCGCAGGATGGATTGCACCGCATCAAGCGAGCCCAGCGCGCGTTGCAACAGCGCCAGTGCGCGCATCGCGCACACCTTGGCAGCCTTCTGCGCATCGGCCAGCGACGCCCCGGCACCCGCGTCCCCGGTGACCACTACCGTGTCGCCCACGCGCGGGATCTGGCCGCTCAGGTAGATGTGGTGCCCATCGCGGACCAGCGGCACGTAGTTGCCGCCGATCTTGATCTCGCCATCGAAGCTGTAGCCCAGGGCCTGGGCCTGATCCTGAAAACGTTGGTCGCGTGACATATGAAGACAAACAAGTGGAGTGCAGACAATGAAGAAGGGCGACGACGGCAACGTCACATCACCCCGCGAAGGGCCTTATCAGCGCATGGTGGCGCTCGGCGTCCATGCCCTTGCGCTGCTCCCGCGCCAGCGCATGGCGCGATGTGGGCAGCAGGTAGGCCAGCGGGCGGCGGTCCGGGTCCATGTCCAGGCGCACGGACAGGCCCTGCGTGGCGCGGTAGCCCTTGAGCTGGTTGGCGACCGAGCCTTGGATGACCGGCGGTGTGCCGCCACTCTCCTCGAAGAAGACGAGGTATTGGTCGTGCTGCTGCTGCGTCACCTCAACCCAGACGCCCCAGCCGAAATAATCATCCCGATAGGTGAAGGGCACGGGCAGCACGCAGCGGATGAACCATCGCTTGCCGTCGAGCGTGCAGAAATCCTGGTTGTAGCGGGCGCGCCGGTAGCGGTCCAGGTAGCTGAGCTCGAACACGGCGTCGGGCAGGCCGCAGCCGATGTCCGTGGCCAGCTCTTCATGCCACTCGCCGCAACTGCCGCAGCGAAAACCGGAGCGCTCGCCAGACTTGCGCGCTTTGGCGGGCGTTGCTGTCTTGCGTGCAGTGGTCTTGCGGACGGTGGTCACGGGCATGGCGCAGCGGCGGCGAAACCGGCGGGGTAACGGGAGGAGCCCGAATTTAACAGGCGCATCGCATCAGGCGTGCCGTGCGAACGGGTCCACCCGCGAATCCAGCGGCAGCGGCCCCGCCAGTGCACCCGAGGGTCTGGCTCTGCCAGTCCACCGGGTGCATCCCCGTTCAGGGGTAAACCAGCGCATCCGCTCAGGGGGCGCCCCGATTCCTCATCCAGTCGGCCGTGCCCATGAAGCTCTCCTTCAAGCGCGCGCGCAGGTCTGCGGGCACGCCGGTCTCGCCCATGGCCTGGTCCATGCAGGCCACCCACTGGTCGCGCTCCTTGATACCGATAGAAAACGGCATGTGGCGCGCGCGCAGCCGGGGGTGGCCGAACTGGTCGGTGTAGTACGAGGGACCGCCAAGCCAGCCGCAGAGGAACATGAACAGCTTTTGCCGCGCCTGACCCAGGTCGCTGCCGTGGGCGGCCCGCAGCTCCGCGTAGCCTGGCTCCAGGTCCATCAGGTCGTAAAAGCGCTCGACCAACGCGCGCACCCGGCTTTCGCCACCGATCCATTCGAAGGGGATGACGGCAGCCACGGCATCGGTGCCTTCGCTACCAGCTTGGGGGGTATCAGAATTCATAGCAAAACAGGCCCTAGCGCTTATCCACAAAGCGCAACAAGCTATCGAAAATATAGCAAATCAACTACAACACAGGCCAAGGCCATGCACCTGCTCACTCTGCCGAGCGCCGCAGCGTATCGACCACCGGGCGCAGCAACACCTCACGCAGGCCCCACCAGCCCGCAGCCAGCGCCAGCACGGCCCCAGCCACGGCGCCCGCCAGGGGCACCCAGGGGGCAGCCGTCCAGGTGAAGTCGAACACAAAGCGCGCCAACGCCCAGCCCACGCCCACCGCCACGGCGCTGGCCAGAAAGCCCGCGAGCAGGCCCACGCCCATCAGCTCGGCGCGCTGCACCTGCCGCAGCAGGCTGGCGCGGGCGCCCACGGCGCGCATGATGGCGTATTCGCGAGCACGCTCTTCACGCGTGGCCGTGACGGCGGCGAACAGCACCACCAGCCCAGCAGCCAGGGTGAAGGCGAACAGGAATTCGACCGCGCGGATCACCTGCTCCAGCACGCGTTGCACCTGGGCAATGGTGGCGCCCATGTCCACGTTGGTGATGTTGGGAAACTGGCGCACCAGACCGTTGTCAAAGCCGTTGGTCTCGGGCGCACGGTAGGCCGCCAGGTAGGTCACGGGCACGTCCTTGACGGTGGCCACGGGGTACATCACGAAGAAGTTGGCCCGCATCGAGCCCCAGTCCACCTTGCGCAGGCTGGTGATGCGTGCCTCGTTCTGCACGCCGCCCATGTCGAACAGCAGGCGGTCGCCCATCTTCAGGCCCAGGGTTTCGGCAATGCCTTCCTCGACGCTGATGGCGCCCTCTTCGCCCGGCGTCCAGGCACCGGCAACCACCTGGTTGTGGGGCGGTGCCTCCACGGCGTTCGACAAGTTGAACTCACGGTCCACCAGGCGCTTGGCGCGGTCGTCGGTGTAGTCGGCCGGGCCCACGGGTTTGCCGTTCACGGCCAGCAGGCGGCCCCGGATCATGGGGTACCAGTCGTACTTGGCCACGCCACCGTCCTTGAGCGTCTGCTGGAAGGCGTCGGCCTGGTCGGGCATCACGTTGATCACAAAACGGTTGGGCGCATCGGGCGGGGTGGCCTTGCGCCAGCTGTCCACCAGGTCGGTGCGCAGCAGCACCAGCAGCACCAGCGCCAGCAGCCCCACGGCCAGGCTGCTCACCTGCACCACGGCATAGGCCGGGCGCGCAGAAATCTGCCGTGTGGCCAGTACCAGCCAGCGGGGCGCGGTGGCCTCGTTCACACTTTTACGCAGCAGCTTCACCGCCACCCACGACAGCCCGGCAAAGAGGGCCACCGCCCCGGCAAAGCCACCCACGGCAATCAGGCCCAGCGTGATGTCGCTGCTGACCGTGAGCAGCAAGGCGGCAAAGCCTGCCACCCCAATGCCCAGCACCGCCAGCGAGGCAGGCTTGAGACCGCCCACGTCGCGCCGGATCACCCGCAGCGGCGGCACCTGGGCCAGTTGCAGCACAGGCGGCAGACCAAAGGCAAACAGCAGCGTGAGCCCCATGCCCAGCCCAAACGCCACGGGCCACAGGCTGGGCGGCGGCAGGGCCGACTCGACCAAGCCCGCCAGCAGCAGCACAAAGGCGTAGTGCACCAGATAGCCCAGCGCCACACCCAATGAGCTGGCAAACAGGCCCACCAACGCAAATTCGGCCGTGTAGGCGCCCGCGATGGTGCGCTGGCTTTGGCCCAGCACCCGCAGCATGGCCGAGGCATCCAGGTGCTCGGCCGCAAAGCCGCGCGCGGCCAGGGCCACGGCCACGGCCGACAGCAGCGCTGCCAGCAGGGCCACCAAGCTCAGGAATTTCTGCGCGCGGTCCAGCGTCTGGCGCATTTCCGGGCGGCCGCTTTCGAGCGACTCCACGCGCACGCCGTGCACTTCGGGTTTTTTCGATTCGGCAACAGCCCATTCGCTGAACGCCTTGACCGCAGGGGCCGACCCGATGACGGCGAAGCGGTAGGTCAGGCGGCTTGCGGGCTGCACCAGGCCGGTGGCGGGCAGGTCGGCCTCGTTCACCATCACCCGTGGGGCGAAGCTCATGAAACCGGCACCGCGGTCGGGCTCGATCACGATGATGCGTGCAATGCGCAGCTGCGAATCGCCCAGTAGCAGCATGTCGCCCATGGCCAGGTTCAACGATTCGAGCAGCGGGGCATCCACCCACACCTCGCCGCGCGCCGGGATGTCGCGGGTGGGCTGGTCGAGCGCGCCGGGGGCGTCTGCCACCTTGAGGCTGCCACGCAGCGGGTAGCCCGGGGGCACGCTTTTGAGCGCCACCAGCTTGCTGGCGCCGCCCTGGGCGTCACTGGCGCGGCCCATGGTCGGAAAGCCCAGCGTGGTCACGGTCTGCAGGCCCAGGGCCTTGGCCTGCTCGACAAAGGCGGGGGGCGTGGGGTTGTCGCTGGCCACTACGGCATCGCCCCCGAGCAGCTGCAAGGCATCGCGCTGCAGGCCACCTTGCAGGCGGTCGGCAAAAAAACCGACCGACGTGAGGGCTGCCACCGCCAGCGTAACGGCCACGATCAGCAGCCGCAACTCGCCCGCGCGCAGGTCACGGGCCAGCGTGCGCCAGCCCAAGCGTAAAAAAGACAGGTTCATGGCGCTGAACCTTAGCGCAAATGGAACGCTCTGGCGAAGCTCAGGGCTTTGCGCCCGCTGCGGCCACCTGGGCCTCTGCGCTGCCTTCTGCCTCTGCCGTTTGCAGGCGATGCTCCAGCGCACGCAGCACTGGCACAATCTGCGCGCCCACATGGATCTGCGGGTTGGAGAAGCCGTCTTGCTTGCCCGCCTCCACCTCGCGCTGCGCAATCACGGGGACGGCCTTGGCAAAGGCTTCGGTGAACGAATGTGTCTGGCGCAGCTGTTCGTGGAACACCGCCCGGCCAAAGAAGGTCAGCTCGGAGCGCGTGCCGCAGCCATATGACGTGTGCGTGGCATCGGCGGCGGTCATGATGAGGCTGCTGTCGGTGGCCAAGGGCTCGATCCAGCCGCCCGAGAAACAGGCCGACACGGCAATCACGCGGTGGCGGATGCCCACCTCGTCCAGCATGGCGCGCAGCATTTCGGGCGTGACGGGGGGCACCTCCAGCGGCCAGTGCGAGGCCGCCAACTCATGGTTGCGCGCACCGTGCGAGGTCATGTAGATCACCAGCACATCGCTGTCACGGTCCATGCGCTGGGCCAGCGCAGCGATGGCACGCTGCAGGTTCTGCGGCGTGGCCCAGGCATGGGTGTCTGCGGTTTCTGCGTGGTTCAGCAGGTGAACCACACGGCCCTGGGCGTCAAAGCGCTCTTGCAGCAGCGTGCTGACCATGGTGCTTTCACGCCGGAACACGTTTTCGCTGGCGTAGGGGGCGAACACGAGCCCATAGACATCCACCACGCCATCGCGGCCAGCAGGCAGGGCCTGCACTTGCCGATCCCAGAGCGCCTGCTGGTTTTCAAAGACTGCTTGCGAGAGCACAAGGTGCGCGGGCTCCGGTTGTGCCTGTCCCTCCTCGCCCGACTGGGCAGATGCAGCGGCCAAGGCGTCCAGCTCCCAGGGCTGGTCCTGGAACTGCCACATGCCCACCCCGATCACGGCTGCCATGGCCACCGAAAAGATGGCCGTGCGCAGCCGCGAGCGGATGAAGCGTGCACTCACCACCACCAGCGTGGCCAGCACCCACAGCGTGAGCACGCCATAGGCCACCCAGAAAACATTGCCAGCCACCGCCCCGCCCCACAGGTCTGGCTTGTGCGCCACGGCCCCCATCAAGACATAAAGCAGCAACAAAGGCGCCAGCGGAGCCCACGCCGACAACACATACCAGGCCGCCAGCCCGCCCGAAGGCCCCGAAACACCCTCCGAGGGCTCTTGTGCCGCCGCACGCTGGGCCGGGGCCATGGCCCACCAGGCCAGCCACATCAGCACCAGGCTGCTCCACATCGGCGCCAGCCAGCCCCGCAGATTGAACTGCACAGGCCCCGCCACCTGAAACCGCGCAGCCCCCACCAGCAACGCGCCACCCAGCAGCGATAGCACCAGCACCTGCCAGGGTGAAGGCGCTGCAGCAGCAGTGCGCGGCGACAGGAACAACGCGGCCCGCAGGCCTTCACGCATCCAGTCCCACAGGGACAACTTGGCGGGAGCCGGGGCCATGGTGGATGCGGCGCCGGCAGATGGCGCGGGCGGCTGCTCCCCCAAGGGAATTTCGATCTTGGCGGACTCAGGCCCCCACTGGCTGGGCAGGGTATCGGCCCAGGCGCTCTTGGCGTTCAGGTCTTTCATGGGGCGATCATGCCATTGCGGGAGCGGTTTCTTTCAATCACCAGCCGGCAGTTCGGACTGCGATGTTTCCCGAAATCGCGTAACGCCCCCTTCACACAGCCCCGCCTCCTCAGGAGGCAGTTCCAGCTCCGCCTCTGGCCACCGGTACGACGGGTACCTGCGCCAGCTCCGGCTGCAGCACCAGCCGATCTGTACCGCTATAGCAGACAAACCGGCGATTGGTGGCGCGCCCGATGGCGCACAGGCCCAGTTGCTGCGCTACGGCGTGCCCCATCTGGGTCATGCCGCTGCGGGACACCACGATGGGGACACCCATCTGCGCAGATTTGATGACCATTTCGCTGGTGAGTCGGCCCGTGGTGTAGAACACCTTGTCTGCACCGGACATGGGCGCGTGCAGGCTCTCCGAAGCGGCATTTTCTGCAGGCGTGCCGCCGGATAGCGTGGAGGAAGCGCCCCCTTGCGGCACCTTGCCATCTGTATTCATCCACATCCACCCTGCAATGGTGTCGATGGCGTTGTGGCGCCCCACGTCTTCCACAAAGGTGAGCAGCGCCTCCCCCCGGAACAAGGCGCAACCGTGCACGGAGCCTGCGGACTTGTAGGTGGTTTCCTTGAGGCGGATGGCGTTGACGATGCCGTACAGCTCGCCCTGTGTCAGGCGTGCCTCAGGCAAGGTGATGCGGTCCACCTCGTCCATGAGCCCGCCAAACACACTGCCTTGGCCGCAGCCGGTGGTGACGACCTTGCTCGCGGTGCGCTCTTCAATGCGGGCGATGCCGTGGCGCGTGCGCACGGCGGCGGCGTGCACCTCCCAATCGACGGTGATGGATTCGATGTCGAACACAGACTCCACCAGCCGCTGGTTGCGCAAATAGCCCAGCACCAGCAGTTCCGGCTGCGCGCCCAGGGTCATGAGGGTGACGAGTTCACGCTTGTCGACATAGATGGTGAGCGGCCGCTCGGCGGGAATCTGCACCTGCTCGCGCTCGCCCAGTTCGTTCACGACCTCCACGCTGTGGGTAAGGGGCGCATGCGCCTGCGTCAGGCGCGGCAGCACGGGCGCAGCCGGGGAGGCGGAAGGTGATGAAAGAGACATGGGGCGAATATACGCAGTACCTCTCCCCAAGGAGGGGCATGGGGCATCTGAATCGGGGAAAAGCACGTACTGCGACCACCACAAAAAAGCCGCGCTCCACCAAGTGGGCGCGGCTCTTTTTGACGGAGGGACAGTGGCTGGCGTCAGGACTTGGGCGCTGACGCAGCTGCGGCAGGTGCCAGCGTGCTGGGTGGGCTGCTGGCCGTGCCCGGTGGCGAATGGGCACCCGCCGCTTCAATGGGCTTGGCAACGGGCGGTGTGTAGGCGAAGGGGCCGGGGTCGGTGCACGCAGCGCCTGCTGCCGTTGCAGGCTTGGCTGTTGGCGTGGTTTTGCGGTAGTGGGCCGCCACACGGTCTTGTGACAGGCACAACTTGTAGTTGTCCACCTTGCCGGCCCAGGCGGCTTTGGCCGCCGCCTCTGCAGCTTTGGCGGCAGCCTCCGGTGAAGGCGCAGGCAGCTTGGCCGATGCCAGGGTACAGACGCTGGCCGCGCACAACGCCAGCAGGGAAGATCGAGAAAATTGCGTCATGGTGCGGAACCTCATACCTGCGCGGGCTGGCCCGCAGATGGTGTAGTTGCAGCATCGGCTGCGGATGGGTTGGCGCTGCGCTGGCGGGGAATCTTGCCCGCTTGCACGTCGTCGTACCAAAGCTCGTGGTGCTCCTTGGCCCACCCCTCGCTCACGTACCCCGTCCTCATGGCCTTGTAGGCGCCGCGCATGCCCACAGTGCCCATGTAGATGTGGCCGCAGATCAGCGCCATCATCCAGATCGCCAGGGTGGCGTGGATCATGTGGGCGATCTGCATGTCGCCGCGCACGTCACCAAAGCCAGGAATGAGCTTGTCGAGCACCAAGCCGGTGGCCACCACAAAGATGCCGGGGATGGTGATACCCCACCAGAACAGGCCCTTCTCGCCGGCGTTGAAGCGGTGGGAAGGAACCTGGTGATCACCCCCCAGCATGCCGCCGCCCTTGGACAGCCACACAAAGTCGGCCCGGTTGGCGATGTTGTCCTTGACGAAGGTAAGGATGATCACCAGCAATGAGACAGCAAACAGCGGTCCCATGAAGTTGTGTACGTTCTTGAGCGCATACGTAAGCCAGCCAAACAGCGTGGCCCCCATGATGGGCAGCAGGAAGAACTTGCCAAACGCCATGACGATGCCAGAGATGGCCAACGCGATGAACGCAAAGGCATTGGACCAGTGCGCAGCACGCTCGAAAGGTGTGAAGCGTTCGATGCGGCGGGCGCCGGTGCCGTCAGGGTGCTCATGCCCCAGCGGACCTTTGACAAAGTAGAAGATGCCCAACGCCAGCAACACGATGGCAAACAAGGCCGCACCGTAAGGAATGATCCAGTGGTTGCGTACCTGGCGCCATGCCTCGCCTGCGTTGGTGAAACGCGAGCCTGGGTACTGCACGAACGGCTGGATCAGGTTGCCCGCCTCGGGCGCCTGGCTTTTCGGCAGGCTGCTATAGCCCGTCACGCCCTGCCCCACCTGGCGCCACATGGGCGCGTTGTTGCCGGGCTGCACCTTGGCGCGTTCGCCATTGGTCTGCTCGGCGTATTTGGGGTCTGCGCTGGCGTCTGGCTTGACCTCGAAAATGTTTTGGCTTTGAATGCCGCCGGTCGCTGCGGGAGCAGCCGGTGCCGTGACCGCAGGCGCGGCGGCATCTGGCGCTGCCGGAGCCTGGGCACCAGCTGGCCCCCAGGCACATCCCGCCGCCAAAGCCAGGGACCACATGATGTGTTTCATGGCGGGCCTCACTTGGACTGGGTGCGGGTGTATTCGTTCTGGCCGTACAGCTGACGCGCCTTCAACTGCGCTTCCCAACCGGCTTTGTCTCCGGCCTTCCAGCCGGGCTGCATGAAATTGCTGCCCGTACCTGCATAGGGAGCTGCATCGCTACGGATGCCCGCGCCGGTCTGCGGCTTCTCGCCACAGGCGGTCAGCGCCACCAGCGCCACAGCGGCGGCCAGGGCCGAAGGAACAAGACGCTTCATCATCATGACTTGCCTCCTGCAGGCTGGCCTGCCTGTTGTGATCCATAGGCCGTGCCCCAGCCCCACACTTCGGCGCCCTTGCCACGCTGCACCACACGGTTGCGGAAGATATCTGCCACCACATCACCATCACCCGCCAACAGGGCCTTGGTGGAGCACATTTCTGCGCACGCGGGCAGTTTGCCCTCGGCCAGGCGGTTGCGGCCGTATTTTTCAAACTCGGCCTGGCTGCCGTGGGCCTCGGGGCCACCGGCGCAGAAGGTGCACTTGTCCATCTTGCCACGCACGCCGAAGGTACCGGACGAAGGGAACTGCGGCGCGCCAAAGGGGCAGGCGTAGCTGCAATAGCCGCAACCAATGCACACATCCTTGTCGTGCAGCACCACACCTTCTTCGGTGCGATAAAAGCAATTGACGGGGCAAACAGCCATGCAGGGTGCATCGCTGCAGTGCATGCACGCGACCGAGATGGATTTTTCACCCGGTACACCGTCATTGAGCGTGACCACGCGGCGGCGGTTCACGCCCCAGGGCACCTCGTGTTCGTTTTTGCAGGCGGTCACGCAGCCGTTGCATTCGATGCAGCGCTCTGCGTCACAGATGAATTTCATTCGTGCCATGTGTGTCTCCTTGCGTGGCGCGATCAGGCGCGTTCCACGTTGCAGATCGTGGTCTTGGTTTCTTGCATCATGGTCACGCTGTCGTAGCCATACGTCGTTGCGGTGTTCACGGCTTCACCGCGCACCACAGGCGCCGCGCCCTTGGGGTAATAAGCCAGCATGTCCGCGCCCTGCCAGCGGCCCGAGAAGTGGAACGGCATCCACACCGTATCGGGCGCCACGCGCTCGGTGACCAGGGCCTGCACGTTGATCCGTGCGCCAGTGGGAGAGCTGAGCCACACACGCTCGCCGTTGCGGATGCCCCGGTCTGCGGCAGTCTTGGGGTTGATCTCGACAAACGACTCCTGCTGCAGCTCGGCCAGCCAGGGGTTGGAGCGGGTTTCCTCGCCACCGCCTTCGTACTCGACCAGACGGCCAGAGCTGAGGATGAGCGGGAACTTCTCGTGCACCTTGTCCGCCACGTTTTTCTCCTGCACGCTCTTGTACAGCGTGGGCAGGCGCCAGAAGGCCTTCTTGTCGTCGTGGGTGGGGTACTTGGCCATGAGATCGGGCCGGGTGCCATACAGCGGTTCGCGGTGCTGCGGAATGGCATCGGGGAAGTTCCACACCACAGCGCGGGCCTTGGCGTTGCCAAACGGATGGCAGCCATGCTTCATGGCCACGCGAATGATCGCACCCGTAGGGTCGGTCTTCCAGTTCTTGCCTTCGGCCTTGGCCTTCTCGGCGTCACTCAGATCGTCCCACCAGCCCAGCTTTTTCAGCAGCACATGGTCGAACTCGGGGTAGCCCGTGGTGATCTCGCTGCCCACCGAATGCGAGCCGTCCTCGGCCAGCAGATTGACGCCATCCTTCTCGACGCCGAAGTTGGCGCGGAAGTTGCCGCCGCCTTCCATCACGTGTTTGGAGGTGTCGTACAGGTTGGGCGAGCCAGGGTGCTTGAGCTCCGGCGTGCCGTAGCAGGGCCATGGCAAGCCAAAGTAGTCACCCCCAAAGTCGTAGCCGGTTTCCTTGTCCTTGCCACCCTTCGATTTCAGGGTTTTCACATCGAACAGGTGCATGTTCCGCATGTGGGCCTTCAGGCGCTCGGGGCTCTGGCCCGTGTAGCCAATGGTCCAGACCGACTTGTTGATTTCGCGCAGGATGTCTTCGATCACGGGCTCGTCCATGCCCTTGACCTTTTGCATCTTGTAGTTCTTGGACAGCTCGGCTGCAAAGCCCAGCTTCTCAGCGAACTGGTGCATGATCATGTGGTCCGAACGGCTCTCCCACAGCGGCTCGATCACCTTCTCGCGCCACTGGATGGAGCGGTTGGAGGCCGTGCACGATCCACTGGTTTCAAACTGCGTGGCGGCTGGCAACAGGTACACCGCACGGTTGGGGTTCAGGTCTTCGGCCTTGCCGGGCATGGCGGCCATGGCAGCGGTGGCCGAGGGGTACGGGTCCACCACCACGAGCAGATCCAGCTTGTCCATGGCCCGCTTCATTTCCAGGCCACGGGTCTGCGAATTGGGCGCATGGCCCCAGAAGAACACGCCGCGCAGGTTGGAGTCCTGGTCGATCAGCTCATTCTTCTCCAGCACACCATCGATCCAGCGCG
Organism: Acidovorax sp. SRI_002; assembly: GCF_057586455.1. Lineage (NCBI taxonomy): Bacteria > Pseudomonadati > Pseudomonadota > Betaproteobacteria > Burkholderiales > Comamonadaceae > Acidovorax > Acidovorax sp. SRI_002. The sequence goes on along the minus strand of NZ_JBYCZW010000002.1, from coordinate 599,676 downwards.
ATACGGTGATGCCGCTCTTGGTCATCATCGCGGGCGATGCGTACTGCTTTTTGATCCACTCGAAGTCAACCCCCCAGACTGCGGCGAAGTGCTTCCACGAGCCTTCGGCCAGGCCGTAGTAGCCGGGCAGCGAATCGGGGTTGGGACCGACATCGGTGGCACCTTGCACGTTGTCGTGGCCGCGGAAGATGTTGGTGCCGCCGCCTGTTTTTCCCACATTGCCCAGTGCCAGTTGCAAAATGCACGAGGCACGCACCATGGCGTTGCCGATGGTGTGCTGGGTCTGGCCCATGCACCACACGATGGTGCCAGGGTTGTTGTCGTGCAGCATCTTGGCGACCTTGAACATCTGGTCTTCCTTGACGCCGCAGGCCTCTTCCACCTTGTCGGGTGTCCACTTGGCCAGCACATCCTCGCGCACCTTCTCCATGCCATAGACACGGTCGTTGATGTACTTCTTGTCTTCCCAGCCGTTCTTGAAGATGTGATACAGCAGGCCGAAGAGGAACGGGATGTCGGTGCCCGAGCGGATGCGTACGTATTCGTCGGCCTTGGCTGCGGTGCGGGTGAAGCGTGGGTCCACCACGATCATCTTGCAGCCGGTTTCCTTGGCGTGCAGCATGTGCAGCATGCTCACCGGGTGGGCCTCGGCCGCGTTGGAGCCGATGTACAGAGCGACCTTGCTGTTTTGCATGTCGTTGTACGAGTTGGTCATGGCGCCATAGCCCCATGTGTTGGCCACGCCCGCCACGGTGGTCGAGTGGCAGATGCGCGCCTGGTGGTCGCAGTTGTTGGTGCCCCAGAAGCTCACAAACTTGCGCAGCAGATAGGCCTGCTCGTTGTTGTGCTTGGACGAGCCGACGAAGTACACGCTATCCGGGCCGCTGGCGGCACGCAGCTCTTTCATCTTGGCCGTGATTTCGTTCAGGGCCGTGTCCCAGCTGATGCGCTCGTATTTGCCGTTGACGAGCTTCATGGGGTAGCGCAGGCGGTACTCCCCGTGGCCGTGTTCACGCAGTGCCGCACCCTTGGCGCAGTGGGCGCCCAGGTTGATGGGCGAATCGAACACAGGCTCTTGCCGCACCCACACGCCGTTCTCGACGACCGCATCCACCGCACAACCCACCGAGCAGTGGGTGCAGATGGTGCGGCGTACTTCGATCTTGCTGTCGCCGATGCCCACCTTGGCACCCTCGGCAGCATTGGATTTTTTGACCAGCGTGAGCTGCGACGCCGCAATACCCACGCCCACTCCCAGGCCGGAGCGGCGCAGGAACGAGCGGCGGTCCATCGTGGGCAGCGCCTGCGACAGGCCACGGCGCAAGCTGTGCACAAAAGGAGACGATGCGACCTGCGCAGCGTGGGAGGACTTCTTGGTTAGCAACATGGCACGCCCCGCTTCAGAGTTGGGTGGTCTTGTAGTACTGCTTCACGTGCGCAGACAGGTGATAGCCACCGCCTTTTTCTGGCGCCACCCGAGCGGGTTCAGACACGACGGCATCTGAGGGAACTACATGGGGGAGTGCCACGACGGCTGCGGCTGCAGCCCCTACGGTGGCGGCGCCGGAGAAGAAGCTCCGGCGTGAGGAATTGGGCTGGCGGTTCTGCATGCTTGTCTCCAGAATGGCTGGCAGCTATGAAACGGAATTCATACAGTCTATGTCAGTGTGTAAAAGCCTGCAATCGAGCTTTACACCTCCCACTAAGACACTCATCTTTTGTAGCAACCTGAGCAGGCTTTTCGAGCCTCCCAGAAGTTAGTCGAGCATGTCGAAGCCCTGGGCCTCCACCGACACGAAGGCCCGTGTGAACTGGGCCAGTGCTGCATAAAAGCGCGCCTGCGGTTGGGCAGCCAGGGCATCACACAACTGCAAAACCCAGGGCTGCAGATGCGTTGCAAAAAAGTCGCGCTGCGCCGTCAGGTTGCAGACAGCTACATCATCCCCCCCGATCAGGTAGCGCATCACCTCGCACAGGTACGCGATGTGGTCTTCGGTTTCGGACATGGAATCGTCGCGTGCCAGTCCCAGCCGATCCAGGTCGGTGCGCAAACGGGCCAGTGGCTTTTCGTTCAGAAAACCGCTCAGGTAATGCGAGCCATACAAAAACACCTCGGGCTTGCCCACACCGCCAAAGAGACGGTCGAACTCCTGCGCGATGGCGGCATCGCTCAGTTCGCGGGCCGCGCCCACCAGCACCTGCCAAGGCTCTTGCAAAAAGGCGCCGTCGGCGGGTGCCTCGGTCACGGCTACCCGCAAGGCAGACAACAACTCGGCGCTTGGCGCGGCGTAGTACAGCTGCGACAGCAGACCATAGAGTTCGGCGCGTGCCGTTTCCTCATCCAGCGCAGAACTGCCGCCAGGGGGGGTCAAAGAAGCAAGTTGGGCGCTCACAGGTCCGTCACTTTCGTTTCGCTTTGGGAGGAATACAGATCAATCACGCGGCAGTCGCTGCACATCTTCAGGCGCTCCAGCGCGTCGCCCTGGAACATCGCGTGGCCCGACAGTTTGCCCAGCATGGCCTCGATGGCCTTGACGGTGCCAAAGGGCTTGCTGCAGCGCACACAGGCCCAAGGTTTGGCCTCGTTGAGCACGCGCAGTTGCGCACGCTCCGGCGCCAGCAGCAGGCGCGGCTGCAGGGTGATGGCGTCTTCGGGGCAGGTGGTGGCACACAGGCCACACTGCACGCAGTTCTTTTCGATAAAGCGCAGTTGCGGCAGCTGCGGGTTGTCCTGCAGCGCACTGGCCGGGCAGGCGCTCACGCAGCTCAGGCACAGGGTGCAGCGGTCCTTGTTGACTTCAATCGTGCCCAGCGGCGACCCCACTGCGGGCAAGGCAATGGCTGCAGGTCGCTCGGCCACAGATATCGGGGCCTGCTCGATGAGATGGTCCAGAGCCATCTCCAGCGTGCTGCGCTTTTCCTGCGCCACGGCAAAGCGCGCGGCCACGGCCGGGGTCTTCTGGCGAGTCTGGCCCAGGGCCTGCAAGGCGGCGTCCAGCTCGGTGGGATGGGTGGCGCGCAGCAGCTGCACATGGGTGCCCGTGTAGCCCAGGCCCCGCAAGATGGCTTGCGCCACATCCATCTGCGCCTGCAGGCCGTCGAGGTACTGCGGTGCTTCCTCCTGTGTCGTCAGCAACACTACCTGCGAGGCGCCGTAGGCAATGGCGCTGAGCCACAGGTCCACCCCGGTGCTGGCGGTGTGCCACAGCGCCACCGGGATCACGTTGGCAGGCACGCCCTGCGCCAGTTTCAACTGGGCGGCACGACCCAGCTCTTCCACCAGCGCCTGTCCGCGCTCCTGGCTGTGCAGCAGCAGCACAGCATCCTTGCCACCTGCAGCGGCGTAGGTGGACAAAAGGGTTTTGAGCTTGGTGCCCTGCTCGGTCGCACTGGGGTAGGCATAGGTCAGCGCGCCCGTGGGGCACACGGTGGTGCAGGCGCCGCAGCCGACACACAGGTTGGGGTTCACCTTGATTTGCTGACGGCTTTTGTCGCTGGCAATGGCTTCGGCCGAGCAGATGTCCACGCAGGCATTGCAGCCCACGGTTTCGTTGCGGCTGTGGGCGCAAAGCGTTTGTTTGTAGACAAAAAACTTGGGCTTTTCGAACTCGCCCACCAGCTCGCGCAGCTTCAGCAGCGTGGCCATATTGACCCCATCACTACGCCCGTCCCAGCGCAGGTAACCCTGCGGCAGCGCGTGCTGCAAGAAGGTGGGCGTGGCGGTGGGCGAACGCAGGTCGAGCACCAGGTCAAAACGCTCGGTCTGCGCCGTGGCGTCACGGGTGAAGTCGATGGCACCCGCCACCTGGCACACCTTCACACAGTCGCGGTGCGAGCTGCAGGCCGCCATGTCGATCTGGTAATCGAGGCCGATGGCGTTCTCGGGGCAGGCCGCCACACAGGCGTTGCAGCGTGTACACAGATCCAGGTCAATGGGGTTGTCGGCCTTCCACTGCAGCTCAAACGCACCCAGCCAGCCGGTAAGGCCCGTAATGCGCCCACCCAGCACGGGAAAACGCCGCGCCTGCGCACCACCCGCATTGCCGGGGCCTTGGGTGAACAGGGTCACATCCAGCACATCCGACACCAGGGCGGCAGCCTGTTCGGCCTGGTCGAGGGGGCCGATGATGAGCAAGCGGCCCGTGCTCTTGTAAGTGACCGTGGGCACGGGCGGTGGATCAGGCAGGCGGGCGGCGGCCAGCAGCGCGGCGATCTTGGGGCTGGCCTTGGCGGCATCGCGGCTCCAGCCACCGGTTTCGCGGATGTTCACAAACCGGATGGGCGACACCGCGCCTTCGGTCTGCTGGCCCAGATCGCCAAACAAGCGCTGCTCCTGAGTGCAAGCCACCACCACATCGTCACCCGACTGGATGGCCTTTTGAAAGGCCCCCGCCTCGCGGCGGCACAGGGTGGAGTGGAGTGTCAGGTCTTCATGCAGCGCCGCGCCCAACGCCTTCGCGTTGAGGGGCATCGTCTGGTTGCAGTCGCAGATGAGCGTCGTGGTCATGTTCTATGTGGCTGGCTGGCAGGGCCACCGCATCCTTATGGGGGCGGGCGGCCATCTCAAGCTCGCTGGAGGGGGCGCTAGGAATAGCGTTGCATACCCCGGACTGTGCCACGTCTGCGGGGGCGTGCCCCTCCGCATCATCCCGAGGCTGAGCAAGGGCAGGGGCTATTGCCTCTGCGTCTGCACTGGCTTCTACGGCGGCGCCATTGACTGGAACATCAGGCGCTGCATCAGCCTTCTTTTCGTGATCAAAAAAGCCCATCGCATGGGCGCTGGCCATTTTGCGCAGCATGCCTTCGGGCAGCGGGTCGGGCTGGGTGTAGTCGCCGATGTAGATATCGAGGCCATCCATCACATTGAAGTGCGGGTCGGCAAAGAGCTTCTTCATGGCCAGGTTGCGCACCTCGGGCGATACATCGCGGGCCACAAAGGCCTTGAAATCGGACGCGGGCGTAAGCGCCTGGGCATCGGCCAGCGTGGGTGGCGGAGGGGCTTCTGCAGCGGGCGCAGCGCCTTCTGCGGCGGTGGGGGGGGCGCCGGCTGCCACGGAGGACGGGTTAGGCGGTGACGACGAAGACGCGGCCGGTGGCAACGACGGCGCGGGTGGTGGTGGTTCCTCCACCGGCTTGCCTTCGCGCACCTCCTGCTTGCGGCGCGACCAGCGGCCCAGGAACCCGTCAGCCATGACCGCCACCTCCACCACGCATTTTTTCAGTGGACACGGATGCTGGGTTTCCAAACCGGTCTTGCAGCGTGCGGAAACTGTCCGGCCGCTTGCGGCGTTTGGGTTCGGGCTGGTAGTGCTCGGCCACAAAGGCGCGCAGCGCTTCCACCACCTCGGGCACTGCGGGCACCTGTTCCACGGTTTCCTGCGCGTCCAGCCAGCGGCCTGCGTCGTGGTAGCTCAGGCTCACGGCCACGGGGCGGGCCAGCGGGATCTCGCCAGTGCCGGGGTCGTCATCGCGGCGCCACATCACAAACCAGCACGGGGCGGGCGAAGTGAGGTTGAGGTGATAGCCCTCGGCGTCGTCGCGAAACAGCTCTGCCCGAAACCCCGGGAACAACCAGCGCTGCTCGCGCTCGTCCCGGAGGATCTGGCGCGGCTCGGTGCCAAAGGCGGGCTCGTTGATCACCACCTCGGCCAGCGACCACCGCCAGGGCTGCCAGCGGTTGTCGATGTGCTCGCACCGCATGATCACGGCAACGTCGGTGTAGGGGCGCTCAGTCATGGGCGCAGACTTTACCCCGGCGCAAGGCCACCAGCAGCTTTGTCCGTAAAGCCCCTCTGCGCACGGTCAGCTTGCAGCCCCCTCCAGCACCTCCACCGCCACCGCGCAGTACTTGAACTCCGGGATCTTTCCAAACGGGTCCAGCGCCGCGTTGGTGAGCAGGTTGGCTGCCGCCTCCACGTACGCAAAAGGCATGAACACCGTGCCGCGCGGCGTGCCGTCGTCGCGCCGCACGCGCACCTGCACCATGCCGCGCCGCGAGCGGATGCCCACCAGCGCACCGGGCGCCACGCCAAGCCGGTCAAGTTCGTCGCCATGCAGCGATGCGGTGGCCATAGGCTCGATGGCGTCGAGCACAGTGCTGCGCCGCGTCATGCTGCCCGTGTGCCAGTGCTCCAGCTGGCGGCCCGTGATGAGCACCAGGGGGTAGTCGGCATCGGGCTTTTCGGCCGCCGGGATCACGCTGGCGGGCACCAGCTGCAGGCGGCCCGTGGGCGTGGGGAATTTCTCGGTGAACACGATGGGCTGGCCGGGGTCGTCGGGCGTGAGGCAGGGGTAGGTCACGCTGGAGTCCCGCTCCAGGCGGTCCCAGGTGATGCCCTCAATGCTGGCGTGCATGGCCTGGCGCATTTCGTCGTAGACAGCGGCCACGCCGGACTCTTCGCCTTCGTAGTTCCAATCCAGCCCCATCCGTCGAGCAAGTTGCTGAATGATCCACAGGTCCGGCTGCGCATCGCCCGGCGGGTTCAACGCGCGGCGGCCCATCTGCACCATGCGGTCGGTGTTGCTGGCGGTGCCGGTCTTTTCGGGCCAGGCGCTGGCGGGCAGCACCACGTCGGCCAGCCAGGCGGTTTCGGTCAGAAAAATGTCTTGCACCACCAGGTGCGACAGGCTGGCCAGCGCGTGGCGCGCGTGGTTCAGGTCGGGGTCGCTCATGGCGGGGTTCTCGCCCATGATGTACATGCCGCGCACCTTGTGCGGGTCGCTGTCGTCGGCCAGTGCCTTGTGCATGATTTCGACCACGGTGTAGCCGGGGGTCTCGTCCAGCGGAGTGCCCCAGAACTGTTCAAACCACGCATGCGCGCCCGCGTTGTCCACACGCTGGTAGTTGGGGAACATCATGGGGATCAGGCCCGCGTCACTCGCGCCCTGCACATTGTTCTGGCCGCGCAGCGGGTGCAGGCCGGAGCCGGGCTTGCCGATCTGGCCCGTGACGGCGCAGAGCGCGATGAGGCAGCGCGCGTTGTCGGTGCCGTGCACGTGCTGGCTCACGCCCATGCCCCAGAGGATCATGGAGGACTTGGCGGTGGCAAATGCCCGCGCCACCTCGCGCAGCGTCTCGGCCGGGATGCCGCACACCGGAGCCATGGCCTCGGGGCTGCAGCCCATCACGTTGGCCTTGAGGGCCTCGAAGTTGTTGGCGCGGTTGCGGATGAAAGCTTCATCCACCAAGCCCTCATCAATCACCGTGTGGATCAGCGCGTTGAGCATGGCCACGTCGGTGTCGGCCTTGAACTGCAGGGTGCGCCAGGCGTGGCGGCCGATGTCGGTGACGCGCGGGTCGGCCAGCACGATCCTGGCGCCGCGCTGTGCGGCGTTTTTCATCCACGTGGCGGCCACGGGGTGGTTGGCCGTGGGGTTGGAGCCGATCACAAAGATCAGCTCGGCATGCTCCACGTCATTCACCGGGTTGCTCACCGCACCCGAGCCCACACCTTCGAGCAGCGCTGCCACACTGGACGCGTGGCACAGCCGGGTGCAATGGTCCACGTTGTTGCTGCCAAAGCCGGTGCGCACCAGCTTCTGGAACAAATACGCTTCTTCATTGCTGCCCTTGGCGGAGCCAAAGCCCGCCAGCGCCTTGGGGCCGTGGGTGTCGCGCAGGGCTTTGAGCGCGCCGGCAGCCAGGCCCAGCGCCTCGTCCCAGGTCGCTTCGCGGAAGGTGTCGCGCCAGTCAGCGCCGTAGGGCCGCACCTCCTTGGGTACGCCGGGCTTGCGGATCAGCGGCACCGTGAGGCGGTCGGGGTGGTGGGCGTAGTCGAAACCGAAGCGCCCTTTCACGCACAGGCGGCCGTGGTTGGCCGGGCCGTCGCGGCCCTCGACGCTGATGATCTTTTCATCGCGCACGTTGTAGGTGATGAGGCAGCCCACGCCGCAGAAGGGGCAGACCGAATCGACCTTGCGGTCCACCTTTTGCGAGCCGACGTGGGTCTTGGGGCTGAGCGCGCCCGTGGGGCAGGCCTGCACACATTCGCCGCAGGCCACGCAGGTGCTCTCGGCCATGGGGTCGTCGAGGTCGAAGACGATCTTGCTGTCGGCCCCGCGCAGCGCGTAGCCGATCACGTCGTTGACCTGCTCTTCGCGGCAGGCGCGCACGCAGCGGTTGCACTGGATGCAGGCATCCAGATTCACGGCCATGGCCGGGTGGCTCAGGTCGGGCGCGGGCTGCTCGCGGCGCAGGGCCTGGAGCGCGGGGCGCACGGCCACGCCCAGGCGGTCCGCCCAGGCGCTCAGCTCGCCGTGCTGGCCTATCGTTTCTGGATTTTTTGAGTCAAATCGTCCGCTAGCGCTTGATGGATAAGCGCAACCAGCTATCAATTCAGGAGTATTTGCCTTTTGATCGTTCCACCGGTATCCCACGTCCGGCATGTCGGACAGCAGCATCTCCACCACCATCTGTTGGCTCTTGCGGGCGCGCGGGCTGGCCGCCTGCACCTTCATGCCTTCAGCCGGTGCGCGGCAGCAGCTGGGGGCCAGCGTGCGTTCGCCCGCGATCTCAACCACGCAGGCGCGGCAGTTGCCGTCGGGACGCAGGCCGTCGCTGTAGCAAAGGTGCGGAATCTCCACGCCGTGGCGCTGCGCGGCCTTCAGGATGGTTTCGCCGGGATGGGCTGTCACGGGCTGGCCGTCCAGCTCGAAGGCCACGGCGGGCTGCGCCGCAGCAGTAGATGTCAACACGGCGCTCATGGCTTCAACCCTCCGGGCAATTGCTCGGTGAGCGGGCTGTTGCGCGGCTTGGGCAAATCGCCCGGCCAGGGGCCCTCGCCCACCTCATGCGGAAAGTATTTGTGAATGCAACGGATGGGGTTGGGCGCCGCTTGGCCCAGGCCGCAGATGGACGCATCGGCCATCACCTGCGCCAGATCGTCCAGCAGGTCGGCGTCCCACAGCGGCGCCTCCATTAGCGCAGCCGCCTTGGCCGTTCCCACGCGGCAGGGCGTGCACTGGCCGCAGCTTTCGTGTTCAAAAAACCGCATCACGTTCAGCGCCGCATCGCGCGCGCGGTCGTGCTGGCTGAGCACGATGACGGCGGCCGAGCCGATAAAGCAGCCGTAGGGCTGCAACGTGTCGAAGTCCAGGGGAATCTGGTTCAGGCTGGCAGGCAGGATGCCGCCCGAGGCGCCGCCTGGCAGGTACGCATAGAGCTGGTGGCCGTCCAGCATGCCGCCGCAGTATTCGTCGATGAGTTCCTGCACCGTGATGCCCGCTGGAGCAAGCTTGACGCCCGGGTGCTTCACCCGCCCGCTTACGCTGAAAGACCGCAGCCCCTTGCGCCCGTGGCGACCAAAGCTGGCAAACCACTGCGGGCCACGTTCCACGATGTCGCGCACCCAGTACAGCGTCTCGAAGTTGTGCTCCAGCGTGGGCCGGCCGAACAGGCCGACCTGCGCGATGTAGGGCGGGCGCATGCGGGGTTCGCCGCGTTTGCCCTCAATGCTCTCGATCATGGCCGACTCTTCGCCGCAGATGTAGGCACCCGCGCCGCGCCGCAGCTCGATGTGCGGCAGCGGGCATGGCGGCTCGGCACGCAGGTCTTCCAGCGCCGTTTGCAGCAATGTGCGGCAGCCGTGGTATTCGTCGCGCAGGTAGATGTAGATGGCCTCGGTGCCCACCACCTGGGCGGCGATGAGCACACCTTCCAGAAAGCGGTGCGGGTCGCGTTCGAGGTAGGTGCGGTCCTTGAAGGTGCCGGGCTCGCCTTCGTCGATGTTGACGGCCATCAGGCGTGGCGCGGGCTGGTCCCGCACGATGCGCCACTTGCGCCCCGCCGGGAAGCCCGCGCCGCCCAGGCCGCGCAAACCCGAGTCATCCATGGCAGCGAGCACGGCCTCGGCGTCCATCTCTCCGTTGACCAGTGCGGCGGCGGTCTGGTAGCCGCCGTGGGCACGGTAGGTGACAAGGTCGGTGTGCGCGGGGCTGATCCCGTCCGGCTGCGTTGGCACGCTCTTCTCGGACAGCTCAGAAATATCAAAATTGATAGCTACTAGCGCTTGTGGATGAAGCGCTAGAGCCCGATTTGTCTTGGATTTCACTACCTCCAGCACTGAATCCACTGTGGCGCGCGGCACGGGGCACTGGTGCACCACCGCCACGGGCGCTTGTTCGCAGCGGCCCACGCAGGGCACAGCCAACACCTGCACATCGCCCTGCCCGGCCGCGCGCAGGCGCTCGGGCAGCGCGGCCAGCAGCTCGCGCGCACCCGCCAGGCTGCAGCTCAGGCTGTCGCACACCCGCAGCACCAGGCGCGGGGCCAGGGCATCCTCGCCGCGCACGATCTCGAAGTGGTGGTAGAAGCTCGCCACCTCGTACACCTCGGCCATGGGCAGATTCAGCTGCTTGGCCAGCGCCACCAGATGCCGGTCGTGCAGCACGCCGAAATGGTCGTTCAGGCGGTGCAGGTATTCGATGAGCAGGTCGCGCCGGAAGCCGTCGGCCGGGCGCGGGCCCAGCAACTGCGCCACATCGGCCATCGCTGCGTCTTCGGGCTGGCGGCCTTTGAGGCGGCTTTTGCGGCGGATACGCTCGCGCATGTCGTTGACCGACACGGCGGCCACGACGGTTGCGGTGGGGGCTTCGGGGGCGAGGTGCATGGAGCGAAATCGTGGGATGTCTTGTTGTGGTGCTTATGAAGCCGCCTGCATAAGGCGGCTGGGCGGTCGCAGTGTCGGCGAGGCACCCCGGAGCGTCAAATTGCGGATGCACATGGGTCGATCACAAAAACAAATGAGCTGCGCACCGTGGCATTGCGCTGTACAGCGTGGGGCCAACTCATCCGCCACCTGCACTGCCTGCTCTGCCCGTTGGCAGGTTCTCCAGCAACCGGCTCGCCAGCAGCGCCGCCAGGTCTTGCGCCGAAGGCATGGGCACGGGCGCGGTGGACAGGGCGCCATCGATCGCCAGGCTGGCCAGCCCGTGGGCCAGGCTCCACCCCGCCAGTGCCAGCTCGTCCGCCCCCTCGGCCACATGGGCATGGGCGGCTTTGCGCAGCACCTCAAAAGACCCGTCCGCCGCCGCTTGCAACGCCGGGTGGTCGGCCTTGTGTTGCAGCAGCGGGCTGAACATCAGCCGGAACGCGGCGGGACGCGCGAGCGCAAAGGCCACGTAGGCGGTGCAATGCCCCACCAGTCTGGCGGCGGTGTCCACACCGGGGTGTGCGGCCTCCATGTCGGCCGCCAGGTCGTGAAAACCGCGCGTGGCCACGGCAGCCAGCAACGCATCCAGATTGGCGAAGTGGTGGTATGGGGCCGCATGCGACACCCCCGCCGCTTTGGCCACCGCGCGGAGGCTGAGCGTGGCCCCGGACGCCAGCAAGCCCTCGGCGGCAGACACCAGTGCGGTGCGTAAGTCGCCGTGGTGGTAAGTGGCGCGCGGAATTTCAGCTGAGTTCATGGCGGCAATCTTGACACAGTCAAGATACACCCCAACAATACCCAATCCTGACACCGCAAAGATAGCCCATGACCCGACGCCTGCTCCAAGCCACTACCGCCGTGATGGCGCTGATCCCAGTTGCCACTGGCGTGCTGACGATGATGGGCATCTACGACCCGATCTACCGCACCAGCGGCCTCCCGAGCGATGCGCTGCTCGATGGCAACCTGCGGTTTTTTGGCGGCGTGTGGCTGGCGCTGGGCCTGGCAATGGGGTCGCTGGTGCCGCGCATCGAGCGCGAGGGCCGGTTGTTTGCGGTGTTGTGGGGCGCGGTGTTTCTGGGCGGCGTGGGCCGGGCGCTGTCGATGGCCTTTCTGGGCCTGCCGCCCGCGCCATTTATCGGGTTCACGGTGCTGGAGCTGGTGGGTGCGCCGGCCTTCATCGCGTGGCAGCGGCGCGTGGCTACCAGCACTGGGGCGGCCCGGCCCATTTCGCGTGGGTAGGGCCTGAGAAACCTGCGCCTACAGCGGCTCCGCCGCCAGCAATCCGCTGTGCGCTGCGGCGTGCTGCAACCACTCACGATCTTGCGACAGCGCCAGTGCCGCATCCAGCGCCCGGGTGGGCTGCACCTGCCGGTGCGACATGAATCCAATGGGGGTGGTGAGCACCGGGCTCGTCAACGGCAGGGCCTCCAGTCCATCATGGCCGCGCACGGCGTCCACCAGCGCTCCGGGCAGGACGCTGCACACATGGCCCGCCACCACGCTGAGCGCCAGGGTCAGTACCGAATCGGTTTCCATGGCGGGCATGACCGTGGCGCCTGTAGCGCGGAAGGCACCATCCACCAAGCTACGGTTGTGCATCTCGGGGGTGAGCAGGCACAGCGGCAGCGCCGCCGCATCGGCCCAGGCCATGGGTGGGCCGATCTGCAGCCCGCGCGCTGCGCCTTTGGGCGGCCGGGGCGCACGGCGCAGCAGAAAGTAGTGCTCCACGTACTGCGGCCAAGCCCGTAGCGTGCCGCCGCGTACAGGCATGCGCTCGGTGTAGCCCAGGGCCAAGTCCAGTGCAATATTTTCGAGCCCCGCCTCCAGCGCCTGCGAACTCATCGACAGCGCCACCGGCACGATGCCCGGGTGCCGCGCCTGCAGCTGCGCGGCAAACCGCGCCAGAATGGGCATGGCCGTGGGCACCGCGCCCAGGCGCAGCGTGCCGCGCGGGTGGGCGGCGTCGCTGCTCAGGTCCTGCTGCAGCACCTGGTGTTCGTGCAGCATGCGCTGCGCCGTGGCCAGCACGCGTTCGCCCTCGGGCGTGAAGCCTTCGAAGCTGCGGCCCCGGCGCACCACGACCACGCCAAACTCCTTTTCCAGCGCGCGCAGTGCGTTGGACAGCGCGGGCTGCGTGATGTGGCAGGCCTGCGCCGCCCGGCCAAAGTGCCGGTGCTCGTGCAGCGCCACCAGGTAGCGCAGGGACGCGAGCAGGTTCATGGCACGGTGGGGCGACTCAGGAAGATCAGGTGTTCTTGCTGATCGAAATCGTCGGGAACTTGCTCGAAAAATCCTTGGCCTGCTGCGCGATCTTCACCGCCACGTCGCGCGCGACCTTCTTGTAGATCTTGGCCACGTCCCCATCCGGGTCGGCCACCACGGTGGGCTTGCCGCTGTCGGCCTGCAGGCGGATGCTCATATCGAGCGGCAGTGCGCCCAGGTAGTCCATGTTGTATTCGGCTGCCATCTTCTTGCCGCCATCGGCGCCAAAGATGTGCTCCACATGGCCGCAGTTGCTGCACACGTGCGCGGCCATGTTCTCGACGATGCCCAGAATGGGCACGCCCACCTTCTCAAACATCTTGATGCCCTTCTTGGCGTCCAGCAGGGCGATGTCCTGCGGGGTGGTCACGATCACCGCGCCGGTCATGGGCACGCGCTGGCTCAGGGTGAGCTGGATGTCGCCGGTGCCGGGGGGCATGTCGATGATGAGGTAGTCGAGGTCTTTCCAGTTGGTCTGGCGCAGCAGTTGCTCCAGCGCCTGCGTGGCCATGGGGCCGCGCCAGATCATGGCTTCGTCCTGGTCCACCAGGAAGCCGATGGACATCACCTGCACGCCGTAGTTCTCCAGCGGCTCCATGGTCTTGCCGTCGTCGCTCTCAGGGCGGCGGTTGATACCCAGCATCATGGGCTGGCTGGGGCCGTAGATGTCGGCGTCGAGCACGCCCACGCTGGCGCCCTCGGCGGCCAGGGCCAGGGCCAGGTTGGCGGCCGTTGTGCTCTTGCCCACGCCGCCCTTGCCCGAGGCCACGGCGATGATGTTCTTGACCTGGGGCAAGAGCTGCACGCCGCGCTGCACGGCATGCGCAATCACCTTGGTGGTGATGTTGACCGACACGTTCTCGACGCCCCCCACGCCCTTGGCAGCGGCCACAAGATTGCGGCGCAGTTCGGGCACCAAGCTCTTGGCGGGGTAGCCCAACTCCACATCGAAGGCCACGTCGCCGCCGCTGATCTGCACATTGCGCAGGGCGCGGGTGCTGACGAAATCCTTGCCCGTGTGGGGGTCCAGCACGCTGGAAAGTGCGGCCAAAAGGCCCTGTTCGGTGACTGCCATTCAATTAACTCCTGTGGGGCCGGTAGTCTATCCAAGCGCTGTTCCCCCGGCGCGTGAAGGACAATGCGCACGCTTTGCCCCTGGCTCCACAGCAGCCGGCACCCTGAGAAACCGAACGAAAAGGACCCCCGTGAAATTCAAGATGGCCGAGAAATCCCTGTTTGCCATGCTGCTGCGCTCGCCCTGGTGGATCAGCTTTGTGGTGGTCGGCCTCATCGTTCTGGCGGCAGGTGCGCTGCTGCCCAAGGAATATTTCGTGGTGGGTGCGCTGGCCGGTTTCCCCATCTTCGTGGTGGGCTGCATCGCCGCGTGGAAGCAGCTGCGTGCCCCCAACCCCGCCCGGGTTGCCGAGATGCTGGAGGCCGTGGCCAGCATGCCCTGGCGCAGCTTTGCCGACACCCTGGCATCGGCCTGGGCACGGGCGGGCTACTCCGTAGAGCGGATCAACGGCAACAACGCAGGCGCTGACATGCGACTGACCCAGGGTGGCAGTACCACGCTGGTCAGCGCCAAACGCTGGAAAGCGGCCACCCACGGCGTAGAGCCCCTGCGCGAGCTGCACGCGGCCATGCTTGCCAGCGAGGCCCCCGCAGGCGTCTATGTGGCTGCCCTGGGGCAGGTCAGCGACAACGCCCAGGCGTTTGCCCGGGAGCACGGCATTGTGGTGCTGCAGGGTGACGCGGTGGCACAGCTGCTGCTCAAGCAGCGCTGAAAGCCCCACCCCGCGTGCGGCGGCCCGCGCATGCGGGTTTTCCCACATGAATCGCCCCGGAGCGCCCCGCCACACTTGGGGCATCGCCCCGCCCACCCGTCCATGCCCTCCACAACCCCTACCGCAGCCTCTGGCACCGCCACTTCAACGCCCGCCACCGGCCTGCTACTCACCGGCGGCGGTGCCCGCGCCGCCTACCAGGTGGGCGTGCTCGAAGCCATTGCCGACCTGCGCCAGGCCTGTGGCGAGGGGAGCGGACCCAACCCCTTCCCCATCATCACCGGCACCTCGGCCGGGGCCATCAACGCGGCGGCGCTGGCCTGCGGGGCCGACAATTTTGACCGCGCCGTGCGCCGCATTGCGCGCGTGTGGCGGCAGTTCCACGCCAGCCAGGTGTATGGCGCCGACTCGCTCAGCGTGATGCGCAGCGGCGCGCGCTGGCTCACGCTGGTGTCGCTGGGCTGGGCGCTGGCGCGCTGGCGGCGCATGCGGCCCAAGTCGCTGCTGGACAACACCCCGCTCGAAAAACTGCTGGTCAAGATGGTGCCGCTGGTGCGCCTGCCCCGGCTGATCCGCAAAGGGCATCTCACAGCGCTTGCCGTCACAGCGTCGAGCTACAGCTCGGGCGAACACGTCACCTTTTTTGAAGCCGCCGCACCCGTCAAGCCCTGGGTGCGCTCGCAGCGCAAGGCGGCCAGCGACCGCATCACGCACGAGCATCTGCTGGCGTCCTCGGCCATTCCGTTCATCTTTCCGGCCAAGGGCATCGAGGTGGATGACCACGTCGAATATTTCGGCGACGGCTCCATGCGCCAGTCGGCGCCCATTGCTCCGGCCATTCACCTGGGGGCCGAGCGCATCCTGGTGATCGGCGCCGGCCGCATGCACGAGCCCAAGGGTGATGCCGCTGCCAACCCCACGGCCACCTACCCCACGCTGGCGCAGATTGCGGGACATGCGCTGTCCAACATCTTTCTGGATGCGCTGGCCGTGGATGTGGAGCGCGTGCAGCGCATCAACCAGACCCTGTCCCTCATCCCCGAAGAAAAACGCCTGCACAGCGCACTGCGCCCCATCGAGCTGCTGGTGATTGCGCCATCCCAGCGCCTGGATGCCGTGGCTGCGCGCCACGTGGGCGACCTGCCCACGCCCGTGCGCACCATGCTGGGCGCCCTGGGCGTCACGTCCAACATGGCCGATGTGCGCGGCGCGGCGCTGGCCAGCTACCTGCTGTTCGAATCCGGTTACACCCAGGAGCTCATGGCCCTGGGCCGGGCCGACACCCTGGCCATGCGGGCCGAGGTGTGCAAGTTCTTTGGCTGGACGGACACCGGCGCCGAGGTGAAGACAAGGCACCACGGGGAAACCGCCTGAGACGCCACCGGCCTGGACCCTACGGCTTGGGCAGCCACCCCAGGCCATGTGCGTGCAGGCTTTGCACATACAGCCGGTCCGCCGTCTCGGTGATCGCAGTGGTCTCCGGGTAGGCGCCACTCGGGTCCTGCAGGTCGGCCACCACCTTGCCATCGTCGGTGAACGCAATCACATGGCCGTAGGGCTGGGGAATGGGCCACAGCGCACGCGGCAGGCGCAGGGTCAGGCTGCGCAGCCAGGGCTTGCCCGCCATGTTGTCGATGGCCGCCCCACGCGGCTTGGCAAAGCCCAGCCACACCTTGCCGCCCTGCCCGCGCATCAGGTTGTCGGGGTAGCCGGGCAGGTTGTCGAGCAGCATGCGGGCCTGGGGGCTGGCCTGACCAATGTCGAGGTCATTCGCATCCACCGCAATCTTCCACACCCGGTATTTGCCGGTTTCGTTGACGAACAGGCTTTTCTCGTCCTGGCTCAGCGCCACGCCGTTGGCAAAGCTGATGCCCCGGGCGACCACGCGTGCGGTGCGGGTGGCGGGGTCGTATTCAATCACCCGGCCGGTGCTGGCCTGCTCCAGGATGTCGAGCACGCTGGCCTCAAACGTACCGCCCCAGTCCTTGGGGGCAAAACGGGTGGAGGCGTCGCTCAGGTACATCTTTCCGCTTTGGGCCACCACCACAGCGTCGGCATAGCGGATGGGGTCGTTGCCCACCTTGTCGGCCAGCACGGTGACCTTGCCATCGGGCGCAATGGACAGCAGGCCCTTGATGGCATCGGCCGCGATCAGGTGGCCCGCCGCATCGAAGGCGAACCCCAGCACCCGCCCGCCGGTGTTGGCAAACACCTCCTGACCCGAGCCGTCGGGGTTCATGCGCAAAATGCTGCCACTGAGCACGGTGGTGTAGAGCTTGCCGTCCTTGCCAAAGGCGATGTGCTCGGGGCCCACCTCGCCTTTGAGGTCGATGATGTTCAGCTGGGCCAGGCGCTGGTTGGGGGCATGCACGCCCTGGTAGCCGGGGGCGGCAGGCGCAGTCCAGGCCACCGGCTGAATGGGCACAGGCCACGCCGCCAGATAGGCAGCCACCACCAATATCGCGCCACCCACGCCCCACCCCACCCGTTTTGCCCATGTGCTGGCCATGTGTCGTCTCCTGTTGATTGTTGGAATGCGGGGCATTGTGGCGCCATAGGCGGCCTGCACGCACGCCCTGATTGGCACCTGCGCGACCTGGGGAGGTCACCGCAGCGCCCGCAATGGCCAGGGATACTGACGACCGCCTAAAATCGCGGGTTCCGCCTGAGAAAGCCGCTTTTCATGACGACCTCCGCCCGCAAACTCTTCGTTACCACCGCCCTGCCGTATGCCAACGGCAACTTCCACATCGGCCACATCATGGAATACATCCAGGCCGACATCTGGGTGCGGTACCAAAGGATGCAGGGCAACGCGGTCAACTTTGTGGGTGCGGACGACACCCACGGCGCGCCCATCATGATTGCGGCCGAAAAAGCGGGCAAAACGCCCCAGCAGTTCGTGGCCAACATTGCCGCAGGCCGCAAGCAGTACCTGGACGGCTTTCACATCAGCTTTGACAACTGGCACAGCACCGACGCGCCCGAGAACCACGAGCTGGCCCGCCAGATCTACCGCGACCTGCGTGACCGTGCCGATGGCAGTCTGATCGAGGTGCGCACCATCGAGCAGTTCTTCGACCCCGAGAAGAACATGTTCCTGCCCGACCGCTACATCAAGGGCGAATGCCCCAAGTGCCACGCCAAGGACCAGTACGGCGACAACTGCGAGGTATGCGGCACGGTGTACGCGCCCACCGACCTCATCAACCCCTTCTCGGCCCTGTCGGGCGCCAAGCCCGAGCTGAAGAATTCGGAGCACTTCTTCTTCAAGCTCTCGGACCCACGCTGCGTGGAGTTCCTGGAAAACTGGACGCAGGACGGCAAACTGCAGCCCGAGGTGGCCAACAAGATCAAGGAATGGTTCACCGTCCGCACCAACCCCGACGGCACTACCAGCGAAGGCCTGGGCGACTGGGACATCAGCCGCGACGCGCCCTACTTCGGCATCGAGATCCCCGACGCGCCCGGCAAATACTTCTACGTGTGGCTGGATGCCCCCGTGGGCTACCTCGCGTCACTCAAGAACCTGCTGGAAAAGCGTGGCGAAAGCTACGACGCCTACATGGCCGACCCAGCCATGGAGCAGTACCACTTCATTGGCAAGGACATCGTCACCTTCCACACGCTGTTCTGGCCCGCCATGCTGCATTTCAGCGGCCGCAAGACGCCCAACAACGTGTTCGTGCATGGCTTCCTCACGGTGAACAACGGCGAGAAGATGAGCAAGAGCCGGGGCACGGGCCTGGACCCGCTCAAGTACCTGAGCCTGAACATGAACGCCGAATGGCTGCGCTACTACCTGGCGGCCAAGCTGTCGGCGCGCAACGAAGACATCGACTTCAATGCCGAAGACTTCATGCTGCGGGTGAACAGCGACTTGATCGGCAAGTACGTGAACATTGCCAGCCGCGCGGCGGGCTTCTTGACCAAGCGCTTTGACGGCAAGCTGACCAACCAATTTGGCACCACGGGCGCAGCCCTGCTGGCCGAGGTGCGGGGCGCGGGCGACGCCATCGCGCAGATGTACGAAACGCGGGAATACAGCAAGGCCACACGCGAAATCATGCTGCTGGCCGACAAGGTCAACGCCTATGTGGACCAGAACAAGCCCTGGGACTTGGCCAAGGATGCGGCCAACAACGAGGCCCTGCACCAGGTGTGCTCGGTGCTCGTCAACGCCTTTGCCGCACTCACCCGCTACCTGGCCCCCGTACTGCCGGGGCTGGCCCAGGCGGTGCAAGGCTTTGTGGGCGTGAACATGCAGCAGTGGAACGTGGCAGGCGACGTGCAAGCCATCCAGCCCTACCAGCACCTGATGCAGCGCGTCACCCCCGAACAGCTTGAAGCACTGTTTGAAGCCCCAGCGCAAGCAGAACAAGCGCCAGCAGCTACTGAAACCGTAGCAGCCAACTCCCATCCTGGTGGCGAGGAACTCGCCCCCACTATCACCATCGACGACTTCACCAAGATCGACCTGCGCATTGCGCTGATCGTGAACTGCGAGCCGGTCGAGGGCTCCACCAAGCTGCTGCGCCTGACGCTGGACGTGGGCGAAGGCCGTACGCGCAACGTGTTCAGTGGCATTGCCAGCGCTTACAAGCCTGAAGACCTGGTGGGCAAGCACACCGTGATGGTGGCCAACCTGTCGCCGCGCAAGATGAAGTTTGGCGTGAGCGAAGGCATGGTGCTGGCCGCCAGCCATGGCGACGAAAAGGCCAACCCCGGCATCTACGTGCTCAACCCCTGGCCCGGCGCCACGCCCGGCATGCGGGTGCGGTAAGGCGTGCAACGCTCATAGACAAAGCAACCGTCAAGGATGCCGAGGGGTGCTGAGCCCCTCGCCATCCGCCGATAGAGGAAGGGGCGGCATGTTGACTGCCGCCCTGAAGCAAGCTCTCAGTAAAGGTACACCGCGCCCGCGTTGGTGCTGCTTTCGTCAGACTGATTGCCCCCAATGCCACTCGATCCACTGTCTTCGGTGGATGCCCCCACGGCCAGCGTAGTGCCGTCACCCGATATCGCCACACGGCCACCAAACCGGTCCCCAGCGCCCGTATTGGGTGCCTTCAGGTAGGCCTGTTGCGCCCAGGTGCCTGCGCTGCGGCGGAACACCAGCACAGCGCCCGCATCCGCAGCGGCGGTGTTGGCCTGGTCGCCATTGAATCCGCGCGCATTGCTGTCGTCGCGGTACGACGGCACCACCAGCGTGTTGCCATCGCTGGACATCGCCAGGTTGTTGCCAAACCGGTGGGGGGTGCGGGTGTTGGAGGCTTTCAAGTACGCCTGTGACTGCCAGACGCCACCTGCGCGAATAAACACAAACACCGCGCCAGAGTTGAGTGCAAGGGTGTTGCTGGGTGGCGGCACCACGAAGGTGCCTGTGTAGTTGTTGCTGTCTCCATCCATGCCAACCGCCAGCGTGTTGCCGTCGCCTGACAGGATGACCGATACACCGAAGCGGTCCTGCGCCTTGGGACTGGGAGCCTTCAGATAGGCCTGCTGCGACCATGCCCCCGCATTGCGCTGGAACACGTAAGCCGCACCGGCATTGGCCAGGGTGTCGTCCGCAGGATCACTCGCCAAGGCGCTGCGCTCAAAGAACGCGCCCACCGCCAGGGTGTCGCCTGCGCCAGACAGGCTGAGGTAGATGCCGAAGAAATCTCCCGCGCCTGCGTTGGAGGCCTTGAGGTAACTTTGCTGTGCCCAGCTGGTGCCCGTGCGGGCAAAGACGTAGGCAGCCCCGGACGCAGCATAGGCTCCATTGCCGTGTGTTCCAGTCAGGTCACCATCCTCGTTGTAGGCCCCCACCGCCAGGGTGTTGCCGTCGTTCGAGAGGGCTACGAATGAACCGAAAAGATCGTCGGCATCCGCGTTGTTCGCCTTGATGAAGGCCTGCTGCGACCAGGCTGCACCTGTGCGGGCATACACATAGACGGCACCTGAGTTGCTGACCAGGTTATTGGTGGTCGGCATCGTCGCAAACGTGCCCTTCTGGTCGCCGCTCTCGCCATCCGCGCCGATGGCCAGCGTGTTGCCGTCGGCCGACAGCGCCACGGCATTGCCAAAATAATCGTTGGCCTCGCCATTGGGGGCCGCAATGCGCGCCTGCTGCGACCACGTGGCGCCGCTCTTCGTGAATACGTATACCGCCCCCGTGTTGCCACCCTCTCCATACGCCCCCACGGCCAGGGTGGTGCCGTTGCTGGACAAGGCCACGCGGTTGCCAAACCGGCCTTCGACGGTGGTAGTCGATCCCTTGAAGTAGCCAATGGCACGCACCATGTCTGCCGCCATGGAGGTCGATGGGGCACTGCACCCGCCCGCGTTGCAGGCTTGCACGGTGTACGTCGCATTCACCCGAAGGTGCAGCAGCACCGGAACTGCGTAGGTCAGCCCGGTGGCCGCGGTCGACCCGATTTGCGCGGGTGCCAGCGGGCCCGCGCCGTCCGGGTCTTCGTACACCGTGTAGCGGGTTGCGCCGGGCGTCGAGGTCCACGAAAAGACCAGTGCCTTCGTCCCATAGGCAATCCCCAGGCCACCCGGCGTGGGGGGAGCCGGTGGAGGGGGGGGAGCAGGAGGCGGAGGCGATGAGACGGTGCTGCAACGCACTCTCACTTGGGTCACGGGCGCCACGACAACCCCGGTGCCAGCCTCTACTGTGCAAACCTGATTCGCAGGCTGTACATGCACCGTCACGGCGTAAGAGCTGCCATGGGTCAGCGGTGAGGCAAACCCGAAAACGCCATTGGTGGCCACCAACAGATCCGCAGCGCCGTTGAGCCGCAACGTCACCACGCCCAGCAGGCCCGTGATCGATCCACCGACGGTGTAGGTATTGGTGGTGCATGTCACCAAGATGTTGGTAACCGGGCCTGCCACCACACCCGAACCGTTTTCCACAACACAGGTCTGCCCGACGGGCTGGGTACGCACAACAATGTTGTAGGCCTGGCCCTGCAAAACGTTGGTGGCATAGCTGCCGTTCGCCGTGATGGTCAGCTCCGCCTCCGTGCCATTGGCCAGGACGAGCGTGCCCACCAGTCCCGTCACAGTGCCGCCCACAGCATGTTGCGCCACGGGCGGGGGCGGCGGGGGCGCAGCAGGGTCTTCGCCACCGCCGCAGGCCATCAAGACTCCGCTCGCAATCAGAAGAAGCAGCCTTGCCGCCCCACCAAGCCTCGCCCACAGAGCTTCAGCGCTGGCGGAATAAGTTCGGTACATCAAGGGTTCTCCGGGCATGTGAACGGGGTGGGCACTTCACCCATTCAGGAGGCGCGGGCGAGCCCGGCGCCCCTCGTGCGGGCGCAGGCGGGGTAGCACGAACTCTATGGTGGGTGGACGCGCAAACACACCCCCACCGAAGCAGGGTTGACGGGTGGAATGGAGTCGCGCAGGGGCGTTCGGCGGGAGCTCAGGCCGCTGAGGACTCGGTCACGATCGGAGACAGGCGGCCGTCGCGCTGGCGGCCCCGTCCCTTAATGCCCCACGTAGCGCCCTGGCCGGTGGCTGATCCACAAGAACCCGCTCATCACCAGCACGGCCAGCACCGAATACGCCACACGCTCGACCGGCACCACGAACAGCGCCAGCAGTACCACGGAGCCGTCGATCATCATCTGCACCTTGCCCGCCCGCATGCCATAGCGGCTTTGCAGGTACAGCGACACCACCGTGGCACCGCCCAGGCTGGAGCGGTGGCGCGCCAGAAACAAACAGCCCGTGCCCAGCAGCAGCCCGCCCAGCAGCGAGGCGAACAGCGGGTTCAGGTAGTCCACATGCATCACGTGCGGAAACAGCTCGGTCAGCAGCGACAGCAGGCCCACGCAGACAAAGGTCTTGATGGTGAACTCGTGGCCCATGCGCGTCCAGGCAAACCAGTAGAACGGCAGGTTGACCACAAAAAACAGCTTGCCGAACGAAATGCCCGTGACGTAGTGCAGCAAAAACGCCACGCCCGCGGTGCCGCCCACCAGCAGGCCCGCCTGGTTGAAAAGCATGAGCGCCATGGCCACAAACAAGGTGCCCGCGAACAGGGCCTGCGCGTCTTCGAACAGGCCGTGGCGCAGCGATGGCGGGGGGGACATTTCGGGCGTCGGCATGGCAGGAGGGTGAACGGTGTCGGGCATGGGAGCAGGTGGGGATGCAGTGCACCACAACTAGCAAGCAACGCGCCAGTGCGCAGGGGCTGCTTTCCCTTGCCAGTCTTGGCAGATTTCAGGCATTTTTGTCATCCATCGCTTATACAGCAAGCGTCAATAGCTATCAAATCAGGAGCAAATTCGGTACGACACCGACATGGAGCTGAAGCTATCGAAGTTGCGGAGGCTCTGTTTGTGGCCCTGTTGTGGCGCTATTGCAGCGCCGGTGTGACGCCATCGGGCGGTTGGGACCGCCATCGGTTGCACTTCAAGAAGCGCTCACTACACTGGTTGCCTCCATGCCGTTTTCGCCCGCCTTTCGCCCCCGCCTGATCGACGCCCTGCGCGGCTACACCAAGAGCCGCTGGCTGGCCGACGTGGGTGCGGGGGTCACGGTGGGCATTGTGGCGCTGCCGCTGGCCATGGCGTTTGCGATTGCCAGTGGCCTCAAGCCCGAGGCGGGGCTGTGGACGGCCATCATTGCGGGCTTCCTCATCTCTGCCCTGGGGGGCGCCAACACGCAGATTGGTGGGCCGGCGGGCGCGTTCATCGTGATTGTCTACGGCATTGTGGAGCGCTATGGCGTGGCCAATCTGCTGATCTCTACCGCCTGCGCGGGCGTGATTCTGGTGCTGCTGGGGTTGTTTCGCCTGGGCACGCTGGTGCGGTTTGTGCCGGTCAGCATCGTGATCGGCTTTACCAACGGCATTGCGGTGCTGATTGCGCTGTCACAGGTGAAAGACTGGCTGGGCTTGTCGATTGACCGCATGCCGGGCAATTTCTTCTCGCAGGTGAGCACGCTGGCGCAGCACATCGGCACCTTCAACCCCTATGCGTTCGGGCTGGGGCTGGCGTGTGTGGCGCTGCTGTTCCTCTGGCCACGGCTGTTCCTCAAGGGCTCGCCGGTGATCCGGCTCATGGAGGGGCACACGGTGCGCCGGTTTGCCCGCGTGCCCGCACCCGTGGTGGCGCTGGTGGTGCTGAGCCTGCTGGCCTGGGGGCTTAGGTTTCCGGTGGAGACCATCGGCTCGCGCTTTGGAGGCATTCCGCAGGCGCTGCCGGTGTTTGCGCTGCCCGATTTTTCGTGGGAGACGGTGCGGCTGCTGGTCACCCCCACACTCACCATCGCGTTGCTGGGTGCCATCGAGTCGCTGCTGTGCGCCCGCGTGGCCGACCAGCTGGCCACCGACCCGCACCACAAAAAACACGACCCCAACCAAGAGCTGATGGCCCAGGGCGCGGCCAACATGATCGTGCCGTTTTTTGGCGGCATGCCGGCCACCGGCACCATTGCGCGCACGGTGACCAACATCCGCGCGGGCGCCACGTCGCCGGTAGCGGGCATGGTGCATGCACTCACGCTGCTGGCGATCGTGCTGGTGGCTGCGCCGCTGGCGCTGCACATTCCGCTGGCGGTGCTGGCGGGCATCTTGCTGTTTGTGGCCTGGAACATGGGCGAGTGGCACGAGTTTGTGCGGCTCAAGCATTTCAGCAACCACTATCGGCTGCTGATGCTGGGCACGTTTTTCCTCACGGTGGTGTTCGACCTCACGGTGGCGGTGGAGGTGGGCCTGTTCATGGCCTGCGCGCTGTTTGTGCGGCGCATGAGCGGGTTGTTTCGCGCGGTGCGCGAGCCCGAGCCCACTCCAACACCGCCGGGCCAGCGCACTGTAGCCCGCTGGCGCCTGCACGGCGCGCTGTTTTTTGGCGCAGCCGCCAAGATCGACCCCATCGTGCAGGCGTTGGAGACCGGCCCGCCCGGCATGGATGTGGTGCTGGACGCCTGCGAGCTGGTGGCGCTGGACACGACCGGGCTGGATGCGCTGGAGCAGATCCTCAAAGCCGTGGCAGCGCGCGGTGGGCGCATGTCGGTGGTGAACCTGCACGAGCAGCCACGCTCGCTGATCGAGCGATCGGGCTTTGCCGACCGGCTGGCCGCCCAGGGCGGCGCCAGCGTGGATGTGTAGTTGTCGGCAGGGCGCGGGGCAACCGTTTACTTGCCGCCCTTGAACTCCGGCGCGTCCAGGTCGGCCCCCGTCTGCGTGCGCAGCACCACGAGGTCAGGCCCATGGACCACCGTGAACACCTTGGCCTGGTTGGGCGCCTCCAGATAGCGCCAGTCCACCCAGGTTTCTTTCTTCAGCTCGTAGGGCGTGGCCTTGGCGGGTTTGCCCAGCAGGCGGCGCACCTCATCCATGCGCATGCCAGGCACGACGCGCGCAAAGGTTTCGGGCGTGAGCACCTGGCGCAGCGCGGTCATGCGGCCGTCGGGGCCGATGGTGATCATGTAGTTGACCTGGCCTGCGGGCTGGCGGTTGTATTCGAAGGTGCGGGCGCCGCCGGGTTCGTCCCACACGTTCTCGGGGGCGCCAAAGCGGTCGCGCACATCGGCTTCGGTCGATACACCCTCCTTCAGTTCACTGATGCGTTGCGGGTCGCAGGCAGTGAGCACCAGCAGGGAAAAGGTGGCGGCCGCCAGGGCAGCGGCGCGATATATCAAGCGCATAAATTCGTCCCGGTAAAATCTTGGACCTTTGGTGCGTCACTGTGCCTGATGCGTTCCAAGAAAGAGATTCACAGTCCATGTCTATTTTCCGCCGCCCCGATTACCAATCCGACGCCACCCAGTTCATCAACCAGCTCAAGGCCAGCCGCCCCGAACTGGAAAGCCAGCAGCTGGCAGGCCGTGCCCTGCTGTGGGACAAGAAGGTGGACCGCAGCATCTGGACCGAGTACCGCGAAGGCCAGGTCGAGCAAAAGCCGTACGTCTACCAGACCAACGCAGATTAAGCATCAAAATGGCCTCTAGCGCTTATTCAATAAGCTCTAGTAGCTCATTTTTTTATAGCAAACTATGACCACAGCGAACGAAGCCAACGTGGCCGATTCGCCGGATCTGTCCGCGCTGGACGCGGCAGGCATGCCCGTGGTGGTGGATCAGGTGGCGCTGGCACGCCTGTACGGCGAGCCGCTGTTTGCGCTGCCGCAAGACCTGTACATCCCGCCCGATGCGCTCGAAGTCTTCCTGGAAGCCTTCGAAGGCCCGCTCGATTTGCTGCTGTACCTGATCCGAAAGCAGAACTTCAACATCCTTGACATCCCCATGGTGGGGGTTACCAAGCAGTATCTGGCGTATGTGGACGAGATCCGCAGCCGCAACCTGGAGCTGGCAGCCGAGTACCTGCTGATGGCGGCGATGCTCATCGAGATCAAGTCGCGCATGCTGCTGCCGCCCAAGAAGCAGGAAGGCGGCGAGGAGCCCGAAGACCCCCGCGCCGAGCTGGTGCGCCGCCTGCTCGAATACGAGCAAATGAAGATGGCGGCCATGCGCCTGTCGCACATGCCGCAGTACGGCCGCGACTTCCTGAAGGCCCAGGTCTACATCGAACAAAGCCTGCAGCCGCGCTTTCCAGACGTGCACGTGGTGGAGCTGCAGGACGCCTGGCGCGACATCCTCAAACGCGCCAAGCTTGTGCAGCACCACAAGATCACGCGCGAGGAACTCTCGGTGCGCGAATACATGAGCATGGTGCTCAAAACGCTGCAGGGCCGCCGCTTTGTGGAGTTTGAAGAACTCTTCGAGCCCGAAAAAGGCAGCACCGTGCTGGTGGTGACCTTCATCGCCCTGCTGGAGCTGGCCAAAGAGACGCTGATCGAGATCACGCAGGCCGAGGCTTTTGCCCCCATCTACGTGCGCCTCGCTTACACGCCGGTCTAGGCTGGCTCCCCTGTTCACCGCCCTGGCCGGTGGCCGTGGCGCTACCCCTTTCTTCACCCGCAAGCCATGGCATCCCACGACTTCGACGTTCTCATCGTAGGCAGCGGCCTCGCTGGCCTCTCGGCTGCCTTGCACCTGGCGCCCACCCACCGCGTGGCCGTCATCACCAAGCGCACGCTGCAAGATGGATCGAGCGGCTGGGCCCAGGGCGGCATTGCCGCCGTGCTGGCTGACGACGACAGCTTTGCAGCGCACATCGAAGACACGCTGGTGGCCGGTGCGGGCCTGTGCGACCTGGCCACCACACGCTTTGTGGTGGAGAACGCGCCCGCATCGATTGCCTGGCTGCGCGAGCTGGGTGTGCCCTTCACGCTCGAAGGCGACCAGCTGCACCTGACGCGCGAAGGCGGCCACAGCGCGCGCCGCATTGCCCATGTGACCGATGCCACCGGCGCGGCCGTGCAGCGCACACTGATCGACGTGGTGCGCGCCACCCCCGGCATCACGCTGTTTGAGCAGCACACGCTGGTGGACCTGATCACCACGCGGAAGCTGGGCCTGCCCGGCAACCGTTGCCTGGGTCTGTACGCGCTCGACAGCGACACCGACGAGGTCGTCACCTTCCGCGCACCACAAACCATCCTGGCCACGGGCGGCGCAGGCAAGGTGTACCTGTACACCACCAACCCCGACACCGCCACGGGCGACGGCATTGCCGCCGCCTGGCGCGCGGGCTGCCGCGTGGCGAACATGGAATTCATCCAGTTCCACCCCACGGGCCTGTACCACCCGCACGAAAAGTCTTTCCTCATCAGCGAGGCCGTGCGCGGCGAGGGCGGGCAACTCAAGCTGCCCCCCTCGGCCGGCGGCACCCGCTTCATGCTCGACCACGACCCGCGCGCCGAACTGGCCCCGCGCGACGTGGTGGCCCGGGCCATCGACTTCGAGATGAAAAAACACGGCCTGGACTGCGTGCACCTGGACATCTCGCACCAGAGCCCCGCGTTTCTGCAAGAGCACTTCCCCAACATCCTCGCGCACTGCGCGTCGCTGGGCATCGACATCACCAAGGAGCCCATCCCCGTGGTGCCCACGGCCCACTTCACCTGCGGCGGCGTGCTGACCGACCTGGCGGGCCGCACCGACCTGCCCGGCCTGTACGCCGTGGGCGAGGTGGCCTGCACCGGCCTGCATGGCGCCAACCGCCTGGCCAGCAACTCGCTGCTCGAATGCATGGTGTTCGCCCGCGCCGCCGCGCAGGCCATCGCAGCAGCCCCGACCACAGAACTGCCCACCGTTCCCGCCTGGGACGACAGCCGCGTGACCGATGCGGATGAATCGGTCGTCATCTCGCACAACTGGGACGAACTGCGCCGCTTCATGTGGGACTACGTGGGCATCGTGCGCACCAACAAGCGCCTGGAGCGTGCCGCCCACCGCATTGCCATGCTGCAGGGCGAGATCCAGGAGTTCTACGCCCACTTCCACATCACACGCGACCTGCTGGAGCTGCGCAACCTGGTGCAGGTGGCCGACCTGATTGTGAAAAGCGCCCAGCTGCGCCGCGAAAGCCGGGGCCTGCATTTCAGCCGCGACTACCCCGAGGTGGCAGCGCCTGCCGCCCCCACCATCCTTGTTCCGCCGGTGCCCCGATGACCTACAGCGTCAAAGAAATTTTCTACACCCTGCAAGGCGAAGGTGGCCAGGCGGGCACCCCGGCCGTGTTCTGCCGCTTTGCAGGCTGCAACCTCTGGACGGGCCGCGAGCAGGACCGCGCGCAGGCCATCTGCCAGTTCTGCGACACCGACTTTGTGGGCACGGACGGCACGCTGGGCGGCAAGTTCGAAACGGCCACGGCACTGGCGGAATTGATCGCCGCCCAATGGCCTGCGGGCGCAGGCCACCGCCTGGTGGTGCTGACCGGTGGCGAGCCGCTGCTGCAGGTGGACCGTGAACTCATCGACGCCCTGCACGCGCAGCAATTCCGCATTGCGGTCGAAAGCAACGGCACCGTGGCCGCGCCCGAAGGCATCGACTGGCTGTGCATCAGCCCCAAGGCGGGCGCGCCCTGGGTGCAGCGCAGCGGGCAAGAGTTGAAGCTTGTCTGGCCCCAGCCCGGCTTTGACCTGTTGGCGCTGGAGCAGGACACGCAGTTCACCCACCGATTCCTGCAGCCCATGGACGGCCTGCTGCAGCGCCAGAACACTGCCGCCTGCATTGATGCCTGCCTGGCCCACCCCGCATGGCGACTGAGCCTGCAAACCCACAAGCTCACCGGCATCCGGTGAGCGGCTTTCTTTTTTTGGTTCCCGTATGTTGTTCACCATCTCCCAGCGCTTCTTCTTCGACGCCGCCCACACCCTGCGCCGCGAAATCGAGGCCGAAGGCAGCCGCCGCGTGCACGGCCACACCTACCACGCCGAAGTCTTTTTGAGCGGCCCGCGCGACCCGGCCACCGGCATGGTGTTGGACCTGGGCCTGCTGCGCCAGGGCTTGGCCGTGGTGCGCGAGCAACTGGACCACCACATGCTGGACGACGTGCCCGGCCTGGGCACACCGACTCTGGAGAACCTCTGCCTCTTCATCGCCCAGGCCCTGCCTGCCAACCTGTGCCCCAGCGTGAGCCGCGTGCGCGTGTGGCGCGAGGCGTTGGGCGACAGCTGCGTTCTGGACTTTCCGCAGCCCTGATCGACCACGGCCCTGCCACCGGCAGATCCTCCCCCATTCACAGTCTTCACTGAAGGAAGCCGATGTTCCGCACCCTGCTCAAATCCAAGATCCACCGCGTGGCCGTCACCCAGTGCGAGCTGCACTACGAAGGCTCCTGCGCCATCGACGAAGACCTGCTCGATGCGGCCAACATCGCCGAGAATGAGCAGATCCACATCTGGAACATCAACAACGGCGAGCGTTTCGTCACCTACGCCATCAAGGGCCAGCGCGGCAGCGGGATGATCTCGGTGAACGGCTCGGCCGCACGCCGCGCATCCGCAGGCGACCTCATCATCATTGCGGCCTTCGCCCAGGTGCATGAAGACCAGGTGGCCATGCACCAGCCTCAGTTGGTCTTCGTGGACGAGCACAACCGCCAGACCGAGCTGCGCCACGCCGTACCCACCCAGGGCGTCTGACCATGCAGCCCACGCACGACGGACTCGTGGCCCGCAGCCTCGCCAGCGTCTGGCACCCCTGCACCCAGATGAAGCGGCACGAAACCCAGCCGCCCGTGGCCATTGCGCGCGCCCAGGGCCCGTGGCTCTACGGCACCGACGGCCAGCGTTATCTGGACGGCATCAGCTCCTGGTGGGTCAACCTGTTCGGCCACAGCCACCCACACATCCAAGCCGCGCTGGTGGACCAGCTGGGCAAGCTCGACCACGTGATGCTGGCAGGCTTCACGCATGCTCCGGTGGTGGATCTGTCGGAGCGTCTCGCAGCCCTCACCGGACTGGGCCACGCGTTCTATGGCAGCGACGGCGCAGCCGCCACCGAGATCGCGCTCAAGATGAGCGCGCACTACTGGCGCAACACAGGCCGCCCCGCCAAAAGCCGCTTTGTAGGCCTGGCCGGCGGCTACCACGGCGAGACCGTGGGCGCACTCGCTGTGACCGACATCGCGATCTTCCGCGAGGCCTATGCCCCGCTGGTGCGTTTGGCCTATACCGTGCCCAGCCCCGATGCGCGCAATGCAGCCCCTGGCGAAACCGCGCAAGACGTAGCCCGGCGCGCCGCCGCCGCGCTGGAGACCTGGCTGCAGGAGCACCACACCACCACCGCCGCCTTCATCGTCGAACCGCTGGTGCAATGTGCTGCTGGCATGGCGATGCACGACCCCGAGTACCTGCGCCTGGCGCGCGCGCTGTGCGACCGCTACGAGGTGCACCTGGTGGTGGACGAGATCGCCGTGGGCTTTGGCCGCACGGGCACGATGTTCGCGCACCAGCAGGCGGGCATCCGGCCGGATTTCATTTGTCTGTCCAAAGGCCTGACTGGCGGCACGCTGCCGCTGTCGGCCGTGCTGACCACGGATGTGGTGTACGCCGCGTTCTACGACGACGATGTGGCGCGCGGCTTTCTGCATTCGCACTCGTACACCGGCAACCCCCTGGCCTGCCGCGCGGCGCTGGCCACGCTGGAGTTGTTTGAACAGCTGGATGCGCTGAATGCCAACAAGGCACTGGTGCAACGCATCGATGCGGCGTGCGCACCCTTGGCACAGCATCCACGTGTGCGCCATGCGCGCAGCCTCGGAATGATCTGGGCCTGGGATGTGGACACCACGCTGCCCGACTTTTCCCGCCGCTACCACCAGCACGCCATGGCGCGGGGGCTGGTGCTGCGGCCCATCGGCAAGACGCTGTATGCCATGCCGCCCTACGTGCTCGACGACGAAGCCGTGCAATGCCTGGCCAGCGGCGCGCTCGCTGCGCTGAACGCCACGCTGCAAGAGGAGAATTGATGATTGGATGTTTTGTCACCGGCACCGACACCGGCGTCGGCAAGACGCTGGTGTCCACCGGCCTGTTGCACGCCCTGGCGCCGCACCACCGCCGTGTGGTCGGCATGAAGCCCGTGGCGGCCGGTGTGGTGCCCTGGGGCGAGGACTGGGCCAGCGAGGACGCGATCGCGCTGCGCTCGGCCTCCACCCTGTCCGTCGCACCCGAGCTGGACAACCCCGTGCTGCTGCTCGACCCGTTGTCGCCCCACATTGCGGCCGAACGTGCCGGGGTGCAGATTGATATCGCGGCCATCGTGCGCAGCTACCAGGCGCTGGCCGCCCAGGCGGATGCCGTGGTGGTGGAGGGCGCGGGCGGTTTTCATGTGCCACTGACCGACACCCAGACCGGTGCCGACCTGGCCCAGGCCCTGGCCCTGCCCGTGGTGCTGGTGGTGGGTTTACGGCTGGGCTGCCTCAGCCATGCTCTGCTGACGGCCGAGGCCATCCGTGCGCGTGGCCTCGTGCTGGTGGGTTGGGTGGCCAACCGTGTGGACCCCGAGATGGAGGCGGCTGACGAGAACATCGCCTACCTGCGTGCGCGCCTGGGCGTGCCGCTGCTGGCCGAGGTGCCGTACCAGGACCTTCCCGATGCGCGCAGCCTGGTGTTTGAACTGCCCGGGGAATGGCTATGACGCAGGAATCCCACCCCACCTCCTGGCTCGACGAGATCCCGGGGCGCCTGGCCGACATCGAGCGCGCCCACCTGCTGCGCCGCCGCCGCGTGGTGCAACCCGCGGGCGGAGCCCACCTGCTGGTGGACGGCCAGCCCATGCTGGCCTTTTGCAGCAACGACTACCTGGGCCTGGCCGGCCACCCCGCGCTGGCCGAGGCCGCTCGGGACGCCACGCACACCTTTGGCGTGGGCTCGGGCGGCTCGCCCCTGGTCAGCGGGCACAGCGCCGCCAACGATGCGCTCGAGCAAGACCTGGCCGCCTTGGTGCAACTGCCCCGTGCGCTGTACTTCTACGCGGGCTATGCCACCAACACCGGCATCATCCCGGCGCTGGTGGGCGATGGCGATGCGCTGTTTTCCGACGCGCTCAACCACGCCTGCCTGATCGACGGCGCCCGCCTGTCGCGCGCCACCATCCACCGTTACGCCCACGCCGACCTGGCCGCGCTGGAGACTGCTCTGGCCGCCAGCCCTGCACGGCGCAAGCTGGTGGTCAGCGATGCGGTGTTCAGCATGGATGGCGACCTGATCGACATCCCCGCCCTGCTGGCGCTGTGCGAGCGCTACGACGCGCTGCTGCTGCTGGACGACGCCCATGGTTTTGGCGTGCTCGGCCCCCAAGGGCGCGGTAGCCTGGCGCAAGCGGGCCTGACGGGCACCACCGCCTCGCGCCGCGTGCTCTACATGGCCACGCTGGGCAAGGCGGCGGGCGTGGCGGGCGCCTTTGTGGCGGGTGATGCTGCACTCATTGAATGGCTGCTGCAAAAGACCCGCACCTACATCTTTGCCACGGCCGCACCACCCCTGCTGGCAAGCGCATTGCGCAAAAGCCTGGAGCTGATCGCGACTGCGGACGACCTGCGAGAGGGGCTTTGCAAGCGCATTGCGCAACTGCGCGAAGGCCTGGCCGTGCTGCCCCCGGAACTGGGCTGGCACCTGCTGCCATCCCACACGGCGGTGCAGGCGCTCGTCATCGGCAGCAACGAAGCGGCCCTGGCCGCGATGGAAAGCCTGCGCCAGCGGGGCCTGTGGGTGCCCGCCATCCGCCCGCCCACGGTGCCCGTGGGTACGGCCCGGTTGCGCATTGCGCTGTCTGCCGCGCACACGGCGGCGGATGTGGATGCGTTGCTGGCAGCGCTGGCGGCACATGCCGCCGACTGCGTGGTGGCTCTTCACCAAAAAACCGCAGACACCAGCGTGGCGCCTGCGGCAGTTGTCGCCTGAACATCGACCTGCGACTCAGCCGCCCCCTGGAACCCGCGGACCGGCTGGTCACAGTCAGGTGCTTTCTTTCACGATGCGGCCATTGAGCGGCTGCACTGGGCGGGCGTTGGCGTTATAGAGCTGGCGGAACGCCTTGATCTGCTGGGCACCCAGTTTCACGGGTTCCTTGAGCACCATCCACTGCACGCCTTCGGAACAGGGCGGCGTGGTCAACGACCCTGCAAAGCTGTAGTAACCCTTCTTGGCGGGCAACAGGGTGCTGGCGTCCAGCGTGAGCCCGTCCACCGTCACCTGCTCACCCATACGCGGAAGGTGCGCAAAGATGGGGGCCCAGGCCGCATTCGTCTTGCCCGGCTGGATCAGCACCGCCACCACGCCCAGTCCTCCGTCCGCAGCCTTGTGCACAAAGTGGGCCACCATGGCCGCGTGCTTGCCGCCAATGGCCTCTTCGCTGGGGGTGTGGAAGTGGAACTGCAGCAGCTCCATCGCCTTGCCGTCCACCACCAGCTTGCTGCCCGCAGGCATGTTCACCTGCACCGTGTGCCCGTTGTTGACCAGCGTGGGGGCACCTGCCGTGTACTGGAAATCCAGCGCAGGCAGCGCCTCTTTCACGGTATTGCGAATGTCGATGGGGCTTTGCGCCGCACCACGTGCACAGGCCTCAAAACCAGGCTCCAGCGCGCCCCAGTGGGCGGCGCCGTGTTTGCCCTTGTATTCCCAGTGCGGGTGGGCGCCCTCGGCGCTGGCCCAGGTGGCGGCGCACAGCAGGAGGGCAAACAATGTGGTTTTTTGGATCAAGAAGGGGGGTGTCATGGCTCTTAAGGAACAACAAGTTGATGAAAAACAAGCTGCTGCAAGCAGCCGCGTGATAGTCAGCAGCCTTGCTTAACGGCGGCTTAAACTGCTGGGTGCCACTGACGGCCCAAGGGTTGCTGGCTTAAGAACCTGTTCAGAATCTTTTCGGGGATCGCATTGGAGTGCCATCGTGATGGACGTGGATGCTTCGGAGGCGCCGCATGGGCTCATGCCCATGCAAGCAGCAGAGGCTTCCAATCGCCCGATTTCACTCCAACCCTTCGGGCAAGTGCCTTGCCGGGCGGCCTGCGGCGTTGCGGCACTTGTGCGACCCTGAAAAGATCTTGAACAGGTTCTTAGAACCTGTCTACCATGGCTTTGAAGTGAATTCACTCGACCGAACCGGACCCCCTCCATGCCCCACCTGACCATTGAATACTCGGCCAACCTGCCCCACTACCCAGAGGCCGAAACGCTGACGGCCCTGAATGCCACCCTGTGCGCCCACCCCCAGGTGCAGGACGAGGCGGACCTGAAGACCCGCTTCATCGTGGCCGACAGCTTCGAGATCGGCATCGCGCCCGCCAACCGCGCTTTTGTGCATGCCCAACTGCGCCTGCTCGCGGGCCGCACGCCCGAGGCCAAGAAGGAGCTGTCCGACCGCATCGCCGCCGTGCTGCGCGAACGCACGCCCAAGCCCCAGGGCGTGATGGTGCAGCTGAGCGTGGAGATCGTCGATATGGACCGGGGCTCATACGCCAAGGAGCGGCTCTGAACCAGCGGCGGCAATTTTTGAATAAATTCGGCCCTATCGCTTATCCATAGCCATTAATAGCTATTATTTTGATAGCATAACTCTTTCCCCCCAAAAGGCTGGCGGGTGCCTTGATGCATCAGCCAGGGTCTTCTGCCACCAACTCGGCAGCCAACCAGCCGCGCAGGCTGTTGATGAACGCCCAGCCCTGCACGCGGGGCAGGTCCTGCAGCCGCACCACGGCTTCTGTCACACGCCCCTCGCGCAGCGCCACCGCGCGGCCCACGCCGGGCAGCAGGCCACAGGCCAGCGGCGGCGTGACCCAGCGGCCATCGAGCAGCAGGGCGATATTGCCGAAGGTACTTTCGGTGATCTCACCCGCCTCGTTCCACAACACCGTGTCGAACACCCCGGCGGCCGTGGGCGCAAAGGCCGCGTAGTGCGCGCGGCGCGTGGTCTTGTGGCGCACGAATTCGCCATGGGCCTCCGGTAGTGGGCTGCGCGCCAGCTGCAGGCGCACGGGCTCGGGCGTGGGGGCCAGTGCAAAGGCCTCGGCCCGGGGCTCACCTGCGGCATTGAGCAGCAGGCGCACACGCCAGAGGCCTGCGCCATGTCCCGCTGCCAGCATCCGCACGCACTGCTCGACCAGCTTGTCATCAAAGGGGTAGCCAAAATGCACCGCCGCCGCCTGCAGTCGCGCCAGGTGTTCGGGCAGATGGCGCCACTGGCCGTCCACCAGCGCCAAAGTTTCCAGCAGGTCAAAAGGCTGGCTCGCACGCTCCACGAAGGCGCGCTTGTGGCGCCACTCGTTCCATTCGGCGTCCGCTTGCGCCCCCGAGGTGATGCCACTGCCAATGCCGCAGGTGGCCTGGGTGTGGCCGCCGTCGGTGCGCAGCACCACGGTGCGAATGGGTACGTTGAAGGTGGCCGCCACGCGGTGCTGCCCATCCGCCCCGGCGGCACCCACAGGCCGCACCACGCCCACGGCGCCGCAGTACACGCCGCGCGGTGCGGGCTCCACCGCATGGATCATCTGCATGGCGCGCACCTTGGGCGCACCGGTGATGGAGCCGCAGGGAAACAGCGCAGCAAACACGTCGGTCAGCGTGGTACCGGGCCGCGTGCGGGCCGTCACGTCCGACGTCATCTGCCACACGGTGGGCAGGGCTTCGGTGGCAAACAGCGCGGGCACACGCACGCTGTGCGGCAGCGCGATGCGGGATATGTCATTGCGCAGCAGGTCCACGATCATCACGTTCTCAGCCCGCTCCTTGGGCGACGAGCGCAGGTGCTCAGCGTTGGCCACATCCTGCGCAGGCGTGGCGCCACGTGGCGCGGTGCCTTTCATGGGGCGCGCCAGGATGGCCCCACCCGCCGGGTCACCATGGGCTCCGCTTTCCCAGTCAAAGAACAATTCGGGCGACACCGAAAGCACCTGTTCGTTGCCGGTGTCGATGAACGCGGCATAGCCGCCGGGCTGCGAGCGCTGCAAAGCCTGGAACAAGGCCTGTGCACTGCCCTGCAGCAACGGGCCCGACAGCGGCGCGGTGTAGTTGACCTGGTACAGCTCGCCATCGCCGATGGCCTGGTGGATGCGGTTCAGGGCTGCATCGAATTCCGCGCGCGAGGGGCCCGAGGTCCACTCCACATGGGCCCCATCGGCCGAATCTGCAGCGGCTTCCCCGGGCCACGGCAGCGCTTCGTCATGGACGGCAAACCAGGCCAGCGGCCCCTGGGCGGCATGCACCTGCAAGGCTGCATCGAAGGCCGGAGCCGCCTCGTAGCGGACGTAGCCCACGCACCATGCGCCTGCCTGCGCGGCAGCAAACACGGCATCGAGAACGGGGCGCACCTCGGCCAGGTCGCGGGCTGACAGCACGGCGCGGGGCGCGCGGAAGGCATGGCGAAGGCGGGGCGCTGACGGGGCCAGCGCGGCACTGAAGTCGATGCAGGAATTCATGGAAATGGCGGGCGCGGCGGCAGCACCTTGAAGGAAACAGGCGCCTTGAGGCAAACAAGGGCAGCTGCCTATCGTAAACGCCGCAGGGCACGGACTCTGCGGAGGGTGGGCAGCGCGGTCCTGTTGCAAGTGCAAGCAAAAAATCCATCAAATGCGAATAATTCTTGTTTATAATTTTTGCCACACGGTGCATTGCCATGCACCCCAAGCAGCCAGCCGTCGCCAGCCAGCCTCCTGTCCCCTCAAGGAACCACTGTGCTGCCACCGACCGTGCCAGGCTCTCTGCCTTCTTCTTCGTTGGACGCCGCTCGCGCGGCCCCCCTTCACCCCCTCGCGGCCGCCACACGCCTGGCGCTCGCCAGTCTGGTCACGGCCGGCATCATGGCCCCGGCAGGCGCTCAGACCGCATCTCCGGACGCCACCGACCGCCCCCGTGCCCTGCCCGAGGTCCAGGTCACGGCAGACGGCGATGCAGGGCTGCCCGCCACCATCGGCAACGGGCACACAGCGCGCGGCGGCCGACTGGGGCTGCTGGGCAACACCGACACCCTGAACGCACCGCTCAGCGCCACCAGCTACACCTCGCAGATGGTGCAGGACCAACAGGCCGTCACCATTGCCGACATCGTGAAGAACGATTCGTCGGTCCGGCTCTCGGGCCACTCCGGCGACCAGCTGGACTCGTTCTTCATCCGCGGCTTCCCGGTGGGTGACCAGAACTCGGGCGAAATCGCCTTTGACGGCGTCTATGGCATCGCCCCCAACTACCGCGTGCTGGCCGACTACGCGGAGCGCATCGAGCTGGTCAAAGGGCCCGCAGCGCTGCTGTTTGGCATCTCCCCGGCCAGCAGCGTGGGCGGCACCATCAACATCGTGCCCAAGCGTGCCACCAGCGACCCGCTCACACGCATCTCCGCCGACGTTGGCCCCTCCGCACAGGGGGGTGGCCAGATCGACCTGAGCCGCCGGTTTGGCCCCGAACGCCAGTGGGGCGTGCGCATCAACGGCAGCCACCACCAGGGCGACACGCTGCTGGACAACCAGTCGCGCAAGGCGGACGTGGGAGCGATCGCGCTCGACTACCAGGGAGAACGGCTGCGCGCCACCGTGGACGCCATCGCGCAAAAGGAAAGTGTCGATGCGCCACAGCGTCGGCCGTTTCTGGCCGCAGGGGCCACGGCCGTACCGGTCGCACCCGATGGCCGGCGCAACGTGAGCCAGCCCTGGGAATGGTTTGAAACCACCGACCGCTCCCTGCTGCTGCGCCTGGAATACGACCTGAACGACCAGACCACCGCGTTCGCCAACGCAGGCGGCGGACGCACACGGGTAGACCGACTCTTTGGCAACCCCACCCTGCTCAATGTGCAGGGCGACACCAGCACGTTGCCGCAGCGCTTTCAGTTCGAGGTGGACCGGAGCACGGCGGACGCCGGGCTGCGCACCAAGTTCGCCACCGGCGGCGTCCGCCACACGGTCACGCTGCAGGCCAGCACCTACCACGACCGCCTGGGTCGTGGTTCCGTCAACGGCACCACCGTGTTGTCCAACATCTACGCGCCGGTGAACAGCCCGGCGCAGAACGTGGCCGCCCCGGCCCAGGTCGCGCGGGTGGCCGACACAGAGCTGTCCAGCATCGCGCTGGCCGACACCCTGTCGATGCTGGACGACCGGGTGCAGGTGCTGCTGGGCGTGCGCCGCCAGCGTGTGGAATCCGACAACTTCAACACCACCACGGGCGCCGTCGCCTCGTCGTACGACCAGAGCGCAGTGACGCCGCTGGCGGGCCTGGTGGTCAAGCCCTGGCAGAACGTATCGCTCTACGCCAACTACATCGAAGGCCTGAGCAAGGGCGACATCGCTCCGGCCACGGCCTCCAACGCGGGCGAGGTGTTTGCGCCCTACAAGGCCAAACAAAAGGAAATCGGCGCCAAGTTCGAATGGGGCCGGATGATCAGCTCGCTGAGCCTGTTCGAGATCACCAAGCCCAGCGGCCAGCAGACCAACGGCCTGTTTGCAGTGGATGCCAAGCAGCGCAATCGGGGGGTGGAACTGAACGCCTCCGGCCGTGTGGTGCCTGGCGTGTCCGTCACCGGCGGCGTGACGCTGCTGCAAGGTGTGCTGAGCCAGACTAACAGCGCGGCCACGCAGGGCAAGAAAGCCATCGGCGTCCCCTCGGTGCAGGCCAACCTGGGGCTGGAGTGGGATCTGCCCTGGGTGCCGGGCCTGGCACTGAGCGGGGGTATCACCCACACCGGAAAGCAGTATGTGGACCGCGCGAACACGCTGGGCATTCCATCGTGGACCACCGCAGACCTGGGCGCCCGCTACCGCACACAGATCGCCGGCAAGCCCACGACGTTCCGTGCCAACCTGCGCAACGTGGCAGACCGCGCTTACTGGGCCAGCGTATCGCAGTACGGCAGCCTGGTGCAGGGTGCGCCACGTTCCCTGGTGGTGTCGGCCACCGTTGATTTCTGAGGCACCACCATGCGAGCCCAGCACCATGGTGAGTTGGCGGACCTGGCGGGCATGAACAAAGTTACGGCGGCGCACCGGCATGCACCCCCTGCACGCGCGGCGGCGCCAACGCCGCAGCCCCAGCCGGCAGCCACTGCAGCCAAGGTGTACCCAGCCCTGCCACCGCTGCTGGATGAAGCGGTGGCAGCACTGGTGCACGCATCACCCGCAATGCTGCCGGGCCTGGTTGCCCAATACGGCTCGCCGCTGCACCTCGTCTGGCCGCAGCGGCTGGAAGACAACGTGCGCAAGCTGGTGGCCGTGCTGCAGTCCCACCCCATGCCCTTTGAGATCTTTTACGGGGCCAAGGTCAACAAGTCGCCCGCCCTGGTCCGCGCGGCCGTGCAGGCTGGCATCGGCGTGGACGTATCCAGCCTCTACGAGGCGGGTGACGCACTGCGTGCTGGTGCAGACCCCACGCGGCTGTGCGCCACCGGCCCGGCCAAGACCCGGGCGTTCCACAAGCTGCTGCTGGACAACGCATCCCTCATTTCCGTCGACTCGCTGCAGGAGTTGCAGGACCTGGATCACTGCCTCCAGTCTGCTGGCGCGGGCCAGGGGGCGCGCGTGCTGCTGCGCTACCGGCCCCACTCCTTACCCACCAGTCGCTTTGGCATGGGCGCTGGCGACCTGCGCGCAGGCCTTGCCCGATTGGCCAACCCAGAAGCACGCATGGTTCTGGAGGGCTTTCACTTTCATCTGTCGGGCTATGCGGTCGAGCCGCGTGTGCAGGCCGTGCGCGAGCTGCTGCCCTGGGTGCATGAAGCCCGCCGCATGGGGCTGAGCGCCCGGATGCTGGACATCGGCGGTGGCCTGCCCATCCGGTATGTGGACACCGCCGCCTACAGCGCTTTTCTCGCAGCGCAGGATGGCGCGCACTACCGCAGCGGCAAGGTGCCCACATCGTTCTACCCCTATGGCGGGCCTGTGGACGCCTGCATGTGGATGGAGCAACTGCTGTGCTCGGCGTGCACGGAGGGCATGACCGTGGCACAGGCCCTGAACGCGGCAGGCCTGACACTGGCCATCGAACCCGGGCGCAGCCTGGTGGACCAGGCCGCCATTTCGGTCTTTCGCGCCACGCGGGTGAAACCGCTGGCCGACGGACGGTATGTGATTTTTGTGGAAGGCAGCAGCTTCAGCGCCTGCGAGACCTGGTTCGGCTCCGAGTTCCTGGTGGACCCGGTGCTGGTGCCAGGGAGTGCCCATGGATCGCCCCCCACGCCGCCACAGGCTTGCCATGCCTACATCGCCGGGCACAGCTGCCTGGACGACGATGTTCTGACCCACCGCTGGATCGGCTTTGCGCGTGTACCGCAGGCCGGTGACCTGCTGGTGTATGCCAACACAGCGGGCTACCAGATGGACCTGCTGGAAAACGAGTTTCACCGCCATCCCATGCCCCGCCGCATTGCAGTCACCCGCACTGCGGCAGGTGCCATGGCCTTTTCGCCAGACGACGACCGAACGGAGTAAAGACATGATTCTCAGCAAAGTGACGGACCTGATCGGAAACACGCCCATCCTGGGGATCCCGATTCCTTCGAAGAAAACGCGGCTGCTGCTCAAGATCGAGAAGAACAACCCGGGCGGGAGCATCAAGGACCGCATGGCGCGCAACATGATCGTCGCGGCGATGCGCTCCGGCCGCCTGCAGCCCGGGGGCGTGGTGGTGGAGTCTTCGTCAGGCAACACCGGCATTGGACTGGCCATTGCCGCCATCGAGTTCGGCCTGCGCTTTATCGCGGTGGTAGACCACCATGCCGCGCCCGACAAGATCGCCGTGATGCGCGCACTGGGCGCGGAGATCCGCTACGTGGAGGGCGACTACCGCGAGGACGAGGTGGCCGTGGTGGAGCGCCAGCGCCTGGCGGCCGAGGTGGCCTCCAAGATTCCCGGTGCGGTGTTCATGAACCAGTCGGACAACGTGGCCAATGCGGGCGGCTACTTCGACTTCGTGCGCGAAGTGATCGACCAGGTCCAAGGCCCGGTGGACGCGTATGTGGGCTGCGTGGGCACGGGCGGCTCGATGACGGGCATTGCACGCGGGCTCAAGCTGCACAACCCCCGCACCCGCACCATCGCGGTCGAGCCTGCAGGTTCCATCATCTTTGGGCAGCCAGGGCGGCCGTACTACCAGTCGGGCACGGGCACGCCCAAGGGAGACACCGTGGGCCTGGTGCTGGACTACAGCTGCATCGACCTGGGCGTGCAGGTGACCGATGCGCAGGCCTTTGAAACCGCCCGCTATTTCGCACAGCACACGGGCCTGCTGGTGGGCGGCTCCACCGGCGGCGTGCTCTACAAGGCCCTGGAGTTCATCCACAGCGGCATGATCGCGGGCAACGTGGTGGCGGTGGTGGCGGACGGGGGCGAGAAGTACCTGCACACCGTGTTCAACGAGGCATGGCTCAAGGAACGCAACATCATCGACCCCACGGTCTGGGCGCAGCTCGACGGCTGGCTGGCCAAGGACGTGGTGGAAGAACTGCCGCGTACCAACGACCGGCTGAAGGTGGCCTGAACGTGGATGCCGTGCAAGACCTGGACGTGGTTGTCTGCGGCGGCGGGCGAACGGGGCACCTGAACGCGGTGCTGTTCAAGCAGGTGCCCGGCGTTCGCGTGTCGCTGCTCACCACGCGGCAGGATGTCATCGCGCGCCACCAGAAGAGTCCCGACGGCCTGACCGCCTTGGTGCCGGACTCGCCCCCGCTGCGGGCGCGGCTGGACACAGTGGGCCACGATGCCACCCTGGTCGCCAACGCAGACCTCGTGATCCTCACCGTGCCGGCCCACGTGCGCGCCGCCTGGCTGCGCGGCATGGTGCAGGCGCTCCCGCGCGACAAACCCGTGTATGTGGGGGCCATCCCGGGCTTTTGCGGCTTTGACTGGCTGGCCGAGCAGATCCTGGCAGAACGGCCCAACGCGGTGATCTGGGGCATGAAGGACGTGCCCCACACCGCGTACGACCTGCATCCCGGTGTTTCGGTGCGCATGGGGGGCGCCAAGCAGGTGCTGCACGTGGGCACCCACGCCCGAGAAGGCGCCAGCGCACGCACCGCCCTGCAACGGATGCTGCAGCGCCTGTACGCAGCACCGGTGGAGTTGCTCGACCACTACCTCGAAATCACGCTGACGCCGGGCAATCCCATCATGCACAGCTCGGTGGTCTATGGATTGGCAGGCCCCTACAGCCAGTGGCACGAGCGCACCTTTCCTGCACCCGTCTGCTGGTGGACGGACTGCACCGAGCTGGGCGCGTATTTCCTCGCGCGCAGCGACGAAGAAAACCAGCGGCTGTGCAAGGCCGCCGAGCAACGCCTGGGCATCAACCTGTCGTCGGTCAGACCCCTGCACCAGGAGATCGTCGAAGCCTACGGAGACCAGATACGCGACCCCCGCACCCTGCTGTCCGTGCTGCGCTCCAACCAGGCCTATGACGCGATCGAAGCCCCGATGGTGCAGGCCGCTGGCCAGCCCGGCTACGTGATCGACAAGGACAGCCGCGCGTTCCAGGAGGATGTCGCCTATGGCCTGGCCGTGCTGGTGGAAATGGGACGGCGGCTCAACGTGCCACTGCCCCACATCCAGGAGATCTTCGACTGGAACGTGGGCTACATGCAGGGCCTGCGCGGCTCGGCGCTCGACTACTTCCCATCCACCTGGCCCGCCTGACGGGCGTGCCCAGCCCTGTTGTCCCATGCACCTCTCTACCAACCCCCTGGCCCGGCCGGAACCCAACTCGGCCTTCATTCCTCAGCCACAAGACGCACAGGCTCTCGCGCAGCACAACGCGCTGCGGCGCCTGGTGCGCTGCCTGTTTGCCGAAGGCATTCTCGACAGTGGATCACTGGTCTTTGCTCCGCACGGCAATACGGCCTGGTTCCCGCTGTGGGAGCACCATGCCCTGGTGTATTTCTCCGCGCTGCGGGCTGCGCCCGCCCGCACGTTCCTGCTCGACGGCACGATCACCCTGGTGGAGCCGAGCGGCAAGAAGACGGCCATCGACACACCCGGCCAGCTCATCGATCTGCTCGCGCCCCACTTTGATTTCACCGCCACAGCGCAGGGCCTCGCCGGGCTGAAGAACGACATGGCCAACAGCGTCGCCAATGACGCACTGGCACGCGGCCACCGCCGCCGCTGGAACGAAGAACTGCGGCAAGCCATTTTGGATACCGGCTCCAAGGGCCTGGTGGACTATGTGCGCCACCACCGTACCGCGCGGGATGCTGCGGTGCTGCTGGAGCAGTGGGGCTCGCTCGAAGGGCACCCCTTCTACCCCACCTGGAAAACCAAGCCCCAGCTGAGCCCCACCGAAGTCGCACAGCTGTCACCGGAATTCAATGCGTGCGTGCCCGTGCGCATCGCAGCACTGCGGGCCGACATGGCCTATGTGGAACGCATGCCTCATGTGCAGGACTACCGCACCTGGTTTTCCAAGCAGTTCCCGGACGTGTGGCAGCGCTGGAGCGATAGCCTTCGGGCACGGCAGCAGAACGCTGACGACTGGCTGCCCCTGCCCATCCACACGTGGCACCTGGAGCACTACGTGACGGAAGCCTACGCGGACGAAATTGCCGAGGGGGTGCTCATCACCGACGGCATCGACATCGACACCCGCCCCACCATGTCGTTTCGCACCATGGTGCCGCAGCTGCCCGGGGCCACGCCGTTCATCAAGCTGCCCCTGGCGCTGTGGCTCACCAGCGAACAACGCAGCCTGCAGGCCAAGTCGATCCACATGGGGCCGCGCATCAGCGCAGTGATCGAACGCATCCTGGCCGAGGAAAACGGCTTTGACCGCCGCCTTGAAATTTTTCCCGAAGAAGTGGCGCTGCAC
Organism: Acidovorax sp. SRI_002; assembly: GCF_057586455.1. NCBI lineage: Bacteria > Pseudomonadati > Pseudomonadota > Betaproteobacteria > Burkholderiales > Comamonadaceae > Acidovorax > Acidovorax sp. SRI_002. The sequence continues at coordinate 555,849 of NZ_JBYCZW010000002.1, read as the reverse complement.
TACCGCCACGCAGTCCGCCAGGAGGACCGCCCGGGGAGGCACCTCTCTGTGGCCTACCGAGGGGCCCGCCAGGCGCTGGACCGCAGCGACGGTCTGCTGCCCATCACGGTGGCCACCTTGTTCACGGCTTCGCCGCTGGACGCACGGCCGCTGGTAACGGAACTGATCGAACGCGCAGCGGGCCGTGCCACGCCTGAAACGGTGGGCGCGTATTTCAGGCAGTACGCGCGCGCCGTCACACGGCCTGTGGTCGCGATCTACCTGCTTTACGGCATCGGCCTGGAGGCCCACCAGCAAAACACGTCCGTGCTGTGTTCCGAGGATGGCAGCCCCCGGGGTTTGCTGATCCGGGACTTTGGCGACGGACGCACGTTTGCCCCGCTCCTGGAAGCGCACGGATACACACTGCAGCCCTATGTGCACCCGGGCATCCTGCCCACTGTTTTCCGGGACGACATAGAGCCCGTGCGCACCTTCGTGCTCGACGCCTGTTTTGTGTGCCATCTGCATGAGCTGGCCCTGGCGCTCACGCACGAGTACCAATTGCCCACCACCTGGCTGTGGGAGATTCTTCGCGAGGAAACCGAGGGCGCCTTCGATGCGGTGCAGGCGCGTGTCGAGCCGCAGTTGTGGCGCGCGGAGCGCGAGCAGTTTCTGCACGCGGCCTGGCCCACGCGCTCGGTGTTGCGCATGCACCTGCAGCAATACGCAGACTACCGCCTGCAGCACCGGCTACCCAACCCGCTGGGTGCGGCCCCGACCTGCGGGAAGGTTTGATGGTCTCCACGCCAGCCGCATCCAGCGCCCTGCCCCGCCTGGTTCACGCACTGTTCGTGATCCAGCTCATTTCCATGGGCGCCATGGAAATGAGCGGGCCCTTCTGGCCGGTGCACCTGCAGTCCCTGGGCGCATCGCCCGGCGTGCTGGCGTTTGCGGGCATTGCCGTGTATGTGGGCCCCATGCTGGGCGTGGCGCTCACCAGCACGTTCTGGGGCAAGGTGGGGGACCGCTTCGGGCACAAGCCCATGATGGTCCGTGCGCTCCTGGGGCTGGCCATCACACAGCTGGCCCTGGCCTTTACGCAGGATGTCTGGACAATCCTGGCACTGCGCTTTCTGCAAGGGGCGTGCGCAGGCTATCTGGCACCGGCGCAGGCCTACGGTGTGAGCGCCGTGGTCCCAGCGGTCCGGGGGCGCCTGTTTGCCTACCTGCAGGTGTCCACGAACGTGGGCTCGTTGGCAGGGGCGCTGGCGGGCGGGCTCATCCTGGACCACGCCACGTTCTTCTGGATCAACCTCATCGCAGCGCTGCTGTGCGCACTGTGCGCCGTCGCCGTAGCCGCACTGCTGCCGCGTCGTCCTTTCACAGGCAGCGCCCTGGGCGTGACGGCAATCCCATCGCCACCATCGTCATCAGGCAACGCAGCGCCGCTGCAACCACCATCCTGGTTTGCGTCCCCCGTGGCCGGGCTGCTGGCCGTGTTGGGCATCCTGCTGGTGGCCCGCATGCTCACGCAAACCCCATTTGCGATGTATGTCCGCTCGGTGTTTGCCGTGGACAACTGGGTGGTGGGCCTGTGCTACGGGCTTCTTTCCATGGGGTTCATCGTGTCGGCCACGCTCTGGGCGCGCTACTTCGAGCGCTTGCAGGGCCCCGGCGCCCTGGTCCGCATGGCCTGGGTGGCTGCCGCCTGCGCCTTGCTGACGGTGCTGGCGGGGGCTACCCACAGCGTGGCTTTTTTTATCGCACTGCACTTTGCCTGGGGCGTGCTGCTGGGCGCCACCACACCGGTGCTGATGGCCCAGATTTCGCATGCCACGAGCGGGCAGCACCAGGGGCGCATTCTGGGCGTGGCACAGAGCACCGCCCAGTTCTCGTCCATGGCCGGCATCGCACTGGGCGGGGGCCTGACCCAACTGCTGGGCCTGCACACCACCTACTTCCTCGTAGCGGGGGCCTATGCCTGCGCCCTCGCGGTCATCGTCGCCGTGCTGCGCATGCGCGGCACCCGGCAAGGCGCAGCCGGCCTTGCCGGGCCATGACCTCCACTGCGCATCGCATCTTTTTCCTCCCCACCCCTTCATTCACAAAGAGTCTTTGACATGGCAATGGGTCACCGCTGGCGCATCGCGCTTCTTATCCTTGTGCTGGCAGGCATCGCCGCCGCCGGCATTTTTCTGGTTTCTCCGGCCGCAGCCCCCGAAGGCGCTGCATCCCCCCCGCCCTCCGGCAGCCACCACGTCACGGTGACCGACCTGCTGGGGCGCAATGTGCAGGTGCGGTTACCTGTGCAGCGCGTGATCCTGGGCGAAGGGCGGCAGTTGTACCTGGTGGCCGCACTCGATACGGACAACCCGATCCAGCGCATCGTGGGCTGGCGCAAGGATCTGATCCAGGCCGACCCTGACACCTATTCGGCGTACGCCAAGAAATTTCCGCGCATCGCCGACATTCCCACCTTTGGCGGCTTTGAAGACGGCACCTTCGACATCGAGCAGGCCATTGCGCAGAAGCCCGACGTGATCCTGCTGAACATCGAAGCCCAACGGGCCACCGATGACGCCCGCTACATCGAGAAACTGGCGGCGCTGGGAATTCCGGTGGTGTATGTGGATTTTCGCCATCGCCCCATGGAGAACACCGAGCCCACCATGCGCCTGATGGGCCGGCTGTTTGGCAAGGAAGCGCGCGCCGAAGAGTTCATCGCGTACCGCGCGGCGCAGATCCGGCGCGTGGCAGACACCATCGCCGCCGAGCAGCCCCCGCGCCCCAAGGTGTTCATCGAACGCATCGGCGGCTACACCGAAGACTGCTGCTTGAGCTTTGGCAACGAGAACTTCGGCAAATACGTGGAAGTGGCGGGGGGCACGAACGTTGCCAAGGGCGTGATTCCCGGCACCTTCGGCCAACTCAACCCCGAGCAGGTGATCGCCTCCAACCCCGACCAGGTCGTGGTCACCAGCGCCAACTGGGAGGCCTACGTACCCTCGGGCCACTGGATTGGCGTGGGCCCCGGTGCCGACCTGGCAGAGGCCCGGCGCAAGCTCGAAACCTATACCCGCCGCCCCGCCTACGCAGGCACCCGAGCTGTGCAAGACCGCGCGTTCCATGCCATCTGGCACCAGTTTTACAACAGCCCGTACGAGTTTGTGGCCATCCAGCAGTTGGCCAAGTGGTTCCACCCAGCCTTGTTCACAGACCTCGACCCGGACGCCACCTACCGTGAGATGCACAAGCGCTTTCTGCCCGTGCCCTATGAACCCGGCTACTTCGTGAGCCTGGATGGCGCAACACCCACAGCCTCCGCAGCGCCCTCCACCACCAAGGCTGCCCCATGACGGCCACTGCGATGGCCCCCCCTGCAAGCCAGGGCGCTGGCTACCGTGCCCTGGTGCGCCTCAAGCGCTGGCTGCTGCTGGGGTTTTTCGTGCTGACGACCTTGAGCCTGCTGCTGGACCTGGCACTCGGGCCGGTGGGCTACAGCGTGAGGGACGTGGTGCAGGCTGTGCTGTGGCCCGACAGCGTGCCCGTGCAACTGCGCGTGGTGGTGTGGGACATCCGCCTGCCCACCGCGCTCATGGCGCTGGCTGTGGGTGCTGCGCTGTCGGTGGCGGGCGCACAGATGCAGACCACGCTCAACAACCCGCTGGCCAGCCCGTTCACGCTGGGTATTTCGGCGGCGGCCAGCTTTGGCGCCGCGCTCGGGCTGGCCTTCGGCGTTGCCCTGTTCCCCACGGTGGCCGGGTATGTGGTGCCGCTGAATGCCTTTGTGATGGCGATGCTGTCGGCCGGGTTGATCCACCTGCTGAGCATGAAACGCGGCGTGACCACCGAGACCATCGTGCTGCTGGGAATTGCGCTGGTGTTCACCTTCAATGCACTGCTGGCGCTGGTGCAGTATTTCGCCACCGAGCAGGCCGTGGCGGCCGTAGTGTTCTGGACCATGGGCAGCCTGACCAAGGCCACCTGGCCGAAGCTGGGTGTGACCTGCCTGGTTCTTGTGGTCACGCTGCCCCTTTTTGCGCGCAACAGCTGGGCACTGACGGCCCTGCGCCTGGGCGATGAGAAGGCCGCCAGCTTCGGCATCAACGTGGCGCGCCTGCGGCTGCAAACGCTGGTGCTGATCAGCCTTCTGGCGGCCTTCCCGGTGGCGTTTGTGGGCACCATCGGCTTTGTGGGTCTGGTGGGCCCGCACATTGCACGCATGCTGATCGGCGAAGACCAGCGGTTCTTCCTGCCTGCGTCGGTCATGACCGGCGCATTGCTGCTGTCGATCAGCTCGGTGGTCAGCAAAACGCTGATCCCTGGGGCCATCTTTCCCATCGGCGTCGTGACCTCGCTCATAGGAGTGCCCTTCTTCATCTCGCTCATCCTGGGCCGCAGGGAGCGCTCATGGTGACGCTCCAGCTGCAAGGGGTGGGCGCGCACTATGGCAGCCGCACGGTGCTTGCGAACGTCAACACCCCCGTCTTCCACGCGGGGCAGGTGGTGGCAGTGATCGGGCCCAACGCGGCGGGCAAATCCACCCTGTTCAAGCGCGTGGCCGGCATGCTCAAGGGGCCTGGCCAGATCGTGCTGCAGGGCACCCGCAAGGGGTCCGAGGGCATCTGCTACATGCCGCAGGACATCAGCGCCACCGCGCGGCTCACGGTGGTTGAATCCATACTGCTGGCCGCCAAACAGCAGCACCAGGGCTGGGCGGTGAGCGATGCCGAACTGGCGCAGGTGGACGCCATCACCGTGTCACTGGGCATCGCAGACCTTGCCTTTCGCAATCTGGGGGAACTCAGTGGCGGCCAGCGGCAACTGGTGTCCATCGCCCAGACGCTGGCGCGCGACCCCGAGATCCTGCTCATGGACGAGCCCACCAGCGCGCTCGACCTGCACCGCCAGATCCAGGTGCTGGACTTCATGCGCTCGCTGGCACAGGAGCGGGGGCTGATCGTGTTCATCGCGCTGCACGACATCAACCAGGCCCTGCGCTACTGCGACCACGCCCTGGTGATCGCCAACGGCCAGGCGCAGCACAGCGGGCCTTGCGAGCAGGTGATCACGGCAGCCATGCTGCGCGAGGTCTATCGCATCCGGGCCCGCATTGAAAGCTGCTCGGCGGGCACGCGGCACGTCATTGTGGACGGCGTGGCGTAGTCCGCGCCCGTCGGGTGCGCCACGATTCAATACCTGCGTGATGCCTCAGGCGGCCCCGATGCCAGGGACCAGGCCCGCCGTGGGCAGCCCGTTCCTCAGCGCGGCCGTGAAGGCCAACATGCGGTCAATCGGCTGGCGCGCGCGCGGGATCAGCGCCGGGTCCACATGGATCGCGTTGGCGCCGGTCTCCAGCACCCGCGCCACATCGGCCAGGCCGTTCATCGCCATCCAGGGGCAGTGTGCGCAACTCTTGCAGGTGGCGCTGTTGCCGGCGGTGGGGGCCTCAATGAACACCTTGCCGGGGTTCAGCGTGCGCAGCTTGTGCATCATCCCGTTGTCGGTGGCTACGATGAATTCGGTGGCATCCATCTCGCGTGCGGCCTTGAGGATGGCGCTGGTGGAGCCCACGGCATCGGCCAGGGCGATCACGTCTGCAGGGCTTTCAGGATGGACCAGCACCTTGGCGTGGGGGTGTTCTTTTTTGAGCGCCTCCAGCTCGAAGGCTTTGAACTCGTCGTGCACGATGCAGGCGCCGTTCCAGAACACCATGTCGGCCCCGGTTTCGCGCTGGATGTAGGCGCCCAGGTGGCGGTCGGGCGCCCACAGGATCTTTTGCCCTGCTGCCTTCAAGGCGCCGACGATGTCGAGCGCGCAGCTGGATGTGACCAGCCAATCGGCCCGCGCCTTCACGGCCGCGCTGGTGTTGGCGTAGACCACCACGGCGCGGTCGGGGTGGGCGTCGCAGAACGCGCTGAATTCCTCCACAGGACAGCCCAGGTCGAGCGAGCAGGTCGCATCCAGGTCGGGCATGAGCACCGTCTTTTCGGGGCTCAAAATCTTGGCCGTCTCACCCATGAAGCGTACGCCGCTCACCACCAGGGTCTGCGCGGCATGGTCGCGGCCAAACCGCGCCATCTCCAGCGAGTCGCTCACCAGGCCGCCGGTTTCTTCGGCCAGGTCCTGCAGGTCGGGGTGCACGTAGTAGTGCGACACCATCACCGCATTTTTCTCTTTGAGCAGGCGGCGAATCTTGTCCTTGAGCGCGAGGCGTTCGGCCTGCGTGGGTTCGGGTGGCACGCGCGCCCAGGCGTGTTTGGTGGAGCAGACGGAGCCTTCCTCGGTATCGAGCGGCTGCTCGTACTCCACGTCGATGCGGTTCATTACAGCGGTGGTCATGACAGCTCCTGCAGGCGCATGGAAAAGTCCGTCGCCTTGACGTCTTTGGTCAGCGTGCCGATGGAGATGCGGTCCACCCCCGTTTCGGCCAGTTCGCGCAAGCCTTCGAGCGTGACGCCACCCGATATTTCCAAAATTGCACGGCCCGCGTTGATGCGCACCGCCTCGCGCAGCGTGGGCAGCGGCATGTTGTCGAGCAGCACCATCTTGGCACCTGCATCCAGCGCCTCGGTCAGTTGCTCCAGGGTTTCCACTTCAATCTCGACGAACTTTGCTTGAGCTGCCACAGTCTGGGCGGCATTGAGCACAGCCGTCACGCCTCCGGCGGCGGCGATGTGGTTTTCCTTGATGAGCACTGCGTCGTGCAGACCGATGCGGTGATTGGTGCCGCCGCCCACGCGCACGGCGTACTTTTGCGCCAGGCGCAGGCCGGGGATGGTCTTGCGCGTGTCCACGATGTGGGCGCGGGTGCCCGCCACCACATCCACATAGGTGCGGGTCTTGGTGGCCACGGCCGACAGCAGTTGCAGAAAGTTGAGCGCAGTGCGCTCGGCCGACAGTAGTGCGCGGGCATTGCCTTCCAGCTCCAGCACCACCTGATCGGGCGCGCAGCGCTGGCCTTCGGCCACATGCCAGGTGATCTGCACCGTAGGATCGAGTGCGCGCAGCGCGGCTTCGGCCCAGGGGGCGCCGCAGATCACGGCGGATTCGCGCGCCAGGATGCGGGCACGGGCGCGGCGGGTGGGGTCGATCAGGCCGGCGGTCAGGTCACCGCTGCCCACGTCTTCTTGCAGGGCGCGGTGCACATCCTCGCGCGCCAGTGTCGCCAGGGCTTCAGGAGTCATCGGGTTGTCGCGGCGTTTGTTCATGGGGCGCCAAGCATAGCGGCATCGCTCCCCCCACCGGGGCAAATGCTATAAAGCCCCGCCACCGACGTGCCGGGTGCGGCCCGCACGCCGGCACCCGCAGCCCGCACAGACGGGCCTATCCACAGAGGGAGTCCACATGGAAAACAATGCCACGGCTTCGGCGCAGCCCGCCCCTGCGCACGCGCCGCCATGGGCGCTGGCGGCCGAGCACGCACTGGGCGCAGGCCAATGGCACGGCGCCTGGCGCACGCTGCTGGACGCAGCCCTGCCCGTACCTCCGTCCGTGCAGCAGCAGGTGCTGGCCAGCCTGGATGCCTGGGATGCACTACCAGCCCAGGCCCCGGCAGCACAACGCGCCGCGCTGCTGCACACCGCTCTCGCCGCCGTCCGCGGCGCCCACCACCACACCCACAGCGCAACGCTCACAGCAGCAGGCAGGCAGGCCCGGCGGGTGCAGGGCTCGGGGCTGGTCAAGCGCTTTCGCAAGGGGGCTTTCACCCTGGGCCCGGTGGACGTGCAGGTGGCGCCAGGCCACATCCTGGGCCTGGTGGGCGAGAACGGCAATGGCAAGACCACCCTGCTGCGCCTGCTCGCGGCCGACCTGGCGCCAGACGCCGGCCAGCTCGACTGGGGCGCCACTGCCCGCGACCCCTATGCCTTGCGATCACAGCTGGCTTACATCCCGCAGCGCCCACACCCCTGGGGCGGGCAGCTCATGGACCACCTGCAGTTCGCCGCGCGCAGCCACGGCGTGGTGGGCGAGGCCAACCGCTGCCTGGTGGAGCTGGTGATTGCCCGGCTGTCGCTGCGGCCCTTTCGCGGCCACCAGTGGAAGCAGCTCTCCTCGGGCTACAAGATGCGCTTTGAACTCGCCCGCGTGCTGCTCACCCAGCCATGCGTGCTGTTGCTTGATGAACCGCTGGCCAACCTGGACATCAACGCCCAGCAGACCTTGCTGTCTGATCTGCAATCGCTGGCGCGCTCGCCCTGGCGCCCGATGGCACTGGTGCTCAGCTCTCAGCAACTGTATGAGGTGGAGAAAGTGGCCGATGCCGTGCTGTTCCTGGAGCACGGCCAGCCGCGCAGCGTGCAGGAACGCTTTGCGCAGATGGTGGGTTGCGCGATCGAGTTCGAGACAAGCTGGTCGGAGCCCGCCCTGAGCGCCTGGCTGGGCCAGTTGCCCCCGCACACGCACCAGGTCAACGGGCACACACACATCGTGAGCTTTCAGGGCGACACCAGCGCCGCCGACTTCCTGCGCGCCGCCGTGGATGCGGGGCTGCCGCTGGGCTATTTGCGCGACATCACCGACTCGACCCGCCGCCTTTTCGTGAAAGATTGACACACCATGCGCCGCCTGACCACTGCCTGGGATCAATGGTTTTTGATGCACAGCCCGCTGCTGTGGCAGTTGCGCCTGCACTGGTATCTGCCGCTGGCGCTGCTGTGGTGCCTGCTGATGTTCGGCGGGTGGATTGGCTGGACGGCCGAACCCGCGCGCTGGATGGGCAGCCCCGAAGGCACTGTGGTCGCCACGTGGAACCGGCCCGAGGACACCACGCGGCAGGTGGGCGGCATCATCGCCTGGATGATCGCCTTTGGCCTGGCGCTGTGGTGGCTGTGGCGGGTGCGCATCCACAACCGCTGGCGCGAGATCGCACCCGCGCCGCGCCTGGGCCTGTGGTGCGAATACCTGTGGGGCGCACTTTTTTTTGCCCTGCTGCTGGCCCCAACGCTGCTGCTGGACGCGGCCTACCGCGACCGCATCCAGCGCCTGTGGCAGGGCCAGGACACCGCCGCCCAGCAGCAGGCGGCGTGGCATGTGCGCCGCTGGGAGCTGCTGCTGGCGCCGGACAACGCGGCGCGGCTGGTCGAGTGGACACAGGCCGCACAGGCCATGCAGGCTGCTGAGCCGTCCACAGCCGCCGCCGAGATCCATGACAACGACAAGTGCAACGAGAACCAGAGGTACAGGGAATACGACCCCGGCTGCGCAACCAACGCGCTGCAATCCCTGCATTGGCTGGCCCAGGCCGACACCGATGCCATTGCGCAGCAACTGGCGCACTACGGCGCGGCGCTGAGCCGATGGGGATACGCACCCGTGCGGCGGGGGGCGTCGGCGCAGGACCAGGCGCAGCAGCTCGTCAGCGCCTACCAGGCCGCCCTGCAATCGCCCCTGGCCCAAGAGTGGCGCAACTACAAGGCGCAGCATGCAGGCACCGCGCAGCCGCAGGACCGCGCCCGGGCTGCCCAGTCTCCCGGGGATGGGCGGGATTGCGATGTCGCCGTTTCTCGCGACCCCCGTGCCTGCTTTGCCGGCGACCTCGCGCGTTCGCCCAGCCAATGGCGCGACAACCTGCACAGCGCGCTGCAACAGCACCTCAGTCCGCCGCCCCGCCTGGTGCAATGGGCACACCCCCGCTACGGCATGGCACAGCCCGGCCTCGTCGCCCACCACCTGGAAGGCGCCACGCCGTCGCAAAGGGCGCAGGAGCGCCAGCGCGGCAGTGTGCTGGCCGCCGCCAGCGCAGGCTTCTTCGCGGCGCTGACGCTGATCGCCGCGCGGCTGCTGTCGCTGCGGCAGATTGCTGCCCTGTGTGGCGCGCTCACGCTGGCCGCCCCCGCGCTGATGCTTCTGGGCGTGGCGGGCCTGGCCAACAACATCCTGCTGCCGCTGGTGCCGGCCACGCTGCTGGCGCTGGCCTGGGTGCGGATTGCGCTGCTGCGCCGCCCGTGGGGGGGCTCCACGCTGCTGGGCCTGGGCCTGGCGCTGTCCCTGGCGGGGTCGGCCAGCGTGTGGGACGAAGCCGCCCGCGCGCTGGAGCTGCCCGACGGCTCGTGGCCGGAGCTGCTGATGGGCGCGCCCGCCGTAGCCGTCAGCACGGCCCTGCTGGTGGCCGCCTTGTCGCCCCTGTGGCGCCGTTGGCGCGCATTGCCCGAGCGTTGACACCCGCCCTGGTGGCGCACGCCGTGCAGCCCTAACCCAAGCCAAATAGCTTTCTGGGCATTGCACAGAAAGCGCAATCAGCTATTAAATAAGTAGCAATTTCTCAAGTATGGGGTGTGGCGAGCGCCGCGCCCATCTCGCATAGACTCGGCCGCAATTTCACAGCCCCCGACCGGAACGCCCCATGACCAGCCCTGCAGCCCCCCCAGCCACGCCCTACGGCACATTGCCGCCCGCATCCCCCCTGCCCCAACGCCGCCCGGTCAGCCTGCCGCGCCTGGCGCAGATGCGCGCAGCGGGCGAGAAGATCACCATGCTCACCGCCTACGACGCCACGTTTGCGGCCGTGGCCGATGCGGCGGGGGTGGAATGCATCCTGGTGGGCGATTCGCTGGGCATGGTGTGCCAGGGTCTGCCCAGCACGGTGGGCGTGGCGCTGGACACCATGGCCTACCACACGTCCAGCGTAGCGCGTGGCCTGCACCGGGTGCAGGGCACGGCCTGGCTCGTGGCCGACCTGCCCTATGGAACCTATGCCGAGAGCCGAGAGCAGGCGCTGCGCAGCGCCTGCGTGCTGATGCAGGCGGGAGCGCACATGGTCAAGCTCGAAGGCGGGGGCTGGACAGCGCCCACGGTGGAGTTTTTAGTGCGGCGCGGCGTGCCGGTGTGCGCCCACCTGGGCCTCACCCCGCAGACGGTGCATGCCCTGGGCGGCTACCGCGTTCAGGGCAAGACCGACGATGACGCCCGCACCCTGCGCAAGGAGGCGCACGAGCTGCAAGACGCAGGCGCCGCCATGCTGGTGCTGGAGATGGTGCCCGCCGCGCTGGCCGCAGAGCTGACGGCCGAGCTGCTGCACTGCCACACCATCGGCATCGGCGCGGGCAACGGCACTGCCGGCCAGGTGCTGGTGTTGCACGACATGCTGGGCATGAACCTCGGAAAGATGCCGAAGTTCGTCCACAACTTCATGCAGGACGCAGGCAGCGTGCGCGGCGCCATGGAGGCCTATGTGCAGGCTGTGAAGCAGGGGCAGTTCCCGGATAACGCCTTGCACGCCTGGTGAGCCTTCACCGCATTTCTTCATTTCTTTTCGACCTCTCCCACCCCATGCTGATTGCCCGTTCCATTGCAGACCTGCGCCAGGCCCTGGCCTCCTATCGCCACCCCGCCTTTGTGCCCACCATGGGCAACCTGCACGACGGGCACATCGCCCTGGTGCGCCAGGCCAAGCTCCTGGGCGACGTGACGGTGGCCAGCATCTTTGTGAACCGTCTGCAGTTTTTGCCGCACGAGGACTTTGACAGCTACCCCCGCACCTGGGAGGCCGATTGCGCACAGCTGCAAGCTGCGGGCTGTGATGTGCTGTTTGCCCCGCGCGAGGCCGACCTGTACCCACAGCCCCAGACCTTCAAGGTGCACCCCGACGCAGCACTGGCCGACATGCTGGAAGGCCATTTCCGCCCCGGCTTCTTCACAGGCGTGAGCACGGTGGTGATGAAGCTCTTTGCCTGCGTGCTCGGCCAGACGGGCGGCACCGCCGTGTTCGGCAAAAAAGACTACCAGCAGCTCATGGTGATCCGCCACATGGTGCAGCAGTTTGCGCTGCCGATTGAGGTGGTAGCGGGCGAGACCTGCCGCGCGGCCGATGGCCTGGCACTGAGTTCACGCAACGGCTACCTCAGCCTGGAAGAGCGGCAAGAAGCCGTAGCCCTGTCGCAGGCATTGAAGCAACTGGCACAGCAATGGCTGAACGCTGCGCCCAACGACCGCAGCGCGGTGGAGCCCCGGGCCTTGGACGCCCTGCGCGCGAGGGGCTGGGCACCGGACTACCTCACCGTGCGCCGCCGCGCTGATCTGTTGCCCGCCACAGCGGCCGATGCAGCGGGCTCGCTGGTGGCACTGGGGGCTGCGCGGCTGGGCAGCACGCGGTTGATTGACAACCTGGAGTTTTAGAGCGGCTCACAAAAACCCTGCAGGTCGTTGTCCGGCCTTATCGCTCTGCTTGGACTGCTTGTTGTACTGCCCACGACAGAGCGCGGAGCCAGGGCCATGCTCTGTCGCAGTGAATGCGCTATCGAACAGATAACATCCGACTCCGGGAAACTGCGCTGAAAGGCCCCTCGCAGGGATGGGTGGGCGAGAGGGAAAAACAGCCGATGCGGTGTTGCCCTCTCTGCTCCACCCTCTCTGGCAATGGGAGAACAAGCCAAGCACCCGCCCACCGTCCGCGATTATTCGGCAAAAAATGTCCCTAGCGCTTATCTGCATTGCGCAATAAGCTATTTATTTGATAGCAAAGACTCCTCCATGTCCTGGCACGCCCGCCTGCAGCTCGACTACACGGCACAAAACAACAACGCCCGCACCGTAGCCCGCTATGAGCACAACGGGCCGCTGCGCATCCTGCAAAGCCTGTACCCCGAGGGCGACGCCATCTGCCACAACGTGCTGGTGCATCCACCCGGCGGCCTGGTGGGCGGCGACACGCTGGACATCACCACCACCGTCGGCCCCGGCGCCCACGGCCTGGTCACCACCCCCGGCGCCACGCGCTTCTACCGCTCCACCGGCCCGCTGGCCTTGCAGCGCAGCCACCTCACCCTGGCCGAGGGCGCACGCCTGGAATGGCTGCCGCTGGAGGCCCTGTGCTACAGCGCCTGCCACGCCGAAAACCACCTCACGCTGAACCTCGCCCCCGGCGCCGAATGCATTGCCTGGGACGTGACCGCACTGGGCCTGCCGCACGCGGGCCAGCCGTTTGAGCAAGGCCGCTTCACCCAGCACCTGGAAGTGCCAGGCCTGTGGCTGGAGCGGGGCGTGATCGACGCCGCAGACGACCGGCTGCTGAGCAGCCCCTTGGGTTTAGCAGGCCACCGCTGCATGGCCAGCATGTTCTTTGCCGCAGGCACGCCGCTCGACCGCACGCGCCGCGACGCGGCCCTGGACGCGGCCCGTGCAGTGATGGATCAGCACCCCCAGGTCAAAGCCACCGCCGGCGCCACCAGCCCCAACGAACGCATGGCGGTGGTGCGCGTGCTGGCTCCGCAGGTGGAGCCCGCGATGAAGCTGCTCAAGGCGGTGCGGGTGGCCTGGAGGGAGGTGTTGTGGGGGTTGGACGGGGAAGCGCCTAGGATTTGGGCGATGTGAGGTGGTGGTCTATGAGACGGCAGGACAAATCTTTCGGTTATCAATAACCTCGAAAAATACACGCCCATTTTTCTCTCCAAGGCGCTGAAAGCCGCACTTCTCTGCAACCCTTATAGAGCCGATGTTTTGGCTTCTAGCAGATGCTCTCAGCTTAGAAATGCCTTTTGCGAAGGCATCTTCTACTAATAAGGCAACAGCCTTCGTGCCAATGCCTTTACCCCAAAAGTTCTTACGCAAGAACCACCCACAGTCAGCGCTACCACCGCTGAGCAACGTGAACCCCACGCTCCCCGCCACGATGGAGTCCACTTCGACAGCGTAGAAAAATCGGCTTCTGATCGGCATAACCTGCTGCTCCAGCGCATCCCAGAAAGCAACCTCCGCTTGATAGCGCGTTCGTGGCAACCAATCTACAAACTGACCTACGTCTTGATCTTCCTGCAGCGAACAGAACACCTCCTGATCGCGCGGGAGGAATTCTCGGAGCAGCACGTAGTTCTGAAGCATGGGTTCCTCGCACAACCGAATAGTAGTGAGAACTTCAAGACCGCTATGGCCCCAAGGAGGGGGCAAGCCCCAATCCCCATTCAGAATCAATTGGAGTTCAGTCCCCAAACGGCCTCTTCCAATGTCAGGCCGCCGCTGTCGTAGGCGCCATGAGCAACCCATCCGCCTTGAACATTGCGCGAATCCCCCGCACCGCCTGCCGGATCCGCGCCTCGTTTTCAATCAGCGCAAAGCGCACGTATTCGTCCCCTTGGTCGCCAAAGCCAATGCCCGGCGACACACACACCTTGGCCTTGTCCAGCAGTTGCCTCGCAAATTCCAGCGAGCCCAGCGCGCGATACGGCTCGGGGATGCGGGCCCAGATGTACATGCTGGCCTTGGGGCAGTCCACCGCCCAGCCCGCTTCGGTGAGCCCCTTGTAGAGCACGTCGCGGCGGCGCTGGTACTGGGCGGCGATGTCTTTCACGCACTGCTGGTCGCCCTCGAGCGCAGCGATGGCGGCCACCTGCAGGGGGGTGAAGGTGCCGTAGTCGTGGTAGCTCTTGATGCGGGCCAGGGCGGCCACCAGGTCGGGGTTGCCCACCATGAAGCCCACGCGCCAGCCGGCCATGTTGTAGCTTTTGCTCAGGGTGAAAAACTCCACCGCCACGTCCTTGGCGCCGGGCACTTCCATGATGCTGGGGGCGCGGTAGCCGTCGTACACGATGTCGGCATAGGCCAGGTCGTGCACCACCAGGATGTCGTGCTTCTTGGCCAGGGCGATCACGCGCTCGAAGAAACTCAGCTCCACACACTGCGCGGTGGGGTTGCTGGGAAAGCCAAAGATCATCATCTTGGGCTTGGGGTAGCTGCCGCGGATGGCTTTTTCCAGCTCGGCAAAAAAGTCCACATCGGGCGCCACGGGCACGCTGCGGATGTCGGCACCGGCAATCACCGCGCCGTAGATGTGGATGGGGTAGCTGGGGTCGGGCACCAGCACGGTGTCGCCCCGGTCCAGCGTGGCCAGCATCAGATGGGCCAGGCCTTCCTTGGAGCCGATGGTGACGATGGCCTCGGTGTCGGGGTTGATGTCCACCGCGTAGCGGTCCTTGTACCAGTGGCTGATGGCGCGGCGCAGGCGCGGGATGCCCTTGCTGGCGCTGTAGCCGTGGGTGTCGGGCCGCTGGGCCACTTCGGTGAGCTTGGCGACGATGTGCGGCGGCGTGGCCCCGTCGGGGTTGCCCATGCTCATGTCGATGATGTCTTCGCCACGGCGGCGGGCAGCGAGTTTCAACTCGGCCGTGATGTTGAAGACGTAGGGAGGGAGGCGATCGATGCGCGCAAAGCGGCGCTTGCCTTGAGAAGCAGACATGCTGTGGTGACTTTCACGTAAGCGCCCGGAACCGTCCGAGCGACGTGGCTGGCAGAAAGGCCGGCCCTCTGCCACTTTAAGGCACAACGCGGTCATTTCTCCGTGGATTGCGGCAGTGTCGCACCGCCGCGACACGACACAGGTCAGTGGCCCGTGGTCGTCAGGCGGCAAAGCGCTTGGTGTTCCGCTCGCTAACCAGCGCCCACGCAAACATGCCCACGCCGCCAAGCCCCAGCAACACGCCCACCCACCCGGTAGACGTCCAGCCCAAGCCTGCCGCAATGCCCACGCCGCCCAGCCACGCGCCCAGCGCATTGGCGGCGTTGAAGGCCGAGTGGTTGAGCGCGGCGGCCAGGGTCTGAGCGTCGCCCGCCACGTCCATCAGGCGGATCTGCAGCGCGGGGCCGATGGCCACCAAGGTTCCCAAAAAGAACGTGGCCAGCGCGGCGCTGGCAGGGTGGTGTGCGGCGGGCACAAACAGCGCCAGTACGAGGATGGACCACACCAGCACCTTGCCCACAGCAGGCATCAGCGCCTTGTCGGCCATGCGCGAGCCCACGATGTTGCCCACCACCATACCCAGGCCAAACAGCGACAGCACAAAGGGCATGAGCGCGGGCGGCATGCCGGCCACCTCGATCAAGGTGGGCTTGATGTAGCTGAACACTGCAAACATGCCACCAAAACCGATGGCGCCAATGCCCAGCGTGAACCACACCTGCTTGCGCGCCAGCGCGCCCAGCTCGCGCAGCGGGCTGGCGCCGTGCGACGCGGGCATGGCGGGCACCCAAAGGCGCACCATGACCACGGCGGCCACCGCGATCAACCCCACAAACACAAATGCAGCGCGCCAGCCAAACGCCTCGCCCAACGCGGCGGCAATGGGCACACCCACCAGCGTGGCGGTGGTGAGGCCCAACATGACCCAGCCCACTGCGCGTGCGCGGCGCCCCGGTGGCGCCAGTGCGGCGGCCACCAGCGCGGCCACGCCAAAGTAGGTGCCGTGTGGCAGACCGGTGAACAGGCGCATGGCGCTCAGCGACCCATAGCCCGGAGCCAGCGCCGATGCGAAATTGCCCAGCGCATACACCACCATCAGCGCCATCAGCAGCGCGCGCCGCCCCCAGTGGGCGCACAGCACGGCCAGCACGGGCGCGCCCACCACTACGCCCAGCGCATAGGCGCTGATGACATGCCCGGCCTGCGGAATGCTCACACCAATGTCGCGCGCCACCTCAGGCAGCAGGCCCATGATGACGAACTCACCCGTGCCGATGGAAAAGCCACCGACCCCGAGGGCCAGCACGGCACGCACCAGGGTGCGGTCGTCGGTGGGAGTGGCGGAGATGGACGTGGGGGAAAGGGGCGCGGTCATGGCAACAACAGGGGAGACGCTGCACCGGCAAGCGACGGCAGGGCGCAGGAGGTAGACGAGACAGGGAGAAGGAGAGAAAGAAACGCAGTTACGGGGGTAAACCCGATTTTTGTAACCATAGCATGCAAAGCACCGCCTTGCTGAAGCGGGGAAATATGTAACCCAGGTTCAAAGCCATTTCAGCTATGGCTGCTACGCTGACGCCCTGACCACGCCCTTCCTCCTTTTTCAAGGACTGCGAATGACGACCACCCCAAGCACAGCAGACCACATCGCCAGCACCGTGAAGGTGCTGGCGTTCGACATCTTTGGCACCGTGGTGGACTGGCACGGCAGCATCGTGCGCGAGATGCAGTCGCTGTACCCTGCGGTAGATGGAGACGCGTTTGCGCTGGCGTGGCGCGCGGGCTACCGGCCGGCCATGGCCCGCGTGATGCGGGGTGAGCAGGGCTGGACACTGGTCGACGACCTGCACCGAAGCATCCTCGACGAGATCCTGCCGCGCTTTGGCCTGGCACAACTGTCTGACGCCGAACGCCGCAACCTCAACCATGTGTGGCACCGGCTCGATGCCTGGCCCGACAGCGTGGAAGGCCTCACGCGGCTCAAGACACGCTTCACCATCACCACGCTGTCCAACGGCAACATCGGCCTGCTCACCAACATGGCCAAGCGTGCCAGGCTACCGTGGGACTGCGTGCTGAGCGCCGAGGTGTTCAAGGCCTACAAACCCAGCCCGGAGACCTACCTGGGCGTAGCGCGCGTTTTCGACCTGCAGCCCGAACAGGTGGCGCTGGTAGCTACGCACCACGACGACTTGGCCGCCGCGCGCGCCTGCGGCCTGCGCACGGCCTACGTCGAGCGCCCCCTGGAACTGGGCGCCACCCAGCCCAAGGACAGTACGCCACAGCCTGGCAACGATCTGCACGCCACAGACCTGAACGATCTAGCGCAGATGCTGGGCTGTTGAATGTGCCCCGGGGCACACCCGCGTCGATCAGTGCGCTACCAGCAGCTGCACAAACATCTGCACCTTGGCATGGCATTCGGCGCTGATCGAGGTGAACTCCAACCCCGCCACCCACTCGTCGCCTTCCTGCTTGAGGGTGATGACGCGCGCGTAAACATCAGCCACGCGGTAGTCCACCAGTGGCAGCTCAAACTCCAGCTTGATCTCGCTGTGCGGCTCCAGCGGCTCGATCAGCTCCACCAGCAGGCCGTGGTAGCCGATGTCGCGAATGGCGCCGTGCACGATGTGGGGTACCACGATCTTGTCCTGCATGCGCTGGCACAGGCAGGGCAGGCGCGCATCCACACGGTGGCTGCGGCGAAACTCCTGGCGCGGCACCTTGAGTTTTTGCGATGGGATGGCGATCAGCTCGCGCAGGCTCACCGGCTGCGTGCGGCCCTTGACGTAGACCTGCATGGGGGCAGACGCCGACACCAGGCCCCAGCAGCGCTGGTATGTGGTGTCGCTGATGAGCACCTGGCCGCGCAGGCTCAGCGCCTCGATGCGCGAGGCCAGATTGACGGCCTCGCCGATCACTGTGTATTCGGAATACACGTCCGAGCCAAAACGCCCCGCCATCACCGTGCCCGTGTTCACGCCAATGCCCAAAAAAACCTCGGGCAGCCGCTCGCGCAGGTGGGCGAGGTTCAGCTCGCGCATGGCCATCTGCATCTCCACGGCACACAGCAGCGCGCGATCCACATCGTCCTTGCGCGCCACAGGCGCACCGAACAGCACCATGATCGAGTCGCCCATGAACTTGTCGATGCTGCCCTGGTACTTGAACACCACTTCAGACAACCGCGACAGGCAGCGGTTGAGCGCCGCAATCACCACCGACGCCGGTTGCGAGCCCGACAGAGCGGTGAACCCGCGCAGGTCGGCCAGCAGGATGGTGACCTCACGTGGGGCCACAGACCGGTCATCGGTGGCGGCACCTTCCGGGCCGTCGCCCTGGCGCAGGATGGCAGCCATCTCGGCGAGGGCTTCTTCGCGCAGCGGCGTGCCGGTCTCGCGCTCGATCAGCGTCTGCAGGCGGCGCACCGCATCGTGGTGGAATTCTTTGTGCATGGCGCGGGGGAGGTGGGGGAGTTCGTTGATATAGGGGCATCACCGGCCCCTGCCAGCCAGAATAGGCGGGGCAGAGCCCGACGGTCAACCAGTGAAAACACTCCGGGCAAAACCGCAACAGCGAGCGCGGCCGGCCCCCCCCGCGGTGGAGGGTTGGGGAGAGGGGGAGGCCAAGCGCCACGCGGTACAGCCCCGTCCCCTGCCCCTTTCGCACAAGATGGGAGGAGTGATGCGCCTGCTCAGAACCTGCGCTCTGAATATTTAGTGTTCTTTTGGCATCTAGCGCTTATCCAGAAAGCGCTTATAGCTACCAAAATAGGAGTATCTTGATGGGCAACACTGCTTGTACAGCGTGTGGCTCACTCCGCCCCCACCGCCTGCCGCAGCACACACACAAACTCCCCCGCCGCTTCGTCGTAATCCCAGCGCGCGGCATAGCGGGCCCAGCCCCCCACGGCGGCGCCTGAGGCTTCTACCGTCAGCACCACCAGGCTGTTGGGGCTGCCGTGGCGCAGGCGATGCGACACCGCCGTGCCCGCGCGGCAGGCCCACAGACCCGGCAGGGGCTGCAACACGCTGGGTTCGTGCACGTGGCCTGACAGCAGCATATGGGCGCCCGCCGCGCGCCAGCGTTGCAACGCTTCGTCCGCCCGGTGGGGTCGGTGCGCGCGGTCGGCGGCGTCGCGGGACACCAGGGGGTGGTGGCTGGCCACGATGCGCCAGGCATCTGGCGGGGCGCGCGCCAGCAGCATGGCCACATGATCGATCTGCGCCGACGACAGGCTGCCCCGCTCGTGCCGCCAGGCGCGGGTGGTGTTCACGCCCACCACATAAAAGGCGCCCATCTGCCGCACGGGCTCCTGGTCGATGCCGAACTGGTGGGTATAGCGCTCGTAGGCTCGGCCCCAGCGCATCCACCAGGCAAACAGCGGCAGGTCGTGGTTGCCCGCCAGCACCAGGGTAGAGCGGGCATGCAGGCCTTTGACAAATCGCGCGGCCTGCTCAAACTGCACCGCGGTGGCGCGCTGCGTAAGGTCACCGGACACCACCACCATCGCCACGCCCAGCCGCTGCGCCAGCCGTTGGGCCGCCGCACACACCGCAGGATCGTGTGCACCAAAGTGCAGATCCGAGAGGTGCATCAAAACGGTCATCGGTGCTTTCTGAAGAGGTGTCTTTTGCCCTGGGACGTGCTGGCGTTAGAGGCTGAGAGTTTTTTAGCCGGGCTCGAGTCGCGACGTTTTTGCGTGCAAGGCGGGCATGGATAAAGGACTTTCAGTCTCTCAAACCAGTGTCATGCAGGCATGAGACCGGGCACCGACGCGGGCTCTGGCGCTGCAACTGGCGCACTCTGGGACTCGCCTTCCTGCTCATCATCGCGCATCAAGGTGGTGGGCGCCACCAGCCACAGCGGGCGCTCGCTCAGGCGGAAATGCAGGGGCGGCACCATCCATTCGCGCTCGCCATCAAACGCCAGCTTGACTTGCGGTGGACGCCAACTGGCGGGGGTAACGGTCAGCTCGGTACAGGCCATGCTGACCACGGCATTGTCTTTGTGCAGCTGCCCTGTGGCCGCGTTCCACACCGTGCGCGCTATGGCCCAGCGGCCTTGGGGCTTGAGCATGACCACGGCCAGCTTGCCACCGTCGGCCACTGTTTGCGCCTGCGGCAGGCCCATGCGGTCGAGCTGCAAAGGGTTGTTGCCCACAAACAGCGTGGTGACCAGGTGCTCCTCTTGCTGCGCCTGGGCACCACGGTCTGTCTTCATCACTACGCGCCACCGGCGGCCCGCCGAGGGGCGGAACATGCTCCACACCGCAGCCGCCACGGCCACCCAGCGCTTTCGACCAAAGCGGCGCGAGGCCATTTCGCGGTCGGCCAGCATCTTGGGGTACAGGCCCACACTGGCGTTGACGACAAACATGCGCCGGTTGACAAAACCGCCCTGCACCGGGCGCAGGTCGCCGTTGCGCAGCGCCTGCAGCATGTCTTGCACGGCGGCTTCGGGGTCCAGCGCCAGGCCGTGTTCGCGACTGAAGTAGTTGAACGTGCCCATGGGCACCACCCCCAGTGACACCCCCGCCAGCAGCGCAGCCGAGGCCACGGCGTTGATGGTGCCGTCACCCCCTGCCGCCACCACCAGCCCGCCATCGGCCAGCGCAGCCTGCGCAGCATCGCGCGCCAGCTGCACGATGTCGCCGCGCTGGTCGGGCACATGCCAGACCACGTCGTGCTCCTGCAAGGCAGGCACGCCCTCCAGCTTGGCGCGCAGCAGGTCCAGGTCGGCCCCGGGGCGCTTGGGCACCACCAGGTGGATGGGCCCGTGGGGACGGACAGGATGGGGATGCTCGGAAGGGGTCATGGTTCGACGGCTGCGTCAGGAGGCAACGCCTGGAGCGTCGGGCACGGATTGTGCCCGGGAGCCCCCTGCAGCCATCCTGAATTGTGTAATGCGGTGACCTGAATGATCGCCCCGCCGCGCCCCTGCCGCAGCCAGCAGCTGCGCCCTTGCCCTGTCAGAGTTTGCCGACAGACGCCGCATGGCAAGGGGGCATACACCTTCGCTGTGGCGGGGTGTAGGGAACTCGGTTACAACGCCCGGCTCCCTCCTATTGACTTCCAAAACAAAACGCAGAAAGCCACCAGCACCCGATGACGACAACGACACTCACGACCCCGATGGACCTTGCCGCGCTGGGGGCGCTGCTGGCGCGCTACCCGATGGAATGGTGGGTGGCAGGCATGGTGGCCTCGGCCCTGGTGGGCGCGCTGGCCTTGGTCGGCTTGCGAACCGCGCAGCACCACAGCCCGCCGCTGCGCAGGTTTTTGCCCGCGCAGGCGTATGGGGTGGTGCTGGCCGCCATGGGAGCCAGCGCATTCGCACTGGTGCTGGCGGGCGCCACGATGGCCGAACTGGCCGAAAGCTGGAGCGAGGGCGGCCGTTGGGGAACACTGGACGATGCCATTGCGCAAGGACTGCGCACGCACGCCGACACGGCCGTGCTGCAGTGGTTTGCGGTGCTAACGCACCTGGGCGATTCGTGGGTGCTGACTGGGTGCACCGTGGTGGTGGCGGCGCTGCTGTGGGCGTGCCAGCAGCGCCTACTGGCCACCGGCTGGCTGGTGGCCCTGGCGGGCAATGGTGCACTGACCAAGATCCTGAAAAAACTATTCGAACGCGTGCGGCCGGAACACGAACATGGCATTGCACAGGCCCACGGTTTCAGCTTTCCAAGCGGGCACAGCAGCGCGTCGATGGCGGCCTTCGCCATGCTGGCCTACCTGGCTACCCGCCTGCTGCCAAGGCCCTGGCACCTGCCTGCGGTGCTGGCAGCGGGTGCGCTCATCTTCACCACTGGCTGGAGCCGCGTGGTGCTGCAGGTGCACTACGCCAGCGATGTGCTGGCGGGCTGGCTGCTGGCGGGCACCTGGGTGCTGTGCACGGTGCTGATCATGGAGAGTGTGTCGCGCTGGCGTGGTTCACAAAACCGCCTGGTGCAGGCCTGAGCGTCTGTCGCCTTCATTCAGATGGCGACCAGATTGCGAATTCCCTTGGCTTCCATCTCGCTGCCCGGGCCGCGCGCAATCACTTCGCCGCGCTCCATCACCAGGTAGTCGTCGGCCAGCTCCTGCGCGAAGTCGTAGTACTGCTCGCACAGCAGGATGGCCATTTCACCCTTGTCGGCCAGCATGCGAATGACGCGGCCGATGTCTTTGATGATGCTGGGCTGGATGCCTTCGGTGGGCTCGTCGAGGATCAGCAAACGCGGGCCGGGGGCCAGGGCACGGGCGATGGCCAGCTGCTGCTGTTGCCCGCCGGATAGGTCACCACCCCGGCGCTTGAGCATCTGCTTGAGCACGGGAAACAGCTCGTACAGGTGCGGGGGCACGGGCGTGGAGCCGCTTTTGTAGGCCAGGCCCATGCGCAGGTTTTCTTCTACCGTGAGGCGGCCGAAGATCTCGCGGCCTTGGGGGACGAAGCCGATGCCTGCTCTCGCCCGGTCGTAGGGAGTGGTTTTGTCGATGGGTTTTCCGTCGAACGTGATGCCCCCGCTTTTGATAGGGACGAGGCCCATGAGGCTTTTGAGTAGCGTGGTCTTGCCCACACCGTTGCGGCCTAGCAGGACGGTGACTTTGCCGGCCTGGGCGGTGAGGCTCACGTCGCGCAGGATGTGGGAGCCGCCGTAGTACTGGTTGATGTTTTGGACGGTGAGCATGGTGGTTTCTTGAGTGTTTTTGGCCTATGGCGCTTATTCAGCAAGCGGTAATAGCTATATTTTTGATAGCTTTCACTACCCGTTTGGGCTGAGCTTGTCGAAGCCGGGGCTCTCGTGCTGATCTGGCCGCGTGCCTTTGTTGAGGGCGGGAGCCGGGGTGTGCGCCCGGCGGCGCAGTAACTTTCTCTTGCCTCGCCAAGAGAAAGTCACCAAAGAGAAGGCGACCCTACTGTGCGCGTCCCTTCGCTGCGCTACGGGCAACCTGTGATGCTCGGGCAGAGGGTGCCACCGCAGAACTCGCTGCGCGCCTGTGGCGCTCCGCTCGGACAACTGCGGTGAGTCAGTGCACGAAGTGCGTGTGTCCTTCGGCACACGCACGCACCCCCTGCCCTGCGCTTCTCGGCACGCACAGAAGGGAACCCTGGGGATCGGACATCCATACAGGCCATCGCTGCGCTCGGCCCCATCTCGCGGGCGCAAGCGCCACGCGCTGCGCACACGCGGCCGAGCGAAGCAAAGGCCCGTGTGGATGTTTGGATGTTCGGCTGTCCCACCCCTGCTGGCTGCGCCTGCGACGGGGCGGTTGCGGGGTGAGCATGGGCGTCGAAGCGCCCATGCTTCGTGAACTGACTCGCCGTGGTTGTCCGAGCGGCGCGCCGCAGGCGCAAAGCGAGTTCCACGGCGCACCCCGCAACCGCCCCGCCGCAGGTTTTCCCTTTCGCAACGCGAAGGGGTCGCAGACTGGGGGTCGCCTTTCTTTTGCTTACTTTTCTTTGGCGAAGCAAAGAAAAGTGAGTCGCCTGCCGGGGCGACAACCCGGCCTCCGCCCTCAACACAAGCACACCGCCCAAAACAGCGCGCAAGCCCCAGCTTCGACAAGCTCAGCCCGAACGGATCGCGGGCGTTCACAAGACCAAAGGAACCAGAGCGGCAAAGCACCATCACCGCCCCAAATAAACCTCAATCACCCGCTCATCCGCCTGCACCTGATCCAGCGTCCCCTGTGCCAGCACCGCCCCATCGCACAACACCGTCACGATCTCCGAAATGGTGCGAATGAAAGACATGTCGTGCTCTACCACCATCAGCGAATGCTTGCCCTTGAGTGTCAAAAACAGCTCCGCAGTGCGCGCGGTTTCCTCATCCGTCATCCCCGCCACCGGCTCATCCAGCAACAACAACTTGGGGTCCTGCATCAGCAGCATGCCAATCTCGAGCCACTGCTTTTGCCCATGGCTCAGATTCCCCGCCATGCGCGCCACGCTGTCTGCCAGATGAATCGTGTGCAGGATCTCGGCCAGCCGGTCCGACTGCATTGAGTCGAGACGGAAGAACATGCTCGACGTCACGCCCTTGTGCGTCTTCAAGGCCAGTTCCAGGTTCTCGAACACACTGAGCTGCTCAAACACCGTGGGCTTCTGAAACTTGCGGCCGATCCCCAGGCTAGCGATCTCCGGCTCGTTGTGGCGCAGCAGGTCGATGGTCGAGCCGAAATACACCGTGCCGCTGTCCGGCCGCGTCTTGCCGGTGATGATGTCCATCATCGTCGTCTTGCCCGCACCATTGGGGCCGATGATGCAGCGCAGCTCGCCGGGTGCGATGTCCAGGCTCAGGTTATTGATGGCTTTGAAGCCGTCAAAGCTTACGTTCACATCTTCCAGGTACAGGATGCGGCCGTGGGTGATATCCACCTCGCCGGGCGTGGCGATGCGCGAGAAGCCTGCAGTGCGGCCACCGGATTCGGTCTGGCCCAGCGCAGCAGGTGCCAGCCGGGCCTGAATGCGCCGCGCGCCTTCGTCCATCAGATCAGGCGTCATGGCGCGGCTCCTTCGGTTTTCTTGTTGTTGTTCTTCTTCAACTTCTTCACCAGGCCCACCACACCATCGGGCAGGAACAGCGTGACGGCGATGAACAGCGCGCCCAGAAAGTACAGCCAGAATTCTGGCGCCGTCACGGTGAGCCAGCTCTTGGCACCATTGACGATGAACGCCCCCACGATGGGCCCGATCAGCGTGGCGCGGCCACCCACTGCAGCCCACACCGCGATCTCGATGGAGTTGGCGGCGCTCATCTCGCCGGGGTTGATGATGCCGACCTGGGGCACATACAGCGCGCCCGCCACGCCGCACATCATCGCGCTGATGGTCCAGATGGTGAGCTTGTAGGGCAGCGGCGAGTAGCCCGAGAACATGACGCGCGTTTCGGCATCGCGCACCGCCTGCAGCACGCGGCCGAACTTGCTGCGCACCAGCCAGCGGGCCAGCAAAAAGAACACCAGCAACGTCACGCCCGTGAGCACGAACAGCGTCATGCGCATGTTCTGCGTGGCCAGGGGCATGCCCAGAATGCGCTTGAAGTCGGTAAAGCCGTTGTTCCCGCCAAAGCCCGTCTCGTTGCGAAAGAACAGCAGCATGGCCGCATAGGTCATGGCCTGGGTGATGATGGAGAAATACACACCCTTGATGCGCGAGCGGAAGGCGAAGTAGCCGAACACAAACGCGATCACGCCGGGCACCGCCACGATGAGGATTAAGGTGGCCACAAAGCTGTCGGACAGCGCCCAGTGCCAGGGCAGCTCCTTCCAGTCGAGGAACACCATGAAGTCGGGCAGGTCGCTCTTGTAGTTGCCGTCGCGGCCGATCTGGCGCATGAGGTACATGCCCATCACATAGCCCCCCAAAGCGAAGAACAGGCCGTGGCCCAGGCTCAGGATGCCGGTGTAGCCCCAGATCAAGTCCATGGCGAGTGCGCAGATGGCGTAGCACATGATCTTGCCGAGCAGCGCCACGGCGTAGTCCGACAGGTGGAACATGCTGCCTGCGGGCACCCACAGGTTGAGCACGGGGGCCACGGCGCACACCACGATGAGCGCAACGAAGAAGGCCGACCAGCCGCCGCGCGTGAGCAGCGGCGCCGGAGCAGGAAGTTGGATAGGAGATGGCGTAGTCATATCAGTCTGTCTCTATCGGCCTCAATCGGCCGTACGCCCCTTGACCGCAAAGATGCCCTGCGGCCGCTTCTGGATGAAGATGATGATGAATACCAGCACGGCGATCTTGGCCAGCACGGCGCCCGTCCAGCCTTCGAGGAACTTGTTGAGCACACCAAGGCCCAGCGCGGCATACACGGTGCCGGCCAGCTGGCCCACGCCGCCCAGCACTACCACCATGAACGAGTCCACGATGTAGCTCTGCCCCAGGTCGGGCCCCACGTTGCCCACCTGGCTCAGCGCGCAGCCCGCCAGGCCCGCGATGCCCGAGCCCAGCGCAAAGGCATAGGTATCCACCCGCGCCGTGTTCACGCCCATGCACGAGGCAATGGGCCGGTTCTGCGTCACGCCGCGCACAAACAGGCCAAGGCGCGTTTTGCTGATGAGGAAGGCCACACCGGCCAGCACCGCCAGCGCGAAGGCGACGATGATCACGCGGTTCCAGGGCAGCTGCAGGTTTTCCATGAGCTGCACGCCGCCGCTCATCCACGCGGGGTTTTCCACGCCCACGTTTTGCGCACCGAACACGGTGCGCACCAGCTGCTGGAGCATCAGGCTGATGCCCCAGGTGGCCAGCAACGTCTCCAGCGGGCGGCCATACAAGAAGCGGATCACGCTTCGCTCCAGCACCGCGCCCATCAGGGCCGACGCCATGAATGCCACCGGCACGGCCGCGACCAAGTACCAGTCGAACGCACCCGGAAAGTACCGCTGGAACACGCCCTGCATCACATAGGTGGCATAGGCGCCGATCATCATCAGCTCGCCGTGGGCCATGTTGATCACGCCCATCAGCCCGTAGGTGATGGCCAGGCCCAGCGCCACCAACAGCAGGATGGAGCCCAGGCTGATGCCGGTGAACAGCGCGGCCAGCTTCTCGCCCCACTGCAGACGGCCTTCCACCGCTGTCAGCGCGGCCTGGATGGCGGCTTTGACCTGAGGATCCTGTTCATTGCGCAGCTGCTCCAGCAGCACGGTGCGCGTGCCGGGGTTGCCGCTGGTGGCCAGATACTGCGCGGCCTTCAGGCGTTGCGACGCATCGCTGCTCGCCAGCAGGATGCGCGCGCGGATGGCTTCGAGTCGGGCTTGCAGGTCGGCGTTCTTCTCGGCGGCCAGGGCCTTCTCGATGAGGGGCAGACGCGCCTCGTCGGTCTCTTCGCGCAGCGCGTCGATGGCGGTGCGGCGCTGGGCCACATCGGGCGACAGCAGTTGCAGCGAAGCCAGCGCTGCGTCGAACTCGCCCCGCATGCGGTTGTTGTTGACGATGTCTTCGGCATCGTCGGGCACGAGCACCTCGGCGCCACTCACCGGGTCGTAGCCCTTGTCGTCCTTCATGACGATGGCCTTGTCGCCTGCGATTTTGACAGCGTCTTCACCCATGGCGCGGATAAAGGCCAGCGTGGCGTCGTCGGGGGTGGCAATGGCCTGCTGCAGCGCGGCGATGCGCTCGTCGGTATCGCCACTGGCCATGGCCCGCGCCGCCTCGGCCGTGAGTGCGTGCGCCTGCACGGCTGCACACAGCAGCAGGCAGGCGATCAGGCGAGAAAAAATGGAAGCAAGCATGACGAGGGCTGTATGAAAAAGCAGTGGGCCGCAGAGCACGCACGATCTAAAAGCGAGGGCCGCCGCGCAAGGGCCGCCCCGCCGCGCTGGCGGCGTCCCCCCTCCCACGCGCAAGCGTGAGAGAGGGGGTGAAGGCGCGCAAGCGCCTCAGGGGGGTGCTCAGAGTTTCGACTTGCCGTCCGGCTCGTCCTTCTTCTTGTCGTTGCCTTCGATATATGGAGACCATGGCTTGGCCTTTACCGGGCCGGGGGTCTTCCACACCACGTTGAACTGACCGTCGGCCTTGATCTCTCCGATGAACACGCTCTTGTGCAGGTGGTGGTTCTTCTCGTCCATCTTGCTCACGATGCCCGAGGGCGCCTTGAAGGTCTGGCCGGCCATGGCGGCAATCACCTTGTCGGTGTCAGTGCTCTTGGCCTTGGTCACGGCCTGGGCCCACATGTTGATACCGATGTAGGTAGCTTCCATCGGGTCGTTGGTGAGCGGCTTGTCTTTGTGGCCGGCAATGCCCTTGGCCTTGGCGTAGTCGCTCCACTTCTTGATGAACTCGGTGTTGGCCGGGCTCTTGATGGACTGGAAGTAGTTCCATGCGGCGAGGTGGCCCACCAGCGGCTTGGTGTCCACGCCGCGCAGTTCTTCCTCGCCCACCGAGAAGGCGACCACAGGCACGTCCTTGGCCTTCAGGCCTGCGTTGCCCAGTTCCTTGTAGAACGGCACGTTCGAGTCGCCGT
Organism: Acidovorax sp. SRI_002; assembly: GCF_057586455.1. Classification (NCBI taxonomy): domain Bacteria; kingdom Pseudomonadati; phylum Pseudomonadota; class Betaproteobacteria; order Burkholderiales; family Comamonadaceae; genus Acidovorax; species Acidovorax sp. SRI_002. The sequence continues at coordinate 527,743 of NZ_JBYCZW010000002.1, read as the reverse complement.
TGATGGTGGAGACCACAGCCGTCTTGCCGCCCTGGCTGAACTTCTTGATGTCCGCCACGATGGTCTGGTAGTCGGAGTGGCCGAACGGGGTGTACTTCTCGTCGATGTCGCTGTCCTTCACGCCCTTGGACTTGAGGTAGGCGCGCAGGATCTTGTTGGTGGTGCGGGGGTACACATAGTCTGTGCCCAAGAGCACCCAGCGCTTGGCGCTGCCGCCGTCCTTACTCATCAGGTAGTCCACCGCAGGGATGGCTTGCTGGTTGGGCGCGGCGCCGGTGTAGAACACGTTCTTGGACAGTTCTTCACCCTCGTACTGCACGGGGTAGAACAGCAGGCCGTTCATTTCTTCAACCACGGGCAGCACCGACTTGCGCGACACCGAGGTCCAGCAGCCGAAGATGACCGAGACCTTGTCCTGGCCGAGCAGCTGCTTGGTTTTTTCGGCAAACAGGGGCCAGTTGGAGGCCGGGTCCACCACCACGGGTTCGAGCTTCTTGCCCAGCACGCCGCCCTTGGCGTTGATCTCGTCGATGGCCATGAGCACCGTGTCTTTCAACACGGTCTCGGAGATGGCCATGGTGCCCGACAGGCTGTGCAGGATACCGACCTTGATGGTGTCCTGCGCGTGGGCTGGCAGCGCAGACAGGCCAGCGAGCGTAGCGACGGCCGCAAGGGCCTTGAGGGAATAACGACGTTGCATGTGTGCTTCTCCGGTGGTGGTTTCAATCAATCCAACAATCAAACCGCTTCGCTCGCCGGGCTCCCTCCGGAGGCCCTGGGTGATCGAGCGATGGAATGGATTCTGGAGAGCGAGGCCTTCTTCGGAAATACGCCGGGTGGCGTACACGGAGGTCCGGCTGCCCATGCGCAGAGCTTGGGCACCTGCGTTGTGTCGGGTAGGCGAAACGCTATGCAATCAGTAGCTAATAGCGCTTTATATATAAGCGCCAGGGGCCAAAAACACTCAAAATCTGCGGCAATCCCGGTGGTGGAGAAACGCCCCTCGGATTTACGATGGGCGGCTAAGGCCCCAATAAGGAATGAACCCATGGTGAAACGACGCACAGTGCTCCTCGGCGGCGCCGCAACAGCGGGCGCGCTGGTCATTGGCTGGGGCGTGATGCCGCCGCGCCAGCGCCTGCACCCGTCTGACCCGCTGCCGCAGACCCGCGGACAGGCCGCGCTGAACGGCTGGGTCAAAGTGGGGGCCGACAACACCGTGACGGTGATGATGGCCAAGTCCGAAATGGGCCAGGGCGCACACACGGGCCTGGCCGCCATCCTGGCCGAAGAGCTGGACGCCGACTGGGCGCAGGTGCGGCTGGAGATGACGCCCATCGACGATATCTACAACAACCTCGCCACGGTGGTGGACGGCCTGCCCTTTCACCCCGACAACGATGGCTCGATGAAGGCCGTGGCCGGCTGGCTGACTGCCAAGACGATGCGCGAGGTGGGCGTGATGATGACGGGCGGATCGAGCAGCATCAAGGACCTGTGGCTGCCCATGCGCGAAGCTGGCGCCCATGCGCGTGCGATGCTGATCCGCGCTGCCGCTGCGCAGTGGGGCGTGCAGGCGACCGAGTGCACGGCCAACGCAGGCTGGGTAGAACACTCTGCAGGGCAGCGCGCCACCTTTGGCGAACTGGCCGCCCTGGCCGCGCAGCAGCCCATGCCGGGCAAGGTCACGCTGAAGGAGCCCGCGCAGTTCAAGCTGATCGGCAAGCCGCTCACGCGCATCGAGGCGCCGTCCAAACTCGATGGCACGGCCGTGTTCGGCATCGACGCCAACCCGCCCGGCCTGCTGCACGCCTGTCTCGTGATGTGTCCCACACGCGGCGGCAAGGTGGCCCGCTTTGATGCAGCCGCCGCCCAGAAGCTGCCCGGCGTGAAGCACGTGCTCGAAGTGGCGCCCTACCACGGCGGCACGGGCGGCGTGGCCGTGATTGCCGACACGCCGTGGCACGCCAAAAAGGCCGCCGCCGCAGTCACCGTGGAATGGGACCACGGCCCCGCCGCCACCTTGTCGAGCGAAACCGTGATGGCGCGACTGGCCCAGGCGCTGGACCAGGCCAAAGGCTTTGGCTACCACAGCGCGGGCGATGTGGACGCGGCCATGCAAGGCGCTGCGACCACCATCACCGCCGACTACCGCGCGCCCTACCTGGCCCACGCCGCGCTGGAGCCGATCAACTGCACGGTGCAGTTCAAAGACGGCGCTGCCACCGTGTGGACATCCACCCAGGTGCCGGGCCTGGCGCGCCGCGCGGCGGCCAAGGCGCTAGGCATCGACGACGAAAAAGTGACCTTGCACCAGCTGCTGCTGGGTGGCGGCTTTGGCCGCAGGCTGGAGGCCGACTACGTGGCCCAGGCCGCCGCCATAGCCAAGGTGGCCGGTGGTGCGCCGGTGCAAACGCTGTGGAGCCGCGAGCAGGACACGCAGCACGACTTCTACCGCCCGGCGTGCATGGCCCGCTTCAAGGCGGGGTTTGACGCGCAGGGCCAGCTGGTGGCGTGGCACAACGTGTCGGTGGGCCAGGCCATCGTGCCGCAGGTGCTGGTGCGCACCTTTGGCCTCGCAGGCGCAGGGCCGGACAAGACCACGTCCGAAGGCGCGTTCGACCAGCCCTACGAATGGCCCCATGCGCGCATTGCGCACGAGATCGTCGACCTGCCGCTGCCGGTGGGCTTCTGGCGCTCGGTCGGGCATTCGCACCAGGCGTTTTTCAAGGAAAGTTTTGTGGACGAGGCCGCAGCAGCGGCCAAGCAGGACCCGGTGGCGTTTCGCGCCGCACTGCTGCAAAAGCACCCGCGCCATCTGAAGGTGCTGCAAAAGGCGGCCGAGCTGGCGGGCTGGGGCACGCCGCTGGCGCCCGGCGCGGCAGGCGAGCAGCGTGCGCGCGGTGTGGCGCTGCACCAGTCGTTCGGCTCCATCGTGGCGCAGGTGGCCGAGGTGTCGGTGGGGGCGGACAAGGCCATACGCGTGCACCGCGTGGTGTGCGTTGTCGACTGCGGTGCGGCCATCAACCCCAACCTGATTGCGCAGCAGATGGAAAGCGGCGTGGTGTTTGGCCTCACGGCGGCGCTGTATGGCGAGATCACCCTGAAGGACGGGCAGGTGCAGCAGAGCAATTTTCACGACGTGCCACTGCTCCGCATGGCCGACTGCCCACGGGTGGAGACCCACATCATCGACAGCGCCGAACCGCCCGAGGGCGTGGGCGAGCCCGGCGTGCCGCCCATTGCGCCTGCGGTGGCCAACGCCCTCTTCGCACTCACCGGCCAGCGCCTGCGCGCCCTGCCACTGAAGCTGGCCTGAATCGATTCAAGGAACCACCATGTCCACAACCTTGCGCATCAACGGCAAAGCTATCGCCGTCACCGCCGAACCCGACACGCCCCTGCTGTGGGTGCTGCGCGGCGAGCTGCACATGAACGGCACCAAGTTTGGCTGCGGCATGGCGCTGTGCGGCGCCTGCACCGTGCATCTGAACGGCGAGCCCGTGCGCGCCTGCATCACGCCCCTGTCGGCCGTGGGCGATGCCGATGTGACCACCATCGAGGGCCTGCAAGGCCCAGAGGCCACGGCCCTGCGCACCGCATGGACGGTGCTGGATGTGGCGCAGTGCGGCTACTGCCAGAGCGGGCAGCTGATGTCGGCCTGCGCGCTGCTGAAGAAGACCCCGAAGCCCAGCGATGCGGACATTGATGCCGCGATGGGTGGCAATGCGTGCCGGTGTGGGACGTATCCGAGGATTCGGGCGGCGATTCATCGGGTGGCTGAGGGGCGGGGTTAATTTTTGGTTGTTTCTGCCGCTGGCGCTTGTCCATAAAGCGCTTATAGCTATTATTTTTGCAGCATACCCCATGCTGTCGGCCATTCGGGCTGAGTTTGTCAGGGTCTGATCGGTTCATCTGCCCGTTCGGGCTGAGCTTGACGAAGCCTGGGCTTGTGCACTGGATTTGCCGCATGCCTGGTTGGAGGGCGGAGGCCGGGGTGTGCGCCCGGCGGCGCAGTAACTTTCTCTTGCCTCGCCAAGAGAAAGTCACCAAAGAGAACGCGACCCTACACGCTGCGTCCCCACACGCCCTTGCGGGCGTGTGGGGAAACCTGCGGTACTCGCGCCCAGCGGGGTCTCGCTCGAACTCGCTTCGTTTCACTGCGCTCAAACAATCGCGAGCCCTGATCCGCTGGCCGCTGCGCTCCTCGGCGCATCCTGAAGGGAACCCGGGGAGCAGACATCCATTCGGGCCATTGCTTCGCTCGGCCCAGTTTGCGCAGCGCGTGGCGCTTGCGCCCGCGAGGTGAGGCCGAGCGAAGCAAAGGCCCGTGTGGCTGTTCGGCTGTTGGATGTTCGGGTGCCCAACCCCCTGCTGGCTGCGCCTGCGGCGGGGCGGTTGCGGGGTGAGCATGGGCGTCGAAGCGCCCATGCTTCGTTAACTGACTCGCCGTGGTTGTCCGAGCGGCGCGCGCCAGCGCAAAGCGAGTTCCACGGCGCACCCCGCAACCGCCCCGCCGCAGGTTGCCCCTTCGCAACGCGAAGGGGTCGCAGACTGGGGGTCGCCCTTTCTTTGGTGACTTTCTTTCGGCGACGCGAAAGAAAGTTACCGCGCTGCCGGGCGCGCTCCCCGGCCTCCGCCCACAAACCAGGCACACCGCCCCCATACACACAACCCAGTTAGAGTATCGACCTCGCGCAACCCCTGGCCCGCCCAGGCCTCTTCTCCTCCCTCCCCATGTCCAACCTCGTCGTCCACGGCGGCACCCCGCTGCGGGGCCGCATCACCCCTTCTGCCAACAAGAACGCCGTGCTGCCCGTGCTGTGCGCCACGCTGCTCACCAACGAGCCGCTGCGCCTGCTGGGCGTGCCCGACATTACCGACGTGCGCAAGATCCTCGACATCTTCCGCACCCTGGGCAGCGATGTGCGCATGGACCACGCCACCGGCACGCTGGAGTTGCACCACCACGCCACCACGTTCGATGCCGCCCTCCACCGCCTGCCCGAGGAAATGCGCTCGTCCATCATGCTGGTGCCCCCGCTGCTGGCGCGCTTTGGCGTGGCGCGGCTGGAGGACAACGTCAAGGGTTGCACCCTGGGCGTGCGCGAGATCGACCCGCATGTGGAGGTGTTCCACCGCTTTGGTGGCCGCGTGGAGCGGGCGGAGGGCTCGCTGCTAATCCGCAGCGCGGGCCGGCTGCAGGCCAACCACCACTGGCTGGACTACGCATCGGTCACCACCACCGAGAACTTCGTGCTGTGCGCCGCCACGGCCGAGGGCACGTCGGTGCTGACGAACGCCGCGTCGGAGCCCCACGTGCAGGAGTTCTGCCGCTTCATGGCCATGATCGGCGTGCGCATTGAGGGCATGGGCACCTCGCGCATCACGGTGCATGGTGGCACCACCCTGCGCGGTGGCGAGTTCCGCTTTGACGAAGACTTTCACGAGATCACGACCTTCCTCGCCTTGGGCGCGATCACCGGTGGCGACGTGGTGGTGAAAAACAGCGCGCCCGAGAACTTTCCGCTCATCGACCGCACGTTTGCCAAGTTTGGCGTCACGATCACGCACGAGGACGGCTGGTCGCGCGCCCGGTGCGACGGCCCGCTCAAGGTGCAGACGCCGTTCACCAGCAACGTGCTGACCAAGGTCGAGGCCGCGCCCTGGCCGTATTTTCCGGTGGATCTGCTGCCCATCTTCATTGCGCTGGGGGTGCGGGCCGAGGGCAATGCACTGTTCTGGAACAAGGTCTACGACGGCGCCCTGGGCTGGGCGGGCGAGCTGTCCAAATTTGGCGCACACGTGTTCCAGTCCGACCCGCACCGGCTCGTCACCTTTGGCGGCAACCCGCTGACCCCTGCGGTGGTAGAGAGCCCTTACATCATCCGCGTGGCCATTGCGCTCTTCATGGTGGCGGCGAGCACGCCCGGGCGCTCGGAGATCCGCAACGCCACACCCATCCGCCGTGCCCACCCGCACTTTGTGGAGAACCTGCGCAGCCTGGGCGTGCAGGTAGAGTGGACGAGCGAAGAGTAAAGAGCGAGGGGGCCTTAGGCGGCGAAAACGCCGTCTGCGTCTTCGTCCGGCTCAATGAGTACATGGACCGCCGGGGCCCCAACCTGCTGCACATCGGCGCAGTACACGGCGTTGCGCCCCGTGCCCTTGGCGCGGTACAGGGCCTTGTCGGCACGGTTGACCAGCTCTTCAAAGCCGATGCCCGAGCCCTTGTGCATCGTGGCCACACCGATGCTCACGGTGACCGAAGCACTCGCACCCTGCTCATTCACGGGCACGCTCAACGCGGCCACATCGTGGCGCAGTGATTCGGCCACACGCAAGGCGCTGACGCCATCGGTTTCGGGCAATACGATCACAAACTCCTCGCCCCCGAACCGCGCCACGATGTCCACACCGCTGCGCTTGCGCGCCGCGCAGGCCTGGGCCACGGCGCAGATCACGCGGTCTCCCGCAAGGTGCCCCCAGGCGTCGTTGACCGTCTTGAACAGGTCAATATCCACCACCAGCAGGGACAGCGGGTGGTCAAAACGCTCGGTGCGTTTGCATTCGTTCGCGCCCAGTTCCATCAGCGTGCGCCGGTTGGCCAGGCCCGTCAGAGAGTCATTGGCGGCCAGCAACTCCAGCGCGGTATTGAGCTCCTGCAGCAGCTTGTTCTGCTCCAGCAGCTGCTGGTTGATCTGCGCAATCTCGTCTTCCTTCTGCTTGCGGTCATGGATGTTGAAGGTGACACCTATCAACCGCTTGCCGGGGGTGGCGCTGCTGCGGTCCATGATGCGGCCGTAGTTGGCAAACCAGATCCACTCGCCCGCCTTGGAGCGCAGCCGGAACTCGGCACGGTACTGCGGCGTGATGCCTGCCACGTGGTCGGCCACCGCCTGCTTGACCTTGTCCAGATCGCCAGGGTGGAACAGGCCAAAGATGTCCTGCACGCCCGTCACGATTTCGTCCTGGGTAAAACCCAGCTCCTCAAAGGTCTTGGAGGCCTTGTGGGTGACCTGGCCGCTGACCAGGTCGTTCTCCCACAGGTCCAGCCCGGCGGCCTCCAGCACCAGCTCCAGCCGCTCCTTGTTCAGGTCTGCTTCATCACCCATGGCGGCAAAAACCCTTGATTCTTCAGGCCGACGGCATGGCCCCGGCGTAACCCATATTGCGCAGCAAACCGGCAAACGACGCCACCACACCCGGGGTGTTGTAAAGCTGGGGGGCCGTCCGTACGGCGATCACGCTGACCATCTGGCCCGTGCTTTTGCCCGTGGTGGGATCGAAGTACAGGGCCAGGTCGTCGCTGGCGTTGGAGAAGCCGCGGCCCGTGCTTTCCGAGTAGTAGCAGATGGAGTCGGGGGCGATGACATCGGGCGCCACGCTCGCAGACGAGTACATGATGAGGTTCTCGTTCAGGTTGTACAGATAGTGCGTCTCGGTGCTCAGGCTCGGGTCCTGTGTGTTGTCCAGGCGGATGATGCCCGAATCCAGCGACGCGCTGGAGGTGGACTGCGTGACCGAGGTGATGAAAAAATTGGTCACCACCGCGCTGGCTGGGCGGCCGGTGATCATGGTGATCACACCGGCCACTGCAGCGGTGGCGGGCGGCGTGGCGGCCTGTAGCAGAAACTGCCCCAGGCCCCGCGCCTGCTCCAGCGTGCCCGGTATGTAGCTGCCCGACAACGCAAAGCCGTTGCCCGCGTTGGAGGGCCACATGGCGATGCCCGAATACCCGCCAAACCCGGCCACCACGCCACCCGCCAGGGTTTCCACGCGCGCAGCGGTGGAGGCGCCCAGCACGGCGGATTCCAGATCCACCAGCGTAGAGGCATCGCTGGCCAGCACAGCGGGGCACGGCGCAAGCTGCGCACCGCCGGTGAAGGTGGTCTGGGGCAGTTCGGGCACGGCACGGCCGGCGCCATCGCCGTTGACCACCCAGACCGCGCCCTGCGACATGGCCGCGCCAATGAGCGGCACCAGCGAATTGATGGGCCCGATCTCCACAGGGATCAAGGCGCCCAGCAGGGCACCGGTGCTGGCCTCCATCACGGCCACGGTGTTGCTGACCGAGTTTTGCACCGCAGACAGCGTGAGGCTGTCGGCCGCATCGGGCGAGCCCATGATGGCGAGCACACAGGCGTTGGTGGCGCCGTCATAGTCCTGCACCGTGACCGTGCCGCTCCAGCCCTGACCAGCCAGCTCCTGAAGGATCGAACAAGCGTCGTGGTAGCTGCCGCCCCCCCCACTGGCCAAAACCGCTGCGCCCGCCGCAATCGACTGGAAATCAGCCAACCCATAGTTATAGACAACACCCATCTGGCGCCCCTCTCTTTTGGTATGGGAGGCACGATACGCCTGCCCGGTTGGTTGTCAATCCGCTGCATCCCATGCGGGCCCAGGGCGCCAACGTGGTATGACCCGGATCAAGGGCACGCAAGTTCTGCGCCCAAGAACCGCACGGCCAACACCCGCAGCTGAGCGCACCAGGGCGGAAAGCACTCTGGCCTCGCGGTGCGCCATCGCCTATGCTCTGTCTGCGTTGCAGTTTTGTTGTTGTTTTTCCTGGCAGATGCCTACCCACACCATGAGCCTCCCCGATAAATCCCCCGTCTACGGCACCGAAGATCTGCTGATCAGCCTGTGCAACTCCGTCACCCGGGTCTTGAACGTGGCCACCCACAGCCAGATCCACTACTCCGGCATGGTGCAACGCATCAGCAAGACGTGCCTCAAGCCCGACATCGGCTGTTTTGTGCTGTTCGATGGCGGCTTCTCGGGGCTGGTCATCATCAACTTCTCGGCCCAGGCCGCGATGGAGCTGTATGCCAACTACCTGCTGAACATGGGCATGTCCAAGGACGATCTGGTCAGCTCCTACACGTCGGACGAAGTGAGCAACGTGATGGGCGAGCTGATGAACCAGGTGGTGGGCGACTTCACCGGCAAGGTGCGCCGCGAGCTGCAGACCCACATCACCCAGAACCAGCCCAAGATGCTGGTGCTGAACAAGCAGGTGATGCTGAGCGTGGACGCCAACCTGGACAAGCCCGAAGCCCGGCGTGTGACCTTCTACACCAGCAACAACAACATCTTCTACCTGGAACTGGCCATCGACCGCACCGAGTTCATCAAGCTCTACGACTTCGAGGCGCAGGAAGTGCCGGATGCCGACGCGCTGATGGCCCAGTCGCAAGAAGCCCCTCCCGTGCCCGCGCCACCGCCTGCGGGGCAGGACGACACAGACGCGCTGCTGAAGTCGCTGGGGATGTAGTTGATTCAAAAATAATAGCTATAAGCGCTTGTCAAATAAGCGCTAAAGCCGATTTTTGACCCAACTAGTCCACTGAAACCGAGAAATCGGCTGTGCGCCGAGGTGGCAGCGGGTGCAGCGCAAGGCGCGGACTGCGGCCAAGGCTGACCGCCTTGGCAAAGTCCGCAACGCCGCGATGCGCCTGCTGCCACCCCGGCCCGAAGGGTGAGGGTCTGGCAGGGCCGCCCTCGTCGTTGCCGTGCTCGCCGGGTGTGCAACCCGGCTGCGCCCGCCGCCTAGAGTGCGGCCCTGCCAGACCCTCACGCTCAGCCGATTTCTCGGTTTCAGTGGACTAGGGCTACCACTCCCTTCAGAAGACATGCGGGGCATGCGTCCTACACCCGCCCCCGCGCAACACTGACCGGGGCCGCCGGGCCAGGGCCTAAGCTGAAACGCTCATCACCCTGCCACTCGGAAGAGCCCACCATGCCACGCGGAACCTGGAGCGCCAAACGCGAGCGCCAGTACGAACACATCAAGGACAGCCTGCTGGAACGCGGCAAGGACGAAGACACGGCCGAGGAAATCGCGGCCCGCACGGTCAACAAGGAACGCGCACAGAACGGCGAAAGTAAAACCGTCGCCCCCAAGACCCTGCATGCCACGCCTGCGCCCGTGCGCGGAGGCAGGAACTCGCACCGTGGCCCGCAGGGGCGCACCCGGGATCAGCTCTACGAAGACGCCAAACGGCAGGGGATCAAGGGGCGCTCAAAGATGAACAAGCAAGAGCTGGAGAAGGCTGTGGGCCGCTGACGCGCGGCCTAGGCGGTCACACTGGCTCTTCAAAATTCATAGCTACCAGCGCTTTAGCAACCAGCGCTAGCGGCCAAAAACACCAAAATCTATCCCTCAAACTGCGGGTGCAGCTGCCGGATGCGGTTCATGGCCATGGCCGCCGCTGCGGTGCGCGTCTCCACCCCCAGCTTGGCGAACACGCGCTCCAAGTGTTTCTTCACCGTGGCGGGGCTCGCGCCCAGGATGTCGCCGATGTCGCGGTTGATCTTGCCCTTGACCACCCAGTACAGCACCTCGGCCTCGCGCGCGGTGAGCTTGAAGGACAGGCTCATGGATTCGATGATCTTCGCGTCCGACACCTCGCGCATCACGATGAGCCAGTCGCCGCCGCCGGCGCTGTCCCCCGCCTGCTGGTGCAGGCGGAAGGTGAGGCGGCGCGCGCCCTGTTCCACCGCCAGACGTGGCGGTTCCGCCAGCGATGCGGCCAGCAGCTCGGCGGCGTTGTCGGCCAGCACATGGCGGCGCAGCCAGGCCTGCACCGGCTCGGGCGCCCATTGGCCAAATGCGGTGGGCGTGCCATCGGGGCTCACTTCGCCAAAGTAGCTTTGCAGCAGCTCGCGCGCCAGCGGGGTTTGCCAGACGATGCGGCCGTCCGACGCACGCACGGTGATGCTGGCGTAGCCAAACGCATCGAGCGCGTTGCGCGCCTCGCGGGCCTGGCGGGCGTCCTGCCGGGCCTTGCGGGCTGCGCCCAGGTGCACGCCCATGCGCGCCATCACCTCGCGGGGCTTGATGGGCTTGGTGACGTAGTCCACACCACCCGCCTCCAGCGCGGCCACAAGGTGCTCGGTTTCGGTGAGGCCCGTCATGAAGATGATGGGGATGTGTGCCGTGGCGGGCGATGCCTTCAGGCGCCGCGCCACTTCAAAGCCGTCCATGCCAGGCATCATGGCGTCGAGCAGAACAATGTCGGGCAGGGCCTGCGCTGCGCGCTGCAGGGCTGCCTCGCCATGCGTGGCGACCAGCACGGTGTAGCCCGACTCATCGAGCGCGTCGTGCAGCACGGCCAGGTTGTCGGGCACATCGTCCACGATGAGCACCACGTCGCTGTCGCTGCGGTCCAGCGCCGCGCCGGGCGCTGCGGATGCGTGAATGGGTAGTGGGTTGGTGGTGGTCATCACGATGGCGCCTGCTCCAGGATCTGGCCCATGGCATCGAACTGGAACTGCTTGGCCAGCTGCCGCATGGTGCCCACAAAAGCGCTGTGCGCGGGCTGGCTGCGTTCAATGTCGTCCAGCGTGTTGAGGATGCCACGGTAGTAGCCCAAAGACACTGCCTGGGCCAAGGCGGCAAGGGCGGTGGTGTCGGGGTATGTGAGGGGCGCATCCGCTGCCGCAGGCAAGGCGGGGGTCGTATTGGCTTCGCCGTATTGCCACAGCAACCCCAAACGGCGCTCCAGCCAGTCGAGCAGCTCGCTATGGCGCACGGGCTTGACGATGAAGTCTTCGGGGCGGATGTCCACGTCGTTGTCCAGCGCCTTGTCAAACGCATTGGCGGAAACAATGGCGCAATGCACGTTCGGCAACCGCATCTGCCGCACGCGCCGCAAGGTCTCCCACCCGTCGATGCCCGGCATGGCCAGGTCCATGAAGATTGCGTGCGGCCGGTAGCCGGTGGCCAGGAGATCCAGCGCATCGTGGCCGCTGGCCGCCTGGCGCAGCTCAAAGCCCAGGGGTTCGAGCAGTTGCACCAGCAGCTCGCGGTCGGGCTCTTCGTTGTCCACGACCAGGATGCGGCGGCGCTCGCCGGCATACCCTCTGCGCGCGCGCTGGGCTTGCACAGCCACAGGCGCCGCCGCCTTGCCCAGCGCATCCCCATGCACCTCGGGCAGAAACAGCTTGACGTGGAACACAGAGCCCACGCCTGGGGTGCTGCTCACCGTCAGCTCGCCGCCCATGAGCGCGGTGAGCATCTTGGCAATGGTCAGGCCCAGGCCTGCGCCCGGCGCGGCCGCGGTGTTGCCACCGCCCGAGCCGCCGCGCGCAAAGGGCTCGAAGATGCGCTCGATCTCCTCGGACGTGAGGCCTGGTCCGGTGTCCTGCACCTCGATGCGCGCCATTTCGCGTGCATAGCGCACGCGCAGCGTGACGGTGCCGTGCGCGGTGAATTTGACGGCGTTGCCCAGCAGGTTGATGAGGATCTGGCGCAGGCGCTTTTCGTCGGCACGCACCACTTCCGGAATCACGCCCAGCACATCAAACTGGAAGGCCAGGCCCTTGGCCGCGGCCTGCAGTTCAAACAGGCTGGCCATCTCATGCAGGCCATCGGAAAAACGCATGGGCGTCACGTCCAGCGTGAGCTTGCCGGATTCGATGCGCGCGATGTCGAGCGTGCCCTCGATGAGCGAGAGCAGGTGCTCGCCCCCCCGGCGGATCACATGTACCGCCTGCTTGCGGTGCGGGGGCACGCCCGCGTCCTCGCCCATCAGCTGCGCGTAGCCCAGGATGGAGTTGAGCGGCGTGCGGATCTCGTGGCTGATGGCGCTGATGTAGCGGCTCTTGGCCTGGTTGGCCTGGTCGGCAGCGCGCTTGGCTTCTTCGGCCACCTGGCGCGCCTGCTCGGCCACGCTGCGCGCGGTCTGCAGGGCCTCGTCGGTCTGGCGGTGCAGCTCGATCTCGCGCACCAATAGGCCCGTCTGCCGGTTGGATTCCTCCTGCGCCACCTGGCGGCTTTTGTGCGCCAGCACCAGCCACCAGGCCACGATGCCCGAAATGACCAGCAGTGCAAGATAGGCCTTGAGCAGGCCCGAGCGCAGCGCCACTTCGGGTGCCGCCATCACCTCGGTGTCAGTGGCCGCCTGGGCGATGGTGTTGAGCTCCTGGTGGTACAGCAGCCCCATCACCGAGGCCAGCAGCGGCGCTATCACCAGCATCAGCAGCAGGAAGTGACCCAGGCCCGTGTCCAGGTAGCGCCACATGGCGCGCGGCAGCACCCAGCGCAGCGCGGCCGACCATTGCACCGCCATGCTCGCGTGGGGTTTGCACAGGTCGCCGCATCGCGCATCGAGCGTGCAGCACAGCGAGCAGATAGCCCCCCGGTAAGCAGGGCACTGGGCCATGTCCGGGGCTTCGTACTCGCGCTCGCAGATCACGCAGCGCTGCACGGTGTAACGCACGTAGCTGCCCAGGTCAGCACCTTGTTTGCCGCTGACCGGACCGTGCATGGGCACCGCCACCACATCGGTCACCGCAGCGGGATCGGGCTGGCGCGCAATGTAGTAGCGCCCTCCAGTGGCCCAGGCAATGAGCGGTGCGGTGACAAAGGCCACCGCCATCGCAATCACCGCCGAGAACGCCTGCGGCAGCGGTCCGAACAGGCCCAGGTGCGCGCTGATGGACAGGATGGACGCGAGCGCCATCGAGCCCACGCCCACCGGATTGATGTCGTACAGGTGCGCGCGCTTGAACTCGATGCCCTTGGGCGACAGGCCCAGCGGCTTGTTGATGACGAGGTCGGCCACCACCGACATGATCCAGGCGATGGCGATGTTGGAGTACAGCCCCAGCACCTCGCCCATGGCGCGGAACACGTTCATCTCCATCAGCATGAATGCGATGAGGGTGTTGAACACCACCCACACCACGCGCCCCGGGTGGCTGTGGGTAAGGCGCGAGAAGAAGTTCGACCACGCCAGCGAGCCTGCGTAGGCGTTGGTCACATTGATCTTGAGCTGCGAGACCACCACAAACAACGCCGTGGCCGCCACCGCCCAGCCGTAGTGGGGGAACACGTATTCATACGCGGCCAGGTACATCTGGTTGGGGTCCACCGCACGCTCGGCAGGCACCATGTGCGTGAGCGCCAGATAAGCCAGCAGCGCGCCGCCCAGCATCTTGAGCACGCCCAGCACCACCCAGCCCGGCCCGCCCACCAGCACGCCCAGCCACCAGCGCCCACGTGTGGCGGGGGTGGATGCGGGCATGAAGCGCAGGTAGTCGGCCTGCTCCCCCATCTGGGTAATGAGCGCAATACCGACCGTGAGCGCCGCACCAAACAAGGGCAGCTGGAATGTGGCGCCCCGCATTGACTCACCACCGTAGTGCACGATGCCAGAAAACGCACCAGGATCGCGCACGATCACATACACAAACGGCACCACCAGCATCACCAGCCACAGCGGCTGTGTCCACACCTGCAGGCGGCTGATGGCCGACACGCCATGCGTGACCAGCGGAATCACCACAATGGCGCAGATGAGGTAACCCCAGGTGGGCGGGATGTCGAGCGCCAGCTCCAGTGCGTAGGCCATCACGGCGGCCTCCAGCGCGAAGAAGATGAAGGTGAAGCTCGCGTAGATCAGCGAGGTGAGCGTGGAGCCGATGTAGCCAAACCCCGCGCCGCGCGTGAGCAGGTCCATGTCCACCCCATAGCGCGCCGCATACACGCTGATGGGCAGCCCCGCCAGGAAGATGATGAGCCCCGTGGCCACGATGGCCCAGAAGGCATTGATGAAGCCGTACTGCACCAGCAGCGTGGCGCCCACGGCTTCCAGGATCAGGAAAGACGCAGCCCCGAACGCTGTGTTGGCCACGCGCCATTCAGACCATTTGCGAAAGCGCTGGGGGGTGTAGCGCAGTGCGTAGTCCTCCATGGTCTCGGTGGCGACCCAGCTGTTGTAGTCGCGGCGCACCTTGACGACCTGCTGCGGCGCTTGCGCGTCGGCATCCGGCCCCAATGCGGGCGCCGAGGCCACGTCGGGCGGGACAAGAGAGGCGGTGGAGGGAGGCATGGACAGGGGTTGCGACAAGCCCTGCAAGTGCAGTTTCCATGCCACGGCCGCCGCGGGTGGGCACCACCCCTGCGCCCTCTGGCGTATGGCGGGCACGGGGCTTGCTGCCTATGATGAATCCGCTGCCCTTCGGACCGCACGGCCATCGATGACGATTGCCCCGTGTGTCCGGCCTGGACAACCCGCCACACGAGCCCACCCCTCCTTACATTGAGCAGAACGACATGGAACTGACCCCTCGTGAGAAAGACAAGCTGCTGATCTTTACCGCCGCCCTGCTGGCCGAGCGCCGCAAGGCCCGGGGCCTGAAGCTCAACTACCCCGAGGCCATGGCCCTGATCAGCGCCGCTGTGATGGAAGGCGCGCGCGACGGCAAGACCGTGGCGCAATTGATGAGCGAGGGCCGCACCGTGCTCACCCGCGCGGACGTGATGGACGGCATCGCCGAGATGATTCCTGACATCCAGGTCGAGGCCACCTTCCCCGACGGCACCAAGCTGGTCACCGTCCATCAACCGATCGTCTGACCCCCTTTCTCTCTGTCCCTCGTTCTTTCTGTGGAGCCCCCATGCGCATCGCACTCTCACACCGCCACACAGCCGCTCTCCTTTTCATAGCTGCCAGCGCAATCAGCACGTGCGCCAACGCCCATACAGGCGCTGAATCCCACATCCACAACAGTTTCTTCAGCGGCCTTGCCCACCCCCTGTTCGGCCTGGACCACCTGGCCGCCATGGTGGCCGTGGGCCTGTGGAGCGCCCTGGCCGCGCGCAGCGCCGGGCGCGAACTGCTATGGGGCCCCGTGGGCTTTGCGGCCATGCTGCTGGTGGGCGCCGTGCTGGGCCTGCAGGGTGTGGCGCTGCCTGCTGTGGAGCCGATGATTGCTGCGTCGCTGCTGGTCACAGGCCTGCTCGTCGTGTCGCGCCTGCGCGTGCCCGGACTGGTGGCGGCGCTGGGTGTGGGCGTGTTCGC
The DNA here is from genome assembly GCF_057586455.1 of Acidovorax sp. SRI_002. NCBI lineage: Bacteria > Pseudomonadati > Pseudomonadota > Betaproteobacteria > Burkholderiales > Comamonadaceae > Acidovorax > Acidovorax sp. SRI_002. The sequence continues at coordinate 511,934 of NZ_JBYCZW010000002.1, read as the reverse complement.
TGTCTTCCACGGCGTGGCCCATGGCCACGAACTGGCAGGCAGCGACAGCGCCTGGCAAACCCTTGCGGGCATGCTGACCGCCACCGTGCTGCTGCATGGCACGGGTCTCGCGGCGGGGTGGGCACTGCGCCACCGCCATGTGTGGCTGGCGCGCGCCGCAGGTGCGGGCGTGGCGGTGTTCGGTGGTGCGCTGCTCGCGCAAATGGCCTGACCCGTTGACCCACCAGGAGCACGCAATGATCCCAGGCGAACTCTTCACCGAACCCGGTGAACACCCGCTCAACACCGGCCGCCGCACCCTCACGCTGGTGGTACGCAACACCGGCGACCGCCCGATCCAGGTGGGCTCGCACTACCACTTTGCCGAGACCAACAATGCGCTGGGCTTTGACCGCGCGGCTGCGCGCGGCATGCGGCTGCACATTGCGTCGGGTACCGCCGTGCGCTTTGAGCCCGGCCAGGAGCGCACCGTGGAGCTGGTGGATTACGCCGGCGACCGCCGCGTGTTCGGCTTTCAGGGCCTCACGCAAGGTGCGCTCTAGCACTGAACCGCCAAGATTTGAGCCAAATTGGCCTCTAGCGCTTTATGGATAAGCGCTAGCAGCTATTAAAACAATAGTATTTATCGCCCACCGGAAAGCGGAGCACCCCACCATGGCAACCATTGGACGACGCGCCTACGCCGAAATGTTTGGCCCCACCGTGGGCGACCGCGTGCGCCTGGCCGACACCGAACTCATTCTCGAAGTCGAAGCCGATCACACGCTGCGCGCAGGCAGCTACGGCGAAGAGGTGAAGTTTGGCGGCGGCAAGACCATTCGCGACGGCATGGCACAAAGCCAGCGCAGCAACGCCCAGGGCGCGGTGGACACGGTGCTGACCAATGCCCTCGTGGTGGACCACACCGGCATCTTCAAGGCCGACATCGGCTTGCGCGCAGGCCGCATCGCATCCATCGGCAAGGCCGGCAACCCCGACACCCAGCCCGGCGTGGACATCATCATCGGCCCCGGCACCGAGGTCATCAGCTGCGAGGGCAACATCGTCACTGCAGGCGGCATCGACAGCCACATCCACTTCATCTGCCCGCAGCAGATCGAAGAGGCCCTGGCCAGCGGCGTGACCACCATGCTGGGCGGCGGCACCGGCCCCGCCACGGGCACGCTGGCCACCACCTGCACGTCGGGCCCCTTCAACATGGAGCGCATGCTGCAGGCCGCCGACGCCTTCCCCATGAACCTCGGCTTCCTCGGCAAAGGCAATGCCAGCCTGCCCGATGCGCTGCACGAGCAGATCAACGCGGGCGCCATCGGCCTCAAGCTGCACGAAGACTGGGGCACTACGCCCTCGGCCATCAGCAACTGCCTGGACGTGGCCGAAGAAACCGACACGCAGGTGGCCATCCACAGCGACACGCTCAACGAATCGGGCTTTGTGGAGAACACCATTGCCGCCGTGGGTGGGCGCGGCATCTGCGCCTTTCATACCGAAGGCGCGGGCGGCGGCCATGCCCCCGACATCCTGCGCGTAGTGGGCGAGGACAACTTCCTGCCCAGCTCCACCAACCCCACCATGCCGTACACGCACAACACGCTGGACGAGCATGTGGACATGCTCATGGTGTGCCACCACCTCGATGCCAGCATTGCCGAAGACCTGGCCTTTGCCGAGAGCCGCATCCGCAAGGAGACCATCGCGGCCGAGGACATCCTGCACGACCTGGGCGCCATCAGCATGATGAGCAGCGACAGCCAGGCCATGGGCCGCGTGGGCGAGGTCATCCTGCGCACCTGGCAGACCGCGCACAAGATGAAGGTGCAGCGCGGCAGCCTGCAAGGCGACAGCGCCCGCAACGACAACACGCGCATCAAGCGCTACGTGGCCAAGTACACCATCAACCCCGCCATCGCCCACGGCATCAGCCATGAAGTGGGTTCGCTCGAAGTGGGCAAATGGGCCGACATCGTCATCTGGAAGCCCGCATTCTTCGGCGTGAAGCCCGCGCTGATCCTGAAGGGCGGCCTGATCGCCATGGCGGCGATGGGTGACCCGAACGCCTCCATCCCCACGCCCCAGCCCGTGCACTACCGGCCGATGTTTGGCGCGTTTGGCGGAGCGATTGCCAAGACCTCCCTCACCTTTGTCTCGCAGGCAGGTTTGGCGGCGGGCATCGGTGAGCGCTTCGGCCTGCGCAAAACGCTGAGCGCGGTGCGCAACATCCGCAGCGTGCGCAAGCAGCACATGGTGCACAACAGCTACACGCCCAAGATGGAAATCGACGCGCAGACTTATTCGGTACGCGCAGATGGGCAGCTGCTCACTTGCGAGCCCGCCACCGTACTGCCCATGGCGCAGCGCTACTTTTTGTTCTGAGGCCCACGTCCCATGAGCGCCGTATTGCAAGACCTGATGATCCGCCTGGACGACCTGAGCGACCCGCGCATTGAAGCCTTCATGCAAGAGCACCTGGTGGACATGCGTGCCGTTTCACCGCCTGAAAGCGTGCACGCGCTGGACATGGACCAGCTGCGTCAGCCGAACATCGCGTTCTGGTCTGCCTGGCTGACCGGAGTGGATGGCGACATGCTGGTGGGCACGGGCGCGCTCAAGCGGCTCGATGCCGGCCACGCTGAACTCAAATCCATGCGCACCAGCACCCGCCATCGCGGCCGGGGCATTGCGCGCCAGCTCCTGAACCATTTGCTGCAAGAGGCCCGTGCACGCGGCTTTGCCCGCGTGAGCCTGGAGACCGGCACGCAACCGTTCTTCGAACCCGCGCGGCAGCTCTACCTGCAGAACGGCTTCGTCGAATGCGGCCCTTTTGCCGGCTACTGCCTCGACCCTTACAGCTTCTTCATGACCCGTACGCTGTAAACAAACGCGCTGCCCAGGGTTGAGCCCCTGGCACACAATGCACGTTTGCCCGCTGCAACAAAGAATCTCCATGATCCAAGCCTCCAAACTCATCCCCCAAGGCAAGGGCCTTGCGCCCATACTGGTCAAGCGCGCCACCACCATCGAGCTGGACTGGGACGTGCGCCAGAAAAGCCGCTTTGCCGCCACCGACTCCGCCGGGCGCGAACTGGGCATCTTCCTGCCGCGCGGCACGCTGGTGCGCGGCGGTGACGTGCTGGTGGCCGAAGACGGCTCCATGGTCCGCGTCATCGCCGCACCGCAGCCCGTGCTGGTCATCACGCACAGCACACAGCACGGCACCCCCTTCGACCTGACCCGCGCCGCCTACCACCTGGGCAACCGGCACGTGCCCATCGAGCTGCAGCCCGACCACCTCAAGATCGAACCCGACCACGTGCTGGCCGACATGCTGCGCGCGATGCACCTGATCGTGACTGAGCAGAACTTGCCCTTTGAACCCGAAGGCGGGGCCTATGCGGCGGGACACGGTGGCGGGCACCACCATGGTGGGCATGACCACGGACATGACCATGGGCACGATCACGATCACGATCACGATCACGATCACGATCACAGCCATGATCACAGCCACGCAGCAGCAAACACCGCAGCCCCAGGCCCCGGGCGCACCGTATCCATCCCCGTGGTGGCCCAGGGGCATGTGCACGGCCCCCACTGCAACCACGACCACTGACTCCCCGCTCCATGCGCCTGGACCGCCCCGCGCGCCTGCCCGCCGCCAGCTTCCTGCAGCTGATGTGGCTCGCTTCCCCCGCGCTGCCCGTGGGCGGGTTCTCGTATTCCGAAGGGCTGGAAAGCGCCATTGAAAACGCGGGCCTCGCCAGCGAAACCGCCGTGGGCGACTGGCTGCTGGACCAGTTGCACATCACGCAGGCGCGCGGCGACATGGCCCTCATCGCCAAAGCAGCAGGCGCCTGGCGCCGCGCCGACTGGGCGCACGTGCGGGAACTCAACGACTGGGTGCTACACACCCGCGAAACGAGCGAACTGCGCCTGCAGACCGAGCAGATGGGCCGGTCGATGACCGACTGGCTGCGCAACCAGCACCAGGGTAACGAAGAGTCCCTGCCCGCCATCCGCCACCTGGCCGCCCTGCCCCCCACATACCCCGTGGCATTTGCACTGGCCGCCTCCACCACCCAGGCGCCCGTGCGCGATGTTCTGCTGGCCTACGCCTTCGGCTGGGCCGAAAACATGGTGCAGGCCGCCCTCAAATCCATGCAGCTGGGCCAAAGCGCGGGCCAGCGCATCCTCGCAAAACTGGCCGATGCCATACCTGCCGCCGCCGACCACGCCATAGGCCTGATGGATAGCGAGCGCCAGGCCTTCTCGCCGATGCTGGCCATCCTGAGCGCCCAGCACGAAGTGCAATATTCAAGACTTTTTCGCTCCTAGCGCTTGCGAATCCTGCGCTAGCAGCTATTGATTTGATAGTAAATTACGCCATGACCAACACACTGCACCACATCCCGAACCGCACCAAAAACCTGCCCCCGCTGCGCGTCGGCATCGGCGGCCCCGTGGGCTCCGGCAAGACCACGCTGCTGGAAATGCTGTGCAAGACCATGCGCGATGAATACGACCTCATCGCCATCACCAACGACATCTACACCAAGGAAGACCAACGCCTGCTGACAGTGAGCGGTGCCCTGCCCGCCGAACGCATCCTGGGTGTGGAAACCGGCGGCTGCCCCCACACCGCCATCCGCGAAGACTGCTCCATCAACCTCGAAGCCATCGACCGCATGTTGGGCGAGTTTCCCAACGCCGACATCGTGTTTGTGGAAAGTGGCGGGGACAACCTGGCCGCCACCTTCAGCCCCGAGCTCTCGGACCTCACCATCTACGTGATCGACGTGGCCGCTGGCGAAAAAATTCCCCGCAAGGGCGGCCCCGGCATCACCAAGAGCGATCTGTTCATCATCAACAAGACCGACTTGGCCCCCCACGTGGGCGCCAACCTGGACGTGATGCACGCCGACACCACCCGCATGCGCACCAACGCCCAGGGCCTCAAGCCGTTTGTGATGACCAATCTCAAAACCCTGGCAGGCGTGGCCGATGTGGTGAAGTTCATCGAGACCCGGGGCATGCTGAAAAAATCAGCACCCGCAGTCAGCTAGAATTCGCGCCTTCCCTCCCGGAGACTTGGGTGAGTGGTTTAAACCAGCAGTCTTGAAAACTGCCGACGGGCAACCGTCCGTGAGTTCGAATCTCACAGTCTCCGCCAAAACATCCAACACAACGGGCCTTCACGGCCCGTTGTGCTTTGTGCCCCACCACCCTACCCGCCGTCAGTGGCGGCCTTCGGGCAAGCCAGAAGCATGGGGCGAAATGGGTGTCAGATCTTCTGGTCGGCACACCTCCTCACTGCCGGCCAATCGGACCCACAGGCCCGTTCTTCGGATGATGACGTAGTCCACGCTGACACGTCGGCCCTTGTAGATGAATTGCGCCCCGGGCTTGTACAGAATCATTCTGGTTTTGTAATCAAAAGCGGTGGCCCCACGATGACACCCCACTTGGCTGTGAATGATGCAGCCCCCTAGCGCAACGTGCAGAGGATGGGGTCAAAGAACCCAGTATTCACCTGCTCATTCACGACAAGCCCCATGTCTTGCGGTTAGCGGTGCAGGCACTGGCAGGACGGGAAACGGGCAAAAAAAAGCCCGCTGGGTGCGGGCTGAACACTTGCTTGTGCAAGCGGGAGGGATGTCGACGGGGTATCGACGGACAAATAGTAGGCCGCCCCGTGACCGAGGTGTGTAGGACATCTTCGACTTTCTGAAGGACGTCTTCCAAGCCCGCTGACCCGGCGCGTGCACGCTGGGCGGTCACGCACCATAAATCCGCACACAACCGCGCCCAGAGGCTTTCGCCAGGTACATCGCGGAATCGGCCTTGCGCAGCAGCTCTTCGGCGTTCGTGGCGTCGGCGGACGACATCACGATGCCTACAGAGGCTCCGATCTGGATGAAATGCGATTCAATCTCCGTCGGCTGGGCAATGGCCTGCACCAGGCGCTCGCCCAGCCGGAGAGCGCTGTCGCGGTCAGAGACGCCACGCTGCAGCAGGGCAAATTCGTCGCCCCCGAGCCGCGCCACCACGTCGTTTTCGCGCGCCGCCTGGGCGAGCTGCCGGGCCACCCACGCCAGCAATTGGTCGCCCACGGCATGTCCGAAGCGGTCGTTGATGGGCTTGAAGCCGTCCAGGTCCACATACAACACGGCAAAGCCCTGGCCCTGGCGCCGCGCATCGGGCACCGCCGCCTGAAGGGTTTGCAGGAAGGCCGAGCGGTTCAGCAACCCCGTGAGTCCATCGTGTTCGGCAACATGCCGTATGCGGTGCTCGGCCTGTTTGCGCTGGGTCACGTCGGTGAAGGTGCGCAGCGCACCTCCACCTTTGATGGGCACGGTCTGGACCTCCAGGATGCGCCCGTCGGGCCGGGGGCGGTCATAGACCTGCTGCTGATCGACCCCGCCGTCACTGTTCAGCAGCATGTCTTGGATCTCTTGCGAGGCCCCGTCAAACTCGCCCCGTGCGCGCAGGTAGGCCAGTACATTCACCAGCGAGGGCTTGGAGGCCATCAGTTCGACGGGCAAATCCAGCAGCTCTAGCGCGCGGCGATTGCACAGCTCCACAATGCCCGTGGCACTGATCTTGGCCACGCCCTGGTCCATGTTTTCCAACGTGGCTTCCAGCAGGATGGACTTCTCACGCAGTTGCGCCTCGCTGTCGCGGGCACTGCGCTCGGCCTGGGCAAGCCGACGCTGCTGGCGCTTGAACTCGGTGATATCCACATGTGCATAGAACACGGTCCCGTCCAAACCCTGCTTGGCGATCACGCGGCTCCAGCGGTTGCGGGGCAAGGGCACCTCAAACGGTGCGCCTGCAAATCGCATGTGTTCGTGCAGGATGGTGAGCCCCTCATAAAAGGGCGCCATGTCACCCGGCCCATCCGCAGCCCAGGCCCCCCGGTAAATGTCCTCAAAGCTCAGGCCCGTTGCAGCGGCGCGATCAACAAGGCTGTACATCTGCATGAACGGCTCGTTGACCCATTGAATGCGCTGGTCCTCCCCACAGATCATCAAGCCATCGGGAATGCGGTCAAAAAGCTCTGTACTTTCCACCATGGGGCTGCGCGGATAGCCGGGCTCGTGGATGCTGGCATCGCCCACCTTGTCCAGCTTTTCCTGTTCTTGTGGACTTTGCACCGCCTCTGCACGCCAGACCCGCACGCGCCCCACCCCGGCGATCGGCAACGACGATACGTGGACCCGCAGGCCCCGGTGCTCAAAGCTGTAGGGGCGCGTCTGTGCACGGTGCCGCTCCACGCCTGCCGCGATGTAGCGGTCGATATTGGGCAGCTCCTGCGCATCCAGCCGCTCGGTGTAAAAGCGCCGCAGATTGGCGTGGTAGGGCTCGCCCACGTAGACATGCCCCTCATGCTCCGGGAAGAACTTGAAGAACGTACGGTTCCATGCGAGCGTGCAATCGTTTTCGTCAAACGCGCACAAGGCGACGTCCAGACCATCCAGGGTGTCGCCGAGAGAGTGGATGAGGCTGAAGATGGGATCGTCGGACATGGTGGTTCGGGGATGCACAAACTCGGTTGCCAGAAGCCCGTGCGCTCCACACTGGCCCCGGTGTTCTGCCTACCCAGTGCGGGGCGCAGACCACCAACAGTCCATTGTGCGGACAGGGCCTTACGGCAAACCATCGCCGGGCACCCTTCGTGCAAGGGAGGCGCACTGCCTGTCGCATTCAGTCAACATTTTCTTGACCCTCATCAAGTCATCCAACCAGCTGGAGGGACAACCGCCCTCCCCCCGTGTTACGCGTGGACACCCGCGCTCACAGGGCTTCCGGTATGGTGAGGGTCTTGTTTTCTGGAGCCTCACCCATGACGAAAATCCCTTTTGGCATCTCTGGCAGCCTGGTGGTTGCGGCGCTGATGACGGGTTGCGCCAGCCAAGGCCAGCCCCCGGCCCCCTCTGGCAGCCCGGCGCCGGCAGAGCCCGCGCCAGGCGGCCTGTGCAACGCCCAGCCGGCCCAGTCGGCGGTGGGGCAGAACAGCACGGCATCGGTGGTGGAACTGGCCCGGGTGCGGTCGGGCGCACAAATGGCCCGCGTCCTGCGCCCCGGCCAGATCATCACCAAGGAATTCAATGCCCAGCGGCTCAATCTGGAGGTGGATGCCAACGGCCGCATTGTGGCGGTGCGCTGCGGCTGACCACGCGGGGGACGGTGCGCTGCACACAGCGCCAACCATAGGCAGGTGCGGCGGCGCCACGGCATCGGCGGTAGCCCCGGTCAGTCCGCCAGGAACAGCTCCTGCAGGTCGCTCAGAAAATCAAAGCCCCGCTCTGTCGGGCGAACATGGGTCAGGTCGCGCTCGATCAAACCTTTGCTTTCGGCCGCCTTCAACCCCTTGGCGATGGTGGTCAGCGGCAAACCCGTGCGATCCATGAAATCCTGCAGCGCAAAACCACCGCGCAGGCGCAGGGCGTTGAGCATGTATTCAAACGGAAGTTCGGCCCGGCGCACGTCTTCATCCTGCGCCACAGCCCTGCCGGCCAGGGCGTTGTCCATGTAGCGGCCTGGGTCGCGAAAGCGCACCTGGCGCACCACGCGGTGCGCAAAACTGAGTTTGCTGTGTGCGCCCGCGCCAATGCCCAGGTAGTCACCAAACTGCCAGTAGTTGGTGTTGTGGAAACACTGGTGGCCGGGCTGCGCGTAGGCCGATATTTCGTAGCGCGCCATGCCCACCTGGCCCGTCATCTCGGTGATGCGGTCGAGCATGGCGTAGGCCTGGTCGTCCTCGGGGATGGCCGGCGGAAACTTGGCGAAGTAGGTGTTGGGCTCGATGGTGAGGTGGTAGATGGAGATGTGCGGCGGTTTGAAGGCCAATGCCGTCAACATGTCCTGCTCCAGCTCTTGCGGCGTCTGGCCCGGCAACGCGTACATGATGTCGAGGTTGTAGGTGTCAAACGACGCGGCAGCCTCTTCCACCGCCGCCAAGGCCTGGCTGCGGTCATGCACGCGGCCCAGGGCCTTGAGGTGCTGGTCGTTGAAGCTTTGCACCCCCACCGACAGGCGCGTGACGCCCGCAGAGCGGAAGGCGCGGAAGCGGTCTTTCTCGAACGTGCCGGGGTTGGCCTCCAAGGTGATCTCGCAGTCGGGCGCAAGGAGCAGGCGGGCGCGGATGTCGCCGATCAGCCGGTCAATGGCGGCTGGTGAAAACAGGCTGGGCGTGCCCCCACCGATAAAGATGCTGTGCACCGTGCGGCCCCAGATGAGCGGCAGCGCGGCCTCCAGGTCGGCCATCAGCGCGTCGATGTAGCGCTGCTCGGGCACCCCTGCATTGCCCGCCGCATCGCGGCCACCTTCGCGGTACTCATGCGAGTTGAAGTCGCAGTACGGGCATTTCTTGAGGCACCACGGCAGGTGCACATACAGCGACAGGGGCGGCAGGCTGGGCAGCTGCAGCAGGCCGGGGCGCATGTAGTGCTGGATGTCGCGCACCACGGCGGGTTCGGCCTCAGCCTGCGGCGTGATCGGGATGTGGGCCACGTTCTTGTCGTCCCTTCTACAGCCAGCGTTCGCGCATCAGCGCCAGCATCTGCGCGGCCGAGCGGCCCCGGTGGCTGTGGGCGTTCTTCACTTCCACAGGCAGCTCGGCAAAGGTCTTGCCGAATTCGGGGATAAACATCACAGGGTCAAAACCAAATCCGTTGCTGCCCCGGGGTTCGGTGGTGATCTCGCCCACCACCCGGCCCACGGCAATCAGCGGCTCAGGGTCTTGCGGGCTGCGCACGGCAACCAGGGTGCTGACCATGGCGGCGCGGCGGTTGGCGACGCCCTGCAGCTGCTCCAGCAGGGCGCGCACATTGTTGTCGTCGCTTTTCTCGTAGCCAAACTGGGTGCAGTAGTAGGCGGTATCGACGCCCGGCAGGCCGCCAAAGGCATCCACACACATACCGGCGTCATCCGCCAAGGCGGGCAGGCCGGTGTGGGCCGAGGCAAAGCGGGCTTTGGCCAAGGCATTCTCCACAAAGGTGCGAAATGGCTCTTCGGCCTCACCCACGCCCAAGTCGGCCTGGCGAACCAGCTCGACCCCGAGTGGCGCGAACATGGACTGCAGCTCGGCCAGCTTGCCACGGTTGTTGGATGCTAGAACGATTTTCATGATTCAAATTGGCATCTAGCGCTTATCCAGCAAGCGCAAGTAGCTATCAATTAGTGAGTATCAACGGGTTACGGGGTTTGCAGCAGCGCCCGCTGCTGCAACTGCACCAGCTCTGCGATGCCTTTTTCGGCCAGCGCGAGCAGCTGGTCCATCTCCGTCCGGGTAAACGCCACGCCTTCGGCCGTGCCCTGCACTTCCACAAAGTGGCCTGCGCCCGTCATCACGACGTTCATGTCGGTGTCGCAGTCCACGTCTTCCACATATTCCAGGTCCAGCAGCGGCGTGCCCTGCACGATGCCGACCGAGATGGCGGCCACGGGCTGCACCAGGGGGGACTGCGTGATCTTGCCGCTGGCCAGCAGCTGGTTAACCGCATCCTGCGCCGCGACCCAGGCGCCGGTAATGGCGGCGGTGCGGGTTCCGCCATCGGCCTGGATCACGTCGCAATCGAGCTGGATGGTGCGCTCGCCCAGCAGCTTGAGGTCAAACACCGCGCGCAGGCTGCGACCGATGAGGCGCTGGATCTCTTGCGTGCGGCCGGTCTGCTTGCCGCGCGCGGCCTCGCGGTCGCTGCGGCTGTGGGTGGCACGCGGCAGCATGCCGTATTCGGCCGTGACCCAGCCCTCGCCGCTGCCGCGCTTGTGGGGCGGCACGCGCTCTTCCACCGAAGCGGTGCAAAGCACTTTGGTGTTGCCGAACTCGATCAGCACCGAACCTTCGGCATGCATGGTGTAGCGGCGGGTGATGCGCACGGGGCGCAGCTGGTGGGCGGCTCGGTCGCCGGTGCGGGTGAAGGTGGTCATAGAATTTTCAGTAGAAAAATGGGCGTGCCTCATGCATGACCAAAGGCTCGCCCGAAACGCGCGGCCGAGGCCAGCGATCGCCGTGCGAGGGCCGCCCAGGCTGCGTAGCTGCGTCTCCCTTGCGTGCACTGGCAGTGTCCCTTTTCCCGAATCGCACAGCGATTCGAGAGAAGGGGGAAGACGCGCAGCGACTCAGGGGGGTGTCATGCTTTCCGTGCGGCCGAGCGGCGAATGGCTTCGTTGATTTCGGCGATGGACCGCTCGATGGCGGCATCGTCCAGGTCATCCACCAGGCCATCGAGTGGCCCTGCCTGGATAGTGGACGCAAATACGTCGTCGCTGATACTGTCGGTCGAGACGCCCTGGGTGGATTCGAACGCGTCGGGCGTCTCCCACTCCAGAGCGATCACGGTCACGTTGTCGCTGCTGTCCCCCGCCTTGCGCAGTGCGTCTTCCACCAGCTCGGGCACAGCATGCGACACGGTGTTGCGGCCGAGTTGGGTGGAAATCTCCTCGTCGCTGAGGGTGCCCCACAGCCCATCCGAACACAGCAAAATGCGGTCGCCCTGCTCCAGGTAAACCGGGCCGGTGATGTCATAGATGGGCTTGGTGGGCGAGCCCAGGCAGGTGAACAGCACGTTGCGGTTGATGCGCTCCAGGCCCGGCGGTGGGGAGTTGCGCAGCTCCATGTAGGAATGGTCGCGGGTGCGTGTGAGCAAATCACCGTCGCGCACCATGTACAGCCGCGAATCGCCACAATGCACCCAAGTGGCCGTGCCGCCCTGCAAAACCGCTGCCACCAGCGTGGTGCGCGGCGTGTCGAGCATGCCCTTGTCGGTGGCGTAGCGCAGGATCTGGTGGTGCGCCGCCAGCAGCGCGCCCGACAGAAACTCCTGCACATCCTTGAGCTGCGGCTTGGCTTGGCGCTGGAACAAAGCCGAGATGGTCTGCAGTGCAATCTGTGCAGCCACTTCGCCTTCCGGGTGGCCACCCATGCCGTCGGCCAACACAAACAGGCCCGATTCGCGCGTGTAGCAATAGCCCATGCGGTCTTCGTTCTTCTCGCGGCCACCACGGCGGCTGATCTGGAAAACCGAGAATTTCATAGCGACTCACGCAAAGAGGGCTTCGGGTTCATTTGGGTTTGGCTCCGATACCGGTGGCTTCACCCACCTTTTGCACATTCTTCTTGGTGTCGGACACCAGGGTGTCGAGCTGCAGGCGCATCTTCTCGGCCACCGTCAGTTTGGTGTAGCGGCGCTCGCCCTCGCGGCTCAGTTCCTTTTGCAGCGCAAACACCGACTGCGGGCGCGACAGCGGATCGAGCGCCATGCACCATTCCACCACCTCGATGAGGTTGTCGGAGTACACGCCACGCAGCTTGGTCAAGGCCAGCGAGAGGCGGTCCTTTTCGATGCGCTGGGGCGCCTCGTTGGGCGGAAAGCCTTGCATGCAGGCGTAGATGCAGGCACCAATCGCGTAAATATCGGTCCAGGGGCCCATGGACGAATCGCGCCGGTACATCTCGGGAGCGGCAAAGCCGGGCGTGTACATCGGGCGGATGAAATTGCCCTCTTTGGACAGCACTTCACGCGCAGCGCCAAAGTCGATCATCACGGCCTTGTTGTCGTCGGTGATGAAGATGTTGGCCGGCTTGATATCAAGATGCAGCATCTTGTGCTGGTGCACGATGCGCAGCCCGCGCAGCACCTCGTCGAACAGCGAGCGGATGGTGGATTCGCGGAAGACCTTCTGTGTTTTCAGGTCGCGCGCGGTGATGATGAAGTCCTGCAGGGTCGCACCCTCCAGGTAGTTCATCACCATGTAGACGGTTTCGTTCTCGCGGAAGAAGTTGAGCACGCTCACCACAGAGGCGTGCGAGATCTGGGCCAGCGCCCGGCCTTCTTCAAAGAAGCTCTTGAGCCCCAGGCGGTAGAGCGAGAGTTTTTCGGACTGCACCTTGGGCAGCAGCTCGCCCGGTGCACGCGTGGCCAGCGACGAAGGAAGGTATTCCTTGATGGCGACCTGTTGCCCTTCGGCATCCAGGGCCAGATAGACCACACCAAAGCCGCCAGAAGACAACCGGCGCACCACGCGGTAGCCGCCAATTGCGGTATCGGGCGGCAAAGGAGCCGGCTTGATTTTTGACATATTTTGCGAAGATGACTCGGGGGTGGAGCGGAACCCGGATAATCGCCGGATCGCAAGCAACCATCAAAAAGTCCAATGCCAGTTTACAGCATGACCGGATACGCCAGCGCACAGCATGGCGCATCTGCCACTGGCGCTGAAAACGACACCCGCGCGCCCCAATCACGCAGACTGGGGCTGGAAATCCGCTCGGTCAACAGCCGCTTCCTAGACCTTTCGTTCCGCCTCCCCGATGAACTGCGTGCCATGGAGCCCGCGCTGCGCAGCCTGCTGACCGCCCGCCTCAAGCGCGGCAAGGTTGAAGTCCGCGCCGCCCTGGAAAACGAGGACAGCAACACCCTGCAAGACCCGCCCGCGCGGCTGCTGCAACGGCTCAATTCTTTGCAAGATTCCGTCAAGGCATGGCTGCCGACCGCGGCGCCCCTCACGGTAGCCGACGCCCTGCGCCTGTGCGCCAACGCCCCATCGGGCTCTGAAGACTGGAGCGATGCCGTTCCTGCTTTGGCCGAAGAAGCCCTGACCGCCCTGATGGCCGCCCGCGAACGGGAGGGCAAGCGCCTGGCCACCATGCTGCTGGACCGGGTCAAGCAATTGCGCGCCCTGGCCGAACAGGCCGTCCCCATGGTGCCGCTGCTGGTCGAGCAACAGCGACTGCGCTTCATGGAGCGCTGGAAGGAAGCCATGGCGCTGACCGACGGTGCCACCCTGCCCGAGGCCGCCCGCGACCGCGCGCTGACCGAAGCCACGGCGTTTGCCATCCGCATTGATGTGGCGGAGGAAATCACCCGGCTGGACTCCCACCTGGACGAGATCGAACGCCTGCTCAAGAAGGGCGGCGAGGTGGGCAAGCGCCTGGACTTCCTGATCCAGGAACTCCACCGCGAGGCCAATACGCTGGGCTCCAAATCTGCCGCTCTTGACCTGACCCGCATCAGCGTGGACATGAAAGTGCTGATAGAGCAGATGCGTGAGCAAGTACAGAACATCGAATAACACTCATTTTTTGATAGCGCTTCGCGCACATCAACTATGGACTATCCCGGAAATCTCATCGTAGTTGCAGCCCCCAGCGGCGCAGGCAAATCCAGCCTGGTCAAGGCCTTGCTGGAACTGGACTCCCACGTCCACCTGTCGATCTCCCACACCACCCGCGCTCCGCGCGGGCAAGAAAAACATGGCCGCGACTACTACTTTGCGTCGCAATCCGAGTTTGATGCCATGGTGGAAGGCAACGCCTTCGTGGAATGGGCGCATGTACATGGCAACCGCTATGGCACCTCCAAGAAGGCGATCGAGGAGCGCATTGCACAAGGCTCGGACGTGATCCTGGAAATCGACTTTCAGGGCGCGCTGCAGATCAAGGAAGCCTTCGCGAATGCCATCCTCGTGTTCATCCTGCCCCCCAGCTGGGAAGAACTGCGTTCGCGCCTGGAACGACGGGGCGAAGACTCCCCCGATGTCATCGAAGTCCGTCTCAAGAACGCGGCTACCGAGATGGCCCAGGTGAGCAAATTTGACTTCGTTATAATCAATGAGTTGTTTGAGCGCGCGCTTTTCGACCTGAAAGCCGTAGTTCACGCCCAGCGACTCAAGTACGCCGCCCAGCGCCGCGCCCGTGCTGACACCTTCCAGTCGCTCAATATCACCTGAATCCCCGGAGTAAAACGATGGCACGCATCACCGTAGAAGACTGTCTGGAAAAGATCCCCAACCGCTTCCAGCTCGTGTTGGCCGCCACGTACCGTGCCCGCATGCTGAGCCAGGGCCACGCCCCCCGCATCGAAAGCCGCAACAAGCCTGCCGTGACCGCCCTGCGCGAAATCGCAGAAGGCAAGGTTGGCCTGGAAATGCTCAAGAAGGTTCCTGGTTGAGCTTCTTCCTGGGCGCAGCCCGCAAAGAGCACCGCGACAGCGGTGCTTTTTTTTGCCCCAAAGTCTCCTGATGCGCTCTCGCGCTACATTTAAGGCATGAACGCGGTGCTCAACTCACCTTCTGCAACGCAAGCCCGCCCCGGCGAAGTACCAACGGCGGGAACTTTGTCGGCAGCCGCAGCGGCAGCCAATGCGGCTGCGGCCAGCTTTGCTGCGCTGACAGACAGCCTCGACTACCTGGACGCGACCAGCATCGAACAGGTGCGCCAAGCCTATCGCTTCGCTGACGAGGCCCACCTGGGTCAGTTGCGCAACAGCGGTGAGCCCTACATCACGCACCCCATTGCCGTGGCTGCACAGTGCGCCACCTGGAAATTGGACGCCCAGGCGCTGATGGCCGCACTGCTGCACGATGCCATGGAAGACTGTGGCGTCACCAAAGCAGACCTGATAGACCGCTTTGGCGCCCCCGTGGCTGAACTGGTAGATGGGCTGACCAAGCTCGACAAGCTGCAGTTCAACACCCGCGAAGAGAACCAGGCCGAGTCTTTCCGCAAGATGCTGCTGGCCATGGCGCGCGACGTGCGCGTCATCCTCATCAAGCTGGCGGACCGCACGCACAACATGCGCACGCTGTCGGACATGCCGCGCAGCAAATGGGGCCGCATCTCCTCGGAGACGCTGGAGATCTATGCACCCATTGCCCACCGCCTGGGCCTTAACCAGACTTACCGGGAATTGCAGGATCTGGCCTTTCGGCACCTGCACCCATGGCGCTACGCCACGCTATCCAAGGCAGTCAACAAATCACGCAACCGCAGGCGCGATCTGGTGCAAAAGGTTCAGGCCGAGGTGGACACCGCCTTCTCCAAGATCGGTATGAAGGTCCGCCTTGCCGGCCGCGAGAAAACGCTGTATGCCATCTACCAGAAGATGGACCTCAAGCACCTGAGTTTTGCCCAGGTCACCGATATTTACGGATTCAGGGTGATCGTACCCACGGTGACAGACTGCTACACCGCCCTGGGCGTGCTCCACCAGATGTACAAGCCGGTTCCTGGCAAGTTCAAGGACCACATCGCCATCGCCAAGCTCAATGGCTACCAATCCCTGCACACCACCTTGGTGGGCCCTTCCGGCGTGAACATCGAATTCCAGATGCGTACGGACGAGATGCATGTCATCGCCGAGGCTGGTGTGGCCGCTCACTGGTTGTACAAGGCGCAGGACGGCGATGGCACATCGGCCGAGCGACTAGGGACCAAGTGGCTGCAGTCCCTGCTGGACATCCAGAACGAGACCCGCGATGCCGCCGAGTTCTGGGACCATGTCAAGGTGGACCTGTTCCCGGACGCTGTCTACGTTTTCACCCCCAAGAGCCAGATCATGGCCCTGCCTCGCGGAGCTACCGTGGTGGACTTTGCCTACGCCATCCACAGCAACGTTGGCGACCGCACCACGGCGGCAAAAATCAACAATGAGCAAGTGCCCCTGCGCACCGAACTCAAGAATGGCGATGTGGTGGAGATCATCACAGCCCCGGTATCCACGCCCAACCCGGCGTGGCTGGGTTTTGTGCGCACGGGCCGCGCACGCTCCAAGATCCGGCACTACCTGAAAACGCTGGCACAGACCGAATCGGAAGGCCTGGGCGAGAAACTGCTGACCCAGGCCATCCGGGCGGAAGGCCTGGAGCAGCTCCCTCCCCAGGACGCAGAGACCCAACCGATGTGGGACAAACTGCTGCGCTTTACAGGAAACCGCACCCGCAGCGAACTGATGACGGACCTGGGCCTGGGCAAGCGCATCGCCAGCATCGTGGCCAAGCGACTCATGGTGCTGATGTCCGAACACGGCCATCGTCCTGATGCGCTGCTCATGACACGGGAGCGCTACACATCCCACGAGACGCTTTCGCAAGGAGCGGTAACTCTGGATGGCAGCGAAAATGCCTCGGTGCAGTACGCATCCTGTTGCCGCCCAGTACCTGGCGACAGCATCGTGGGCTATCTGGGCCGTGGCGAGGGCCTGGTGGTTCACAACGCCCACTGCACGGTGGCCAAGCGGCTGCAGCACAAGGACAGCGAGCGCTTCATTGCGGTGGACTGGTCGGACGAGCCCACGCGCATGTTCGAAACCGGGGTCGTGGTGACTGTCACCAACGGCAAAGGTGTGCTCGCCCGCGTGGCCGCTGAACTGGCCAATTCAGAAGCTGACATCACCCATGTGGACATGGATGACGAGGCGGCCCTCGACACCACGGACTTGCGCTTCATTGTGGCGGTGCGAGATCAGACCCACCTCGAAACCGCACTGCGCAACTTGCGGCGCACCCAGGCCGTCATTCGCGCTGCACGCATCACCCCGCAGGCCACGTAAGCACTTCACAGCGCTGAGCGGCGCCATCAACCCATGCTGGGCTTGGCGCAAAGCGGCGCTGCGGACCCCGCTCAGTCCGCATGCGCGGCGCGCTGCGGATACTGCACTGCCACCACTTCAAGGCTTCGCACGCCTCCTGGCGTAGGCAGCAGCACCTCGTCACCCACATGGGCCTTCAAGAGCGCACGCGCCACCGGCGAGATCCAGCTCACCTGCGATTCCCGGCTGTCTGCCTCATCGATGCCCATGATGGTGATCGTGCGCTTTATACCTTCGTCATCGATGTACGTGACTGTGGAGCCGAAAAACACCTGATTGCTGCCCGCATGCAGGCTGGGATCCACCACTTCGGCAATCTCGAGCCGCTTGGTGAGAAAGCGGATGCGCCGATCAATCTCTCGCAAACGTTTCTTGCCGTAGAGATAGTCGCCATTTTCAGACCGATCTCCGTTGCTGGCAGCCCAGTGCACGGCTTCGACCACTTTGGGCCGCTCGTTGTCAATCAGGTCCAGCAACTCATCACGCAGGCGCGCGTATCCTGCCGGAGTGATGTAGTTCTTGCCGCCCGCAGGCAACGCAGGCAACACCAATTCATCCTCATCGGAAGCATCGGTTTCTTTGGTAAAGGCCTTGCTCATGGAAGATCTCCCCCGTCAGCGAGAAACGCTTTGACAAATGAAAAAGCCTGCAATCTTGCGATTGCAGGCTTTAAACATTGGTGCGGCTGGCAGGAATCGAACCCACGACCCCTTGGTTCGTAGCCAAGTACTCTATCCAGCTGAGCTACAGCCGCTAAGCTTCGAATTATAGCATGATTTCTTGGCAACCCTTGAAATCAACTTTTTTCACTGTAACCATGCCGCATGGGCCTGACCAGCAAAAGCTCAACTCAACGCAAGCCGCAATTGTAATGCACTCCAGCGACTCCAAAAGAAGAAAGGCGCACATTGCGACAAGAAAACTGGCCGTGATCGTGATGATCGCCCATTCGAATGAATGGGTGGTAGGGCGTGTTGGACTTGAACCAACGACCAAAGGATTATGAGTCCTCTGCTCTAACCAACTGAGCTAACGCCCCAAGCCATGCTCCAGCGCTATACAACGGGGCAAGCGCCGTATTGTAGGGGCTTTACTTGCGATGGCTGAGTGCGTTGGACACCAGCTTTGATGTGATGTCCACGATCTGAATCATCCGGTCGTACGGCATGCGCGTGGGGCCGATCACGCCTAGCGTCCCGACCACTTTGCCGTCCACCTCATACGGAGCACTGACGATGGACAGCTCTTCAAAAGGCACGACATGGCTTTCACCGCCAATGTAGATGCGTACTCCCTCGGCCTGGCTGGAGATATCCAGCAACCGCAGAATCTGGGTTTTCTGTTCGAACAGATCGAAGGCACGTCGCAAGTTGCCCATGTCGCTGGAGAAATCACTGACCGCCAGCAGGTTGCGCTCACCAGAAATCACGACCTCGTCTTGCGCTTGGGACAAAGCCTCAGACCCCACATTCACCGCAGCCTGCATGAGCGAAGCGATCTCGCCGCGCAGCACATCCACCTCAGATTTCAGGCGCTCACGCACTTGCTCCATCGCAAGCCCCGCGTAATGCGCGTTCAGAAAGTTGGAAGCCTCGATGAGTTGCGACTGGGAGTAGTCCACGTCCGTGAAGATGACGCGATTTTGAACGTCGCCCTCGGGCGAAACGATGATGACCAAAAATCTTCGCTCGGACAGCCTCAAGAACTCGATATGGCGGAACACCGATGTTCTGCGTGGTGCCATAACGACACCGACGAACTGCGAAAGATTGGATAGCAACTGGGCAGCGTTGGCGATCACCTTTTGCGGCTGTTCGGGCGCAAGCTGGGGAGGGGTTAGAGGGTCCCGCTGCACTGTCAGCATGGTGTCCACAAACAGCCGATAACCTCGTGCAGTAGGAATGCGACCGGCTGAGGTGTGGGGACTCGCGATCAGCCCTAACTCCTCCAGATCCGCCATGACGTTACGGATAGTGGCTGGAGATAAATCCAGCCCAGACGCGCGCGACAACGTGCGGGATCCGACGGGCTGCCCATCGGCGATGTAGCGCTCGACCAGCGCTTTGAGCAACAACTTGGCACGGTCATCGAGCATGGAATGATTTTAATGATGTAATTTCGCGATGACGTCCAATTTCCGCCATGTCGCACTGATAGGCAAGTACCAAGCTTCTTCGGCGGGCTCCATCGGTGAAAGCTCCCGCCAGGCCCTGGAAGACATCGCCCATTTTCTTGAACGCCAGGGTTGCGAAGTGATGCTGGAAGCTGAGACCGCAAGCAACACCGGGCTCAC
Source organism: Acidovorax sp. SRI_002 (assembly GCF_057586455.1). NCBI lineage: Bacteria > Pseudomonadati > Pseudomonadota > Betaproteobacteria > Burkholderiales > Comamonadaceae > Acidovorax > Acidovorax sp. SRI_002. Next base: position 492,272 of record NZ_JBYCZW010000002.1, on the reverse strand, counting down.
ACACTATCCAGTCCTGAATGTAGACGAGATAGGCAGTCGATGCGATCTGGGCCTGGTGGTCGGGGGTGACGGCACCATGCTGGGCATAGGTCGGCGGCTCGCCCGGTTTGGGACACCCCTGATCGGCATCAACCAGGGACGGCTTGGCTTCATCACCGACATTCCTTTCGATACCTATCAGGCCACTCTGCCCCCCATGCTCCAGGGCGAATACGAGGAAGACTTGCGACCGCTGATGCACGCAACGGTCGTGCGCGACGAGCGCGTCGTCTTCGAAGCCCTCGCGATGAACGATGTCGTTGTGAACCGAGGCGCGACTTCAGGCATGGTGGAATTGCGGGTCGAGGTCGGCGGCCGATTTGTGGCGAACCAACGCGCAGACGGGCTCATCATCGCCTCACCCACAGGGTCAACGGCGTATTCGCTGTCAGCCGGTGGCCCCATGCTTCATCCCTCCATTCCTGGATGGGTGCTGGTGCCCATCGCCCCTCATACGCTCTCCAACCGACCGATTGTTCTGTCGGATGCCACCGAGGTGGCGGTTGAGGTTGTGAGTGGTCGGGATGTCAGTGCCAACTTTGACATGCAGTCACTGGCCTCACTGCTACATGGTGACCGCATTCTGGTGAAAAGGTCAGAGCACTGCGTGCGGTTTCTCCATCCTCAAGGCTGGAACTACTTTGCCACCCTGCGCAAAAAATTGCGCTGGAACGAAGGGGGCTCCTGACCATGGCGCTCCGGCGGATTACCCTGCGCGATTTTGTGATCGTTCAAGCGCTTGAACTTGACCTAAGTTCCGGTTTCACCGTGCTGACGGGAGAAACAGGCGCTGGGAAATCCATCCTGATTGATGCACTGCAACTCGTTTTGGGCGCACGCTCCGATGCAGGTGTGGTTCGCGAAGGCGCTGACAAAGCGGATCTTTGCGCTGAGTTCGATTGCCCACCCCATCTCCAGCCATGGCTCGAGGACGCGGGTTTTGACATTGATGAGCTGTTGCTTTTGCGTCGGACCGTGGACTCTCAGGGCAAAAGCAGGGCTTGGATCAATGGCACCCCAGCCACTGCTGCCCAGCTGCGGACTTTGGGAGACAGCCTGCTAGACATCCACGGGCAGCATGCTTGGCAAAGCCTTACAAGACCCGACTCGGTACGCGGCCTGCTGGACGCATTTGCAGGGGTGCACACAGCAGAAACCGCAGCGCTCTGGGCCCAATGGCGAAAGAATCAAAAAGCCCTGGAGCAAGCACGCCTAGCCCAGGCTAATTTGCAGCAGGAAAGTGAGCGTCTGCAATGGCAGATCAACGAGGTGGACAAGCTCGCACCCATTGATGGCGAATGGGAAGAACTCGACGCACAACATAAACGCCTCTCACATGCGCAGGCGCTGCTGGAAGGGGCAGAGGGCGCCATCCAAGCCCTCCAAGATGAAGATGCTGGTGCACTGACTGGGCTTGCACGCGCGCACGATCTTCTCCAAAGCCACGAGCATATTGAGCCCGAGTTCGCACCGCTCGCAGACATCCTTTCTTCCAGCCTCGCACAAGCCAGCGACGTGCTCCACTCGCTGCAGCTGTATCTGAGGCACGTGGAAATAGATCCACAGCGTCTGGCCGAACTCGACACCCGCATTTCGCTCTGGATGACCTTGGCACGCCGTTACAAGCGCACGCCAGCAGAGCTGCCGGCTCTACACCAGAGCTGGAAGGAGGAGATGCGCCGGCTGGACGCAGCGACAGATCTGGAACGACTGGAGACCGCCGAGGTCGCCAGTGCCAAGGCCTACCACGCGTCGGCACGCGTGCTGTCTCTGGGTCGCGCCAAAGCCGCCCCGAAACTGTCTCACGCCATTACCCAAGCCATGCAGGGCCTGGGCATGGAGGGAGGTAAATTCGAGGTTTCCATGACCAAGGCCTCAGAGCCCTCGCACCACGGTATCGATGACGTGGTATTCCTCGTCGCGGGCCATCCCGGGATGACACCCAAACCCATCGGCAAAGTCGCATCGGGCGGCGAACTCTCCCGCATTTCGCTGGCCATCGCTGTAACAACCAGTGAATTGGGTATGGCCCCCACGCTCATCTTTGATGAAGTGGACTCTGGCGTAGGGGGGGCGGTGGCTGAAACAGTGGGGCGGCTGATGCAGCAGCTTGGCAGCGACCGTCAGGTGCTCGCGGTCACCCACCTGCCGCAGGTGGCGGCTTGCGCACACCACCACCTCAAGGTGGCCAAACGCAAGAGCCCGAATGGCACCACCAGCGCCGTATCGACGGTACAGGGCGAGAACCGTGTGGCAGAAATTGCCCGCATGCTGGGCGGCGAACGATCCACCCAGACTACGCTCGCCCACGCGAGCGAGATGCTGGATCTCGCGGCCGTTGCACGAGAAGGACATGGCTGATGGCACTTGAAATCGTTTTGATCACGGGTATGTCGGGATCAGGAAAGTCCGTGGCGCTGCATGCGCTGGAGGACGCAGGGTATTACTGCGTAGACAACCTGCCCCCAGAACTGCTGCCAGCTTTTGTGGCGCTGGAACACCGTCACCACGGCAACCGCGTTGCTATCGCGATGGATGTTCGAAGTGCCACCTCATTGCATCAGGTTCCACAGGAGCTGAGTCGGCTAAGGAGCGAGGGCGTTTCGGTGCAATCGGTTTTCCTCGACGCCACCATCGATACGCTTGTCAGGCGTTTCTCAGAAACACGCAGACGCCACCCGCTGTCGCACGACGATCTCCAACAGGGTCGAAAAGCGCTCGTGCAGATTATCGAGTTGGAGCGCGAGCTGCTGGCGGAACTGCGAGAACAGTCGCATGTGATCGACACAAGCACCATACGGGCTTCACAGCTCCAAAGCTACGTGAAGAGTTTGCTTGTCACCACCCGGGGACAGATGACCCTGGTATTCCAGTCTTTTGCATTCAAGCGTGGCATACCGATGGACGCTGACTACGTCTTTGATGTGCGAATGTTGCCGAACCCACACTATGAACCTGCGCTGCGGGATCTGACGGGGCTGGACGAACCTGTCGCCCATTTCCTGCGCCAGCAACCCGATGTGTCGCTGATGCAGGCGCATATCGAGCAATTTCTCGCGCACTGGCTGGAAATGCTTGACCGGAACCACCGCAGTTATGTCACGGTCGCGGTGGGCTGCACTGGCGGCCAGCACCGCTCGGTCTACTTGGTGGAACGACTAGCCGATGTTTTGAGCAGCCGCTGGGCAACCCTGAAGAGACACCGAGAGCTGGACGGACGCTGACATCTACGCAACAAAGCCCGGGTACGCTCACCACAACTGAGCTTGGGTCGAATCAAGCAGCTTGCGGATGGGGGCAGGCAGGCCGATAGAGGACCACTCATTGACCCCAAACCACGCCCCTTCTTCAGTGGGCTGATCCGGAACCTCCCCCGTGACCAACACGGGGTGAAGATGCAAATCCCTGTGTGTCAGCACATGGAGAAAAGGCTGGAGCTCGTTGCAGGCAATGCGAGAAGCATCACCTAGGAATTTGACATATCCGTTCAAAGAGGCGCCGTCGGCGAAGACCGGCACACAATGCATGCCAGCCCATATCCCAGGAGAGGGGCGACGTTGCAACCACACCTGCCCAGCAGAATTTCGAAGAACCAGAAGCTGCCAGGATTCAGACCGGCGTGCCAGCTTGCGCGTCTTGACAGGGTAGCGTTGTGGATCTCCGTCTTTGAATGCCACACAGCGGCCCGCCAAAGGACACCGGTCGCAACGTGGTAATCGTGGCGTACAAATCGACGCTCCCAGATCCATGAGTCCCTGGGTATAGCGGGGCATGGCCGTAAGCAGATTTTTCTGCGGCAGCAGTGACTCCGCCTCCTTCCAGAGCAGACGCTCGTTTCCCGACGACGCGAGGTCCTTTTCAAAGCCGAGCAAACGCGTCAAAACCCTGCGCACGTTGGCATCAAGAATAGGCACGCGTTCAGAGAAACAGAATGCTGCAATCGCTCCAGCGGTGGAGCGACCAATCCCCGGCAAGGTAGCCAGCATCTCGGCGGTGCGAGGAAAGGCGCCTCCGTGCTCTGCCACAACCTGCTGGGCGCAGCGATGCAGGTTACGGGCCCGGGTGTAGTAGCCCAGCCCGCTCCAGAGGCCCATCACTTCATCCTGCTCTGCCTGCGACAGGGCCACTACGTCGGGAAAACGCTCCAGAAAGCGCGCGTAGTAGTCAAGCACCGTAGTAACCTGCGTTTGCTGCAGCATGATCTCGGACAGCCAGACCCGGTACGGATCGCGCGTCTGTTGCCAAGGCAGGTGATTGCGGCCATGAGACGCCTGCCATGCGACCACGAGCCCAGCCACATCCTCCCGCCCGCCGCCGCTCATGCAGATACCAGATGGCTACCCGATGTCACGGAGTCAAGACCGGGCAGAGCAACAAGCTGAGAGGTCAGCTCCTGCAGCCTTTGCTCCAGTTGGACCAACTCATCCTCACTCGCTTCAATTTCCGCAATGCGCTCCACCAAACCGCTGGCAGCCTGCTGGATGCGATCCACAGCCTCGATACGACGCGCAAAACTACGGCGACGCTCACGCAGCTGCGCATCCAGTTGGGCCGTAGCAGATTTGCTCCACAGTTCAAGATCGTTCGCGGCCGATTCGTATACGGTGCGCAAACGCATGGCAAGAGCCCGGACCAGACGTTCCGCAAACTCGGGCTGGGCCAGCTTGAGCGCATTACCCATGCCGAGGTACTGGAGATGGCTCTGTTCGATCTGATTGAGATCGTGCGTAAAGTGCTCCAGCTGCGGAGGCGAGGGGACCTGCAGAGAAAAGCCGAACTCGGCATTGAGTTGCCTGAAGGTGCCACCCAACATGGCCTGAATCTCAGTGCCTGACGCTTGTGCTTTGTCCAGCGTACCGCGCAACTTGTCGAAAGTCTGAAGATAGATTTTCTTCACACCCAGCTTGAGCCCTTTTTGCTGCAGGGTCTGTGCCAATTCCGAAAGCTCGACTTTGAGCGCCTTGGCTCCCAACTGCTGAAATACATCTCGAAGCAGCTTCAGATGGACCGCACGCACCGCCTGGATTTTGGAAGTGCTCAGGTCAAACTCCCGCTGTTCCTGTTCGATGCGGTGCCGCATCGATTCGATCACAGACGCATTCTTGCCGCGCAAGCTTCGCAATTCGGCCATCTGGTCGTCAAGATCTCGGCGTCGGATATTGATGACCCGAGAAGTCTCAGTGCGCAAACTGGCCACGCCGTTGGCCACAGCCGCCCGCAAAATAGACTGCCGCCGCCCCATGATTCCTTTGGCCAGCGCCTCTTCCAGAACAGGCAGGCCGCTGGTCTCCAGCAGCAGATCATCAGCAGTGATCTTGGCGACCAACCCTTTCTGCGCAGACACGGGCACAACCCTGTCCAACGGAACACCCAGCATTTCTGCAGACGTACTGCACTGGCGCTCCATCTGCGCCTGCACCTGCTCTGCAGAATTGAGCGTGTCCCACAAGGTGTCTATCTTGTTGAGCACCACCAGCCGGGCATCCATGCTGTCCGCCGAAATGGCAAGGTGCTCGCGCCAGATGGACAAATCAGAGCGGGTAACTCCGGTATCAGCGCTCAGAATGAAGACCACCGCATGCGCCTGCGGAATCAGGTTGACGGTCAGTTCAGGCTCAGCGCCCACGGCATTCAGCCCTGGCGTGTCCAGAATCACCAGCCCCTGTTTCAGCAAAGGATGGGGAATATTGATGAGGGCGTGGCGCCACATGGGCACCTCCACCAAGCCCTGGGCATCAGGCACAGGGTTTTCATCGGTCAGATCATCGTGCCAAAAGCCCAATGCCCGCGCGTTGTCCAGGCTGACCTTTCGTACTTCGGCCACCTTTTCGAGCGCCTTGGCAATCTGGTCCGCGTTTCCGACATCCAGGGGGATCTCCTGCCACCGGTCCGTTTTAACCCGCCACTCCGCTAGGCTCTGCATCTGCAGTCGGGTTTCAATGGGCAGCAGCCGAAGGCTGGGCGCCACGCTGGCATCGTACCCAAGTTCGGTGGGGCACATGGTGGTGCGCCCCGCACTCGCAGGCATGATGCGGCGGCCATAGTCTGCAAAGAAGATCGCGTTGATCAACTCAGATTTGCCGCGCGAAAATTCGGCAACAAACGCCACCATGACCTTGTCGCTGCGAACCTGCTCCTCCAGGCGTTGCAGCCGCTCCTGGACGGCTGCGTCCATGAGTTCGTGCGAGGACATCCACTCGGCCAGCCGCTTGAGTTGCTGGGCGAACTCACGCCGCCAGGCACCATGCTGGTCGAACTGTTCGTTGAATGAAGGTCCCACTTTGCTCCCAGAGATCTAAGAATGGCCTGCAGGGCAGGCATACACAAAATATAGCATCGACCGCTCGCGGGCCGTCATGCCACGGCGAATTGGTACTTGACCTGATTCAAGGCCGCTGGCACATCGGGCAAAAATAGCTGCTCCGCTGCCCCTGGCGCAGCACCTTTATCGAAGTGCCACAAACATGGCATGGCGCTCCATCGCGTCCATAAACGTTGGTCTGGGTCTGAAAGTGGCCTGCCATTCCATCTGCATTGGAAAAATCGCGCAGCGTGCTGCCCCCCATATCCACGGCCCGCGCCAATACAGACCGAATGGCAGCGTGCAATTTGAGCACCCGCGCAGGCCCGATACGCGACGCACTCGTCGTGGGACGGATTCCAGCCAGAAAAAGCACTTCTGACGCATAGATATTGCCAACCCCCACCACCAGCCGGCCAGCCAAGAGCAACTGTTTGATGGGCATCTGGCTCTTTTTCAGACCAGCCTGGAAAACAGCAAGAGAGAATCCGTCAGACAGCGGCTCCATTCCCAGCCCGCCCAGAAGCTTGGTCGCAACAGGGTCTTGTTCCCCATGAACGTACACCACGGCACCGAATCGGCGCGGATCGTGCAGCCGCAGCGTCCCCTGGCTGGTCAGCATGTCAAAGTGATCGTGGACTCCGGCCGCCGGTAACCCCTGGCTGAAGCGCAGGCTGCCCGACATCCCAAGATGCACAAGCAGAACTCCTCGACTGGTATCGGCCAGCAAATATTTTCCGCGCCGGCGCAGGCCCATCACCTGCTGCCCCACCAAAGTCTGTGGCGCGCACCCCAGAGGCCAGCGCAAGGGTTTGCCGAGCGTGACCGCCTCAATGCGGGCGCCAGTGATGGCCTGAACCAAACTGCGGCGGGTCACTTCCACTTCGGGCAACTCAGGCATACAAAGACCCCGGCAATGGGTTAACAGGCATGGATTATTATGACCCGATGGTGCTATTTCACAGCTTTCGGATTGCCGCATTGACGACCGTGATCGCGGTATCCGCCCACTCAGCATGGGCACAACAGACCGGCAGTGACAGCCGCCCCGCCACAGATGAATCTCCAGTGGTATCCAACCCGGCACTGGATGCTGAATTGTTCTACGAGATTTTCCTGGGCGAAATCAGCGCCCGGACAGGCGACCCCGGTGCTGGTTATGCCTTCATGCTGGAGGCTGCACGCCGCAGCGCAGACGGCCAACTCTACCAAAGGGCCGCAGATATCGCCTTGCAGTCACGATCGGGTGAATATGCACTGGCAGCTGCCAAGGCATGGAAAGAGGCCCTGCCACAGTCGCGCGAGGCGAATCGCTATGTGCTGCAAATTCTTGTTGCTCTGAACCGTATTGGCGAAACACCCGATCTGCTGCGCCAGGAACTCGCCCAATCATCCCCCCGCGCAAAGGCTTCGACCCTATCTGCACTGCCCCAGATGTATGGGCGTGCCAGCGACAAGGCGCTGGCAGCGAAGGTGGTGGAAGCCGCCCTCGTGGACGAGCTTTCCCACCCTGCCACCGGCCCTGTGGCCTGGGTATCCCTGGGTCGCCTTCGCCTCGCGGCGGGCGATAAATCGGGGGCGCTGGATGCCGCTCGGCGCACGCAGGCCCTTGACGACGCTAACGAGGGGGCCGCCAGGCTGGCGCTGGAGCTGATGGAAGAGAACACCCCCGAGGCCGAACCACTGGTAACACAAGCACTTGCCAAACAACCCGTGCCAGAGTTGCGAATGGGCTATGCGCGGGTTCTTTTGGGTTTGCAGCGCTACCCCGATGCTGCCCGTCAACTGGAATACGTCACCAAAGAGAAACCGGACTTGGTAGAGGCCTGGCTGGTGCTGGCCACCCTGCAGTTGCAAGACAACAGGCTCTCCGCTGCAGAGAGTGCACTGCAGCGCTTCATGGAGCTCACCTCCGCTGCTACCGATCCTGAAGTGCGCCAGAAAGGGCTTACGCAAGCCTATTTACTGTCCGCACAGCTCGCAGAGAAGAAGGGCGATTTTGCCGCTGCAGAAGCGTGGCTCAACCGCATCGACAACGTGGACGAAGCCTTCAGTGCGCAAAGCCGCCGCGCGTCCCTGCTGGCACGGCAGGGCAAAGTGGCCCAGGCGCGGGAACTGCTGCGAAACCTGCCAGGAACCTCTGCTGACGACAAACGCATGAAGCTGCTGGCCGAGGTGCAGCTGCTGCGTGACCTTCGGCTTTACCAAGAAGCCTACCAAGTCCAGAGCGAGCTTGTGGCGCTCGCACCTGATGACGCCGAACTGGTGTATGACCAAGCCATGCTGGCCGAAAAAGCGGGTCACCCGGAGACTATGGAGAAGCTGCTGAGGCAGGTGATTTCCCAGAAGCCTCAATACCACCATGCTTACAACGCCCTCGGTTATTCATTGGCAGACCGGGGCGTGCGCTTGGACGAAGCCAAACAGCTGATTCTGAAAGCTATGGAGTTCGCCCCCTCCGATCCCTTCATTACCGACAGCCTAGGCTGGGTGGAATTTCGCATGGGCAACAAGGCAGAGGCCAAGCGGCACCTGGAAACCGCTTACAAAGCTCGCCCGGATGTAGAAATCGCAGCGCATCTCGGTGAGGTGCTTTGGAGCCTGGGTGACAAGGAGGCTGCTCTCAAGGTCTGGAAAGAAGGCGCGCGGACAAGCCCTGAGAATGAAACGCTGAAAGAAACGCTGAAGCGCCTTGGGGTGAGCCTTTGATGCACGGAGTTTCAGGAACTCCTTTTCAACGCGTTGCGCGCGTCATGGTCGGCCCACGTGTCGCCGGAATGCTGTTGTGGGTGGCCTGCGCACTGTGGCTGGTCGGCTGCGCGCAGCCGCCACAGGTACCTGCAGGCGAAGAAGATGCCTGGAATGGGCGTATCGCCCTGCAGGTGGAAGGACAGGCATCGCAGTCGTTCTCTGCAATATTTGAACTGCGGGGCAATGCACAGACCGGGGGGCTTGCACTGATCAGCCCGCTCGGCAGCCGCATCGCACAGCTGGAATGGAAAGATGGCCATGCACAGCTGACCAGCGCGCAGGAATCGCGGACCTCTGATTCGCTCGACGCACTGCTGCAGGATGTGACGGGCACGCGCATCCCCGTGGCCGCCCTGTTCGCCTGGCTCAAGGGTGTACAAACCACTGTGCCAGGTTGGAGGGCCGATCTTTCGGCCCTGGAACAGGGGCGACTGGTGGCACACCGCGACGACCCCGCCCCCCAGGCCACTTTGCGCATCGCACTGACCCGCTAGCCGCCCTCCTCACGCGCCCAATTCGTTGCCATGCAATCCCTGTATGACGTGCCGGCTCCGGCAAAGCTCAACCTTTTCCTTCACATCACAGGCCAACGCGCGGACGGGTACCACCTGCTGCAGTCGGTCTTCATGTTGATCGACTGGTGCGACACCCTCCATTTCGAGCGCCGCGCCGGTGGCGCTATCACACGCGAAGACCTGGGCACGGCACTGCCAGAGCTAGACCTGACGATCAAGGCCGCGTTCGCACTGCAGCAAGCCACCGGCTGCGCCCAGGGTGCACACATTGGCATCTTGAAAGACATCCCCTCCCAGGCGGGCATGGGTGGTGGCTCTTCCGATGCAGCAAGCACCCTGCTTGCCCTTAACAGGTTGTGGGGTCTGAACCTGTCGCAATCGGCACTGGAAGCTATTGGCCTGAAGCTCGGTGCAGACATTCCATTTTTTTTACGCGGCCACAACGCCTGGGTCGCAGGAATTGGTGAGACAATCACGCCGCTTGAGAAAGCACAGCAACTACCGCAAGCGCGCTTTGCCATCGTGAAGCCTGCTGCAGGCTTGGAGACAAAAGCAATTTTTTCGTCACCAAGTTTGAAACGCGATTCAGATAGTGCTACAATCTTAGGCTTTGCTGCAGCACACTTTGACTTCGGTCGAAACGACTTGCAGCCAGTCGCCCAGGCACTTTGCCCCGAGGTTACCAAAGCCATTGAATGGCTCGATGCCCGAGGATTGCAAGGCAGGATGACAGGCTCAGGAAGTGCAGTGTTTGCGCATATGTCACATGCAGTTGACTTGAGTGGAGCCCCACAGGGCTGGCAAGTTAAGGAATGTGAAAATCTGATGGTCCATCCTCTGGCAGGTTGGGCATCAGGCAAGAATTAAGGTTAGCTGCCTTCGGTAGTTGACCTGTGTAGGGGAGTCGCCAAGCTGGTTAAGGCACCGGATTTTGATTCCGGCATGCGAAGGTTCGAATCCTTCTTCCCCTGCCAAACGCTTTCCGCGTACGGGCTTTTATTTCAGACTGCTGGGACGCTCATGCAAGCCAACCACCCCGACTTCATGGTTTTCACCGGCAATGCCAATCCAGGCATGGCAGCTGAAATTGCCCAACACCTCGGCACCACCCTCGGTGCGGCTGACGTGGGTCGATTCTCCGACGGTGAAGTCACCGTTGAAATCAAGCAAAACGTGCGTGCACGCGATGTTTTCGTGGTGCAGTCCACCTGCGCCCCCACCAACGAAAACCTCATGGAACTGCTGATCATGGTTGATGCGCTCAAGCGTGCATCGGCTGAACGCATCAGCGCCGTGATCCCCTACTTCGGCTATGCCCGCCAGGACCGCCGCCCGCGTTCGACGCGCGTGCCCATCACCGCCAAGGTGGTGGCCAACATGCTGCAAGCCGTGGGCGTGGCACGCGTGCTGACCATGGACTTGCATGCCGACCAGATCCAGGGCTTTTTCGACATTCCGGTTGACAACATCTACGCGTCGCCCGTGCTGCTGGGCGACCTGCGCCAGAAGAACTATGAAGACCTGATTGTGGTCTCGCCCGACGTGGGTGGCGTGGTGCGTGCCCGTGCACTGGCCAAGCAGCTCAACTGCGATCTGGCCATCATCGACAAGCGCCGCCCCAAAGCCAACGTGTCCGAAGTCATGCACGTGATCGGCGAAATCGAAGGCCGCAACTGCGTGATCATGGACGACATGATCGACACCGCCGGCACGCTGGTAAAGGCCGCTGAAGTGCTCAAGGAGCGTGGTGCCAAGAAGGTGTACGCCTACTGTACGCACCCCATTTTTTCGGGTCCTGCCATCGAACGCATCGCCAAGGGCTCAGCCCTCGATGAAGTGGTGGTGACCAACACCATCCCGCTGAGCGACAACGCCCGGGGATGCGCCAAGATTCGCCAACTTTCCGTGGCCCCGCTGATCGCAGAGACGATCCAGCGCATTGCCAAGGGTGAGTCGGTGATGAGTCTGTTCTCGGACCAAGACAACCTGTTCTAACAAACGCAGGTCTCGCAAGAGGCCTTCGGCTTGGAAAGACGGTTGAACAGGACACCAAGCCTCCTTCGGGAGGCTTGTCTGTTGGTTCGGGAACGAAGTGTGGCCTGCTATCGCGGGCCTTTTTAAAACAGGGCAAGACTGGTCGCGGTCTGTCCTTTTCAGGAGCTAGTTATGAACTTCGTCGCTTTTGAGCGCGCCAAGCAAGGTACGGGTGCGAGCCGCCGTCTGCGCAATTCGGGCAAGACGCCTGGCATCGTCTACGGTGGCACCGCCGAACCCCAACTCATCGAGGTGGACCACAATGCACTGTGGCACGCCCTCAAGAAGGAAGCTTTCCACTCCAGCGTGCTGGACATGGAAGTTGCCGGCACGACCTCCAAGGTTCTGCTGCGTGACGTGCAATACCACCCCTACAAGCAACTCGTGCTGCACATCGACTTCCAGCGCGTGGACGAAAAGACCAAGCTGCACATGAAGGTGCCACTGCACTACAGCGGTGCTGACGAGTCCAACGCCGTCAAGGTCGACAAGTGCATGGTCAACCCGATCGTGAACGAGTTGGACGTGACCTGCATGCCTTCGGACCTGCCTGAGTTCATCGCTGTGGACCTGTCCAAGCTGGAAAAGGGCGCATCCCTGCACCTGAAGGACATCAAGCTGCCCAAGGGCGTGACGGCCAAGATCCGTGGCGGTCAGAACAACAACCCCGTGCTGGTGTCCGTGGTGCCTCCAGTGGTGGTCGTTGAGACCCCTGCCGAAGCCGCTCCTGCTGCCGACGCCAAGGGCAAGGGCAAGGGCAAGAAGTAATCGGTCAACGACCTCGATGACTTCACCCGGTCAGCCCGCCCTGCGGCGTTGACCCCCAACGGCCCACCTTGTGTGGGCCGTTTTCATTGGCGCAAAGCCATTCGCATCTGCAAACCGTCTGGCTCTAACCACCCCACACCCACCGATAATCCCGCCAATGATCAAGCTGTTTGTAGGCCTTGGAAACCCCGGGCCAGACTACGAAGCCACCCGCCACAACGCCGGTTTCTGGTGGATTGATGCGCTGGCGCGCGAACTCAAGGCCACGCTGGTGCCCGAGCGCAGCTACCACGGGCTGGTGGCGCGCACGACGGTGCATGGGCAAAGCGTCTGGCTGCTGCAGCCACAGACTTTCATGAACCTCTCGGGCAAGTCGGTGGCTTCGCTGGCGCGCTTCTTCAAGATCCAGCCCGAAGAAATCCTGGTGGTGCATGACGAACTGGACATTCCGCCAGGACAGGTCAAGCTCAAGCGCGGCGGCAGCCATGCAGGGCACAACGGCCTGCGCGACATCCATGGCCAGCTCGGTTCCCCTGACTATTGGCGCCTGCGCGTGGGCATCGGCCACCCGGGCGTGAAAAGCGAAGTCGCCAACTGGGTGCTCAAAAAGCCCTCCCCCGACCAGCGCACGCTGATCGAAGACAGCATCGTCCATTCGCTGAAGGCCTACCCGGCCATGCTGGCGGGCGAGATGGACAAGGCCACCTTACTCATCCACACCACCAAACCGCCGCGCCCCAAGCCCCCCCGCCCTGCAGAAGACTGAGCGGCGCGGCTGGAAAAAGGGTAACGACGGTCCGCCGCATCCCTTTCTGTCAATAGCTATTATTTTTATAGCGTCTTACGCTTGATGGATAAGCGCTAGAGCCAAAAAAACACTACAAACTAACTCGAAGCTTGCGTCTGTAACCGCTGGAACTTCTGCCACAGGGTTTCGCGGTTCTCGACGTGCTGCGGGTTCACGGGGATGCAGGCGACGGGGCAGACCTGCACACATTGGGGCTCGTCAAAGTGCCCCACACATTCCGTGCACTTGTTCGGGTCGATCTCGTAGATCTCCTGCCCCAGATAGATGGCCTGGTTAGGGCATTCGGGCTCGCACACATCACAGTTGATGCACTCGTCGGTGATCATCAGCGCCATACGGCCTCCCTGGGCACAGGGCCAAAAACAATGGAGACGGGGTACGCGGCGCGGTTCATGCTCCGTATTATCCCGCGCTGGTGGCATGTGCCTTGCATGCCACACTGCAACCCACCACCGCTGACGGGGATGTTTTTACCGTTATGCTGTGTATACACATTAATTTTGACGCCCGCGCGCCCTAACCCTCTCCTCACCCACCTCACCCATGGGCCTGTTTTTTCTCAAGCGGTTTATTACCCTCCTGGCCACGCTTATCGGCGCGTCCATTGTTGTGTTTCTGGTGCTGGAGATCCTTCCGGGCAACGCCGCCCAAATGCTCATGGGACCCGACGCCTCGCCCGAAGCCGTGGCTGCGCTGGCCAGCAAGCTGGGGTTAGACCAGCCCGCCAGCCTGCGCTACTGGCAATGGGTGAGCGGGCTGGTGGTCGGCAACATGGGCGACAGCTATGCCTACAGCTCACCCGTGCTCGACCTGGTGCTGGAACGCCTGGCCCTCACGGTGCCCCTGGCACTGATGGCCATGGTCATCACCACCGTGCTGGCCCTGGTGGCAGGTGTGTATGCAGCATCGCGCCACAACAAGATCGGTGATGTCGGCGTGATGGGGCTGGCACAGATCGGAATTGCCATCCCCAATTTCTGGTTCGCCATTCTGCTGATCCTGCTGTTCTCCGTGAAACTGCAGTGGTTCTCGGCCGGTGGCTTCCCCGGCTGGACCGAAGACGCTGGCGGTAGTCCACTCGAAGCCCTCAAGGCCCTGCTGCTGCCCGCCATTGCGCTGGCCGTGGTGCAGGCCGCCATCCTCGCGCGCATCACGCGCTCGGCCGTGCTGGAGGTGCTGCGCGAAGACTTTGTGCGCACTGCCCGCGCCAAGGGCCTGTCGCAGCGCGCGGCGCTCTGGGGCCATGTGCTGCGCAACGCCATGATCCCGGTAATCACCGTGATGGGGCTGCAGTTTGCCAACCTGCTGGCCGGCACCATCGTGGTGGAGAACGTGTTCTACCTGCCCGGCCTGGGGCGGCTGATCTTCCAGTCCATCTCCAACCGCGACCTGATCGTGGTGCGCAACTGCGTGATGCTGCTCGCCGCCATGGTGGTCATCGTGAATTTCGTGGTGGACATCCTTTACGCCGTGATCGACCCGCGCGTGAAGGCCTCCGACATCTGATCCCCCCATGAACGCTGTCATTCCTTCGCCTTCTGTCACCTCTGCCCCCAGCTGGCTGCACCGCGCGCTGCGCCACCGCAGCTTCGTGATCGGCGCCGTCCTGTCGCTGCTGCTCCTGCTGGCCGCTGCACTGTCGCTGGTCTGGACACCCTGGTCGCCCTACGAGATGGACCTGGCCTCCAAGCTGCAGTCGCCCACCGGCACACACTGGCTGGGCACCGATGCCTTTGGGCGTGATGTGGCGTCGCTGTTGCTGGTGGGTGCGCGCAATTCCATTCTGGTGGGCGTGATCGCCGTGGGCATCGGGCTGACCGTTGGCACGGCGCTGGGCCTGCTGGCTGCGGCCAAGCGCGGCTGGGTCGAAGAACTCATCATGCGGCTGGCCGACTTTACGTTTGCCTTCCCGGCCATCCTGTCCGCCATCATGCTCACCGCTGTGTTCGGCGCGGGCATCGTCAACTCCATCATTGCCATCGGCATCTTCAACATCCCGACGTTTGCGCGCGTCACCCGTGCATCGGCCAACGCGGTGTGGTCGCGCGAATACATCCTGGCCTCGCGCGCCTGCGGCAAGGGCAGCTTGCGCATCACGCTGGAGCATGTGCTGCCCAACATCCTGTCGGTGCTCATCGTGCAGGCCACCATCCAGTTCGCCATTGCCATCCTGGCCGAAGCCGCCCTCTCCTATTTGGGCCTGGGCACCCAGCCGCCCCAACCCTCCTGGGGCCGCATGCTCAGCGAAGCGCAGACGCTGATGTTCCAGGCCCCGCTGCTGGCCGTCTGGCCTGGTGTGGCGATTGCGCTGGCCGTGCTGGGGCTGAACCTGCTGGGCGATGGTCTGCGCGACCTGCTGGACCCACGCTTGTCGCGCAAGCGCTGAAACCTCCGCCGAACCTTGCACGAACTGTTCTCCATGTCTTTCCTGCTCGAAGTCTCCAACCTCCGCATCCGCCTGCAGACGCACCGGGGCCCGGCCGATGCCGTGCGCGGCGTGAGCTTTTCGCTGGCGCGCGGTGAAACCCTGGGCCTGATTGGTGAATCGGGCTGTGGCAAATCCATCACCGCCATGTCGCTCATGGGCCTGCTGCCTGACAGCGCGCAGGTCACCGGCAGCATCCGCTTTGATGGCCAAGAGCTGGTGGGCCGCACCGATGCACAGATGTGCCAGATGCGCGGCAACCGCATTGGCATGGTGTTCCAGGAGCCCATGACGGCCCTGAACCCCGTGCACACCATCGGCCGCCAGGTGGCAGAGCCGCTGCGCCTGCACCGGGGCATGAATGCGGCAGCCGCACGCACCGAAGCCATTGCCCTGCTGGACCGCGTGGGCATCCCCAACGCCGCGCAGCGCTTTGACGCCTATCCGCACCAGTTCTCCGGCGGGCAGCGCCAGCGCATCACCATCGCAATGGCGCTGGCCTGCGGGCCTGATCTGCTGATTGCCGACGAGCCCACCACGGCGCTCGATGTGACCATCCAGCAGCAGATCCTGGACCTCATCAGCGATCTGGTGGCCGAGCGCAACATGGCGCTCATCCTGATCTCGCACGACCTGGGCGTGATCTCGCAGAACGTGGACCGCATGATGGTGATGTACGGCGGCAGCGTGGTCGAAAGCGGCTCCACCGCCTCGGTCTTCTCGGCCATGGCCCACCCCTACACACGCGGCCTGTTTGCCGCCCGGCCTCACCTGGGCGCCGTGCACGCGCCCGGCCAGCGCCCGCGCCTGTCCACCATTCCGGGCACGGTGCCTGAGCTGGTCGACCTGCCTTCAGGTTGCCCTTTTGCGGGCCGCTGCAGCTACACGGTGGATGCCTGCCACCACAACCAGCCCGAGGCCACGCTCGTGGCCACCGATGCCGATGGCGACCACGAGGTGCGCTGTCTGCGGCGCGAGGCCATTGCCGAAGCCCAGAGTGCCCAGGTGGTGAACATCGTCGAGGTGGCCGCATGACCCAGGCGCTGCACAGCACCCATCCCGCAGAAACGCCGCTGCTGCAGGTCAAAGACCTGGTGCGTGAATACACGCTGCCGCGCGACCATCTGTTCAAGCCACCCGGCAAGGTGCATGCGCTCAACGGCGTGAACTTCTCGATTGCCTCTGGCCGCAGCCTCGGCATCGTCGGCGAATCGGGCTCGGGCAAGTCCACCCTGGCACGGCTGGTGATGGCGCTCGATACCCCCACCTCCGGCACGGTGGAGCTGCTGGGCCGCAACCTGCACCAGTTGCCCGCCGAGCAGCTGCGCCAGGCGCGCCGCGATTTTCAGATGGTGTTTCAGGACCCGTACGGATCGCTGGACCCGCGCCAGACCGTGGAGCGCATCGTGACCGAGCCACTGCAGGCGCAAGGACAGACCACGCGCGCCGAGCAGCGCGAGCAGGCCGCCCAGGTGCTGGCCCAGGTGGGCCTGCGCACCAACGACCTGGGCAAGTACCCGCACGAATTTTCTGGCGGCCAGCGCCAGCGCATCGCCATTGCACGCGCCCTCATCACCCGGCCCCGCCTCATCGTGGCGGACGAACCCGTGAGCGCACTCGACGTGTCGGTACAGGCCCAGGTGCTCAACCTGATGCAGGACCTGCAGCAGCAGTTCGGCATCACCTACATGCTCATCAGCCACGACCTCGCCGTGGTGAATCACTTGTGTGATGAGGTGGTGGTGCTCTACCAGGGCCGAATCGTAGAGCGGGGCTCTCCCGGAGAGCTGTTCCGCAACGCGCAGCACCCGTACACGCAATCGCTGGTGGGTGCGGTGCCGCAGGTGCTGCCGGGCCGTGCAAGGGCGCGCCGTGCCGCTGCTGCGGCCGCAGCAAAAATCGTGTAACCAAATACCGATGTGATGGTGTAAAAAGCTTTTGTGCTCCCCGGTAACCCATTGCAAAGGCGCCGGGGTCTTCGTCTGGTTTTTTGTCTGGAGAGTCCGAACATGCTGAACCGCCGTACCGTCCTTGCCACTGGCGCCATCGCCGCTGTGCCCTTGTCCACCTCGCTTGGCGCCATGGCGCAAAGCCGCAAAGATGCGGTGACGCTGGCGATGACGCTGGAGCCCCCAGGCCTGGACCCCACCGCCGGTGCGGCATCTGCCATCGCCGAGATCGTTCAGTACAACATCTTCGAGACGCTCACCAAGATCAACCCCGACGGCAGCGTGTCGCCCCTGCTGGCCGAAAGCTGGGAGGTCTCGCCCGACCTCAAGACCTACACCTTCAAGCTGCGCCGTGGCGTGAAGTTCCAGAACGGCGAGCCCTTCACCGCTGCGGCCGTCAAGTTCTCGTACGACCGCGCAGGCGGTGAGAAGAGCACCAACAAGGACAAGCGCACCTTTGCCGGCATCACCACCCAGGTGGTAGACGACTACACCGTGGTGCTGCTCAACAAGGAGATCGACCCCGACCTGCTGTTCATCCTCGGCCAGGCCACCTCCATCATCGTGGAGCCCAAGAGCGCCGACACCAACGCGAACAAGCCCGTGGGCACCGGCCCCTACCAGCTGCAGGCCTGGAACAAGGGGTCGTCCGTGGTGCTGACCGCGTGGGACGGCTACCGCGACGCCAAGGCCATCAAGATCAAGCGCGCCACCTTCCGCTTCATCTCCGACCCCGCCGCCCAGGTGGCCGCCCTGCTGGCCGGTGACGTGGACGCCTTCCCGCGCGTCACACCGCGCAGCGTGGCACAGTTCAAGGCCAACCCGAAGTACCAGGTGATCGTGGCAGGCTCGCGCGCCAAGACCATTCTGGCCATCAACAACGGCAAGAAGCCGCTGGACGATGTGCGCGTGCGCCGCGCCATTGCCGCAGCCATTGACCGCAAGGCCGTGATCGAAGGCGCGGGCGACGGCTACGGTGCGCCCATTGGCAGCCACTACGTGCCTGGCGCCTTTGGCTATGTGGACACCACGGGCGTGAACCCCTACGACCCCGAGAAGGCCAAGAAGCTGCTTGCCGAAGCCGGTATCAAGACACCGCTGGAGCTGACCATGACGCTGCCCCCCACGCCTTACGCCCGCCAGGGCGGCGAGGTGGTGGCCGCCCAGCTGGCCAAGGTCGGCATCGTCGCCAAGATCCAGAACGTGGAATGGGCGCAGTGGCTCAGCGGCACCTATGGCAGCAAGAACTACGACCTGACCATCATCAGCCACGTGGAGCCCTTCGACCTGGGCAACTTTGCCAAGCCCGACTACTACTGGGCCTACAACTCGCCCAAGTTCAACGACCTGTTCACCCAGATCAAGAACGCAGCCCGCCCCGCCGACCGCGCCAAGCTGCTGGGCGATGCGCAGCGCCTGTTGGCCAACGATGCAGTGCACGCCTTCCTGTACTCCAACCAATGGATCACGGTGGCCAACAAGAACCTCAAGGGCCTGTGGAAAGACATGCCCGTGTTCGTGAACGACATCTCCGCGCTGTCCTGGTCTTGAGATGGGGCACCCCCCTGAGGCCCTTCGGGCCTTCCCCCCGCTCTCGCATTGCTGCGCAATGCGGGCAGGGGGACGCAGCCCTCGCTGCGGGGCGGCCCTTGCTCGGCTGCCCGCGCCTGGGCCGCGCCAGTTTCGCGGGCAGCGCACAGCGCAGTGAATAGCTGAAGCCCGCAGAAGCAGACAGCTCCCAAAATAATAGCTGCCAGCGCTTTACCAATAAGCGCTAGCAGCCATTTTTATTGATAAAACTCCCCAACCCCCGCCATGACAGCCCTGCACGACCTGCCCGCCCACGACCTCCTTGCCGCCTACCGCCAGCGCACGCTGTCCCCCGTCGAGGTCACGCAGGCCGTGCTGGCCCACATTGAGCGGTGGGAGCCCCACATCCGCGCCACCTACCTGCTGCGCCCTGAGATGGCCCTGGCGCAAGCCCGCGAATCAGAAGCCCGCTGGCTGCGTGGTGAGCCCAAGGGCGCGCTGGACGGCGTGCCCAGCACCATCAAGGAAAACATCGCCACCGAAGGCGATCCAACGCCGCTGGGCACCGCCGCCGTCGAGCTGGTGCCCGCCGCTGCCGATGCACCGCCCGCCGCCCGCATGCGCGAGGCGGGCGCCGTCATCGTGGCCAAGACCACCATGCCTGACTACGGCATGTTGTCCTCGGGCCTGTCCACCTTTCACCCCCTGTCGCGCAACCCGTGGGACACCCGCAAGGGCCCCGGTGGCTCCAGCGCCGGCGGTGGCGCTGCCGCAGCCGCAGGCTACGGCCCACTGCACATCGGCACCGACATAGGCGGCTCGCTGCGCCTGCCCGCCAGCTGGTGCGGCATCTTCAGCCTGAAGCCCAGCCTGGGCCGCATTCCGATCGATCCACCCTACACCGGCCGCGCCGCAGGCCCCATGACCCGCACCGTGGCCGACGCAGCGCTGATGATGCAGGTGCTGAGCCAGCCCGACGCGCGCGACAGCATGAGCCTGCCCTACCAGGACATCGCGTGGAGCCAGTTCAACAAGGGCGCCGAACGCTTGCGCGGCCTGCGCATTGGTTTGCTGCTGGACGCCGGATGCGGCCTGCCGGTGGAGCCCGAGGTGAAAGCCGCCGTAGAACGCGCAGCAAAACTCATGGAGGCGGCGGGCGCCACCATCGTGCCCATGGCGCCTTTCATGACCCAGGCCATGCTCGACGGCATGGACCATTTCTGGCGCATGCGCTCGCACATCGACCTGCAGGCCCTGCCCGCCGCGCGGCGCGACAAGGTGCTGCCCTACATCCGCACCTGGGCCGACAGCGCAGCGGGCATGAGCGGCACCGAAGTCTTCAACGCCAGCCACCAGTTCCACCTGACGCGGGTCAACACCGTGAAGGCCTGCAGTGCCTTTGACTATGTGATCTCCCCCGTGGCGCCCATGCCCGCCTTCCAGGCCGAACTGCCCTCGCCCACCAACGACCCGCTTCGCCCGCTGGAGCACATCGGGTTTACCGTGCCCTTCAACATGTCCGAGCAGCCCGCCGCGTCGGTCAACTGCGGCTACACCACAAGCGGCCTGCCCATTGGCCTGCAGATTGCGGGTGCACGTTTTGACGACCTGGGCGTGCTGCAGGTGGCACACGCGTTCGAGCTGATCCGTGAACCCCAGCGGGCCTGGCCCCAGCCGCCAGCGGGCTGAAAGCATGGCCGGAGGTTGTTGGTAACCTTGGGGGTTTGTTGGCAGACACCGGGCCACCCTGGGCCACCACTCTCCCACCCCCTGTACGAACGCACCACACCGCATGGACATCCTCATCCTGGCGATCCTGATCGCCACCGGCACCTACATGCTCAATGCCAAAGAGCAGCGCAAGCGCATTGCGCTGCTGGGCAGCCACCTGGCCAACTACCAGATCGAAAAGCTCATGGAAGCCCTGACCGACGGCTACCTGCGCGCCCTGGGCGAAAGCACGGACGAGCGCCGCCAGCAGATCTGGAGCCTGCTGAGCACCACCGAGGCGCAACTCACCGAGCAATTCAGCCGGTTTGCCGCCGACTTTGCCAAGGAGCCCGAGGCCACCACACGCGTCAGCCGCCTGGCAATGGCGATCCCCTTTGCCGAGAAGATATTGCCCAGCTTCACCTTCGACATGCGCAAGGCCCTGGCCATCCACGCGCGCGGCATTGCGCACGTGGTGCAGAACACCAGCCACCTCGCGCCCAAGGACCGGGCCTTCATGATGACGGCAGAACTGTTCCTCATGCAGCACACCTGCCACTGGTTCTGCAAATCCAAGACCATTGCCACCGCCCGCATGCTGGCGCGCCACCAGACGCCGCACGAGCAGCTCGTGGCCTCGGTGTCTGCCGACACCCGCAAAGCCTATCTGACGCTGATCAAGGGCGGCTGATCCACCACCCCTAACAATGCCCCATGCCATCCTCCACGCACACCCGCACGACCGATAGCCTGGGCAACCCCGTCACCTTGCAGGACACCGCCAGCGCGGCGGCCTTGAATGACTTTGTCGAAGGCTTCATCGCCTGCGAAGCCCGCGCGGTGAATGTGCTGAACGCAGCCGCAGACACCAGCCCCATCGTGCAAGCCAGTTGCGCGGCGCTGCACATGTTTGCCGAATCGGCCGACGCACCGCGCAACGCACGCCCCTTCATCAACCAGGCGCTGGCCAACGCCCCACAAGCCAGTGACCGCGAGCAACGTTTTGTCGCTGCCGTGGCTGCCTGGGTGGATGGCGACCTGCCCCGTGCGATTGCGCTGCATGAGGAGCAGGCACGCCTGTTTCCACGCGACCTGGCATCGCTCAAGCTCGGTCAATACCATTTGTTCAACCGGGGCGACTCGCCCGGCATGCTGCGCCTGGCGCTGCAGGCTGTGCCTGCCGCCGCCGATGTGCCCTACCTGCACGGCATGCTGGCCTTTGGCTGGGAGCAATGCCATTTGCTCGACCGCGCCGAGGCCTCCGCCCGCCACGCCATCGCCCTTTGCCGCAAGGAGCCCTGGGCCCACCACGCCCTGGCCCACGTGATGCTGACGCAGGGACGCATCCGCGAAGGTACCGACTTCATGGCCAGCATGAGCGACACCTGGACGGGCCTGAACTCCTTCATGGTCACGCACAACTGGTGGCACCAGGCGCTCTTTCTGCTGGAGCAGGACCGGCACGCCGAAGTGCTGGCGCTGTATGACAGCCAAGTCTGGGGGGTGGTCAAGGAATACACGCAGGACCAGATCGGCGCCGTGTCACTGCTCGCTCGGCTGGAGCTGGCGGGCGTAGACGTGGGCAACCGCTGGGCCGATGTGGCCGACCACCTGGCACTGCGTCTGGCCGACCACGTGTTGCCATTCCTGGACCTGCAATACCTCTACGGCCTGGCCCGCGCCGGGCGCATGGAGGCCGTGCACACGCTGCACAACAACATCGCAGCCCACGCCGCCACCCGCACCGAGGCGCATGAACGCACCGTGTGGCAACAGGTGTGTGTACCCGCAGCGCAGGGCTTGCTGGCGCATGCGCAGGGCGACTGGGCGACTGCAGCGGAGCAACTGGGCGCGGCCCTGCCCCGGCTGGTGGAGATTGGCGGCAGCCACGCGCAGCGGGATTTGTTTCACCAGATCTGGCTGGATGCACTGCAGCGCAATGGGCAGTGGGCGGCGGTGCAGAATTTGTTGCAGCCGTTGGTGAATGGGCAGCCGGAATCGAAGAGGCTGGCGCGGCAGGTGGGGGTGGTGAATGGGGTGTTGGGATTGCCGGAGGGTTGCGGCGGACGGGCCTTTCAATGACTCATCAAGGCATGCTTTGGCGCCTCAATGTCTGTTCGAGAGGGCGTCTGCAGGCTTTGCGGACAACCGCCCATAAATGCGAATGCTGGTCTCGTTCACATCGCACACCACTTGCTAGTAGATAAATTTTGCTTGGAAAAAATATGGCTTGCTATGGAGATGCCGCTGTAAGAGCGGTGGCGCTCGTTCGTCAGGGCGATGATCAATCACCGGTTCGCGCGTGGGACACCGCGGTAGTGGAAGCTTTCCCACACAGCAAGTCCTCGCAGGAAAAAGGTTGTCCTCGCAGCGCCTTCCTAGGCCTCTGCGAAAGTGGGCGGGTGAAAGGCGTACCAGCCGGAACCTACACACGGTCGAAGAAGAACAAGGAATACGCACTAATAGCCATGGATCTTCTGAAACAGAATCCTGCCTTGGTAAGCGACGTCAGTCTTCTATGGAATATGGTGGTCGCTGGTACGCCGAAGGCGCCGAATCACCAGATGGCAGTTGTTGGCGCGCTTTGGACGGCTGATCTCCTCTTGCCATAGAAAGCCCGCAAGCTCATTTCAGAGCACCCATTGACGGTCGCTGAACTTCGACCTCACCGCACCACCAACTTCGTCTGGTCATACACCGGCTGCTCCGGCAAATCCGCCAGGTGCCGCACGTCGGCCCAGTCCAGCACCTCCACCGCATCGCCACTCACCCGCACGCGGTTGAGCCCCGCGTTGGGAATGTCGCTCTGGCGCGGGCCGTCCAGCCCGGTGCCACGCGCAGTGCGCCAGATCATGTCGAGCACGCCGCCATGGGTGACCACCATCACCGTCTGGCCGCTGTGCTGCTGCGCGATGCGGTAGACAGCGTCCATCACGCGGGTGTGGAACTGGCGGGTGGTCTCGCCGCCGGGCATGCCGTAGTCGGCTTCAAAACGCAGCCACTGGTTCCATGCGTCGGCGTGCTCCAGCTTGACGTCGTCCACGCGCTTGCCGTCCACCACGCCAAAGTTTTGCTCGCGCAGGGCGCTGTCGGTGAGGGTGTCGATGCGGGCCTGGGGGAACAGCACCTGCAGGCTCGGCGTGGCAGTCTGCTGGGTGCGGATGAGGTCGCTGCAGATGAGGTGGTGCACCACGGGGCGCTCTGCAGCCAGGCGCTCTGCAAGACGGCGGGCCTGTTCGTGGCCAGTGGCGTTGAGGGGTACGTCCACATGGCCCTGAAAGCGCAGCTCGCGGTTCCAGTCGGTCTCTCCGTGGCGGATCAGGATGAGTTCGGTCATGCATGTCATTATCGAATGTACACACATTAATGCAAGCAATTTTGGCCTCTAGCGCTTATCCAGCAAGCGCTAGCAGCTATTATTTTTATAACAAGCACCGCAATCACCAGAAGCCATAGGCGGACAGCCACAGCTACCGCATGGGCACGATGAGCACCTTGCGCCGGGGCTGGCAGCCAGGGCCTTCATAGGCAGCGCTGTCGCGCTCCCAGCCGTGGCCGGGCGAGGTTTGTGCACACACGCGCTGGCCATCGACCAAGCTGCGCCAGTAAAACCAGGGCGCGGGGGCGGCCTGCACCAGCAGCGGGGCCAGCAGGACCAGCGCGAACAAAAAGCGGGGGGCGAAAGGCATGGGCAAACAAAGCATCCAGCGACTGCACCCCATGCTACTGAGCCTGCGCAGGGCCGATGCCCTGAAAAGCGGCGGAATCGTTGGTCAGGGCTTGTCCGCTGTGACGATCCAGCCTTCGAGCGGGTCCAGCCCTGGGGGCAGGCCATAGAGCGCATCGCCCTCGGCATGGCGCTGCTCGGCCCAGGCGGCCTGCAGCAGGCACAGCACAGCGTCCAGGCTGTCGCCGCTGGCGTCCTGAACCAGCGCATCGCGCTGGGCGTGGCTGAGCTTGAGGCGCAGGCCCAGGCGGTTCTGACCCAGTTCCAAGGCGTTGATCAGGTCCTTGCGGGCAATGAGGCGGTCCGGCGTCTGCTTGGCGCGATCGTCGCTTTTGTAGCTGCGCCGCTGCAGCACCTCGCGCGCAAGCAGGCCGGGGTAGGCCTCCAGCGCCACGCGGTGAGGGGCGCCAGGGTGCAGGCCGGGCAGGTGCACACCCGCATCCAGCAGCAGTGGCAGGCCCGCGTGCAGCATGTAGGCCACGGGCGGGTTCACCCATTTCATCGAGGGGCTGGAGCCTGCGGGCCCGTCGGTGGCGCGGTGGGCAAACTTGCCCCCCACAGGGCGTGCATCGCAGAACGCCGCAAACTGCGCGCGGATCTGGTCGCGGCTGAGGCTGCGGTAGTGCTGCATGCACGCCAGCCAGTCGGTGGGCCACCCCAGCGCCTGCACCAGCTCGCGCGGCAGGCCGAAGGGCAGGTCGAACCCGCCCACCCAGTCGCCGGGCTGGGCCAGCCATTGGCCGAACGCGGCCAGGGTGTCGAACGGCTGCAGCGCGGTGAGCGACACGCGCGCGCCCTGGCGCTGGCCCAGCGCCAGCACGATGGGTTTGCGCCGCGTGGGGCTGCTGGAGAAGTCGCAGCCCAGCAGCAGGGTTTGTGGTGCGGCGGCCGTCATCCCAGTGCCAACGCCGTGACACCGGCCGCAATGCACAGCGCGCCAAAAATGCGCGCCACGCGGTCACCCTCGCCCAGCAGGTGCCCACCGATGAGGGCAGCAAACAGCATGGACACCTCGCGCGCCGGGGCCACGTGCGACAGGGGCGCCTGCTGCATGGCGTACAGCACCAGCACATAGGCCACCGGGCTCACCACCGCCACGGCCAGCGCAAAACGCCACTGCGCCAGCCAGAGCGTGCGGGCGGTGGGCAGGTCGCGCAGCACCACGGGCGCCAGCAGGCCCACGCGCACAAAGTTGCCCATGTAGTCCACCAGGATGGGTGACATGAGCAAGAACTTGACGGCATAGCCATCGACCACCGTGTAGCTGGCAATGAACGCGCCTGTGAGCAAGCCATACAACATGCCCTTGTGCACCCGAGCCCGCGCAGCGGGGTCGTGGGCGGCGCGCAGCAGGCCCGGGCCACCCGCGATCAGAAACACGCCCCCGACCACACCCACGATGCCCAAAGCGCCCAGCGCAGAGATCTGCTCGCCCAGCAGCGTGATGGCCACCAGCGACGACAAGAGCGGCCCCGAGCCGCGCGCCAGCGGATAGACCACGGTGAGGTCCGCCACACGGTAGCCGCGCAGCAGGATGACGAAATACGCCACATGCAGCAGCCCGCTGGCGGCGACAAAACCCCACTCCACCGCGCCCCACTGCGGCACCGCATCGCGCCCCAGCCACCAGCCCAGCGGCGCCCAGACGACCATCATGATCACCGAGGTGAAGAACGCGAACCGCGAGTCCCCCCCGGCCTTCTTGGCCACGATGTTCCAGCACGCGTGGATGAGGCCGGCGAGGATGATGAGGGCGAAGGCGGTGAAGGTCACGGTTCAGAAAGAGAGAGGGCTTTTGAATGCAAAAAGCCGCAGCGCTGTAGCGGCTGCGGCTTGGAGGGCGCGAAAGGGTCGATCGATTGAAGGGCTGAATATCGCTCAAGGCATCTGCAACTGGCGCGACCCAAGCCGGGAGCCACCGTGCAAGGGCCGCCCCGCCGCACTGGTGGCGTCCCCCTGCCCGCACCGCCCAGCGGTGCGAGAGCGGGGGGAAGGCGCGCAGCGCCTCAGGGGGGTGATCTCTAAGCTCTTCCGATGATGGAGGCCGTGGCCATCAACTCTTCGAGCAGCGCAAACGACACCTTGCCCGACACCGCATACGGGTCCAGTTCGGGCTTCTCTGAATACTTGAGCAGGATCGAGTGGTTGATCTTGGACAGGTTGACCTGCCCCATCGTCCAGCCACCAAAGCGGCGCTCGGCAATTTCTTCGTAGTGCAGCAGTTCCACGTTCTTGTGGCGCGGGTCCTTCTGGATGTGGCCATACAGCTCGCTCACCGCAGAGCGCCCGCCCTCGATGGCTTGCAGGAACACACCGCCCCCATAGCACAGCACGCCGGTGATGCCGCTGCCTGGGTTGTGCTGGCGCGACTGCGTCAGGATGGCTTCGATGGCGGCGGGCGAGGTATCGACCGCGCGACTGGCGTAAAGCAGGCGTACCAGCATGGTCAGTTCTTTCCAGGAATGAGGGACAAAAATTCACGACGCAGAGCGCTGTCCTTGAGGAACACGCCGCGCATGACCGAGTTGATCATCCGGCTGTCGTTGTCCCGCACACCGCGCCAGGACATGCAGAAGTGGCTGGCTTCCATGACGATGGCCAGGCCGTCGGGCTGGGTCTTTTCCATGATCAGGTCGGCCAGTTGCACCACGGCTTCTTCCTGGATCTGGGGGCGGCCCATGATCCAGTCCACCAGGCGTGCGTATTTGCTCAGGCCGATCACGTTGGTGTGCTCGTTGGGCATCACGCCGATCCAGATCTTGCCGATGACGGGGCAGAAGTGGTGGCTGCAGGCGCTGCGCACGGTGAGCGGGCCCACGATCATCAGTTCGTTGAGGTGCTCGGCGTTGGGGAACTCGGTGATGGGCGGCTGCGCCACGTAGCGGCCCTTGAACACCTCGTTGAGGTACATCTTGGCCACGCGGCGCGCGGTGTTGTTGGTGTTGTGGTCGCCCTGGGTGTTGATCACCAGGCTGTCGAGCACGCCCTGCATCTTGACTTCGACCTCGTCGAGCAGCTTTTCAAGCTCGCCGGGTTCGATGAATTCGGCAATGTTGTCATTGGCATGAAAGCGCTTGCGGGCGGCGGCAAGGCGTTCGCGAATCTTCACGGAGACAGGCGTGCCTTCATCATCCGGCGGGGTGGGCGTCATATCGGCGGCGGGTTGGCTGGACATGGCCAGAATCGTAACAGCGAACGCTGGCGCATGGATTTCAAGGGTTTTAGGCATCCAGCGCTTGATGGACAAGCGCAAATAGCTATCAAAACAATAGCGCAATGCCTTGCAGGATTCCGTCGTTCATGCCACCTGCCCACGGCCCAGGCGCAGGCAAATGGCGCGTCCGGTGCGCGCAGCGCCCCATGGGGGCCTGCTCAATACCTGTTTCCGGTAACCCACAACGCCAGCCGCATGAGGCCAAAGGCAACGCGGTCGAGCACGCGCTGGCGCAGGGGGCGGCCTGCGTACCGGGCCGGGTCCATGCGCCGACCAGCATGCTGCATGGCATGCACCAGGCGCTGGCGCAGGTCGGTGGCAAAGGCGGCGTCTTCCACCACCACGTTGGCCTCGCGCGCCAGCAGCAGGCTCAGGGGGTCGAGGTTGGACGAGCCCACGGTAGCCCAGGGTTTGTCGCCCAGCGCGTCGATGACAGCCACCTTGGCGTGCAAAAAGCTGGGCGCGTATTCATGTATCTCCACCCCCGCCTCCAGCAGCGCGCCATACACCGGCCGCGCCGCGTGGTACTGCATGAAGTACTCATAACGCCCCTGCAGCAGCAGGCGCACGCGCACGCCCCGGCGCGCTGCCATCACCAGCGCACGGCGCAGCTTGCCGCCGGGCATGAAATACGCGTTGGCGATGATCACTTCGTGCCGCGCCGCGCCAATGGCCTTGCGGTAGGCCTTCTCGATGCGGCTGCGGTTGCGCACATTGTCGCGCAGCACCAGCGCAGCCCGCATGGGCGGGCCTGACTCGGCGACCCGGGCCGCGTGCTGGGCGGCGCTGGCCGCGCGCAGGGCCTGCAAGGCCTCAGGCAGGCGGCGCTGGCGCGCGTCGCGCACGGCCTGCATGCGCCACCACAGCTGGTCCATGGTCTCGCTGGCCGACGCCACCAGGCTGCCCGTGGCCAGCACCGCAAAGTCGAAACGCGGCGCATCCAGCGTGCCGTAGTTGGGGTCGTGAAAATCATCCAGCACGTTGATGCCGCCGCAAAACAGCATGCGCCCATCGACCACACACAACTTGCGGTGCAGCCTGCGCCACCGGTGCGGCAGCAGCAACCCCAGCGGGCCGAGCGGCGAGTACACGCGGTATTGCACGCCGGCCGCCTGCAGGCGCTGCGCCCAGTCGTGCGGCAAGGCGCCGGTGCCCACGCCGTCCACCACCAGCTGGGTGCGCACGCCGCGCTGCGCCGCGCGCATCAGGGCCTCGGCCACCGCCGCACCGGCACCGGTGAAATCAAAAATGTAGGTCTCGAACTGGATGTCCGACAAGGCCGCATCCATGGCCTGGATCAAGGCAGGGAACAGCTCCTCGGCCCCTTGCAGCAGGCGCACCTGGTGGTCATCGGCAAACTCGAATCCACGCAGCGTGGCGGAAGACTTTCTTCTCATCTCTGCAGGCCGCCACCAACTCGCGGCGAAACTGGCGCGGCCAAGGCGCGGGACACCAAGCAAGGGCCGCCCCGCAGCGTGGGTGTCGTCCCCCTCAGGGGGAAGGCGCCGAAGGCGACACAGGGGGGGAGCATCACAGCCTGAACTCGGCAATCAGCGGCAAATGGTCGGACATGCGCCACCAGATGCGGCCCTTGGGCACGTGCAGGGACAGCGGCGTCAGGCCGCGCACATAGACATGGTCCAGCTGCGCCAGCGGCAGCCGAGCCGGGTAGGTGAAGGTGCGCGGTGCATCAAACTCGTACAGAAAATAGCCCGCGAGCATGCGCTTGATCTGCTGGCCCCAGTCGTTGAAGTCTCCGGCCACCACCAACGGGGCGCCACCGGGCACCTCGCGTTCGATAAAACGCTGCAAGCGTTCGATCTGGCGGATGCGGCTGCCCGGGATGAGCCCCAGGTGCACCACGATCACATGCACGCGGCGGCCATGGGCGTCCACCTCCACATGCAGCAGCCCCCGCTGCTCGAAGCGGTGGTCAGAGATGTCTTCGTGCTGGTGGCCGATCACGGGCCAGCGCGATAGCAGGGCATTCCCGTGCTCGCCGTGTTTGGTGATGGCGTTGGTGCGGTACACCGCCTCGTAGCCCTCGGGGGCCAGGAACTCGGCCTGGGGCAACTCGGGCCAGCGCTGGAAATACGCCTGTTCCCGCCGGTGAAGTTTGCGCACCTCCTGCAGGCAGACGATGTCGGCGTCGAGCTGCTCCACCGCCAGCCCCAGGTTGTGGATCTCCAGCCGGCGCGCCGGGCCGATGCCTTGTACGCCCTTGTGGATGTTGTAGGTGGCCACCCGCAGAATGTCGTCGTGTTCCATGAGCCTCATCGGAGTAGTTGAGCGCGCTTGCCAGTCCCCATGCGGGGCCTGCGATGGGGGATTGTGTCGCAAGCCGCGCACGCAGCGGGTTTGCCCGGCATTTGCGCCGTGCGGGTCGCCCTTACACTGGGGGCTTCCCCTATCCACGCCAGCAGCAGGGCCGGTACACACCACCGATGGCAACCGAGAAAGAACAATCCGCCCCACCCCAGGTGCTGGCCTTGATTGTTGACAGCAATGCCACATCACGCAGCATTCTGGTGGGGCAGCTGCGTGAGTACGGCGTGACCCGCATCGTGCAATGCAGCCGTGTGCAGGACGCACGCAACCGGCTGGAGCACACCGTGTTTGACTACGTGCTGTGCGAACAATACTTTGGCGAAAGCGGCTACTCGGGCCAGACCTTGCTGGACGATCTGCGGCGCGCACAGCTGCTGCCGTTTTCCACCGTGTTTTTCATGGTCACGGCCGAGGCGTCGTATGCCGCCGTGGCCGAGGCCGCCGAGTCGGCGCTGGACGGGTATCTGCTCAAGCCCTTCACCCCCAGCGCACTGTTTGAGCGCCTCAGCCTGGCGCGGCTGCGCAAGATCCATCTGCGACCCATTTTTGACGCCATCGAAGCCGAAGATTTTGAGCGTGCCGCCCAACTGTGTGTGGAGCGATTTGAGTCTCGCCAACCCTATTGGCTGTATGCCGCGCGCATTGGCTCCGAGTTGCTGCTGCGCCTGGGTCGCCACGACGAGGCCCGCACGCTGTTTGAAGCCGTGATTGCCGCGCGCGCCCTGCCCTGGGCCAAACTGGGCGTGGCACGTGCGCAGATCGAGTCGGGCCAGGCGGCGCGCGCCGTGACCACCTTGCAGGAGCTGATTGGCGAAGACGCCTCGTTTGCCGATGCCTACGACGTGCTGGGCCGGGCGCAGGTGGAGCTGGGCAATTTCTCGCAGGCCATCGAAACCTACCGCACGGCCAGCGGCCTGACGCCCGACTCGGTGGTGCGGCTGCAGAAGCTGGGGATGATGTCGTATTACATGGGCGACCGCGAAACCGCCACCAAGGTGCTGGCGCGGGCTGCCATCCTGGGCATCGACTCCAAGCTGTTTGACTTCCAGTCGCTGGTGCTGCTCACGTTCTCGTACTTTGCCGAGAACGACCGCAAGGGCATCGAACGCTGCATGGCCGACTTTGGCCGCATTCTGGAGCGCCACCAGGGCAGCGCCCGCGTGCAGCGTTTTGCCGAGGTGGCCCGCACGCTGCAGCTCATCCAGCAGCGGCAGTTCTCGCAAGCAGTGGAGTCGGTGCGCAGCATGGCACGCGAGATCACGGCCAGCAGCTTTGATTTCGAGGCCGCTTGCAACCTGGGCAGCCTGCTGGCGGTGCTGGCCGTCACGTCGATTGATCTGGCCGACGGCGAAGGCTGGGTGCGTGCGCTGGGCATGCGCTATGCCAACACGCGCGGCCTGACCGAGCTTCTGGCCAATGCCTGCAACCTGCACACGCCGTATGGCGACCTTGTGCGCGAATGCCTGGTCCACATCAACAAAACCGCCGAGGCCGCCATCGCGCAAAGCCTGCACGGAGACCCGACCGGTGCCGTCCATCATCTGCTGGCAGAGGCCGAGCGAACGCTCAACTCCAAGCTGGTGGACATGTCCCAGCAGGTGCTGCTGCGCCACCGTGCACGCATGGCCTCGCCCGAGCCATTGCAGGAGGCCATTGACGCGCTGCGCGCCCGCGTGGGCTCCACCCCGGCACGGGCTATCCTGGGGCAGGACAGCGAGCGGCACCCAGGGGGCGTGGCCATCCGCTCGCGCAACGCCGCCGAGCCAGCTTCAGCGGCCAGGCCGCCGCTGGGCGACGATCCCAGGGCCCCTGCCAGCGCTGCCAGCGCTACGCCAGACAATCCAGCGGACAAGCTTCGGCTGCGGCCACCAGGGTAGGCCACCGGTCGCTGGCCCTGCGCCTGCCAGGATCAGTACACGGCCACCGATCGTGCATTGCTGGAGGGAGCCAGGCTCACCGGCCTGCCGTAGCGTGCCGCCAGGTCCCGCGTGGCCGCCACCAGTACGCTGGTGTCCACCCCCACAGCGACGAAGACGGCGCCCAGCTCCAGATAGCGGCGTGCCAGCTTCTCGTCCGCCATCAGAATACCCGGGGCCTTGCCCGCCGCCAGCACGCGGCGTATTCCGTCTTCGATCACGGCCTGGACATCGGGGTGCCCAGGGTTGCCAACGTGACCCATGCTGGCTGACAGATCCGCCGGGCCAAAGAAGACGCCATCCACCCCCGGCGTGGCGGCGATCGCATCCAGGTTTTGCATGGCCTGCGTGCTCTCGGCCTGCACCAGCAGACAGACCTGGGCATTGGCCTCCGTGAGGTAGCCCGGGTAGCGCATCCACTGCGAGGCACGCGCCAGGCCTGCGCCCAGGCCACGGATGCCACCTTGCCCGTCGTCTTGGGGGTAGCGCATGGCGCGCACCAGTTGCGCGGCCTGTTCGGGGGTATCCACCATGGGCACCAGCAGCGTCTGCGCACCAATGTCCAGGTACTGCTTGATCAACGCCGTGTCGCCCACGGGCACGCGCGCCACCGGGTGGGGCCCGGTGCCCAACAGGGCACGCGCGCTGGCGATACCTTGCAACTGGGCAAGCATGAGCGGCACATCGTTGGGGGCATGTTCGCCATCGAGCAGCAACCAGTCAAAACCAGCACCCGCCACCAGCTCGGCCGCATAACCATGGGCCAGGCCAAACCACAGACCGATCTGCGGCGTGCGCGCAGCCAGGGCTGCCTTGAAGGTGTTCACAGGGGTGTGCATACCCAAGCCCTCAAACAAAGCGAAAAGCGATATTGCCCAGCGACCCGTAGTCCGCATGGAAGGTGTCGCCCGCTGCGGCGGCCACGGGGCGCGTGAAGGAGCCACCCAGCACCACCTCCCCCGCCTCCAGGCCTTCTCCATACGGGGCGAGCTTGTTGACCAACCACGCCACGCCCGTAGCCGGGTGGTTGAGCACGGCAGCCGCCAGCCCGGACTCTTCGATCACGCCGTTCTTGTAGAGCAGTGCGCCACACCAGCGCAGGTCCACCGCATCGGGGCGCACCGGGCGTCCGCCGGTGACGATGCCGGCGTTGGCGGCGTTGTCGGAGATGGTGTCGAATACCTTGCGCATCACACCCGTGTGGCGGTCGTGCTGTTCGATGCGCGCGTCGATGATCTCGATGGCAGGCACCACGTACTCGGTGGCGGCCAGCACGTCGAAGATGTTTAGCGGAGGGCGCCCAGGTTCTCCACGCAGCGGCTTGTTGAGCACGAAGGCCAGCTCCACCTCCACGCGCGGCAGGATAAAGCGCTGCAGGGGTATGTCGCCACCTTCGGCAAAAAACATGTCGTCCAGCAACGTGCCGAAGTCAGGTTCGGTGATCTGGCTGGCGACCTGCATGGCGCGCGAGGTCAGCCCGATCTTGTGGCCGCGCACCGTGCGGCCCTCGGCGATCTTCATCGCCACCCAGGCGCGCGAGATGGCATAGCCGTCCTGCACCGTCATGCCGGGGTGGCGTTTGGAGAAATGCTCCACCTGCACGCGGGTCTTCTCGGCCTGGTGCAGTTCACGGGCCAGTTGCTGGATCAATGCATCGTCAAACATCTGTTGTTCTCTCTTCAGGGTTGTGCACCGTAGCAACCGCGCGAAGACTGGCGCGACCAAGGCCCGCGGCCGCCGCGCAAGGGCCGCCCCGCCGCGCTGGCGGCGTCCCCCTTGAGAGGGAAGGCGCGAAGCGACTCAGGGGGTGTATTCAAGACTCAGCGGTGAAGCCGATGGCCTTCACGATGGGGCCCCACTTCTCGCCATCGGCCTTGAGCAGCGCCGCCAGTTCGGCAGGCGTGGACGAACGGGCCTCCAGCCCCATGGCAGCCAGCCCGGCGATCACCTCCTTGTCGGCCAGCGCGGCACGAATGGCGGTGTTGGCCTTCTGCACCAGATCCGCAGGTGCCTTGCCCGGCAGGAAGAAACCAAACCACTCGCCGTAGACCATGTCCTTGAAGCCCTGCTCCACCAGCGTGCTCACACCGGGCACGAACTTGTTGCGTGTGGCACCCGAAGTGGCCAACAAACGCACCTTGCCGCCCGCCAGGTGGGGCAAGAACTCGCCCACAGGCGCCGACGCAGCGGCGATCTGGCCGCCCATCAAATCCAGAATGGCAGGCTGCGATCCGCGAAAGCCCACGTGCCTCATGTCCACCTTGCCGGCGCGGGCGATGAGTTCACCCACGAAGTGAGGGACCGAGCCTGGCGCAGGAGAGCCAAAATTTGCGCCGTTCGAGTTGGCCTTGCACCACTCCAGAAACTCCGGCACGGTCTTCACCGACGCTGGCACCTGTGGCCCCACGGCAAACCCCATGTCGAACACCACGCCCAGCGAGACGGGAGTGACATCGACCGCCGGGTCGTAGGGCAGCTTTTTGTAGGTGTGGGGGTAGATGCCCAGCATGGACATGGGGGTGACCAGCAGGGTGGTACCGTCTGCCGGAGCTGCCTTAAGCGTCGCAATGGCGATCTGCCCGCCTGCCCCGGTCTTGTTCTCCACCACAGCCGACTTGGCGTAGACCGGTGCCAGCTGGGTGGCCACACGGCGGGCCAGGGTGTCTACCGTGCCGCCAGCGGCAAAACCGGCCAGTATCTTGACGGTGTCGATGGACTGCGCACGGCCCATCAGCGGCAAAGACCCAGCTGCGCCCGCCAGCGCAAATTGCAAAACACTGCGGCGCGAAGCGGAAAAGGAAGGTTTCATGGTTTGTCTCCAGGTTGTTGTGGCGTGATCACGGTGGAAGCAAAAGCAAAGGCGGAGCACTAGGGCGATGGGGTCCGCCCTCTTGCCGCCTGCCGGTAGTTGGCTTTCAAGGGGTCGGGCACCCGTTCGTCAAATCCAAAGGCGACGCGCCGCACTTCGGGGCTGTCGGTGGGCTGGTGGCCTACGCCCAGGGCTGACGCGCGCGGCGCCGGGATGGCAACCACCGTGCCTGCCAGGCGCCCCAGGCCTGTGATCTCGCACTCCACCAGGTCGCCCGGGTCTACCGAGCGCGAATGGCAAGGCGTCCCCATCAGGATCACGTCGCCCGGCACCAGGGTGATGTGGCGTGCGATATCGGCCACCACGTAGTGCGGGCCCCAGATGGTCTCGTCGCCGATGTGCGCCTCCTGCACCACCAGACCGTTGCGATAGGTGCGCAGCGTCTGTTCGAAAATGTTCACGCCGCGCACAATGCCGGGGCCGATGGGCAGCAGCGTGTCCGCGCCTTTGACACGCAGCATGCTGCCCTGGTCGGTGTCGCGGTAGTTCTGAAGGCCCATGTCCAGGGCAGGGCAAAAGCCTTCGATGTAGTCCCAAGCTTCATCGGGCAACACGTTGCGGCAGGTCTTGCCAATGACAATGGCGTATTCGCCTTCGTAGTTGAGGTACAGGCTGTCAGCGGGCTTGTGGATCTCGCAGCCATGGCCGTTGACCGAAGTCGGCGGCTTGGTGAAGTAGGTGGGCGTCTCGGTCGGCCTGGGCTGGTTACGCGTCTCGAAGCTGCGCGAGCTGTACGAGATGTGCACGGCGATGATCTTGCTGGGCGACACCGGTGGCAGGTGCTGCACGGTCGCCAAGTCCACCACGCGGCCATCGTCCAGGCGCAATTGCCCTTGTTGTGCGCCCTCTTCCACAATGCTGCCCCAGCAGGCACTGCCACCCACCAGAACGCGGCGGCGCTCCATGCGCGGTCCACGCATCACGGCGGGCAGTTCTTTCAGCGGGAATTCGAAATTCATGCCGCCACCTCTTGCATATCGAACCACATATGCACATTGCCGGTGCCGCGCGCGTTCTCGTAAGCGGACAGCGTCTCACCCCGCGCGCGGCAGTCCGCGCCCCCCATGGCACCCACCATCTGCAGGTAGTGGGCGCCAAAGGCCTCCCAGGGGAGCTTTCGGTATTCGTCTTGCCAACGGTCGAGCACAGTGCCGTGGCGGCCCTGCTGCAGCAGCTCGATCGCACCCTTGTCACTCGCGATGTTCTCTGGGCGCGAGACATTGCTCTCATGGAAGATACGCGGGTGGTTGGGCTTCCAGTCGATGGGGTTGAACTTGTGGCTGAGCGCCCCGGAGGCAAGCAGCGCCACACGCAGGTTGCTGCGGCGCACGGCCTCGCCAATGGCCTCTCCCGATTTCACGAAATGCATCCAGTCGCAGTTCTGGCATGAACTCACGGTGACAACCGGCGTGTCGCTGTGCTCCAACCGCAGGTGCTTGACCAGGTTGATGGTGGCGTACTGTCGGCCCAGTTCGGGATGGTTGATGACGCGGTTGTAGCCCCCCAGTTCGCGCGAGACGGCCTCGATCTCCAGCGCCAATCCTGGATGGCCCCGGTAGTTGTAGGGCACGCCGTGCAGATACCAGGGCATCTCATCCGAGATGTAGTTGCCCTGATAGCGTGAGGCCCCATCCACCAGGTGGTAGCCCGTGGTGAACCAGTGTGAATCGAAGATGACGACCACGTCAGGCCGGGCTTCGGCGAGCTTGGCGCGCAGCCGGGCATAGCCGGGGATAAGGTCCGAGTCGGCCCCCGCGCCCTGCAGCACGCGAAACTCTTCGCATTGCATCAGGCCGGGATGGTGCGAGACGATGGCTGCGCCAACAATGCTTCCCATGGTGGTGTTCTCCTGCATGTGATTGGGGTGGGGTCAGCGGTGGCTGAAACTTGCGCGGAACGGCTTTTTGGGCAGCACCACATCCTTGACATCGCAGAAGAACTCGAAGCTCCAGTCCCCGCCCTCGCGGCCCACACCGCTGCGCTTGATGCCGCCAAACGGCGCAGCCAGATCGCGGATGCCAAAGCTGTTGACCCAGATGAAGCCGGTGCGCACCTGCTGCGCCACGGCGCTCGCATGCTCCACCTCGCCGTAGCAGACGCCACCCAGGCCGTAGTCCGTGCCGTTGGCCAGGGCGATAGCGTCTTCGTCGCTGTCAAAGACCTGCAGGGTGAGTACAGGTCCGAAGACCTCGTTCTGCACGATCTCGCTGTCCTGGCGCACCCCAGCCAGCAGCGTGGGCTGGTAATACTGCGCACCGAAGGAATGGTGCGCGCCACCCCAGAGCAGCGTGGCGCCATCGGCCACGGCGCGCTGCACAAAACCGTGCACGCGCTCCACCTGGCGCGGGTGGATGATCGGCCCGACCTCGGTGGCATCCTCGCGCGGGTCGCCCACGGTGAGCTTTTCCACATGGCCGCGCAAGGCCGCTACGAAGGCGTCGTGCACCTTGCGGTGCACCAGGAAGCGCGTGCCCGCCAGGCACACCTGGCCAGCGTTGCGGTACATCAGAGCGCCGGTGGCAGCGGCATTGTCGATGTCGGCGTCCTCCAGCACGATGAAGGCCGACTTGCCACCAAGCTCCAGGCTGCAAGGCACGAGGTTGGCCCCGGCAGACTGGGCAATCCACTTGGCCGTGGGGACCGATCCGGTGAACGAGATACGCGCCAGGCGCGGGTCGCTGACCAGGCGCGCCCCGGTGCTGGCGCCCCCGCCCTGCACGATGTTGAAAACCCCAGGCGGCAGGCCGGCGGCGTGCGCACAGTCGGCCAGCAGACTGCTGGTCAGCGGTGCCCATTCCGGCGGCTTGACGATGACGCAGTTGCCCGCGGCCAGGGCCGGTCCTAGCTTCCAGGTGGCCAACATCAGCGGCGCATTCCAGGGCGTGATGATGGCCACCACACCGGCCGGATCGTGGCGCACGAGGTGGGTGGCCTGATCCGTCTCGATGGGCCGGTCTTGCAGCGTGAGCGCATGCTCGGCGAACCAGCTGATGTTGAGCACGGCGCGCGGCACCACGCCATGCTTCATGCGCGAGAGCAGCACGCCAGCGTCGTTGGATTCGAGCGTGCAGAAGGCCTCGGCGCGTTTTCCAATCTCGGCGGCGAAACGATCCAGGTAGGGTTTGCGCTCCGCCGCCGTGAGCGCGCTCCAGGCAGGGAAGGCGCGCGCCGCCGCGGTGACAGCTGCGTCCACATGGGCAGGCGATCCTTCGCTGATGGAGCCCAGCAGCGCCTGGTCGATGGGCGAGTGCAGATCGAACCGCATCTCGGACGCAACACGCTGGCAGTCGATGTAGTGGTGGGGCGACACCGCGATGCCGGCGACATTCAGCATGTCATTGCTCAAGGGAGTTCTCCAGTCAGACAACAGAGCCGGGCAACCTTGCCCGATCCGTCGCGAAGTATCTGCAGCGCCTTCCTTGACCACAATCAATGCTTTATGACGGATTGTGAAGATGTTCTAATGAATGGCATGAATCCCAGCGATTCCATCGCACCAGCCATGTCTCTGCCCCATTTCACGCCACGCCAGCTCGAAGCCTTTGTCAACGTGGCAGAACTGCGCAGCTTCGCGGCCACCGCAGAGCGTTTGGCCCTTACACCGTCTGCAGTAAGCCAACTCGTGAGCGAGTTGGAAGACGCGCTCGGCTTCAAACTGCTTGAGCGCAGCACGCGCAGGGTTGACATCACCAGCGCGGGGCGGGAGTTTCTGGCCTCGGCAGAGTCGGTGCTCAAGCACCTGCGCATAGCGCAGTCGGCCGCCAGCGATGTCCGCAACCGCGCAGCGGGCATCGTGCGAATCGCAGCACCACTGGTCGTCGCCAGCGTGATCCTGCCCAAAGCCATCAAGGCCTATACACAAACCAGGCCCAAGGTGCACATCCGCATTCGCGACGTGCCGGTGGAAAAACTCGTCGATGCAGTCGCCAGCGGCGACGCCGATCTGGCCCTGGGTCCGGATCGCGCCTGTGGCGATGACATCGTGCGTACCCAGCTGTTCGAGAGCCCCTGGGTGTTGTGGTGTGCGCCCACCCATCCCCTGGCCCACAAACGCAACGTGACCTGGGCGCAGCTGCACGCCTACCCACTGGTGGCTGCCGGGCGGGATCACGAACGCAGCGTGGCGCAGATGCACACCGGGCTGCCCAGCGAGCAGCGTGTGACCCCCGTAGAGATCGTGGACAACATCTCCACCGCCATGGGCCTGGCTGCCGCCGATGTGGCCGCTACGCTGGCGCCCGACTATGTGGGTGCACTGGCCAAGCCACTCGGACTGGTGCGCCGCCGCATCCTGTCGCCCGAAGTCATGCGCTACGTGTGCCTCTACAGCCCCGCACGGCGGGCCACCTCGCCTGCAGCGGAGGGCTTCGCAGACCACCTGATCCGCATCCTCGCCCAGCGCAAGTGAGCTGCCGGCGCCGCCGCGCGCAGTGCGGGGCGCGCACCAACGTCTGCCTACACAAAACGAGGAAGCAGTAAGCAGGCCTCAGCATTGGAGGCCGAGAAGCAGCGCTCGGCCGCGCGCTGCCACGGCAACCATTCGAAAGCATCGTGTTCACGAGGACTCAGTACCACGGGCGTAGCTGCTGGCACACACAAGCCAAACACCCGCTCGCGATTGCGCACGACCCCCGGAGCGTATCGGTGCAGCCATTGCGGCCAGATGTCGTAGACGTTCTCCAAGGCCCAGTCGGTCAGCAGGCAGCCGGGCGCCCGCGCATCAATGCCGGTTTCCTCGGCCACTTCGCGGCGGGCGGTTTCTTCAAACGACTCATCAAGGCGGTCTTTGCTCCCGGTGACAGATTGCCAGTGCCCATCACCGCCCGTGCGGCGGATCAGCAGCACCTCCAGGGCGGGCGTGTGGATGACCACCAGCACCGAC
The DNA here is from genome assembly GCF_057586455.1 of Acidovorax sp. SRI_002. Taxonomy (NCBI): domain Bacteria; kingdom Pseudomonadati; phylum Pseudomonadota; class Betaproteobacteria; order Burkholderiales; family Comamonadaceae; genus Acidovorax; species Acidovorax sp. SRI_002. The sequence goes on along the minus strand of NZ_JBYCZW010000002.1, from coordinate 452,506 downwards.
TCTGGAAGCTTGTAGGGCCTGTGCTGCGCTGTCGGCACCATGGGCGACACCTTCCCTCTCTACCCGGCCTTGGAACGCGGGGCTGAAGTGGTGGGAACGGGCGGCGGCAGCTCCTTGGCCTGCAGCGCCCTGACCTGCACCACCAACTGGTTGTGCGCGTCCAGGAAGGCAGCGGCAATGACCTTGCCCTCGTTGGTATTGCTCCAGCCCGCACCCGCTGCGCCCCCGAGCTTGCCGAACACGAGCCCGCCCACGCCCAGGTCAGTGGTGCGTGCGGACCCGGTGGCGGCGGCAACCTGCTCGGTGGTTTCGTTGTCGGACAGCAGCAGTGCCGTTTGCGCCTCCTTGAATTTGACCTGCTCCACCATGCCGGCCAGGCCCGCGATGTCGCGCAGCACCGGAATCATGGCAATCACGCCCGCAAGGCCCCGTCCCGCGTCCTGCTCACTGAACGTGAGGCTGGGTGTGAGCGTGTACTGCGCCTCGTAGCCCTTGCCCTTTGCCACGGTGGAGTTGTTCTTGCGCAGCACGCCGGAGTCCTTGAGGTCCTGCTCCTGGATGGTTCCGCGCAGCCCGGCCGACCGGTCCACCACACGAAAGCAGCCACTTTGCTGGGCCAGCAGCTTGACCAGGGGCACGGGGGATGGCGGGAGGCTGTAGCCCGAACCCATGGTGTAGCCGCTGGGGTTTTCTGCCAGCGCCAGCGTGGCCACGGGCGCCTCGCAGCGCACCAGTTCGCGCGCAGCGTTGCTGGCCCCCGCCGGCCCTGCCGAGCCAGTGACCACGGAGCCGCCCTGGCCCAGTTCGGTCTTCTTTTCGCCGCAACCTGCCAGGGCCAGCAGCACGGCGCCCATCCACAAAGCCCGGGTCGTCATTGAACGCATGGAAAGTGTCCTTTCAGTGCCAGCGCCACATCGCCGTGGGCATGGGCTGGCCAAGAAAAAAGCGGCGCAGGCTGCCAAGCCCTTGCCGCTTTGTCGTGCGATGCCACGAGAGTGGATCCGCGCCGGGTTCGGGGAAAGCCCCGGATCAGGCTGCCTTGACAGCGTCGATGTTGCGCAGGCGGATGTGCAGCTCGCGCAACTGCTTTTCGTCCACGGGCGAAGGTGCCTGCGTGAGCAGGTCCTGAGCGCGCTGGGTCTTGGGGAAAGCGATCACGTCACGGATCGATTCCGCACCGGTCATCAGCGTGATCAGGCGGTCCAGACCGAAGGCCAGGCCACCGTGTGGGGGCGCGCCGTACTGCAGGGCATCCAGCAGGTAGCCGAACTTGGCCTGTGCGTCTTCGGGTGTGATCTTGAGCGCATCGAACACCTTCTTTTGCACATCGGCGCGGTGGATACGCACCGAGCCACCGCCCAGCTCCCAGCCGTTGAGCACCATGTCGTAGGCCTTGGCGATGCACTTGCCAGGGTCCGTGTCCATCAGGTCTTCATGGCCATCCTTCGGCGACGTGAAGGGGTGGTGCACTGCGGCCCAGCGGTCGTTTTCTTCGTCATGCTCGAACATGGGGAAGTCCACCACCCACAGAGGCGCCCAGCGGCTCTCGAACAGGCCGTTCTTCTTGCCGAACTCGCTGTGGCCCACCTTCAGGCGCAGCGCGCCGATGGAGTCGTTGACGATTTTTTCCTTGTCGGCACCGAAGAACAGCAGGTCGCCGTCCTGCGCACCCGTGCGCTTGAGGATTTCAGCGATGGCCGCGTCATGCAGGTTCTTCACGATGGGCGACTGCAGCCCTTCGCGACCCTGGGCCACTTCATTGACCTTGATCCAGGCCAGGCCCTTGGCACCATAGATCTTCACGAACTCGGTGTAGGCATCGATCTCACCGCGCGAGATCTGTGCGCCGCCGGGCACGCGCAGGGCAACCACACGACCGCCTTTGGTGGTGGCGGGGGCAGAGAAGACCTTGAAGTCCACGTCCTTCATCACTTCGGTCAGCTCGGTGAATTCGAGCTTTACGCGCAGGTCAGGCTTGTCCGAGCCAAAGCGGAAAGCCGCTTCCTGGTAAGTCATGATGGGGAATTCGCCAAGGTCCACGCCCAGTTGCTGCTGGAACACCTCGGTGATCATGCGTTGGAAAATCGCACGGATTTCTTCTTCGCCCAGGAACGACGTCTCGCAGTCGATCTGCGTGAATTCGGGCTGGCGGTCGGCGCGCAGGTCTTCGTCGCGGAAGCACTTGGTGATCTGGTAGTAGCGGTCGTAGCCAGCCACCATCAGCATCTGCTTGTAGAGCTGGGGCGACTGGGGCAGCGCGAAGAACTGGCCGTCGTGCACGCGGCTGGGCACCAGGTAGTCGCGCGCGCCTTCGGGCGTGCTCTTGCCCAGCATGGGCGTTTCGATGTCGATGAAGCCTTCCTTGTCCAGGAAGTTGCGCACCTGGATGGAGGTCTTGTAGCGCAGCATCATGTTGCGCTGCATGTGCGGGCGGCGCAGGTCCATCACACGGTGCGTGAGGCGCGTGGTTTCCGACAGGTTCTCATCGTCCATCTGGAACGGAGGCGTGACCGAGGGGTTGAGCACGTTCAGCTCGTGGCACAACACTTCGATCTGGCCGCTCTTGAGCTTGTCGTTGGTCGTGCCGTCAGGGCGGGGGCGCACCAGGCCTACCACCTGCACGCAAAATTCGTTGCGCACGTCTTCGGCGGTCTTGAACATCTCGGCACGGTCGGGGTCACACACCACCTGCACGTAGCCTTCGCGGTCGCGCAGGTCGATGAAGATCACGCCGCCATGGTCACGACGACGGTTCACCCAGCCAGACAGGGTAACGGTTTGGCCCATCAGGGCTTCGGTCACAAGACCGCAATAGTGGGAACGCATGGCCATGGCAGAAACTTCCGGCGCCCAAGGGGCGCGTTAAAGGGATTTACTTACTGTGGGAAACAAGCGTGGGGTCAGCCGGAGCGACCACGCCCATCGAAACAATGTATTTGAGGGCGGCGTCCACGCTCATGTCGAGCTCGACGCAGTCGCTCTTGCGCAGCATCACAAAATACCCGCCAGTGGGGTTAGGCGTGGTGGGCACATACACGCTCACGAATTCATCGCGCAGGTATGCCGCCACCTCGCCATTGGGCGCGCCAGTGACGAAGGCCACGGTCCAGACGCCCTCGCGCGGCCACTGCACCAGCACGGCCTTGCGAAAGGCATTGCCGCTTTCGGAAAAAAGCGTGTCGGACACCTGCTTAACGCTGGAATAGATCGAACGCACCACCGGGATGCGGTGCACCACCGCATCGCCCCACTGCACGAGCTTGCGGCCCGCGAAGTTGCTGGCGACGGCACCGACCACCAACAGGATCAGCAGCGTGAGAACCACGCCAAAGCCCGGGACGTGAAAGCCCAGCAGCTTGTCGGGATGCCATGCAACAGGCAGGATTTGCAGGGTCTGGTCCAGCGTGCTCACGATCCAGTTGAGCACCCAGGCCGTGATAACCCCCGGCACAATCACCAGAAGGCCGGTCAACAGCCACTTGCGCAAGGCAGCCATGAGGGTCACTCAGCTCGCAGAGGAGGTGGAAGTGGTAGAACTGCCACCAGCGCCTGATGCTGCTGCACCAGATGCTTCTTTTTTAGGAGCATCACCAGAACTTGCCGGCGCCGCGGCCTCGGTTTTCGGTTCTGTCTTGCTGTCCGTCGCAGGAGCAGAACTGCCGCCGCTGCCACCGCGAAAATCGGTCACATACCAGCCCGAGCCCTTGAGCTGGAAGCCGGCCGCTGTGACCTGCTTGGAAAATGCTTCCGCGCCGCAGGCGGGGCACACCGTGAGGGGCGCATCAGAGATTTTTTGCAGCACATCCTTGGCATGGCCGCAGGAGCCGCATTTGTAGGCGTAAATAGGCATGTCAGTGTGTTGAGGGAAAGTGCAAAACCCTCAATTATAGGCGGCATGCCCATCCTCAAGCCCCACGCACTGGGCATGGGGCAATGCAATCAGCTTGCGCTGCCCTCGTAGTGGGTGACGTGGCCTTTGTGGTCGTCGATCCACTGCGGTGCCAGCGAGCCCCCGATCATGCCGACCAACGCCGCCAGCACCCCAGCCAGTTGCTGCGGGAACGCTTCGGACAGCATGGGGCTGGCCACAAACAGCAGCCACACACCCAGGCCCATGGCCACCGCCAGGATGGCGCCCTGGGTGGTCGCGCGCTTCCAGTACAGGCCGAACACCAGGGGGACAAAAGCCCCCACCAGCGGTACCTGGTAAGCGCCCGACACCAGTTCATAGATCGACGTTCCCTGCATGGTGATCGCGTAAGTGAGCACGCAGGCGGTAAACACGAGCACCGATATGCGCATGGCCTTCAGTGTCTGGGCATCGGTCATGCCAGGCCGCAGGTTGTGCAGGATGTTCTCCACAAAAGTGGTGGACGGTGCGAGCAACGTGGCCGATGCGGTGGACATGATGGCCGACAGCAGCGCGCCAAAGAAGGCGATCTGAAGAATCAGCGGCATGCGTTCCATCACCAGCGTGGGCAGCACTTTCTGGGGGTCGTCCTTGAGCAGCGCCTGGGCGGTTTCGGGCATGACCAACACGGCGGCCGTAACGACAAACATGGGGATGAAGGCAAACAGCAGGTACAGCACCCCTCCGATGACCGGGCCGGTGCGCGCTGTCTCGGCGCTGTTGGACGACATCACGCGCTGAAAAACATCCTGCTGGGGTATGGAGCCCAGCATCATCGTGATCGCGGCGGCAAAGAAAAAGGTCCACTCCTTGAGCCCACCAGTGGGAAAGAACTGGAACTTGCCTTCACGCGCGGCATATTCCACGACCTTGCCCGCCCCTCCGGCCAGTTCCGCCGCGTACCAGGCAATGGCCAGCAGCCCCACGGCGATCACAATCATCTGGACAAAGTCAGTCATGGCCACCGACCACATGCCGCCATACAGGGTGTAGACCAGAACGATGACCGTACCGATGACCATGCCCATGGTGACGGACACATACCCCTGCGTCAGCAGGTTGAACACCAGCCCCAGAGCTGTGATCTGCGCTGCCACCCAGCCCAGGTAGCTGAACATGATGATGGCTGAACAAGCCACCTCGATCACACGCCCGTAACGCTGGCGGTAGTAGTCACCCAGGGTGATGAGGTTCTTCTTATAAAGCTTGTAGGCAAAAAACAGCCCCACAAGAACCAGGCACATGGAGGCGCCAAATGGGTCCTCCACCACCGCACCCAGCCCACCATCCACAAACCGGGCTGACACGCCGAGAACGGTTTCCGATCCAAACCAGGTCGCAAAGGTCGTGGCTATCACCACAGCCAGGGGCAGGCTGCGGCCCGCCACCGCATAGTCGGCCGTGTTGTGCACGCGCGTGGCGGCATACAGGCCGATACCAATCGAGACCAGCAGGTACAGAACGATGAATGTGATCAGCATGGCGCCGCTCCGAAACTCCAAGGAAGGTTACAAAAAGCAGGTGTGCGCCCGGCGTGCCGTGGGCCGACACGCCGAGGCCCCTGCAGATCCAGGGGTGACCACTTTGCTACAAAATTCGTAACAAAAGTTGCAGCGGATTATGAAGGCAACTTTCGTGCCGTTCGCACCGTTTCAGAAAATCCGCATCCGCACAAACAACTGCATCGCCAGAAGGCCCAGCACAAAACCGACGCCGCCATAAATGATGGACTGGAGCAGCCGGTTGGTACGGTGCTGGACTTCCAGCAGTTCGCGCAAGGCTTGCTGCTGGTCCGCCGGGCGCTGCCGCAAGGCGTCGTGCAGCAGGCGCGGCAGCTCGGGAATCAGCTTGGCATAGTGGGGAGCCTCGGCCCGCAGCTCCCGCCACAGGCGCTGCGGCCCCATCTGCTCCAGCATCCACTTTTCCAGGAAGGGCTTGGCCGTGCTCCACAGGTCCAGCTCCGGGTCCAGCTCGCGACCCAGGCCTTCGATATTGAGCAGGGTTTTTTGCAGCAGCACCAGCTGGGGCTGAATCTCGACGTGGAAGCGGCGCGAGGTCTGGAACAGGCGCATCAGCACCATGCCCAATGAGATCTCCTTGAGCGGGCGATCAAAGTACGGCTCGCACACGGCGCGGATGGCCGATTCGAGGTCGTTCACCCGCGTCTCGGGCGGCACCCAGCCACTTTCGATGTGCAGCTCCGCCACGCGCTTGTAGTCGCGCCGGAAGAACGCCACGAAGTTCTGCGCCAGGTACTCCTTGTCAGACTCGGTGAGCGTGCCCACGATGCCGAAATCCAGCGAGATATAGCGCCCAAAGGTGGCCGGATCCAGGCTCACCTGGATGTTGCCGGGGTGCATGTCGGCATGAAAGAAGCCGTCACGGAACACCTGGGTGAAGAAGATGGTGACGCCGTCGCGCGCGAGTTTGGGGATGTCCACCCCGGCTTCCCGCAGGCGCTCGATCTGGCTGATGGGCACACCGTTCATGCGCTGCATCACCATGACCTCGGGGTGGCAGAAGTCCCAGAAAATCTCAGGGATCAGCACCAGGTCCAGCCCCTGCATGTTGCGGCGCAGCTGCGCGGCGTTGGCGGCCTCCCGCACCAGATCCAGTTCGTCGTGCAGATAGTTGTCGAACTCGGCCACCACCTCGCGGGGCTTGAGGCGCTTGCCGTCGGCCGACAGGCTCTCCACCCACCCGGCCATCATGCGCATGAGACTCAGGTCTTTCTCGATCACGGGCAACATGCCCGGGCGCAGTACCTTGACCGCCACCTCGCGCTCGATGCCATGGCGGTCCCGCAGCGTGGCGAAATGCACCTGCGCAATGGAGGCACTGGCCACCGGCACGCGATCGAAGAATGTGAAAACCTCATCCACCGGCCGCCGGAATGCCCGCTCGATCGTGGCGATGGCGATCTCCGGGTCGAACGGCGGCACGCGGTCCTGCAGCCGGGCCAGCTCGTCGGCCACATCGGGCGGCAGCAGGTCGCGGCGTGTCGAAAGCACCTGACCAAACTTGACGAAGATGGGGCCCAGGCGCTCCAGCGCCAAGCGCAGCCGCTGGCCGCGCGGTGCATCCAGGTTGCGTCCGAACGACAGGACGCGCGATACCGATCGCAGCCAGGGCTTCTGGAAACTGTCCAGCACCATGGCGTCCAGGCCGTACCGGAACACCACCCACAGGATGGCGCCGCCCCTCAGGAACTGCTTCATGCGCCAGCCCGGTCGGAACCGCTGTTTGGCGCGGAAGGCGTGGAGGGTCCGGATGGCATGGGCGCGACGGCTGACGACGTTGGTGCAACGCGCGTGCCCACGAACTGGCGCAGCGCTTGCGCAGCGCGGCTCGCCACCTGCGCCACAGTGTGGGCGGGAGCGTCACCGATCACACGCGCCAAGTCCTCCTCAACATCCCAGCGCACGTGATCGACCAGCCAGTTGATTTCGGCGGCCAGTTGCACATCGCCCTCGATGCGGATGGCGGGCTTGTCACCCCGCAGGGCCGTCTGGGCCAGCGCAAAGGGAGAGGTCTCGGTGACGTGAAGCTGCAGATCGGGCGCGGCAGTTTCGGGCGCCAGGTTGAACAGCCCAGCGGGCGTGATGACCAGGGCCATCGAATACGCACGCCACTGCACGCGGGCGATGCGGCCCTTCTGACGCACCAGGCGGTCCATGGCCTCTTTTTCCTGCATCAGTACATGGTTGAGGAACAGCACCATGCGCTGCTGCACCTCATGCACGAGCCACTGGGGGGGTTGGGGGCCGGCGGCCACACGCTCAAAGAGGCCGTCCAGAAACGAAAAAGGGGACTGTGGTGTTGCCATAGTCCCCGATTATTCCCTGAACTGGGATAGCCCCACAGCGGGGCATTTCCTTTATTACTGCAGGGCCTGCACGCCGGCCACCAGCCAGCCGCTGCTGCCGGCCTTGGGCTTGGTCATGTTCCAGACCTCGCGGAAGGGGCTCGGGCCGGCTGAGGGCTCTTCGCGGATCATGCCGGAGAACTCGACGCTGGCCATGTAGCCGTCGCCCAGGTCTTCAATGCCCAGCAACTGGGCTTCGATCATGACCACATCGGTGTGGTTGGGCTGCATGCCACGGTGGTCTTCGCGCTCCGTGAGCTGGGTGCGAATCTCGCCGAGCATGCTGTCGGTCATCATGGAGCGCAGGGTGGCGATGTCCGAACGGTCCCAGGCCGCTTGCAGCGTGACGAAGTTGCGCTTGGCGGCAGACAGGAAGCCCTCGGTATCAAAGCCTTCAGGAATCCCCCAGTTCTGCGAGCCGGACAGGCCCGAGCCGATCACCACGCCCGAACCCGCACCGCCTTGTGCAGCGCGCGAGGCATCAAACGCCATGCTGCTGCGCTCCCAGGGGCGCGCCGAGGCGTCGTTGCCCACGTTGTTAGGGCTGTACTGCGGAGGCACCTGCGCTGCGGCGGGCGTGGCAGCACCCGCGCCCTGGAACGCGAACGGCGCACCACCGGCAGCAGCGCCACCGTTGCCACCGCCACTGCGTGCGCGCATCACCATCTTGAAGATGGCAAACGCGGCCACGGCCAGCAACGCAATCATCAGAATGTTGGCAAACCCTGCACCCAGCCCCAACGAGCTGGCCAGCCAAGCCAAGCCCAGGCCAGCGGCCAGGCCACCCAGCATCGCGCCCCAAGGCTTCTTGGCCGCAGCAGCGGCCGGAGCTGCACCCGCAGCAGGCGGCTTGGCAGCCGCCGCATTGGTCGCATTCTGGGCGGGCGCACCCGGCGCTGCCGACTCACGCTGCGTAACGTTGCTCGATTGCTGCCCCGTCGATTTACCACCGCCCAGTCGCCGGGCGTCGGCATCGGCGTGCGCAAACGCCAGCATCGCAACCAACACCACAGACCACAGTTTCATCATGACTTCTCCGTCTCCGTTAATGACTGAGCGAAACGCTCAGCACTTGATTCCAACATGCAAGGCCACAATGCCCCCAGTCATGTTGTGATAGTCCACATGCCCAAAGCCATTTTTTTGCATGAGGCTTTTGAGCTCTTCCTGCCCGGGGTGCATGCGGATGGACTCGGCCAAGTAGCGGTAGCTGGCGTCGTCGCCCGCCACCAGCTTGCCCAACTGGGGCAGCACATTGAACGAATACCAGTCGTACACCTTTTCGAGTGGCTTTGCGACCTTTGAAAACTCCAGCACCAGCAGCTTGCCGCCAGGCTTGAGCACGCGGCACATTTCGGCAATCGCCTGGTCCTTGTGCGTCATGTTGCGCAGGCCAAAAGCAACGCTCACCACATCGAAATGTGCGTCGGGGAACGGCAGCTTCTCGGCATCGCAGACCAGTGTCGGCAACACCACACCCGCATCAATCAGGCGGTCGCGCCCCACGCGCAGCATGGCTTCGTTGATGTCGGTGTGCACCACACGGCCGGTGGCGCCCACCTTCTTGGAGAACGCCAGCGCCAGGTCGCCCGTCCCCCCTGCAATATCGAGCACCTGGCTGCCTTCGCTGAGGTTGGCCACCATCACGGTGTAGGCCTTCCAGGCACGGTGCAGGCCCGCCGACATGAGGTCGTTCATCACGTCGTACTTGGAGGCCACGGAGTCGAACACGCCGCGCACGCGGCGCGCTTTTTCCTGCTCGTCCACCGACTGAAAACCGAAATGCGTGGTGCTCATAAGATTCATGCTAGGCGCGTGAACGCCAGAGGTACAGCGACAACCCCGCACTGAAATGGGGCATCTGTCGCAATTTGGACAACGCTATTGAAAAGAAATCAGCCGCCAGCGCCTTTCTATATTGCACCAACAGCTATTATTTCAATAGCACCTTGACAGACAAGGGCTTCCGCCGTGTTCTGTGCTCCTCCAGAAAAACACCCGGCCCGCAGCCTCAATGGCTGCCACAGGCATGGCCACCGGCACCACCCTGAGGCGCCATCGGCGCATCGCGGTCCGCCCCCGCAGCGGCCAGCCGCTCGGTGTACTGGGTCCACAGCGCGTCTTGCTTGTCGCCCAGTTCGTAGAGGTAGTCCCAGGTGAAGATGCCGCTGTCATGCCCGTCAGAAAACGTGGGCTTGACCGCATAGTTGCCCACGGGTTCCAGGTTGACCAGCGTGACCTCCCGCTTGCCCGTCTGCAGCACTTCCTGGCCTGGGCCATGGCCCTGCACTTCTGCCGAGGGTGAATACACGCGCATCAGCTCAAACGGAATGCGGAACGTGGTGCCATCGGAGAACCCTACTTCGAGCACCCGCGATGCCTCATGCACCGTGATTGCCTGCGGCGTGGGCGCACCCGCTTTCAAACCTGCCATGGATTCACCTGTGAGAAAACTGTTGTCAGAAACGACCTCTGCGATTGTCCCACCCGCTCTGGGGCACACCGCAAACAGGGTTACCGGGTAGGCAACTGGGCCAGCCGCGATTGCAACTGCGCCTCCAGCGCGGGCAGCAGGGTCCGCACGCCGGCCTCTTGCGCCGCCGGGCTGGGCCGCTGCGCCGCCGCCCACACAGGCGATGGAAAGTGACTGTCCCAGTCAAACCGCGCAATCACATGCCAGTGCAGGTGCGGCACCATGTTGCCCAGCGCCGCGATGTTGACTTTGGTGGGCGACAGGTGCTGGCGCAGGGCCTGCTCCACCAGGGCCACTGCCTCCATGCAGTGCACACGATCAACGGCAGCCAGGTCCGAGAACTCGGCCACATGTGCATTCCACACCACGCGATAGAAGGCAGGAAACCCCGCCTCCTGCGCACGGATGACCCGCAGGCGCTCGCCACGCCAGACCAATGCGCCGCCGTCTTCAGCGCACAAGGGGCAGGTCATCAGACCAGCACCCGCTCAATGCCGCCGTTGTTGGCACGGTGTACGTACTCAGGCATCCAGTTCTCGCCCAGAATCTCGCGCGCCATCTCGACCACGATGTAGTCGGCTTCGAGCAGGCCGTTGTTCAGATCGCCTTCGTAGCGGTTCAGGCCCTGCAGGCAGCTGGGGCAGCTGGTGAGAATCTTCACGTTGTCCTGGGCGCCCACAGCACCGATCTCGCGCAGTTTGGCCTCGCCCTTCTTGATTTCTTCTTCCTTGCGGAAACGCACCTGCGTGGACACGTCGGGCCGCGTCACACCCAGCGTGCCCGATTCGCCGCAACAACGCTCGCTCTTCAAGACCTGCTCGCCCACCAGCGCCTTCACGGTCTTCATAGAGTCCTGCAGCTTCATGGGGTTGTGGCAGGGCTCGTGGTACAGGTAGGCGCCCTTGCCTTGCAACTGGATACCCTTTTCGAGCAGGTACTCGTGGATGTCGATGATGCGGCTGCCCGGGAAGATCTTGTCAAACTCGTAGCCCTGCAGCTGGTCGTAGCAGGTGCCGCAGCTCACCACCACGGTCTTGATGTCCAGGTAGTTGAGCGTGTTCGCCACGCGGTGGAAGAGCACGCGGTTGTCCGTGATCATCTTTTCGGCCTTGTCGAACTGGCCCGAACCGCGCTGCGGGTAGCCGCAGCACAGGTACCCGGGCGGCAGCACCGTCTGCACACCGGCGTGCCACAGCATGGCCTGGGTGGCCAGGCCCACTTGCGAGAACAGCCGCTCCGACCCGCAACCGGGAAAGTAGAACACCGCCTCCGTCTCGGCCGTGGTGGCCTGCGGGTTGCGGATGATCGGCACGTAGTCCTTGTCCTCGATGTCGAGCAGCGCGCGCGCCGTCTTCTTGGGCAGGCCGCCCGGCAGCTTCTTGTTGATGAAATGGATCACCTGCTCCTTGATCGGAGCGGTGCCCACCGTCGCAGGCGGCTTGGCCGTTTGCTTGCGGCCCACCTTGCGCAGCAGGTCCACGGCCAGGCGCTGAGCCTTGAAGCCCACATCCACCATGGCCGAACGCATGAACTTGATGGTGTCCGGGTTGGTGGCGTTGAGCATGGTCATCGCCAGCGCGTTGCCAGGCCGGAACGTCTTCTTGCCCATCTTGCGCAGCAGGTTGCGCATGTTCATGGTGACGTCGCCGAAGTCGATCTTCACCGGGCAGGGACTTTCGCACTTGTGGCACACCGTGCAATGGTCGGCCACATCCTCGAACTCCTGCCAGTGCTTGATGCTCACACCCCGGCGGGTCTGCTCTTCGTACAAAAACGCCTCGACCAGCAGCGAGGTGGCCAGGATCTTGTTGCGCGGGCTGTAGAGCAAATTGGCGCGTGGCACGTGCGTGGAGCACACGGGCTTGCACTTGCCGCAGCGCAGGCAGTCCTTGACGCTGTCGGCAATCGCGCCGATGTCGCTCTGCTGCATGATCAGCGACTCGTGGCCCATCAGCCCGAAGCTGGGCGTGTAGGCATTCGTCAAATCGGCGTGCATCAACGCAGCGTTTGAAGCATTCGAAGCATTTTTGGCCTGCAGCGCTTGTCCATCAAGCGCTGGCAGCTCCTGATTTCGGAGCAACTTACCCTTGTTGAAGCGACCTTCCGGGTCCACCTTGCGCTTGTACTCGGCAAAGGGGCGCAGCTCTTCGTCGGTCAGAAACTCCAGCTTGGTGATGCCAATGCCGTGTTCGCCCGAGATCACGCCGTCCAGGCTGCGCGCCAGCACCATGATGCGCGCCACGGCCTCGTGCGCGGTCTGCAGCATCTCATAGTCGTCGCTGTTGACGGGCAGGTTAGTGTGCACATTGCCGTCGCCCGCATGCATGTGCAGCGCCACCCACACCCGGCCCTTGAGCACGCGCTTGTGGATGGCCACAGCCTCGTCCAGGATGGGCTTGAACGCCGCGCCGGTGAAGATGCCTTGCAGCGGCGCCCGCAGCTGGGTCTTCCAGCTCGCACGCAGGGTGTGGTCCTGCAGTTGAGCGAACAGTGTTTCCACATCGTGCAACCAGCCTTGCCACAGCGCGCGCACCCCTTCCACCAGGGCGATGGCCTGGGCTACGCGCTCCTGCAGCAGCTCGGGCGATGGGACTTCGTCGTCGGCGTCATGCTTGCCCAGGGGCAGGTTGCCGCGCTCGAAGAACTCGGTCAGCGCATCGCACAGCTTGATCTTGTTGCGCAGGCTCAGCTCGATGTTGATGCGCTCGATGCCGTCGGTGTACTCGGCCATGCGCGGCAGCGGGATCACCACGTCTTCGTTGATCTTGAAGGCGTTGGTGTGGCGGCTGATGGCCGCCGTCTTCTTGCGGTCGGCCCAGAATTTCTTGCGCGCGTCGGCCGTGATGGCCACAAAACCTTCACCGCTGCGGGTGTTGGCCAGGCGCACGACCTCGCTGGTCACGCGGGCCACGTCGTCGGCGTTGTCGCCCGCGATGTCGCCAATCAGCACCATCTTGGGCAGGCCGCCGTTGCCCTTCTTGCTCTTGGTGGCGTAGCCCACGGCCTTCAGGTAGCGGTCATCCAGGTGCTCCAGGCCCGCCAGCAGCACGCCACTGCGCTTTTGCTCGGCGAACATGAAGTCCTTGATCTCGACGATGCTGGGCACGGCGTCCTTGGCGTTGCCGAAGAACTCCAGGCACACGGTGCGCGTGTGCTCGGGCATGCGGTGCACCACCCAGCGTGCGCTGGTGATCAGGCCGTCGCAGCCTTCCTTCTGGATGCCGGGCAGGCCCGCCAGGAACTTGTCCGTCACGTCCTTGCCCAGGCCTTCCTTGCGGAAAGTCTTGCCCGGGATGCTCAGGCGCTCGGTGCGCACGGGCGTCTTGCCATCGGCCTCGAAATACTGCAGCTCGAAGGTGGCCGTCTCCACGTCATGGATCTTGCCCATGTTGTGGTCCAGGCGCGTCACTTCGAGCCACTGGGCGTCGGGCGTAACCATGCGCCAGCTGGCCAGGTTGTCCAGCGCCGTGCCCCACAGCACGGCCTTCTTGCCGCCCGCGTTCATGGCGATGTTGCCGCCAATGCAGGAAGCCTCGGCACTGGTCGGGTCCACCGCAAACACAAAACCTGCACGCTCGGCGGCATCGGCCACGCGCTGGGTGACCACGCCGGCTTCGGTCCACACCGTGCCCACCTCGCGGTCCAGGCCCGGCAGGCGGCGCATTTCCACCTCGGTCATGGCTTCAAGCTTTTCGGTGTTGATGACCACGCTCTTCCAGGTCAGCGGGATCGCGCCGCCGGTGTAGCCGGTGCCGCCCCCACGGGGAATGATGGTCAGGCCCAGCTCGATACAGCCCTTGACCAGGCCCGCCATCTCGACCTCAGTGTCGGGGGTCAGCACCACAAACGGGTACTCGACGCGCCAGTCGGTCGCATCGGTCACATGGCTCACGCGGGAGAGGCCGTCGAACTTGATGTTGTCCTTGGCCGTCAGGCGGCCCAGAGTCTTCTGGATCTGGCGGCGCAGCTGCGCGGCCTGCTCGAAGGTGGCATTGAACTCGGCCACTGCGCGGCGCGCAGCGACGACCAGTTCACCCACCAGACGGTCGCGCCCGGCGTCATCGGCAGGGGTGCGGCGCTTTTCGATCTCGCCCAGGCGGTGCTGAAGGGCATCGACCAGCAGCTTGCGGCGGTTGGGGTTGTCCAGCAGGTCGTCCTGCAGGTAAGGGTTGCGCTGCACGACCCAGATATCGCCCAGCACTTCATACAGCATGCGGGCCGAGCGGCCGGTGCGGCGCTCTTTGCGCAATTGGTCCAGCACCTCCCAGGATGAGGACCCCAGCAGGCGGATCACGATCTCCCGGTCGGAGAACGAGGTGTAGTTATAGGGAATTTCTCGCAGACGGGCAGGCTCGGCGGCCTGCGTCTGCAAGGCCGCCAACGCGATCGGAACATTCATGGGGGTCTACCTGGGGTGGGGGCGTGATTTTATGCCACGGTGCCCTCCCCGCGTCGGCCCCCACTCTGGCGCTCAGAACAGCACGCGGCTGCGCAGGGTTCCACCGACCTGCGCAAGCTTGTCCAATGCCAGGTCCGACGAGGCGGCGTCGATGTCGATCACCACATAGCCGATCTTCTCGTTGGTCTGCAGGTACTGGGCCGAGATGTTGATCTGGTTGTCCGAGAAGATGCGGTTGATTTCGGACAACACACCCGGCACATTGCGGTGGATGTGCAGCAGGCGGTGCTTGCCGGGGTGGGCGGGCAGCGCGACCTCTGGAAAGTTCACCGACGAGGTGCTGGTGCCGTTGTCGCTGTATTTCACCAACTTTTCCGCCACTTCGAGGCCGATGTTGGCCTGTGCCTCCATGGTGGAGCCGCCGATGTGGGGAGTCAGGATCACGTTGTCCAGGCCACGCAGGGGGGACTGGAACTCGTCCTTGTTGGTGCGTGGCTCGACCGGGAACACGTCGATGGCGGCGCCCAGCAGCTTCTTGGCCTTGAGCGATGCGGCCAGCGCTTCAATATCCACCACCGTGCCCCGCGCGGCGTTGATGAGGATGCCGCCTGGCTTCATGGCCGCGATCTCGGCTGCGCCGATCATTCCCTCGGTGGACGGCAACTCGGGAACGTGCAGGCTCACGATGTCGCTCTGGCCCAGCAGGTCGTGCAGGTGCTGCACCTGGCGGGCATTGCCCAGGGGCAGCTTGTTGACCACATCAAAGAAGGCCACGTGCATGCCCATGGCCTCGGCCAGCACCGACAGCTGGGTGCCGATGGAGCCGTAGCCCACGATGCCCAGGGTCTTGCCCCGGATTTCATACGCGTTGTCGGCCGACTTGAGCCAGCCGCCCCGATGCGCCACCGCGTTCTTTTCGGGGATACCGCGCAGCAGCAGGATGGCTTCCGCCAGCACCAGCTCGGCCACCGAGCGGGTGTTGGAGTACGGCGCGTTGAACACCGCAATGCCACGCTCGCGCGCTGCATTCAGATCCACCTGGTTGGTGCCAATGCAAAAGCAGCCCACGGCCACGAGCTTGTGGGCCTGGGCAAACACTTCCTCGGTGAGCTGCGTGCGCGAGCGGATGCCCACAAAGTGCACATCCGCGATCTTGCGCTTGAGCTCATCGTCGGGCAGTGCGCCAGACACCGTCTCGATCTGCGTATAGCCCGCCGCGCGGATCACATCCACCGCAGAGGAGTGAATGCCTTCGAGAAGCAGAAATTTGATCTTGTTCTTGTCCAGCGAATTGGTGGCCATGGCAATAAGAAGGAAGGAAATGGAGAAGGAAGAAACCGGCGCGCTGCGGCGCGAACGAACCGGTGCGACAGGGACCAGCGAACAGTCACCAGCATGGTGCATTGCACAAAACCTTGCAAGCCTCGGCAAATGCGCCACACCTTGTCACAAAAGAGTCACAATCCCTCCCCTTGCGGGTTACCCAAGGGGTTTCCCGGTTGTTGCAAGCGCTGGGGTCATGCGACAACGACATATCAATGTCACATCGGCTGCATAGCATCCAGCCTTTGTGCTTTTCGTCATCCTCGGAGGAAATATTCATGCAAACGAAGCATCTGGCGGTCTGCGCTGCCATTGCCCTGTCGGTCTGCGCACCTGCGCAAGCCCAGGCGCAGCAAGTTGAGATTCAGTGGTGGCATTCGATGAGCGCAGCGCTGGGCGACTGGGTCAATGACTTGGCCAAGCAGTACAACGCCAGCCAGACCAAGTACAAGGTCGTGCCCACCTACAAGGGCACGTATGACGAATCCATGACAGGCGCCATCGCCGCCTTCCGTGCGGGCAACGCCCCCCACATCCTGCAGGTGTTTGAAGTGGGCACCGCCACCATGATGGCCAGCAAGGGCGCCATCGTTCCCGTCGCCAAGGTATTGAACGACGGCGGCTTCAAGTTCGACCCCACCCAGTACGTGTCGGCTGTGGCTGGCTACTACACCGCGCCCAATGGCCAGATGCTGAGCTACCCGCTCAACAGCTCCACCACGGTGTTCTATTACAACAAGGACGCCTTCAAGAAGGCCGGCCTGGACGCCGACAAGCCGCCCAAGACCTGGCCCGAAGTGTTTGCCGCCGCGTCCAAGCTCAAGGCCAGCGGTCACAGCTGCCCGTTCACCACCAGCTGGATCAGCTGGACGCAGCTTGAAAGCTTCTCGCTGTGGCACAACACGCTGTTCGCGTCCAAGAACAACGGCTTTGACGGCAACGACGCCCAGCTGCAGGTCAACTCGCCATTACACGTGCGCCACTTTGAGAACCTGGCCAAGGCCTCCAAGGACGGCAGCTTCGTCTACAAGGGCCGTGGCAACGTGCCGGACGCATCCTTCCCCTCGGGCGAGTGCGCCATGATGACGGGCTCCTCGGGCCTGTACGCCCGCGTGGCCAAGGAAGCCAAGTTTGCCTACGGCATCTCGGCCCTGCCCTACTACCCTGACGTGAAGGGTGCCCCCCAGAACACCGCCATTGGTGGTGCCAGCCTGTGGGTGATGTCTGGCAAGAAGGCCGAGGAATACAAGGGCGTGGCCGATTTCCTGAACTTCCTGAACGACACCAAGGTGCAGGCTGCGAGCCACCAGCGCACCGGCTACCTGCCTGTGACCATGGGCGCCTACCAGCTGACTGAGGCGTCGGGCTTCTACACCAAGAACCCCGGCACCGACGTGGCCGTGACGCAGATGATCAAGAAGGCCACGGACAAGTCGCGCGGCATCCGCCTGGGCAACTTCGTGCAGATCCGCGCCATCATCGACGAGGAAACCGAGCAGATCTGGTCGGGCAAGAAGTCGCCCAAGGAAGCACTGGACACCGCCGTGACCCGTGGCAACGAGCAACTGGGCCGCTTCGCCCGCGCCAACAAGTAAACACTGCCGAACATCTGCCGATACCGCCCAGCAGCACTGCCGGGTGGCATCGAAAGCCCGCCGCCCCGTCAACCCTATTGGTTCACGGGGCGGCGGGGTTTTCTTTTTGAGAGTTTCGACATGGAAAAACGCGTTTTATTCCGCTCTGCATGGCTGCCATGGGTGCTTCTGGCACCCCAACTGGCCATCATCAGCGTCTTCTTTTTCTGGCCAGCCGGCCAAGCCCTGGTGCAGTCGTTCCAGATGCAGGACTCCTTCGGGTTTTCGAAGGAATGGGTCGGTTTCGACAATTTCCGGGACCTGTTCCAGGACCCGGGTTACCTGGCATCGTTCAAGACCACGGCCTTCTTCTCGATCCTGGTGGCGGTGAGCGGCATCACGCTGTCGCTGTTCCTCGCGATCTTTGCCGACCGCATCATCAAGGGCGCCATGGTCTACAAGACCGCGCTGCTGCTGCCCTACGCCGTGGCACCTGCGGTGGCGGGCGTGCTGTGGATGTTCATGTTCTCGCCCTCGCTGGGCGTGGTGGCCTACATGCTGCGCCAGTCGGGTTTCGACTGGAACCACATGCTCAACTCCGACCACGCGATGGCGCTGATCGTGATTGCGGCGGTGTGGAAGCAGATCTCCTACAACTTCCTGTTCTTCCTGGCGGGCTTGCAGTCCATCCCCAAGTCGCTCATCGAGGCGGCCGCGATTGACGGTGCAGGCCCCTGGCGCCGCTTCTGGAGCATCCAGTTCCCGCTGCTGTCGCCCACCACGTTCTTCCTGCTGGTGATCAATGTGGTGTATGCATTCTTCGACACCTTCGCCATCGTGGACGCCACCACGCAGGGCGGACCGGGCCGCGACACTTCCATCCTGGTCTACAAGGTGTACCACGATGGCTTCAAGGCCATGGACATGGGCGGATCTGCCGCACAGTCGGTGGTGCTGATGGCCATCGTCGTTGTGCTGACGGTCATCCAATTCCGCTACGTCGAGAAGAAAGTGCAGTACTGATATGAAGCACCCCCTGAGTCGCTTCGCGCCTTCCCCCTCCAGCGGGACGCCGCCCTCACTGCGGGGCGGCCCTTGCTCGGCGGCCCTCGCCTGCGTCGTGTCTTTTGCGGGCGCAGTGGGCCAAGCTTCGATCCTGAAAGATTCCAATGGTTGAACGTAGTCCCTACCTCACCGCGTTCTCGCACCTCATCATGGTGCTGGGCGTGATCATCGTCGGCTTCCCGCTGTACCTGGCCTTCGTGGCCTCCACCCACACGGCGCAGGACATCGTGCAGGTGCCCATGCCCATGGTGCCCGGCGGCAACTTCTGGCAGACCTACCACGACGCCTTGTTCGGCGGCGGAACCGGCGCGGGCTCTACCGCACCCGTGGCGCACATGATGTGGGTGAGTTTTGTCACCGCCATGGTCATCACGCTGGGCAAGATCGCCATCTCGCTGTTGTCGGCGTTTGCCATCGTGTACTTCCGCTTCCCCTTCAAGGGCATCTGCTTCTGGCTGATCTTCATCACGCTGATGCTGCCCGTGGAAGTGCGCATCGGGCCCACCTACCAGGTGGTGTCGGACCTGGGCATGCTCAACACCTATGCGGGCCTCACGGTGCCGCTGATCGCCTCGGCCACGGCCACGTTCCTGTTCCGGCAGTTCTTCCTCACGGTGCCCGATGAACTGGTCGAAGCCGCGCGGGTGGATGGCGCCGGCCCGATGCGCTTTTTCAAGGACATCCTGGTGCCACTGTCGCGCACCTCGATTGCCGCGCTGTTCGTGATCCAGTTCATCTATGGCTGGAACCAGTATCTGTGGCCCCTGTTGGTGACCACGTCCGAAGACATGTACCCCGTGGTGATCGGCATCAAGCGCATGCTGGCCGGCGGCGACGCAGGCAACGAGTGGAACATCGTGATGGCTACGGCCCTGCTGGCCATGCTGCCACCTGCCTTTGTGGTGGTGGTCATGCAGCGCTGGTTCGTCAAGGGCCTGGTGGACACCGAAAAATAAAGATAAAACAGGCCCTACCGCTTCATACATCTGCGCTAGCAGCTACATATTTAATAGCAAAATGGCATCCATCTCTCTTCGCAACATCATCAAGCGCTACGGGCACGGCCCCAAGGCCAACCAGGTCATCCACGGCGTGAACGCCGAGGTCAAGGACGGTGAATTCATCGTGATCGTCGGCCCCTCGGGCTGCGGCAAATCCACCCTGCTGCGCATGGTGGCAGGCCTGGAAGAAATCTCCGGCGGCGAGCTGCGCATCGGCGACCGTGTGGTGAACAACCTGGAACCTGCCCAGCGCGACATCGCGATGGTGTTCCAGAACTACGCGCTGTACCCGCACATGACGAACTTCGACAACATGGCGTATGGCCTGAAGATCGCCAAGGTGCCCAAGGACGAGATCAAGGCGCGCGTGGATAAGGCCGCCAAGATCCTCGAACTGGGCCACCTGCTGGAGCGCAAGCCGCGCGAACTCTCGGGCGGCCAGCGCCAGCGCGTGGCCATGGGCCGCGCCATCGTGCGCCAGCCCCAGGTGTTTCTGTTCGACGAGCCGCTGTCCAACCTGGACGCCAAGCTGCGCGCCCAGACCCGCCTGGAGATCCAGAAGCTGCACCGCGAGCTGGGCATCACCAGCCTGTTCGTCACACACGACCAGGTCGAGGCCATGACATTGGCTGAACGCATGATCGTGATGAACGCCGGCAACATGGAACAGTTCGGCACGCCCGAAGAGGTCTACCACACGCCCGCGTCCACCTTCGTGGCCAGCTTCATCGGCTCGCCGCCCATGAACCTGCTCAAGAACGCGCCGAGCGCCGCCCCCGGCACCATCCTGGGCATCCGCCCCGAGCACCTGGATGTGCGCAGTGAAGGCTGGGCGGTCACGGTCGAGACGGTGGAGCTGCTGGGCGCCGAGCGCCTGATCTATGGCCGCATCAATGGCGAGCAGATCATCGTGCGCGTTGAAGAAGGCACGCACTCCCCTGCGCCCGATTCCGTGATCCATGTTCAGCCCCGCGCAGATCGCCTGCACGCGTTCGATGCCACCACCGGCAAGCGCATCGCGGCCTGAACCGATGCCACCCAAGCCAGCTGCCAGTACCGGGGGCAAGGTTCAGGCCACAGTCCCGGTGCTGGCGTCTCTGGACCTTGCAGAAACCCTGCGGTTCTACACCAGGCACCTGGGCTTTGATCCGCTGCTGGAGATGGACAACTACCTGATCCTGCAGCGCGATGGCTGCGAGCTGCACTTCTGGCCCTGCACCGAGCGCCACATTGCAGAGAACACCTCGTGTTATGTGCGTGCCGACACAGAAGCGCTGCACGCGGATTTCACGGCGCGCGGCCTGCAGCTGGCGCCACCTGTTGTCCAGCCCTGGGGCATGAAGGAGATGTTCGTCATCGACCCCCACGGCAACCTGCTGAAATTTGGTGAACCCGCATGAGCGCCCCATCTCCCATCCTCGCCCCCTGGCCCTACCCCCGCTGGATCGCCCACCGCGGCGCCGGCAAGCTCGCCCCTGAAAACACCCTGGCCGCCTTCCGGCTGGGAGCACAGTATGGCTATCGCATGTTCGAGTGCGATGCCAAGCTGAGTGCCGACGGCGTACCGTTTCTGATGCACGATGCCACGCTGGACCGCACGACCAATGGCGCGCCGGCACTGGGCTCGGCAGCGAGCGCGGTCGGGGGCGATCACCCCTGGGCGGCCCTGTCACAGCTGGATGCTGGCGCCTGGCATTCACGCAGCTACGCCGGCGAGCCGCTCCCCACGCTGGAGAACATTGCGCACTACTGCATCGCCAACGGGTTCTTGCTGAACATCGAGATCAAGCCAACACCCGGTGTGGAGGAAAAGACTGGGCAGGTAGTGGGCGAGCATGCGGCGCGGCTGTGGCACGGCCAGGCGGTGTTGCCCCTGTTCTCGTCATTCCGACCCGAAGCGCTGGCTGGCGCCCGCACCACAGCACCCCACATCCCCCGCGCCCTGTTGCTGGACACGCTGTGGGACGGCTGGCACAACACGGCCCGCGAGCTGGGCTGCGTGGCCATCGTCTGCAACCACGCGCTGTGGGATGCGGCGCTGGTTGCGCGCGTCCACGGCGACGGCCTGCGCGCGCTGAGCTACACGGTGAACGACGACTGGGCCGCACAGCGGCTCATCGCCCTGGGCACGGACGGCATCATCACCGACCGCGTGGACTTCTTTTCGCCCGCCACGCCATAGGGCGCGCCTTCAAACCATCCACGCCCCAAGCCAGTGCCACCGTGGAACCGGCTTCGCCGGGCCAGGGGTGGCGTCCCCCTTCAGGGGGAAGGCGCGCAGCGCCTCAGGGGGTCAGTCCAGCTTCGCGCCCGACTTTTTCACCGCCTCGGCCCAGCGTGGCATCTCGGACGCCAGGAATTTCGCGAAGTCCTCAGAGCCCAGAAACGCCGGGTCGGCCCCCTGGCTCACCATGCGGTTGCGCACATCGGGCATCTGCAGCACCTGGCCGAAGGCCTCGCTGAGCTTGTTCACAGCCTCCTTGGGCGTGCCGGCCGGGGCCAGAAAGCCATAGAAACCCACCACCTCGAATCCCTTGATGCCGCTCTCGATTACCGTGGGCACATCGGGCAGTGCGGGGTTGCGCTCCTTGCTGGTCACCGCCAGGGCGCGCACCTTGCCCTGTTTGTGGTACGCGGCGGCCTGCGGAATGCTCTCGGCCATGAACTGCACCTGCCCGCCCATGAGGTCGGTGAACGCCGGGGCACTACCCCGGTAGGGGATGTGCACCATGAACAGACCCGTGGCGGTCTTGAACATCTCGGGCACCAGGTGGCTGATGCCACCATTGCCCGCCGAGCCAAAGTTGACCTGGCCCGGCTTGGCCCGGGCGTAGTCCATGAACTCCTTGAGGCTCTTGGCAGGCACGTTGGGGTTCACCAGCAGCGCCAGCGGCTGCATGGCGGTGCGCGCAATCGGCACAAAGTCCTTGAGGGTCGAATACGGCAACCGGCTGTAGAGCCCCGGGTTGATCACCATCACACCCGTGTTGGCCAGCATGATGGTGTGACCGTCGGGCGGTGCTTTCATCACGTCCTGCGCGCCCACGGTGCCACCGGCACCGGCCTTGTAGTCCAGCACCACCGGCTGGCCGAGCACGGCCTGCAGCTTGTCCGACAGCAGGCGCGCGTGCTGGTCCAGCGGCCCACCGGCCGGAAAACCGATCACGATGCGAACGGGCTTGGAGGGAAAGGCCTGGGCCTGCGCGGCGGCAGACAAAACAAGGCCTGCGGCAAGGGTGATCCAGGTGCGCATCATCTTCATGGGGGTGTCTCCAGCAATCGGTGGGGTTGTCTTGCGTCAGCGGACTTCCGTTGACACGGGCCACTGACGCGCAACCAAGGCTATCAGACACCAAGGTGAAAGAGGCCCATGGACCGCCCCTCGCAAACCCTCAAAACACGTGACGGCTTGCTGAAAGCTTCAAGCTTTCCAGCCCCGCACCAGCACCCACTGGCAGGTAGCGCAGGCCACAACCAGGGCGGCATAGGTCAGCATCTTGCCGTCACGCCCCCACAGCACCAGCCCCGCTGCGAGCACCGCCACACCCACGGCAAACAGAATCACCCAGCGCAGCCACACCGACATCGCCGAGGCACTGCGGGAGCCCACCAGACGGCCCGAAAGCACCAACACCAGCGCCATGGCGGCGGCGGGTGCAACAAAGTTGAGAAGGTGGTTGGCGATGTCCAGTGGACCCATGGAATTGACCCAAATCAAGGCTTGAACAAGCAAGGCCGCCTGTTCGGGCCAACAATTTTATAATCGCAGCTTATGGCAGTCTGGGCCCTCGGCATCAACCACACCACCGCGCCGCTCGATCTGCGTGGCCGGTTCGCGTTCGCGCTCGACCAGATTGCCCCCACGTTGCACGGTTTGCGCCAGTCGCTGGGCACCACCAGCCGCCACCCCGGGGTGGAAACAGCCATCATCTCCACCTGCAACCGCACCGAAATTTACTGCGCGGGCGAGCAGGCAGCCATGGACCATACGCTGGGCTGGCTCGCACAGAGCGGCGGCGTCAGCCCCGCGCTGCTGCGCTCGCACTCGTACACCCTGGAAGACAGCCTCGTCGCACGCCACGCCTTCCGCGTGGCCAGCGGGCTCGATTCGATGGTGCTGGGCGAGGCCCAGATCCTTGGCCAGATGAAAGACGCCGTGCGCGCCGCCGAAACCGCTGGCGCCCTGGGCACCACGCTCAACCAGCTGTTCCAGCGCAGCTTTGCCGTGGCCAAGGAAGTGCGCAGTAGCACCGAGATTGGCGCGCACAGCATCAGCATGGCCGCCGCCGCAGTGCGTCTGGCGGGCCAGCTGTTTGAAGACATCTCCGAGACCAAGATTTTGTTCGTCGGCGCGGGCGAGATGATCGAGCTGTGTGCCACGCACTTCGCCGCCAAGAACCCCAAGGCCATCGCCATTGCCAACCGCACCCTGGAGCGCGGCGAAAAGCTCGCCACCCGCTTTGGCGGCGAGGTGATGCGCCTGGCCGACCTGCCCGAGCGCCTGCACGAGTTTGACGCCGTCATCAGCTGCACCGCGAGCAGCCTGCCCATCATCGGCCTGGGTGCCGTGGAGCGCGCCCTCAAGAAGCGCCGCCACCGCCCCATGTTCATGGTCGATCTGGCCGTGCCGCGCGACATCGAGCCCGAGGTCAAGGCCTTGGGCGACGTGTACCTCTACACCGTGGACGACCTGGCCAGTGTGGTGCAGACCGCGCAGGCCAACCGCCAGGCCGCCGTGGCCCAGGCCGAGGCCATCATCGACGCGGGCGTGCAGAGCTTCATGCACTGGATGGAGCTGCGCAGCCCTGTCGGCCAAGCCGGTGGTGTGGTACCTCTGATTCAGCAGCTCAACGCCCAGACCGACGAGTGGCGTGCACTGGAAATCGCGCGCGCCAAGAAGCTGCTGGCCAAGGGCGAGGATGTCGACGCCGTGCTCGAAGCCCTCTCGCGCGGCCTCACGCAGAAGATGCTGCACGGCACCTTGGCCGAGCTGCGGGCGGGCGACGCCGAGATGCGCGCCCAGACGGCCCAGACCGTCTCGCGCCTGTTCCTGCGCTCGCAAAGCAAGACGCCCAACAACAACGGCCTGTAGCGGCGCTCGCCCGCTCCGCAGCCGCCCCGGTTTTCATCAAAATCGGCCCCTAGCGCTTGATAGATAAGCGCCACCAGCTACCAAATATGTAGCAAACCATTTTTCCAGAATTCCATGAAACCCTTTCTCCGCAGCCAACTGGAGCGCTACGCACAGCGCCTGGGCGAACTCGACTTCCTGCTCTCGCGCGAAGACATCATGAGCGACATGGCGCAGTACCGCCGCATCTCCGTCGAGCACGCCGAGGTCACGCAGGTCGCAGGCCGCTACGCCCGCTACCAGCAGCGCGAGGCCGACCTGGCGGGTGCGCGCGAGATGCTGGCCGACCCCGACATGGCCGAGATGGCACAGGAAGAAATCACCGCTGCCTCCGCCGAGCTGCTGCAGCTCGAAGACGAACTGCAGCGCCTGCTGCTGCCCAAGGACCCCGACGACGCCCGCAGCGCCTTCGTCGAAATCCGCGCGGGCACGGGCGGCGACGAATCCGCCCTGTTCGCAGGCGACTTGACCCGCATGTACACCCGCTACGCCGCCAACGTGGGGTGGAAGGTGGAGGTGGTGAGCGAGAACGCCGCCGAGCTGGGCGGCTACAAGGAAATCGTGCTGCGCATTGAAGGCCAGCCCGGTACGGGCCCCTCCGGTAGCGGTGTGTATGGCGCGCTCAAATTCGAATCCGGCGGCCACCGCGTGCAACGCGTGCCCGCCACCGAAACGCAAGGCCGCATCCACACCAGCGCCTGCACCGTGGCCGTGATGCCCGAGCCCGACGAGCACGAGGCCATCAAGCTCAACCCGGCGGACCTGCGCATCGACACCTTCCGCGCCAGCGGCGCTGGCGGCCAGCACATCAACAAGACCGATTCGGCCGTGCGCGTGGTGCACTTGCCCACCGGCATCGTGGCCGAATGCCAAGACGGCCGCAGCCAGCACAGCAACAAGGCCAAGGCGCTGCAAGTGCTACAGGCGCGCATCCAGGAGAAGGAGCGCAGCGAGCGCGCCGCCAAGGAGGCCGCGCTGCGCAAGGGCCTGATCGGCAGCGGCGACCGCAGCGACCGCATCCGCACCTACAACTTCCCGCAAGGGCGCCTCACCGACCACCGCATCAACCTCACGCTGTACAAACTGCTGCAGGTGATGGAAGGCGACCTGGGCGATGTGCTGCGGGCCCTGGCCCACGCCCGCGAGGCCGAGCAGCTTGAAGAGCTGGAGATGGGCACCACCAGCTGAGCCCCATTCAAAATTTGAATCAAATTGGCCTCTAGCGCTTATCCATCATGCGCTAGCCGCTATTAAATCAATAGTGACCAACACATCCCCCACCCTCGCCCAGGCACTGAACCAGGCCCACACCCTGGGACTGGCGCGCATCGACGCGCAACTGCTGCTGCTGCACACCCTGGCGCGCCACGACGCAGGCCGCGCCTGGCTGCTGGCGCACGACACGGATGCGATGGAAGAGGCAGCACATGCCCAATTCATCGCCCTGTGCCAGCGCCGCTTGGCGGGCGAGCCGGTGGCCTACCTCACCGGACGCAAGGAGTTCTACGGCCTACCGCTGCAGGTGGACGCCCGCGTGCTGGACCCACGCCCCGACACCGAAACCCTGGTGGACTGGGCCCTGGAAGTGATCGCCCCGCTGACATCGCCGCGCGTGGTGGACCTGGGCACTGGCAGCGGCGCCATTGCGTTGGCGCTGCAAAGCCAGCGCGCTGACGCCAGGGTACTGGCGGTGGACGCGAGTGCCGATGCATTGGCCGTGGCCCAGGCCAATGCACAGCGGCTGGGTTTGCCGGCGCGGTTTCAGCGCAGTGATTGGCTGCGAGGCGTGGATGGTTTTTTTGACGCGATCATCTCCAACCCCCCCTACATCGCCAGTGCCGACCCCCACCTGGCCGCGCTGACGCACGAACCCCTGCAGGCCCTGGCCAGCGGCGCAGACGGCCTCGAAGACATCCGCACCATCGTCGCCCAGGCGCCCGCGCACCTGCAGCCGGGCGGCTGGCTGCTGCTGGAGCATGGCTACGACCAGGCCGAAGCCGTGCAGGCCCTGCTCGCCACCCAGGGTTTTGCCCTGGTACAAAGCCGCAATGACCTCGCGGGCATTGCGCGTTGCACGGGCGGGCAGTGGGCGCTGGCGCAGACAGTGAAATAATCCACCCCATTGCGGGCTTTCAAAACCTCACGCCCGCCAGCCCCTTTCAAGGAGTATTCCCATGAGCGACACCCAACAACGCATCGACACCCTCGTCAAATCCAGCGACATCCTGCTGTTCATGAAGGGCAACGCCAGCTTCCCCATGTGTGGCTTCTCGGGCCGCGCAATCCAGATCCTCAAGGCCTGCGGCGTGGACCCCAAGAGCGTGGTGACCGTCAACGTGCTCGAAGACGACGAAATCCGCCAGGGCATCAAGGAATACAGTAACTGGCCCACGATCCCCCAGCTGTACGTGAAGGGCGAGTTCATCGGTGGCTCGGACATCATGATGGAGATGTACGAGTCGGGCGAACTCAAGCAGGTGCTGGGCACCGAAGGCTGATCGACGCGGCCACTACCCCGTGCAAACCAGGCCGCCTTCGGGCGGCCTTTTTGTTTGCCCGCAACAGTGGCACCAATCAGGGGCTTTTCCGGTGCTGAAGCGGGCATGTTGTGTGCTTGAATGGTTGCGTGACGTAACCATCACAGGAGCATGCAATGACCAGCCATAGCCTTGTTCCCCAGCCACCCGCCCTGCGCTTGCCGGTGGCCCAGATGCGCAATGTGTTCCACCCCGGTGACGTCGAGCGCAAGCTCGCACGGTTGCAGGAGTCGGGCAACCAGCGCGAATACGAAACCCTGCGCACCGTGTACGAACGCATGCTGGAACGTGGTCCGGAGCGCTTTCAGGTCAAGCCCTCGGGCATCCCCGACATGGCCAGCCTGTATGAGCAGTTGCCCAACTTCACCGAGGTGCTGGACGACGTCAAGCGCCACGTGGCGCTGGCGCAGGACAGCAGCGATGGCCTGGAGGTCACGCCCATGCTGCTGCTGGGCCCGCCCGGCATCGGCAAGACCCACTTTGCGCGCCACCTGGCCGAGCTGCTGGGCACGGGCATGAACCTCTTGCCCATGAGCTCCATGACCGCAGGCTGGCTGCTGTCGGGCTCGTCCGCACAATGGAAAGGCGCACGCCCGGGCAAGGTGTTCGAGGCGCTGGTGGAGGGCGAATACGCCAACCCTGTGATCGTGGTGGACGAGATCGACAAGGCCAGCAGCGATGCACAGTACGACCCGCTGGGCGCGCTGTACAGCTTGCTGGAGTACGACACCGCCCAGAGCTTTACCGATGAGTTTGCGGAGGTGGCCATCGACGCCAGCCAGGTGATCTGGATCACCACCGCCAACGACACGCGCGGCATCCCCGACCCCATCCTGAACCGCATGAACGTGTTCGAGGTGGAGGCGCCCACACTGGAGCAGGCGCGCACCATTGCCCGCAACCTGTACCAGGGCATCCGCGCAGGGCACGACTGGGGCCGCCTGCTGGATCCGGAGCCGACGGACGACGTGCTGGACCACCTGGCACAGATGCCCCCCCGTGAGATGCGGCGCGCGCTGATGACGGGCTTTGGCAATGCGCGGCTGGACCGCCGGTCCACCGTGGAGATTGCTGATCTGCCCAAGGCGGCGTCAGGGCGCAGCCGCATCGGTTTCGTGCAATAACAAGGCCCCCGCCGCCAGTCCTGCGCTCGCCTGCAGGACTGGCCTTCGGGGCCCCACCCCCGAAGGCCCACCAGGCCCCCCGGTGTGTGCACACCTGGGGTAGGTGCCTGCGGAACGCCCAGATACACTCAGTCATCCGGTGTGCCGCAGCGCCACGCTCCGTCGCCATTCATGACCCTCTCCCAAAGCCTCTTTGTCATCGGACTGCTGATTGCAGCCAGCGCCTTCTTCTCCATGGCCGAGATCTCGCTCGCCGCAGCGCGCCGCCTGCGCCTGCGGCAGATGGCCGACGAAGGGGATGCCAGGGCGGACCAGGTGCTGCGCATGCAGGAGCAGCCGGGCGACTACTTCACCGTGGTGCAGGTGGGGCAGAACGCCGTGGCCATCCTGGGCGGTATCGTGGGCGAAGGTGCGCTGAGCCCCCACTTCACCACGCTGTTCGGCCTGTGGCTGTCGGAATCAGCCGCGCAGAAGGCGGGCTTTCTCGCCTCGTTCCTGGTCATCACCTCCCTTTTCATCCTGTTTGCCGACCTGTTCCCAAAACGCCTTGGCATGGCCGATCCCGAGCGGCTGGTGGTGCGGCTGGCGCAGCCCATGGCCTGGTGCATGGCGCTGCTGCGCCCTGTGGTGTGGTTCTACAGTCGGGGGGCGGATGCGCTGTTCCGGGTGCTGGGCATGTCGTCGTTGCGGGACGACCGCATCACCTCGGATGACATCCTGGCGATGATGGAAGCGGGTGCGCGTGCCGGTGTGCTGGCCGCCCGCGAGCAGCAGGTCATCACGAATGTGTTCGAGCTGGACACGCGCATGGTGTCCAGCGCCATGTCGCCGCGCGACCGTGTGGCCTTCTTCTTGCGCGACGAGCCGGACTCCGTGATCCGCCTGCGCATTGCGGCCGAGCCTTTCTCAACCTACCCCGTGTGCGAGGGGGACATCGACCATGTGGTGGGCTATGTGGATGCCAAGGACCTGTTCCAGCGCGTGCTGAACAACCAGCCCATTTCGCTGGCCGATGACAGTCTGGTGCGCAAGGTGCTGATCGTCCCAGACCGGCTCACGCTGTCGGAGGTGCTGGAACAGTTCCGCCAGGTGCACGAAGACTTTGCCGTCATCGTCAACGAATACAGCCTGGTGGTGGGCGTGGTCACGCTGAACGACGTGATGAGCACCGTGATGGGCGACCTGGTCGGCCCGGCGGATGAAGAGCAGATTGTGCGGCGCGATGAAAACTCGTGGCTCATCGACGGCGTCACACCGGTCGAGGACGTGCTGCGCGCACTGTCGCTGGACGAGCTGCCCCACGCGGGCGACTACGAAACCCTGGCCGGGTTCCTGATGGTGATGCTGCGGCGCGTTCCGCGCCGGACGGACAGCGTGAGCTGGGGTGGCTACAAGTTCGAGGTGCTGGACGTGGACAGCTACCGCATCGACCAGGTCATGGTGTCCCGCCTCGGTACCGCACAGTCAGCAGGCTCCGGCCAGACCATCCAGGCCACCCCAGCAGACATCGCCACGCCGACTTCGACCTAGGCCTGCGGGCGAATGGGCTCCAGCGGCTTGGCGGGAGGTGACGGCTTTTGCCGCATGCAGAATTTCAGAAATATCAGCCCAATTGGCCTTTAGCGCTTGATGGATAAGCGCAAGCAGCTATATAAAAAATAGCAAATTAGGCAGCGGGCAGCTGTGAACCCTCGGCGAACAACCAGTTGCGCTGTGCGCGAAACACGGCGTCCGGGTACGGCGAACGCCCGCGGCTGCCGTTATAGCGCCCCAGAGCCATGAACAGGTCGCCCCGCTCCCGGTCGATGTAGTGCCGCAAGATCACACAACCAAAGCGCAGATTGGTCTGCATGTGAAACAGCTTGCCGGGGTCACCATCCCCAATCACCCGTGTCCAGAAGGGCATGACCTGCATGTAACCACGTGCGCCCACGCTGGACACCGCGTATTTGCGGAACGCACTCTCCACCTGGATCAGGCCCAGCACCAGGGACACATCCAGCCCGGCACGCTTGGATTCGTACCAGGCGGTCTGCAGGAAGTCGCGGCGGACCTCCCATTCGGGCTTGCGGCGGCGCAGGCGGTCGCTCATGGCGGCGAGCCAGCGCACGTAGTGAATGCGGGCTTCGGTGGTGAAAAAATGGGGCTCTGGCGGTGCCTGGTTGGCAATGGCCGAACTGAGGGCGGTGCGCACAGAGTCCATCAGGGGCTCTTCCAGCTGCCCGCCCGCATAGGCCAGCGAGGGCGCCGCCAGCCAAGCCGCAGGTGCAGACAGAGCCGACAGCGCCGTCAGGCAGACGCGCCGGGATACACAGCCCCCATCATCGGGAGCCCTGCCCACTGCAGAAACCAGCCGCGCCGCGTTCATACCGCCATGCGGCCCTTCACGTGGGCCAGGATGTCTGCCACCGCCACCTTGGTGGCCGCAGGGTCGCGGCGGTGCTGGTACTCGACCACGCCGTCTTTGAGGCTCTTGTCGCCAATGGTCACGCGGTGGGGCACACCGATCAGTTCCCAGTCGGCAAACATGGCACCGGGGCGCTCACCCCGGTCGTCCAGGATCACGTCGACGCCCGCAGCCAGCAGGTCGGCATAGAGCTGCTCGGCCGTGGCCTTGACGGCTTCGCTGCGGTCCATGCCCACGGGGCAGACCACCACGGTGAAGGGGGCAATCGCGTCGGGCCAGATGATGCCGCGCTCGTCGTGGTTTTGCTCGATGGCCGCAGCGGGCAAGCGCGTGACGCCAATGCCGTAGCAGCCCATTTCAAAAAATGCGGGCCTGCCGTCGTCACCAAGGAAGGTGGCGTTCATGTCCTTGCTGTATTTGGTGCCCAGGTAGAACACATGACCCACTTCAATACCGCGCTCAATCGCCAGCTCACCCTTGCCGTCGGGCGAGCGGTCGCCCGCCACCACATTGCGCAGGTCGGCCACGGCGTCGGGCTCCGGCAGGTCGCGGCCCCAGTTCACGCCGGTGATGTGGAAGTCCACCTCATTGGCGCCGCAGATCCAGTCAGCCATCAGGGCGACTTCGCGGTCGGCCACGATCTTCAAAGGCTTCTTCAGGCCGATGGGGCCCAGGTAACCGGGCTTGCAGCCGAAATGGTCTTCGATTTCGCCCACCGTGGCAAAACGGAAACCCGCCAGCCCCGGCACCTTACCCACCTTGATCTCGTTCATGTCGTGGTCGCCGCGCAGCAGCAGCAGCCAGACCTGGGTCTTGACAATTTCGCCGGCTTCGCTGGTTTCGTCTGTGGCCAGCACGAGCGACTTGACCGTAGTGTTCAGAGGCACTCCCAGCAGTTCTGCCACATCGGCGCAAGTGCTCTTGCCAGGCGTGGCCGTTTTGGTCAACGCCTGAGTGGCTGCACCGCGTGGGCCGGCAGGGGCCAGCGCTTCGGCTTTTTCCATGTTGGCGGCGTAGTCGCTCTGTGGGCAGTAGACGATGGCGTCTTCGCCCGTGGCAGCGATCACCTGGAACTCTTCGGAGAGGTCGCCACCGATGGCACCACTGTCGGCCGCCACGGCGCGGTAGGTCAGGCCAAAGCGGTCAAAAATGCGGCGGTAAGCCTGCGCCATGATTTGGTAGCTGGCCTTGGCCGAGGCTTGGTCGCGGTCGAAGCTGTAAGCATCCTTCATGATGAACTCGCGTCCGCGCATCAGGCCGAAGCGCGGACGGCGCTCGTCGCGAAACTTGGTCTGGATCTGGTAGAAGTTCTTGGGCAGCTGCTTGTAGCTCTTGAGTTCCTGGCGCGCGATGTCAGTGATCACTTCTTCGCTGGTGGGCTGCACCACGAAGTCGCGGCCGTGACGGTCCTGAATGCGCAACAGTTCAGGGCCCATCTTGTCGAAACGGCCCGTTTCATGCCACAGCTCAGCAGGCTGGACTACGGGCATGGTCAGTTCCACGGCGCCTGCACGGTTCATTTCCTCGCGCACGATGGCTTCCACCTTGCGGATCACCCGCAGCCCCATGGGCATGTAGTTATAGATGCCAGCGCCCAGCTTCTTGATCAGCCCCGCCCGCGTCATGAGTTTGTGGCTGACCACTTCGGCATCCGCCGGAGCTTCCTTGAGGGTGGAAATAAAGAATTGGGAGGCTTTCATCGGAATCGATTGCAGGCAGAACGGGGCCGTCCACTTGCTGCGCGCTAGGCGCCGTGCATAATGGACACAGTTTAAAAATTTGGGGTTTGATTATGCTTGACCGGGACGGCTTTCGGCCGAACGTCGGCATCATCCTGCTCAACCAGAAAAACCAGGTGTTCTGGGGCAAGCGTATACGCACCCACAGCTGGCAGTTTCCGCAGGGTGGCATTGACCGGGGAGAAACTCCCGAGCAAGCCATGTTCCGTGAGCTGCATGAAGAAGTGGGCTTATTGCCCAACCACGTACGCGTGGTGGCCCGCACCCGGGACTGGTTGCGCTATGAGGTGCCTGACCGGTACATCCGCCGCGATGCACGCGGACACTACAAGGGCCAGAAACAAATCTGGTATCTGCTTCAACTGGTAGGACACGACTGGGACCTGAACCTGCGTGCCACCAACCATCCGGAATTCGACGCCTGGCGCTGGAATGACTACTGGGTTCCGCTGGATGTCGTGGTCGAATTCAAGCGTGGCGTCTATGAAATGGCGCTGACGGAACTGGCCCGCTTCCTGCCTCGCCACGAGCAGCGCAACCGCTACCTGCGCAGTGGCATGCGCACGCGCGAGGGCGAACACGCGGGCACCATGTTTCGGACGGGGTCCATGCTGATCAATCCGGGCATGGAGCTTCCACCGGGGGCCAGTTTCGATCCAGATCCGCAGAACAGTGTGCCCGGAGAGCTAGACGGACTGCCTGCGGTCACCACGCCGCGTTAATTCATTGGCGAGGTGATCGCCAGTCCCATGAAAAACGCCTGCAAATCGCAGGCGTTTTTGTTGGTGGACTGATGGTGTCTTTGAGAAGCTACGTTGGCTGCTGGCTTTCGCCGTCAGCTGGCGGCCAGCACCATGTTGTCTCGATGCACCATCTCTGGCTCGGCAACGTAACCCAGAAGCTTTTCGAATTCGGTCGAAGGCTTGCGGCACAACATTCTGGCTTCGGCCGCAGCATAGTTGGCCAGGCCACGGGCAATTTCGGTGCCGGATGCGTCGCGCACGGCAATCACGTCGCCGCGCGAAAAGTCACCCTCCACAGCCGTCATACCGATAGGCAGCAGACTCTTGCCTTCATCACGCACCTTGGCCGCAGCCCCCGCGTCCACCACCACCGAGCCGCGCAATTGAAGGTGGTCGGCCATCCACTGTTTGCGGGCTTGCTTTTTTTGCGTCTGGGCCACAAGGAGCGTACCCAGCGCCTCCCCTTGAACGAGGCGAACCAGCACATCGGATTCGCGCCCCCAGGCAATGACCGTGGAGGCGCCAGAACCAGCAGCACGCTTGGCCGCGAGGATCTTGGTGATCATGCCGCCCTTGCCAATGCTGGAACCCGCACCACCGGCCATGGCCTCCAGCGCTGGGTCGCCAGCCTTGGCTTCGTGCACAAACTGCGCGGACGCATCGCGGCGCGGGTCGGCCGTGTACAGGCCCTTTTGGTCGGTGAGGATGATCAGCGCATCGGCCTCGACCAGGTTCGCCACCAAGGCGCCCAGGGTGTCGTTGTCGCCGAACTTGATTTCGTCGTTGACGACGGTGTCGTTCTCATTGATCACCGGCACCACGCCCAGGCGCAAGAGCGTCAGCAGGGTCGAGCGCGCATTCAGGTAGCGCTCGCGGTCGGCAAGGTCCGCATGGGTGAGCAACACCTGCGCGCTGCCCATGCCTTGCTCGCGCAGCTTGGTTTCGTACATCTGCGCCAACCCCATCTGCCCAACGGCAGCGGCAGCCTGCAGCTCGTGAACTTCGTTCGGCCGCGTGGTCCAGCCCAGGCGCTTCATGCCTTCGGCAATGGCGCCACTGGACACCATCACAACCTCGCGCGGCAACCCGCCATCGCCACGCACCAGAGCCGCCAGCTGACGACTCCACTCGCCAATGGCGGTTTCGTCGAGGCCACGACCCTCGTTGGTCACAAGACTGGAGCCCACCTTGACCACGATGCGGCGGGCGTCACGCAATACGCTGGAAACCATTTTTTAAGTTTTTTTGGCCGCTAGCGCTTATCCAAAAAGCGCCAATAGCTATTATTAATATAGCAAATGAGAACGCAGACTGTGACTGCAAATCAGGCTGGCGCATCCCCTGCAAAACGTGGATCAATTTCCACTGGCTCGTTCTCCACCCGCTGTTCGGACTGCACATGGCGGAAGATGGCATGGATCAGCGGCTCGCAGCCTTCACGCGTCAGGGCAGAAATCTCAAACACCGGCCCCTTCCACTTAAAGCGCTTGACGAAATCCTTCACACGGGCTTCTCGCCCTTCGGTGGGCACCATGTCCAGCTTGTTCAGCACCAGCCAGCGCGGCTTGTTGTACAACTGCTGGTCATACTTCTTGAGCTCGTTGACGATGGCTTTGGCCTGAGCCACTGGGTCCACCGCATCGTCGAAAGGCGCCAGATCCACAATGTGCAGCAGCAGGCGGGTGCGCTGCAGATGGCGCAGAAACTGGTGCCCGAGGCCCGCACCTTCCGAAGCGCCTTCGATGAGACCGGGAATATCAGCCACCACAAAACTCTGCTCCGGCCCCACGCGAACCACACCCAAGTTGGGGTGCAGCGTCGTAAAGGGGTAGTCTGCAATCTTGGGGCGGGCGTTGGACACCGCCGTGATGAAGGTGGATTTACCCGCATTGGGCATGCCCAGCAGGCCCACGTCGGCCAGCACCTTCAACTCCAGCTTCAGGTTCTTCTTCTCGCCGGGCCAGCCTGGTGTCTTCTGGCGCGGGGCCCGGTTGATAGCGCTCTTGAAGCGCATATTGCCAAAGCCGCCATCACCACCCTTTGCAATGGTGATGACCTCGCCCGGGTTCAGCAGCTCGTAGAGCACCTCGCCCGTTTCGGCGTCTGTGATGATGGTGCCGACCGGCATCTTGAGGGTGATGTCGGCACCAGCCGCACCAAACATATCCGATCCCATGCCATGCTCGCCCCGCTTGGCCTCGTGCCTGCGCGAATAGCGAAAGTCCACCAGGGTGTTCAGGTTCGGATCAGCCACGGCAAACACATGCCCACCGCGACCACCATCCCCACCGTTGGGACCGCCGAATTCCTTGTACTTTTCGTGCCGAAAAGACACGCAGCCATTGCCACCATCACCGGCGGCAATGTCAATAAAGGCTTCATCGACGAACTTCATGGGATATCCAGTTTACAAAAGGGCGCAGCACCGGCAGCAGACTGCCTGATTCTGTCGGAACTGCGGAACGCCTTGCAGGCGCCGTCTGCCGACGACTTGAGCGCCATCGTACAGACCAAACAACAAAGCCCCGGCAAAGCGGGGCTTCGATGGCTACCAGAGGAATGAACCTCAGGCAGGAGTCACATTGACCGTGGACTTGGACAACGCACCCTTGGTACCGAACGACACGTGGCCGTCCACCAGTGCGAACAAGGTGTGGTCCTTGCCCACGCCGACATTGTTGCCGGGGTGGAAACGTGTGCCCCGTTGGCGCACGATGATCGAGCCAGCGCTGATCAGTTCACCACCGAACGCCTTGACACCCAGCATCTTTGGCTTGGAGTCACGTCCGTTTCGCGTAGAGCCGCCGCCTTTTTTCTGTGCCATGACTAGCTCCTTCGATTAAGCAGCAATCGCACCGATTTGCAGCTCAGTGAACTGCTGGCGATGGCCTTGGCGTTTTTGATAGTGCTTGCGACGGCGCATCTTGAAGATGTGCACTTTGTCGTGCTTGCCGTGGGCCACGACAGTGGCTTTCACGGTTGCGCCGGACACCAGGGGCGTACCAACCTTCAGTTCAGCGCCGTTGCCGACAGCCAGAACCTGGTCGATCACAATTTCCTGGCCTACGTCCGCAGCAATCTGTTCTACTTTAATTTTTTCGCCGGAAGCAACGCGATACTGCTTGCCGCCGGTTTTTATGACCGCGTACATGTTGACCTCTTGATATGAGTTCTGCAGACGAATTTCCGCAGAGCCCAAGAGTATAGCGCATTGCAATACAACACACCACCCCCGCTTTCAGCGACAGCGCCGCCGCCTCGATGGTCGCAACGAAGCGCCTCCGGGGCTTCCTATAATCCGGTCTCTTTCTGTGACCACCATCTTGACTGACCACACCGCCCCCGCAGCATCCCCTCTCTTGCTCGTTGCACAAGACATGCACGAGGTCGACAAGGTCATTGGTCAGCGCCTGACGTCCAGCGTCCCTCTGGTGGCCCAGATATCGCAGTACATCATTGCCGCTGGCGGAAAACGCCTGCGACCGGCACTGCTGCTGATGGTCTGCGGCGCCCTGGGGTATCGGGGCGCACATCGGCACAGCCTCGCGGCCGTTGTGGAACTGATCCACACCGCTACACTGCTGCACGACGATGTCGTGGACGCATCCACCCTGCGCAGAGGCCGACCCACGGCGAACGAAACCTTTGGCAACCCCGCCAGCGTGCTTGTTGGGGATTTTCTGCACACCCGCTCCTTCCAGATGATGGTCGAGGCAGGCAGCATGCGGATCATGGAGATACTCTCGGAGGCCACCAACGTGATCGCCGAGGGTGAGGTGTTGCAGCTGATGAACATGCATGACGCATCGCTCGACGAAGCGGGTTACCTGCGCGTCATTCGCTCTAAAACCGCCAAACTGTTTGAAGCCAGCGCACGCCTCGGCGCAGTACTCGCCGAGAGCTCGCCTGAAATTGAGGAAGCTTGCGCAACCTACGGACAAGCGTTGGGCACCGCTTTCCAGATCATTGACGACGTCCTCGACTACGACGGGGATGCGACTGAGATGGG
The DNA here is from genome assembly GCF_057586455.1 of Acidovorax sp. SRI_002. Lineage (NCBI taxonomy): Bacteria > Pseudomonadati > Pseudomonadota > Betaproteobacteria > Burkholderiales > Comamonadaceae > Acidovorax > Acidovorax sp. SRI_002. Next base: position 415,206 of record NZ_JBYCZW010000002.1, on the reverse strand, counting down.
GAAAAACCTGGGGGACGATCTGCGCGAAGGCAAGTCCACCCTCCCCCTCATCGCTGCCATGGAGCGCGGCACCGAAATTCAGGCGCAGGTCGTGCGCCAAGCCATTGAACAAGGCTCGACCGACCAACTGGCAGACATCGTGCAAATCGTCCGCGAGACCGGCGCACTGGAAGTCACACGGGCCGCCGCCTTTAGCGAGGCCCGCCGAGCCATGGCGGCTGCAGAGCAACTACCAACCAATGCATATTCAGCAGCTTTGCTAGAATTGGCCGCACAGTTGCTTACAAGACGCAACTGATCTGCCCATTGCATCAGCTTCTGAGCGCAATAGCGGCACACGGGGTGTAGCTTAGCCTGGTAGAGCGCTACGTTCGGGACGTAGAGGCCGGAGGTTCGAATCCTCTCACCCCGACCATAAATACCAGTGCATTTTCAGCAATAGCACCCTTTTTGTGGTGCTGTTGCCAATCTCGAATCTCTGTACAGCCTTCAGATGATCGGTGATGATAGGATGGTTTCTTTTCCACACCTAACATATTTCCGGTTACATGGCCGCTGTCGATACTGCCCCCAAAGAAGCCTCCGCAGTGGCCCTCCCCGGATTGGGCAGGGCCCTGATGTCTGCTGGCAAGCTGACCCAGAAGGCAGCAGAGGACATTTACAAAAAATCACAAACTAGCCGGACCAGCTTTATTGCCGAACTGACCGGTTCTGGCGCGGTGTCAGCTGCCGACTTGGCCCATACCGTGTCGGCTGTGTTTGGCGCACCCTTACTCGATCTGGATGCGATTGATCCATTACGGCTGCCGAAAGAACTGCTCGACGGCAAGATATGCCAAGCATATCGGGTTGTTGTGCTCAGCAAGCGCAATAATCGCCTGATTGTTGCGACTGCAGACCCTACGGACCAGGAAGCAGCCGAAAAAATAAAATTCACCACCCAGATGGGGGTGGACTGGATTATTGCGGAGTATGACAAGCTCAGCCGCCTAGTAGAAACCACCACCAAATCGGCCAGTGAATCTTTGGAAACGCTGACGGGTGGTGGTGGTGATTTTGAATTTGACGACTCACCCATCGAAGAGGCACCAGACAACAACGATACTGGGGCTACTGATGTAGAAGATGCTCCCATCGTCAAATTCTTGCACAAAATGCTGCTGGACGCATTCAATATGCGTGCGTCCGATTTACATTTTGAACCTTATGAGCATCAATACCGCGTGAGATTTCGGATTGATGGTGAATTACGAGAAATCGCGTCCCCACCAATAGCCATCAAGGACAAGCTGGCATCTCGTATCAAGGTTATTTCTCGCCTGGATATTTCTGAAAAGCGGGTACCGCAAGACGGGCGCATGAAACTCAAGGTGGGCCCGGACAGAGTCATTGATTTCCGGGTCAGTACCCTCCCGACCTTGTTTGGGGAAAAGATTGTTATCCGTATTCTGGACCCCAGCAGCGCCAAGCTGGGTATTGATGCATTGGGCTATGAACCCCAAGAGAAAGAGCGCCTGCTCGAAGCCATTGGGCGGCCCTATGGAATGATCTTGGTCACAGGCCCCACGGGCTCCGGTAAAACCGTTTCCCTTTATACCTGCCTGAATCTTCTCAACAAGCCAGGCGTCAATATTGCCACAGCGGAAGACCCATCCGAAATCAATCTTCCAGGCGTTAACCAAGTTAATGTGAATGAAAAGGCTGGACTAACCTTTGCGGTCGCCCTCAAGTCCTTTCTGCGGCAAGATCCCGACATTATCATGGTCGGCGAAATCCGTGATCTGGAAACTGCGGACATTTCCATCAAGGCAGCACAAACGGGGCATTTGGTGTTATCAACGCTTCACACCAATGACGCCCCCACTACTTTGACGCGCATGCGCAATATGGGGATCGCCCCGTTCAATATTGCTTCCAGCGTTATTCTCATCACAGCGCAGCGCTTGGCCCGCAGGTTGTGCCCCACCTGCAAGGCGCCGGCCGATATACCGCATGAATCGCTGCTCGAAGCAGGGTACAAAGAAGAAGAAATTGATGGAAGCTGGGTCACGTACCGCCCCATAGGCTGCTCCGCTTGTAACAACGGATATAAGGGACGGGTCGGCATCTACCAAGTCATGCCGATCTCTGAGGACATCCAACGTATCATCCTACGCGACGGGAGTGCACTAGAAATCGCCGAACAGGCGAGAGCAGAAGGCGTGCGCTCGCTCCGCGAATCCGGCCTGCACAAGGCAAGACTGGGCTTCACTTCACTGGAAGAAGTGCTTGCCGTCACCAACGAATAACGACTAGAGGGTCCAGCATGGCAACCGCTGCATCACGGGATATCAAGGATTTTGTTTTTGAATGGGAAGGCAAAGATCGCCACGGCAAGATAGTGCGGGGCGAGGTGCGTGCGTCTGGCGAGAACCAGGTGCAAGCCACGCTCCGCCGCCAGGGCGTTTTTCCCACAAAGATCAAGAAACGCCGGATGCGCTCTGGCAAGAAGATAAAGCCCAAAGACATCGCTTTGTTCACGCGCCAGCTTGCCACAATGATGAAAGCAGGCGTTCCACTTCTGCAATCGTTTGATATTGTGGGGCGAGGGAATACCAACGCAAGTGTTACCAAACTACTCAACGACATCCGCTCCGATGTCGAAACAGGCACTTCCCTGAATGCTGCATTCCGCAAGCATCCCATGTATTTCGATAGCCTCTACTGCAACCTTGTGGAAGCAGGCGAAGCCGCCGGTATTTTGGAAGCCCTGCTGGACCGTTTGGCCACCTACATGGAAAAAACGGAGGCCATCAAATCAAAAATTAAATCAGCTTTGATGTATCCCATTTCCGTGATCATCGTTGCCTTTGTGGTAGTTACGATCATCATGATTTTTGTGATTCCTGCATTCAAGGAAGTTTTTTCATCGTTTGGGGCCGATTTGCCTGCCCCTACACTTTTCGTGATGGGTATTAGTGAAATCTTCGTTAAGTGGTGGTGGTTAATCTTCGGTGTGATTGGTGGAGGTTTTTTCTTTTTCATGCAGGCCTGGAAAAGAAATGAAAAGATGCAGATGTTCATGGACCGCGTGCTATTGAAGATTCCAATTTTTGGGGCTTTGATCGATAAATCCTGCGTTGCGCGTTGGACACGTACTCTGTCCACGATGTTTGCGGCAGGGGTGCCACTGGTTGAAGCTCTGGACTCCGTCGGTGGTGCTTCGGGCAATTCTGTGTATTCCATGGCAACCGAAAAAATCCAGCAGGAAGTCTCTACCGGTACCAGCCTGACCGCAGCCATGGGCAACGCAAATATTTTTCCCTCCATGGTCCTTCAGATGTGCGCCATCGGGGAAGAATCAGGTTCCATTGACCACATGCTGGGCAAAGCTGCGGATTTCTATGAGGCCGAAGTGGACGAAATGGTGGCGGGCTTGTCCAGTCTGATGGAGCCCATCATCATCGTGTTCCTGGGTACGCTGATTGGCGGCATCGTCGTCTCCATGTACCTCCCAATCTTCAAACTCGGCCAAGTTGTGTAATGGAGATGCCCGTTTGGTGGAATGCAAGTTTGGGCGGGGTAATGGGACTTCTAATCGGTAGCTTTCTCAATGTGGTCATCTACCGGCTTCCCAAAATCATGGAACGCCAGTGGGCTGAGGAAATCCGGGCAGCGCAGGCGCAGAGCGCGCCAGGAGATGCCGGTGCCGCACCTCCTGAACAGGAGCGGTTCAACCTCATGGTTCCCCGTTCCCGCTGCCCATCGTGTGGGCACATGGTCCAGTGGTACGAGAACATCCCTGTTTTGAGCTACCTTTTTCTGCGCGGGCGCTGCTCCGCGTGCAAGGAGCGGATCTCGGTACGCTATCCCTTGATCGAGATGGCGACGGGGGCCCTTTTCTTCCTGTGCATCCAGCGCTGGGGGATGACGCCCACGGGGCTCGTCTGGTGCGGGTTCTCGGCAGCCTTGGTCGCCTTGGCGTTCATCGACTGGGACACGACCCTGCTCCCGGACGACATCACTTTGCCGTTGCTGTGGGCTGGCCTGCTCGCTTCCGCGCTGCAGTGGATTGAGGTGCCCTTGTATGCCTCCGTGCTCGGCGCGGCAGCGGGGTATCTTTCGCTCTGGCTGGTTTACTGGGGATTCAAGCTCGCCACGGGCAAGGAAGGCATGGGCTATGGGGATTTCAAGCTGTTTGCCGCATTGGGTGCTTGGTTTGGCTGGCAGGCCCTGATCCCCATCATCCTGATGTCCTCAGTCATCGGTGCCGTCATCGGTATCGGGATGAAAGTCTTCAGCAGCCTGCGTGAAGGCGGCTACATCCCTTTCGGCCCCTTCCTGGTCGGCGCTGGTTTTACCGCCATGGTGTTTGGCCCCAACGCTATCCTTAACTCTGTCTTGAACCTTCTGGGCCTATAAACGATGAATCCGCGCAGGCGCCCCTTGCGCCTTGGCTTGACCGGGGGCATTGGCAGCGGAAAGAGCACCGTGGGCGGCATGTTCGCCGCGCTGGGAGGCAGCCTGATCGATGCAGACCAGCTAGCTCGCGACGTGACAGGCCCTCAAGGAGCGGCCATGGACGCAATCAGCGCCACTTTCGGGGCAGACTTCGTGGATGCGTCCGGCGCACTGGACCGCGCGCGAATGCGGGCTCTGGTCTTCAGCCACCCCGAGGCACGCGCCCAACTCGAAGGGATCGTGCACCCTCTGGTTACCCTGCATAGCAACGCGAAGGCCCAGCAGGCTGCGGACCAAGGCCATGCCCTGATCGTGTTTGACATCCCGTTGCTGGCGGAATCCGGCCGGTGGGCCCGCAGGCTCGATGCGGTCGTGGTGGTGGATTGCTCTGAAGAAACTCAGATCCAGCGGGTCATGCAACGCAGCGGCCTGGCGCGAGAGGTGGTGCAAGGCATCATCGCCTCGCAGGCAAGCCGCACGGCGCGCCGCGCCGTGGCAGATGCCGTGATTGCCAACGACAGGGATTGCTCGCTAGAGGACCTGCGCCTGCAGACCCAGCAAGTGGCCACGCTGTTCGGGCTATGATGCGAACGAAACCGTTTGTGCTTTCACCCCATGCCGTGCGCCACCGGCGTCAGAATACTCCCTGAGCCCCCAGGAACCCGCCAGCGTGATCCTTTACGAATATCCCTTTAACGAGCGTCTCAGAACCTATCTGCGGCTTGAGCAGTTGTTCCGCCGGTTGGGAGAACTGATTCCCCGCTCCCACGCGCTCGACCACCACTTTGCGCTGGTAACCATCTTCGAAATCATGGATGTGGCGGCACGGGCCGACCTCAAGTCGGATGTGCTCAAGGACATCGAGAAGCACAAGCACCAGCTCGATAGCTACCGTGGCAATCCCTCGATCTCCGAAGCGGCCCTTGACGCAGTCATTGCCCAGCTCGACCGTTGTTTCACAGCTCTCAACACCCAATCAGGCAAGTCCGGACACTTGCTCACCGAAAACGACTGGCTGATGAGCATCCGCAGCCGGGTGGGCATTCCCGGTGGCACCTGCGGGTTCGATTTGCCTGCGTATTACGCGTGGCAGCACCATGAACCAGGTGTGCGCCAGCAGGCCCTCGAAGAGTGGGCATCGACCCTGGCCCCGCTGGCCGAATCCATTTATGTGTTGCTCAAGCTGCTGCGCGACTCTGGCGTTCCCCAGAAGGTGGCAGCAGAGCGCGGTCAATTTCAGCAGAACCTGCCGCAGGGCCGTACATTCCAGTTGCTGCGTCTGCGCATTGACCCGGCCCTGAACCTGATTCCCGAGATCAGCGGCAACCGCCTGATCGTCTCGGTGCGGCTCATGCGGCTGGAAAGTGACGGGCGCCTGCATGCCAGCAATGAAGATGCGGCCTTCGAGCTGACCCTGTGCGCGTAAGCTGCGGCGCCGGATAGGTAGCAGGCAAGGACATTGAGAACGACGACGAGCATGGCCAACTCTACGCACACCCAACCACGAGCACGCATCGTCACCTGCCCCAGTTGTGGCGGTGACAGTGTCTACAGCCCCGCCAACGTGTACCGCCCATTCTGCAGCGAGCGGTGCAAGCAGATCGACCTCGGCGCCTGGGCCAGCGAGGACTTCCGCATGCCTGCAGAGGCTCCACCCGCCGACGAAACTTATGGCGATCCTCGCCTGCAGCACTGACCTCGACTGGGAATTGCCCAGGATTTCAAACAAAATTGGGCTCTAGCGCTTACCAATGAAGCGCTAGCAGCTATAAATTCGGCAGCAAAGGAAAGTCACTCCGGCGAATATTCCAGGCCACGCTCTTCAGCGAGCCACTGCAGCACAGGGTAGGCACCGGGCAGCACCGGTGACACCGTCAGTGGCATCTGCTGCCACTCCATGGTCTGCCCTTCGCGCATTTCGAATTCGCCCGACCATTCCCAGACCTTGCACCAGTGCAAGCGCACCAGGGCATGTGGGTAGTCGTGTTCCGTGACTTTCCAGACACTGGCAGCGCCGATGGTCACGCCCAGCTCTTCCACCAGCTCTCTGCGCAGCGCCTGCTCCACAGTTTCGCCCGCTTCGACCTTGCCGCCCGGAAACTCCCAATACCCGGCATAAGGTTTTCCCGGCGGGCGTGTGGAGAGCAACATCGCGCCATCGGCCCGCAAGAGGATACCGACAGCCACCTCGGTGTGCTTGCGCGCCGTAGTCGCGGCCGGTGTTGCAGGCGCAGCAGCGGATCCGGCAACAGAATCAACCATCGTGGCGCCCCGCATAGTCACGCGCAAACTGGTAGGCCACACGGCCACTGCGCGAGCCGCGCTCCAGCGCCCAGACCAGCGCCTCGGGCCGGGCCGCAGCAGTCGCGGCGCCAGAGACCCCGAAGGAGGCCAGCCACTGGGCGACGATGGTCAGGTACTCCTCCTGGCTGAAGGGGTAGAAGCTCACCCACAGGCCAAACCGCTCTGACAGCGAAATCTTCTCCTCCACCACTTCACCGGGGTGCACTTCGCCATCAGCGGTGTGGGTGTACGTGAGGTTTTCAGCCATGTATTCGGGCAACAGGTGGCGCCGGTTGCTGGTGGCGTAGATCAGCACATTGGGCGTGGCGGCGGCCACCGATCCATCCAGGATCGACTTGAGCGCCTTGTAGCCTGGCTCGCCGTCTTCAAAGCTCAGGTCATCGCAAAAGATGATGAATTTCTCCGGCCGGTCGGCCACCACATCCACGATATCCGGCAGGTCGACCAGATCCGCCTTGTCCACCTCGATCAGGCGCAGGCCCTGTCCGGCGTACGCATTCAGGCAGGCCTTGATGAGCGACGACTTGCCGGTTCCACGCGCACCGGTCAGCAGCACGTTGTTGGCGGGCTTGCCCAACACAAACTGCTCGGTATTGCGCTGAATCTTTTCCTTTTGCCCGTCGATCTCTTTGAGATCCGCCAGCTGCATCGCAGCCACATGGCGCACGGGCTCCAGGGTGCCGTGGCCACTGCTGCGCTTGCGGTAACGCCAGGCGATGGACAAAGACCAGTCCGGCGCTCCCAGGGGCTGGGGCAGCACAGACTCGATGCGGGCGATCAGCTGCTCGGCCCGCTCGATCAGATGTTCAAATTTTTGATTCATTTCGGGCCTAGCGCTTATCTATCAAGCGCCAAAAGCTATCAAATTAGGAGCATTCTTTACGAACGATAGTCCGCATTGATGGTGACGTATTCGTGACTGAAATCGCAGGTCCACACCGTGTCGGAGGCCTCGCCCCGACCCAGCAGCACGCGCACTGTGATCTCGCTTTGCTTCATCACGCGCTGGCCGTCTTCCTCGCGGTAGGCGGGGTTGCGTCCGCCCTGAATGGCCACGTGTACGTCGTCCAGGTACAGATCAATACCGGTCTGGTCGAGGTCGTCAATGCCTGCGTAGCCCACGGCCGCGAGAATACGGCCCAGGTTTGGGTCGCTGGCATAGAACGCGGTTTTGACCAAGGGCGAATGGGCGATGGCGTACGCCACCTTGCGGCACTCTTCGCCGGTCTTGCCACCTTGTACCTGCACGGTGATGAACTTGGTAGCGCCTTCGCCGTCGCGCACAATGGCCTGGGCAAGCTTTTGCGATACCGCCAGCATGGCGGCCTTGAGGGCCTGGCCCTCGGTGCTTGCCAGAGAAGTGATGGGCGCATGCGCGGCCTTGTTGGTCGCCACCACCACAAACGAATCGTTGGTGGAGGTGTCGCCATCGATGGTGACGCGGTTGAACGAGCCATCGGCCAGTTCGCGAGCCAGCTGCTGCATGACCACAGGGGCCACGCAAGCGTCCGTGGCCATGAAGCCGAGCATGGTGGCCATGTTGGGCCGGATCATGCCCGCGCCCTTGCTGATGCCGGTGATGGACACGGTGGCACCACCAATCTGCACTTGGGCAGAAAAGGCCTTGGGCAAGGTGTCCGTGGTCATGATGCCTTCTGCAGCGCGCGCCCAGTGGCCCGGCTGCGCGTCGGCAATGGCGGCGGGCAGGCCTGCCTCGATGCGGTCATTGGGCAGCGGCTCCATGATCACACCGGTGGAAAACGGCAATATCTGCTCGGGCGCTACGCTGAGCTGGCGCGCGAGGGCAACGCAGGTGGCGCGCGCACGCGCCAGGCCATCAGCGCCCGTGCCAGCGTTGGCATTGCCGGTGTTGATCAGCATGGCGCGGATGGGCTGCCCGCTGGCAAGGTGGTCGCGGCTGATCTGCACCGGCGCCGCACAAAAACGGTTCTGCGTGAACACGCCCGCCACGCTGGCGCCCGCATCCAGCAGGAACACGGTGAGATCCTTGCGGTTGGCTTTGCGCACACCGGCTTCGGCAACGCCAATGCGCACTCCAGCAATCGGGTGCAGATCAGCGGCAACGGGGGCAACGAGATTGACGGGCATGGGGGTCCTTCTGAAAAACTGCGGCCGATTATCCGGAAAACCGTGGCACGCCAATGAAAACACGGGCCGAAGCCCGTGTTGTGTGGATCAGGAAATCAGGCGAGCTTGCCGTGGCACTGCTTGTACTTCTTGCCGCTGCCACAAGGGCAAGGATCGTTGCGGCCCACACGCATGCCCTCCGGCAGCGCCAAGTCCTGCGCCTGCACATCCACCGTGGTTTCGACCTCGCCCGTTTCGGTCGGCGCGGTATAGGTCACGTTGGCAATGCTTTCGCCACGGTTTTCCATCTCTTGCGCGGCCTGGTCCAGCTGCTCCTGCGATTGCACCTGCACGGTCATGAGAATCTTGGTGACTTCGTTCTTGACCTGGTCGATCAGCTGGCGGAACAGCTCGAAGGCCTCGCGCTTGTATTCCTGCTTGGGTTGCTTCTGCGCATAGCCACGCAGGTGAATGCCCTGGCGCAGATAGTCCAGTGCGGAGAGGTGGTCGCGCCAGTTGGAGTCGAAGCTCTGCAGCAGCACCATGCGCTCGAACTGCGTGAAGTTCTCGCGCCCAACCTGCGCCACCTTGGCGTCAAACGAGGCATGGGCAGCGGCCAGCACCTTCTCCAGGATTTCATCGTCGGTGATGGCGCTGGCGCCCTGCACCACCTGCTGCAAGGCAATCGACACCTGCCATTCTTCAGCCAGCACCTTTTCCAGCGCGGCGAGGTCCCACTGCTCTTCCACCGATTCGGCGGGCACATACTGGCGCACCAGATCGGTCATGCAGTCTTCGCGCATGGCAGCGATCACGTCCGACAGGTCGGCAGCATCCAGAATGTCGTTGCGCTGCTGATAGATCACCTTGCGCTGGTCGTTGGATACATCGTCGTATTCCAGCAGCTGTTTGCGGATGTCGAAGTTGCGGGCTTCCACCTTGCGCTGGGCCGACTCGATGCTGCGCGTCACGATGCCGGCTTCGATGGCTTCGCCATCGGGCATCTTCAGGCGGTCCATGATGGCCTTGACGCGGTCGCCCGCGAAGATGCGCATCAGGGAATCGTCCAGGCTCAGGTAGAAACGCGACGAGCCGGGGTCGCCCTGACGGCCCGAGCGGCCGCGCAGCTGGTTGTCGATGCGGCGGGACTCATGGCGTTCGGTCGCAATGATGCGCAAGCCACCCAGTTCCTTGACCTTCTCGTGATCGATCTTCCACTGCTCGCGCAACGCCGCCACCTTGGCAGCGCGCTCCGTTTCAGACAGGGTCTCATCGGCCTCGATGGCCGCCACATCCTTTTCAATGTTGCCGCCCAGCACGATGTCGGTCCCGCGCCCGGCCATGTTGGTCGCGATGGTGATCATGCCCGCACGGCCTGCCTGGGCCACGATGTCCGCCTCCCGTGCATGCTGCTTGGCGTTCAGCACCTGATGCGGCAGGCCTTCCTTGTTCAGGAGCTGGTCGATGATTTCAGAGTTCTCGATCGACGTGGTGCCCACCAGAACGGGCTGGCCGCGCTCGTGGCATTCACGGATGTCCTTGATGGCGGCTTCGTACTTCTCGCGCGTGGTCTTGTAAACGCGGTCCAGCTGGTCGTCGCGGCGGCTGGGGCGGTTCGGCGGGATGACCACGGTTTCCAGGCCGTAGATTTCCTGGAACTCGTAGGCTTCCGTATCGGCCGTACCGGTCATGCCGGCGAGCTTGTTGTACAGGCGGAAGTAGTTCTGGAACGTGATCGAGGCCAGCGTCTGGTTCTCGGCCTGGATGTTCACGCCTTCCTTGGCTTCCACGGCCTGGTGCAGGCCTTCGCTCCAGCGGCGGCCCGACATCAGGCGGCCGGTGAACTCGTCCACGATCACGATCTCACCGTTTTGCACCACATAGTGCTGGTCGCGGTGATACAGGTGGTTGGCACGCAGCGCCGCATACAGGTGGTGCATCAGCGTGATGTTGGCCGGGTCGTACACCGAGGCCCCCTCGGCAATCAGGCCCTGGCTAGCCAGGATGCGCTCAGCGCTCTCGTGGCCCTGCTCTGTCAGGAACACCTGGTGCGTCTTCTCATCCAGCGTAAAGTCGCCAGGCTTGGTCACGCCTTCACCCGTGCGCGGGTCGGCTTCGCCTTCCTGGCGCACCAGCAGCGGCACCACCTTGTTCATTGCGATGTACATCGCTGTGTGGTCTTCGGCCTGGCCGCTGATGATCAGCGGTGTGCGGGCTTCGTCGATCAGGATCGAGTCCACCTCATCGACGATGGCGAAGTTCAGGCCTTGCTGCACGCGGTCCTGCGCTTCGTAGACCATGTTGTCGCGCAGGTAGTCAAAGCCGTATTCGTTGTTGGTACCGTAAGTGATATCAGCGCGGTAGGCTTCCTGCTTTTGCTCGCGCGGCATGTTGGGCAGGTTGATGCCCACCGTGAGGCCCAGGAAGTTGTACAGGCGCCCCATCCACTGCGCATCGCGGTTGGCGAGGTAGTCGTTGACTGTCACCACATGCACACCCTTGCCCGACAGGGCATTGAGGTACACGGGCAAGGTGGCGGTGAGGGTCTTGCCCTCGCCCGTCCGCATTTCGGAGATCTTGCCAAAGTGCAGCGCCATGCCTCCCAGCAGCTGCACATCAAAGTGCCGCATCTTCATGATGCGCTTGGAGCCCTCGCGCACCACGGCAAAGGCTTCGGGCAGGATGTCATCCAGCGATTCGCCCTTGGCCACGCGCTCCTTGAACTCCTGCGTCTTGGCCTTGAGCTGCTCGTCCGACAGTTTCTCGTAGTCGGGCTCCATCGCGTTGATGCGGGTCACCGTCTTGCGGTACTGCTTGAGGAGCCGGTCGTTGCGGCTGCCGAATAGTTTGGTGAGGAAGTTGGTGGCCATGCGAACAGGACCGCCTGCCCCGCTGCAAGCAGCGCGTCAAGCGACCGAAATCCCTAAGATGAATTGAGTTCAGGTGGGTCCATCACCAAGGATTGCAAGCACTGCAATCCCGGGCCGTGAACACCGGACCCGCGATTTTACCTGCCCGCTGCAGGTGTGGCCGGCTGGCCGGGCGATGCGTGCGGCTGGATCGCCGCAACCTGCGCGCCCGCAGCCGTGCCACCAGCGCTGAGAAACTTCTGTGGGTCCTGGAAAACCCCTTGCACCAGCACCTCAAAGTGAAGGTGGGGACCGGTGGAACGCCCTGTGGTTCCCACTTCGGCAATCTTCTGGCCACGGCGTACGATGTCGCCCTGCTTGACCAAGGTGCGCGATGCGTGGGCGTAGCGCGTGACCAGCTGGTTGCCGTGGTCCACCTCGATCATGTTGCCGTAAGCCGGATGGTATTCCTGCGTCACGACTACACCCCCCGCAGCTGCCAGGATCGGTGTTCCGGTATCTGCCTGAAAATCCAGGCCCGTGTGCAAGGCCGACTGGCCGGTGATTGGGTCTACGCGCCAGCCAAACGCCGAGCCCGGCACCCGTCCGGTGACAGGCGCATGGGTAGGAATCATCTTCTTGCGGATGTGCTGGTCAAAAAGGCGCGATTCGAGCACGGTCATCAAATCCACACGCTGGTTGGTCAGGCGCTCCAGCTCGTCAAGGGTGGATTGCAGTTCCTCCATGGAGAGATTGCGTGCACTGACCAACACCCCTCCACGCCCATCGGACTTCTGGACATCGGCCGGCGCCATGCCTGCAAGGCCCAGCACGCGGTCGCCCAAGGATTCCAGCTGCACCATGCGGGCCTGCATCTCGCCAACGCGGCGGGCCATGGCATCCAGATTGGCACGCATGAAACGGTCCCGCTCTGCAAACTCGTCCTTGACGACCAGCCGTACCAATGACCCCACAATGGGCCAGCCTTCACGCGCGCCCTTGAGAAACACCCAGTGGTACAGCGTCACAGCCACCAGCATGAGGCACAGCGACAGCAAGAGCCCTGCCAGGATCAGGCGGGTGCCCGACAAGTGAATGGCCCGGCTGCGCGCCAGCCTGGCGTCCGTGATAATCAGATGCACTACGAATTCTCCACGCCCGAAGACGCACACCATGAACCGCCGCCACTACGCCGTCACCCTGCAGCAAGCCAGCGAGGACTCTCCCACGCTGGCCAAGCTCACAGCGCTGACACGCGACTCCAGTGATCGGCTCAAGGCCATTGAAATGCTGATTCCTGCGGCGCTGCGCCCAGCGATCCAGGCCGGCCCCATTGATGGAGACTCCTGGTGCCTGCTGGTCAAAAGCAATGCCGCCGCGGCAAAAATACGCCAACTGCTGCCTGCTTTGCAGGCGCATTTGCGCAGCCGGGGGTGGGAGGTTAACGCGATTCGCCTGAAAGTTCAAACCTGACGGTCAACGCCAGGATCAGGGAATGCGGTGAGGAACAGGAGAAAACTGGTGCCGGTTGTCGGAATCGAACTGACGACCTACCGCTTACAAGGCGGGTGCTCTACCAACTGAGCTAAACCGGCGAAGGCTGCATTTTATCGTGGAAAAAGCAGCCTCAAAAAAACAAGGGGCGGTTATTTCACCCGCTTGAGCGATGGCCGAGCACCACCCGCAGCCGGAGGTGGTCGCGGTGCGTCACCCCCTTCGTCGCCATCTTTCCTGCCGTCATCCGCAGACACCAACTGCACCACGCGGTCCTCGGAAGTTTGCGCTCCACTTGCAGCAGTAGCATCTTCGGAAGACACCGCTTCTGCCAGCATGGGCGCGATGGCCCCGGCAGCAGCCGCACCACCAGCCAGCACATCCACCGGGGGCGGAAACGCCATACCCTGCCCGTTTTCACGGGCATAGATGGCGATCACCCGCCCCACCGGCACGAGGATCTCACGCGGCTTGCCGCCAAACCGGGCCTTGAACTCGATGAAATCGTTGCCCAGTTGCAAGGCGCTTGTCGCATCAAAACTGATGTTCAGGACGATCTCACCATCCTTCACGTATTCACGAGGCACCTGCACCGAGTCATCGACACGCACCGCCACATACGGCGTCAGCCCGTTGTCGGTGCACCACTCGTACAAGGCACGAATGAGGTACGGGCGTGTGGACGTAGATTCCTGTGCGGTCATGAAGGTGAAAGGCAACTGCTGTGAATAGGGAACGGGGCAGGCCGCAAGTTACTTGCGCATGACCTTCTCGGATGGGGTCAACGCCTCGATGTACGCAGGGCGCGAGAAGATGCGTTCTGCATACTTGAGCAGCGGAGCTGCATTCTTGCTGAGGTCGATGCCATAGTAGTCGAGGCGCCACAGCAGCGGGGCAATGGCCACGTCGAGCATGGAGAAGTTGTCGCCCAGCATGTACTTGTTCTTGAGGAACACAGGAGCCAGCTGCGTCAGGCGGTCACGGATGTGCGCACGCGCCTTTTCCAGCGCCTTTTCGTTGCCCTTGGTCGCGCGCGACTCCAGGATGTTCACGTGCACGAACAACTCCTTCTCGAAGTTGAGCAGGAACAGGCGCACACGGGCGCGGTCTACGGGGTCGCCGGGCATCAGCTGGGGATGGGGGAAGCGCTCGTCGATGTACTCGTTGATGATGTTCGACTCGTACAGGATCAGATCGCGCTCGACCAGAATGGGAACCTGGCCGTAGGGGTTCATCACGCTGATGTCTTCGGGCTTGTTGTACAGGTCCACATCGCGGATTTCAAAGTCCATGCCCTTTTCGAACAAGACAAAACGGCAGCGGTGGGAGAAGGGACAGGTCGTACCCGAGTAAAGCACCATCATGGTGGGAGGCTCCTAAAAATCAAAAGAGTGGGACGCCAAAAGCGCCCACTCTGCAAAAAAACCAAGGCACCCCGAAGGGTGCTTTCAATGGATATGACTGCTGCGCGCGTTACTTCACATCTTTCCAGAAGGCTGCGTTGAGCCTCCAGGCAATCACCGTGAACACACCCAGGAAAATCAGCACCCAGACACCCACTCGCTTGCGGGTGTTTTGCGCGGGTTCTGCCATCCACTGCATGTAGTTCACCAGGTCACCCACAGTCTGGTCGTACTGCAGTGGGGTCATCAGACCAGGCCTGACCTGCTCCCAACCCTTGAAAACCTGGGTCTTGTGGCCATGGCTTTCGTGCTCTTCAAACACTGGGCGGCGATCACCCTGCAGCTCCCACAACACGTGGGGCATGCCCACGTTGGGGAACACGAGATTGTTCCAGCCGGTCGGCTTGGTTTCGTCGCGGTAGTAAGTACGCAGGTAGGTGTACAGGTAATCCGCACCCGAACCACCGGCGCCAGCACGCGAACGGGCGATCACGGTCAGATCGGGGGGATTGGCACCAAACCAGGCCTTGGCCTGCTTGGGATCAATCGCCGCCTTCATGGTTTCGCCGACCTTGTCCGTAGTGAACAGCAGGTTGTCCTTGACCTGCTGATCGGTCAAACCGATGTCTTTCAGGCGATTGAACCGCATGAACGCTGCGGAGTGGCAATTCAGGCAATAGTTGACGAAAACCTTGGCGCCATTTTGCAGCGAGGCCAGATCGTTCGTCTTGACGGGGGCCTTGTCCAGCGGAATGCCACCGCCCGCAGCCAGTGCAGAGCCAGCAGCCAGACCCAGGGCGGCCACCAACGTGAGGATGATTTTCTTCATTGTTGTTATCTCCTGGGGCTCAGTGCGCCACAAAGGTCACGCGGTCGGGCACGGCCTTGGCCTCGCCAATACGGCTCCACCAGGGCATCAGCAGGAAGAACCCAAAGTAGAACAGCGTACCCACCTGCGACACACGTTCGCCAATGGGCGAAGGGGGTTGCACACCCAGGTAGCCCAGGATCAGGAAGATGATCACGAACACGCCGTACAGGTACTTGTGCCAGTCGGGACGGTAGCGGATCGACTTCACCGGGCTGTGGTCCAGCCAGGGCAGGAAGAACAGGATGATCACGGCACCCCCCATCACCACCACACCCCAGAACTTGGCATCGATCGACAGCATCAGCACCGCCGCCACGACGGCAGCACCAGCGATGCCGACCTTGATGAAGCTGGGCAACTTGGCCTTGAACACACCAAAGGCAGCACCCGCCAGCACACACAGCACCAGAACGTACATCATCTCGGTCGTGATGGCACGCAGCATCGAGTAGAACGGTGTGAAGTACCAGACCGGCGCGATGTGCAACGGCGTCACCAGCGGATCGGCCGGGATGAAGTTGTTGTACTCCAGGAAGTAGCCACCAAACTCAGGCGCAAAGAACACCACGGCCGTGAACGCCATCAGGAACATGCTCAGCGCGAAGATGTCGTGCACCGTGTAGTAGGGATGGAAAGGCACGCCATCGAGCGGCTTGCCATTGGCATCCTTGGGCGCCTTGGGGCCCTTGATTTCCACGCCATCGGGATTGTTGGAACCCACGTCGTGCAACGCCAGCAAGTGGGCCACCACCAAGCCGAGCAGCACCAGCGGGACAGCGATCACATGGAAGCTGAAGAAGCGGTTCAGCGTGGCATCGCCCACCACGAAGTCGCCACGGATCAGCAAGGCCAGATCAGGACCGATGAAGGGAATGGCAGCGAACAGGTTCACGATCACCTGGGCGCCCCAGTACGACATCTGGCCCCAGGGCAGCAGATAGCCCATGAAGGCCTCGGCCATCAGGCACAGGAAGATGGCGCAGCCGAAGATCCAGACCAGTTCGCGCGGCTTGCGGTAGCTGCCGTAGATAAGGCCACGGAACATGTGCAGGTACACCACCACAAAGAACGCTGAGGCGCCTGTGGAGTGCATGTAGCGGATCAGCCAGCCCCAGGGCACATCGCGCATGATGTACTCGACCGAAGCAAACGCTAGGCTGGCGTCGGGCTTGTAGTGCATGACCAGGAAGATGCCGGTCACGATCTGGATCACCAGCACAACGAGGGCCAGCGAGCCGAAGATGTACCAGAAGTTGAAGTTCTTCGGAGCGTAGTACTCCGACATGTGCACCTTGTAGGCGTCAAAAGCGGTCGGGAAGCGGTTCTCGAACCAGTTCGTGACCTTGGCGCCTGCCGAGGCGTTGGGGGAGATTTCCTTGAATTCAGCCATGTCGATTTACCTCAGGCCTTCTTGTCTTCGCCGATCAACAGCAGCGTGTCGGACAGGTACATGTGCGGCGGCACTTCCAGGTTGTCAGGCGCCGGCTTGTTTTTGAAGACCCGGCCAGCCACGTCGAACGTGGAGCCGTGGCAGGCGCACAGGAAGCCACCGTGCCAGTCGTCTGGCAGCGAGGGCTGTGGGCCGGTCTGGAACTTGTCTCCGGGCGAGCAACCCAGGTGGGTGCAGATGCCCACGCCCACAAACACTTCCGGCTTGATCGAACGGTGCTGGTTCTTGGCGTACTCGGGGGTGGGGTACGTCTTGCGATCCGACTTGGGATCGGCCAGCTGCGATTCCGTCTGAGCGAGAGACTCCAGCTGCTGGGGAGTGCGCTTCAGGATCCACACAGGCTTGCCACGCCATTCAACGGTCAGCTTTTCGCCGGGCTGAAGGGCGGAGATGTCCACCTCTACAGCGGCACCGGCCGCTCTGGCTTTTTCCGAAGGCTGAAAACTACTGACGAAAGGCACTGCAACTGCCACTCCGCCAGCGGCACCGGCACATCCGGACGCAATCAGCCACGTCCTTTTACTGGTGTCGACTGGTGTGTCACTCATGGGGATCCTCGGTAAACATCGCTATTGTTGGGTCAACCGCGAATTGTAGCGGAGTGAAAATGGTTATTTCAAAGTGGGTGACTGTCTTGACAGGGCACCGCGCCGGGCAATACTCCGGCATCACCATTCAAACAAGGAGCACACCATGGGGATGATGCAGGAGTTCAGGGAGTTTGCGGTCAAGGGCAATGTGATCGACCTTGCCGTCGGCGTGATCATTGGAGGGGCGTTCGGCAAGATCGTGGATTCGGTCGTGTCCGACCTGATCATGCCGGTGGTGGGGCTGGTGTTCGGCAAACTCGACTTTTCCAACCTCTTCGTGGTGCTGGGGTCCGTGCCACCGGGCACGGCCATGACGCTCGATGCCCTCAAGAAGGCGGGCGTGCCGGTGTTTGCCTATGGAAACTTCCTGACCGTGGCCGTCAACTTCATCATTCTGGCGTTCATCATCTTCATGATGATCAAGCAGATCAACCGCCTCAAGCGCGAAGCCCCTGCGCCAGCCCCCGAAGCCCCAGCCGCGCCCGCCGAAGACATCGTCCTGTTGCGCGAGATCAGAGATAGCTTGAAAAAATAACGCCCCTTTGAGTCGCTACGCGCCTTCCCCCTGAAGGGGGACGCCGCCAGCGCGGCGGAGTGTCCCTTGCGCGGTGGCTGCTGGCTCGGGGCGCGCCAGTTTGAAGCCCCATCCCTCAACAATCCGCTATCGAATTGATAGTTTTTTGTTTTTGCGCCTAGCCACAGCGCCATGGGACTGTTTCATCCACAAAGGGTCCGCGCCATGCGCACGGCCTCGATGAGGCTTGCAGCATCGGCAATACCCTGCCCCGCTATGTCAAACGCGGTGCCGTGGTCGGGGCTGGTGCGCACCAGGGGCAAGCCCAGGGTCACGTTCACCCCCTTGTCCACCCCGAGGTACTTCACCGGGATAAGCCCCTGGTCGTGGTACATGGCAATGACCACGTCGAACTCTCCAGCGCGATGGGGCGTACTGCGCGCGCGCCTGAACACCGTGTCAGGAGCGAAGGGCCCCCGTACATCCAGCCCCTGCGCGCGCGCAGCGGCGATGGCCGGCGCAATCACCTCGGCTTCCTCGTTACCAAACAGCCCGCCTTCGCCCGCGTGGGGATTGAGCCCTGCCACCGCGATGCGCGGCGCCCGCCCCAGGCTGCGCACCAGGGCAGCGTGCGTGATTTGCAACGTCTGCAGGACGTTGTCCGTGGTGACCGCCGCAATGGCATCGCGCAGCGACATGTGGATGCTGACCAGCACCGTGCGCAACTCGTCGCTGGCGAGCATCATGCGCACGGGCATTTGCGCCAGCGATACCCCCTGGTGCGCGGCGGCCTCGGCCTGCAGCAGCTCGGTGTGGCCCGGAAATGCCACGCCCGCTGCCGCCAAGGCCTCCTTGTGCAAGGGCCCCGTGACCAGCCCCGCCACCTCGCCCCGCAGCGCCGCGCGGGCGGCCCAGACCACGCTGTCTGCGGCGGCACGGCCAGCGGCGGCGCCAATGTGCCCCCAGGGCTGCGGGCCAGGAATGCCTGGCAACTGCAACACCGGAACACAGCGGGGCGGCACGTCCAGCACATCGGCGGGCGCAGCAATCTGTGCCACGGGTACCATGGGCACGCCGGGCCGCACGATGGCCTGGGCCGCACGCCGCAAGGTGGCGACATCGCCCACCACGAAGCAACCCACCAAATCGGCTGGCGCATCGCGAAAGGCCTTGGCCACGATTTCGGGGCCGATGCCGGCAGGATCACCCTGGGTAATGGCGAGAGGCTTCATGGAAGTTTGATTTCAGATAAAAAGTGACCCTAGCGCTTTATTGATAAGCGCAAATAGCTATTATTTTTATAGCGAAAAACCCAGGCTACCAGCGATCAGGCAGGATTGTCGATCTCGATGAATTGGTGGCCCAGCCCCAACCGCCCTGCAACCTGCGCCGCCACCGCAGGCGCCCCATAACGCTCGGTCGCGTGGTGCCCTGCGGCGATAAAACCCACCCCCATCTCGCGGGCCAGATGCGCCTGGGGCTCGGAAATCTCGCCGGTGATGAACACGTCGGCCCCAGCCGCAATCGCCGCCTCGAAGTAGCCCTGCGCGCCTCCTGTGCACCAGGCCACGCGGCAGACTGGCCGCTGCGCAGCAGCGCCTTCCGGCGGCACCCAGGTGACGGGACGGCCCAGGGCCTGCGCGACATGGTCTGCCAGGGCCTGCCCATCGGCAAACGCGGCAGGCCCGGCAAAGCCCAGATCGTTCTCGCCAAACCGCGCGTCGGCCACGAGCCCCAGCACCCGTCCTAGCTGGGCGTTGTTGCCCAGTTCCGGGTGGGCATCCAGCGGCAGGTGGTAGGCAAACAGGTTGATGTCATGCGCGAGCAGCAACTGCAAACGCTGCTTCATCCAGCCCGTCACCCGGCCGTCTTGCCCGCGCCAGAACAGGCCATGGTGCACGAAGATGGCATCCGCTTGGGCAGCAATGGCCGCGTCGATCAGGGCGCGGCTGGCCGTCACGCCGCTGACGATGCGGCTGATCTCGGCCTTGCCCTCCACCTGCAAGCCGTTGGGGCCATAGTCCTTGAAGCGCTCGGGTTGCAGCAGGCTGTCAAACGCCTGCAAAAGTTTGGTGCGGGAAATGCTCATGCAGCTATTGTCGCGCGTGGCCCACGCCCACACATGGGGGACAATGCTTTTCTCCGGGAGGCAGCCGTGGCATGCACACCGCCCGCCGCCCCTTCTCCAGCCCATCACCTGTACAGAATTTCATGAAACGCATCTGGCTGTTGTTTTCGCAGGCCGTCACGGTGTTCGTTGCGGCCTACTTCGTTGTCGCCACCCTGCAGCCGAGCTGGCTGGGCCGGGGCGCCACCACACGCTCCGGCGCGGGCATTGCGCTGCTCGAAGCACCCCCTGCCCCGGCCAATGCGCAGCCTGCGGCGGGCAGCTTCAGCGCTGCGGCGCGCCAGGCGGCGCCTGCGGTGGTCAGCATCAACACCAGCAAGGCCGTGCGCCATCCGCGCAGCAACGACCCCTGGTTCCAGTTCTTCTTTGGCGACCAGGGTGCCCAGGCGCAGGCCGGGCTGGGCAGCGGGGTGATCGTGAGCCCCGACGGCTACATCCTGACCAACAACCACGTGGTGGAAGGCGCCGACGAGATCGAAGTGACGCTGACCGACAGCCGCCGCGCCCGCGCCCGCGTGATCGGCACCGACCCCGACACCGACCTGGCCATCCTCAAGATCGAACTCGACAAGCTGCCCGTCATCGTGCTGGGCAACTCGGACGTACTCGCCGTGGGCGACCAGGTGCTGGCCATAGGCAACCCGTTTGGCGTGGGCCAGACGGTGACCAGCGGCATCGTGAGCGCGCTGGGCCGCACACAGCTCGGGATCAACACCTTCGAGAACTTCATCCAGACCGATGCGGCCATCAACCCTGGCAACTCGGGCGGCGCGCTGGTGGATGTAAATGGCAACCTCATGGGCATCAACACGGCCATCTACTCGCGCTCGGGCGGCAGCATGGGCATCGGCTTTGCAATCCCCGTGTCTACGGCCCGCATGGTGCTGGATGGCATCGTGCAGGACGGCCAGGTCACACGCGGCTGGATTGGCGTGGAGCCCAACGAACTCTCACCCGAACTGGCAGAAACCTTCGGCGTGAAAGCCACCGAGGGCGTGATCATCACCGGCGTGCTGCAGGACGGCCCCGCCGCCCAGGCGGGCATGCGGCCCGGCGATGTGATCGTGCGGGTTGAAGGTAGGAAGGTGAGCAATGTGTCCGAGTTGCTGACCGCCGTGGCGGGGCTCAAGCCCGGCACTGCGGCACCATTCAACGTGCAGCGTGGCGACAAGATGGTGGAACTGAGCATCAACCCCGGCGTGCGCCCCAAGCCTCAGCGCAATGTGAGGCGGTAAGCCCCCTCTGAGCCGCTGCGCGTTTTCCCAAAGGGAGACGCCTCCAGCGGCCTCGCAAAGCCGGTTCCGCGGTGGCACTGGTATTGGGCACGCGCCAGTTTTTAGGGGCTGCGCGCAGAACACTGCGGCATGGCCGCTGATGCAACCCGTCAGCTATTAAAAATATAGCTTGGAGCGCTTATCCAACAAGCGCTAGAGCTCATTTTCACGAGAAACTCAACCTTCAGGCGTTGGAGGCGGGCTCGCTACCCTCTTCCGGGGCTTTGGTGTGCTTGATGAAGATCTGCGCCGCCCAGATGCCCACCTCGTACAGCAGACACATGGGGATCGCCAGTGACAGCTGCGACACCACATCGGGCGGCGTGACGACGGCGGCGATCACAAACGCGATCACGATGAAGTAGCCACGGAATTCGCGCAGCTTCTGCACGCTCACGATGCCCATGCGCGCCAGCACCACCACGGCAATCGGCACCTCGAAGGACAAGCCAAACGCCAGGAACATCGACAGCACAAAGCTCAGGTAGGCCTCGATGTCTGGCGCGGCGGTGATGCTCTTGGGCGCAAAGCTCTGGATAAACGCAAACACCTGGCCAAACACCAGGTAGTAGCAAAACGCCACCCCGATGAAGAACAGCAGCGTGCTGGAGATCACGAGCGGCAGCACCAGCTTCTTTTCGTGGGAATACAGGCCAGGCGCCACAAAGGCCCACACCTGCCACAGCACAAACGGCAGTGCCAGCAAAAAGGCCGACATCAACAAGATCTTGAGCGGCACCATGAACGGCGAGATCACCGACGTGGCGATCAGCGTGGCGCCCTTGGGAAGGTGGGCCACCAGCGGCGCCGCCAGAAAGTCATACAGCGCGCCAGGGCCAGGGAAGAAGAACAAAATCGCCGCCGCAATCGCGATGGCAATGATGGCCTTGACCATCCGGTCGCGCAGCTCCATCAGGTGCTGCACAAACGGCTGCTCGGTACCGGCCAGCTCGTCTTCTTTGGAAGGGGTTTCGGACATGTTGGGTTTTCGTGGGCGTCAGGGCCGCCCATGCAGCGCGCGGTGCGCTGGTGGCTGCTGCATCAATGGAATTTACGGGGACGGAAACGCGCCACACGGGCCGCGCCGGACTGTGCCTTGGTGCGCACACCGCTTCGGGCCTTGTACCACTGGGGCACCGCACCCCGCTTGAGGCGCCAGTTCTTGCCGGGGTGTTTGTAGGCCGGCACGACGGCGGTCTGGTCCTGCAACGCCGAGCTGGCGGTGTCGGTAGCCTCGGCCCAGTCCTTTTCGAACTCGCTGGCGCTGGTCTGGATGGAGTTGTGCACATCGCGTGCGGCGTTCTCCACCGTGTCCTTCATTTTCTTGAGCTCGTCGAGCTCCATGGACCGGTTGACCTCGGCCTTCACATCGGACACGTAACGCTGGGCCTTGCCCAGCAGGGTGCCCACCGTGCGGGCCACACGGGGGAGCTTCTCGGGCCCGATGACTATAAGAGCCACCGCGCCGATCAGCGCCATCTTGGACAGGCCAATATCAATCATGGATCAAGCGCAAAGCGTGCGGGTGCCAGCGGGAACAGCCCGCTCAGCTCTTTTGCTTGGCTTCGACATCGATGGTGGTCTTGTCGGTCGCAGGGTTGTTGGCAACCTGGCCCGCGGGTGGGGTGGTGGTGGCAGCCGCGTCGGCCGAACCGTCTTTCATGCCGTCCTTGAAGCCCTTTACGGCGCCCCCGAGATCGGAGCCCATGTTCTTGAGCTTCTTGGTGCCGAACACCATGACGACGATCAGCAGCACGATCAGCCAGTGCCAGATGGAAAAAGAGCCCATGGAATATCTCCTAACGAATTGCAATCATTTTAGACGGGGGGCGTGACAGGAGTTCACAGCCCAAGCAGAACTGCGGGAATCTCCCTGCACGACCCGTCAGCCTGGTTCAGCCTTTGAGCCACGGACGGGGACCGCCCATCACATGGATATGGAGGTGGTGGATTTCCTGCCCACCTTCAAGCCCCGTGTTTACCACGACGCGAAAGCCACCCTCCGGGTACGGGTTGCAGCCCTGCTCCATTGCCAGCTTCGGCGCCAGCGCCATCATGCGCCCCAGCACACCCGCGTGTTCCTCGGTGACCTGCGCCATCGAAGGGATATGCAGCTTGGGCACCATCAGAAAGTGCACCGGCGCCCAGGGGTGGATGTCGTGGAAGGCGAAAATTTCTTCGTCTTCATAGACCTTTTTCGAAGGAATCTGGCCTGCGATGATTTTGCAGAAGAGGCAGTTCGGATCGTGCATGAGGAAAATGTCAGTACAAAATTAACAGGTCACCAGGCGCTGCTCGCCATCCAAAGCGGTCGCAACCGGCGCGCGCGAAGCCAGTGCCACCGTGGAACTGGCTTTGCCAGGCCACGGGTGGCGTCCCCCAAGGGGGAAGGCGCCGTAGGCGGCACAGGGGGGCTTCATGTATTTTCAGCGATATTGATGGTGGGCCGCACACCCACATCCTTGCGGTGCGCGTGCAGCCATTCCTGCCCGGCCGTGCGGCCGAGGGCGAAAAGCTTGCGCACAAAGGCCATGTCTGCACGGGCCTTGCTGTCGGCGCCAAAGGGCGCCAGCACGGCGCCGCCGTCGATGCGGTGCATGCGCACGCTTTTGTAGCGGCGCGCATCCAGCTTGCCCTCGGCCAGCAGACGGCGCACGAACTCGATGGCGCGCAACTCGGCCAGCAGGCTGGCATTGAAGGTGACTTCGTTCATGCGCTCCATGATTTCCTGGCCTGAGTGGGGCAGATCCAGATGTTCGATGGGGTTGATCTGCACAAGCAGGATGTCGGAGGTCTCGGTCTGATAGATCAGCGGGTGCAACGCAGGGTTGCCCGAATAGCCGCCGTCCCAGTAATGCTCACCGTCGATTTCCACGGCCTTGAACAGCGCTGGCAGGCAGGCCGACGCCATCACGGCATCCGCGCTCAGCCGGGGGCCAGAGAAGATTTCGCCGCGCCCGGTGCGCACGTTGGTGGCGCACACAAACACCTTGGGCCCGCCCGCCGCAGCGCTGGCGCGGCGCACAGTGCACAACAGGTCAAAGTCCACCTCGCGCTCCAGCAGGCGGCGCAGCGGGTTGATGTCGAGCGGATTGGTCTGGTAGGGCGAGAGCCACTGGCGCATCAGCCCCATCATGGGGTTGGCGGCCGACAGGGGCGAGCCCCACATCAGGCTGCCCAGCGTGCCCACGCCCTCCCACAGCCGGGTAAGCGTTTCACGCGCCTGGACGCAACCGGCCAGGTGCGCTTCGTGCGGGTCTTTGTGCTCCTGCGCGGCTTTGGCAAAGCCGTGCGCCATGGCCACGGCATTCATCGCGCCGGCGCTGGTGCCGCTCACGCCATCAAACTGCCACTGGCCATCCTCCAGCAAGGCATCCAGCACACCCCAGGTGAGCGCACCGTGGGAGCCCCCACCCTGCAGGGCCAGGTTCAGCCGTGGCAGGGATGACAAGTGCGACAGGGACGCCGTCGGTTCAGGCATCCACCGCCTGGTTCTTGCTCATGGCCAGCATGCCGCGCACGATGCGGTACAGGAACCACAGGGAGATCACAACCCATACGGGGTTAAAGAGAAACAATCCCAGCAGCCAGAACGGCGCGGTGACGATGTAAAGCACGCCCGCCCAGATCACGGTGCGGATGCGCCACGAAAAATGATTGGCCTGCCAGGTGCCTTCGGCATCGCCGCGTTTGACGAGATCGAGCACCAGCGCAATGACGAGCAGCAGCGCGCTGGCTTGCGCACCCGGCAGCACGGCCCCCACGGCCACGATGAGGTGCAGCACATAGCTGACCCAGCCGATGTTCTTCAGGCCCTGGGCTTTTTGCTCATTGCTTTGCACGTCGATGATGTCGTTCATGGTGCTCCTTCTTCGGCAGTGCGCGCAACCACCTTGCGCAAGGCTTTTTCCTCGATGCCGCTGGTGCCCTCGCGGCGCTCCAGCTCGGTCAGAACATCGGCAGGCGTGAGGCCATAGTGGGCCAGCGCCACCATGGAGTGGAACCAGAGGTCGGCCACTTCGTAAACCAGCTTGGACTTGTCGGCGCCGTGGTCCACATCCTTGGCCGCCATGACGACTTCGGTGGCCTCCTCGCCGATCTTCTTCAAAAACGCATCCGGCCCTTTGTGCAGCAGGCGCGAGACATAGCTCTTATCGGGATCGCCGCCGTTGGCAGGCTTGCGGCTTTCAATCACATCGGCAAGGCGTGCGAGGGAATCGTTGGAACTCATGGTCTTGTCGTCCATTGCCATTACTTGTAGATGGATTCAGGGTCTTTCAAGACCGGATCGACCGCGTGCCAGGCTCCGTCCTTGAGCACGCTGAAAAAACAGCTGTGGCGGCCTGTGTGGCAGGCGATGCCAGGCTCGTGGCCGAGCTGGGTGACCTTGAGCAGCACTACATCGTTGTCGCAGTCCAGGCGGATCTCGTGCACGGTCTGCACGTGGCCGGACTCTTCGCCCTTGAACCACAGCTTCTTGCGCGAGCGGCTGAAGTACACGGCGCGGCCGAGTTCTGCCGTCTTGGCAAGGGCCTCGCGGTTCATCCAGGCAAACATCAGCACGTCGCCCGTGCCCTGCTCCTGCGCAATCACGGGCACCAGGCCCTGCGCGTCCCATTTCACTTCGTTGAGCCAGTTCATGGGCGGGATTGTCGGTGATTTGAATGACCAGCCCGCCTGCCGGGCGAGCGGTTTTGAGGTCATTTTTGCCTCTAGCGCTTATCCATCAAGCGCTAGCAGCTATCAAAATGAGAGTTCAATGAAAAAACAGATGCTTCACCGGGCAGCTTGCAGCCAATTGCAGCACTGCGCAGCGCGTAAATCTGACTACAAAAACAATAGCTATTAGCGCTTTCACACTCAGCGCCAGAACCACTTTTGATCGAAGATTTACTTCGCCACGGTCAAAAACACCCACTTGCGATCCCAGTTCTTGCGGCCCAGGTACTTGATGGCAAACGCATAGCGCCCCGGGGGCAGAAAATCCTGCGTGAGGGTTTCCTGCTGCGTCACCACGGGCTGGCCATTCACGCGCACGCTTTGCTGCGCTACCAGCTCCGATTCGCTCTCCAGATCTTGGCCGTCGAGGGCATAGACGGTGACATCGGGCTCTTCCTTCTCATCGCCCACCAGCGGCAAACCCAGCGTGTTGGCGCGGGTTTCCACGTCCAGCGCGAGCGTGCCCAACACGGGTTCGCGCACGATCCAGTGCACGTCACGCACATTGCTGTTCAGCGTCTGGAGCAGGGCCTTGAGCTTCTCGAATTCGGCCTTGTCGGCAATCACCTCCACCGGCTTGCCGCCGATGGTCGCGTCAAAGCAGCGGCCAATGCGGTGCACACAGGGCAGGCGCTCAGAAAAACTCGCATACGACGGGGGCGGCACCTGCTGCGCCGCAGCGGGCAGTGCCGTGGCCGCCAGGGCCACCACCAGCGCCCAACGCGCGCCCGCGAATGGCGTCGTCACAGACGCACCGGAATGCCGCGCTCGGCCATGCGGGCCTTGGCCTGGCCCACGGTGTATTCGCCGTAATGGAAGATGCTGGCGGCCAGCACCGCGTCGGCACCACCGGTCTGGATGCCGTCGGCCAGGTGGTCCAGGTTACCCACCCCGCCCGAGGCGATCACGGGCACGCTCACCGCATCGCTCACTGCGCGGGTCAGCTCCAGGTCAAAGCCTGCCTTGGTGCCGTCGCGGTCCATGCTGGTCAGCAGGATTTCGCCCGCACCGCGCCGCGCCATCTCAGTGGCCCAGGCAATGGCGTCCAGGCCGGTGTTCTTGCGCCCCCCGTGGCTGTACACGTCCCAGCCCGCACCCACGGGCTGACCGTTGGCGCCCAGGCGCTGCGCATCCTCGGCCGAGCGGCGCTTGGCGTCGATGGCCACCACGATGCATTGAGCACCGTACTTGGCAGACACGGCGTTGATGACGTCAGGGTTGGCAATCGCGGCCGAGTTGAAACTGGTCTTGTCGGCGCCCGCATTGAGCAGCCTGCGCACGTCTTCCACAGTGCGCACGCCGCCACCCACGGTGAGTGGAATGAACACCTGGCTGGCCACGGCCTCGATGATGTGCAGGATGAGGTCACGGCCATCGCTGGTGGCGGTGATATCGAGGAAGGTGAGCTCGTCAGCGCCCTGCGCGTTGTAGCG
Source organism: Acidovorax sp. SRI_002 (assembly GCF_057586455.1). NCBI lineage: Bacteria > Pseudomonadati > Pseudomonadota > Betaproteobacteria > Burkholderiales > Comamonadaceae > Acidovorax > Acidovorax sp. SRI_002. The sequence continues at coordinate 387,649 of NZ_JBYCZW010000002.1, read as the reverse complement.
CGCGGCAATTTCGACCGGGTCGCCTGCGTCGCGCAGCTCGACGAAATTGACGCCCTTGACCACACGGCCTCCGGTGACGTCAAGACAGGGAATGATTCGTTTTGCGAGCATGTCAGTGAGCGATTCGTTGATTAGGCGCTACCGAGGCCAGCAGACGCCGTGGAACTGACTTCGCCAGGCCACTGGCGTCGTCCCCGGGGGGAAGCGGCGAAGCCGCTCAGGGGGTGATCGGTTTCAGCCGTTCAGTTCGTCGGCACGCGCTTGCGCCGCAGCAAAGTCGAGGTCGCCGCTGTATATGGCACGGCCGCAGATCACACCTTCAACGCCTTCGCTCTCCACCGCGCACAGCTGCTCGATATCGGCCATGTTCGACAGGCCGCCCGAGGCGATCACGGGGATGCTCAAAGCCTGGGCCAGCTTCACCGTGGCGTCGATGTTGATGCCCGAGAGCATGCCGTCGCGGCCGATGTCGGTGTAGATGATGGATTCGACGCCCCAGTCCTCGAACTTCTTGGCCAGGTCCACGACCTCGTGGCCGGTGAGCTTGCTCCAGCCGTCGGTAGCGACCTTGCCGTCCTTGGCGTCGAGCCCCACGATGATGTGGCCGCCGAAGGCGCTGCAGGCGTCCTTCAGAAAACCGGGGTTCTTGACCGCAGCCGTGCCGATGATCACGTAGCGCAGGCCGCCGTCGATGTATTTCTCGATGGTGTCCAGGTCACGGATGCCGCCGCCCAGCTGCACGGGAATGTCGTCGCCCACCTCTTTCAGGATGGACTTGATGGCGCTGTAGTTCTTGGGCACGCCCGCAAACGCACCGTTCAAGTCCACCAGGTGCAGGCGGCGTGCACCGGCATCCACCCATTTGCGCGCCATGGCGGCGGGGTCTTCACCAAAGGTGGTGGATTGGTCCATATCGCCTTGTTTGAGGCGTACGCAGTGGCCGTCTTTGAGGTCGATGGCGGGGATGAGCAGCATGGTGGTGAAGTTCGGGTGAAAAAGGGCGAGACGCAGCTCGGCCCGAACGGGTGGCGGTTAAGGGATCAGGGATTCCAGTGCAGAAAATTGCGGTACAGGGCCAAGCCATGCTCCGCGCTTTTCTCCGGGTGAAACTGGGTCGCAAAAATATTATCGCGTGCAATGGCGGCGGCGAACAAACCGCCGTAGTCCGTTTGCCCTGCGCAGTGGGCAGGATTTTGCGGCACGGCGTAGAAACTGTGCACAAAGTAAAAGTAGCTGCTGTCCGGCACGCCAGCCCACACCGGGTGCACGCCACCGCCGTGGTGGGCGTGGGGCATCTGCCGCACCTGGTTCCAGCCCATCTGGGGCACCTTGAAGCGGCTGCCGTCAGGCTGGGTGCGGCCTGCCAGGTCGAACTTGAGCACATCGCCAGGGATGAGGCCAAGGCCCGGCGTATCCCCCTCGGCGCTGTGGTCCAGCAGCATCTGCATGCCCACGCACACGCCGAACATTGGCTTGGAGGCCGCGGCTTCGAGCACCGATTCCTGCAGGCCGGACTCGCGCAGCTCGCGCATGCAGTCGGGCATGGCGCCCTGCCCTGGCAGCACGATGCGCTGGGCGGCGCGCACGTCTTCGGGGCGCTGGGTGACGACCACGGTCCAGCCCGTGCCCTCGGCGGCGGCCTGCACGGCCTGCGACACCGAGCGCAGGTTGCCCATGCCGTAGTCCACGACCGCCACTGTTTTTGCTTCCATATTCATAGCTACTAGCGCTTATCCATCAAGCGATAGCGCCTGATTTAACCCAAAATTTCACAACGAACCCTTGGTGGAGGGGATGACACCGGCCGAGCGCGGATCACGCTCCAGCGCCGCACGCAGCGTGCGCCCGAACGCCTTGAAGATGGTCTCGCACTGGTGGTGTGCGTTGACGCCCTTGAGGTTGTCGATGTGCAGCGTGACGCCCGCGTGGTTCACAAAGCCCTGGAAGAACTCGAACACCAGTTGCGTGTCGAGCTGGCCGATGCTGCCGGAGGTGAACTTCACATCCATGTGCAGCCCGGGGCGGCCCGAGAAATCCACCACCACACGCGACAGCGCTTCGTCCAGCGGCACGTAGGCATGCCCGTAGCGGCGGATGCCTTTCTTGTCGCCCACGGCGCGCGCAAAAGCCTGGCCCAGCGTGATGCCCACGTCTTCCACGGTGTGGTGGCCGTCGATGTGCAGGTCACCCTCGCAGTCGATGTCGAGGTCGATCAGCCCATGGCGGGCGATCTGGTCGAGCATGTGGTCGAAGAAGCCGATGCCGGTGTGCAGCTTCGCCTGGCCGGTGCCGTCGAGGTTGATGCGCACACTGATGCGCGTTTCGGCGGTGTTGCGGCTGACCTCGGCGATGCGGTCGGCCATCGGGTCGGCCGATGGGGCGGAAGGTACGAGTGCGGAGGAAGTCATAGGGAGGCTTGGAGTGCGGCCAGCATCTGCGCGTTGTCTTCGGCATTGCCTACCGTCAGGCGCAGGCAGTTGGCCAGCAATGGGTGCATTGTAGAAACGTTCTTGACGAGCACCTTGCGGTTTTTCATGCCCTCGTAGGCCTTGGCGGAATCCGCCACACGGATCAGCACCATGTTGGCCTCGCTGTCCCAGCACTTTTCGACACCCGGCATCTGGCGCAGGGCTGCGATGAGCGTGGTGCGTTCGGCACGGATCTCAGCGGCCTGGGCGGCAAAAACCTCGGTATGTTCCAGCGCAAACAGGGCGGCTTCGCAGTTGAGCACGCTCACGTTGTAGGGCGGGCGCACCTTGTCGATCTCGCTCACGAACGCCGAGGGCCCGATGAGGTAGCCAAGGCGCACGCCTGCCAGACCAAACTTGCTGAGCGTGCGCATGAGCAGCACATGGGCGTTGCGCGCGGGCTCGGCCCGCATGCGGTCGATCCAGGTGCGGCTGGCAAAGGGCTGGTAGGCCTCGTCCATGACGACGATGCCGCCCTGAGCGCCCGCGGCGTCGATGATGCGCTGCACTGCGCCCTCGTCCCACAGCGTGGCCGTGGGGTTGTTGGGGTAGGCGATGTAGGTGATGGCGGGGTTGTGCTGCGCGATGGCGGCCAGCATGGCGGGCTCATCCAGCTCGAAGTCGGGCGTGAGCGGCACGCCGACAAAGTCCAGGCCCTGCAGCTGCGCAGACAGCGGGTACATCACAAAACCCGGCATGGGCGCCAGCATGGTGGCGCGCTGGCCCGTGCCGGGCTGTGCGCAGGCCAGGGCCAGCAGGGTGATGAGTTCGTCCGAGCCATTGCCCAGCACCACGCCGTAGCCCTCGGGCATCCCGGCGTATTTCGCGAGCGCCGCCTTCAGGTCCAGCAGGCGGTCGCCGGGGTACCGGTTGAGTGCCACCGCACCCAGGCGCTGGCCCAGCGCGGCCTGGAGGTGCGCGGGCAGGCGGAACGGGTTCTCCATCGCGTCCATCTTGAGCATGCCGGTGGAGGGCTGCACGCCGTAAGCGTGCATGGCGCGCACGTCGGGGCGGATACGGGCCAGGGCTTGGAGAGGAGACGACGCAGGAGTAGTCATTCGGTGGTGTCCAGTTCGTTGGGGGTGACAAGAAAAGGGTTGATCGGCCGCACGGCGTCCATCGGCTGGTCGTGTGGCAACGCTTCGGTGAGCAGGTAGCGGCAGCCCTGCTGATGGGCGGACGAGAGGATGAGCGCATCCCAGTAGCCCAGGCGGTAGCGGTCCTGCAGGTCCCAGGCGCCGTCCACCGTGTAGGAGTCGAGGTGCGGCGGCAGCCACACGCGCAGGCGGCGCACCTGGGCGCGCACCTGCTGCAGCACGTGGGGGCCATCAAAACGCTGGATGGCCTGGTTGTACAGCTCGTTGAGCACCTGCGAGCTGATGCGGCCGCTGCGCGTCTGCCAGCAAAAGCTGATCCATTCACGCGCCCGCGCCTGGCGCCCGGTATCGCGGTCGTCCACGCTGGCGAGCAGGATTTCGGTATCGACAAAGATGGGGACGGTGGCCATGCGTTTTGCCCGGTTCAGCGCAGAAACAGGGTTTCGCGCGGCACATAGGGCCCACTGGACGCGCCCCAGGATTCAAACCCAAGAGCCTCGCGCATGGCCTGTGCGTAGGCGTCTTCCTGGCGCATCTTTTCGGCCAGCCATTCACCGAGCAGGCGCGAGACGCTGCTGCCGCGCTTGGCGGCTTCCACGCGCACCCATTCGGCAACGGTGTCGTCCATGGTCACGGTGATGTTTTTCATGGATTAAATATTACACGAACTTCGTGCACCACGAACTTCGTGTTGATTAAAACACCACAATCAAGCCGCCTTGCGCTGTGCCCCGCCCTGCAGCATCTGGCACGCCATGTCACCCACGGTGCGCAGCGCCTCCAGATGGGCAGGCGACCAGTCGCCCCCCACGCCAATGCGCAGGCAGTTGCGGAACCGCCCGCTGGCGCTGAACACCGTGCCGGGTGCGATCAGAATCTGCCGGGCCAGGCAGGCCTCGTGCAGTTGCACGGAATCGAGCGCGCGCGGCAGCTCCAGCCACAGCAGCAGGCCGCCGGGCGGGTCACTCACGCGCGTACCCTGCGGGAAGTGCGCGGCAATCACATGGCGCACCTCATCCATGCGCGCCGCCACGGCCGCACGCAGCTGGCGCATGGCGGCGGCGTGGCCCGTCTGGGTGATGAGGTCGGCCAGGGCCAGCTCCAGCACGGCGGACTGGCCACCCGCCTGCAGGTCCTTGATGGCGCGCAGCTTGTCGGCCCAGCGGCCGGCCTCCAGCCAGCCCAGGCGCAGGCCCGGCGCCAGCGTCTTGGAGAACGAGTCGCACAACATCACATGGCCTGTGGTGTCGTACGACTTGACGGTGCGGCGCATCTCGTCCACCTCGACCAGATCGTTGTAGATCGCGTCCTCGATGACCGCCATGTCGTGCCGCGCCGCCATCTGCACCAGGCGCCTGCGCTCGGCCTGGGGCATGCAGCTGCCCAGCGGGTTGCTGAGCGTGGGCACCACCATCACCGCCTTGACGGGCTGGGTGTCCAACGCCAGTTGCAGCGCATCCAGCGAGAGGCCGTTGCGCGGGTGGGTGGGAATCTCCAGCGCCTTGAGGTGCAGGCCCTGCAGCACCTCCAGAAAAGAAAAATGCGTGGGTGACTCCAGCGCAACCACGTCGCCCGGCTGCGTCACCGCGCGCAGGCACAGCGCAATGCTGTCCATGCAGCCGCCTGTGATCACGATGTTCTCGGGGTCCAGGCTGCAGCCCAGGCTGACGGCATAGCGCGCCAGGGCGCGGCGCGCGTCCTCATGGCCCGACGAACCGGGGTAAGTGCACAGCAGGTTGCGGTGGCGCTGCGCGGCGCGCACCACGGCGCGGCGCACGCGGTCGGGGTTGAACAGCTCGGGGCCGGGCGTGCCGCTACTGTACGAGATTATGTCCACCGGCTGGTTGCGCCCCAGGATACGCTGGCCCAGCCAGTCCACCGACACCTCGCGCGGGCGGCGCATCGGGCGCGGTGTGCTGGGCTCGGGCAGGCTCACCGGCCGCGCCGCAACAAAAAAGCCGGAGCGCGGGCGCGCGGTGATCAGGCGCGCATCTTCGAGCCAGTGGTAGGCCTGCACCACCGTTGTCTGCGCCACGCCGTGCTGGCGGGCCAGTTCGCGCACCGACGGCAGCTTTTCGCCGCGCGCGAGCGTGCCATTGCGGATCAGCTGCGCGAGTTGCTCGGCAATCTGGAGGTACAGCGGGGGTGCGTCATCGGTGGCCATGCTGCATTCTGTACTGGCCCTCTGGTCGATAGACAGTACAGAGGCATCCCAGTACGACCAGTACAGATGGGTTGGTTTGCTGTTCTGTACTGGCCCAGATTGTGCAGGCCTGTGGCTGGTGGCGCATCGCAGGTGGCCGCACAGTGAAGGCATGAACACGCTGCACACCCCCACCCCACCGTCGCCCGCACTGCCCAGCCAGCCTGCGGTTCCTCTCACGCTGCAATGGAAGCGCCAGCCCCTGCCGCCGCTGCAGGCCGTCCAGGTGCTGGACTTCCGCGCGGGCGAGATCGCCCTGCTCGAAGTCGAACAGGGCCGCGTCTGGGTGACCTGTGATGGTCTTCTGGAGGACTATTTTCTGGAGGCCGGCCAGCGCCTGTCCTTCACCGGACCCGTGCGACTGCGGGTCAGTGCCGAAGGCCACCGGCCCGCGCGGCTGAACTGGGCGCAGCACCGGGCGGTGGCAGGAGCCGCCTGTCCGCCTGCACCCGCCGCATCTCAGCCCAAGGCGTCGGCACCCACACAGGGTGCCCTGCCCCGGGGGGCGATCAGCGCGGCTTAACTCCAGCTTTGAGCCGCATCTCGGCCGCCTGCGCGTGGGCCTGCAGGCCCTCGCCATAGGCCAGCTCGGCAGCAATGGCGCCCAGCACCTGGGCACCGGCTTCGCTCACTTCGATGATGCTGCTGCGCTTCTGGAAGTCGTACACGCCCAGCGGGGACGAGAAGCGTGCCGTGCCGCTGGTGGGCAGCACGTGGTTGGGGCCTGCGCAGTAGTCGCCCAGGCTTTCGGAGGTGTAGGCCCCCAGGAAGATCGCGCCCGCGTGGCGCAGCAACGGCTCCCAGCGGTGTGGGTCCGTGCTGCTCACTTCCAGGTGTTCCGGTGCGATGCGGTTGCTGATGGCGCAGGCTTCTTCCATGTCCTTGGTGAGGATCAGTGCGCCCCGGCCAGTGAGGCTCTTGGCGATGATCTCGGCGCGCGGCATGGTGGGCAGCAGGCGGTCGATCTCGCGCTGCACGGCGTCGAGGTAGGCGGCGTCGGGGCACAGCAGAATGCTCTGGGCCAGCTCGTCATGTTCCGCCTGGCTGAAGAGGTCCATGGCCACCCAGTCGGGCGGTGTGGTGCCATCGGCCAGCACCAGGATTTCGCTCGGGCCCGCGATCATGTCGATGCCCACGGTGCCGAACACGCGCTTCTTGGCGCTGGCCACATAGGCGTTGCCGGGGCCGGTGATCTTGTCCACCTTGGGCACGGTGGCCGTGCCGTAGGCCAGCGCGGCCACGGCCTGGGCGCCGCCGATGGTGAAGGCGCGGGTCACACCGGCCACGTAGGCGGCGGCCAGCACCAGCTCGTTGCGCTCGCCCTTCGTCGAGGTGCCCTCGCCCGTTCCGCCGGTCGCCACGCTGCCACGCACGGGGGTGGGCACGACCATGATGATTTCCTGCACTCCCGCTACGTGGGCCGGGATGGCGTTCATCAGCAGGCTCGACGGGTAGGCGGCCTTGCCGCCGGGCACGTAGATGCCCACGCGGTCCAGCGGCGTGACCTTCTGGCCCAGCAGAGTGCCGTCCTCGTCGCGGTAGCTCCAGCTCTCGCCCGAAGCCTTCTTCTGCGCTTCGTGGTAGCTGCGCACGCGCTTGGCGGCGGCCTGCAGCGCGTCGCGCTGGGCCTGGGGGATGGCGTCAAACGCGGCCTTGAAGTCGGCCTGGGTCAGCTCCAGCGCGGCCATGTCGGGCGCCGAGAGGCCGTCGAAGCGGGCGGTGTACTCCAGCACCGCCGCGTCGCCGCGCTTTTGCACGTCGGCCAGGATGTCGGCCACGCGCTGCTCGATGGCCGCGTCGGTGTCGGCAGACCAATGCAGGCGGGCTGCAAAATCAGCCTCAAAAGTGGCCGCAGCGGTGGACAGACGGGCGGGAGCAGCTACCAAAGTCATAGTGGGTTCTACGGTGGGTTCAGTTCTTGGGGGCAGGGATGGCCGAAGCAAACGCATCAATGATGCGGCGCAGCGGTGCCTGCTTGAGCTTGAGCGCGGCCTGGTTGACCACGAGGTAGGAGCTGATGTCCATAATGCGCTCCACCTCCACCAGATGGTTGGCCTTGAGCGTGTTGCCGGTGGACACCAGGTCGACGATGGCATCGGCCAGGCCGATGAGCGGCGCCAGTTCCATGCTGCCGTAAAGCTTGACCATGTCGACATGCACGCCCTTGGTGGCAAAGAAGTCACGCGCAATCGACGTGTACTTGGTGGCGACCTTCAGGCGCGAGCCCTGCTTGACAGCGCGCTCGTAGTCAAAATCATTGCGCACGGCAACGCTCACGCGGCACTTGGCAATCTGCAGGTCCAGCGGCTGGTACAGCCCCTGGCCACCATGTTCGATCAGGGTGTCCTTGCCGGTCACGCCGATGTCGGCGCCGCCGTATTCCACATAGGTGGGAACGTCGGTGGCGCGCACCAGCACCACGCGCACGTTGGGCTGGTTCGTGGGCAGGATGAGCTTGCGCGATTTTTCGGGGTCTTCGAGCACCTCGATGCCTGCAGCGGCCAGCAGCGGCAGGGTTTCGTCAAAGATGCGGCCCTTGGAAAGCGCCAGGGTGATCATCGTCATGTTTTCTAATTACTCCACTGTTTCTTGCCTGCTACTGCACTGTGATCCGTGAGCGCCCCATGCCAGGGACGCCGTGCAAGGGCCGCCCCGCCGCACTGGCGTCGTCCCCCTTCCCACGCGCAGCGTGAGAGAAGGGGGAAGCGGCGAAGCCGCTCAGGGGGTTGTTCTTCATGCCACTCGTTCGATGTCGGCGCCAATGCCGCGCAGTTTGGCTTCCATGCAGTCGTAGCCGCGGTCCAGGTGGTAGATGCGGTCCACCACGGTTTCGCCGTCGGCCACCAAGCCGGCAATGACGAGGCTGGCCGATGCACGCAGGTCAGTGGCCATCACGGTGGCGCCGGACAGGCGGGGCACGCCTTCGATCACAGCCACCTTGCCATCGGTCTGGATCTTGGCACCCAGCCGCACCAGCTCATTGACATGCATGAAGCGGTTTTCAAAAATTGTCTCGGTCACCGTGGCCGTGCCCTGCGCAATGCAAATGAGCGCCATGAACTGGGCCTGCATGTCGGTGGGGAAACCGGGGTACTCGGTGGTGCGAAAGCCCTGGGCCTTGAGCGTGGCGCCGCCCGCGCTTTGCACGCGGATACCGCCCTCGACCGCTTGCACGGTGGCACCGGCCTCACGCAGCTTTTCGATCACCGCATCCAGGTGGTCGGCGCGGCCATGGCGCAGCACCACATCACCGCCCGTGGCTGCCACAGCGCAGAGGAAGGTGCCAGCCTCGATGCGGTCGGCCACCACGCGGTGGGTGCAGCCGTGCAGTTGGTCCACGCCCTGGATGCGGATGCGGCTGGTGCCATGGCCTTCGATCTTCGCGCCCATGGCGATCAGCATCTCGGCCAGGTCCGAAATCTCAGGTTCTTGCGCGGCGTTTTCCAGCACCGTCTCGCCTTCGGCCAGCGCAGCGGCCATGAGGAAGTTTTCGGTGCCCGTCACCGTGACCATGTCGGTGGTGATGCGCGCGCCCTTCAAACGCGTCCAACCCGCAGGCAACTTGGCGATCATGTAGCCGTGTTCGACCACGATCTCGGCGCCCATGGCGGCCAGGCCCTTGATGTGCTGGTCCACCGGGCGCGAACCGATGGCGCAGCCGCCGGGCAGCGACACCGTGGCCTCGCCAAAGCGGGCCAGCAGCGGGCCCAGCGCCAGCACCGAGGCACGCATGGTCTTGACCAACTCGTACGGCGCCTCGGGCGTGTTGAGCGCACTGGCGTCGATGCGCACCGTGCCGTCGTCGGCGCGCTCTGCGGTCACGCCCATATTGCGGATGAGCTTGAGCATGGTGCTCACATCCTGCAGCTGGGGCACGTTGAGCAGGGTCACCGGGTCGGCGGTGAGCAGCGCGGCACACAACTCCGGCAAGGCGGCGTTCTTGGCGCCAGAGACCAGCACCTCGCCTTGCAAGGTGCGTCCGCCGCGAATCAGGAGTTTGTCCATCTCTATCTAACAACCAAAATATGAATGAAAATGGCCCTTAGCGCTTATCTATCAAGCACCAACTGCTATCAATAAATGAGTAACCAGACAGGCAGTGTCACTGCGCTTGCGCCGCCCACTCGGCGGGGGTGAAGGTCTTCATCGACAGCGCGTGAACTTCATCCGTATGCATTTTCGCGCCCAGCGTGGCGTACACGCGCTGGTGGCGTTGGATGGCGCGCTTGCCCTCGAACTCGGCCGAGACGATGGTGGCGTACCAGTGGCGCCCATCGCCCTCCAGCGTGATGTGTTCGCAGGCCAGGCCGGCGGCGATGATGTCTTTGAGTTGGTCAGCGGTCATGTTGGGCTCGGAATCAGTTGCGAATTTTGTAGCCGGTGCGCAGCAGGTGCACGGCGAGAAAGCTCACGGCCAGCCAGGCGATGCCCACGATGCTGAGGCTGAGCCAGGGCGAGGTATCGCTCTGGCCAAAGAAGCCATAGCGGAACCCGTCAATCATGTAGAAAAACGGGTTGAGGTGGCTCACGGTCTGCCAGAACGGCGGCAGCGACTGGATGGAATAGAACACGCCCGAGAGGAACGTCATGGGCACGACCACGAAGTTTTGGAACGCGGCGAGCTGATCAAACTTGTCGGCCCACAGCCCGGCAATGAGCCCCAACGTGGCCAGCAGGCCCGCGCCCAGCACCGCAAACACCAGTATCCACAGCGGCGCCGCAAACTCTGGCCGCGCAAAAGCCAGCGTGACGATGAACACACCCAGCCCCACCACCAGCCCGCGCACCATGGACGAGCCCACATAGGCCACAAACCAGGCCCAGTGCGACAGCGGCGTGAGCAGCACAAACACCAGACTGCCCATGATCTTGCTCTGGATCAGGCTCGACGAGCTGTTGGCAAAGGCGTTTTGCAGCACGCTCATCATCACGAGGCCGGGCACCAGAAAGGCGGTGTAGCTGATGCGGTCGTAGACCTTGACGTGATCTTCGAGCACGTGACCGAAGATCAGCAGGTACAACACGGCCGTGAGCACCGGCGCGGCAACGGTCTGGAAGCTGACCTTCCAGAACCGCAGGACTTCCTTGTAGAACAGGGTCTGCCAGCCGGTCATAGCGCGACACCTTCGAGTGGGATGTTGGACGCAGACGTACCGGACATCACCTGCAAGAACACATCCTCCAGGTCCGGCCTGCGGATCTCCATGTCATGCACCTCTACGCCCGCTACGCGCAGCGCTGCCAGGTGGCTTTCGATCTCTGCGGCGTCGTGCGCGGGCAGTTGCACGATACGACCGGTGACACGCGCCGCCATCGCCAGGGCGGGTGGCAAAGCCGCATCGGTCTTGAACTGCAGGATGCTGCCTGAAGCCGCCTGCAGCAGTTCGCTGGTGCGGTTCAGCGCTACGATCTGGCCGGACTTGAGCATGGCAATGCGGCCACACAGGGCTTCGGCTTCTTCCAGGTAATGCGTGGTCAGCAACACCGTGTGGCCTTCCTTGTTCAGGCGCGCGACAAAGTGCCAAAGGGTCTGGCGCAGCTCCACGTCCACGCCAGCCGTTGGTTCATCGAGCACGATGATGGGCGGCTTGTGCACCAGCGCCTGCGCCACGAGCACGCGGCGCTTCATACCGCCCGAGAGTTGCCGCATGTTGGCGTTGGCCTTGTCGGTAAGGCCCAGGTTCTCCAGCAGCTCGTCGATCCAGGCGTCGTTGTTCTTCACGCCGAAATAGCCGGACTGGATGCGCAGCGATTCGCGCACGTTGAAGAAGGGGTCGAACACCAGTTCCTGCGGCACCACACCGAGCTTGCGGCGCGCCTCGGCAAAGTCGGCCTGCACGTCGCTGCCCTGCACCAGCACACGGCCGCTGCTGGCGCGCGCCAGGCCCGCGAGGATGCTGATCAGGGTGGTTTTACCGGCACCGTTGGGGCCGAGGAGTCCGAAGAACTCGCCCTCCTCAATGTCCAGGTTGACCTGGTTCAGTGCCTGAAAAGGGCCTTTGGGCGTGGCAAAGGTCTTGGAGATGGCTTGGAAGGAGACTGCGGGCATGAAGCCCCTGATTTTACGGCCTTGCCCCGAACTGCGTTATGGCGGAGGGTATGCAGCCTCAGGACACGGGCGTGAGCAAGGTGCCAACGCCGTACAAGCCCGCCATGCCGCGCAGCGCCGTGGGCAACCCCTGCACGGCAAAGGTCTTGCCCACTGACAGCGCCTCACGCCGGCATTCCAGCAGCACGGCCAGGGCCGAGCTGTCAAACACCGTCATCGCGCTCGCATCCACCACCACACCACTTTCACGGTGCACGCGCAGCCCCTGCAGAAGCATCTGCAGGCAGGCTGTGGCCTGGCGGTGGGTCAGCTCGGGGGGGAGAACCAGCATGGAGGAGGCTCAGCCCTTGGCGGTGGAGTTGGCTTTGTTGCGCGCAGCCAGGGTCTCGATCAGGCCATCAATACCCTTGGCGTTGATCTCCTGGGCAAACTGGCCCCGGTAGGTTTCCACCAGCCAGACACCCAGCACATTCAGGTTGTAGATCTTCCAGCCTGCGCCGTCGCCAGGGGTTTTTTCGAGGCGGTAGTCAAGCTGAATGGGGTCGCCACGGCCCACGATTTCGGTGCGCACCAGCACGTCCTTGTCTTCGGGCGCAGCGCGCAACGGCTTGACCTGGATGCTTTGGTCGTTGACCTGCGCCAGCGCACCCGCATAGGTGCGCACCAGCAAGATCTTGAACTCGTCCTGCAGGCGTTTTTGCTGCTCGGGCGTGGCCTGGCGCCAGCCTGGCCCCACGGCAGCGGCAGTCATGCGGCGAAAGTTGACGTTGGGCATCACGGTCTTGTCCACCAGCGCGATCACCTTGGTCAAGTCGCCGCCCTGAATCGCCTTGTCGGACTTCACAGTGTTGAGCACGTCGGTGGACAGGCGCTTGATCATCGCGTCCGGCGCTTCGTCTGCCGCCAGAGCGGCCAGCGGCAAGCCCAGAGATGCCACGGCGGCAGCACACAGTGCCAGGTGGCCCAGGGAACGTCGGTTCATCATGTCCTCTATCCTCTACTTTCTCATTCAGTCATGAGCCGCCATCCGGCATGCCCGTGTTGCATTGTGGTGGCCGCAGAAACAACGCATGCGTCGCGGGCGTTGCGGTGTGCAAGCAAGTGCAACACGATCGCCCGCGCTATGGCCGCCATCGGCGGGCAGCCCCCTGGAAATCACCTCAACGGGGAGGCTCTTGCGGCAGCACGCCGTCGTTGCCGTCTTTGCCATCCGAGCCCTTGCTGTTCTGGGGCTCGCCAGCCTGGCTGCGCACCTGCAGGAAAACGTCCCGCGTGAAGCTGTACTTGTCCAGCGCGGCACTGTCGAGGACGGAGCTTGCCCGCAAAAGATTGGCGCGCGTGTCCACCACTCGCAGTGCATACAGCGTGTTCCGGGCCGAGACCGGGTCCACATAGCTCACCACGTTGCCCTTCATGTCCACCGGGAGCGCAAAGGTGTCGCGCACCGTGGACGGGCCGAGAACCGGCAGCACCAGGTATGGGCCAGTTCCCACGCCCCATCGGCCCAGCGTCAGGCCAAAGTCCTGCTTGTAGCGGTCTATGCCCAGCTCACTGGCGATATCGAGCACCCCGCCGAGACCCATGAAGGTGTTGACATTGACGCGCATGAACGTCGAGGCGGCAGCCTCCGCGCGCAGTTGCAGCACGTTGTTCACAAACGACCAGACATCGCCGATGTTGGCGAAAAAGTTGCTCACCCCCGTGCGCACGGGGGCGGGCGCGATGTCCTGGTAGGCAATCGCTACCGGCTTGAGCACCATGGCATCAACTTGCTCGTTGAAGTTGGTCATGCTCCGGTTGTAGGATTCCAGCGGATCACGCGGGTCGGGATTGGCCACGGTGGCACAGCCCGAAAGCAGCGCACCGGCCAACAGCAGCGCCGAACCGCCCAGCGCACGTGGCAAGCCCTGCTGCTTGGAGCCGGTGGGCAGGGTGGTTGTTTCAAAGTTCTTCATTTCTTGTCACCTGCCCCTGCGGGCTTACCGCCGTCTTCGGCTTTGCTGTAGAGAAACTGTCCAATGAGGTTTTCGAGCACCACGGCAGACTGGGTCGCGGTGACCATGTCGCCCGCAACAAGGTTCTTCTCGTCCGCCCCGGCCTCAATACCGATGTACTGCTCACCCAACAGGCCGCTGGTGAGAATCTTGAGGGAGCTGTCCTTCGGGAAAGCGTAGCGGTTTTCCATCGCCAGCGTCACCCGCGCCTGGTAGGTCTTGTCGTCGAACGTGATGGACTCCACACGCCCGACCACCACGCCCGCACCGCGCACCGCAGCCTGGGGCTTGAGCCCGCCGATGTTGTCAAAACGCGCCGTGATGCGGTAGCCGGACTGGAAATTCAGGCTCAGCAAATTGGCGGACTGGAGCGCCAGAAACACCAGCGCCACGGCACCCAGCATCACGAACAGCCCAACCCAGAGATCGTTTTTGGAGCGTTGCATTGTTTATTTCCTCTTCACTGCCAGCATCGCCAGCTCAGATACTGAACATCAGGGCCGTGAGGACGAAGTCGAGCCCCAGCACGGCCAGGCACGCCATCACCACGGTGCGCGTAGTGGCACGCGACACGCCCTCGGGCGTGGGCTTGGCAGTAAAGCCCTGCAGCAACGCCACAAAGGTGACGGCAACGCCGAACACCACGCTTTTGAGCACCCCGTTGCCCACGTCTTTCCACACGTCAACGCCGCCCTGCGTCTGGCTCCAGAAAGCGCCGGGGTCGATGCCGATCATGAGCACGCCCACGCTCCAGCCACCAATCACCCCCACCGCACTGAACACCGTCGCCAGCAGGGGCATGGTGATCACGCCGGCCCAGAAGCGGGGCGCCAGAATGCGCTGGACGGGGTCCACCGCCATCATTTCCATCGCGCTGAGCTGCTCGCCAGCACGCATCAAACCAATCTCGGCCGTCAGCGACGTGCCCGCCCGCCCCGCAAACAGCAAGGCGGTGACCACGGGCCCCAGCTCCCGCACCAGCGACAGCGTGACCAGAAGACCCAGCGCTTCTGCTGAACCGTAGCGCTGCAGCGTGTAATACCCCTGCAGCCCCAGCACCAGCCCTACAAACAGGCCGGACACTGCGATGATGGCCAGCGAGTAGTTGCCCAGAAAATGCACCTGGTCGCGCACCAGCGAAGGCCGCATGAAGGTGGCACCCACCATCCGCACCAGCCGTACAAAAAGACGCGCGCCCATGCCAATGTCAGCCAGCTTTTGGCGCACGGCAAAACCGACATCGGAGGGGTTGTACCAGCTCACCGTGCACGCCCTCCCACAGGTCCGAAGTCCTGCACCTCGTCAGGGCCAGGGTAATGAAAGGGTACCGGCCCTGTGGGCAAGGCATTGACAAACTGGTGGACCAGGGGGTCCGTGCTGGCACGCACCTCATCTGGCGTGCCCTGAGCAGCCACCACGCCAGCCCCGAGGATGATCACGTGGTCTGCCAACCGGAAGGTTTCTTCCAGGTCGTGCGAGACCACGATGCTCGTGAGGCCCATGGCGTCATTGAGCTGGCGGATCAGCTGCGCCGCCGTTCCCAGGGAAATGGGGTCCAGCCCCGCAAAAGGCTCGTCGTACATGACCAGCTCCGGGTCCAGCGCAATGGCACGGGCCAGGGCCACCCGCCGGGCCATTCCCCCCGAAATCTCGCTGGGCATGAGGTCACGTGCGCCGCGCAGGCCCACGGCATGCAGTTTCATGAGGACCACGTCGCGGATCAGCGCTTCGGAAAGGTCGGTGTGCTCCCTGAGCGGAAAGGCCACATTCTCGAAAACACTCAGGTCAGTGAACAACGCCCCGAACTGGAACAGCATCCCCATCCGGCGACGGACGGCGTACAAGCCAGACGCATCAAGGCGACCAACGTCCTGCCCATCAAACAGGACTTCACCGCCCGAAGCCCGCTGCTGCCCCCCTATCAGGCGCAGCACCGTGGTCTTGCCCCCACCGGAGGCACCCATCAGCGCCGTGACCTTGCCACGCGGCACGGTCAGCGAAACGTCGCGCAGGATGTCGCGGTCTCCGTAGGAGAACGTGACACTGCGCAGTTCGGCAAGGAGGGAGGGGTCAGGCATGCAAAAAAGATTCAGGATTCCGGGTCATCCGCCACCACACAGTGATTCCTCGGGCCGCAGGAACCCGCGATAGTAGCTCAAGATGCAAACATACATACATGTATGTTTGCATCTTGAAGCATCTGCATCATGAGATGGATGATCGCTCAGACGCCATACAACCCCGGATTGACAGAACCCTCGATTGTGCCAATAAAGATGCGCAGACGTGGAAGGCGGGGCCATCCACCTGGACTGGCGGGCGCGCGCCGGGTCCAGTCGGTGGCCTCGCCCAATAATGCGTCCGCCGCCCCTCCCCTCCCAACTGCCAGGGGCATATCCACCGATCGCTTTACGCCCTGACTAACCCGCAATGAAAAACGGCGCCGCAGCGCCGTTTCGATTGCATGTTCCGCAGCCGATCAGCGTGGCAGATCTGAATAGCCCATGAGGAACTCATCGACTGCACGCGCGGCCTGGCGGCCTTCGCGGATGGCCCAGACGACCAGCGACTGACCACGCCGAATGTCGCCAGCTGCGAACACCTTGGGCACGTTGGTGGCATAACCGCCATCGAAGTCGGTCGTGGCGCGGGCATTGCCCCGGGCATCCTTGTCCACGCCAAAAGCTTCCAGCACGGCAGCCACCGGGCTCACAAAGCCCATGGCCAGCAGCACCAGATCGGCGTTCAGGATCTTCTCAGACCCGGCCACCTCGACCATCTTGCCGTCCTTGAACTCCACACGCACGGTCTTGAGGCCGGTAACCTTGCCCTTTTCGCCGATGAACTCCTTGGTGGAGATGGCGAACTCGCGCTCGCAACCCTCTTCGTGGCTGGAGCTGGTGCGCAGCTTGATCGGCCAGTAAGGCCAGGTCAGCGGGCGGTTTTCCTCTTCGGGCGGCTGGGGCATCAACTCAAACTGGGTGACGCTCACGGCGCCATGGCGGTTGCTGGTACCCACGCAGTCGCTACCGGTGTCGCCGCCACCAATCACGATGACGTGTTTGCCATCGGCGCGCAACTGGCCCTTGAGCTTGTCGCCGGCGTTGACCTTGTTCTGCTGCGGCAAGAACTCCATGGCGAAGTGGATGCCATCGAGATCACGGCCCGGCACGGGCAGATCGCGCGATTGCTCAGCGCCACCGGTCAGCAGCACGGCATCGAACTCCTTGTTCAACTGCTCGGGAGTGACGGTTTCCTTGGCCCAGTTGGTGACCTTGGAATCTTTGCCCAGTCCGTCCTTGGCGGCGCCCACGAACACGCCGGTGCGAAACACCACGCCTTCGGCTTCCATCTGCTTGACGCGGCGGTCAATGTGCGACTTCTCCATCTTGAAGTCCGGAATGCCGTAGCGCAGCAGCCCGCCCACGCGGTCGTTCTTTTCAAACAGCGTGACGCTGTGGCCAGCGCGCGCGAGTTGCTGTGCTGCCGCCATGCCCGCAGGGCCAGAGCCCACCACGGCCACCTTCTTGCCCGTTTTGTGCTTGGCAACGCGTGGCTGTACCCAGCCCTCCTCCCACGCACGGTCAATGATCGCGTGCTCGATGGACTTGATGCCCACGGCGTCGTCGTTCACATTGAGCACGCAGGCGGCCTCGCAGGGTGCGGGGCAGATGCGGCCGGTGAACTCGGGGAAGTTGTTGGTGCTGTGCAGCACCTCGATCGCGCTCTTCCAGTCCGCGTGGTACACCAGATCGTTGAAGTCCGGAATGATGTTGTTTACCGGGCAGCCGTTGTTGCAGAATGGCGTGCCGCAGTCCATGCAGCGCGCGCCTTGCACCTTGGCCTGGCTTTCATCCAGCCCGATGACAAATTCCTTGTAGTGCTTCAAGCGCTCGGGCACAGGCTTGTAGCCCTCTTCGATGCGCTCGTATTCCATGAAGCCGGTAGTTTTTCCCATGACGATGTCCTTGTTTATGAATGCTGTGCGAAAGTGGGTGACGTCGCCTTACTTGGCGGGTGCCACTTCTTTTTTGGTAGCAGCTACCGCTGGTGTAGCGGACTCCTCCAGCACTTTTCGTTCATAAATTTCAGCCAACGCACGCTTGTACTCGGTCGGGAAGACCTTGACGAACTTGCTGCGCGATGCGGCCCAGTTGTCGAGCAGTTCGCGTGCGCGCTTGCTGCCCGTCCAGCGGTTGTGGTCTTCCAGCAGCTTCTTGAGCTGGGCTTCGTCGGTCTGTCCGTTGTGCCAGATCGAGCGTGGCACCGTGGCTTCCTGCTCGGTGGCGGGCAGGATGCGCTCCAGCGTCACCATGGACATGTTGCAGCGGGTGTCGAACTGACCGTCTTCGTCGTACACGTACGCCACGCCGCCGCTCATGCCCGCCGCAAAGTTGCGACCGGTCTTGCCAAGCACCACCACGGTGCCCCCGGTCATGTATTCGCAACCGTGGTCGCCCGTGCCCTCCAC
Source organism: Acidovorax sp. SRI_002 (assembly GCF_057586455.1). Taxonomy (NCBI): domain Bacteria; kingdom Pseudomonadati; phylum Pseudomonadota; class Betaproteobacteria; order Burkholderiales; family Comamonadaceae; genus Acidovorax; species Acidovorax sp. SRI_002. Next base: position 369,367 of record NZ_JBYCZW010000002.1, on the reverse strand, counting down.
CACTGCGGTGGCGCCCGACAGACGCACGGCGAAACGCTCACCGGCAACGCCGCTGAAGAAGGCTTCGCCCGTGGTGGCGCCGTACATCACGGTGTTGCCAACGATGGTGTTGCGCACGGCGTCACCGCGGAAATCGATGCTGGGGCGCACGACCACGCGGCCTCCCGACAGACCCTTGCCCGTGTAGTCGTTGGCGTCGCCGATCAGGTACAGCGTGATGCCGCGCGTGAGGAACGCACCGAACGACTGGCCGCCCGTGCCTTCGAGCTGGATACGGATGCTGTCGTCGGGCAGGCCTTCGGGGTGCACGCGGGTGACAGCGCCGGACAGCATGGCGCCGACCGAGCGGTTCACGTTGCGCGCCACCTCGATGAACTGCACGCGCTCGCCCTTTTCAATGGCGGGCTTGCTGCGCTCGATGAGCTTGCGGTCCAGCGTGTGCTCGATGTTGTGGTCCTGCACGTCCACGTGGAAGCGCGGCACATCGGCGGGCACGTTGGGCTGGGCGAACAGGCGGCTGAAGTCCAGGCCACGTGCCTTCCAGTGTTCCAGTCCCTGGCGCATGTCGAGCAGATCGGTGCGGCCGATCAGGTCGTCGAACTTGCGAATGCCCAGTTGGGCCATGATCTGGCGCACTTCTTCGGCGATGAAGAAGAAATAGTTCACCACGTGCTCGGGCTTGCCCGAGAACTTCTTGCGCAGCTCGGGGTCCTGGGTGGCCACGCCCACGGGGCAGGTGTTCAGGTGGCACTTGCGCATCATGATGCAGCCTTCCACCACCAGCGGTGCCGTGGCAAAGCCGAATTCGTCCGCGCCCAGCAGCGCGCCGATGGCGACGTCGCGGCCGGTCTTCATCTGGCCGTCGGCCTGCACACGGATGCGGCCGCGCAGGCGGTTCAGCACCAGCGTCTGCTGGGTTTCGGCCAGGCCGATTTCCCAGGGGCCACCCGCGTGCTTGATGGACGACCAGGGCGAAGCGCCCGTGCCGCCGTCATGCCCTGCGATCACCACGTGGTCGCTCTTGCACTTGGCCACGCCTGCGGCGATGGTGCCCACGCCCACTTCAGAGACCAGCTTGACGCTGATGCCAGCGTGTGGTGCCACGTTCTTCAGATCGTGGATCAGTTGGGCCAGATCCTCAATGGAGTAGATGTCGTGGTGCGGCGGGGGCGAGATCAGGCCCACGCCGGGCACGCTGTGGCGCAGCTTGCCGATGTAATTGGAGACCTTGCCACCCGGCAGCTGACCACCCTCGCCGGGCTTGGCACCCTGGGCCATCTTGATCTGGATCTGGTCGGCCGACGAAAGGTATTCGGCCGTCACACCGAAGCGGCCCGATGCCACCTGCTTGATGCGGCTGCGCAGCGAGTCGCCGTCCTGCAGGGGCAGGTCGACCTCCACGTTCTCGGCACCGATCACGCTCTTGAGGGTATCGCCCTTCTTGATCGGGATGCCCTTGAGTTCGTTGCGGTAGCGTGCGGCGTCCTCACCACCTTCGCCGGTGTTGCTCTTGCCGCCGATGCGGTTCATGGCCACGGCCAGCGTGGCGTGGGCCTCGGTGGAGATGGAACCCAACGACATGGCGCCCGTGGCGAAGCGCTTGACGATTTCCTTGGCGGGCTCGACCTCGTCGACCGGGATCGCCTTGGCGGGGTCGATCTTGAACTCGAACAGACCGCGCAGCGTCATGTGGCGCTTGCTCTGGTCGTTGATCAGCTGGGCGTATTCCTTGTACGTGTTCCAGTTGTTGGCGCGCGTGCTGTGCTGCAGCTTGGCAATCGCATCGGGCGTCCACATGTGGTCTTCGCCCCGGGCGCGCCAGGCGTATTCGCCACCGGCGTCCAGCATGGTCTCGAGCACGGGGTCGTCACCAAACGCCGCCTTGTGCATGCGGATGGCTTCTTCGGCGATCTCGAACACGCCGATGCCTTCCACGCGGCTGGCGGTGCCGGTGAAGTACTTGCCCACGGTTTCCGTGTTGAGGCCGATGGCCTCGAACAACTGGGCGCCGCAGTAGCTCATGTAGGTGCTCACACCCATCTTGGACATGATCTTGGACAGGCCCTTGCCGATCGCCTTGACGTAGTTGTAGATGGCCTTGTCGGCCGACAGGTCGCCGCCCAGGTCCTTGTGCATCTCGGCCAGGGTTTCCATGGCGAGGTAGGGGTGCACGGCCTCGGCGCCGTAACCCGCCAGCACGGCGAAGTGGTGCACTTCGCGCGCGGTGCCCGTCTCGACCACCAGACCGGCCGTGGTGCGCAGGCCCGCTCCCACCAAGTGCTGGTGGATGGCGGACAACGCCAGCAGCGCAGGGATCGCCACCTGGGTAGCGCTCACGGCGCGGTCGCTCACGATCAGGATGTTGGCGCCGCCCTTGATGGCATCCACAGCCTGCGCGCACAACGAGGCGAGCTTGGCTTCCACCCCCTCACGGCCCCAGTTCAGTGGGTAGGTGATGTCGATGGTCACGCTCTTGAACTTGCCTTGCGTGTACTTTTCGATGTCGCGCAGCTTGGCCATGCCGGCAAAGTCGAGCACGGGCTGGCTCACTTCGAGCCGCATCGGCGGGTTGACCTGGTTAATGTCCAGCAGGTTCGGCTTGGGTCCGATGAAGCTGTTGAGCGACATCACGATGGCTTCGCGGATCGGATCGATCGGCGGGTTCGTCACCTGGGCGAACAGCTGCTTGAAGTAGTTGTACAGCGGCTTGTTCTTGCCCGACAGCACAGCCAGCGGACTGTCATTGCCCATCGAGCCAATGCCCTCTTCACCATTCTTGGCCATGGGCGCCATCAGGAACTTGATGTCTTCCTGCGTGTAACCAAAGGCCTGCTGGCGGTCGAGCAGCGGCAGATCGGCAGGCTGCGGTGCGGCCACTTGCGCGCCCGCGTCAATGCTGTCGAGCTTGATCCGCAGGTTTTCGATCCACTGCTTGTAGGGCTTGGTGTTGACGATGTTGGCTTTTAGCTCGTCGTCGTCGATCATGCGGCCTTGTTCCAGGTCGATCAGGAACATCTTGCCGGGCTGCAGGCGCCACTTGCGCACGATCTTGTTCTCGGGCACCGGCAACACACCCGACTCGGAGCCCATGATGACCAGATCGTCGTCGGTGATGCAGTAGCGCGAGGGGCGCAGGCCGTTGCGGTCCAGCGTAGCGCCGATCTGGCGTCCGTCGGTGAACACGATGGAGGCGGGGCCGTCCCAAGGCTCCAGCATGGCAGCGTGGTATTCATAGAAGGCGCGGCGGCGCTCGTCCATGGTGGTGTGCTGCTCCCAGGGCTCGGGGATCATCATCATCACGGCCTGGCTGATGGGGTAACCGGCCATGGTCAGCAGTTCGAGGCAGTTGTCGAACGTGGCGGTGTCGGACTGGTCGGCGAAGCTGATGGGGTAGAGCTTTTGCAGGTCGGCCGCGAGCACAGGCGAGGCCATTACGCCTTCGCGCGCCTTCATCCAGTTGTAGTTGCCCTTGACGGTGTTGATTTCACCGTTGTGCGCCACATAGCGGTAGGGGTGGGCCAGCGGCCACTCGGGAAAGGTGTTGGTGGAGAAACGCTGGTGCACCAGACCGATGGCCGAGACGCAGCGCTCGTCGGACAGGTCTTTGTAGTACACGCCCACCTGGTCGGCCAGCAGCAGGCCCTTGTAGACCACGGTGCGGCTGGACATGGAGGGGACGTAGTATTCCTTGCTGTGCTTGAGCTTGAGGGCCTGGATGTTGGCGCTGGCCGTCTTGCGGATCACGTACAGCTTGCGCTCCAGCGCGTCCTGCACGATCACGTCGTTGCCACGGCCGATGAATACCTGGCGCAGGATGGGCTCCTTCTTGCGCACGGTGGGGGACATGGGCATGTCAACATTGACCGGCACATCGCGCCAGCCCAGCAGCACCTGGCCTTCAGCCTTGATGGCGCGCTCCATCTCCTGCTCGCAGGCCAGACGCGAGGCATGCTCCTTGGGCAGGAAGATCATGCCCACACCGTATTCGCCCGCTGCTGGCAAGGTCACGCCTTGCTTGGCCATCTCTTCGCGGTACAGCGCGTCAGGGATCTGGATCAGGATGCCGGCGCCGTCGCCCATCAGCGGGTCGGCACCCACCGCGCCACGGTGGTCGATGTTTTCCAGAATCTTCAGAGCCTGCGTCACGATGTCGTGGCGCTTGATGCCCTTGATGTGGGCCACAAACCCGAGGCCGCAGGCGTCGTGTTCGTTACCCGATGAATACAAACCGTGTTGTTGCAGATGCTGGATCTCGGCAGCCGTGGTCATGGCGCACTCCTATATTTTTCGCAGGGAGTGGAAGATTAGTGCATTGCAACATCTTTTGGCAAGAAAATTAATTAGGGTCAGATTCTTAATTTACGAATGAAAATTGAATTTCATTTTTTATTAGGGACACATCAAATTTAATAGCAATTAAACCAACAACAGCAAGCGCTAATGCCATATTTATTCAGACTTTTGGCGAAGCGCCGGCCTACCGGCTTGTCCCTGGGCTACCCGGCGCGGTGTGTGCTTTTGCAACTCTTTAACAAATTCTGCGTCGCCCAGCGCCCAACCACTGAGTGCGGATGACGTCAGCACAGTCTGCTCCTGCGAGCCGATGCCCGCCTGCACCAGCGCGGCGTACGCCGCCTCGCGCGCAAACGGCGTGTTACCCAGCGCCCAGTACAAAGCATGCGGTGTGAGCAAACGGTCATGGCGCAGTCCCAGCCAATGGGCATGGCTGGACCACGGGTAGTCGCCAGGCTGCGCCACCTGCCCGGCCCGCACCGGGTTCAGATCAAGGTAGACCATGCAAGGCAGGAGATACCGCTCGGGCTGCAGCACCGTGGAACGATAGCGCCCCTCCCACAGGGTGCCCGTACGGGCGTGGCGCCGGTTGAAATACTGCACGTAGCGCCGCCCTACCGCCTGCATCATCTGCGGAAGGCCGTCAGCAGTAGTGGGCGTGCACAGCAGATGAAAGTGGTTGTCCATCAGCACATAGGCATGCACAGCAACACCAAATTTCTGCGCATTGTCTGCCAGCAGCGAAAGCATGGTCTCGAAGTCTTCGCGGTCCGCGAAGATGCTTTGGCGGTTGTTTCCGCGCTGGATGACGTGGTGCAGATGACCCGGCAGGGTCAGGCGCGGCAGGCGGGCCATGGATGTGGATGGGAGCTAGGGGGAGGATGATCATAAATCCGTCCCCGATTTCTTCTCACCCCGGCAACAACGTACGGCGCGACGTCAGTCCTGCAACAATTCCACGGCAACCTGGGTATCGCGAGCCTCCGGCTTCAGACCAAAGCGAGCCCCCAGCGCCTTGTCGAGGCCAAACTCTTCCAGAATGGCGCGCAGGCGCTCCGAGGCGCTGCGCTTTTTCTGTCCCGTGTAGCGGGCAATGATCAGCTCATTCTTCATGCTGTGCTCCCAGCCTACCAGCTCCGTCACGGTGACCTGGTAGCCACTCGCCTCGAGGTACAGGCAGCGCAGCACATTGGTGACCTGGCTGCCCAGTTCGCGCGTGTGCAGCGGGTGGCGCCACAGCTCGGCCAAGGGCGTGCGCGACAGCTGCAAGGCCTTGCCCTGCCGCAGGCAGGCGGCCATCTCAGCCTGGCAGCACGGCACCAGCACCATCGCCCGGGCCTGTTTCTGCAGGCCGAAAGCAATGGCATCGTCCGTGGCGGTGTCACAGGCATGCAGGGCGGTGACCACATCGATCCTGGCTGGCAATTCATCTGCACCGGTGGATTCCGCCACCGACACATTCAGGAACGACATGCGTTCAAAGCCCAGCTTCTGCGCCAGCAGGCGGGATTTGTCCACCAGCTCGGCGCGCGTTTCCACCCCGTAGATGTGCCCATGCCCCAGGGCCTTGAAGTACAGGTCGTACAGGATAAAACCCAGATACGACTTGCCCGCCCCATGGTCTGCGAGCGTCGGCCCCTGGTCGGTGGTGGCAAGCTCCGTGAGCAGCGGCTCGATGAAGTTGAACAGGTGGTAGACCTGCTTGAGCTTGCGCCGCGAGTCCTGATTCAGGCGTCCATCGCGCGTGAGGATGTGCAATTCCTTGAGCAGTTCTATCGACTGGCCCGGCCGCAGTTCGGAAAGCTCCGCAGACTCGGCCTTGGAGGCGGCCGCCTTCGGGCGGGAAGCATGTGGCTGCTGCACGCGGGCTGCAGAGAGGTCTTTGGTCTTTCTCATCATCGAACGTCCTGGTTCGCTTCCGGCAGCGATGGCGTGCCAGCGCTGGGGCCCACATCCAGCGCAGACCAGCCCTGCATGCCCAATGCCTGCAGCACCTCAATATTTCGCTCAAAAATTGTTTCCGCCTCCGGAAACACCTCCACGGCGCGGTCGATGCTCTCCTCCCGCAGCAGATGCAGCGTGGGGTATGGCGAACGGTTGGTGCAATTGGTCACGTCATCCACGTCGGTGCCCGCAAACTGAAACTGGGGGTGAAAACTCGCGATCTGCAGCGTGCCGTCGAGCTCCATTGCCTCCAGCAGTGCCTCCGCATCTCCCAGAAAATCGTTGAAATCAAGAAACTCCTGGAGGCAGTGGGGGAGTATCAACAAGGTGGTGTCCCGCGTTTCGGCGGGGGTCGCCACCAGGGCAGACAGCTCACTGCGCAGAAGAGCCTGCACTTCCGTCAAGTCTTCGGTCAGCGCGACCACGTAGTGAATCTGCCCCTTGACATGAACGCCCTTGGCAAATGGGCACAGGTTGAGCCCAATCACTGCCCGCTCCAGCCAACGGACGGTGTTGCGAACGAACAAGTCGGCAGGCTCCGAAGAGGCCGCCGAGGCCGTAAAGGGGGGGGAGGAAGTCATGAAACGGGCGCACGGGGCGCGAAGAAGTGCGGGGTTGATTTTACCGGGCGCCCTGCCCACCCCCACAGCCGCTAGTCGAAAAGCCGCCGCCCCGTCAGGCGCTCATGCTCCCGCGCTGCAAACCGGTCTGTCATGCCCGCAATGAAATCCGCCACAGCCCTTGCCCGCAGCGGGCCGCAGTCCACAGAGGCCTGCTCGGCAAACGCCGCCTTCATTTCTTGGGGGGAGGCCGTGTACGCTGCAAACAGGTCGCGCACGACCTCCTGCGCACGTCCCGTGGTCTCCATGACGCGTGGATGGCGGTACAGGTTTTTGAAGAGGAACTGCTTGAGTTCCAGCGAGCGCGCACGCATGGCATCGCCAAACATCACGAGCGACGGCGATTGGCGCACAGCCTGCACATCAGTGGGCGCGTGCCTGGCCAGTGCTGCCTGCGTGGCATCAATCACGTCATAAACCTGCGCGCTGAGCATGCGCCGTATGGCTTCAAACAACAGGCGCCGTTGCAGCAGCGGCTGCACAAGATCCGGGTACTCGGCCTGGGCCGCAGCGCGGTACTGGTCGAACAAGGGCACGTCCTGCAATTGCGCCAGCGTGATCAGCCCAGAGCGCACGCCGTCATCGATGTCGTGCGCGTTGTAGGCGATTTCATCGGCTAAGTTGCACAGCTGCGCCTCCAGGCTGGGCTGCTCCCGGCGCAAAAACCTTGCACCGACGCCACCGGGCTCTTCCCGCTCCAGCTGCTGTGCGTGTTGCCTGGAACAGTGCTTGAGCACGCCTTCACGCGTCTCGAAGGTCAAGTTCAGTCCGTCGTACTGTGGATAACGCTCCTCCAGCTTGTCCACCACCCGCAAACTCTGCAGGTTGTGCTCAAAGCCCCCGTGCTCCGCCATGCACCCATGCAGCGCATCCTGGCCGGCATGTCCAAACGGCGTGTGCCCAAGATCGTGGGCCAACGAGATCGCTTCCACCAGGTCTTCGTTGATGCGCAAGGAGCGAGCGATGGACCGCCCCAATTGGGCGACCTCCAGCGAGTGCGTCAGGCGTGTGCGAAACAGGTCCCCTTCATGGTTGAGAAAGACCTGCGTCTTGTAGACCAATCGCCGAAATGCAGTGGAGTGCACGATCCGGTCCCGATCACGCTGGTATTCGGTCCGTGTGGGTGCCGGTGTTTCGGGGTAGCGCCGCCCCCTGGTCGCAGCAGGGTGGCAGGCGTACGGGGCTAGGTCAGAGATCGGAATCAAAATTGCGCCCAGCGCTTATCTATAAAGCGCAAATGGCTATATTATTTATAGCAATTGGTGACAAGCACCTTCTAGGCACAGCAGGCATCAATCACTTCGCGCACCAGGCTGTCCGGTGCAGCGCGCACTGCCGCCTTGCCCGGGCCATCGATCACGACAAATCGGATCTCACCGGCTTCAGATTTCTTATCAATGCGCATCAGTTCCAAATAACGGCCGGCATTGTCTGCGGCATCCAGAATGGGCCCCTTGGTGGGCAACCCCGCGCGCTGGATCAGCAGATTCAGGCGGGCCACAAACTCGCCGTCCACCAAGCCAAGCCTGCGAGAAAGCTCTGCCGCCATCACCATGCCGGCACCAACGCCCTCACCATGCAGCCACACGCCATAACCCATGCCAGCTTCAATGGCGTGCCCAAAGGTATGGCCAAAATTGAGGATGGCACGAAGGCCCGTCTCTTTTTCATCTTGGCCGACAACCCAGGCCTTGATCTCGCAACTGCGCCGCACAGCGTGCGCCAGGGCCTCTCGGTCATGCGCCAACAGCACATCCATGTTCAGCTCCAGCCAATCGAAAAAGGCCATGTCCGAAATGGGTCCGTACTTGATGACCTCCGCGAGACCAGCGCTGAACTCACGTGGGGGCAAAGTGTCAAGCACTGCCAGGTCACACACCACCAACTGCGGCTGGTAGAACGCACCAATCATGTTCTTACCGAGTGGATGGTTGATCGCCGTCTTGCCACCCACAGAAGAATCCACCTGGGCCAGTAGCGTGGTAGGTACTTGCACAAAAGGCACTCCCCGCATGTAACTGGCCGCAGCAAAGCCTGTCATGTCACCGACGACTCCCCCTCCTAGCGCAAAAACGGTTGTCTTCCGATCACACGTGTTGGACAGCAGCGAGTCGAAAATGAGCTGCAAAGTCTGCCAATTCTTATGCTCTTCTCCGTCAGGCAGGTGCAACTCATGAATCTGCGCATAACGGCCCGCAAGTGCTTTCCGCAAAGCATCTGCAAACAAAGGCGCGACCGTGGTGTTACTCACAATCAACGCCGTGCTCGCGCGAGGCAAACCGGCGTAGGACGCCGCGTCGGCCAAAAGGCCATCTCCGATCAGTATGCGATAGCTACGCTCAGCCAGCTCAATGGTGACGGCTTGATCAATCTGGGACATGGAATATTGTTGCAGTTTGGTTGAAAGACTGTGAAACATCACAGCCCTGGATCCGTTTTTATCTCAATGAACTTCGCATATGGGCCAGGTTGGTCCCTGCTATCGGGCGGACTACGCAGTGGGTAGCTAGACAGCTAACGCACACGAATCGCATAGGGTCTTGGCCCAGGAAATTGAGGTCTACCGACTCAGTGCGCGCCATTCTCCCTTACCCCAAGGGTCTAACCGTCAATGCATCCCTCTCGAGCGATGTACAGCAACGCTGACCCTCGTCGGCAGCTACGCCCAAGAAAAACAGGGATCAACAAGCCAATTTCTCAAAAAAAAACCCCAGGATATACCAGGGGTTTAGTGTCATCATTGCTCAGAAGGCGTTGCGAAAAGCCTTCTGAGCATGAGGCTGACTACACTCGATCAGGGGCAGATGTAAGCGAGAGGATCTCCTCCGGGCGGAATAGTGCTTGCACTCACTACGGTGATGCTGAATGTCCGTGTCACTTTCGCGGCTCCCTTCGTTGCGGTCACCAGGAACCGCTGCTGTCCGCAGTTCGCCACTTTAGGCACGCCGTTCAAAACACCCGCCGTGCTTGTGGTACCACTGGTCAGCCATGAAGGCAGGCTGGTGAAACTCCAGGTCACATCGCTGACAGATGCCACGAAGGAATACGTAAAGTTCGCACCGACAGGCGCAGAGCCCAACGAACACACCGTATCGGAGTTGCAATCGCCAATCGCGAAGTCTTCAGGCAATCCGCCCACCACCTTGAGCTTTAGGACCGCAGTGTCAACGATCTTGTTCCTGTCGACGACAGTAACGGTCGCACGGTAATCACGCTCTTCAGCGGAGCTGCTTACAGTTCCACTGATCATTCCGGTACTGGAATTGATTGACAAGCCTGCGGGCAAACCGGTAGCGGACCACGTGAATGGCGGCAAACCGCCGCTCGCAGCCAGCAGTGAGGTGAATGGCACACCCTTGGTCACTGTCCCTAGATCGGCATCAGCGAGGGTCAGTGGATCTGTCACAGCCGCGATCACGGAGAATACGTCGATGGACACAATAGGATCCTGAATTCCGTTCGCAACGTTGTTGTCGAAACGATCTGCCGTGAATTCGACAAATATAGGACCAGTTTCTTCACCACTCAGCAAGCTGAACAACGCAACACCTCCAGTAGACGGCAGCTGCAAAATGCTACCCGACTGGTTGCCCGAAACCAATCGGGCGCCATTGGCTGCGTCTGTACCCGCCATGATTCTCGCTTGGACTTTGGCACCAGCAGAATCTGGCATAGGTTGGTTGCCATCGTCGAGAACAAACGCTTGAATACCAACTTGATTGATCAACCCATTTGGATTGGACTTGGTACCCAGGAATCTTTGGCTCACGTACTCTGGAGTCGCAGCAATGACGCGCAGACTTGCGGCCTTCCCGGTCGCAGCGCCCGAGCCTACAGAAATATTGATGCTAGCTCTCTCCACCCGCCCCGACCGGGGGTCTGTGACCGAGCAAGTAATAGTTGCGGTACCTGCTTGATTTCCAGCGTGAAAATGGAACGACGCCCCACCCGAGTTGGCGTCCAATGTAATGCTGCGGAATGCGAGCGGGTTACCGTCGTCATCTTCATGCTCGCTATCGCCATCTAAATAATAGAGGGGACCGGAGCTCAGCCCGTAGTCGGTGTTACATCCAAAGATATTCTCGCCACCAGGAATTGGAGAAGAACCCTTTGTGGCATTCACGTACAAAACCGTCGTGAACGGCGCATAGACTCCAATACCGACAGGATAATTTCCAACATTGACAGGCAGAGTAGTTTTCTCCGCACGCAAAGTGATAGCATAATTTTCATCCGTTTGACCCGGATTCCCCCCGCCGCCACCACAAGCCGCAAGTGCAGCCCCCAGTGCAAGTGGTACAAATTTGATAAATTTCAACATTTATATTCCTATTCAAAGATTAAATTCAGCGAATTGCAGCACGCTCGGTAAGAACTTTTGGAGTAATAAAAATCAACATTTCCTGCTTGTTGGCTTGCTTAGTTTTTGTTTTAAATAAATTACCAACGCCGGGAATGTCACCCAAAAATGGAACCTTTGCCTCAGCATCATCCTCGAATAATTCAAAAATCCCACCAATTACGACCGTACCACCATTTTCAACCAACACCTGAGTTTTGATGTGCTTGGTGTTAATAGCCCGTACATTCTGAAGAATTTCACCTGGACTATCTTTATTTACATCAAGATCCAAGATGATATTACCCTCTGGAGTTATTTGAGGCAGGACCTCCAATTTCAAAACCGCCTTCTTAAACGCGATAACCGTTCCACCATTAGGAGCTGTAACAGGGTATGGAAACTCAGTTCCTTGTTCGATGGATGCTTTGGTTTGATCAGCTGTCACGACACGAGGGCTAGACACAATCTTGCCTTTGCCGTCTGCTTCCATCGCAGATATTTCAAGATTCAAGAATCGATTGGCGGCTGAGTTAAAAATTGATATGGCGAAACTAGCCGGATCGAATCCACCTTGAGCGCTCGCAGGAAGGTTAACAAAAGTACCCGAAGTATTAGTAGCTCCACCAGCGCCAGACGAAGCTACCGCATTGTTATAACTAGTACCGAACGCCATGCTGTTCCCACCGCCGATATTATATCCACCAGTACCACCACGATTAGCACGCAAGTCCGTCCCACCCAATCGAACGCCCAAAGAGCGCCCAAAAGTATCAGATGCCTCAACAATTCTCGCTTCAATCATCACTTGCCGAACAGCGACATCCAGGGTCGAAAGCAACTGACGCACTTCTTCCAGTTTACTTGCGGTGTCAGTCACAAAAAGCTGATTAGTTCTGGGTTCCGCAATAGCGCTACCTCGCTCCGACAGGAATCTATTTGAGGTAGCCCCAGATGCACCACCGCTCGTGGCCGTCAGTTGAGCGACCATATCAACCGCTTTTGCATAATTCATTTGGAACGCTTGCGTTCGAAGCGGCTCCAGCTTTTGAATAGCTAACGCAGCCTCGTAGTCTTTCTTCGTCCTGTCATCAATTTCATCTTTAGGTGCAATCCACAACACAGTGCCAGATTTCCGCATCCCCAAGCCTTTGGCCTCCATTATGATTTGAAGCGCTTGATCCCAAGGCACATCTTTGAGACGCAATGTCAGCGAACCAGTGACCGTATCCGAGGTCACAATATTGAAATTGGTAAAATCAGCAATAACTTGCAGAAGTGATCGAACCTCAATATTTTGAAAATTCAGCGATAGCTTCTCTCCGCTATATCCAGGGCCTTGTGTTAGCTTGTTCAGGTCGATCTTCTTCTGACGGATTTCAACCACAAATTGGCTATCACTTTGATACGCGCTATGCTCCCATTCACCAACAGGATCGATGGTCATGCGGACCCGCTCACCTTGCTGAACGGTGGTAATAGCTTGCACTGGCGTGCCAAAATCACCCACATCCAAACGCCGACGCAACCCTTCCGGCAATGAAGACTTGAGAAAATCCACCACCAAGCCTTTTCCCTGTTGACGAATATCAACGCCCACTTGGCTTGAAGGAAGCATCACCACCACACGCCCAGAGCCATCCGCGCCTCGTCTGAAGTCAACATCTTTCAGCGTCTGAATATCAGAATTTGCAGGATCAGCAAACACTGGCGCAGACACTGCCTGAGTTGCTGAAGTGGCAGACTGCACCGTACCCAAAGAAATCAGTAGTGATTTCCCTTGAATTTCAGCCTGGTAGGAGGTGGATTGCTTAAGATTCAGGACAATTCTGGACCGGTCACCAGCCTGCACCACATTGACCGACTTAACGTTGCCCTGATTCACTTCAAAAACATTTTTTCCGGTTGCATTAGATGCATCCGGAAAGTCCAAGGCAATGCGAGGAGGCGATTGGATGGAAAATCCAGCGGGCACGGTCTTTAGTGGTTCAGAAAAATCAATCCGAACCACATCTACACCGTTCTGCACACTCCCCACTACAGATTGAACCACCACCTGCGCAAACACGCTAATAGGCGTCAATACAGCAAATGTGAATCCCACTGCAATTTGACAAATCTTTGACGGATAAATTTTCAGATATTTCATTTTTTGTCCTCTTGCAGATCGAGGGAGGCCGCACGTTCAATCCAATCACCAGTCGCATCCTGAACAATTTCGCGCAACTGAATCGAATTCTCAGTAATTTTTATTATTCGCCCGTAGTTTTGCCCAATATAGTTTCCAACTCGCACTTGATAAAGTAACCTATCAACTTTTAATAGTGCGGTCGGCGCACCTTTTTTATCAAGACTGCCTACCATTGCCATTACATCCAACGGATACGACTCTAGAGGCTCCTTTCGTCTGGCCATCTCTGGAGCAATTAAAGCTGCGTTAGAGGCAGACTGGGTAGACTCTCGTCTCAACGCCTGTGTGAGCTTTATCGAATTAAACGGTTCGATTCCTGAATCCATCGCATAAGTTTGAGGTAAAAATTGCTTGGGCTCAGTTAAAGGGGTAACTTTAGGTTTGGTTGTTGCCCGCAACTCCGACATCCACTGACGCAATTCGTCATCACCTGAAGAACCACAACCGGGTAAGCCAAGAGCAATCACCATTAATGGAATCAGTCTATGTGACGTCATTTTTTTTCGCCCTTCGCCACCTGCTTTTGAGCCTGAATCTCCTCAGGATCAAGGTACCTGAACGTACGGGCTGTGGCCTCCATAGTTAACGTAGCCCCATCTTTTTCCTTCCCTAGTGGGGCAATGGAAATATCGTTCAAAGTAACAATTCGCGACAGATGCGCAATATCAGATGCAAATGATCCCATGTCGTGATATTTTCCAGTGACACGAACTTGAATAGGCAATTCAGCATAATACTCTTTAACCACCACTTGCCCTGGCCGGAACAAATCAAACTGCAAACTTCTTCCAAGCCCAGCCTGATTGATATCAGAGAGCAACGCTGCCATCTCGGCCTTGCTGGGCAGTTGTTTTTCCAGCTGAATCACGTACTGCTGGACCTGTTCTCGTTGACGCTTTAAAGCCTCCAAACTCACAGCTTTAATCAATTTTGCTTGATAATCTTGGCGTAGGGTTTGCTCTTTAGCGATCTCGGTTTCAAGTTCGACTTCATACTCATTGATCTTGGCAAACCAGAGAACGGCAGCCACTGCAATAGAAATAAAGAGACATAGCAGAATCTTTGGAGCTACTGGCCACAAAGAGGGGTCTTTGGGATCCAAATTCCGAAACTGCCGAGAAATATTTTCCTGCAAGGCAGAGAAATCAATATCTTTTTTTGATTTTTTTGCCATGTTTATTTCCCAATCGCGGCGCTAGCCGAGTCTTTGGCTTTTTGCGCTTCACCAGTACGCATCAGACGGAAGCGCAAATTGAACGTGGACACTCGCCGCTGGTCTCTGGACGACAAAGCAATATTGCTCGCCACAATTTCCACCAATTCCGGCTTTGACAGCCAAGGAGTGTTATCGGTCAAATTCCGAAGCATCTCAGAAACACGCTCGTTGGATTGGGCAACCCCTTGCATAGCGATTACTTGCTCAGTTTGCTTAATGCTTGTCACATACGCGCCTTCTGGTATCTGACGCACGAGTTCATTGAGCAAGTGAACAGGGAGATTTCGATCTGACTGAAGATCTTCCACAGCCTTCTGCCTAGCCCGCAAAGCCGCAATTTCGTCTTCTATGGTGGCAATTTCCTTGATTTGTTCTTCAAGGACCTTAATTTCACTCTGAAGAAAAGCATTTCGCTCTTGCTGTGCGGTGATCATCATTTGAAACCACCAATACACTGCCCCAGCGATTGCCAGACCAATCAGAAATGATGCGAACATCGTCGCCTGAAAGGCTTCCTTCCGACGTTTGCGCGCAGCTTCCCGGTGCGGAAGTAAATTGATCAGAATCACTGCAGGAACCTCCGCATGGCCAGACCGCACGAGGTCAGATAGGACGGCGCCTCACGCACCATTTTTTTCAAACGAACGGAACTTCCGATTTCCATACCGTCAAAAGGATTGACTGCGCTGCACGCAAAGCCGGTCTGCTGGGTAACAGCCTCTGTCAGGCCTGGCAGTGGCGCTGAGCCACCTGCAAGCATGATGTGATCAACACGGTTATGGGGTGTACTGGTGAAGAAAAACTGCAAAGCTCGCCCAATCTCTTGGGCCATGCTGTCTACAAACGGCCGCAGCACAGCCGATTGATAGTCTTCTGGGAGGTCACCATTTCGCTTTTTACTTTCCGCCTCTTCCACTGAGAAACCGTATTGACGGACGATCAATTGGGTCAGCTGCGCTCCTCCAAAAGCTTGGTCCCGGTCATAAAGAACTTCTTCGTTGCGGATAACCTGCATGCTGGTGGTAAGTGCTCCCACCTCAAAAAGAGCAACCATTGCGTCGACGCCTTTCTTGGGCAAGGCCTCAATGAGACGCCCCGCAGCCAATCGGGAGGCATGGGATTCAATGTCCACCACCACCGGCTTGAGGCCTGCAGCCTCTGCCAAACCTTGGCGGTCTTGGACCTTCTCTCGCCGAGATGCGGCAATGAGAACATCGACGTCCCCCGGCGCATTTTTGCTGGGGCCGATGACGCAGAAGTCCAAACTCACTTCGTCGAGCGAGAAAGGAATGTACTGATTGGCCTCCGACTCGACTTGAACCTCAAGCTCTTGTTCTGTCATGCCCCCTGGCAGCGTAATCTTCTTGGTGATGACGGCCGATGGCGGCAGTGCCAAGGCGACGTTCTTCGTGCGCGTTCCACTTTTTTTGACCAGGCGGCGCAGTGCGTCCGCAACTTCGTCGAATTTTTCGATGTTGCCATCCGTGATCCAGCCACGCTCCAGCGGTTCGATCGCGCAACGCTCCAGAACCAAGCCGCCTGCCTTATCGCGCCCAAGCTCCACCAGTTTGACACTGGAGGAACTGATGTCGATTCCCAGCAGCGGCGGAGACTGGCGACTGAACAAAGACCCCATTGAGCTCAAGATTGGTCCCCTGTAACTTGCCAAAATGAGGCAACAAAACTTAACACTTCACATGAATGCTATCAGTAAGATAGTTCTCCAGCAAAGATTTTTCCCCGCGTAACACTTGCGGAGCGTTGCCAAAAGCAGACGAATTTAGCCGCCCTTGCAACACCGTTTGGCAACGATGACGCACCTTTGGGCAGACGGGCACGGGCCGGGCATTGTGATTTTCAGTGGGGTGCAGCGGACATTTTTATAATGGGCCGTCTTACCCCTCCGGAGCGATATGCCGCCCTCTTCATCGAAGTCCTCTGACAAGCAGGACTCTCCTTCCGCTCCCACCCGCCCCACTTGGCTCCGTTGGCTGGTGCGCGCCACTCTTTGGATGGTGGGCCTGGCGACTGCCGCCGCCGTGGGATTGGCTCTGACCATTGCAGTGGCGCTGGCGGTGGCCTATCCGAACCTGCCGGACATCTCTGATCTCGCTGACTATCGCCCCAAGTTGCCTTTGCGCGTTTACTCAGCCGAAGGCGCTTTGCTGGGCGAATTCGGCGAGGAGCGCCGCAACCTCACCCCCATTGGTGAAATCCCCAAAGTCATGAAGGACGCGGTATTGGCCATTGAAGATGCCCGCTTCTTCCAGCATGGCGGCGTTGACTACAAAGGCGTAATTCGCGCAGCCTTGGCTAATCTTGGCCGGGTAAAAAGTCAGGGTGCCTCCACTATCACAATGCAGGTGGCGCGGAATGTTTACCTCTCGTCAGAGAAAACATTTACACGCAAAATTTACGAAATCTTACTGACATTCAAACTCGAGCATTTACTGACCAAAGATCAGATTCTTGAGATTTACATGAATCAGATTTATTTGGGCAATCGTGCCTATGGATTCGCTGCGGCGTCAGAAGCCTATTTTGGCAAGCCCCTGAAATCGGTGTCCGTGGCTGAGGCGGCCATGCTTGCAGGTCTGCCCAAAGCGCCCTCTGCGTACAACCCCATCAGCAACCCCAAGCGGGCTCGCTCCAGGCAGCTTTACATCATTGAGCGCATGGAGGAAAACGGCTTCATCACCGCCGAGCAGGCGACAGATGCCAAGAAAGAAGAACTCAAGATCCGTACCGGCCCGGACAGTACCCGGATTCATGCAGAGTACGTGGCCGAGATGGCGCGCCAGCTGATCTTCACGCAGTATGGCAACGAGGCCTACACACGCGGACTCAACGTCTACACGACACTTAACGCTGCGGAACAAGAGGCTGCGTACGCGGCGCTGCGCCGAGGCATCATGGACTACGAGCGGCGCCAGCAGTACCGAGGACCGGAAAAGTTCGTGGTGTTGCCGACGGCGGCCCAGGAGGTGGAAGACGCCATTGACGACGCGCTGGCCAACCACCCGGACAACGGCGACGTCCTTTCTGCAGTGGTTCTGGAGGCCTCGCCGCGCAAAATTGTTGCAGCCCGCGCGAACGGCGACACACTGGAAATCACCGGCGATGGACTGAAGCCCGCACAGTCCGGCCTGAGTGACAAGGCCGCGCCCAACATCAAGATCCGCCGTGGAGCAGTGATCCGGGTGGTGAAAACACCCAAGAACGCCTGGGAAATTACACAGCTTCCCGAAGTCGAAGGAGCCTTGGTGGCATTGGACCCGCGCACTGGAGCCATCCGGGCGCTGGTCGGCGGATTTGATTTCGACAAGAACAAGTTCAACCACGCCGCACAGGCATGGCGCCAACCCGGGTCGAGCTTCAAACCCTTCATCTACTCTGCGGCACTGGAGAAAGGGTTCACGCCCGCAACGGTCATCAACGACGCCCCTCTGTTCTTTGATGCAGGGGTGACCGGTGGCCAACCATGGGAGCCCAAGAACTACGATGGCAAGTACGACGGCCCCATGAGCATGCGCACGGGACTGGCCAAGTCCAAGAACATGATCTCGATCCGCATCTTGCAGGCCGTGGGGCCGAAGACCGCGCAGGAGTGGGTATCCCGCTTTGGCTTCGATGCTGAAAAGCACCCGGCCTACCTCACCATGGCATTGGGCGCGGGCTCCGTCACCCCCCTGCAAATGGCTACGGCCTATTCCGTGTTTGCCAACGGCGGATACCGCGTGAACCCCTGGCTGATCACCAAGGTCACCGACCACAAGGGCCGTGTCATCTCTGAAACGACTCCGCCGGTCACCAGCGAACAACCGCGTGCCATTGACGCCCGCAACGCCTTCGTGATGAACAGCCTGCTGCAAGAGGTCACGCGCTCCGGTACCGCAGCGCGGGCGCAAGCCACGCTGAAGCGGCCAGACCTCTACGGAAAAACCGGGACCACCAACGATTCTGTGGACGCATGGTTTGCCGGATACCAACCCACGATCGCTGCAGTGACCTGGATTGGCTACGACACGCCGCGTAACCTGGGAAGCCGCGAAACAGGGGGCGGCCTCAGCCTGCCGGTATGGATCAATTTCATGGAACGTGCACTCAAGGGTGTCCCCGTCATGGAGCCCACAGTGCCCGCTGGCGTGGTCAATGTAGGCGGGGAATGGTTCTACGACGAGTACGCGCGCAACAGCGGTATCCCAAGTGTGGGTCTCGATGACCGATCCGCATCACCCGCTGTGGCTCCACAAGCGCCACCGCCCACCGAAGAGCGAAACCGCATCCTGGACCTGTTCCGCAACTGATGGTGTTTGCGAACGCTCTTCCATCTACCTGAGAGACGTGCGCCACCCAGGAGGGTGGCTCAAGCTGAAAACTGCAGTGGCAAACCCGCTTGGGCGGCTGCGTCGCGGCTCAGGCAGTCAAAGAACTCGCCTGCTCCTTTGGTGTCCTGCCAGGCTTGGCCGTCAAACCGGTAGTGGTAACCACCGGACCGCGCGGCCATCCACACCTCGTGCAGAGGTTTTTGCAGATTGATGACGATCTGGCTGCGGTTGGGGAACGTCAATGTCACCATGCCCCCGGAGCGCTGGGCGTCCACATCGGCATCGGTCGCATCGTTGATGCGATCGCAGCTGCGCTCGACGGCAAGCAGCAGTTTTTCGGCGTGGTCCATGAATTCGAGGTCGGTCATTACAATTTGCGCATGTTGAAAGCTTCCCAAATTCTAGTCAGGACGCTTGTCCTTGCTGCCAGTGCGGCAGCCCTTGCAGGTTGCGGTCAACGGGGCCCCCTGTATTTGCCCAGCAGTCCGGCAGCTGCGCAGCGTGCGACCCTGCCCCAGACCTTGACCCCCGGCGTCGGTACCGCCAGCCCTGCGCAGCCCCCCGCAGCCGCAGCGTCAGCGCCGCGCTGAATAGCGGCAGAAGGACCGGTACAACGGTTCTGGCCACCAATACCACCAAGGCACTTGATTTCTATCAAGGACGTCTCAGAGGGTCAATCGTACAGTTCGTGCTTTATTGCACCGCAGGATGGCCATGGCCCTCGAACTCTACCGCGACAAGAACCATGCTTGTCTGATGTTCACCGACCTCATCGAAGAAGACGGTCAGGCCGTTCAGGCCAACCAGTTTCTGATCGTGGACGACGACACCGGCGCCATCATCGACCCCGGTGGCAACCTGGCCTTCAACGAGCTGTTCATGGGGATGACCAAGCACTTCCCACCGCACAAGCTGTCGTACCTGATCGCTTCGCATGCAGACCCAGACATCATTGCCTCGCTGGATCGCTGGATGACCAGCACCAAGGCCGACCTGGTGATCTCACGCGTCTGGGAACGTTTTGCGCCCCACTTCACCAAGGTAGGCAAGACGGAAAATCGCGTCATCGGTGTGCCCGACAGTGGCGGGCATCTGCCCCTGGGCCGCCATGAACTGGTGCTGCTGCCTGCGCACTTCATGCACTCCGAGGGCAACTTTCACTTCTACGACCCGGTCAGCCGCATCCTGTTCACCGGCGACCTGGGGGTGTCGATGATGTCGGGCGCCGAGGCTCGTGTGCCGGTGACCGACCTCCAGGCTCACATCCCGCGCATGGAGGGATTTCACCGCCGCTATATGGTGTCCAACAAGATCCTGCGGCTGTGGGTCCGCATGGCACGGCAACTGGATATCGCCATGCTGGTGCCACAGCACGGCGCGCCCATCATGGGCAAGCAGGCGATCAGCGATTTCTTCAGCTGGATCGAGAACCTCATGTGTGGCATCGACCTGTTTGACGATCGGGCGTACCAGATTCCCACCGGTTACATCGATCCTGTGACCCGGCAGATGCGCGCGGCACCGGCGCGGTAGCCACAGGTCTTGGAATTTCAGGCTAAATTTGCTGCTGGCGCTTTACCATCAAGCGCCAGCAGCTATTATTTATATAGCAAATAATTCCACAAGCACAGCGCTATGACGTGCGGGCGGCTTGGGATGCCTTGGCCCCCGCCGTACCCTGGGTTGGCCGACGCTTGCGCAGCCGGTGCCACAGCCGCCAGCCCAGCAAAGCTGACAAAACCGCCGCATACACCGCCACCTCGCCAAAATCATTCTTGCCAGCGCGCATCCAGAAGAAGTGCAGGATGGCCAGGCCCGCCACTGCGTATACGCTGCGGTGCAGCGCCTGCCAGCGCTTTGCGCCCAAAGCCTTGATCGCGCGGTTGAACGATGTGGCGGCAAGCAGCGTGAGCACCAGCAGCGCCAGAGACCCGACCAGGATGAAAGGCCGCTTGATGATGTCGCGCACGATGTCGGTCCCATCAAAACCCATGTCGAACCAGGCGTAGCTCAGCAGGTGCAGCAGGCCGTAGAAAAACACGAACAGGCCCAGCATGCGCCGAAAGCGCGCAAGCTGGGGCGTGGAAGTCACCACGCGCAGCGGCGTAACGGCCAGCACCAGACAGAGCGCGCGCAGCGTCCAGTCACCCGTGGCGCGGATCAGGGCCTCGGCCGGATTGGCGCCCAGCTGATTGGCCGCCGCAGCGTAGACCAGCCACGCCAACGGAAGCAGGCACAGTGCAAAGACCACGGGCTTGGCGGCAGAATGGAGGAAGAGTTTGCGCATGGTGATCCGCGCCCCTCTTCTGCCGCTTTACCTACACGTCAAGCGGAGAAAAAAGGCGAATGAAGATCAGTAGAACTTCTTGAGGTCCATGCCCGCGTACAGCTGCCCCACCTGGGCTTCATAGCCGTTGAACATGAGCGTCTTGCGCTTTTTGGCAAACAGGCCATCTTCGCCAATGCGTCGCTCGGTGGCCTGGCTCCAGCGAGGGTGGTCCACCTCAGGGTTCACGTTTGAGTAAAAGCCGTATTCCTGCTTGGCCGCCTTGTTCCATGCCGTGCCGGGTTCTTTCTCGACAAAGCGGATCTTGACAATGCTTTTGGCGCTCTTGAAGCCGTACTTCCACGGCACCACCAGGCGAACAGGCGCCCCGTTCTGGTTGGGCAGCACTTCGCCATACATGCCAAAAGCCAGCAGTGTGAGAGGGTTCATTGCCTCGTCCATGCGCAGGCCTTCCACATAGGGCCAGTCGAGCACGCGCGATCCGACAAAAGGCATGGTTGCCTTGTCGGCCAGCGTCACAAATTCCACATACTTGGCGCTGCCCTGGGGCTCCACGCGCTTGATCAGTTCGGCCAGCGAATAACCCACCCAGGGGATGACCATGGACCAGCCTTCCACGCAGCGCAGACGGTAGATGCGCTCTTCCTGCGCGCTGAGCTTGATCAGGTCTTCGATGCCGTATTTACCCGGCTTCTTGACCAGGCCTTCCACTTCCACCGTCCAGGGCGTGGTTTTGAGTGTGTGGGCGTTGCGCGCGGGGTCGGCCTTGTCGGTGCCGAATTCGTAGAAGTTGTTGTAGGTGCTCGCGTCTTTGTAGTCAGTGAGCTTTTCCATCGTGACCGCACCCGCCACGGTGGACTTGGCACCCGCCAGCGCAGCCAGCTTGTTGGGCCGCACCACCTGCGCCTGCTGCGCCAGCGCCTCGCGGCCTGCCCAGGCCGCCATCGCGGCACCTGCAGCGCCGCCCGCCATGAGCTTGAGCATCTGGCGCCGGTCTTCGTAGACCGCGCGGGGTGTGATTTCGGAGGAGTGGGGGTGGTTGAAACCCGAATCGCGCGAAGGGATCAGCATGGAGAGGCTCCGGTCATGGTCTGGTGGAAACAGCTGCAGCAGTAGAGCAGCACAACTGTTAGTTCGTTCCCTAGACCACGCAGGTTACACCGAAGACGCAATAGTTGTCGGCCCCACCCCGATGCCCGACTGAGCCCTCACCCCATCACAGCGTGCCGTAGCTGTGCAAACCGCTCAGGAACATGTTCACCCCCAGAAACGCGAACGTGGTCACCGCCAGGCCCACCAGCGCCCACCAGGCCGACACGGTGCCGCGCAGCCCCTTCATCAGTCGCATGTGCAGCCAGGCGGCGTAGTTGAGCCAGACGATCAGCGCCCAGGTTTCCTTCGGGTCCCAGCTCCAGTAGCCGCCCCAGGCCTCGGCCGCCCACAGCGCGCCGAGCACGGTAGCAATGGTGAAGAACGCAAAGCCCACGGCGATGGACTTGTACATCACGTCGTCCAGGATCTCAAACGAGGGGAGGCGCGCCGCGATGCGCTTGCGGCCCAGCAGGATGCCAGCCACGATGAAAGCCGAAATGCCGAAGTACACCATCCAGTAGCTGCCACCGTTCTCGGTCGCGCCTTGACGGAACACGATGGGCTCGAAACACAGCACCACGCCCAGCAGCCACAGCGGCGCCAGCTTGTACCAGCGGGTTTCGGTGGCCTGCTGCTTGATGAGGTAGGCAAAGGCCACCATGGCGGCCAGCGCAAACGTGCCGTAGCCGATGAAGTTGGCGGGCACATGCAGCTTCATCCACCAGCTCTTGAGGGCAGGCACCAGGGGCTGGATCTCGTGCGCTTCGCGCACCACGGTGTACCAGAGCAGGAAGCCCACGGCGGCACTGACTACCAACATCACGAACCCGCCCAGTGCACGCGTGTCGTACTGCTGTTCGTAATACAGGTAGAACGCCGCCGTCATCCAGCAGAACAGCACGAACACCTCGTACAAATTACTCACAGGAATGTGGCCGATGTCCGGGCCGATGAGGTAGCTTTCGTACCAGCGCACCAGCGTGCCGATGAGCGCCATGGCCACGGCCACCCAGGCAATGCGCGAGCCCAGCATGCTCATGGTGCGGCCCTCGCCGCGGGAGAACATGCCCACCCAGTAAAAGATGGTGCTCATGAAGAACAGCATGCTCATCCACAGGATGGCAGATTGGCTCGACAGGAAATACTTGAGGCCGAACACCGTATCGGCCCGCGCCAGACTACCCGCACCGTCTTGCTGGTACAGGCCGATGGCCAACAGCGCCACCGCAGCCACGATCAGCATCAGCGCGCGCAAGGGGCGCCAGAACCAGCCCAGCCAGATCGTGCACGGAATGGCACCCAGCAAAATACCTTTCTCGTAGACGTCCATGAAGGCGCCGTAGCGCTGCAACGCATACAGCCCGCCCACGGCCACGATGGCGGCAAACAGCCAGTCGAACCAGTTGCGGCGGGCAAAAAAACCCTCGTTCAGGGTGATCGTGGTGGCCGTGGAGGAAGAAGTCGCGGTATTCATGCGGTGCCTTCGCGGGGCGATGCCCCGATCAGTTTTTGTGCGAGCTGGACAAACTCCTGGTCGCCGTCCATGGTCTTGCGGTTGGTGGACAGGGCCATGGTGGCCTGGGTACGCCCGTCCTGCGGCGCCACCCAGACCCAGACGCGCCGTTCGCGCACGTAGAGCATGGCAAAAACGCCCAGGATCAGCAAGGCACATCCCAGATAGACAACATTCTTGCCAGGGGCTCGCGCCACCTGGAAAACACTGGCCTGTACCTGGGTGAAGTCCTTGAGTTCAAACGCCAGCGGTGCGGGGTAGATCTGCGCGTCGCTGAGCGAGAGCACGGCCTGCGTCATGAAGCCCTGCGTCTGGTCGTCCTGCGGAAGCGGCGGCAGGCCCGCACGCTGGCGCGACAACTGCGCCACCTCGAACAGCGTGCCGTTCAAAATGCGCACCAGCACCTCACCCGCCCGCGCGCGCTCGGCCTCGGGCACGTTGGCCTCCATGAAGTCGGACACAGCCTGCAGGCCACCAGTGGGCTTGCCATCGACCATACCCTGGCCTGCGAAGAGGGCCAAGGCCCGCAGTGCAGACTGCTGCAGCTGCTCGGCCAGATCCGGGCGCGAGGTGTCGATGGCCTGCGCCACATAGCGGCGCACGGCCTGCTCGCGCGCCGCGGGGTCGGCCAGGGTGGCCTTCATGCGAACGAAACCGTCCATGCTGCCCTTGTCATCGGCTGGCACCCGCAGGTACCGGAATGGCTCTGCAGGGGTTTCGCGCACGCCCAGCAGAAACACCGGCACGCCGTCGCCCGTGTCCACAGGCAGCATGTAGTTGTGGAACTCACGCGCCTGGCCCGCTGCGTCCCGAAGCTTGTAACTCACGCTCGGGCCCACGTTGCGCAGTTCTTTTTTGGTGACGGTCTTGTTGGCAGCGCCCAGGCGGGATTCCACCGACTCGCGCAGGTCCACCTTGCGCACATCCACACCACTGCCACCGGGGCCTGCAGCCCCGAAGTTCTCGACATTGATGGTACGCAGTGCTGTGAACTCCAGCGTCAGCGTCTCGCTGCCAGGGCCGCCGCCGTTGTTGGTCAGCTGGGTGGAATTGCCGACCACTCCTTCGACCTCAATGGGCTTGGCGCCTGCCACCATGGGCACGCCGCGCAGCTTAAGGTGCGAGCCGCCGTCGTCAAAACTCGACTGGTAGATCTCGATGCCTTTGTAGCTGGCCGGGTGGTTCACCTCCACACGCGCGGGCGTCTTCTCGCCCGTGGCCTTGTCGTGGATGATGATCTCGCTGGCAAACAGCTTGGGCATGCCGGTGGAGTAGTGCTCCACGATGAACTTCTTGAGCTCGATGGCAAACGGCAGGTCCTGCAGCAGCACGCCGTCGGACTGATTCAGGATGGCCGTGCTCGATTGTGTGCCCTCAGCCACCAGCAGGTTGCCCCGAAAGGTGGGGTTGCGCTCGGAAAGCCGGTGCTCGGGCTTCACATCGGCAATCAGGCCGCCGCCCTGATACGGTGTCTTGCCCCCCAGCAACATCTGGGCGCGCACGATGAGATCGCCGTCCAGCAGACCGCCCACACACACCAGCACGATGGCACTGTGCGCGGCGATGTAGCCCAGCTTGTTGGCAGCACCCGCCTTGGCCGCCACCATCCAGCCGGTGCCGGGGCCAGCGGTGGTGTCGCGCTGCTGCAGGCGCACCTTCCATCCGCCACCGGCCAGCAGGGTGCCAATGCGGCGAGCCTCGACCTCGGCAGAACCGCTAAGCGTTGCCTCGGCCTTGTGGTGAAAGGCTTTCAGGCTTTGTTCGCGGATGTTTTCCTTGTAGACCTTGAGGTCAATGAGGATCTTGGGCGTGTTGCGGGCGATGCACAGCGATGTACTGATCACCAGAAACGCCAGGATCAGCAAGAACCACCAGGCGCTGTAGACCGCATTGAGCTGGATGGCGCCAAACAACTCCGCCCAGAAAGGACCGAACTGGTTGACGTAGTTGACCGCTGGCTCGTGCTGCTTGAGCACCGTGCCGATCACCGAGGCAATGCAGATCACCGTCAGCAGCGAGATCGCGAACCGCATGGAGGACAGCAGCTCGATCCCGGCGCGCCAGGCCTGGGAACCAGACTGGATGCGAAGGCCTTGGGTGTTATCGGACATGGATGAAAAAGAAAGGAGACGGCGAGGAGGCGCGAGAGAAGGAAAGAAAAAGGGCGGGACCATCTGTGCGATGGGCCCGCCCGTTTTGGGATTGTTATTGGCGGTAGGTTCCGTGCAACCCGGTCTAGCGGGCCACAAGATTGACGAAAATCA
The DNA here is from genome assembly GCF_057586455.1 of Acidovorax sp. SRI_002. Lineage (NCBI taxonomy): Bacteria > Pseudomonadati > Pseudomonadota > Betaproteobacteria > Burkholderiales > Comamonadaceae > Acidovorax > Acidovorax sp. SRI_002. The sequence continues at coordinate 343,280 of NZ_JBYCZW010000002.1, read as the reverse complement.
AGTCAATCAGCGCAGGCCAGCGATGTAGTCCGCCACGGCCTTGATTTCCTTGTCGTTCAGCTTGGCCGCCACCTGCGTCATCTGGGTGCTGTTGGCACGCGAGCCATCGCGGAAGGTGTTGAGCTGGGCCACGGTGTAGTCAGCGTGCTGACCCGACAGGCGGGGGTACTGGGCAGGGATGCCTGCGCCATTGGGGCTGTGGCAGCCAGCGCAGGCAGCGATCTGGCGGTCGGCGATGCCGCCACGGTAGATGCGCTCCCCCAGGGAGACCAGGTTCTTGTCCTTGGCGAAACCGGGTTTGGCCGCCTTGGAAGCCACCCAGTACGAAATGTTCTTCATGTCCTCGTCCGACAGCGCGGTGGCGAAACCCTTCATGATGGCGTTGTTGCGCTTGCCGGACTTGAATTCCTGCAACTGCTTGACCAGGTATTCGGGGTGTTGCTGCGACAGCTTGGGGTTGGCCGCAATGGCCGAATTGCCATCGGCGCCATGGCAGGCAGCACACACTGCGGTGTAGCTGGCCTCGCCTTTGACGAGATCCGGCTTGGCCGCTTTGGGGGCATCGCCCGCCGCATAGGCCGAAAAAACAGGTGCTGCCAGTGCGGCAGCCGTCAGCAAAGAGGCGAGCAACTTCATATCGAGGGTCTGTGTTTATGTGCGCAAAACCTCGCGATTCTACAATGAGGCTCCCAAGCCTCCCAATATTCCATGACGACCTCTTCCACCGCGCCAGTTGCTGGCTCCCTTCCGCCCGCTCCCGACGCCAAGATCGCCATGGGCTGGATGCACACCGCCAGGTTCCTGACCACGGCCGCCCAGCTGCACCACCTGCCGCCCATCCATGTGCCCGAGATCGCTTTTGTGGGCCGCTCCAACGCGGGCAAATCCACGTGCATCAACACGCTCACGCAGCAAAAGCAGCTGGCCTTCGCCTCCAAACGGCCCGGGCGCACGCAGCACATCAACCTTTTCTCACTGGGCAAGCACGGCGCGACCGATGCGGTGCTGGCCGATCTGCCCGGCTACGGCTACGCGAAGGTGTCGAGGTCCGACAAGGTGCGTTGGCAGCAGGTGATGGTCAATTACCTGGTGAGCCGCCCTGGACTCACCGGCATCGTCTTGCTGTGTGACCCCCGGCTGGGATTGACCGAGCTGGACGAGGCCTTGCTTGAAGTGCTGCGACCACGGGTCGAAGAAGGCCTGAAATTCCTGATCGTGCTCACCAAGGCGGACAAGCTCACACGCTCGGAGCAAGCCAAGATCCTGTCGATTACGCGACTGAACGCAGCCGGCGGAGAGGTGATGATGTTCTCGGCCCTCAAGAAACAAGGCGTGGACGAGGTGGCACAGCTGCTGTGGCAGTGGGCGCACCCGGTGCAAGCCTCGGGCGACGCAGCCCCTGCCCCCGCCGTTGAGCCCCCAGAGCTCGGTGATTCTGAGGATATTCAGTCAAATTAGGCCCTAGCGCTTATCCATCAAGCGCTATTAGCTATTAAATGCATAGCGCCATGATCCAGACCGTCTCCGCTCCCCTGCCCCACGGAACCACCCTGCACTGCCGCGTAAGCGGCGTGGCGGGCCGCCCTGTGCTGCTGTTTTTGCACGGCTTCCCAGAGGGTGCCTTCATCTGGGATGAGCTGCTGCTGCACTTTTCCCGCCCCGAAAACGGTGGCTACCACTGCGTGGCGCCCTACCTGCGCGGGTTTGGCCCCTCCAGCAGCCCCGCCGAAGTGGATGCCTACCGTGCCAAGCATCTGGTGCAGGACCTGGTGGCGCTGATTGCCCACGAATGCCCCGGCGGCGCGCTGGAATGCCTGGTGGCGCACGACTGGGGCGGCGCCGTGGCCTGGAACCTGGCCAATCAGCAGCCGCAGCTCATGAAGCGGCTGGCCATCATCAACTCCCCCCACCCTGGCGCCTTTGTGCGAGAGTTGGCACACAACGCTGCGCAGCAGGCGGGCAGCCAGTACATGCACTTCCTGTGCAGGCCTGATGCCGAAGCCCTGCTGGCCGAGGACGACTTTCGCCGCCTGTTCGCATTTTTCAACGCCCCAGACGGCAGCGCCCCCACGTGGCTGACCGAGAGCGTGCGCGCCCAGTACCGCGCGCTGTGGCAGCAGGGCCTGACGGGTGCCTGCAACTACTACCGCGCCAGCCCCCTGCGCCCACCCCGCGAGGGTGACCCGGGCGCGCAGGCCATCACCCTGCCCGAATCCATGTTGACGGTGACGGTGCCCACGCTGGTCCTGTGGGGCATGGACGACCCGGCCCTGCTGCCCGGCCTGCTCGACGGCCTGCCGGGCTGGGTGCCGCAGCTGCAGCTGCGGCAGGTGGAGAAGGCCTCGCACTGGATCGTGCACGAGCACCCTGAGCGCGTGGCCCTGGAACTGCAGCGATTTTTGCAATCAAAATGATAGCTACCAGCGCTTGACAGATAGGCGCCAGATGCTGATTTGACTCAAATTTTCAGGCGTAAAAAGACGGTTCGCCTTCGGGCCGTGTCTTGAAACGCTTGTGCACCCAGTAGTACTGCTCGGGCATGGTGTTGATGACGGCCTGCAGCTCGTGGTTCATGCGCAGGGTGTCGGCCTCGGCATCGTCGGTGGGGTAGTTCGCCCAGGCGGGCGAGACCTCGGCCACGTAGCCTGTGGGCGTCATGCGCGAATACACGCCCACCACCTTGGCCCGCCCCAGCCGCGCAAACCGCGACAGCGACGGGATGGTGGCCGCCGTCACGCCGTAGAACGGCACAAACACCGAATCATTGCGCCCGTAGTCCATGTCGGGCAGCAGGTATAGCAGGCCGCCCTTGCGCAGGTTGGCGATGATGGGTTTGACGCCGTCCGAGCGGTTGAGCATGCGCACGTCGCCAAAACGCTGGCGCCCGGCCATGAACCAGCCGTCCACCGCCGGATCGGGATGGGTGGCAAAAATGGACGTGAACGCTCGGCCCGAATGCAGCGGCAGCGCCAGGCCACCCGCGTCCATGCCATAGAAGTGCGGGGCAAACAGGATGGTGGGCGTGTCGCCGTCGAGCTCGTGTACGGCACCTCTGAGTTGCACGCGCCGCTCGACCACCTCGCGGGGCGCGGCCCAGAGCCAGCTGCGGTCCAGCCAGGTCTGGCAGAACACCACAAAACTGGCGCGCGCCACGGCGCGGCGGCGCGCCTCGGTCCAGTCCGGAAAACACAACTCCAGGTTGCGCAGCGCCACCTTGCGCCGGGGCGCCACCAGCACAAAGGCCACCTGCCCCAGCAGCCACCCCATGCCGCGCAGCACGGGCAGCGGCAGGTGCGCCAGCACCCGCATGAACCACACACCCAGGCGGCCCGTCATACGGCAGCTCCCGCAGCAGGCGATGCCTCGGCGCGCGGCTGCTTGTAGCGGGCATAGCCCCACAGGTATTGCTCGGGGCACTGGCGGATAAGGTGTTCCATGGCCTGGTTGATCTGCACAACGGCAACGTCCAACTGGTCCGACAGCGGTTGCGCCAGCGGCTCGAAATGGGTGACAAAACCACGGCCCCAGGGCAGCCGCTCGCAGCGCACCAGCACAACGGCAGCACCCGTCTGCTGCGCCAGGCGCACGGCCAGGGTCATGGTGTAGGCATCGCGGCCAAAAAACGGCGCCCAAAGGCCCTGCCCGTCCGGCGGGACCTGGTCGGGCAGCAGCCCCACGGCCTCACCCCGCCGCAGGGCCTTGATCATCTGGCGCACACCCGCCAGTGTGGTGGGCACGGCCAGCATGCCGGGCCGGTTGCGCGCGGTCTCCATCACCTTGGCCAGCCAGGCCTGGCGCGCGGGGCGGTACAGCACGGTGATGGGGCCGCGCTCCGCGCTCCAGCGCCGGGCCGCCGCCTGGGCCGACAGCTCGAAGCACCCCTGGTGCGGCGTGAGGTACAAAATGCCGCGCCCGGCCGCATACGCCTGCTCCACACAGGCCTCGCCTTCGATGCGGCAGGGCAGTGGCGCCCCCAGCCAGAGGCGCGGCAGCTCGGCCACCATGCGGCCGGCATGGGCCACAGAGGCACGCACGTCGCCGAGCGAATACCCTGCCAGGGCCGAATTGGCCAGAAAGCGACGCCGGTACGTGGGCGACGCACAAAACGCAATCCACCCCATGGCCGCGCCCATGATGTGCAGCAACCACAGTGGAAATACGGAAAAGAATCGAAAGACGACTGGCATTAAAATGACGGGGTCGCTGAGTTAAATGAGCAACTTGCAGGGCGACGTTAAAAAAATCTGCTAAAGCGTTCGCCAGATCTCCTTCGGGGTGAGGGCAACGCCCCAAATGCCGGAACACAGGAGTTTATTCAAATGGCGAACGACTTTCTCTTTACCTCGGAATCCGTCTCCGAAGGCCACCCCGACAAGGTGGCCGATCAGATCTCGGACGCGATTCTCGATGCAATCTTCAAGCAAGACCCCCGCAGCCGCGTGGCGGCCGAAACGCTGACCAACACCGGCCTCGTCGTGCTGGCGGGCGAAATCACCACCAACGCCCACGTGGACTACATCCAGGTGGCGCGCGACACCATCAAGCGCATCGGATACGACAACACCGACTACGGCATCGACTACAAGGGTTGCGCCGTGCTCGTGGCCTATGACAAGCAGTCCAACGACATCGCCCAGGGCGTGGACCACGCGAGCGACGACCACCTGAACACCGGCGCCGGCGACCAGGGCCTGATGTTCGGCTACGCCTGCGACGAAACGCCCGAGCTGATGCCCGCGCCCATCTACTACGCGCACCGCCTCGTCGAGCGCCAGGCCCAGCTGCGCAAGGACGGCCGCCTGCCGTTCCTGCGCCCCGATGCCAAGTCGCAAGTGACGATGCGCTACGTGGACGGCAAGCCCCACAGCATCGACACCGTGGTGCTCTCCACCCAGCACCACCCCGACCAGAGCGAAACGCAAACCAAGATGAAGGCTTCGTTCACCGAAGCCATCATCGAAGAGATCATCAAGCCCGTGCTGCCCAAGGAATGGCTGCAAAACACCCGCTACCTGATCAACCCCACGGGCCGTTTTGTCATCGGCGGCCCGCAAGGCGACTGTGGCCTGACCGGCCGCAAGATCATCGTGGACACCTACGGCGGTGCCTGCCCCCACGGCGGCGGCGCCTTCAGCGGCAAGGACCCAACGAAGGTGGACCGCTCGGCAGCCTACGCTGCCCGCTATGTGGCCAAGAACATCGTGGCCGCAGGCCTGGCGCGCCAGTGCCAGATCCAGGTGGCGTATGCCATCGGCGTGGCCGAGCCCATGAACATCACGGTCTACACAGAAGGCACGGGCGTGGTGTCGGACGAGCGTCTGGCAGCGCTGGTGCGTGAGCATTTCGACCTGCGCCCCAAGGGCATCATCCAGATGCTGGACCTGCTGCGCCCGATCTATGAGAAGACCGCAGCCTACGGCCACTTCGGCCGCGAAGAGCCCGAATTCAGCTGGGAGAAGACCGATAAAGCTGCTGCGCTGCGCGCTGCAGCCGGGCTGTAAAGCCCGCCGCGCGATAGCGCGGTTTTCGGTCTGCGGGCGAAGCTCATATCGCGTCAGCGATGTGAGCGCAGACCAAAAGACCGTCAGAGCCGTCCCACCTCCAAAGCCGCAACGCTCCGCGTTGCGGCTTTTCTTTTGACGCTTCACCACCGCCCGCCAGCGGCCCTCTCCTACACCCACCGCCCGCCCGCACTGACGGCGCTGCCGACGGCCCCTCGGTATCGTTCCTGCACACCCTTTCGCAGCCCCGCGCTGCCTGAACATCCACTGCAAGGAGCGACCACCATGCTGAAGTACGCCATCATTTTTGCCCTGATCTCCCTGGTCGCCGGTGCCCTGGGATTCAGCGGAGTCGCCGCAGGCGCGGCGGGCATCGCCAAGGTGCTGTTTGTGCTGTTCCTGGTGATTGCCGTGGTGTTTGTGGTGCTGGCCGTCATCGGCGTGGGCGCCGCGCGCAAGGTACTCAAGTAACCCACCGCACCTTTGTCACAGCCCCACATTCCCCACACAGCCGCACCATGACCGACACCACCAATATTTTTGAAGCCCTGCGCGAGAGCCACGACCGCCAACGAGCGCTGTACACCGCACTCACCGACACCAGCGGAGACACCCCTGAGCGGCGCGAGCTGTTTGACCAGCTCAAGCAGGAACTGACGGCCCATGAGCGGGCTGAGGAACGGCATTTTTATATTCCGCTGATGGCGCACGACGCGGGCATCGACCTGTCCCGCCACGCCATTTCAGAGCACCACCAGCTCGATGAACTGCTGGAGTCACTGGAAGAGGCAGATCCGGCCACCCCCAGCTGGCTGCCGCTGGCCAAGAAACTGGCGGAGAAGGTGGAACACCACCTCAAGGAAGAAGAACACCGCTTCTTCCAGATGGCTGGCAAGCTGCTGACGGAGAAGCAAAAAACCGCGCTGGCGGCGGACTACCGGGCTGACTATGAGGAGGCCAAGGCCGCCATGGCCTGAGCGTGCCGGGCTCTGCCCGGAGACACGCAAGGGGTCATACGGACTCTTCGGCCTGCACCACGCAGTTGCGACCGCTGGACTTGGCCTTGTACAGCGCCGTGTCCGCGCGCTTGATCAGGGCGTGGCTGTCTTCCTTGTGGTCCCAGGTGGCCACGCCAAAACTGGCGCTGACATGGCCCACCGCGTCGAACGGCACGCCTGCAATGCGCGCGCGCACCGCCTCGGCCATGGCCATGGCGGCATCCACCGGGGTTTCCTTGAGCAGGATGATGAACTCCTCGCCCCCGAAACGCGCAGCGCAGTCGGACGACCGCAGAAGTTCGCGCACGCGCAGCGCCGTGCTCTTGAGCACCACATCGCCCGAGTCATGCCCAAAGGTATCGTTGATGCGTTTGAAAAAGTCGATGTCAAACATCACCACCGACAGACTGCCCTTCTTGATGCGGGTGTCGGCCATCTCGGTCTCCAGCCTCTCAAAGAAGCGGCGGCGGTTGACCAGGTCCGTCAGGAAGTCCTTGGTGGCCAGGTCTTCCAGCTTGCGGTTGAGCCGCGCCATGGGCTCAATCACCAGCGACGACAGCGACAGGTTGAGCCCGACGAAAAGCAGCACAAAACTACCCACCAGCGCCGCCATCACCGTGTTGAAGGTCTGACGCGCCTTCTCCAGCGGGAAATACATCGGCACCTTCACCACCTGGATGCCCACCGTCTCGTTCATGCCCCAGCCAAAGCCGTTCTTGTCGCCATAGACCTTGAGCATGGTGGGCGGCGCCACGGCCGGTGTGCTGTGACAGGCCATGCATTGCGCCTGCTTGATGGTGATGGGGCGGGCCACGTACATGGCGCGGTGCATGCCCTCGCCCACCTCGCCGGTGACCTCTTTCTTGAGGTCGGCCCGGCCTTCGCGGAAGTCGCCGATGATGCGTTCCTCCCACTCGTTGGCACGGTCGCGCAGGTTGGTGGGGTTGAGCACCGCCTCCTTGTACTCATAGCCCGGAAACCGGTTCTGCAGGCGGCGCAGGGTTTCGGTGGCCGCATAGGCAGGCACCGTCTGTGGCAGGAATTTCTCGGCCAGCGTCACGTCCAGGTGGGGCTTGACCAGCTCTGTCGTGTAGTCGCGGATCGCCATGGCCGCGTGCATCATGATCTGCGAGTTGTGCTGCACCTCCTCGATGGCCGACTGCTGCAGAAAGCGGTGTACATAGACTCCTGCCCCCGCCGCTGCCACCAGCAGCACGGCCGCCAGCACCAGGTTGAATTTGAGCCGCAAAGACATGGATTTCCCTTAGGTGCCAGCGTTGTGCCGGCTTGTTGTTGGTGGTGCAACGGCAGCCATCCTGGCCCGCGCGACGCACCCACCGTTCGTGGGACACAAAGTTTGCGTTTGTGCCAGATTTCCGTGCGGCGGTCCAATAGTTTGTGCGCTAAGCCCGCGCTACAGCCCGCGCGCGCTCAGCGACAGATTGCGCCGGTAGGCCGGGCGCACCCGGTACAGCTGCGCGGGCCGGTGGGCGCCGCCGCCTTGCAGTGCTCCCGGCACCGGCTCCAGCATGGCCAACTCGTCCATCTTGCGGCGAAAACTCACTTTGTTGACCGGCTCGCCCAGCACCGCCTCGTACACAGCCTGCAGCTGCGGCAGCGTGAACGGCTCGGCGCACAGGTGCACGGGCATGGACGAATACTGGCTTTTGCTGCGCACGCGGGCCACGGCGGCATCGACCATGGCACGGTGGTCAAAAGGCAGCGCAGGCAATTCGGCCAGGGGTACCAGCGTTAGCGGTGCCTGCTCCAGCACCTCAGGCGGCACCAGGGCACAGTAAGCGACGGCCAGCGACCAGCCCCGGGGGTCGCGCACCGGGCCGGAGAAGGTGGCCAACTGCTCCAGGTACGGGCTCTGCAAGCCCGCCTTGTCGCGCAGCACCCGGGCCGCGCTGGCCTGGGCATCGACATCTTCTTGCGCATGGATGTAGCCACCCGGCAGCGCCAGAGCCCCGGCAAACGGCGCGCGCTCACGGCGCAACAGGGCCACTTGCAACGCCCCTTGCTGCAAGGTCAGCAACACCACATCGACGGTACAGATCACAGTGGGCAAAGCGGATTCGGTCATGCGCCGAGTTTGTCACAAGCATGAACAAACCGGCACCCAGATCGCGAACCACATTCCCTAGCGCAAATTCTTTGAGACCACTACGAAACAAGTGCTTTCAACTCAGTTAGTTTATTTTTTTTACTAACATGATTACACTGCATCCAACAACCCAGGAGAAGACCATGCCCCGCAACATCCAGCTGCTGGTGATTGACCCGCAAAACGACTTTTGCGACCTGCCTGCCGCATGGCAGCCTGTGGATGCGCTCACCGGCCAGCACACCGCCCCCACACTGCCCGTGCCGGGTGCCCATGCCGACATGCAGCGCCTGGCCGCCTTCATTCACGCGCACGGAGTGCCGCTCGACGGAACCACGGTCACGCTTGACTACCAACAGCGCTTCGACATCGCCCATCCCGGTTTCTAGTAGGCCGGTTCGGTTTAAGTCAGGCGCCAACCATCACAAGCAAAGGCAAAACATGACCCTCCTCACATTCTCAGAAGCGCTTCAGGAAGCACAGTCGTTCAGCACCAAACATCTCATGCTCGGTAACGGCTTCAGCATCGCATGTAGGCCACATATATTTGCCTACGGCAAGCTATTCGAGCAAGCCGATTTTTCGACAATCTCTCCAACTGCAAAACATGCTTTTGCGGCGCTAGGTACGCAGGACTTTGAGAAGGTCATTAAAGCTTTGCGCGACGCGAGTGCAATAACGACCGCCTATGGGGGTCCACCAGCACTTGCAGCAGCCTTGGCTGCGGATGCTGACGGACTCCGGGAATTGCTGGTGCAAACCATTGCGGCGACACACCCATCCTGGCCCGGAGACCTTTCTGAAGATGAGTACCAATCCTGCAGAAGTTTTCTACGCAACTTCGACAACATCTACACACTCAACTACGACCTTCTGCTCTACTGGGTGCAGATGCATACAGAGGAAGGCGCTGAGCCAACATCAGATGACGGCTTCCGAAAACCCGAGGACGCCTTTGACTCCGCCTATGTCGTGTGGGAACCAAGCCAGAGCCACGAGCAAAACATGTGGTTCCTTCATGGTGCGTTGCATGTATTCGACGCAGGGATTGAAATCCAAAAATACACATGGCGAAACACAGGAATTCGCCTGATTGATCAGATACGAGATGCCCTGCACAAAAACTACTTTCCGCTTTTTGTATCGGAAGGAACAAGCGCGGAGAAGTACGAACGCATTAGACACAACGACTATTTAGCGAAGGCCTATCGGAGCTTTAGCTCCATCAAAGGCGCATTGTTCATCTACGGTCATTCACTTGCAGAGAACGACGACCACTATCTGCGGTGCATCAAAAAGGGAAAGCTATCGCAGCTATATGTGGGGTTGTACGGGGACCCGAACTTAGCCTCTAACAAATTCATCATGCGTCGAGCGGCAGAGCTCACAAATAGTCGAAGTGCGAGGAATCCGCTCAATGTGAGTTACTTTGATGCTGGTAGTGCCAAGGTATGGGGAAAGTGACAGCCATGAGATCGCCCAATGTTGGAGATCAACTTTCCCAAAAAAGCGAAAGACATTTGAAAAATCTGTGGCACGAATAGGTTGACGACTTCTACAACCAGCCGCTCCATTCAAATCGCTACGGCGGGACGCCACGTGACGAAGACATCTATTTGGTCCCAGCAAGAAGCCGTCAACCTGACGAAGGACGCAAGTTGATCTTCTTATGACAGCCACGGGAAAAGACACACCATGCTCCGCATCACCATCGCCCAACTCAACTTCACCGTCGGTGACATCGAAGGCAACGTGGCCCGCATGGTGGCCGCCGCGCAGCAGGCGGCGCGCGAACAGGCCAACATCATCGTGTTCAGCGAGCTGTCGCTGTGCGGCTACTACCCCGGCGACATGCTGGAGGAAACCGGCTTTCAGCAACGCATCGAAGCCGGTATCTCCGCGTTACAACAGGCCTCTGCTGAATTACCCCAGCTGCACTGGGTGTTGGGCGCGCCCACACCCGCGCACGGCCCCGGCAAGCGCTTGCACAACAGCCTGCTGGTGCTGCAAGGCGGGGCTGTGCGCCTGCAATACGCCAAGCAGCTGCTGCCCACCTACAACATCTTTGACGAGCGCCGCCACTTCGAGCCCGGACCAGACGTGGCCAAGGTGCTGCGCATCGGCAGCACGCAGGTGGGCCTGCTGATCTGCGAAGACGGCTGGAACGACCACGGCGCCGACTACGCCACCAACCCTTTCGAGCGCATGCGCGACGCCGCGCCCGACCTGGTGGTGAGCATCAACGCCAGTCCCAGCCACACTGGAAAACGCGAGCAGCGCCACCAGATCTTTGCCGACGCCGCGCGCCGCCACGGCCTGCCGATCCTGTACGTGAATCAGATCGGTGGGCACGACCAGGTGGTGTACGACGGCGCATCGTTCGCGGCCGAGCCCGATGCGGGTGTCGTCTTTGAAGCGCAGCGGTTTGTGGAAGACGTGTGCACGCTGCAGTTCGACAACGGGCATTTTCTGAGCGCGGAAGGCGCACGCCCCGCCCCCGTGCCCGCACAGGGTCTGCCCACCATGGACTTCTACCGCCAGCAGATCGTGCTGGGCCTGCGTGACTACGCACGGCGCTGCGGCTTTACGCAGGTGGTGGTGGGCAGCTCGGGCGGCATCGACAGCGCGCTGACGCTCGCCTTGGCCGTGGAAGCGCTGGGTGCGGACAACGTGGTCGGCATCACCATGCCCTCGCGCTACTCCAGCAGCGGCTCGGTCGATGATTCGGTGGCGTTGTGCAACAACCTCGGCGTGCGGCTCTTCACCCACCCGATTGCCGAGCTGGTGGCGGGCTATGCGCAGCAGTTCGAGGCCAGCTTTGGCCAACCGCTGCAAGGCCTGCCGCTCGAAAATCTGCAGGCGCGCATTCGCGGAACGGTGCTGATGGAGTACTCCAACGCCTTCGGCCACCTGCTGCTCACCACGGGCAACAAGAGCGAAATCTCGGTGGGCTACTGCACGCTGTATGGGGACACCAACGGCGGCCTGGGCTTGATTGGCGACCTCTACAAGACAGAGGTGTTTGCCCTTTCACGCCACGTCAACGAACACGCCGGGCGCGCGCTGATCCCGCAGGCCATCATCGACAAGGAACCCTCGGCCGAACTGGCACCCGGCCAGCGCGATGTGGACAGCCTGCCACCCTACCCCGTGCTCGACGAAGTGCTCAAGCTGCTCATCGAAGGCGACCGCCTTTCTGCCGCGGAGCACGCGTCGGCCCAGAATTTTGTCGCCCAGCTGCAAACCGACGACGCGGGCCGCGCCCTGGTGCAACGCGTGCGCATGATGGTGGCGCGCAACGAATACAAGCGCCGTCAGGCCCCGCCCATCGTGCGCGTGCGGGCACGGGCCTTTGGCAGTGGGCGGCAGATGCCTATTGCTGCGCGGTATGTGTAATACGGCTCCAGGGTAAAATTACTACCAAAAAGATAGCTGCTAGCGCTTTACAGATAAGCGCTAGCGACCAAAAACACTTAAAAATCACCCGATAACGACTGGAGACACATGGTCGATACCGCCATCTACATCGGGCGTTTTGAACCCGTGCACAACGGCCACATGGCGCTGCTGCAGCGCGCGCTCGACAGCGCGCAGCAGGTCATCGTGGTGGTGGGCTCGGCCTGGCAGGCGCGCTCGCCCAAGAACCCCTTCACCTGGCCAGAGCGCGAGGCCATGCTGCGCAATGCGTTGCCCGAGGTCGACCGCAGCCGCATGGTGGTCCTGCCCATGCGCGACTACTACAACGAGGCGGTCTGGGTGCAGGCCGTGCGCCAGGGCGTGGCGCGGCTGACGACACCCGGTGCGCGGATCGGTCTGGTGGGCCACTTCAAGGACGCCACCAGCGGCTACCTGAGCGCGTTCCCGGGCTGGGAGCTGATCCATGTGGAGCGCCAGGGCCCCATCGACGCCACCGCCATCCGCGACGCCTGGTTTGGCGCCACACCCGACACGGTGCAGTCTGCTCTCGCCCCCCTGGCCGACCAGATGCCTGCCAGCACCCTGGCCACGCTGACCGAGTTTGCGCAGACCCCGCACTACCTGGCGCTGCAGCAGGAGTGGCAGATGCTGCGCGGCTACCGCCAGGCCTGGGCCGCCGCACCCTACCCACCCGTCTTCGTGACGGTGGACGCGGTGCTGCGCTGCCAGGACCATGTGCTGCTGATCCGCCGCGCACACGCACCCGGCAAGGGCCAGCTGGCCGTGCCCGGTGGCTTCATCGAACAGCGCGAAACGGTGTGGCAGTCCTGCCTGCGCGAACTGGTGGAAGAAACCCACTGCCACCTGCCCGAGGCCACCATGCGCGCCGCGCTGCAGTCCGTGGCCGTGTTCGACCACCCCGACCGCAGCCAGCGCGGCCGCACCATCACGCATGCGCACTACTTCGACCTGGGGGACGCGCCGTTTCCGCTGGTGCAGGCCGATGACGACGCGATGCTGGTGCAGTGGACACGCATCGACCAGCTGGCGGGGATGGAAGAAGAGTTCTTTGAAGACCACTTCCACATGCTGAACCACTTTCTGGGGCTGACGGAGCTGCACTGACAACGTGCAGCCAGACTTCAAGCAAGAACAGCCTCTAGCGCTTATCCAATAAGCGCATAAAGCTATTATTTGAATAGCATCAAGTCCCAGCCCTCTCCAGCATGGCATGCAGCAGCACGTTGCACCCGGCCTCGATGTGCTCGGGTTTCGCATCCTCGATCTCGTTGTGGCTGATGCCGTCCTTGCAGGGGATGAAGATCATGCCGCTGGGCGCCAGCTTGGCCATGTAGACCGCGTCGTGCCCCGCACCCGAGACAGCGGGCATGTGGCTGTAGCCCAGCTTGGCTGCGGCGCGGCCCACGGCCTCCACACACTCGGGCTGGAAGAGTTGCGCGGGATAGCTCGACACCATCTCGATGTGCACCTGCACACCGTGCTCCTTGGCCACCTGGTCGGCGAAGGCCTTGACCTCAGCGGCCATGGCGTCCACCAGCGCATCGGTGCTGTTGCGCAGGTCGATGCTGAACTTGACCCGGCCCGGAATCACGTTGCGGCTGTTGGGGAACACCTGCACCATGCCCACGGTGCCGCGCCCGTGCGGCGGGTGGCGGTGGGCGGCAGCGACTACGTCTTGCATGATGCGTGTGGCGGCCAGCATCGCGTCCTTGCGCAGGGCCATGGGCGTGGGGCCTGCGTGGGCTTCCATGCCGGTCACGGTGCAGTCGAACCAGCGAATGCCGAGCACGCCGCTGACCACGCCGATGGTCTTGTCGTTGTCTTCCAGCACGGGGCCTTGTTCGATGTGGGTTTCAAAATAGGCGCCGATGGGGTGGTCGCCGGGCTCCTGGTCTCCGATGTAGCCGATGCGCTCGAGTTCGCCCTTCACCGTCTTGCCTTCGGTGTCGGTGGCGGCGTAGGCGTGCTCCAGCGTGAAGGCTTTGGCGAACACGCCGGAGCCCATCATCACGGGCACGAAACGGCTGCCTTCTTCGTTGGTCCAGAAGGCGACTTCGATGGGGGCCTCGGTCTCGATGCCGTGGTCATTCAGCGTTCGCACGACCTCGATGCCCGCGAGCACACCGTAGTTGCCGTCGAACTTGCCGCCGGTGGGCTGGGTGTCGATGTGGCTGCCGGTCATGATGGGGGGCAGGTTGTTGTTGCGCCCGGGGCGGCGCATGAAGCCGTTGCCGATCTTGTCGATGGTGACAGTCATGCCCGCTTCGCGCGCCCAGCGGGTCACGAGGTCACGGCCCTGCTTGTCCAGGTCGGTGAGGGTCAAGCGGCACACGCCGCCCTTGGGGGTGGCGCCGATCTGCGCCAGCTCCATGAGCGACGACCACAGGCGGTCTCCGTTGATGCGCAGGGTTTCGATGTCGGTCTTTGCGGAGGGGTTCATGGTGACTTTGGGCAATGGCTTCAGGTGGGCTTACAGGGCGTCGAGCGGGTAGACCGGGCGGCGCAGGTTCTGGTAGGGAAACAGGCTGTGGTCGGAGCTCGTGGGGCCCGGGCTGTCGCACTCCACCAAGCCCGCCGACAACGGCACGAAGACAGGCCTGCAGTACATGCGCGACTTGAGCAGCAGGTAGCGGTACGTGGTGGGGTCGAGGCCCACGCAGGAGAACACACCCAGATCCCAGGGCTCGTGGGGCTGCTCCACCACCACGATCTGCGTGTGGCCCAGGTCCAGCCACACAGCCCGCCCCATCGAACAGCGCTGGCCTGTGTAGATGGGGCCGGTGACGGTGTAGCTGCCATCGCTGATAGCCCGCACAGTGCCCTGTACCGGCACAGGATCTTTGTGCAGACCAAGCTGGGTTAACGGCACCTTGTTGCCCAGGCGCAGCGACACTTGCGCGCCCACCCCGGCCGCCACGAGCTCGGCCACGGCCTGCGGATCGCACAGCGGCCCGGTGGCAATGTCCTCCAGGCCTTGCGCCCACGCCGCCTGCAAGACATCCATGGTGTCGCAGGTCCCACCCGACATGCAGTTGTCGCTGTGATCGAGCAGCAGCACGGGCTTGTCGGCACCTTGCGCCATGGCGGCAGCACGGTCGAACGCCGCATTCAGAGGTTCACTCAGGTACACGTAATCGGTGCGCTCATTCCATATCTGGCTTGCCACCTGCTCCAGGGCCACAGCGGCCTGCGCTTCACCGTCAGCAGTAGCTTCGACAGTGGCGACCACGCTCATGCAAGGCGCAGGAATGTCAGCGAGGCAGAACCCGGCAAACACCGTCATGCCCGGCACTCCCTCACGCTCCGCTTCGGTTGCGGCCGCCACGGCGCGCGCCATGGCGCCGTTGAGCGTGGTGCTGCGCAGCGTATGGCTCATCAATGGCAATTGCTTCCAGCGGATGGCCCATTGGCGCCCCTCCTGGAGCATCTGCAGCACCAGACGCGCCACATGCGCACCCGTCTCGTACATGTCGATGTGCGGATAGGTCTTGAAGCCCACCATCACATCGGCGTTGTCCACCATGGCCTGCGTGATGTTGCCGTGCAGGTCGAGCGCCACGCCCAGCGGCACACCCGGTGCAGCGGCACGCACGCGCGCTAGCAGGTCGCCTTCGCCATCGGGTGTGCTCTGCACCACCATGGCCCCGTGCAGGTCCAGCAGGATCGCGTCGCAACCGGGAGCCGCCGCCACGATGCGGTCTGTCAGGACGCGATAGGCCTCGGCATCGACCGTGCCGCTGGGATTGGCCGTGGCAGAAACTGGCGTGATGCACTGCGCCCCGAGGCGCTGCGCCGCATCGATGAACGCCGCCATCGCGGTGCGCATACCCTTGTTGGCCTGGAACGCCGCGTCGTCATAGTCAGGCGCAAACGATGCCAGCGGCGTGGCGACGGGTGAAAAGGTATTGGTCTCGTGGTTGAGACGCGCGATCAGAAATTTCATGACAGCTCGCAATGCAAATCAGACCAGGCCAACGCCCAGATAACGGTCCTTGACCTCTTCGTCGGCCAGGAAGGTGGCGTTGTCCGCCGTGTAGACAATGCGGCCCTGCTCCAGCACGCAATGCCTGTCTGCCAGTTGCGTGCAGACCTCCAGGTTCTGCTCCACCAGCAGGATGGCCACTCCGGCCGCCTTGATGGTCTTGAGCTGGGACACGATCTCTTCAACGATTACCGGAGCGAGCCCTTCCACGGGCTCGTCCAGCATCAGCAGCTTGGGGTTGTTCATCAGCGCCCGCCCGATGGCCAGCATCTGCTGCTCGCCCCCGGACAACTGGCCGCCGCCGTTGGTGCGCCGCTCCTTGAGGCGCGGGAAGATGCGGTAGACATCGTCAAGCTGCCATGGTGAGCGTTTGCGCTGCCCAAGCAGCAGGTTTTCTTCCACCGTCAGCAGCTTGAAGATGCCGCGGTGTTCCGGTACCAGGCACACGCCCTGGCTGGCGATGACGTGGGGAGGCAACCCCTGCACCGGCTTGCCGGCAAACCGGATGCTGCCGCTGGTGGAAGGCACCACCCCGACGATGCTCTTGAGCGTGGTCGTCTTGCCGGCGCCATTGCGCCCCAGCAAGGTGACCAGCTCACCATCGCCCACCTCAAAACTCACCCCTTGCAGCACGTGGCTTTTGCCGTAATGGGCGTGAATGTTGTCCAGCGCGAGAATCATGCTTTCCCCCCCGTGATCATGTTGCCCAGATAGGCCGTGCGCACCCGGTCATCGCTGCGGATGTCGTGCGGCAGGCCTTCGGCCAGCACACGCCCCATCTGCATCACCGTCACCGTGTCCGAGATATCCATCACGATGTTCATGTTGTGCTCGATCAGGACCACGGTGTGCTGGTCACGAAGGCTCTTGATGAGACGCTTCATCTCTTCCAGGTCATCAATGCCCATGCCCGATGTAGGCTCGTCCAGAAAGATGGCCTTGGGCCGCGCCGACAAGGCCATGCCGACCTCCAGCCGGCGCTGCTGCCCGTGTGACAGGTTGCCGGCCGGCGTGTCGGCCAGTGACTCCAGCCCCACCTTTGCAAGAACGGCTTCGACCACTTCCTTCTGCGCACGTGCGCCCACCGGCTCGTGCCAGGGGTTCAGCGCGTGCATGGGGGCCACACCCTGTGCGCCCAGGCGCAGGTTCTCCCGCACCGACAGCGTGAGGAACAGGCTGGTGACCTGAAACGAACGCGCAATGCCCCGTTGCACACGGCGGTAGTCGGGCTCGTCCGTCACATCCTGGCCGTCAAACAGGATGCGCCCGCCACTTACGGTCTTGGTGCCTGTGAGCATGTGAAACAGCGTGGTCTTGCCAGCGCCGTTCGGACCGATCACGGAGTGCACAGTGTTGGCGCGCACCTGCAGGCTCACGCCGCCCAGAGCGGCGAACTTGCCGTAGTGCTTTTCGACATCGATGGCCTCCAGCAGGATCGGAGACTTGGTGTTCATGCCTGTTCTCCCTTGGCCGCTGCAGCCGTTGGTGTATTGCGCTGTCCCTGCAGCTTGCGCCACAGCATTTCACCCAGGCCCCACAGCCCGCGCTGCATCCACAGGCTGACGGCGATCAACGCCACACCCAACAGCAGCAGCCATCGCGGCCACAACTGGGACAGCCAGTCCGCCAGCAGCAGGTAGAACGCCGAGCCCAGCAACGAGGCGAACAGATTGCCGGTACCGCCGATCACGGTCATGATCAGAATCATCTCGCTGGTGTGCAGCTCGGCGTTGGACAGCGGGGCCAGCCCCGTCATCATGGCGTGCAATGCCCCTGCCAGCCCCGTGACCGCACCCGAAATCACAAACGCCTGCAGCTTGAGCAAACGCAGGTTGTAGCCAATGGCCGCAGCGCGCTCCTCGTTGTCGCGCACTGCCAGCAGCGTGCGGCCAAACGTGGAGTTGGACACCTTGAGCAACAGCCAGAAAACGACCAGGAACAGCAGCGACACAAAGCCATAGAACTGCCATGGCGTGGCCAGCGTCCACAGGTCTGCACCAAACAGCGTGAGGTTTGGGCGCGGCACGTCCATCAAGCCGTTGTCGCCGCCCGTGAGATCGGTCGCTGTGTAGGCAATGAAGTAAAACATCTGCGAGAAGGCCAGCGTCAGCATCACGAAATAGGTCCCTCGCTGACGGATGGCCACCCAGCCGACTAGGGCAGCGCCCAGTGCGCCCATCAATGTTGCCAGCAGCAACGCCAGCGGCATGGGCACCGCCCAGCGGCTCAGCATCAGCGCCACCGTGTAGCTGCCCAGACCGAAGAAGATGCCCTGCCCGAAAGACAGCAGGCCCGTGAAGCCCAGCAGCAGATTGCAGCCCATGGCAGCCAGCGCAAAGATCAGCACTTCACTGGCCAGAGAACCGGAATGCATGAGCAACGGCATGGTCAGAACCACCACAGCCGCCAGGATGAAATGGGTGTATTTTTTCATGTGCTTCACTCCTTGCGACCCAGCAGGCCGTGAGGCCTCAGCAACAACACGGCGCCCATGGCGATGTAAATCATCAGGCGAGCGCCTTCGGGCCACAGCGTGCTCATCACGCTTTGCACGATGCCGATCATGAGCCCACCCAGCAGTGCTCCGCCAAAGCTGCCAAGCCCTCCGACCACCACCACCACGAAGGCCACGGCAAGCGCCTCCACGCCCATGAAGGGCTCGGCTCCGCGTATCGGAGAGGCCAGCACCCCGGCCAGGGCCGCTGTGGCGGCTCCCAGCCCAAACACCAGACTGAAGATCCGCAACACGTTGATTCCCAGCAACGAGACCATCTCGGTGGACTCGCTGCCCGCACGCACGGCACTGCCCAGGCGCGTGCCCTCCAGCACCCACCACAGCAGCACAGCGAGCACCGCCGTGAAGCCAATCACAAACAGGCGGTACTTGGGGTAGATGAAGCTGCCCCACATCACCACCCCTTGAAGCGCATCGGGCACGGCCACACTGTCGCCCAAGGGGCCCCATTGCAGGATCACCAGCTCCTGCGCTGCAAGGGCCAGACCCACGGTGACCAGGATGTGAAACTCATGCGCTGACGCGTACACATGGCGCAAGACCAGCTTCTCCGTCGCCCAGCCAATGAAGCCGACAACCAAAGGGACGACCAGCAACGCCAACCAGAAGCTCATGCCCCAACGCGTCATCTGATAGCAGAAATAGGCGCCGATCAGATAGAACGCTCCATGGGCAAAGTTCACAAATCGCAGCAGACCAAAAACAATGGACAGGCCGACTGCCAACAGGAAATACAGCATGCCGATGCCGATCCCGTTGATAACCTGTAGCAGATAGATATTCATACAGTGCTCGGGCAACAGACCCAGCAGGCCGCCATGGGGCGGCCCCTGGGTTCACCAGTTTTGGAATGGCGCGGCGGTTGCGGCTTGCAGGTAGCCGCCCGCCACGCAGGCCTTGCTGACTGTCAGGCGCGCTTGCAGCCTGTCTTGTCCACCGGCAGGAACGACTTGCCCGAACTGAGCACATCCACGTAGTCGTCCTTGTTCTTCATCTTCGACTTGGCTTTGCCCTTGAGCAGGTAGTAGTTCTTGATGACCTGGTGGTCTTCTTTGCGTACCTCTTCTTCGCCCGTCAGGCCCTGGTACTTGTGTCCCTCGAGTGCGGCGATCACGGCCTTCTGCTCGACCGAGTTGGCCTTGATGATGCCGTCGATCAGCAGCTTGGTGCAGATGTACGAGCCCGCGAGGCTGTAGTTGGGATTGATCTTGAGCTTGTCATTGGTGCGTTTGACCAGATCGCGATTGAGTTCGGAATCCACGGTGTGCCAGTACTGGGCGCCGAAGTAGATGCCGTCGCAGAGGTCGGCGCCCAGCGATTCGAACTGTTCCAGGCCCGAAGCCCAGGCCACCAGAATCGTCATGTTCTTGTGCATGCCAAAGCTCACCGCCTGGCGCAGCGTGTCAGCGCATTGCGCGCCAAAGTTCAGCAACAGCAGTACATCGGGTTTGGCCGCGATCGCGTTGGTGATGTAGCCGCTGAACTCCTTTTCCGCGAGCGAGTGGTAGCTGTTGCCCACATGCTCGATGTCCTTTTCCTTGAAGATGTTCTTGGCTGCCGACAGAAGGCCATCGCCAAAGACGTACTGCGGGGTGATGGTGTACCAGCGCTTGGCCTTGGGCATGGACTCAATCAGCGGTCGCACAGTCTGCTCGACCGCGCCGAAGGTCGGCACCGACCAACGGAAAGTCGCCACATTGCAGTCCGTGCCCGTGAGTTCGTCAGCCCCGGCAGTGGTGACAAACAGGCCTCCGGCCTTCTCGGCCTCCTTGCCCATGGCCAGGGCCTCGCCCGACAGAATGCCGCCCGCGAAGAAGCGCGCACCTTGCTGCTGCGCCGCTTCCTGCACTTTGCGCACAGCGGTGGCGGGCTTGCCCTCGGTGTCTAGCAGGGTGTAGGCCAGCGGACGATTCAGTGCCTTGCCATATTGCTCAATGGCCAGCTTCATGCCCAAATCGGCAAACTTGCCGTTCGCCGCAAACGGGCCCGACATGGGCACGGGACAACCGAACTGAATGGCGCCAGCGGCCTGTGCAAACGCACTGCGGGTCAGGCCCATGGACGCAGCCAGCGCTGACAGTGCCGAGACTTGCAATATTTGACGACGTTGCATGAAGGACTCCCTTGAAGGTGAATGGATGGATCGCGTGATTTGCGGCCTCCATAGTGCGCAGCAAAGGGACTTCGTGAACTTTCACGATCTTTCATTTGGATTCATGCGCATCAAGGGTTAACCCTATATTGCACCAAGAGGGTTTCTCCACGCACCGCGACTGCGCACGCAACTGCCCGCCATGCACCATGAAGTGCCTGGAAGGCGGAGTCCGAAGCGTCGGGATTGCGAGACAACGCGGCACCAGGCCGTGCACTCGCCGGCATGCACTCAGTGCAGGCGGGAGACGTCCTGGGTGATTTGCGCGTCAGCTGTGAACACGTAGCCGATCTGGTGAAGGGTCTTCACGGGCAGTGGTTCCGCAAAGGCTTCTGCTGCCTTCTTGCGCAAGCGCGTGAGAAGCAGGTTCAGGCGTTCTGCGCCGTTCTGGGCGCGCGCGCCGAACAGATGATCGCTCAGCTCGCGCTTGGAGACTTGCTGGCCCTGCGCACGCAAGAGCTGCTGGAAAAACATGAACTCATGGGTCGTCAGTTTGAGCTGTTTGCCGTGCGGCGAGCTCAGCGTCCAGTCCTTGACCGCAAGGACCCATGCGGGCGCCGGAGCATTTTGAGCGCGAACTGAAATGTCCAGGCCGGATGCCGCCGTGCGCGGCGCCAGGCGGTTGGCAGTCGCATCAATGTTCGCAGCCAGCTCCCGCAGGTTGACAGGCTTGACCAGGTAACGATCTGCGCCGGCACGCATGCCGGCAAGTCGGTCATTGAGGGCATCGCGAGCGCTCAGAATGATCACACCCACCTCAGGCCTGGACTTGAGCAGCGAGGCCACGCTCAGGCCATCTTCGCCCGGCAGCCCCAGGTCAAGAATCACCACATCCACGGGCCGCACCGTGAATCCCTTGTAGAAGGCTTCCGCACTCTCGGCGCCCCAGACGCTGTAGCCAGAATCGAGCAGGAACTCTTCGATGCTGTGCAACTGGTCCGAGTCGTCCTCAACAATGGCGATGTGGGGTTTTTGTTGGGTCATGCGGGAAGTGCCTTCGGTCCCTGCGCAAGACGCAATATTCAGGCCACCGAAAAGGGAAGTTCAATCACAAAACACATGCCGGTCGGCGACCGGGACTGCAGCGTAATCGTGCCGCCATGCAGTTCGACTATGCCTTTTACCAAGGCCAGCCCCAATCCGGCACCGGGTTTGCCCTCAGCGGTTCGTCCGCGCCGGTACTTTTCAAACACCTTCTGCTGCTCGTCGGGCTGAATACCCGGGCCCTCGTCTTCGACCGACAGACGACAGAGCCCCGCCTCTTGCGTCACACGCAGCAACACCGTCGTCCCAGCCGGTGCATATTTGAAAGCGTTCGACAGCAGATTCATCAGCATCACCCGCAGCAGTACCGGGTCGCCATGCAGCGCCGGCAGATCGGCCTGCACTTGCTGCTGCACGGTATGCGCTGTGGACAGCTGGCCGCCGTTTTCCGTGACCCACATGACCATTTCAGCCACATCCACATCCACGGGCTCGAGCGCGAAGTTCTGGCTGTCGATGCGGTCCTGGGTCAGGCAGTTGTCGAAGAAATAGCTCAAGCGCGCAGAACCGCGCAGGATGCGCTGGGCCAGCGCCTCCTGCGCCGGTATGTCCTTGGAGCGCAGCGCCAGCAGTTGACCTGCGGTGTTGATCACCGCCAGCGGCGAACGCACCTCATGCGAAAGCATGGCAATGAAATGGCGTTGATCGAGGACCGTCTGCTCGATGGAAGCGACAGCACTCTCCAGCTCCTGGGTGCGCTGCGCAACCATGGCTTCCAGGTCTTGTGCATGCTCCTGCATGTGACGCGCCATGTAACCCATCGCATCGGCCAACGAGCGCAGCTCACGGATCGGGCTGGACTTGGGTGCCTTGGCCGTCCAGTCATCCTGGGTCAGGCGAGTCGCCCAGTCGCTGAGCGATTGCAGCGGACGAACCAGGCGACTGGCGACAAACAGCGAGAAAAGTACGGATGCCAGCATCACAGCCAGCGTGGTGTAGATGGTGTTGCGCAACACCCCGCGCAGCGGAGCATCGAAGCGACTCTCCGGCAGCATGATGGCCATAGTGAGCGTCGGCCCCTTGTGCAACACATGCGTCCACCAGCGCATCAGATGCCGCTCGCCACCCACTTCCATGAACTCATGCCCCTCCACCTGACCGGTGCGCAGGATGTGCTGCCCCAGAGCACGCACCACGGGATCTCCACTCTCGTCCATGCGCGGCCGCCGCTCACCGGCAGCCCCCGTGAGCCCCATGGAGGCATCGGCCGAAGACATGGCCAGCAGCTCTCCAGATGCCTCCGCCAGAAACGCCTTTCCGCCAGACTCCGAAGCGACGGTATTCAAGAAATCGTTCAGCTGCGACAGCGAAACGTCTGCCGTGACAATGCCAATCAGATCGCCGTTCCTGGCACGCAATGGTGCGGATGCCCCCATACCGATCGCACGATAGGCGCCTTGCACGTCCTCGATCTTGTAACGATAGGGTGCGTACCATGACGTCCCGTCGTAATCCAGGGCGTTGGTGTACCAGGGTCTGTTGCGCGCATCAAAGTTGATCTCACTGCGCGAAATCAGCGTGGGCTGGCGTGTCAGCTCATCCACCCGAAAGACCTCCATCGCACGATCTCCGCTGATCGTGGCTCGCATCATGCGCAGCGCCCGGTCAATCCCTAGGGGTGGACGGCTGCCGGCGAAGTACTCGCCCTCCCGCGTCCCCAGAGAGATGAACGTCAACTGCGGCTGCTGGTCAATCTGCAGCATGAACTGCTTCATGAGCTGGTCCGGGTGATCGACCATCAACAGACCGGCACGCGCCTGTTCTACATTGAAAGCCACCGCCCGCTGGGGCACATCGAAAAAAGACAACAGCTTTTCGCGCACCCGCTGCGAGACTTCGTCGGCCAATTGGAGTGCAAAGCCCTCCATCGCGCCCACAGCAGAGCGATAAAAGAGGGTGCCGCTGGCCAGCGAGATCGGCAGGAGAATCGCCAGCAGCGCAAAGGTCAAAAAACTGCGCAGCGCGATGCGGCGAGCAAACATGGGCAGCCTGGGTGAAGTGAGCCTGGAAGGGAAATCGGATTCAAGCACAGATCGGCAGAAGTGCCCGCCGTCGACTTATGGAGCCGTACCAGGCTGCGCGCCGCCCCGACGAGAGCCTCCTGAGCAAATCCATGCCGCCTGAGCCCAGTACCAGACTGCAAGCCAGATTGACCGCTAGAGCCCGCCCATCAATCGCCTGCAGCTATCACTCGCCTAGCACCACCTCACGTCCCCGCACGCTCCAGCATGGCATGCAGCAGCACGTTGCACCCGGCCTCGATGTGCTCGGGTTTCGCATCCTCGATCTCGTTGTGGCTGATGCCGTCCTTGCAGGGGATGAAGATCATGCCGCTGGGCGCCAGCTTGGCCATGTAGACCGCGTCGTGCCCCGCACCCGAGACAGCGGGCATGTGGCTGTAGCCCAGCTTGGCTGCGGCGCGGCCCACGGCCTCCACACACTCGGGCTGGAAGAGTTGCGCGGGATAGCTCGACACCATCTCGATGTGCACCTGCACACCGTGCTCCTTGGCCACCTGGTCGGCGAAGGCCTTGACCTCAGCGGCCATGGCGTCCACCAGCGCATCGGTGCTGTTGCGCAGGTCGATGCTGAACTTGACCCGGCCCGGAATCACGTTGCGGCTGTTGGGGAACACCTGCACCATGCCCACGGTGCCGCGCCCGTGCGGCGGGTGGCGGTGGGCGGCAGCGACTACGTCTTGCATGATGCGTGTGGCGGCCAGCATCGCGTCCTTGCGCAGGGCCATGGGCGTGGGGCCTGCGTGGGCTTCCATGCCGGTCACGGTGCAGTCGAACCAGCGAATGCCGAGCACGCCGCTGACCACGCCGATGGTCTTGTCGTTGTCTTCCAGCACGGGGCCTTGTTCGATGTGGGTTTCAAAATAGGCGCCGATGGGGTGGTCGCCGGGCTCCTGGTCTCCGATGTAGCCGATGCGCTCGAGTTCGCCCTTCACCGTCTTGCCTTCGGTGTCGGTGGCGGCGTAGGCGTGCTCCAGCGTGAAGGCTTTGGCGAACACGCCGGAGCCCATCATCACGGGCACGAAACGGCTGCCTTCTTCGTTGGTCCAGAAGGCGACTTCGATGGGGGCCTCGGTCTCGATGCCGTGGTCATTCAGCGTTCGCACGACCTCGATGCCCGCGAGCACACCGTAGTTGCCGTCGAACTTGCCGCCGGTGGGCTGGGTGTCGATGTGGCTGCCGGTCATGATGGGGGGCAGGTTGTTGTTGCGCCCGGGGCGGCGCATGAAGCCGTTGCCGATCTTGTCGATGGTGACAGTCATGCCCGCTTCGCGCGCCCAGCGGGTCACGAGGTCACGGCCCTGCTTGTCCAGGTCGGTGAGGGTCAAGCGGCACACGCCGCCCTTGGGGGTGGCGCCGATCTGCGCCAGCTCCATGAGCGACGACCACAGGCGGTCTCCGTTGATACGCAGGTTCTCGATGTCGGTCTTCACTTTGGTGTCCATGGTGTTCTCCGGATGCATTGCAGCGGTCAGCGTGCAACGGCGGTGGGGGCCAGGTCTTGCGCACGTTTTTGCACGGCCTGGAAGTTGGCGCCAAACGCGGGGCGCTTGATGTAGCGGCCCTTGCCCTGCTCCGCCCGCAGGTCGCCGTTGGCAAACACCACGCGGCCCTGGCTCAGGGTGTGGCTGGGGATGCCGCGCACGGTGCGGCCTTCAAAGATGTTGAAGTCGCCCTTGCTGAACTGCGTCTTGGCCGAGAAGGTCTTGGTGCCTTGCGGGTCCCACAGCACCAAATCAGCATCGGCACCTTCGCCGATGTAGCCCTTGCGCGGATAGATATTGAACAGCTTGGCCGCGTTGGCCGAGGTGATGGCCACGAACTCGCTGGGCGTAAGTCGCCCAGTGTTCACGCCACCATCCCACAGCGCAGCCATGCGCTCTTCCACACCGCCGGTGCCGTTGGGAATTTTTGCGAAGTTCTCTTTGCCCATGGCCTTTTGCGCGGCGCAGAAGGTGCAGTGGTCCGTGGCCGTGGTGTGCAGCTGGCCCGACTGCAGGCCGCGCCACAGCGCCTCCTGGTGGCCCTTGGGGCGGAAGGGCGGGCTCATCACATAGGCGGCGGCCTTGGCGAAATCGGGGTCGCGGTAAACGCTGTCGTCCACCAGCAGGTGGCCCGCCAGCACCTCGCCGTACACGCGCTGGCCGCGCGCACGGGCGCGGGCAATGGCGTCGGCCGACTCCATGCAGCTCACATGCACCACGTAGATCGGCACGCCCAGCACGTCGGCAATGGCAATGGCGCGGTTGGCGGCCTCGGCCTCGACCATGGGCGGGCGCGACAGCGGGTGGCCCTCGGGGCCGGTGATGCCCATCTTGGCGACCTCTTGCTGCAGCAGGTAGACCAGCTCACCGTTCTCAGCATGCACTGTGGGCATGGCCCCGAGTTCGAGTGCGCGCTTGAAGCTGTTCACCAGGGTTTCGTCGTCGCACATGATGGCGTTCTTGTAGGCCATGAAGTGCTTGAAGCTGTTCACCCCCTCGTCCTGCACCAGCGTACCCATGTCGGCGCGCACCTGCTCGCTCCACCAGGTGATGGCGACGTGAAACGAGTAGTCGGCGGCCGACTTCTCCGCCCAGCCGCGCCACTTGCGATAAGCATCCAGGATGGGCTCTTGCGGATCGGGGATCACGAAGTCGATGATGCTCGTGGTGCCGCCGGCCAGCGCGGCGGCCGTGCCAGTGTAGAAGTCGTCCATGGTGACGGTGCCCATGAACGGCAGCTGCATGTGGGTGTGCGGGTCGATGCCACCGGGCAGCACGTACTGGCCGCTGGCGTCCAGCGTCTGCGCCCCTACCGGCGCCTGCGCAGCCGCCCCATCGCCCACAGCCACGATGCGGCCATCGACGCACAACACATCGGCGCGCTGTTCACGGTCGGCGTTGACCACGGTGCCACCGCGGATCACAAGGGCTTGGGTCATGGGGGTCTCCTTCAGGGATGCGGATCAGATCAAAAAAGGGCCCTGCACTGGCACCAGGCCCAGGCAGGGCCAAGGGGTCACTTTTTCTTGGCAGTCAGGTAGTAGTAGGTGCCGGCCACGGCCAGGCTGAAGAACCAGCCAAAGTCAAACAGCGCGAGCAGCAGGCCGGGCACAGCCGCCTTGTCGATCACACCCGACACAGCCAGGTAGCCTGGCAGGCAGGGCAGCACACCCAGCGCAAAGGCAATCAGCGCCTGCACGTTCCAGCCATTGCTGTACTCGTATTCGCCGCCACGGCGGTACAGGTCGTCCACCTTCAGCTCGCTCTTGCGCACCAGGTAATAGTCCACCAGCAGGATGCCCGCGATGGCGCCCAGCAGCGTACCGTAGCCGCCCAGCCAGGTGAACAGGTAGCCGCCCGAGGTGGCCAGCAGCTTCCAGGGCATGAACACCAGACCAATCAGCGCGGCGATCAGGCCACCCATGCGGAAGCTGATCTTGGACGGTGCGACCTGGCTGAAGTCGTACGAAGGCGACACGAGGTTGGCGGCCACGTTGGTGGTCAGGTTGGCCAGCAGGATCACCAGCAGGCCCACGCCCGCAGCCACGCTGCCCATTTGCGTGAGCAGGCCGTCGGGGAACAACTGTGCCTTGCCATACAGGATGGCCGATGCCGAGAAACCAATCACACCCACCATGGAGAACAGTGCCATGGGAATCGGCAGGCCGATGGCTTGGCCCATGACCTGGTCCTTTTGCGACTTGGCAAAGCGCGTGAAGTCCGGGATGTTGAGCGCAAGCGTAGCCCAGAAGCCGACCAGGCCCGTCAGCGCCGCCCAGGTCTTGGGGCCACCCTCGACCACCTTGGCAGGCAGGTTGAAGAGCTGGCCCGAAGGCACCTTCATCATCAGCACCACGACGAGCACGATGGACGCAATAATCATCAGCGGCGCGGCGATCACTTCGAGCTTGCGGATGGACTCTGGGCCCTTCCAGATGAAGTAGATGTGCACTGCCCAGAACGCGAGGAAACACATGAACTGCGAGGTGCTGATGGTCTGCCCCTCGGCCGGGCCCGCGAGCCCCATGCCCAGGATGTTCAGGAAGCCATGCAGCGCCAGCGCGCCGAAATAGCAGTTGATGGAGAACCAGCCACACGCCACCAGGCCCCGCAGCACAGCGGGCAGGTTGGCGCCTTTGACGCCGAACGAAGCACGTGCCAGCACGGGGAACGGCACACCATATTTGGGCCCCACGCGGCCGATCAGCACCATGGGCACGAGCACGATACAGTTGGCCAGGAACACCAGCCACACCGCCATCTGCCAGGTGAAACCCTGGTCCAGCATGGAGCTGGCCATGGTGTAGGTGGGCACACACACGACCATGCCCACCCAAAGTGCGGCGAAGTCTTTCCAGGTCCAGTGTCGCTGCGCGGCGGTGGTGGGGAGCAGATCTTCATTGGCGAGCGTGTTGGAGGCTCCGCCGGGCATTAGCCCCGCCACGTGGGCAGCGCTGCCGGTACTGTTGGTCATGCCTGTACTCCTGTCAAAGACGTCGTTGGGGTTGCACACAACCCGCCGTCTGTTTCAGCGCCCTCACGCTGGCAGATGGCGGGCAAAGGGAAGCGAGCGATGCTAGAGATCACGCAAGAACTGCACCAGATGCAGTGCAGCATGCGTTGCAAATCAGCACCACAACGGGTGCTGTCACAACGCCTTGCAGGGTCTGTGGCACACGCGCGCATGGGCCGCATATCAAGCCGCTGCAGACACGCGCTGCGGGTTGTTGGGGTGCGTGGTCCAGTTGGCGTATTCGCCGGTCACCGTCTTGCCCGTGCGCACATCAACTTCGCCCGGCTCCAGCGCGCGCATGGTGATGCACTCTGGCACGGGGCAGATCGACACGCACAGGTTGCAACCCACGCACTCGGCCTCGTTGATCTCGAACTTGCGCACGCCACCCTCTTTGGTGAAGGTGATGGCCTGGTGCGAGGTGTCTTCGCACACCACATGGCAGCGGCCGCACTGGATGCAGGCATCCTGGTTGATGACGGCTTTTTCGATGTGGTTGAGGTTGAGGTTCTTCCAGTCCTTGACCGTGGGCACGGCCTGGCCCTTGAAGTCATCCAAGGTGGCGTAGCCGTGCTCGTCCATGAAGTTGGACAGCCCATCGCACATGTCCTGCACGATCTTGAAGCCATACACCATGGCCGCAGTGCACACCTGCACCGTGCCGCAGCCCAGCGCAATGTATTCGGCCGCATCGCGCCAGGTGGTGATGCCGCCAATGCCGCTGATGGGCAGGCCCGAGGTCTGCGCGTCGCGCGCGATCTCGGCCACCATGTTCAGCGCAATGGGCTTGACGGCCGGGCCGCAGTAGCCGCCGTGCGAACCCCAGCCGTCGGTGCTCGGGCTCATCACCATGCGGTCCAGGTCCACACCCATGATGGAGTTGATGGTGTTGATGAGCGACACGGCATCGGCTCCACCCGCCTTGGCGGCGCGTGCAGGGTGGCGTACGTCGGTGATGTTGGGGGTGAGCTTCACGATCACGGGCAGCTTGCTGTAGTGCTTGCACCAGGCCGTGACCATCTGGATGTATTCAGGCACCTGGCCCACGGCCGCGCCCATGCCGCGCTCGCTCATGCCGTGGGGGCAGCCGAAGTTGAGTTCGATGCCATCGGCGCCGGTGTCTTCCACGAGCGGCAGGATGTTCTTCCAGCTCTGCTCCTCGCACGGCACCATGAGCGAGACGATCATGGCGCGGTCCGGCCAGTTGCGTTTGACGCGTTTGATCTCTTCGAGGTTGGTGTGCAGCGGCCGGTCAGTGATCAGCTCGATGTTGTTCAGGCCGATCACACGGCGGTCTTGCGACATCAGCGTGGAGTAACGCGGGCCGTTGACGTTGACCACCGGTGGGTCTTCGCCCAGCGTCTTCCACACCACGCCGCCCCAGCCCGCCTCAAAGGCGCGGGTGACGTTGATCTCTTTGTCGGTGGGTGGTGCGGAGGCCAGCCAGAAGGGGTTGGGGCTTTGGATGCCCAGGAAATTGCTGCGAATGTCTGCCATGGGGTGCTCCCGTGAAAACTGGGGTGAGGGGTTCAGGCCACTTCAGGCGCTGAGTGCGGCATGGATGGAAACAGCTGCAACCTTGCCGTGCTCCACCGCTTCCACCGTGAGGTCGCGGCCGCCCACGCGGCAGTCGCCACCGGCCCACACACGCGCCAGGCTGGTCTGGCCTTCGGCATCGGTGGCGATGCGCCCGCCCTCCAGCGCAATGCTTTTGCCCACAGGCTCAGCCACAAAGGTCTGGCCGATGGCCTTGAGCACCATGTCGGCATCGAGCGTGAAGGTTTCGCTGGTTTCCACCAGCTTGCCGCCGCTCAGCGCCGTGGCGGCAAAACGCACGCCCTTGACAGCGCCGCCTTCGCTCAGCACCTCTTTCGGTGCAGCCCAGTGGCGGATGGTCACGCCGTTCGTCTGCGCCCATTGCTGTTCCACGGCCGATGCCGACATGGCCTCCGCGCCCCGGCGGTAGACGATGGTTACTTCTTCGGCGCCCAGCTTGCGCGACTGCACGGCGGCATCCACCGCTGTCATGCCGCCACCAATCACCACCACCCGGCGGCCCACGGGCAGGGTCGAGAGGTCGACGCTCTGGCGCAGCTCGGCAATGAAATCCACGGCATTGCGCAGTCCGGTGGCGGTGGGCTCGGCCACGCCCAGCGCGTTCACGCCCTGCAGGCCCAGACCCAGGAACACCGCGTCGTAAGCACCCAGCAGGCTGTCGAGCGTGATGTCAAGGCCCAGTTGCTGGCCCGTGCGCACCTCGATGCCGCCGATGGACAGCAGCCACTCCACCTCCTTCTGCGCGAAGTTGTTGGTGGTTTTGTAGCTGGCGAGGCCGTATTCATTCAGGCCGCCCAGCTTGGGGCGCGCCTCGAACAACACCACGTCATGCCCCCGCACGGCCAGACCATGCGCGCAGGCCAGGCCCGCAGGCCCAGCGCCCACCACAGCCACGCGCTTACCGGTGGGGGCTGCGCGCTGGAACAGGGGTGTACCGGGCTTTTCAAAAAATGCGTCAGTCGCATAGCGCTGCAGCGAGCCGATCTCCACCGGCTTGTCTTCGTTGGTGTTGCGCACGCAGGCCTGCTCGCACAGCACTTCGGTGGGGCACACGCGGGCGCACATTCCGCCCAGCGGGTTGGCCTCCAAGATGGCACGGGCAGCACCCCGGTTGTTGTCCTGCGCAATGCGGTGGATGAACGAGGGGATGTCGATGCCCGTGGGGCAGGCCGTGGCGCAGGGGGCGTCGTGGCAGTAGTAGCAGCGTTCGGCCTCGATCAGGGCCTGGGGGCGGGTGAGCGGCGGGTGCGCGTCGCTGAAGTTGGAGGCGTAGTCGGCCAGGTTCAGGCGTGCGGCATGAATGCCGCAGGCACGGCTTGCGGGTGTGTCCATCAGGTTTCCTCCGAGAGGGTGAGGGTGGGGGTCTGGGCGCAGGCCATGCAGGCGCTCCAACGCGCCCGTGCCACGCAGCGCTGGCTGCGCATGCGGCTGGGGCCAGTCAATGCAGCGCAGGCGCAGGTGCCTGTGCTTGCAAACTTCGGAGGTTTCATCGTGGGCCTCGCTGTAGGATTCAGGTGCCCGCGGCTTTGGCGCAGCGGTGCCCTGTGTGGTGGGTCAATTTACCAACCCGTAAAAATTTACCAATTGGTAAAATCCCTAGAGCAAACCCCGTGCCAGCCAAATCGCCACAAATCCCCGTCTCACGCCAGCGAAATGCCAGTTTTTGGCCCCTGGCTTGTTCCACAATGGTGCGATGACCGACGCCCGCCCGTCCCCCGCAGACACCGCCCCCCGCGCTCCCAGGACAACGCGCGCCACCTCCAGCGACGAGACAACGCCCCGCGCGCCCACCGCCTCGCGCTTGCTCAAGGAACAGGGCATCCTCACTGAGGCCGAGAACCACTTTGCGCAGTTCGGCTTTGAGGGCGCCTCGCTGGAAAACATCGCAGCCGCCATCGGCATCAGCCGCCACAACCTGCTGTATTACTTTCCGAGCAAAGAGGCGCTGTACCAACGCGTGCTCGACGACGTGCTCACCCAGTGGCTGGCCGGGATGGAAGACTTGTCGCACAGCGACGACCCCCAGCAGGCGCTGCGGCGCTATATCCGCGCCAAGCTGCAGTATTCGCGCACGCGCCCCCAGGGCGCCAAGGTCTTCACCAAAGAGGTGATTGCCGGTGCACCACGTTATGGCAACGCCATCATCGAGCGCGTGGCGCCGCTGCTCAAGACCGAGGTGCGCACCTTCGAACGCTGGGCCCGAGAAGGCCGCATCGCCAAGGTCAACTTCACGCACCTGATGTTCATCATCTGGTCGGTCACGCAGGCCTATGCGGAGCAGGAGGCCCAGTTCGCCCTGCTGCTGGGCAAACCGGCACTGACAGAACGCGACTACGAAAAGGCCGAGGAGCTGATCGTGCGCATGGTGCTCAGCGCGCTGGCGCCCGAGAACCCCCTCTGAAGCAGCCACCAACGCTACCATATTGATAGCTACTTGCGCCTTATAGATAAGCGCTAGAGCCGATTTTTATCTGTAATTTGCGCATCCGATCTTGCGCCGCATGGTGAGCAACACGACGGGCATGGGCGGTACCGCCCCCGCCTTGCCACTGCCCTACCCCTGCTTTTGCTGCCACAGCACATCCAGCACATGCTGGGTGGCCCGCTCGACTGGCCCTGCACGGTGCGCGATACCCAGCGGCCGCCACAGGCGGGGCTGCAGCGGCAGCATGCGGATGCGGGGGTCCCGTGGCACGGAGGTGGAAGCCTCTTGCGGCAGCAGCGTTGCACCATAGCCTGCCGCCACCAGGCTTTTGATGGCGTCGTTGTAGTTCAGCTGGATGCGCGCCTTCGGGTGTTCGCCGGCTTGCGCAAACCACTCGCCCGTCAGCCGTGACAGGCTGGTGCCGTCGTCGTTGAGGATCAGCGGCTGGCTCGCCAGCCAGCCGGGAGTGACCCGCGCGGGCGAAGGCCAGGTGGACGGCACAAACGCCATGACTGGGTCGCGCCGCCACGGCAGCACCGCCACACCGCGCAGGGCGGCCTGTGGCAGGGCCACCAGGCCCACATCCAGCACACCATTGGCCAGCCGCGACATGGTTTCGTGCGAAGTGAGCACGGCCACCTGCACGTCGATGCCGGGGTGGTGCTGGCCCAGCGCCTCCAGGGCCTGGGGCAGCAGGTGCGCAATGGCCCCCGTGGAGGCGCCCAGGCGCACACGCCCCGCCAGCCCCTGCACCTGGCGTTGCACCAGGTCCATCGCTTCATCCGCGTCCGCCAGCAAGCGCCGCGCACGTTCGACCAGCACCTCACCCACGGCGGACGGACGCACCTCGCCCCGCTTGCGCACCAGCAATGGCGCACCGATGTGGGCCTCCAGGTCCGCGATGTGCAGGCTCACCGTGGGCGGCGCCAGGTGCAGCGTGCGCGCGGCTTCTGCGAAGGAGCCCAGGTCGGCAATGGTGACCAGGGTGCGCAGCCGGTCAAGATTGAGTTCGCGCATGACGTTCAGTAAACCTGATTCTGATGTTTGTGAAATTCAACTTTTCAAAGTTTAGACCGGGACCGAAGATTCCACATCCCCTCCATTGCAGGAACCCGCCCCATGACCCCCCCACCCCTTGTCTTCATCGATGGCGACCAAGGCACCACCGGTTTGCAGATCCACGAACGCCTGCGTGGCCGCACGGATCTGCAGCTGCTGACCCTGCCCGAGGCCGAACGCAAGAACGCCACCCGCCGCGCCGAGGCCATCAACAGCTGCGATATCGCCATCCTGTGCCTGCCCGATGCCCCTGCCCGCGAAGCAGCCGCCTCCATCGTCAACCCCGCCGTGCGCGTGATCGACGCCAGCTCGGCGCACCGCACGGACCCGCAGTGGGTGTATGGCTTTCCAGAGATGGGCGCTGCCCAGGCCGCGCGCATTGCTGGCGCCAAGCGGGTCAGCAACCCAGGCTGCTACCCCACGGGCGCCATCGCCCTGCTGCGGCCCCTGGTGCAGGCGGGGCTCGTGCCCGCTGACCTTCCCATCACCATCCACGCGGTGTCGGGGTATTCGGGCGGCGGACGGGCTCGCGTGGACGAACATGAAGGCACGAACGCGGCCAACGCCCCGGCCTTCCAGCTCTACGGCCTGGGTCTGGAACACAAACACACCCCGGAAATCGCCCTGCATGCCGGGCTGTCGCAACGCCCGTTTTTTCTTCCGGCCTATGGTTCGTTCCGCCAGGGGATTGCGCTCACCATTGCGCTGCATCTGCGCCAGCTGCCCGCAGGCACCACCGGAGAGCGTTTGCACGCTTGCCTGGCCCAGCACTTTCTCGGTGCGGACCATGTTGAGGTCCTGGGTCTGGCGCAAGCGCAAGACACCCAGCACCTGGACCCGCAGGCCCTCAACGGCACCAACCAGCTGCAGTTGGGCGTTTTCAGCAACGCCCGCCATGGCCAGGTGCTGCTGACTGCCGTGTTCGACAACCTGGGCAAGGGGGCATCGGGGGCGGCTGTTCAGAACCTGGATTTGATGATCGGACGGGGCCCACAGAAATCCCAACCGTAACCGCCGTCCGGAGACAAGACAGATATATGCGGTCACGCCCAAAGCGACCGGCACTACAAACCACCGCAGCGCGCTCCATCAAACGGCTCTCTTCTGCGACATTTTTCACGATTTGAGACGTTTTTTGGTCTGCTAAACTGGTTTGGTCTACCGTCCCACCTGGGCTCTGGCCCTCCTCCAAACGCCCTTCCATGGCCCAATCCGGCAAAGCCCCCTACTTTTTCGCCCTGGTTTTGGTATTGGCTGTGCTGGGCGTGTATGTGCCAGGACTGAACAACGAGCTGCTGTTTGACGACATTCGGCTCACGGAAGGCTCCATCTTTAGTGGCTACGGCAGCCTGCTGGACCTCAAGGCGCGCATGGTCTCGTACGGCAGCTTCGTCTGGGTCGACCAGATCGCAGGCGCTGGCTGGTGGAAGCAACGCATCGTCAACATTGCCTTGCACCTGGGTGTGGTGGCTGCCATGTATGCGTTCTTCAAAGCGCTGATGGCCAGCACCCGTTTCCCGCAGGACATGGAGGACCAGGCGCACTTTGCCGCATCGCAAAGGGCTGCATTGCAGGTTGGGGTGGCATTGTTTGCACTCCACCCCATGGCGGTTTACGCGGTGGGCTACCTGATCCAACGATCCATCCTCATGGCAACCCTGTTTGCCGTGCTCGCATGCTGGGCCTTTGTGCGTGGGCTGCAAACCAAGCGAATGGTCTGGTACGCAGGCGCACTGCTGGCCTATCTG
This sequence comes from Acidovorax sp. SRI_002, assembly GCF_057586455.1. Taxonomy (NCBI): domain Bacteria; kingdom Pseudomonadati; phylum Pseudomonadota; class Betaproteobacteria; order Burkholderiales; family Comamonadaceae; genus Acidovorax; species Acidovorax sp. SRI_002. The sequence goes on along the minus strand of NZ_JBYCZW010000002.1, from coordinate 308,239 downwards.
CTGGCCATGTTGTCCAAAGAGCATGCTGTGATGACCGCCGCCCTGACCATTCCTATCTACATCCACATACGGCGCCCCAGCTGGAAGAGCATTGCCGTCGTGTTGGGTGCTGCACTTTTGCTGATGGGCGTGGCCACTGCCGCACTGCTGCACTTTCGCGGCGACTTGATTGGTCAGCTCTTTGATGCGCAATCTGTGGCCTTTGCGCAGCAGCTCGAAGCGCTTCGCCCGGGCATTACGCAGCAGATTTTTCCCCTGAGCATCCTGAATCAAGCAGGGCTCTTCTTTGCATACGGGCTGCTCTGGATCGTGCCATATGTTGGCTGGATGTCTATCGACCTGCGTCCCGCCTTTCCGCTGGGCTTTGCATCGTCCTGGCACCTGGCTGGCGCGGTGGCATATCTGGCGCTCTTTGCAGGGGCCGCGTGGCTGCTGCTTCGTCGCACAGGCGCATTGAGTCTTGCTGCGGTACTCCTTCTTTTTCCACTTTTGTGGTTTGCCACGGAGTTCATCACCGTCTGGGTGCAAGACCCTTTTGTGCTTTATCGCAGCTACCTGTGGGCAGTGGCGCTTCCTGGCTTGCTGGCGATTGTGCTCACCGGCTTCAAGCCCAAAGCAATCTATGCCCTTGGCGCTGTGCTGGGGTTGTTGTGTGGGGCGCTGGCCCTGGAGCGCAACCTTTCTTTGAGCGACGAAGTGGCCGCATGGACCGATGCTGCCGAGAAGATCGATGTCAAAGCCCCCGCCAATGCCGTTGGGCGCAGCCGCCCTTTTCTGAATCTGGGGGCCTACTACCTGCGCAAGGGCATGACAGACCAAGCGCAGTGGAACCTGTCTACTGCGGCAGCCCTTGGAGACCTGGGCGAACTGGGACGCAGTGCACGCTTTAACGCGGGCGTGGTTCTGCAGCTCAAGAAAAAGCACGCGGAAGCACTTCAGGCTTTTGCCGCGGCAGAGGCGCAGGGGTACGCAGAGCCCGCCCTGTATTACCACCGAGGCGAATCCCAAGCAGCGCTGGGGCAACTTGCACCTGCGCTGGAGAGCTTCCACACTGCCGTGGCCAAGGCTGAAAAAGATCCTCAACTGCAGAGTACGGTACCCACAGTGCGCATACGGCTGGTGGAGACCGCGATGGCCCTGCAAAGGTATGACGAGGCCATCAGCGGGTTTAAGGTGCTGCTGCAGACAAACCCCAAAGATCCGCGCCTGCTGCTCGGCCTTGGCATGGCACGGGTGGGCAAAGGCGAAACCAAGGCAGCCATTGAGGTGTTTGATCAACTCATTGCCACCAACCCCGGCGCCCCGGTCTACTACGGCCGCGCCATCGCCCACCACCGGGCGGGCCAGCAGGCAGCAAGCTTGAGCGACATCGATCAGGCCATCAAGCTGGACCCTCGGAACCCGCAGTACAACCAGATGCGTGCCGTCATCGCTGCCCCAAAGAAGTAGCACAAGTAGCGACCAGACAAGCAGGCTGTGACTTTGCGCGTATTACACATTGGCAAGTTTTATCCCCCACACCGAGGGGGGATGGAAGTGTTTCTTGCCGACCTGATTCAAGAGCAGCGGCGCCAGGGCCTGGATGTCCATGCATTGGTGCACGGCGATCCCCTGCCCGATGATCCCGTCTGGTTGCAGCGGGTGCCTGTGCAGTTCAGCGTGATCTACGCACCCATCGCACTGGGATTTCGAAGAGCCCTGGCACAGGCCATTCAGCGCATCCAGCCTGATGTGCTGCACCTGCACATGCCCAACAACTCTGTTTTCTGGGCGCTCACCCTGGCGCAGGCGCGCGACATTCCGTGGGTGGTGCACTGGCATTCCGACGTGGTGGTATCACGCATCCGCACGGCAGTTGCCATCGCCTACCGCCTTTACAGGCCTTTTGAACAAGCCGTACTCAGCCAGGCGGCGCGGGTCATTGCCACATCCACGCCTTACCTGGAAGCCAGCGAGCCGCTTCGAACATGGCGGGACAAATGCGATGTAGTTCCCCTGGGCCTGGATTGCACGAACCCGGCACCACCCGACGACACCGAACCGCTGAAAAGCTGGTCAGCCGAAGATTGCGGCGCACTGCGCCTGTTGTCGATCGGGCGCCTCACCTACTACAAAGGTTTTGAGACACTGGTCCGCGCTGTGACGGGCCAGCCAGGGCTGGAACTGCTGATCATTGGAGAAGGCGAGTCCCGCCAAGAGCTGGAGACCCTCATTGCAACCCAAACCCGGTCCGGCGAGCCGCCCAATGTGCGCCTTTTGGGGAACGTGGGTGACAACGAGAAACATGCCCTGCTTCAGAGTTGTGACGTTTTCTGCCTTGCTTCGTGCGAACGGACCGAGGCCTTCGGAATGGTGCTGCTAGAAGCCATGCACCATGCCCGGCCTTGCATCGTGAGCGACCTGCCCGGATCCGGCATGCCCTGGGTCGTCTCAAAGGCCGATGCTGGCTTGCGCGTTCCCCCGGAAGACGGTATTTCGGGCTGGCGGGCGGCGTTCCAGCACTTGCAAGACCTGCCCGAACAACGCGCGGCATTTGGTGCGGCGGGACAGCGTGCCTTGCTTGAATATTTCTCGATTGCCGCCTGCGCAAAAGCGCTCGCCACCAGCTATAAGCTGGTGACCCCAGAGGCGGAAAAACCGGCTCGAGGCAAGGACCTCCTGGTGGTAATCCCCGCGCGCAACGAAGCCGGCACCATCGGCAGCGTGCTGCAGCATCTGCATGCGCAGGGCTGGCACGATGTGCTGGTCATCAATGACCAGAGCACGGACGATACGGCAGCCATTGCCAGCGCGGCAGGTGCCCGCGTGCTGAATCCTGTGCTCCCCATGGGCGCATGGGGTGGTATGCAAGCGGGGATTCGCTATGCGTTGCTGCATGGCTACCAAGCAGTCATCACCATGGATGCCGATGGCCAGCATGAGGTCAACGAGATTCCTGTTTTGCTGCGAGCGCGGGATCAGGCCGACCTGGTGATAGGAGCCTACCCAGAGCGCGCCAGTCGCACGCGGCAACTGGCCTGGAACTGGTTTCGCCACCTGGCAGGTTTTGACTTGCGCGACCTCACCTCGGGATTCAGGCTCTACAACGCCGAAGCCATGCAGGTACTCGCATCGCGTGAAGCCACCTTGCTGGACTATCAGGACCTGGGCGCCCTGCTACTGGTGCGCCGCGCCGGCTTGCGTATTGTCGAAGTGCCCGTTTCCATGAATCTGCGCGCGGTTGGCAAGTCGCGAATTTTCAACTCATGGTTCAGTGTGGCCAAGTACATGGCGGCCACCACGCTGCTATGCCTTGCGCGGTGGCAAGTGCGCCGAGCAAGCCGTCGCGCTGCTCCTTGATTCTCAGCAGCGTTTCATTGGCCAAGGCGTGGAAACTCGCCCACCATCACCCCTTGGCATCGGTTTATCTAAGCTAGCTCCCTAACTAAGCGGGGGACCGCAAGCAACGCCCCTCCGATGCCTGCTTTCGGCGACAACTAACGCTACCGGAGTTCTCGCAAAGCAGCGTTATCTGCCTCCAATATGGCCAGCCGCTGATTGAGGCGCCTCACATCTCTTTCCACCCGGGTATTGACAATGTCGGTGTGCAGCGTCTTGACGAGGACGATCACCACAGCCACCAGCAAAAGCAGAGCGGGCGGGTAACTGATGCCCACCACCACCGCGAGACGATCAATCAGACCCGGCCAGACTCCCAAGACGGCCGCAGCCCCCGCGACCAAGATCCAGAACAGGCCGTGCAGAAGGTAGAGGTGATCACGCCGGACGAGCAGCAGAATGACGGCGGCAAGGCCGATGCCCAGCAAGGTGGTCGTGATTTGAAGTGGCGCCATGATTGAGAGTTGTAAGAAGACCAGTTGCATGCAGACGCCTGTGCGTCCGCCGGCCACATTCGCAATGCGCCCCGTCACCTAGGCATCCAAACCTCTGAACGGAGCGATGGATTTTAACGTTCGCCCACAAACCGTTTCCCTCCTTCAGGCCGCTAGATCGTTAGGACACCAACTGGTACCAACATCACTTGCAAAGCGGTTAATTCAGCGTAAGCTCAGCACGCGTTACAGAGAGTAGTGATAGCAAATATCCAACTGGAGGTTCCGATGCGCAAACCCAACATTTACATCTTCATCTGCGGCCTTCTTCTGGCCGCGTCCGCAGCCCATGCTCAAGCCACGCGTACGTGGGTGTCTGGGGTAGGAGACGACGCAAATCCCTGCAGCCGAACGGCTCCTTGCAAAACCTTTGCGGGTGCAATCTCCAAAACTGCAACCAACGGGGCCATCAACGTACTTGACCCAGGTGGTTTTGGGGCAGTCACAATCACCAAGAGCATCACTATTGATGGGGCAGGTGGGCAGGCTGGAGGCATACTCTCTGCCGGGACAAATGGCATCATCATCAATAACGCGGCGGCACATGTTGTCATTCGCAATGTTGTCATCGACGGTGCGGGCACGGGCATCAACGGCATCAATGTCTTGAGCGCGGCGGGAGTCATCCTCGACAATGTCAGAGTGTCCCGAGTTACCGGCCAATGCGTCAATTTTGCACCTACAACCCCGGCAGATAGCAATCTCGCCATTCGCAAATTTCTCGGTGACCACTGTGGTGGCGGGGGCATCTGGATCGTTCCTGGTCCGGCCACATTGGCTACCGTATCTATTTCCGACACTCGTATCGACCAAAGTCAACGCGGTATCCGGGCTGATGACGGAAGCGACGTATCCATCGTGAATACGATCGTGAGCTCCAATACCAATGCAGGTTTTATTTCGAATAGCGTATCGCGCCCTGTCAGCATGAGCATCGAAAATTCGGTCTCCGACGGCAATATTCAAAGTGGTGTGCGCTCGTTTGGTGCGCAATCGTCAATTCGCATTTCGTCCAGCACCATTACCAACAACACCGGACTGGGCCTAGAAACATTATCGGGAGGACAAATCCGGAGTTTTGGGAACAATAGGAATTCTGGAAATTATGGCGGCAACGGAGCACCTACAAGCACGTTGAGTCTGCAGTAAGCAGCGAATAAAAAAGGCTCCATCAAGGAGCCTTTTTTATGTGATGCTGCCGTGCCCGCACATCATGCTGATGGCTTTTCCGACTTCTCGCAAACATCCAGCACAGGCCACCTAAGTCAATTCATCTATCTACTTGCTCTTTCGAGCCGGAACACCTGTGTAGATGCCTGGCTCGACTATTGATCGATGCACCACGCCTCCCGCACCCACCATAACTCCGCTGGCAACTGACACGCCATCGATGATGACAGCGCCAGCCCCCAGCATTGAATATGCTCCCAAGCTGCTTCTTCCGGCAATCGTGCTATTCACTGAGATATGGGCATACTCGCCAACCTGAGCTTCATGCTCAACGACAGCTCCCGTATTGACAATACAACCAGTGGCTATGGACGCCAAAGGACCGATGTGCGCATGATGGCCTACGAAGCAGCCTGCTCCGATGGAACTTCCAACCCCCACACTGGCGAGCGGAGAAACAAGGGAAACCAAAGGCAAACCCAGCTGCTCAATAGCCAGACACTGCTGACTTCGGCGTTTATTGTCACCGGCAGCGGGAAAAGCGCTATATTCTTGAAAATCATCTGTCGCCAGAGACGAAACTACGGAATGCCCTAAAAAACTCTCCCCAGGCCGTGCATTTTCGTCGACAAACAATAAACTGATGTACCCGCATGCCAGCGCCAAATCGGCTGCACTACGCGCATGGCCACCATATCCGAAAATTATCAGTTTTTGAGACATCATTGCAGATTCTTGATTCGATCTACCCTGGAAATTCGGTCCAGAACTTCGATGTGCTCATTCACAACATCAGACCAGGAACGCTGGCTAAGTTGATCATAGGTTATGCGCTGCCGTGCTAGCAACTCCTGCGGATGAGCAAGTCCCCATTCAATGCGCCGTGCGCAGTCCTGCCAATCATAAGGGTCAAAAAAACTAATCTCTTGCAATTGAGGATCTGTCAAAACTTCCTCTGTGACCGGTATACGCGCCATAACCACTGGAGTGTCAACGGACAGCGCCTCAGTAAAGGTAAAGGGACATCCTCCTTCGCTCAGACTTGGATTAACAGCCAATGTCGCCAGCTTGTAACAAGCAGCCAACTCAGCAATACTGAGCTTGGGCAAGCATAGAACATCATTCTCTAATCGATTGATAGAAATAAAATCTTGTATCTCAGGTGCCGAACGCGGATGCCCAGTCAATATCAGTTTATGCGAAATATAGCGATTACGCAAAAGATACTCATATGCCCGAAGCAGGGTAATAATATTTTTATTCGGCCTGAACTGACTCGCATAGAATATAAACTGCAGCTCTCCATTGACCAGTCCAGAGGTATAGTCAATATTGGTGGCACGTAGTAGTGCTTGGAATAGCAGCTTCTGACAATGGTGCTTTGCCGTTTTTTCGGTGTCGGGAAACCCTGTAATTTCCACAGAGCGGTTCAATTTATTGGCAGCATGATGAATCACAGAAATTTTTTCCGCATCAACGCCATAGCGATCCACCAGCGTACCCCATTTCACTGCATCACTGTAGGTCACCAAGTTGTGTGCAGAATGAATCGATTCTTGAACCTTCTCAAAAACCTGCAGAGTGTAGTTTCCATTGACCGATGAGAAACCCACGGGAAAATCAGTCAATACAACATCCGGCACACACATCAACCTTGGGGCCTTGATCTCATTGAACGCTGGCCAGAAGGCCGTAGGGCAGTACCAAGCTGTTACCTCGTGCAGCCGCTCAATGACTTTCTGCATGCGCTGGGACTCAGAGTGCTCCATGTCAGCAAACAGACGCTGAACAAGTCCTATCCCTTGCGGCTCATCCAGCAAAGCTTTCAGCCGAGCTCTTTTGACAGCAATTCTGGGAGCCAGCCGCTGAAATCCGCGTTGAAGGAGAGGTTTCCAGCGATTGACCAGCAGCATGGGAATCCACAGGGGAGCCAGCATCAGAAGCAGGGCCCCCACTGGCAGCGCCTCCACGCAGAACATCAAAAGCGTGGATAAGCTGTTTACCGTGATGCCCCGCCGCTCTAAGCGCATCTGCGCCCTAGTGGCTACTTTATCCATGCCACGAGACAGACGCCGAAGCCAGCTCGAACCTCGCTCGCGTTTCAGGTAACTTTTCCAGGCCTCATAAACGTAGAGCGCGTACGGCTTTCCTTTAGGTCCAATGACGCGCACGCGATCCATGGGAACGTCCTCGCTCAGGAATAGCTGTTCCAATGAATCATGAGACCAACTGGGGCAAACAATCGTGAAGCGCACGTCAGTGCGCCCCTCCGCCCCTTTGAGAAATGCCGCCAAGTATCTACCTAGACCTTCCACCCTCAAATCAACCGTGGGGGGATATGCGACGTAAATTCCGTATTCTTTTACAGGCACGAGCGCACCTCTTCCCAGTACTGGCGTGCAAGCGCCTCCACACTCTGGCCGGCAAGTTGTTGTGGTGAAGGCAGGTGGGCACGCCTGCCAGGGGCGTCAGACTCCATTTGCTTAAGCTGAACCGCCATATCGCGGGGAGACTTGGCGTCCATCCACGCGAGGTTCAGTGCAAACTGCGTATCCATCTCACGCATAGCGGGATAGTCGCTGGACAGCGATGGAACCCCCAAGCAAGCAGCCTCAATCACGCTGAACGTTCCGTTATCAATATTACCTGCATGCCATAGGAACACGGCCCCTTCCACGAGTTCGCGATAAGTGGCGTCTAACAACTCGCCGCACCACTGAACCCGCGCCTTCAACAGTTCACTGCGTTCAAAGACCTTGGCCATTTCTCGCAAATGAGGAGTCTGACTGGTCAGCATGTCCCGGGTGTTGACCCCCGTAACGCGGCAATCCAGCTTTCCGCCCAATTCGCCGTAGTAGATCTCTAAGGCCTGCGCCGCGCGAGCATGATTCTTGTGCAGGGAAGCATTGGTGGTCCAGATAAAGTAGCCCCGACCCGAACCTCGTTCCTTATTGTGGGCTGCCCTGCGTATGGGAAACTCAGGCGCCAACATAGGAACCCGACGAACCAAGCGAGGCTGAAGACCCGCATATTGGGTTGCGTCTCGCCAAGTGAAGTCTGTGGTCACAAGCACGCGCGCAGCAGACTGAGCAGCCAGTAGAAAAAAGTAGTCCGCGCCCTGCGGCATGACGGCTTCATAGCGCTGCAAATAGTCATACACCATGAGCACATTGGGCTTCAGTGGAAGCAAAGGACTCGACAAACGGTCGCTGACGACAAGCCAAAGGTCACAATCTTGCAGCTGCTGAATTCCGTCGTCGGGCACGAGGTATTGCTGCACTAGGGGCTCCCACTCCGGAAAGCCCGCGTACCGCATGGCACGGCGCGCCTCGCCAGCTCGCAGGGACTTCCACTTATATGGCCTTCGCTGGACCCCTTCGGCCAAGTCATCAAAATCAGTTGTCGAATACACCGCAGGGTCGTCCAGATGCAGAAACACAACATCTGTCGGCTCTCCTGCTTGGCGACTGCCGATATACAGCGCCTTGGCTAGCAACAACGCGCCTCGTAGGCTGCCACCGCGATATCCCACAGGCAAGATCACCGCAATGCGTTTGCGCTTCGTCACGAGGGGTCGACGCGCTTGTTCTGCGCGCGCCAGGGCGAGCTCTGAGGCGATGCGGGCAAAACCAGCCTGCCATGCACCTTCACAGTTCGCTGGATTCATCGCATCCAGAAGCATCGTTTGACTTCCTCGGATGCTCCGGATCAGATCTTGGTCGTCATTCAGGATACGTTCAATTTTTAGCCGCGCTTCACGGATGGTTTCGCAACGCCCCGGAAGCTTCGAGCCGCCCATCCGATCCAACATACCACCCCCCATGAATACAAGCGGCATGCCGATGCGAACGGCCTCAAAGGGGTGGTAATGAATATGATGTGATTCTTGGCTGTGATAAAACATGACGCGGCTTTGAGTCATGTTATGAGCATGCTGCTCATTGCTCACGAAGCCGAGAACCCTCGGGTCATCCACTTGAATCGGTTGTGCGCCAGCGACGATATAGGGTAGATCCCCAAAACTTCGGCAAAACGATTCATATATCTGCCGATAGTAAAAATTGAATCCAATATCTGGGCAGACAAAAACAACCTGTTTTAGCGCACCTTCCCAGCTATCCTTATAATCAACACTTTCCATACCCAAAGGGAGATAGCATCTTCTGTCACGAAGATACTTAGCCTCTTGATCCCCCAGATGTGGATAGGCCTCCCCAAAATAGAATCGCCCACCCAAACCCCTCACAGTTGAAGCGATTCCGTAGTGCGCTATTATTTTCTCATAAGTGACTGGTTTTTCCGTCCCGAACGCCCTTAAAATGATGGCCCCACGAAAATAATTCGCAGCAGATACCAAAACCTCCGCTGAATGCAATATCAAGAAAACAACATCAAAGTGTCGATTTGCAATCTCCCAGGCATCTTGGCTTGCTCCCGCATACCAATCCGCCGCATTTAAAACCTGCAGATCATGCACTGATATAGCCAGTCTATCATCCTCTGAGAAGTCAATATTTGCACTCCGAAAGCTTGGGTCAGCTGGAAATATTTTTGGCTGGAATATCTGCTCCACGCCAATGCGTTTCAGCATTGGAATCTCAAATTTTCGTGCTGACGTGTGGTTAAGCAACCACATTACACGCAAGGGCTGATCATTCCTCATGGAATATTATTCACCTTCTTGTACTCGACTACCGCCTTGGGAATGGAGCCGTCAAAAACTATCTCACCACGGTGAAAAACCAATCCTCTCTGGCAAAGGCTATTAAGGGCGCCAAAATCATGAGAAGCCAGCAGAAGAATTTCTGCGCGCTCAATCAACTCCGCAATTCTCTGTCTCGCTTTACCCATAAAATTCGCATCCCCCGCACCAATAACCTCATCCAGCAATAATATATCTCCACCAACCGCAGTAGATATAGCAAATGCCAATCGCACTTGCATGCCTGCAGAATATGTCTTAATAGGATAATCTATAAATTCCCGGAGATCTGCGAATTCAACGATCTCGGCCTGTTTTTCACGCATGAATCGTGGCGTTAATCCCAACAACAGTCCCCGATATAAAATATTTTCACGACCGGTAGCATCCGGCTCGAACCCTAAGCTCAAATCAAATAGCGAACGCACCTGCCCTCGAACATTGACCTGGCCACTGGAGACTGGATACAAACCGGCAACGGTTTTGAGGAAAGTGCTTTTTCCAGCGCCGTTGTGCCCCAGGAGCCCCACACGCTCTCCACCTTTGATTTCAAGAGTTATATTCTTGAGCGCATGAACATCTTTGATCTCACGTGCACCACTTTTCCCAAACGGTCGTGATAATAAAGATTTCAGCGAACGCTCTTTGAACGCAACCGATGCATAATGCAGATTGACTGCTTGAAGATTGATTTCAGGCTGGCTCATAAATAAAAGATAACCTTGCTCTCAGCCTTCCGCCCCACCAACCAGGCGAAAAGACCAAACACCAGAGCTATTGCAAAGGAATAGCTGTAGTTTTCGACGGTAGGCCATGCCCCCTCCAGCAACGGCGCTCTAACCAACTGGAGCACGTGGTAAATGGGATTGAAGTCCACCAGAAAACCCATCCCCCCTTGCCTAAACATTTTGGCTTCAAAATAGACCGGCGATATAAACCATAAGGCCTGCATCAATAGCCCCATAGCGTGGGGCACGTCTCGAAAGCGCACACCAATATACGCCAAGGTTGTAGCCAAGGGCCACGCGATCAGACCCAAAACAGGGAAGATGGTGAGCGTCGCCAACCAACTCCAGCCGAAGTTCTGCGGAAGCACAACCAGCGACCATCCAAACAGAGCAACGCTTGCCAACATCAGAACAGCCAAGCTCCCTAAAACGGTGCGCAGGGTATATATGGCCAATGGGTGTTTACACTGCTTGATATATGCATCTGCCTGAACGAACGATAGGGCTCCCCCCGTAACGTTGGCAACAACAAATTCCCACACAATCAAGCCAGAGAGAATGTAAGGGGCATAAGTTGTGATGTCTGACTTGAACATTTGGCTGAACACCACCGCCAGTAACGCCGTCATGCCGAGGGGTTGAATAATTGACCACAAGGCCCCAAAGAAGGAACGCCGCCAACGCGAGCGCAGGTCAGCCAGAGCGAGATGGGTCCAAAAATAGCGGGATTGCCATATCCCTTTCCAGTATCGATTCATTAAACTAATCCAGTGGTTTGACCGTTGCACCTATCCATCGAATACCCAGCCCTTTGTTGCAGTGGTCCAGCCCCAACGTGGATGCATCCAGACGCAATATCTCGGTACCTCCTACAGATAGAATCGCCGTCAAATGACTAGTTTTTAGCTGAACATCTCCCTCCAGAGGAAGTCCAAATACATTTGCAATTTCCGTCAACTGCCTCCACCCGTCTCCTTTGTGGCGCCATGCAGACAATACCCCTCCTCCGACTGAACTCTGAATCAGTAATGCAGCCATATGGGTATCCCCACCCTTACCCGTGTAACCGAGCACTGCAGAGACATGCGACACCTGCCCAGCTTCAAGGGCATAGGAAAAGCACGCCATAGATTGATTACCAGAGTCCTTTTTCAAAGCTAGGCACAGGTTATCTACAGCGGCTCGCTTACTTCCATCATTTAACGTTTCTGGTGACCCGAGGACCAAAGGGTATGACGACCAGGTGGCTTTCCCGCCCCAAACAGCGCGAGCCAAATCAAGCTTGCCCTGAACCAAATCGGCATTAGACATTGTAAAATTCTGGCCATTTTTTTCGCTTTTTTCCATTTCAGCCGGGGGAAGATCCCGGAACTCACTTTCCGCGAGGAAATTCTGGATATTATGCAATGGAGTGCCATGGTGGGCCAGATCGGGCACATCCAACAATCTCACCTCATTAACTGCTCCATAAGGCCCCAAGCAGATGTAGTCAATCGCATGCCATTGCTTTCGATCCAATACCCAAATCGCACTCAGCGAATTGCGACGCAAATCTCTCCCGGTCTTTTGGCTCTCTCCTACAAGCACATAATCATCGGTAGCAGCCAGCCCGCGCGTATATACAGGTGAGCCTGATTCCCAAAGAGGCTCTGCGCAATCTATATCGATCAGGGCCCCAATTTCAGAATGACAACTTATACGCTGGCCTTCAGAGGTAATCCAAATATTGTGAAGCCCCGTTCTCTCACCGAGAGGAGTGACTGATAACAAGTCAAGATCCGGGTATGAAAAAACAGCCAACTTAGAGCCTTTATTGTGGCCATGCGCTACTACAAACAGTTGATCATTCTGGAGAAATACGGAATTCAGGTGATCGCCTGTAATTTTTTCCAGCGACAATCGGTCCCATCGCGCGTTACTGATACCCGCCTCTTGAAATAGATTGAGACGATTCAAATCAACTATCGAAATAACATTTCTGCCCGTGTTCGTACAAATAATTCGACCATCAGGCGCACACAATATCTGGTGAGGAGCAGATAAGAAACGCCTCCCATTCTGAGTACCTTTGGAGAGCCAGCCCTGTTCAGATTGCGCATAAGATGCTATGTCGATGAGATCTGAATTATTCACACCTGAATGTGAAAGAACCAGCTCCGAATCTCCCGGGAACCAGGATATTCCATAATATTCTGGCTGATCTTTTTTCAAAGGGGTAACGCGCTTCGAATCTAGATCGACCAGCAAAATATAGCCAGTGGTGGCGACTAGCGCATACTTCATTACACAAGATTCTCAAAAAATAGTCGCAAGTGCTTAGCGATATCTTGTACATTTTCAAACGCAAGCGCGGGGAAGCTCGGCAGATTGATTCCTCTAGCCCCTAGATATTCAGCAACAGGAAATACGCCTTCAGCCTGACAATGAGGCATGGTGTGCGCAGGATAGAAAACGGGCCGTGTTTCAACGCCTTGCTTGCGCAGGTGCTGGCGAAGCCCGTCCCGTTGGGTGGCATCGTTCACCAGAACGGAGCACATCCAGAAGGAATGTGTCGTTCCGGACTCTTCACGATGCACCTCCAGCGGCAATCCCTGCAGGGCCTCTTCATACCAAAGTGCAATTTGGCGTTTCTTTTCAAGAATGACGTCTGCTTGTTCCAGCTGTGCCAATCCAATCGCGGCACAGATATTAGTCATTCGGTAGTTATAGGCAACGATATCGTGCCAATATTCCCGGCTTGACGATACGCCTTGATTTTTCAGATGAAATGCTTTCGCGAGCACTGCTGCATCTTTGGCAATTACCATACCTCCTTCGCCCGTGGTAATGGTTTTGTTGCCAAAGAAGCTGAAAGTGGCGACATCACCAAAGGTGCCAACATGTCGCCCTTTGTAATAGCTACCAAAGGCCTCAGCGCAATCCTCAACCAAGAGAAGATTGTTCTCTTTGCAAATTTGAACAATCGGATCCATGTCACAGGATTGCCCATACAGATGAACGGCCATCACCGCCTTGGTTCTTGGTGTTATTTTTTTCCGTATATCTTCGGGGTCTACCTGCCATGTAGCTTGCAACGAGTCCACAAATACGGGAGTTGCGCCCGTTTGGATGATGGTGTTGACCGAAGCAATGTAGGTGAAGGTTGGCACAATCACCTCATCGCCAGGACCAATGCCCAATGCGGCCAGGGCCAGATGAATGGCCACGGTGCCATTGCAGACACTGGTTGCACCTCCTTGCGCACCCACATAATTTGCGAAGGCCGACTCGAACTTGCCAATGAATTCCCCCTTGGAGGAAATCCAAGTGGAGTCCAGGCACTGATTGACGTACTCTTTTTCGCGTCCGTTGAAATAAGGTTGGTATACCGGAATCATGCCTGGCCGATCATTCGTGATGGTTGAAGTATTTAAAACCATTCTGTTTGACCAGCTCGTCGCGTTGTGCCTCCTTAAGGTCTTCCCGCATCATTTCTGAAACCAGCTCGGCGAAAGTGGTAGTCGGTACCCAGCCCAATTTCTGCTTGGCCTTGGTGGGATCGCCAAGCAGTGTTTCAACCTCTGAGGGACGGAAATACCTGGGATCGACCGCCACAATACATTTACCCGTTGCCGTGTCGTAGCCTTTTTCCTCCACACCCTGCCCCTGCCACTGGATATGGATATCGATCTCTTTCGCTGCAAGATCCACAAATTCGCGAACTGAGTGCTGCTCTCCGGTCGCAATTACAAAATCTTCCGCTGTTTCCTGCTGCAGCATTAGCCATTGCATCTCTACATAGTCGCGCGCGTGACCCCAGTCGCGCAGAGCGTTCATATTCCCGAGGTACAGGCATTCCTGTAATCCAAGTTTGATTCTCGCAAGTGCGCGCGTGATCTTGCGTGTTACGAAAGTTTCACCCCTCAAGGGAGATTCGTGATTGAACAAGATGCCGTTGCAAGCGTACATTCCGTATGCTTCACGGTAGTTCACCGTGATCCAATAGGCGTACATCTTTGCAACCGCATAAGGAGATCGAGGGTAAAACGGGGTGGTTTCCTTTTGGGGAACCTCCTGCACCAAGCCATAAAGCTCAGAGGTAGATGCTTGATAAAAGCGGGACTTCTTTTCCAAACCGGCAATACGTATGGCTTCTAGTATGCGCAACGTACCCAAGGCATCGGAATTGGCGGTGTATTCGGGCTCTTCAAACGACACCGCGACATGGCTTTGGGCCGCGAGATTATAAATTTCGTCTGGTTGAACCTGTTGGACAATACGGATAAGACTGGAGGAGTCTGTGAGATCACCATAATGGAGCGTTAAATCCAGCCCTTCGCTATGGGGGTCGTGATACAGATGATCAATACGATCCGTATTGAACAACGAAGCACGCCGGCGAATACCATGAACAGAGTAGCCTTTGCTGAGCAACAACTCGGCCAAATACGCTCCATCCTGCCCTGTAATGCCAGTAATAAGTGCTATTTTCTTTTTCAATTCACTCTCCATAATATAGATTTCTTAGATTAGGAGCACATCCGCCCGTAAGTATCGTCAAATCTCACGATATCATCCTCTCCCAAATAACTTCCCGATTGGACTTCAATAATCTCAAGCGGTACTTTTCCGGGATTAGAAAGTCGGTGGACGTGGCCCACTGGGATATAAGTCGATTCGTTCTCACCCAAGAGAAAGACCTTGTCCCCATTGGTGACCTGAGCCGTCCCCTTAACAACCACCCAGTGTTCGGCGCGGTGGTGGTGCATTTGCAGACTGAGGCTTGCACCAGGATTGACCACGATGCGTTTGACTTGGAACCGCTCACCGCTGTCGATACTGTCGTACCAACCCCAAGGCCGATGTACTTTCCGGTGGGTGTTCGCCAAAGCGCGTTTGTGCGCTTTGAGGTGAGCCACGACATGTTTGACGCTCTGGGTCTGTGACTTGTCGGCAACAAGTACGGCGTCGGGAGTTTCAATCACCACGATATTCTTCAAGCCAACGCCTGCAACCAGACGGCTGCTCGTCATTACTAGTGACCCAGTCGAATCGGTTAACACTGCGTCGCCGACTACGGCATTGCCATTGGCGTCGTGGCTCAGGACTTCCCACAAGGCATCCCAGGCGCCAAGGTCAGACCACCCGGCCTGCAGCGGTACGACACACGCAGGAATATCCAGGTCTGGGCGTTTCGGCAGACGCTCCATGACGGCGTAGTCAATGGAATCCGACGGGCAGGCCGAGAAGGCGCTCACCTCAGGCCGTACAAAATCCAGATCGCACTTCGCCTCCGCCATCGCACGGGTGCACGCCTGGAGGATCTCCGGATTGCAAGCGCCCAACGCTTTCAGCCAGACACTTGCACGCACCATGAAGAGCCCGCTGTTCCACAGATACTCTCCTGAGTCGATGTACCTTTGGGCGGTATCACCATCAGGCTTCTCAGCAAAATTGGCGACACGGTAAGTCCCGGGCTCATACTCTGTGCCCCGCTGAATGTATCCATAACCCGTCTCGGGCCTGTCCGCCACGATGCCAAACGTGACCATGGCACCTTGCGCAGCTATCCCCAAAGCTCGAAGGATTGCAGCGTGCAGGGCGGTCCGATCAGTGAACACATGATCCGCAGGCATGGCCAGCAGTATCGGGTCACCCCCATCACGACAAGCTTGCAAGGCTGCGAGGGTAAGGGCAGGGGCCGTGTTCCGCCCAGAGGGCTCCAGGACGATGCTTGCGCTGTCTATTTTGGCGGCAACCAGCTGACTAGCGGCGAGAAAACGGTGCTCGACGTTGCATACGAGCACAGGCGGTGTCAGCGAAACGCATTCTGGCAGTCCGTGCAGACGCAACACGGTGTCCTGGAGCAAGGTGAACTCACCGTTAAAAGCCAGAAACTGTTTCGGATAGGTTTCACGCGACAAAGGCCACAGCCGGGTGCCGGAACCTCCACACAAGACGACAGGAACCAGTGTGTGCTTCATGAAAAGGGACAAAAAAGGAGCGCTTCAGTGTTCGCTGCGGCCCTAACCGCTTGGAAACTGACCCGTTCAAAATTGGGGGAGCCATGGCGGCAGACTCTGCGCCGCACGCGTAGAAGAAGACTTGACACCGGTCTAGCGGTCCGGCACTTCTTTAACGCATTGTATCTTTGCCCCTATACGCGCCAGCCAAGGTTACATCGGGTTTCCTTCCCCCAGTCTGAAGGTTCGGCTGCCCGCTATGACCGAGCGGATCAATCCACAAGACCTCGTTGCGACGGGATATCGGCCACCAAAAAGTGTGCCGCTCTGCATTGTTTTTCAGACCCGTGTGGCCCCGGCAATCGCACAGCGCTCGACTCGGCTGTAAAGCACACGACCTGCCCGTACGAAAACCGCGCTGTGGCCCTGCTGATCTGTGCCAACTGCTAAGTCAGGGCCGAACAACCATTGAAGCCCACCCTCAAGGGGAGGCACACGCCGAGGTTCGCAGAGGCGTCCCTTGCAACTGAGCGTGCCACTATTGAATCTTCGCGCAAAGCGCCAGCAAGGGGGATTGCGCACGGGTCTCACTGTAGCGTGGCCTGCCCCCAACTCCCGTCACGGCGCTCCTTCAACCAAACAGATATTCACTCTGAAATGGCATAAAGAACATCTTCACGATCACCCCAATTGTTGCAGGTGTTATTACCAAAAACAGATACGGTCTTGTCTTGTGCTTGCGCAGAAAGCAACAACGCGTATATCGTCTTCCCTTGCGCAGTAGCTAGATTGATAGCCCACTGATTGTTGTTTCCACAAGTAGGAGATCCCGTCTTGGTACCAGCAGTAAAGAAAAGAAAATTACTGGCATTAATAATCATCGTAGTGACTTTGCCAGAAGACGTTCCTGCCTGAACATTAAATGCAAGAAGTATGGCACAAGCGGCGAACGAAGCTTTTTTAACTATTTTCATATAAATCCCTCAGTCCAAAAGAAGTTGCAGTATCGGAGCAAGATTAATTGGTTTTTTGTGATATGACGCCGCCAATGTAACTCCACTATATTGACTATACCCGCGCAGCATCACATGGTACGTACCCGCAGCCGGTGTTGGGAACGTACAGCTCTCCTCGTTTCCTGGCAAATAGGGCCTGCAATCGTATGAAGTGGTCGTTGGTACCTGCCCGAACTTGACGAAGAGATCCACATCCCCAATTCCGCCACTTATCTGGACAATCAGGTTTTTGGCACCTGCTGGAATGGTTACAGTGCGGTAGAGAACAGAGCCCGCAGCCCCTGTCAGATTTGTCTCCAGAAGAGGCGTTGTGGCAGGGCCCCCAGCGTTGTTTGACTTGAAGTTCGCGGTCACGGTGGTGTTGGCATTGACCGTGAATGAGCAAGCGCCCGTCCCGCTACAAGCACCTCCGCTCCATCCAACAAAGGCACTTCCGGCCGAGGGGCTTGCAGTCAGCGTCGCGATGGTACCTGGGGTCAGTGATTCGCTACAGGTGCTACCGCAATTGAGCAATCCCCCTGTACGGCTTACTGTGCCCGTCCCCGTGCCGATCTTGGCTACAGAAAGCACGCCTTGGGGAGTTGGAATGAACGTGGCGGTCACATTCCTTGCCGCACTCATGGTTACGGTGCAAGACCCAGTTCCTGAACAATCGCCCCCCCACCCAGAGAAGGTGTACCCAGTTCCCACGACTGCAGACAGCGTGACTACAGTGCCCGCGGCGTAGCTTTCGTTGCAGTCCACGCCACAATTAATACCCGCTGGGGAGCTGGTTACCGTGCCCGTCCCCGTTTTGCTCACACTCAGGTCAAAGGTGCCCGAAGTATCCAGGGGCAGCTTTGTCTGCGCTTGATCTGACATCACAGTGGGAACCCGACCAGCGTTCACACCATAGGCGTGATTGGTTCCAAACGTCCATGCGATATTGCTCATCCCGCCACTGAGCAAATGGCAGTAGCTCATGATGGTCCCATTTCCCTGGCCGGCTCCACCGCCCGTAGTTGACGACAGGCCCGGTAAAAAGCCAAAACGACCTGCCCCCCCGAGGGCGATTCCACACTGCCCAGTGGAGTTGCCCGAATAGCAGCAATCAATCGCGCCACCGGTATTGGGAGTTGGTGCAATATAGGGATTATCGTAATCATGCGTATGGGAGCTACCAAACGCATGCCCGATTTCATGGGCAACTACAACCGAATCCCAAATGACTTGCGGATTTGAAGGGTTGAAATTTCCTTCGATATTTGCACTTACCCCGTAAGCGATCGCTTGGTTGGACAGGCTACCTACATAGGCAATGCCACCTCCAGAATTTTTACCACTTAGCAAGTGAACATGGTGCCGTGAAATAGATGCATTGGCCCCTGCGTTCCAAAAAGTCCGCAACTCATCGAGCATTGCACTTGTGGCGGTCTGGGTCCACGGGTCGGCCGATGTCGTTCTGATCACAATTTGCTTCAGATTGAAGCGGGTAGCCACTTCGGCCTGGTACCTACTGCCGACATAAGTAAGCAGGTCCGTGACGTATGTGAACGCAGCCGATTCAGAGCCAAAATTTTGATAGAACTCGTAGTCGCTATCGATAATTATGTCAGCACGCCGTGGGCTTCCCGCTTTCTCTTCACCCAGGATCTTTTGTGAATTCTCTCTGCCGGTTTTCAGTAGATTTTCAATGCCGAGCTTCCGCTGCCCAGGATCGGATTGAAGAAATTCCGGGCTTACTCCGCAAGAGAATTCTCTGTTGACAAAATCCTTTTGATGATCGACAAGGCGCGAAACAGCTCCCCCTGAGCCGCCGCCCCTTGCAGGCAATAATTCATTAACAACGGTTTCTTTTCCTCGGTGAATGATCGTCCTGATCTCACCACTAGGGTTCACCGTGACGAAGGCGTAGCTATCAGAATTACCCTCGAGTGCTCCCACGAAATGAGCACTGGCAGCAAGCGGAAATGCCCTAGAACCCTTTTCATCAACAACAATGAACTGTGTATCCCCGTTTGTTACTTCCGAACGACGCAATATGAGATTAACAACCGAAGGAAGTTCATCATTTATTTTGAGATTTTGAATATGAAGGGCTTCGCCAGGCTTGATACTCATGGCGGTAAGCGCTAGTTTTTCAGACGGCGCCTCTCCCGGCGTAAGCTCCAGAATCTGCTGGGCATGAGCCCCCACCAAATAGAAGGCAAACGCAGCAACTGCCAGAGATTTGGTGGATCGCCAACTCAATTTATCGAACATTGTTTTATTTTTCATAGTGATAAACGATCACCAAATTAATTTAGCACACCCGTGGTCGCTCCACCCCAACACGTGAGGATTTGCACTCCAAAGACTGCAGCTCAAAAATCTAGCGCAAATGCGTAAGAACATCAAGAGCATCTTCACTAGCCAGGTGCTCCTGAGATGCGGTCCAAATCAGGCAAAAAGGCGTTTCCAATGTTCACGGAACAACGCCCATCCCGCAACATCTGCAAGCCACTTATCAGTGGCGTCCACCACACTCAGTCTGAGTGCGCCTGCGCCTCCCACCCCTTCCCGGCCCCAGGACCATCCAAAGCCCAACCCAGCTACGCTCGCGCCAAGACGCCAGACTCTCAGACGCGCAAAAAATGCACTGCCATGTGAACAGCATTTTTAATGCCAATAGATTATAAATATAGTTTTAATGCATTCAGAAAATTCGCGCATTCAAATTCAGCTCACTCGGCAGCCTACTTTTTCAGGAATGGCTTTAACACAGACTGAAGTGTTTGCATCACGCGCCACGATTGCGATCCCACAATATCCCGGTAAACCTGCTGAAGTTGCATGTGACTTGCACCGAGATGCGCCAGCTGAGTGCGAAGCAAACCATTCTCCGCGTCAACCTCTGCGGCGCTCTCCTGCGCTACCCTCACGGCATTTTTATTCAGTTCTGACGCCCGCAAGTGCGCTACTTCCAGTTGCTCCAATTGAGAACGCAACATCCTGTTTTCAGTCTCAATTCTCTCGTTTTCAGATTTCAACGCTGAAATCTCTAGTTGCGTGGCTTCATTTTTACCCCCGGATGGCTGGCCGTCGGGCGCATATTCTTGGGCGTCCTCGGCCCTTCCGCCAAACCCCTTCACTGAATAGGTTGACCGCGGGCTAGCACGCCACTCCTGAAGACGCTCCTTGAAGAGTTGGCACGCGTATTCATACAACTTTTGATCGTATTCAACCTGCCCGTCAATTATTTCCCTTGCACGATTACTCACTTGATCGACTGAAATTCGAGATCTGTTTTCCATTTCAGGGCCGATTTTATAATCACTCAGATCTGGAATCATGCAACGCAAAAGTTCCAGCGACTCTGGAAAACTCTCAGTGATTCCAAAAAAATCCAAAGCTGCCAGATTCTTCTTGGCACTCTCAAGATGCTGCGCCAGATCATCACCGGAGTAGGTAGAAAGATACATGGTTTGCTGATTACCCAATGCACCATCCACAATCACGGAATTATCTGAACACACAAACTCCTCCAGGGAGGCCCGCTGCGCAAAGACAAGCGCGTCACGCTCCACGGTATTTGCAACCTTATAATGAGGATCATCAGGTTGAAAGTTTTTCTCGTCGTGCCAAGATTTATATTGAGAAATAGTGCGCTTCAACGGATCACGAACAAAAGTTGCCAAAAACGCGCCCGGGCAGAATCGCAGGAGATCTTTATAGTAAAAGTGACCAAAAACAAATGGCGATGCCCCTTCATTTCGAAAATACATTTCAAGCGACTCCGGCTTGTCATTTCTGTCAAGTCCAGTAAAAGCCCGAGATTTCTCAAAACCTACGCCTTGAGACAAAATATAGTTTTCGAATGCGGTCCCGGAGCATTTCGGTATATGCACGAACGCAAATGGAGTCTTAAGGCCGGATAGTTCGCCATGCTGATCGCCATCCGCGGTACAGCGGATATCTGAAAATTTCATAACAAATATATCTATTCGAAGATTAGAGAATTCGAGACACGATCAGAACGGAAATGGACATCAAGATGATGGCGGGAGGGGCGCCATTCAACGCACCTCTTACGCACTTCTCAAAAGCTGGCCTATCTATGCAACGGCGGAGGGCGCAGCACGCGCCCCAACCCCGCCTAATGAAGGCCCACAGACCAGCATGTGGAACCTCTCGACTGACAGCAAGGGCTCATGAATCAATGCAGGCAAGGGCCACTCACTATATCTTTGAACCCATCGTCCGCCAGATCGCAAACCCCCTCTGCAGCGCACCTGTGCAAGCAGCTGCGGAACGCCAGTTAACCTTAGAAACCAAGAAGGCGTAAGTCGTTGATTTACTTCAGTTTTCTCCAAACTGCGCCATTGGTGTTTAGAGGCCGGCGCCACTCTACATTCGCCGGTGCGGTTTTTGCGCCACTACAGTTTAGTCAGTGCGAAACTCGCTTTCGGGAGTAAAAAATGGATCCTTGTCTCCGACAGGCTTGGCAACGTTCAAAGGCTGCCCACCCACACGGCAGCCGTTTCAATCACCTCAACAAAGCGCCCGGCAGAGAACCCATCCGGATACATGGTGTCGTCCTTGCTTGGTTCCGCATATTCCTCCGCACCCTTATCAGAAGCGGCCTGTCCACCAAACAGCCCATGCGGGTCATTTAGAAGCTGCCTGTCGTCTCGCAGCGCAATCAGCACCTCTTCTAGAGAGACCTTGAGGAAGCCTCGGAACTGTTGGTGATCCCATTCGATCGAGGTATCAACGATCCAAGCCGTGACCGTGGGCTGGCTGTTCACGAGACCGAGCGCAGCCGTCAATTCCATGTCACGCCCAAGCGCACGCTGGACAGCGGGGACCTTCCTGCTCAACTGCAAACCTGCCTTTCGCAGCGTAGAAGTTCGATGTGCCCACGCCTCCTTCACTGAGCGGCGTTGGTAGGTTGATTTGAGCTCCAAGACAAATACATGCCCGTCTCGGGCACAAATCAAATCGATTTCCCCTGCGTTGGCATCCTCTGTATCCAGCGCGGGGATCTCGTACCCGACAAGCACGTCGAATCCACGCTCTCTGAAAAGCGCTCCGAGCCGTTCTTCAATTCGACGGGTCTCTTCCTTGGCTTCATTTCTTCGGGCACCCAACCGTCGAAGGTTATTGATGACTGCCGCAGAGTTGTTCTGTACAGCCATCATCCAAGGCAGCTGGAGCGAGAGTCGCCCCATTTTGAACAAGGGACGCTCTTGCCAGCGGGGACGCAACGTTGCATCACCGTCGCGCATCTGCTTCGCCATCGCAGCCCAGTCACATGTCATGAAGTCCAGGATTGCCTCTGCAGATCGTGCGGAGCCACTTGGATGCTCTGCCGTAGCCGTCCAAGGCTTAATGCGATCAACTTTGGCCGCTCGATCCGACCAGGTGAGCGGGAAGCGGTTTTGCATGTCGGGCTGAAGCAAGCCGCCAAATGCCAACCGACCCAAGGCGAGAAAAGAACTTCCTGTCTCGGAAAGGTACTGCTGATAGGGCCTGAGGTAGTCTTCAATGAAAAAGGCCGTCATCAGTTCGGTCGCCATCAGCACATGAAAGAGCGCTGCAGATGAGCCCGCGTCTGTTCGCACCTGCTCGGCCATGCCATAGACCTCTTGCAAGCGAAGCCATGTGCCTTTCGCCTTGGCCAAGGCCTGAAGATTGGCCTCAAGGTGCGCAGGACTTACGCGTGCCAGCAGGTCAAGATCGGCCATGACGGCATCCATTCCCCGGTACAACCAGTACTGGTGCAAAAGGTCGAACTTCTTGCCATCTCGCCGCCACGCAGTCTGGGCATCGGCATCCGCCTCGACGATCTCTAGACGATCTCCATTTCGCTCAAATCGAATGGAGTCGTCGTAACTGAAGGCGTCTGCAGATCTATCTTCGAAAGCGTTCAGTTCGACCTGTGCGCCCAACAATTCGAGAAATGCCTGATAGCAATCGTGTCGCGGCCTCTCCTCAGACGGGAATAAAAATGGAATCAGATGCTGCCTCAATGACGAGGCGATAGACATTTCAGTCAACTGCACATCGGACGGATCGCAGTTGGAAAGTTTCCAGGCCAATATGTCGTCGATGGCATCCCACGCTTCCTGAGCATCGGGCATCTCCGGTTGAGACCGACCATAGACCAAGTCTGGTATCTGGTGCTCAAAGGCGAAAAGGCTTGCATAAACCAGCAAATCCAGAGGAGCGAACTCGGACAATGGCTTGCGAAGACGCCCCACTTCCTCTTGCCGCACTTGATGAGCTTCCCGGAATATGTGAAACACGCGCTTCAGTTCAGCGAGCGCATCATGCTGAGTTGTATTAAGTCCGCTGATCTCCAACCAACGTGGAGAATCCTGTCGCATCACTAGGCCAGAGTGGCGGGCAGCCCACACAAGCACGTCGGGAGCGATTGTGGCTACCTGCGCCACGATCTCAGGGAATGCCAACCGGTCTTGGCCAAAGTAACGCGTTAAGGCCAAGCCAAGGGTCTCTTGGCGCCAAACATCTGCGGGTAGGTCCTTCAGAAACTCCGAGTTCCAGAAGGCTGCTTGTCTATCTCCGCCACTCCACTTGTGCTTACCTTGACCCGTCGGTTTTCCGTCTAGAAATGCCATCGCCGCTTCGTCCGCTGCGGCTGAGATCGTCATGCCTTTTTCGCGAGCTGCTGAGACCAATGTGTCGTAGTAGTGCTCGTTCATCACCGCATGCTACCGAGAACTCAAGCCGAATGGCATGGATTGCCTGGCGGTGAAACAACATGACGGTGGGACGCTACTCGCCCCCCGCCCCCTTAGAACAACACCTTCTGCGCACTCGTCAACGCCACAAAGCTGTCGCCCAACGGCTGAAGCATCGCGTCAGCGATGGGCTGGAGTTGCTTGACGAGATAGTGCTCATAGTCAATGCGAGAATGCCGGGCCTCCAGGGGTTCGGGGCCGCTTTGCGTCATCACGTACTGGATCCAGCCACCACGCTGGTACTGCTGGGGACGGTTCAACTTCGCGTTGTGAGCGTCAGCGATGCGCGCCGCGCGCACCTGGGGCGGCACATTGACCTCGTAGGCATCGAGCCGGTGGCGCAGGCGTTTTCGGTAGACGAGCAACGCATCCATTTGACCGTCCAGCATCGACCGCGCATAGTGGGCAACGAAAGCCTGATAGGGCTCACCGCGGAAGATGCGTGACAGCAAGCCCTCCTGGAACTGGCGTGCCAACGGGGTCCAGTCGCTGCGGGCCATCTCCAGTCCGCGATAGACCATCTCCTCCCGCCCATTTTCATCGACGCTCAGGCCGGCGTAGCGCTTCTTGCTGCCCACGTCCGATCCTCGGATGGTGGGCATGAAGAACTTGGCATAGTGAGTGTCGAACTCGATTTCGAGGAAGTTCTCCAACTGCTGCTCTTCTCGCAGTCTGCGGGTCCACCAGGCATTGATCTCCTGCACCAGGCCGGCCGCAATGGCGTGCGCCTCCGCATTGGGATAGGTGCGTTTGAGCCAGATGAAGATGGAGTCGGTGTCTCCGTAGATGACCTGGTATCCACGCTGCTCCACAAATGTGCGGGTGAGCTTCATCACCTCGTGGCCGCGCAGGGTCACGGCGGACACCAGCTTCGGATTGAAGAAGCGACATTCGGATGCACCCAGAACGCCGGCAAAGGAGTTCATGAGCAGCTTCAGGGCCTGTGATAGCGGCTGGTTGCGCGCCCGCTTGGCCTCGTCCCGGGCAGTCGATAGGGTGGTCACGATGTCAGGCAGGCAGTGCTTCTCGCGCGAGAACAGCGTGCCTTGCGGCCCTTGCACCAACCCGGTCTGTGCGTCGGCGCTCTCTCCCTCTGCCAAGCCTACCGGATCCACCAGAAAGGTCCGGATGATGGAGGGGTACAAGCTTTTGTAGTCCAGGACCACGACGGTGTCGTAGAAGCCCGGCGTGGAGTCCATCACATAGCCGCCGGGGAAGGCCTTGGCCGCGATGTCGCCCACGTTGGGTGCCACGTAGCCCAGGCGGTGCATGCGCGGCAGGTAATGGTGGCTGAACGCGGCGATGGACCCACCAAAGTGATCTATTTGCAAGCCTGTGGTCTGGGCTCGCTCCAGCACGAACGGCAGCAGCTCCAGTTTGTCGAAGATGCGCAGGACAAGCGCGCAGTCGCGGATGTTGTAGCTGGCAAGGGCCGGCTTGTCTTCCTGATAGCGCCGCTCGATCTCGGCCATCTTGTCGTAGGCATCGCCGATCTCCTTGCCCTCACCGAGCAGTTTCTGTGAGACCGCTTCAAGGCTGAACGACGGGAAGCTCCACATGCCCGCCCTGAGCGCTTCAATCCCATCGACGACGACCCGTCCGGGCATGGGCGCGAACAGGTAGCCCTGTCGGCCCGGGTGCGTCCGCCACGCGATGGGTCGGCGCTCACGTCCGAGCAGCAGTTGCACGGAGTTCGCATCGGCCGCCTTCTGCAGCACCCGCAGGTCGAACTGAATCACGCTCCAACCGACGATGACATCCGGGTCATGGTCTACAAACCAGGCATTCAGCTGCTCGATCATCTCCCGGCGAGTCGGACAATAGACAAGTCTGAAGTCCATCGGCGACACAGCTGGCGCCGACACAGACTCTGGTGCTTCCCCCAGCATGAACACCACCCGGTCACCCGCACCATCCAGTGCGATGGAGTACAGATCCTCCGTTGCGCTCGTCTCGATGTCCAGCGACACCACCTTCAACACCGGGCGCCAACCAGACGCGGGCTTCAAGCGGCCGTCGAGGATGGTCGAGCCTTCGCGCTGGCCTCCCTCAACCAGGACACCGGCTGTGATGAACCGCTCCATCAGGTAGCGGTCGTGCGGGCGGATATCCGCTTCGTACAGCGGGATTCCCAGAGGCTGGAGTTCGCGCGTGAGCTTGCCCAGATCGCGGAACCTGCGGGCATAGACACCGAGGACAGGCTCCTGCTCGAACGTCTTTAACCCTAGCTCTTTCACTTCCAGGCCCTGCAGGTTCGCCAGTTGGGCCTGCACCGCAACCCGGTGTCGAACCGGCAGGAAGGCGACCGACGTCTGCTGGGTCAGAAGCACCTTCTTGGGCCCCTCGTCGGTGGACAGCCAGTATTCAAGCTCGGTGCCGTCCGGGAGGTCGCGCCAGTTGCGGGTGAGGAGGAAGCCCCGTAGTTCGGTGGGTGCGAGGGCTGAGGACATCAGGTGGAGCGGCAGACACTAGCGCGTCAATTCTGACGTCTTGGGCGAGATGGGGGTAGCTGCGTGGTGCTCTTGCGCATGATACTGATGTTTTGTACAGTATTGCAAAAACCAACACCGTGAAGGCCATGCACAAACCATCCCGCTATGTATTCCGCCCTGCCCGACCAGCCCCGGCATTGCTGCGTCGTATCTGGGCGTGGTTTTGAGGCTGTACTGCAGCGCTATGGGGAACAGCATTCGCCTACCAAGCTAAAGCTCCACTGCACCTGGAGTGTTGCGTTACCGGGATTTGCGTAGTCTCCGGGGTCAAGGGTACAGGCGACAGCTACAGGCTGATTTGAGTCAATAGCGACCCAGTGTCTGAACGGCAGTAACGACAAACACCGGTCGTTGAACGCCTCGCACCCTGATTAGCGGCTTCCCCCTCGGACCCGGCAGCTTACATGCGCGGCGCCTGCCGGCTTGAGCGACCGCTTGTGAGCGCGACAGCGTACTCATGTTGACCCACTATGGACAGCCACTGACTCCTGGAATGACTACCGTCCCTTACGAACTGGCTGCGTTCATGGCTAGTTCTGGGGGCAAAGCCAACAGACACTGTTGCTCCATTGCCTGCGATTTCCTTGTCGTTGACAGTCAACAAATGGCCCTGGCATGGTGCTCTGCTGGCGTCACGAGCGCCTGAAAAATTTCTTTGTCGAGGTTGTGGCTGCGATGGAGACGCATCAAACATTCCAGCAAATTTTGCGTACATAGTGACGCTTTAAACAAATATTTCTGATGAATTACAAAGAAATTTATTGATTTTCATTGACTTGGATCATGGATAAAGTTTCGGGACATCAACACCCGAACTACTTCATATGACCACCCCACAACGAATCCCTTTCCATTTGGCTTTTCCTGTGCGTGACATCGCCGAGGCTCGCTCCTTCTACGGCGAACTGCTGGGATGTCCCGAAGGACGCAGCGCTCCCGAATGGGTTGACTTTGACTTCTACGGTCACCAGATCGTTGCTCACTTGGCCCCTGACGAATGCGGTCACAAGTCAAGCAGCGCGGTAGATGGCCATGATGTGCCTGTGCGCCATTTCGGCGCCATCCTCCCGATGGATCAATGGCAGAAGATGGCCGACAAGCTTGTTGCGAACAAGACCAAGTTCGTCATCGAGCCCTACATCCGGTTCAAGGGAGAGCCCGGGGAGCAGGCCACGATGTTCTTCCTCGATCCCTCTGGGAATGCTGTCGAAATGAAGTCCTTCGCGGATCTAGGTTCGCTGTTCGCAAAGTAAAGGTGACGACATGAAAAGCCCTATCCTTCTTCCAATCGCAACCGCGACTGCTCTCTTGTGCTTCCTAGGGAATGCGGTCGCCCAAACGGACACCCTGAAGAAAATCAAGGACTCCGGAGCCATCACTATGGGCGTTCGGGATGGCTCTGGAGCCATGTCGTTTACGCTGGGGCCAGGTGTCTACACTGGCTTTCACGTCGAAGTGTGCGAACGCGTCATTGCAGATGTGAAGAAGGCGCTGGGGATTCAGAAGCTGGACGTCAAGTATCAACTTGTCACGCCGCAGAACCGTATTCCCTTAGTACAAAACGGCACGGTGGACATTGAGTGCGGCACCACAACCAACAACACTGTTCGTCAAAAGGACGTCGCATTCGCACCCACGCTCTATGTAGAGGGCGTGCGTGTTGCAGTCAGGAAAGCCTCGGGCATTGCCTCTACTTCTCAACTCGTCGGCAAAACTGTGGCGGCAACGACAGGGAGTACTGCTGTCCAGCAGCTGCGCAAACTCAAGAAAGAGGGGACGGGGGAGATTGATGAATTGCTCGCGAAAGACAATGGCGAGGGCTTCCTACTGCTTGAATCCGGTCGGGCGCAAGGATTCATCGCCGATGGACAAATCCTGGCCACTCTGATCTCCAAGAGTAAAGATCCTTCGCAGTACGAGTTGCTCGACCAGGTTCTCAGCGTAGAGCCCATTGCAATCATGCTCCCCAAAGGAGATCCAGCTTTCAAGAAGTTGGTGGACCAGAGTGTTATTGCAATTGCGCAGAGCGGCGAGGCAGCGCGACTGTATGACAAGTGGTTCATGAAACCAATCCCACCCAGCAATTTGAAAGTGGGCTTGCCTGCAAACGCTTTGACTCAAGCGGCTTGGAAGAACCCATCGGACAAGCCCCTAGAAGCGTACGACGTTAAGTAAGGACGTTTTGATCGGGCGCTCGAGGGAGGCTTTCTTGGTGCGCAAGACGCGTTGGCGCTCCGGAGAGAGGTTGAGAGAGATAAAAGCTTGAGGAGTGCCGATCCGAGTGCGTCAGGCGCTCTCTCAGCGGGCCGTCCTATCGGAATCCTAGGGTTCCGAATCGTGGAAGTGCAGGGCCATCAGAAACAGGGTTGTCTTCTCGTTGGGCACCGCTCTGAAGCTCTGCGGCCTGTCGTCCGTCTCCTTGCGAAGATCCGCTATCGAAGTGAGTGTCCACCCCACAGAAAAAATCCAGCGGACACGGAGGCAACCTCTCTGTCTGCGCAGCAAGGTGATGCCCTGGGTAGCGGCAGAAGCAACCTCCTGCTTGAACCGTGGCTGCAGACTTTTTACAGAGCCGGATGCTGTAGATGCGTCAGCTGAAGCATGGAGGCGTGCCATGGATCGGAATGACTACGCTTTGTTGGCCGCTCGCATGAAATCGACGAATGCACGCAGCTTTCCCGGCATGTGCTTGCGATGGGGGTAATACAGATGAAATGCGTCGTCCATTCCGCTGTGCTGTTTCAGAATCTGCCGCAGCTGGCCGCTGGCCAGCTCGTGTTTCGCAAACTCTTCGAACACGAAGCCGATGCCGAGACCCTGGACTGCAGCATCCACGACAGACCGCATCTCGTCGAATAGAAGACGCCCTTGCACGTCGATTTGCACCATTTGGCCATTTGCATCGAACCTCCATTCGAACCACCGGCCTCCCACGGAATAACGTTGCCGAATGCAGTCGTGCTTCAACAGATCATCGATGGACCTGGGTTCCCTTCGATGCTGAAAGTAGTTCGGGGCGGCAACCAAAATTCTTTTTTGCACCTTTCCCAGCTGCACGGCCACCATGTCGTTCTGCACTTTCTTGCCCATGCGTATGCCAATGTCAAAGCCAGCGCTAACGATATCGCCGAGCAGGTTGTCCAGCGAGATCTCGACATGGATCAACGGAAAACTTTCCAGGAAGGCCTCCAGATGCGGTTCGATCAACATACGGTAGGCAACGTATGAGGAGTTGACTCGTACAGTTCCGGATGGCTGGTCGGTTGCCAGCAAAGCTTCCGACAAGGAGTTTCTGATCAGCGCAAGCGCGGGCGCCACTGTTGAATGCAGTGACGCACCCGCTTCAGTCAAGCTGACACTGCGCGTGGTTCGGTTGAAGAGCCGCACATTCAATTGCGCTTCCACAGTCTTGATGGTACGAGACACCGCCGTCGGCGTAACGCCCAATTCGGCTGCCGCCCGGGCAAAGTTCAAGTGCCGAGCCGCCGCTTCAAACGTCAAAAGCCCAGGTAGATGCACTGGTGGCGAGACTGCAGCCACACCCGCACGGTCCGTCTGCATCGCATCTTTTATTGTGAGCTTTTTGTTCATACTTTATGCATGCTTGTGACTATTTACGTCATTATCTTCGGCCTCCATACTTCCCACATCACACGAATTCAACATGCAACCAAGTTGCTCAATGGAACAAAGCATGGCGCTTCGCAACTCCTCCTCCGATCTCTTCTCTCCCGTGACGATGGGTGCGCTGGCGCTCGCGAACCGCATTGTCATGGCGCCGCTCACACGCAGTCGTATGGGCACTGACGGCGTGCCCAACGAAATGCATGCCCGCTACTACGCACAGAGAGCCAGCGCAGGCCTGATCATTAGCGAGGCGACAAACATCTCGGCCCAAGGGCGGGGCTATGCATTGACGCCTGGCATATGGACGGGCGAGCAGGTCATCGGCTGGAAGAAAGTGACGGATGCGGTGCACGCAGCTGGGGGCCTGATCGTGTGCCAGCTATGGCATGTTGGCCGCTTCTCACATGTGGATCTGCAACCGGACGGAGCAGCGCCGGTGGCACCGTCGGCAGTTCGCGCAGAGGGCCAGACCTATACCGAAAAAGGCATGCTGGATGTCTCGATGCCGCGGGCACTGGAAACGTCGGAGATTCCCGGCGTCATCGCGCAATACCGGCACGCCGCCGAGTGTGCAAAACGGGCTGGTTTCGACGGTGTCGAAGTGCACTCCGCCAATAGCTATCTGCTGGATCAGTTTTTGCGCGATTCGACCAACCAGCGCAGTGACGCCTACGGAGGCTCCATCGAGAACCGCAGTCGGCTCACCTTGGAAGTCACTGCGGCGGTGGTCGAGGTCTGGGGCCATGACCGTGTCGGAATTCGGCTCTCTCCTGTGACGCCGGATGCAGGCAACACGCCTCTCGACAGCCAGGTCATGCAGACGTACGGCTATTTGATCGAGCAGTTGAATCACTTCCAACTGGCGTATATGCACTTTGTCGAAGGCGCTACGGCCACTTCGCGAACCGTGCCCGAAGGTATAGACCTCGACGCATTGCGCGCACTGTTCAAAGGTCCTTATGTCGGCAACAACAACTACGACCTCGCGTTGGCGATGCGCCGCCGCGCAGAAGGCAAGGTCGATGCGGTCGCTTTTGGCCGTCCGTTCATTGCCAATCCCGATCTGGTGCACCGCTTGAAAGCGGGCGCTGAACTGGCTATTGCTCCGCGGGAAACCTATTACGGCAACGGCGCCAAGGGTTATACCGACTGGCCTGTGCTGGCGGACTGAGCAGGTTGGTTGCCGACCCTGCATCCGATGTGGAACCAACGAGTCACTGGGACTCTTATCAGGAGCAATCGATTGAAAGCGAGCTGTATCAAGACTTTGATTTCCGCGGCGTTCGCTGTTGGCGTGGGAGCAACCGCCCATGCCGCAGACGCACCCATCCGCCCTCAAGCCAACCAAACCAACCAAGGAAAAGCCATGAACAAGCCCACGTACGTACACGACTACAAAGCTATCTCCGAAGTGCTCAACAAGTACATCGAGGGATGCAAACAGGCCAAGAGCAGCATCATGAAGTCCGCTTTCAGTCCTCAGGCGACGATGTATAGCGTCGGCCCCGATGGAAAGATGACTGGTGGTGCGATTCCGATCCTGTTTGAGGGTATCGACAAGGATTTCCGGCCCTCTCCTGACGCGACGGCAGCGATCACCCGCATCGAGATCGTTGGTACGGCGGCCAGCGCGCGCATAGACGCCAACGACATGTCAGGCATCTCGTTCACCGACTTCTTCCATCTTTTGAAGGTCGATGGCCAGTGGACGGTGGTCAGCAAGATTTTCCAGGCACATGTAGCGCCTTAACCAGCCACCTGCGCAGCAAGTACCAGACTCATGATCGCGTCGGCCTACCGGTTCCCGCTCCGGTGGATTGATGCCTTGGCATCGGCGGTCGTGGTTCGCACACTTCGCAGCGAATTGAGCTGGCTTTTCGTTGAACACCTTTACGGTGCCAGCCACCACAGGGCGGGTGAGATGACGGCCTGGGTATGTCTGCCCCTAAACATATCCCTACGACCGTAGGGTTTGGCTGAAAGGCGATCCGCATCAAGGCCGCTTTCAGTAAGAACGCAACCATCTTGCGCATCGACGCGGTCGGCAATCATTCGGCCCAAGTCATCTACCGCTTTCTTGCGGCACAGGAACGGGTTTTTCGTTTGACGCGTGAAGCCCGAAGTCCCAGTGCTCGCAGTGAGACCGTCGGCAACACCGCAAGCACCCGCGCATCGGCGCCGACTACGTTCTCCTGGCTCAGCTTCTCACTCACCAAGAAGAAAACCTCATGAATACCCCCAACTCTGCTGTCGCCGCCTCCTGTTTGCCACTGGCGGTTGGTAGCGCTTGCGCGGCCGACCGGCCCGGCGTCGAACACAACACCGCAAAATTCTTGCAATCCCTCGAAGGCAGCAAGACGCTCGATGCAATGACGCCGGCCGAAGCCCGCGCAGCACTTGTGGACGCGCAGGACGCTCCCAATGTTTCCTTGCAAGCGGCCGATGTCAGCGAGAAGACGATCCGCATAAATGGCAGCGAACTGAAGCTGACCATCGTTCGCCCGGAAGGCAGCAAGCACAAGACCCTACCCGCGTTCATGTACTTCCACGGAGGAGGCTGGGTGCTGGGCGACTTTTCCACCCACGAGCGGTTGGTGCGTGACCTGGTGGCAGGCTCGGGCGCGGTAGCGGTCTTCGTCAACTACACCTTGTCGCCTGAGGCGGGGTACGGCGTTGCCATTGAGCAAGCCTATGCCGCAACAAAATGGGTGGCTGAGCATGGTGGGGAGATTAATGTCGACGGCAAGCGCCTCGCGGTCGCTGGCAACAGCGCGGGCGGCAATCTGGCCGCCGTTGTTGCGTTGATGGCGAACGAGAAGGGAGCTCCCGCGTTGCGTTCGCAAGTGTTGCTGTGTCCGGTGACGGATGCAAACTTCGACACGCAGTCGTACAAGGATTTTGCCAACGGCTACTTCCTGACTAAGGACTTGATGGTGTGGTTCTGGGACCACTACACGACCGATGCCAAGGCACGCAAGCATATCTACGCCTCGCCGCTGCAGGCGACGACCGAGCAGCTCAAGGGCTTGCCGCCAACGTTGATTCAAACTGCTGAATTCGATGTCCTGCGCGACGAAGCCGAAGCTTATGGCCGCAAGCTCGACGCTGCGGGTGTGCACGTCAAGTCGGTGCGCTACAACGGCATGATTCACGATTTTGGGCTGTCGAATATTTTCAGCCACCTGCCAGCGCCCCGCAGCGCAATTGTGCAGGCATCACAAGAGCTCAAGGCCAACCTGGGCAAGTAACTTCAGATGCAGGGAACTGCGTTTGTTCTAAGCGAGCAAAGAGGCAGGCACACCTGCTTTCGACCATCTCGGGACGTGAACCGGTCTTTCGGTAGCCTGTTAGGAGCAGCCATATGAACTACGGGTTGGAGCAAGTCTTGAACGCCGGTGTTGAAGCGATCAGCTCCGGGGGAGCCATCGGCGTGGGTGCCTACGCTCTTGTCTTTCTGCTTGCGACGTTGCTATTCGTGCCGGCCTCGCCGCTGACCGCGCTCTCCGGCTTCCTCTACGGGCCGCTTTGGGGCGGTGTCCTGGTCTCTCTTATTGGCCCGGTGTCCGCAACGCTAGCTTTTTCGCTGGGGCGCACCGCGGCGCGTCCCCGGGTGCGTCGGTGGCTCCAGGGGCGCACCAGGTTGGCCGCCATTGATAGGGCCGTCGCGCACGACGGCACTCGCATCGTGCTCCTGCTCCGTCTGGCTTCGATCATTCCGTTCGCGCCGTTGAACTACATGCTCGGTGCGAGCCGGATGCCTTCCCGGCGTTTCGTTCTTGCGACTGCGCTGGGGCTGTTGCCAGGGAATTTTGTGTATGCCTATCTGGGCTCGCTGGTTTCCGAGGCGGGGCAGATACTGCGTGGTCAGCTCGCAGAAGGCGCTGGCGCGCAAGTGCTGGGTTGGATCAGCCTTGCAGCGGCGCTGCTGGCCGTGGGGTTCATCGCCCGAGTCGCACGCAGCGCCATTGACGACTGCCTCGAACAGGATGTCGATAGCGGAGACGTCGCGTTCGCAGCAAAGAAAGCGCCTCGGCCATGAGCGGTAAGCACCATGGGTTCCGGACTTCTGCGCGAACCTTTCCGTTTCTTTCAAGCGCAACGGGAGTCATCCATGAGAAAGCCCACCGTCATTCAAGACTACAACGCCATCGTCCATGTGCTGAGCAGGTAGCCCCGCCTAGTCGCGCGGTCTGCCCCGGTGCCATAGCGTTGGATGCTCAAGGAGTTCACCATGTATAAAGTATTCATTGTCGGCGGTGCCGGCCAAGTCGCACGGCGCCTCGCGCGCCTGCTTGTCGAACGCGGGCATGCACCGCGCTCCCTGCATCGCCACCCCGAGCAGGCTGAGGAACTTGGACGACTCGGCGCGACGCCGGTACTCGGCAACCTGCTCGCGCTCGATGCCCACAGTCTGGCCCTGCTGATGGCTGGCAGTGACGTTGTGGTGTTTGCGGCAGGTGCCGGCGGCCAGGGCGGACCTGAGATGACGCGCGCCATCGATGGCTCCGGGTTGCAATTGGCAGTCGCTGCCGCCAGGCAGGCAGGCATCGCGCGGTTCCTGTTGGTGTCGGCTTTTCCCGAGTCCTTCCGCGGCCGCCCTATGCCCGATACGTTCGAGAACTACATGTCGGTCAAGAAGCTGGCAGACGTCCATTTGGCCGGGTCCGACCTCGAATGGGTGATCCTGCGTCCTGGCACGCTCCTTGACACGCCGGGAACCGGGCAGGTACGCGTCGGTCTTGCCATTCCTTACGGCGACGTGCCGCGCGATGACGTGGCGGCGACCTTGTGCGCACTCATCGAACGCCCGGAGGTCCGCCGCGTCATCATCGAGTTGACGCAGGGCACCGCGCCTGTGAGCGACGCCGTGCAGCGTTTCGCAACCGCCTGAGGAAAGTACGCCATGCATGCACCCGTAAGGCTGCTGTTGGTCGGCGCCACTGGTATGGTGGGTCGCCACCTGTTGGCGCAGGCTCTGAACGATCCCCGGGTCGCCGCAGTGACAGCGCCAGCGCGGCGCGTACTCCCGGCGCATCCGAAGCTGTCGTCTCCGCTCGTAGATTTCGACAGCCTGCCCGACGTGGCCGATTGGTGGCAGGCTGATGCAGCGATCTGCACCCTTGGCACCACGCTGCGTGCCGCAGGGTCCAAAGCTGCATTCCGGCGCGTAGACCATGACTATCCACTAGCGATAGCACGACTCACTCGTGCGGCCGGAACGCCAGTCTACGTGCTGAACTCTGCCATAGGTGCCGATGCAGCGTCGCGCTTCTTCTACAACCGGACCAAGGGCGAACTGGAGCAGGCGTTGACGCGCGTGGGCTTCGAATCGCTGACCTTCGTTCGCCCCGGCGTCATTGGCGGTCGCCGTGAGGAGTTTCGCCCGGGTGAGCGGGCCCTGGCGATGACACTTGGACTGATCGGCCCTCTGTTACCCCGTGCATGGCGGATCAACCCCGCACCTAGCATCGCCCGGGAACTGCTCGAAGCGGCCCTACGTCCGGCCGCAGGCGTCCACCTGGTGCTTTCGGAACGCATGATCTAACCGGCCAACATTTTGATAGGAACCTTCATGGACCCCCACATCGCTTCGGTGCCACTCGATAAAGCGACTCGACTGCTCAACCATGGCCCGACCGTTTTGGTGTCGGCACGCCATGACGGCGTCGACAACGTCATGGCTGCGGCCTGGGCCTGCGCACTTGACTACACACCACCCAAATTGACCGTGGTGCTCGACAAGATTGCCAAGACGCGTGAGCTGGTGGAGCAAAGCGGGATGTTCGTGATTCAGGTGCCTACAGCGGCGCAGCTGGAGCTTACCTATCAGGTGGGGCATCGCAGCCTGTCGAGCGAGCCAGAGAAGCTCGCCGACAGCGGCGTCAAGCTTTTCGCGATGGATGGCCACGATATGCCCTTCGTGGCCGGGTGCTCGGCCTGGCTCGTGTGCAAGGTGTTGTCGGAGCCGCACAATCAGCAGGCTTACGACCTCTTCATCGGAGAGATCGTCGGCGCCTGGGCAGACACGCGCGTGTTCAAGGACGGCCATTGGCACTTCGAGAGTGCCGATCCATGCTGGCGGAGCCTGCACTACATCGCCGGCGGGCACTTCTATGCCACAGGCGACGCCCTCGACGTCGACACAGGTCCGCGCGGCTGACCCGAAGGTCGGCGGCAAGCAGCCTTGCACAGGGCAGCCGTTGCCGCCAGCCCGCGCCGCGACGGTCTGCGCCAGCGGGATCCAAGCATGCCGCGGTGACCAGTGCCGTGGGTTGCTAGCGAGCAATGACTGCACGGCCCCGGCCGCGCGGATCAGCCATGGGCTTTGGTGTGCCATTCACGATGTGGATCGCTTGCACATCGGTGCTGAAAGCCCAGGTAGATACCGAGTAACCGCGTCCAACCAGCTCTGCCGCCAGATCTGATGGAATGGGCGAGAACGGTTCGCCCTCGATCACCGTGCCTTGCGGCAACTGGTGGTGGAAACGGCGATTCCTCACCGCTTGGTCCACATCCATTCCATAGTCGTAGAGGTTCGACAGAACTTGATAGACCGAAGTGAAGATGCGGGAACCGCCAGGCGTACCTACCACCGTGACTGGCTTGCCGTCCTTCAGGACGATAGTGGGTGTCATCGAGGACAAGGGACGTTTGCCAGGCGCAACTGCATTGGCGTCGCTGCCGACTACCCCCAGGGAGTTTGGCTGACCAGGCACTGTGGCGAAGTCATCCATCTCGTCGTTAAGGGCGAACCCAGCACCGCGCACGACGACGCCGCTGCCGTAGGGCATATTCAGCGTGTAGGTGTTCGATACCGCGTTGCCCCACTGGTCAATGATCGAAAAGTGGGTGGTGTGCATCTTCGGCGCACCAGGTTTGACATTGGCAGTGGGCGTGATAGCTGAAGGATTTACCTCGGCGGCCCGCGCTGCAATGTAGGCGGGATCCAACAAGCCAGCCAACGGAACATCGGTGAAGGCTGGGTCGCCCAGATAAGTGGCGCGGTCAGCAAACACGCGCTTCATCATTTCGGCGTTCAGGTGAATGTATTGCGCACTGTTGACACCGACGCCCGAGAACACCGTCTTTGAGAGCGACGCTTTCATGCCAAGCAACTGGGCCAGTGCAATGCCTCCTGAGCTCGGAGGGGGAGAGCTCAGCACCGTCATGCCGTTCCAATTGAAAGACAGTGGATCTCGCCAGACGGGTTTGTAGGAAGCAAGATCGGCCTTGGTGATGATCCCTTTACCGCCGTCCTGCGTCATGGCCGCCACAAGAAGATCGGCGGTCTTGCCCTGGTAGAAGCCATCCGCGCCGCCTGCGGCGATGCGTTCGAGCGTATCGGCGAGTTCAGTCTGTTTGAACAGCCTCCCTTCCGTCATGCCACCGAAATACTCTTTCAGGTTGGCGGGGTACGGCAAAGCGGCGAACGCGTCGAGCATGAAATCCCGCCATCCGATGGCCTCTTTCGCCGGAAAGTGACCGTCTCGCGCAAGCGCAATCGCGGGCGAAACCAGCCGTGACCAGGGCAGCTTGCCAAACTTCTGGTGAGCTGCCCAAAGACCCGCAACAGTGCCGGGGACAGCCACGGCCTGCGCGCCCCAGACGCTACTGTTGGGATCTTGCTTGCCCTCAGAATCCTTGAAATTCAAATACATGTCAGACGTCGCAGCTGCGGGGGCCGTCTCGCGATAGTCCAAGAAGTACGGTTTACCGTCCATGTGGATAGTCATGAATCCACCCCCACCGATGTTGCCAGCCTCCGGGTAGGTGACCGCCAAGGCGAAGGCTGTAGCGATGGCTGCATCGATGGCATTGCCTCCTTCGCTAAGGACTTTCTGGGCAACCTGCGCGCTGTATTCGTCCCCGGTGGCTGCGGCGCCGGCAGTCAGTGTGGCATTGCCGTCACTGCCACCGCCGCAACCCACGAGTGCTGCACCGGGCAGAGCGACCGCGAGGGCGAGAACGTTCCGCCGTGTTATGTGCTGGAAATTTGACATGTTTGTCTCCTGGTTGATTTTCTTGAATGTCAGGCTTGAGCCTTCTTGCTTGCTTCGTAGCGCGCCTTGTTCTCCGCATTGGGCGGATATAGGCCTGGAAGAGCTGCGCCGGACTCCACTTCTTCCATGATCCAGCCCTCCAGCCGTTCCTGTTCGATGGCGAGTTCCACGACCTCGGCGAGCAGAGCTGCTGGAATGAGTACGGCACCGTCCCGATCAGCCACGATGACGTCGTCGGGAAATACAGCCACGCCGCCGCAACCCACCGGCTGCTGCCAGTCCACAAAGGTCAGGCCTGCAACGGAGGGAGGGGCAGCCGTGCCAGCGGCCCAGATCGGAAGACCCGTGGTCAGAACGCCTGCTAGGTCGCGCACTACTCCGTCGCTCACAAGGGCCGCGACACCTCTCTTGGCCATGCGTGCGCAAAGGATGTCGCCCCAGAAGCCGGCGTCGGTGAGGCCGTTGGCGTCGACCACCGCGATACAACCTTCCGGCATCTGTTCAATCGCTGCGCGAGTGGACTTTGGCGAACTCCAGGATTCCGGTGTCGCCAAGTCCTCGCGGGCGGGAACAAAGCGCACCGTGAATGCTCGGCCGACGATACGTTTTGCATCTGGCGCAATGGGGAAGGCCCCGCGAATCCAAACGTTGCGCAAGCCCTTCTTCAGAAGAATGGTGGTCAGGGTGGCGGTCGTAACCCCTTGCAGGGCCTTGAATGCAAGTGCGTCGTCGGAAGAAGTCATGAGGATTTCCTTTGAGGAGGGAGGGGCGTGTTGGAATGGCTCGGGATCAGATGCTGGCGATCAGGCCGCCGTCCACGCGGATGGTCGAGCCAGTGATGTACGAGGCGCGGGCGCTCGCGAGGAATGCGATGGCATCGGCGTATTCCTCTGGTGTGCCGTAGCGGCCCAAGGGAATCGTGGCGGCGCTTTCAGCCTCCACGGCTGTCATGTCGCGGCCCTCGCGCTTGGCGCGAGCGGCATCCAGGAACTGAGTGCGTGCGGTCGCTATTCGTCCCGGAACCACCACATTGACCGTCACGCCCTGGGCGGCCACATCGCGCGCGAGTGTTTTGGACCATCCCACGAGCGATATGCGGGTGGCGTTCGAGAGTCCCAGGTTCGCGATCGGGGCGATCACGCCTGAAGATGTGCTGGTGATCACTCTGCCCCACCCCCGCTCGCACATGCCGGGCAGCAAGAGGTCGGTGATGCCGACCGCCGACAGCACCATCGATTCGAACGCGTCCCTCCAGACCTGCGTGGCGTGTCCGTGGGCAGGCCCAGGGGGCGGGCCACCGGTGTTGTTCACCAGAATATCGATTCCGCCGACTCGCTCAACGACTTCTTGTACGCCCGCAGTCCATTGCGCCGTCTGGCCTAGGTCTAATACAAAGGTATGGGCGATTCCACCTGTGTCGCTCACCCTTTGCGCGGCGGCCGCCAGCGACGGTTCGTCGCGGTCTGCCAGACAAACCGTTACGCCCTCGCGTGCAAGTGCCACAGCGATCGCGCTGCCTAGCCCGCCCCCGCCGCTCAGTACAAGGGCTCTTTTGCCTTTAATTCCGAGATCCATTGTGGTGTCTTCCGTGCTCAGTTGAGTTGAGTGCAGGCTTGGCGGATTCGCTCGCACGCTTGTTCCAACCGTTCGGTGGAGGTGGCGAACGAGATGCGGAAGTACCCTTCGTAGCCAAAGGCGCTGCCCGGCACGACTGCGACGCGTCCCTGCAGCAGCAGGTAGCGGCTTACGTCAGCGTCGTTGTTCAGCACTGCGCCGTCGGGCGTCTTGCGGCCGATAAGCTCGGCGCAGGAGGGGAACAGATAGAACGCACCCTCCGGGCGCCGGCACGAGAGGCCAGGCGTGGCATTGAAAGCATCCAGACACAGGTCGCGCCGCTTGCGGAAGGTGTCGTTGCGCGAGTCGAGGAAGTCCATCGGACCGTCGAGGGCTGCCTGCGCCGCGGCTTGGGCGATGGAGCAGGGGTTGCTGGTGCTTTGCGACTGGATGGTGGCCATGGCCGCGATCAGATCCTTGGGGCCGGCGGCGTAGCCGATGCGCCAGCCCGTCATCGCGTACGCCTTGGACACACCGTTGACGGTCAGCGTGCGGTTGCGCAACGCCGGGACCTCGGCCGCGATGGTGCTGAACTGCCAGCCGTCGTAGCGCAGGTGCTCGTACATGTCGTCCGTGAGTACGTGCACGTGGGGGTGTGCCAGCAACTCCTGGCCCAGCGACTGCAGCTCTTTGGCTGAATATCCGGCGCCCGTCGGGTTGCTCGGGGAGTTGAGGATCACCCACTTGGTGCGGGGCGTGATGGCCTGGCGCAGCTGTTGGGCCGTTATCTTGAAGCCTTGGTTTTCCGGGCAAGGAATCTCCACGGGCGTGCCCCCGGCCAGGCGCACCATGTCGGGATAGGAGACCCAGCACGGTGCGGGGATGATGACTTCATCGCCGGGATTGAGTGTGGCCAGCAGTGCATTGAAGATGACCTGCTTGCCTCCCGTCCCCACGCTGATCTCTGCGCTCTCGTACTTCAGCGCGTTGTCACGCTCGAACTTGCGAACGATTGCGGCTTTGAGTTCGGGCGTGCCGTCGACGTCGGTGTATTTGGTCTGACCTTGGTCAATAGCTGCCTTGGCTGCCGCGTTGATGTGATCGGGGGTCGGGAAGTCCGGCTCGCCTTGCGACAGGCTGATCACGTCCGTGCCGCTACGCCTCATGTCGGCAGCCAGCTTGGTGATGGCTAGCGTTGGTGAAGGTTTGACCGCTCGAAGTAGGTTGCCTAGCAATTGCATTCTTGATGTCTCCAAGTCGAATTCGAAGCGAATATAGAACTGTGGCGACAAAAGAAAAATCAATATATATTTGGATAATTAATCAATGAAAGTTGTTGATGATCCGTGAACTCAAGACACTCGTAGCTGTAGCGAGAGAGGGAACATTTGCCGCGGCTGGCGACAAGGTCGGACTGACGCAAGCAGCCGTCAGCGCCCAGATGCAGAGATTGGAGGCGGAGCTTGGCTTTGCGATCTTTGACCGTGATGGGAGGGCCGCACGTCTCAACGCCAGAGGGCACCTGACGCTGGCCCAAGGGCAGGAGATGATCAGGCTCTACAACGAGTTGTGTTCACAGCGGTTCGGGCGCCCGGCAACAGAACTCATCAACATCGGAGCCATCGCGTCTGTACAGCGCTCCGCGCTACCTGACGCACTGGCACGCTTTCATAAGCGCTGGCCAGACTGTCGTACGCGTGTGGTTCCTGGCCTTTCCATGGAGCTGGTGAATCTCGTTGATGCAGGAAAAATCGATCTCGCAGTGATCATTCGCCCCCCGTTTTCGTTGCAGAGCGATCTGCGCTGGACCACATTGGTCAGTGAACCGTTTCGTCTGATCGTGCCGAGGGCAATTCAAAGTAACGACTGGACGGATCTGTTGTCCAGCCAACGCTTTGTGCGTTACGACCGCACGTCTTTCGGCGGGAGGCAGGTTGACCGCTTCCTCCGCGAGAAGCACTTCAATGTGCATGAAGTGTGCGAGGTGGACGAACTGGAAGCGATAGTGAGGCTAGTGGCGCAGGGTGTAGGTATTGCGCTGGTTCCAGAAACGGCCAGCCTTCGGCGTTGGCCTGCAGCCGTTCGTGCAATCAACCTGGAAAGTGAAACCTTCCATCGGGATATAGGCCTTGTGCATCGTGCGAGCAGGACTTTGAGCGAGCCTGTCAGATCAATGCTGGATATGTTCAAAAGTGAGTACGGCAACACGTCCACCAAAAATGTTGTGGCGTGACATATCTAGGACTGGTCAGCATTGAGTCCCCCTGCATTTGAAAGTAAAGGCCTAGCACCAAGTGAAGGCAGCGAGCAAGAGATGCGCTCCATAGCTTGGGTAGCTCGGATGCACAAGGCATCTGCTGCGTGGTCAGATAGGACAAGGCAGTTCAGGCAGATCGATTGGTTAGGTAAACACCAAATATGGTGATTGCAGCTCCAATCACCATCGGAAGGCTGGGAACTTCGCCAAACGCAATCAGCGCTTGCAAGGCGGTTAGCGCAGGGACTAGATAAACCAGCGCAGCCGCGCGGGATGCCTGCCCTTTGCGCAACAGATAGAGGAGCAGAAGAATTCCGACTATAGAGCTGGCCAAGACTGACCACGCCATGACTGACCAGAACACCCAGCCGAAGTCGATCGTCCAAGTGTCCAATAGAAATGAGAGCGGCAAGGTGACCAACAATGCACCTAAGTACTGGTAGGTCACGACGACACGCAGGTCGTGGCCACCGAGCTTTTTCTTTTGGTAGATGGTCCCGTAGCTAACGGAGATCATTCCCAGGACGTTGATGAGGATGGCCCATGCAGCGATGCTTGCAACATTTGCTGCAAGAACGTTGGGGGCGATGGCCACAGCGACCCCCGCGAATCCTATAAGCAATCCCGCTTTCTGGTTACGACTGAGCCGCTCTCCGATCAGATACACGGCAAGAATGGCTGTGAGCAACGGCTGCAGAGCGGCAATCACGCCGGAAAGTCCTGCAGGGACGCCTTGAGCGATGGCCCACCACACCGCGCCCAGATAGAGTCCGTGCAGCAATACCCCAGAGAGCATTGACACAGCCATCAGCCGAGGATCCCGTGGAAACGGGACGCGCTGAAGCCGGCAGAGCAAAAGCATCAGCACTGCTGCGGCACCAAACCGCACGCTCAGGAACGCCATGGGGCCAGCGACTCCCGCGCCGAATTTCGCGGCAATCCAGCCTGTTGACCAAAGGAAGGCAAATAGGCCTGGAGCAATTCGTTCGAGCAGCATGGTGGCGAGGCCTTTGGTTGGAGTGCATGGAAGTGGCCCGTTCCTGGGCGTGGGCTTGCAGGGAGTTAGACTATCACTGCATCAGCGCGTGGCAATTGGCCGCCAGAGAATGAATGTCATGCAAAAAATGCAGGAATCGGTGCCGGGGATGAGTCTCGATGAGCTCTCCACTTTCGTCGCCGTAGTGGAAGCGCACAGCTTCACTGGGGCAGCAAAAGTCATTGGCCGTGACGCCACGATTGTTTCGCGCCGGATGGGTCAACTGGAAGAACGGCTGGGCGTTCGCCTCTTGTCGCGCACAACCCGCAAAGTCTCACTGACTGAGGTCGGGGCGCTTTACTACCGCAGGGTTCGTGCGCTGCTTGACGAGCTGGAAAGCGCGAGTGAGGAGGCGAGCAACTTCGCGTCGAGCCCACAGGGGTTGCTGCGCGTATCTCTACCTGTCACTTTTGGCAGGCGATGGATTGCGCCACTGCTCCCCGCCTTCCTGCGAGAGCACCCTCAAATCCGGATTGATGCCCGCTTTTCAGATCGCTATGTTGATGTCGTAGCGGAGGGATTCGACGTGGCCATCCGCGTCGGTGTCCTGCCCGACAGTTCACTCATCGCACGTCATATTGCTGCTTTTCGCACATTGCTGTACGCGGCGCCCTCCTACCTCGCTGCCCGTGGAGAGCCCCAGGACCCTAGCGATCTGGAGCAGCACGCTTGCCTGAGTTTCATCAACTACGCTAGTTGGCCAGATTGGATACTAAAAAGAGAGGGGCAACAGCGAACCGTCAGGCCTGCAGGTTCGCTGTCGGCCGACAACTCCGAGTCACTTTTGCAGGCAGCGATTGCCGGTGCGGGCATCATCCTCACACCTGACTGGCTGGCCAGTACTGCAGTGCGAGAAGGTGCACTGGTTCAGATACTGACGGAGTGGCAAGGATGGGGCGCAGGAGGGATCTACGCGGTGATGCCGCCAGGACGATTGATACCCGCTAAAACGCGCGTTTTCGTAGACGATATCACTGCAGCGATCCAAGCCGCGATGGGCTAGCATCGTCCTGATGGATGACCTGCCTCACACAGCTCACAACAGTACTGCAAAGCATTTTTGAGCCTTCTGGGGCGATTCAAAGTGGTCAAACTGGGCCATGCTAAGCGACGAAATCGTATCGGATAAAACGCGGATCTCTTTGCTATCCCTTGAGGACCTCAATCACTTTGTGAACTGCGACCGAGGTGTCATCGGCGTGATACAGCGCGCCCAGCGGTGGCAAGGGTATCTTGCACCGCAGGTTTACCTTAGAGAGAGCACCACTTTCTAACCAAGCGCCCACGATCGAATGAGGGATGGCAGCTAAAGTTTCAGCATCTGAAGTGATTGGCAGGATCAGGCTGGCTGCCATGCTTTGCAAGGCAGCGCGTTTGGGGACCAAGCCTGCGGATCGGCAGGCCTCTTCAAAGGCCTGCGTGGTCGCTAACGGCCCTGTCGGCAGCGACCAGGGGTAGGCGGCCAGATCGGCCAAGTCCACGACCTTGCGCCGTGCGGCAGGATGCTCAGGCGACGCGATAACCACAAGTTCATCAGCCAGCAGCTCGATGAATGTCAGCCGATGTTCGGGCACCAAGTGGGGGCGCCGCAGCAAAGCGAGCTGCGTCAGACCGCCTTGCAAAGACGCCAATACCTCCATCGGCTGGCCCTCATGAAACGAGATTTTCCAGCCGGCCAGTTGCTGGCGCAGGCGCGTCATGTGGGGCCTAACCAATGCGGTCAAAGCAGATGGCAGAGCTCCAATTTGCAACGGCTTTTCGTAGCCCAGCGCAACAGATGCCAAGGCTTCTGCGGTGTAGGCCACGCTACCCAACATCTGGCGTGAT
The DNA here is from genome assembly GCF_057586455.1 of Acidovorax sp. SRI_002. Taxonomy (NCBI): domain Bacteria; kingdom Pseudomonadati; phylum Pseudomonadota; class Betaproteobacteria; order Burkholderiales; family Comamonadaceae; genus Acidovorax; species Acidovorax sp. SRI_002. Next base: position 263,294 of record NZ_JBYCZW010000002.1, on the reverse strand, counting down.
TGCTGCGCCAGGAAGCGGCCTGCATCGGTTGCTCGCAGGCCGCGCGCATGCCGCTCGAACAACTGCACCTCCAGCATTTCCTCCAGCTCGCGCAGCACCTGGCTGGCCGCGGGCTGCGTGATACCGACTTCTTGGGCCGCTTCGCGCAGCGTAGTGCTCCGCTCCAGCGACGCGAGCAGCCTTAGATGCCGCAAGCGCAGCCGAGCCATCATGCGTTCGCCCAAAACGAGGGCTCTGGTTTCAGCGTCGTTCTTTTGTCGAGACATAGGCAAAGCTTATCGCAAGATGATAAATCGATTAGAAATTTATCACTTTGCTTCCTAGACTGCGCTACAGATTCTTACGAATGACAGCTTCTCCATGACATCCCAACTTGATTGCTTTCCCCCGATTGAGCATTGCTCTGCGTATGGCACCCGAGTGCCACGGGGGGGCATGAGAAAAGAGGCGCTGCTATGAGCCGTGCTCCTGTCGCGGTGCTGGTCTACGAGGCCCTGGTGGACGTGGGCCCCACTGTGTCCCTGGGTGGCGGGACCTGTGGTGAGCGGCGGATAGTCAACATCACAGGCGGCGAATTCAACGGTCCACGCATCAGTGGAAAGGTGCTGCCAGGTGGTGCAGACCGCCAGCTAGTGAGAGTCGATGGCGTTTTGCTCTTGGACGCGCTGTACGAAATACAGGCGAATGACGGTACGGTTCTGACCGTGCACAACCGGGTGAAGGTCATCCACCGCCCCGGAACCGAGCGCCGCGCTTTCTCGCACATCGACATCAGCGCTCCTAGCGGAGTTCATGAATGGCTGAACGACGCAGTCCTTGTCGGGACGGCTGAGCCGCCATCGCCAGATCGGCCAGCGGTCCGTATCCGCGTTTTCGAGTTGACGTGATTTTCTCAGTTCAATTTTTGGAGCCCACCATGAATCGCCGCTCTCTTCTGCTCGCGTTGCCTTTGCTATCGCTGTCTTTGACAGGCTTGGCGCAGACGCCTTCTGACATTCTGACTTTGTATGTTCCATATCCTCCGGGCGGGCCCTCGGATGTCTTTGCTCGAACGCTCACGCCTGGCCTGTCCCGGCAATTGCACCGCACGGTGGTCGTGGAAAACCTAGCCGGTGCCAGTGGAAGTATCGCTGCGAGCAAGCTGCTCACGCGGGGAACTTCTGGCGACTCCGTGCTGTTTGGCTCACCCACCGAACTCGTGATGGCGCCCGCCACGCTGAAGGCTGTGAAGTACAAACCGAGTGATTTTCGCCTCGTCACTTTGATCAGCAAGCCGCCACTGGGTGTGTATGTCAGGGGCGATTTTCCTGTCAACAGCATTGACGAGCTCGTGGCCTACGCGAAATCGAACAAGGAGAGGCCTTTGAACTACGGCAGCGTAGGCATCGGCTCTGTCTACCATCTGGCGGGGGATGCACTCGTCAAGGGGATGGGCGTGGACATGACGCATGTCCCATATCGCGGCGCCACCCCGTTGCTGCAGGATCTGATGGGAGGGCAACTCGATCTGGCGTTCTTCCCCGTCGATGGAAACCTGGCGAAGATGACCTCGGGCGGGAAGATGCGGGTCATTGGCATTGCCGGGCCGGCCCGCTCGCCACTGTTTCCGAACGCGGGCACATTTGCAGAAAGCACCTCGCTGCCGAAATTCACCACGGTCGATGTTTGGGGGGGCATCTTTGTGTCTAAAACGACCTCCGAAAGTGCTGTTCAAACATTGCATCGAGCCGCACAGGCAGCCATGGTGGAGCCAGAAACACGCAAGGCACTTGAGCTGGCAGCCGGAGTGCCGCTGATGCCCGCGATGTCCCTCGACCAACTTGCTGCGTTCTACAGCACTGAAACGGCCAGGTACCAGGAAGCCGCGAAGCGGGCCAATCTTGAACCGAACTGAGTCCCAAATGAACGCCCCACTCCCGGCGCTCGATGCGATTCGCGCTCATGACGAAGAAATGGTGTCTATCCGACGCCAGATCCATTCCAACCCCGAACTCGGCTATGAAGAGCATGCGACCAGCGACCTTGTGGCTGAGCGCTTAGGTCGGTGGGGATGGACGGTGCACCGTGGTCTTGCCGGCACGGGTGTGGTGGGTACTCTGCGTGTCGGCGACAGCAACCGGCGGATTGGATTGCGCGCCGATATGGATGCTCTACCCATGGCGGAAACCTCAGGGAGACCTTGGGCCAGCAAAGTGTTCGGGAAGATGCATGCATGCGGCCATGATGGGCACACGGCCATGCTGCTGTCTGCAGCCCGCCATCTGGCGGCAACCCGGAACTTCGACGGCGTAGTGCACGCCGTGTTTCAACCGGCTGAGGAGGGCTTGGCCGGCGCGAAAAGAATGCTCGACGAAGGCTTCCTGGACCTGTTTCCTTGCGACGCTATGTTCGGCATGCACAACGCTCCGGGGATCGCGGAGGGCCAGTTCATGGCGATGCCCGGCTATGCGATGGCCAGTGGCGACTTGTGCACCATCGTTGTCAAAGGAGTTGGAGGCCATGGCGCCATTCCCCAATATGCGGTGGACCCAGTCGTTGCCGGCTCTGCTATCGTGCTTGCAATCCAGACCATCGTGTCGCGCAACGTTGCCCCGCTACAAACAGGCGTGGTGACAGTGGGCGCGTTCTTGGCAGGTGATGCACCTAATGTCATACCTGGGACAGCCGAGTTGCGGCTAAGAATAAGCGCTATGCACCCCGATGTAAGGGACTTGCTTGAGCGACGCATCAAGGAAATTGCGAAAGCTCAGGCGGAGACTTTTGGTGCGACGGTGGAAGTTAACTATGTTCGCCGCTATCCCGTTCTCAACAACGCTGCGTATCACACGGACTTTTGTACGCAGGTTGTTCTCGACTGGTTGGGAAAGGATGGTCTGGTGGCTAAGCCTGAGCCCGTCACCGCCAGCGAAGACTTCGCCTTCTTTTTAGAGAAAGTGCCAGGTTGCTACATCAATATCGGCAACGGCGTGGGGAAGGATGGCGGGTGCATGGTTCACAACGGTAACTATGACTTTAACGACCGGGTTTTGTCTACGGGAGCAACCTACTGGGTCAAGCTCGTTGAGCGCTGGTTAGCTCACGTGGAGAAAACGTCCTGATTCTTTCCGTCGCGTTTTTTGGTCCGATGTCTACAGATCTGGGTTGATCGTGTAAACCAACTCTGGAACGTGAAAATTGAATCTCAGTTCTTCGTGGGATTCTGCAGGGTTCGTGCGTCCCACTCCTGGTGAAAAAGCCTAGAGGGACGCAGTCCTACTCCCACCCCAAATGGGGCAATCCGCAATTGCTGTTCTCGCGAAAGGCTGGAGTTTCTTCGCGCTTCATCTGCGGGCCGCTCCAGGCTGGTTTCTGGCACTCGCTCCGTCTTTACGAATGCGTACTATCGGCCACAAGCGGTCATCGATGAAGGTCCTCTTCTCGGCAATCATGGCAACCGTTCTGGAGCGCAGGGCAAAAAAAGCTCTCGCATGCCGCGAATACGCGCGCCTCCACGGCCAGCCGGAGCCGCTCGACGATATCCCGCATCCGCCAGCGCGGATGCCATCATCACCAGACCGAACTACTTTTCGCTCAGCGAACCAGCACGTCCACGTCACGCGCTTTCGCGCGCAGGAACTCGCTGATGATCTTTAGCAACTCATCGCCTACATAATGGACGAAGCGGTCATTGGCGGCCTTGAAAAGGTCGATGTCGAAGATCGCGACGGATAGCAGTTCGTGAGTCCGCACACTGCGCTGCATTTCCCGGCAGCTTGGCTGGTCACCCGCGTGTCGCCCTTGGCAACCGTGCTAGACGGCCATGCCCGCCCGGCTAACGGTGGATCTGACGGCGCGCCGAGGCATTCGGGAGAGCCTCGGTAAACCGCCACGATTCGCCTACCCCGCCCGATACAGCATGAGGCCGGGGCGCCATTTTCTACGCTGACCATCACAAACGACTGCTTGCTGGCAGGCGGTCGCTAAATCTGCGCGAGTCAGGGACTCAATAGGCCCCAAGACCGTAGGAAGTAGCGCTTCATTCCTGCATATGGCTGCTTTGCATCAGCTTGACGTCGGATTCGCTCCAACAGTGTCTTCTGCTTAGAGGTATTAGTCACGGCTTGAAACCCGAGCACCATCGTCTCCAAGGTGTCATATGCCACCCAGCGATTGCGCTTCAGTTCTTCGCGGTTCAAGCCAAGCATGCTCTCAGCTGCCACCACCGCCCGCTTAGCCTTGGCAGAATTGCCCCTCGGGACCAGACGCACCTCTTCGGTCACAGGGTCGGCTTTCCATGCGAAGTACTTTTCTGGATCCTCCACGTACGGATTGACCAGATGCGCATCCTCGAGCGAGAAGAGTTTCTTTATCGTCGCATCGGTGGCCGTGCACGGATCAGGACAGAGGCTCGCGGTCGCCGCTGCGAGTTGCGCAGCGCTCGTCGGAGAAATGCCAGGCAGTATCGGCGCTGCAAGCTTGGCACCTGTGATGTCAAACTTGTTCCCCTTGTGAGTTTGGTTGCAAATTTGACAACTGTAGGTGTAGTTGTCAAAGCAATATGCCAGCCACCAGTACTCGCTCTTGGGTCGAAAATGCTCGACGTCGCCATGTGCGACGACTGCCGTGTCCGCCTCGCAGTACGCGCACTTGTTGAATGACTCCACCTTCAGTCGGTCCTTGGCCTTCCCCCAGACTTGCCTCGCCTTTGGCTTGAAGTCAATGACACCGGTTGCCCCGTCCATGTAATAGTACGAGAGAAGCTTCCCGAGCTTGGTCTGAAGCGCGGCGCCGGTGTAGCCCTTGAGCTCCTTCGTGGTTCTTGTTCTTGGCAGCCGAATCATTTGCTGCTCTCCAACGCTTTGACGCTGGCCTTCAGCTTCGCTACGGACACCTTGGGCCGCTTGCCGCCGGCGCCAATGGAGCTGCGGATGCTCTTCAGGAGGCTCGTCTGCTCCTTTGCATAATTAGGCACAGCGTCCCAGCTAGGTGCCTCCGTCAAGACGGCCTTGCTCGATCGAAGCTCCAGCCTTTCGCTGGAACTGAGCGGTGTCTTCTTCTCGCTAAGCCGCCGAACCTTCGAGCGGGCCTCTTCGACTTCCACCGAGTCGAGCGTTTCAAGCCCAAACATGGGGCTCATCAGGAGCTGGTGCAACATCATCCTGCGAGGCTCGCCAACGAAGGGCTGCAGAATGGGCGTCTCCTTTGGGCCTTCCCTCTTGATCACGAACAGTTCCCCCTCCCCACTCTGCTGAGCAGTAAGCGCGGAGTGAGTGGTCGCGATGAACTGAAAATTCGGAAGGGTGGTGGATAAGAACTCCACGAGCTTGCGTCGCCACACCGGATGGAGATGGAGGTCCAGTTCATCAATCAGCAGGACGCCGCGTGTCGCCAAAGGATTCTTCCGATCCGGGAACGTCTGCGTGATGCGATAGAGAAGGTCCCCGCACCAGGCCGCCATGATTTGGTAGCCGTCGGACAGCTGGCGTAAAGGCACTAGTCCGTCTTCAGTCCTGAACATCATCTGACGGGTCTTTTTATCGATCCCGTGAAAAGTCATACCTGGCAACAGGTGGTTCAGAGCACTCCTGACGGCAACTAACGACTTTGAACCCTCGCGATACTCCAGGTCCATTGCCCACTGCTCGACGGAGACCAGGGGGAAGTCTGGTGTGAACATCGTGCCCAAGCCCTGTGCTCGCGGCGATCTCGCATACTCTTCCGGGAAGAATGCCGGCTTCTTTGAGCGAGAGGTCGCATTCGGGCGACGCGACACGCCATATCCAAGAACAAAGTAGTTCCGGTCGGTATGGGCAATCGCAGCGTCTAGCGCGCCCAATGAGGCTTCGTTACGGGAGTACAGGTCGCGCAGGGTATCGCCCCGATGGATCTCTAGCGAGATCTCGCGCGGCTGCCCGCCGGCAGTCATCAAGGTGCCTTCAATTCGACAGAATCTGGCGCCGTTTCGGACCCAGTCGTCCGCTGAATCGAACAAGTCAGCAAGTGCGTCGCTCCCGGCCAGTAGGAGCGCAATTGCCCTTAGGACGGAGCTCTTGCCGCAACCATTTTCGCCAAGCAGCAGCGTCCAGCGCCTGACGTCTTGCTCGCCCGACGAGAAGTCGAGCTCGAGCTTCTCCATTGAGCGTACATTTCGCAGTGCGATGCGAGCCAAGAACATCTGTACCCCCAATCCTAGTTTCATATAGCCACTCAGAGACCTTGCGGACCCAACCGCGCGTTCACCGTATGGCAACGCAAAGGCACCTTCCAATGTGGCGTCTGTTCCCCGTATGGTAGCCCTCTCCGGGGAGGCAAGGATGTCTGGGCTTCCTCCTGACTCGCCGGCCAAATCTGCGCTCAAGTAGCAGGTCCGTTCTGAGACACTTCATCCCTTCAGGCTACATGGTCAACTGAATCGCCCCGGTTTTGATTTGCCCCCCAGAAGTTGGACGGTTGTACGCGTGCGTAATTCCTAATTCGAAGGCTATCGTGCTGTTCGAGCCACGATTTTTCGAGGTCGTGGGGCACTAGCGTCGCTTGTAGTAGGAAATCCATCGAGGAAGGGAGCACTAACTTTTGATGTGCTGCGTCCAAACATGCAGGCGCGCCATTCCCGAACTGTCGCTGAGTTGCATGTCATCGAAGTCGAGTCGTTTCCAAAGCGGTTTGGGGAATCGCTGCTCGACCTCCGACATGAACCTCCGGGAATCGTGCTTGCCAACAAACTTCTTGTAGGAGGTTCGACTGACATGCAGGTTGTGACGAGCCGCGAGTGACAGCGGGTTGTCATCAAGCATTTCTAGCTCCGCCACTGAATAGATGATGATTCCATCGGCAGCTCTTTTTTTAGGTTCTTGGGCTGCTTTAGAACTTGTGTTTCAGCCTGACCAATGCGCTTCTCGAGAAGCCCATGTTGCTGGGCAAAGTTCACCTTGAACTCGCACCTGGTCCGCGATTCGGGAATGTCTTCCGGCCCACAAAGTAGTAAGTCTGCACGCTGTCCAGACTCTGTAAACGCTGTTCTCCCGGTGTGGCCTTCTATATAGGGCATGCACACATTGCGCAGCGTCTGCTCGAACCCGCCGTTGCGGACCCCGCTCATGAACCATGGCTGCCAGAGCTCGGTCAAACCTCCCTGGAGCCCTTTGCGAAAGCTCTCGTAGTTCTTTTTTCTCATGTCTCCCCCCGTAGTTGTTGAGCCATGCTACTGCGCTGCCTAGTTCGGACAAGAAAAATAGCGCTCCGTTTTCGACTTGGATTCTTGCCTCGTATCAAGGGGGGGGCATGTTGATGTGCCATCGCCGGTTGGATGGCAATCTATCGCTTCCCTTTTTTCGCATTGTCTGCGTAACATGTTGTCACAACCAATTGGATGACACATGAAATTCACGACCGTGCTGCTTACCTCCACTGCAATCATTCTCGGAGGGTGCTCCACCGCTGCAAAAGATATCGCCCCAACCTATGTGTCACCGATTCAATATCAGTCCTACGACTGCCAGCAGATTGAAGCGGAGAACGCCCGCCTGGTAAATCGAGTCAGCCAACTTGGCGGCCGTCTCGACGAAGCAGCTTCGAACGACAAAGCCATCGGTGTAGTGGGCGCAGTGCTTTTCTGGCCAGCATTGTTTGCCCTGGGCGGCACGAAAAATCAAGAAGCTGAGTACGCGCGAATCAAGGGCGAACACGACGCACTGCAGCAAGCTTCCATTCAAAAGAAGTGCGGTATGCAGCAGGCAAAGGACGCAGCGCCAGCTCCGGCGAAGGCCGAAGATACACAGGTTGCAGCTGAGCCAGCGGCAGTGGCTACCGAAGCCAAGAAATAAGGGAGAGGCACATGTTGAAGGCTGCAATCGCGCTATTTACTCTTTGCGCCGCTCTTGGTGCTCATGCTCATTCAGGCGGAACTGACAGTCAGGGATGCCATGTGGATCACAAGGCGGGGATGAAGCACTGTCATTGAATCTGCTGCCGAGTGAGTGTCTCGCGCCATCCGTGCGATTAGCTCTTTTCGGAGCAAGTCGCCACCGTCACCCCAAAAACCTATGACAAGTACGGCCGCATCGTTGGTGATGTGGGGTGCCAGGGCCAGGACGTAGCCACCGAGCAGGTGCGCTCAGGGATGGCCTGGTTCTATGTGAAGTACGGGAAGGGGTATGAGCACCTGCGGGGACTGGAGACCGAGGCCCGAGAAGCGCGGCGGGGGCTTTTGGCTCAGGAGGCTGTGGAGCCTTGGGAGTGGCGAAGGGGGCGATAGCGTCAGTGCACACGTGTGCACAATGCGCAGGCGCAGGGCTGCTGGCCTCAAAATGGTTCAAAAACAGTAGCAAACTTTCTCACTTGTGCTTACATTCGTGCTGCGATAGACATAGCACGATGACAACCAATATTCACGATCTGCAGAATCACCGACTAGCGGTAGACTCCCGGTGGTCGGTTGATTTGAGAAATACAGCGCGGCCGAAGGTCATCTTCGTGGACGACGTAGACTATCAAAAGATAGTGTGCACACCTGACCACATTGCGATGTTTGCGGGCTACGCTGACATCATGAATGATTGGAAACTCGCTATTTTTGTAGCGAGTTTGAGTGGTAGGTACTCTTTTCGTAAGCTACCGACCAAGGGTATTGCGCTGTTGCTGCTGGATGCAAAGACAGGTGTAATCCTAGCGCAGGTGAAGCACAATGCTATAAATAGTGAAGCTACTTTCGCTGGAACTGGCGCCAAGTACGCAATGGATTGTTGGACCAACTGCCGAGACGCACTTGCTGCTGTTGAAAAGGCGAAGTTGTCCGACCCTCTGACTGGTGGAACCGTCAGACACTATGACTACGAGAAAAAGGTAGGGACTCTTGGTATCGATGGCCCATACGCAGGCTATCGGCTGGAGTTCCTGAGGAAGGGGAAAGTTATGTACTTTGATGGCAAGACTGAGGCTGTCCCGGTGGATGTGGCTGCAGCAGATGACACTTCCATCCATGAAGTGCTAAACCAGATTCAAGCGGGACAAATCTCTGCCGCTGCGCCCTTTGTCGGCATGGATGAAGACCTTGCGCCCTCAGAGAAAGAGGAATTGTTCGCTACGCTCGAGCAGGTGTTTTCGCGCTGAAATGGTCATTTTTGGTAGGGGATCCCAGCCACCTCCGGGTGGCTTTTTCACATGTACTTTTGAGCGTGCTTTCTCCAAACCGCCATGGCAATCCCGACCATGGCGCCGAACGCCGCTAGAGCGATTCCACCGGCGGTCGTCGGGATGGGAACTGGAATGGCCTCAACAATCTTGTCTAGATCAACGACCACCCCCGTCTTGTGCTCAATGCGCTCAACGCGCTTCATCAGACGCAGGCCAAGCAGTACAAGCGTGCCGCACACCGAGAACATGATGTAGCCAGCGCGCCGCCAGCACCGCGGGCACCAAAACAGTATCTGCAGTAGGCGTTCCATTGCTCGATTCTGCTACGGCCACCTTCGCGTGGCTTTTTCCATGGACCAGACGCAGCAGACCATATGGGTAGCGCTTAAACCGACCATCGTCGGGTGGCGTCCATCTTCCTTGTTGGCTACTATTCCTCGTCGGCCGTGCTACTTGCTGTTGATTTCCACGCAAACCTAACCCACCGGGGGTGACCACAAGGTGGCCGACGTATCCGCCAGGCTTGGCGTTAGCCAGCACAGCCTGTATCAGTGGATCAAGGCCCATCGACTGCCCGTCGCACAACGGCAAACATCAGATCCCAAAAAGGCTACGCTTCGTCGCGGCGATCCTCATCGCGCGTGCTTGTGCTTGTTCGAACCAGGTTTGAAACTGATGGTTCGGGTTACTGCTGTTTCCCTGTTTGATCTCAGGACTGTGCGGCTGCACTGCGCCGTGGTAGACGCGGTTCTGTGATCTCAGATCTGAAGCACGTAGTGCGGTACCAGCCTTAAGGCCGGATCGCGATCACCGCTTCAGGGGCGGTAGCAGCCACGCACTACGAAAGAACGAGCTGGCTTGGTACGGCGATGGTCGATCCTGTCAGCGACTTCGTCGGATATACCAGTAGAAGAATGTTGTGCGTAGTGTCGAAGGCCTCGCCCAAACATTCATGGTGATCGCCATTTTTGTCGCTGTAAACCAGTGAAGTCGGCGCAGTCATCTTCTTACCGATTGGCAAAAGTGGATACAGCGCGTGATCGGAGTCAATAAGCACATCAACCGGGGAACCGAACTGTGCTGCGAAACTGGGTGACGTCTCGACCCTGCGCACTTCGGCGTAAGCGGGTTTGCCAGGTGGCGTTTTGATTGGTTCAAGTATGTAGACCACGCAGGGTCGATGATTGGTTCGTGCGAACTCGCGAGCAGAAGCGTAGTTGGATGCGCCGAACTTTTTCGCCAGATTCATGGGGGACTTGATGCCCATTGGGCTGTCCGCAGCCATGAGCTGAAAGGTAGTGCCTTGGAACAAGGCGAAGCGAGCGAAGTTGTTGGCCTCTCGCTCGAATTGATCAGCGATCTCCGGCGCTAGCGACTTCTCACAGTCTTGGAAGAACGTGAAGATCTTCCGATGCGCGGGAAGCTCATGGTGTCCGGTCTCATGAAGCTTCAAGAATTTTTGCTTGCTCGGGCCTACGGACTCATCGATGTGGATGATTTGCTCATTCGCATCGTAGAGGCCGAGGACCTTCGATATCGCAGCCTTGACCGCAAAGAAGGCCTTCGCAGTTTGCTGCTTGGCGAAGGCCAGCAAGCGTTCTGGATCAAAAAGACCCTTAGGGGCGACACGCAGCTTGGCCGCCGAAACGATATCGTCCACGGGCGTCGGAAAACGCCCCCAGGCGGCCGCCTTGTTCAGCGACTGCTTGGCGCGCTCTTCAACTGCCCGTAGTTCGTCGGGGCGCAAACTGCTGTCGTCCTCTTTTCTCATGGTGGCTGGTCCATCCTCAAGAATTTCAGATACTTCAAAAGAGCACCCTCTTCCTCAGGGGTCAAGTTGTGCTCCGCGAACGTCGCTACTCGTCCGTGGCGCTGCGTTGCATCGCGTGCAGCGTTAGGGGATAAGTAACCCGCAAGTTCCATCAATTGGACATAGTCGATTTCATAGATTTCCGAAATCGTGTTCAGCACGTTGGGACTTGGGTTGCTGATCTTCCCTGTCTCAAGTTGGCTGAGATACGCATTCGATATCTCCTTTCCGCTGGCCTCTTCCACCTGCCTGAGCGACATCTTGCGATCGTGGCGGATGGATGCCAGGTACTGCCCCAGTGTTGGCTTCACAGTCTCCTCTGCAGCTGCCGACAGCGGCGGACGGGCATCGTCCGTCGCCCGACACCCACAGTCTAGTGCGTTTGCTAAATATTTCAAGCATGCTAGGAAATGCTTGACAGACTTAGCAAGCTCGCTCACATTAGCGGCACTGCGCGAGATTCCTCGCGTTGTAGAAAGGACGGGCCCCATGGCCAAATACTTTGAAGAAGGTGTGGAAGACGTCCAGCACGCGCTGGCTGCTGGACGCGAAATCCGGGCCCATGGCCCGTACGGCATGTTGATCGGCGACGAGCAACTGAATTTCCGCCCGGCGGTGATCGATGACCCGGTTCCTACCGGTCGCCAGATCCTGAGTGCGGCAGGCATCACCGACCCCGTGGAGCACTTGGTGTTCTTCATCACCCTTGCGGGACTGCTGCAGGAGGTGCCACCCGACCAAACGGTTGATCTGCGCGGCGCTGGCGCTGAGCGCTTCCTGGTGTTCCGCAGTGACCGCTCTTTCCGTCTGCTGCTCAACGACCAGACGATTGAGTGGGGTGCGACGCGCATCTCGGGCCTGACGCTGAAGAAGCTGGCGGGGGTTGACCTTGTCACCTTTGTGGTCTGGCTCGATGTGCGCGGGGGGGAAGACCGCTTGATTGGCGACGCCGAGCTGTTCGACCTGTCCTCGCCGGGCGTGGAGCGCTTCTATACCGCACTGCGCACGATCACGGTCAAGGTAAACAGCCGCCCTCACCAAATCCACGCAGAGATCCTGACCTTCGAGCAGATCGTGCAGCTGGCTTTCCCGAATGCGCCGACGACCGAAACGCGTGTGTATACGGTGAGCTTCAAGCGTGGCCCGGCCAGCAACCCCCAGGGCACGGTGGTCCAAAACGGTTCGGTCTACATCAAAGACGGGATGCTCTTCAATGTCACTCCAACTGATAAATCGTAGCCCCGATCTGAAGCGGCTTCGCGACGAGGGGTATGAGATCGAAGTGCGGGCAGGTCATCTGCTTGTCCATTCGGTCCCATACGTGAACGCTCGTGGCGAAACTGCGATGGGCACCCTGGTGTCGAATCTGACCCTGGCCGGTGATATCACTGCAAGGCCTGATTCCCACGTCGCCCACTTCGTGGGGGAACACCCGTGCAACCTGAACGGTACGGAGATGTCACAGATCAAGCACGCGAGCAACAAGACGGACCTGGGAGGTGGCATCGTCACCGACCACTCGTTCTCGAACAAGCCCGCCGATGGCTACGCCGACTATCACCACAAGATGACTCGCTACATTGAGGTAATCAGCGCCCCGGCGCGATCTCGCGATCCCGATCTGAAGGCGCAGACCTTCCGCCCGGTGGCGGCATCAACTGACGAGTCGGTGTTTCACTACGTCGATACGGCATCGAGCCGCGCTGGCATCCAGGCGCTCTCGATGCGCCTTGCTCGCCGCGTAGCCATCATCGGGCTGGGAGGAACTGGGTCGTACTTGCTTGATCAGTTGGCAAAAACGCCGGCGACTGAGATCCATCTGTTCGATGGCGACGTATTTATGCAGCACAACGCCTTTCGGGCCCCGGGAGCGCCGTCGCTGGCCCAGCTGGAAGCAAAGGCTCCAAAAGTTGAATGGTTTAAGGCCATCTACTCGAACATGCACGCGCGCATCGTGGCTCATTATTGCTACGTGGACGAGACCAACATTGATGCCATTCTGGGCTTCGATATGGTGTTCATCTGCGTAGACAAAGGCAGCGTGCGTCAGCTGATCGCAGAGACTCTTGTTGCAAACAGCTCCTCCTTCATTGACGTTGGCATGGGCGTCGAGGTCGCTGGGGAGGCTCGCGAGCTGCTGGCCGTGTGCCGAGTGACTACAGTCACTTCCGCTCGCACGGACCACATCACCTCACGGATCCCCATGGCAGACCGCGACGAAGAGGATGCCTACAACCAGAACATCCAGATCGCGGACCTGAACGCGATGAACGCAATCTTGGCCGTTGTGAAGTGGAAGAAGATCTGTGGCTTCTATACCGATGAAGAGGGCGAGCACCATTCCACCTACTCCACCAGCATGAATCTTCTGACCAGCGACGAGGTGACGGAATGAAGCCGCCGCAGCGCATGTCGCATGTGTTCGTAGAGGAAATTCCCACCACGGTGGAACGGGGCGTCATCTACATTTCCATCGATTGCGCAACTGCTATCCATAGGTGCGCCTGTGGCTGCGGCCAGGAAGTGGTCACGCCGTTTTCGCCTACAGACTGGCGGTTGATTTTTGATGGAGAGTCAGTGTCGCTAAGACCGTCAATCGGAAACTGGCGCTTCCCTTGCCGCTCCCACTACTTCATCGACGAAGGGCTGATCGAGTGGGCGGGAGCTATGTCTGACGCGGACATCAATCGTGGGCGGATGATCGACCGAAGGAACAAGGCTGCCTATTTCAACAAGGCAACGACGGTGAAAGCGCCACAAGTGGACAGCGCAGAGAAGCAGCTGAAACAACGCGGTGAATCCTCAAACACATCCAAGCGCAGCAGCTTATGGGCTGCCCTGAAATGTTGGTGGAGGGCTTGATCGAGACAGCGCCAACTCAATGCTTGGTGCACTGCAACTGCGGTCGCGAAGTCATTTGGCGCTCTAGAGAACGGAGCGGCTGATGGACGGCCTAAGGATGGCTGAAGTCAGCCCCTCAGCAACTGTCGAGAGGCCCCGCCTCAGTGGCTACGTTAGATCCGCCAGAACCTGCTCGAAAGAAGCGCATGTGCTTTCGCGTTCCGCAGTCATTTTGGCAAGGAGCGCTGCAGTCTCATCGGTGTTCCTGCCGTGAGCCGTGATTTGAGCAATCGCCGACTTCACCTGTTCGAACGCACAGTCGTAGATAGGTGAGAGAGACTTTTCGAGCTTGATATCTTGTGAGTCTTCAACGACTGCGAAGTCACGTATTGCGGTCGTCCGTGTCCACCTGACCGGAAGACCGCTATCGCTGCAAAGTGATCGTCGGTTCATCCTGTTTTTCGCGATGTGCACGACAGCCACTTCAAACCAAAGGACGCAGCACCTTCCTAAAAATGTGCTCCGCCTGCTCCTGCCCCCGCGTTGGGTGATTCAACACATCCAGCCAGACCTGAATCACATCAGCCACCATCACCCCGTCTCTCCGCACGGCCCCACGAAACGTCGATTCCGGAAACCTCGCCACCCGCAGCAACACGTGCGGCGCCTCCCTCGGAAACGGCTGGAGGGCATTCCATGGGTTGATCCCTGGAGACATCAGGTCGAACCGAGGCATACGGCGAACGCAGATGTACCTGGGAACGCCGCTCACATGCCCCACACGGAGCCCATCCGCTGCCGCAAACAGTCCCAGGCAGGCATCGCCTTCGACTTTGTTCAAAAGCTCTCGAACACGATCCTCAATTTGAATGTTGACCAAGAACCGGGCAGGTAGGTCTGCTGTGCCGTACGGCGCGACAGAACTCCAGCGCTCAAACAGCTCCTCTCTCTGCACCAGCGTGAGGAACTCCTCGGACTCCAGCAAGAATCTCTCGCGCCGCAGCTGCTGCAAGAACCTGGAGGCAGTCATCGCAGAAACCTGCGCCGCCCGCGCCAGCTCCACCCCATTGCGGTACTGGCCCCGGGGAGCGTTCAGCATCCCCTCTGGTAACTCCGGCGCCAACAAGACCTTCAACATCCACTGGTTCAGGTCAGAAAACAGGTTGTCCGTGCGAATCAGCGTGCCCTTGACCTGTCGTGGTTTGAAGGGCGCGGAGACGTTGAGACCCTCTAGTCCCTCCTCCAGAAACTCACTCGCCCCCTCCGCTGACACGAAGCCCACGGCCACCTCCGCCGCAAACTCCTGTGCAAAAGCCATCACATTGGCAGTGAGCGCTCTCGGCGCATGGTCCACATGCACCACAGCCAGGGGCATGGATCCACGCAACTGAAGGGCATATGCCCGGGCCTCAAGCACGGCTTGGGACAACAATGGAATCACCCGGTCGGCTCGCCCCTCGGATGTGGCTTTGAGTACTACCCCGTATCGCTTACCCCGCCGCCGAACGACGAGGTCTGGCCCCGCACTTCCCGACTCAGCGGCCAGGACTTTCCAGCCCTTGGATTCGAACAGCCCAGCCACGCGCTGCACTGCTTGTGCAGTTCGCTGGGATGTCTTGGGCGAGAGCATGGCGGCGACGGCAGTAACACGGCCATGTTATCTAACACGCGCACGGTAGGCAAATACGCGGATCGCAATCTTGGTGTCGAGTCTCAGCCCCAGGGTTGCGAGCGCCGGAGCAGGAGACCAGAATACGGCATGGCCCACACCAAGGACGCACATCCCCCAAAAGTTCTCACGGACCTGGTCCAGCAGATCGTGATGGAGTCTGGCAATCCTGAAGGCTTCAACGCCGAGGCTTGGCTGCAGGAGTGGCTAACGGCGCCACTTCCCGCATTCGGAAACCGCCCCCCGTGGGATGTCCTGCAAGAACCCGAAGGGCTGGCGTTGATCCAAGCAACGCTCCTGCAAATCCAGAAAGGCAGCTTCGCCTAGTTCCTTCGTGGCGGTCCACAGCGCATGCCGCGCAGTTGGACCTCAGGCCTTCGCAGCCTGGCGCATCTTCTTCTCGGCCTTGGCTGGTCCCATGTTCACCAGTTCTTCAATCTTTGCCAGCTGTTTGGTCCGGGGCTGGGCCTGCCCCTTCTCCCACCGCGAGTAAGTGAGAGGAGAGACGGCCAACAGGGCCGCCATTTGAAGCTGGGTGGCGCTCAGTGCATTGCGCATCTGCGCCAGCATCTCCGGCGCGAACACAAACTCCTCGCGCGCGGCGAGTTTCGAAACTTTGGGTTGATCAGATGGCGCAGCCACGCCCCCAACCTTGGTCTGGCGTTGAGCGGACTTCAGCTGCGAAGTAAGGCTCTTCACTTCGCGCTTCAGTGCCGCGATCTCGGAGCGATGGCCGGTGATGGCCTTGCGCATGCCCTGAAGTTCAGGTTTGAGCTCCTTGCGAGCCATGCGAACAACTTCAGCGCGAAACGCATTCGAAAATGTATTCATGGTCCTGATGGTACGGGATGCCCCTGCCTGCCACCTAGAGCATCAAATCGACACCCCCACCTCGTAAGATTCCGCACCATGACCACCAAACCCGCCTGGACACAGGAAACCCTCGAACAAACGCCATGGGCGAAGGAGTTTAAGAAGGAAGCGCCTGTCAGCTATGCCACGGCCATCCGCTATGCCCTGGAAGGCAGGCTGGAAGTGATCATCGATCACACTACCGAGACAGGTGAGCCGCAATGGGTCATCCGTTTACTGGACGATCCCTCCTTCTGGATGGACGCTGTGCCTACCAAAGCTGCTGCGGTGCAACTCAGCCGTGAGATGGGTTGGAAGATCGTCTGATAGCTGTTGCGATCCATATGCACGCTATCAATCGATAGGCCATCAGCGTCTCAAAAAACAAAACCGCCAGAGGCCTGAGCCCATGGCGGTTTGTTCCGGCGGAGATGGAACGAGCGGTACTTACTTCCCAGCCTTGTCCGCCTTGCGCTTGGCAGCCTTGGGATCTACCACCGCCTTGAACTTCGCACCCGCCACAAACTTCGGCACCGTGCTCGCAGGGATCTTCAGCGCAGCACCGGTGGATGGATTATTGCCCGTGCGTGCCGCACGCTTGGCGGACTTGAAAGTGCCAAAACCCACCAGCTGCACGGCATCGCCCTTCTTGACGGCGGTCTGGATGGTGTCGATCAAGGTTTCCAGCACCGCATTTGCTGCGGTCTTGGACAGGTCATTCTTGGAAGCCAGGATTTCAACGAGTTCTGCGCGGTTCATGGATGCTCACGTGTAGAGGTTGGAAAGGTCTGATTTATACCGCCACCGCTGACACGGCCCTTGCTGGAACTCAATGCTGCAGTGCACGTCTTGGCAAAAACTCCACTCCCGTGCGTTTCACGAGCTCCTGGTAGCTGATTGGCCGCCCCACGATCTCCCCCTCGCGGTTCTCTTGCCAATGCGCCCACGCCTTTTTGGTCGTGGCGTCATAGACCAGCTTGTACAGATAGGTCGGTACCTTCACCCCATTGGCGCCAATGCGCGGCCCCGCATCCGTGAACACTGGCCCGGTGATCACAAACACATCCCCCTTGGCCCGCTTCACATAGTGCCGCGTGTCCTGCTCAATCTTGTTCCAGGCGCCACCGTTGTGCTGAGCGTTTTGGGGAACCATGTTTGCCAGACTGAAGCTCTGCGCCATGGCGGTCGGTGTCGGCATGTCTCCCGCAGGCGCCATATGCCCTCGGGAGTAGCCAGAGTTCTTGTAGTCCTCCAGCTCCGCCCGTTCGCCACTCGGGAGTCGCGCATCAGCAAAGAACCGCTTCGCCCGCTTCTCATCGGCATCCTCAATGAGCCTGCGGTTCAACCGCTGGGCCACAAACACCGGTGTCTTGGTCGTCCCGGAGTGCAGCACCGCAAAGGCCTCGTAGCAAAGCTCCCGCAGTTGCGGCCGGGGCGTGATGGCCGGTGGTTTGCCGTTCGCAAAGAACTGCGGACACTGCGCAAAGGAGGTGGGCTCGGGTGTGAGCAGCGCCGCACTGTCGAACTGCGGAGAACGTGCCCAGGAAAGATTCGGGAGAGCAACGCCGGCAAGAGTCAGGGCCAGCACAGCTGCCAGGCGCACACGGCCTGGCCAAGAGAGGAAGCGATTCACAGAAGAGGCATTCGAGTCAAACTAAACGGAGCCCGATTGGAGCACCGATCACCTCTCGCTTCTGGCCCGAATGCTCGGATCCCGCAGGGTTTTACGGCTGCTTGCAGAGAGGGAGGCCCACAAACAGAAAGGGCTCCCAAAGGGAGCCCTTTCTGCCTGCCCACCCCTGCGGTTCAGTTAACACTCCCCATGGCAGCAGCACCCGCAAATGCAAAGTGCCACCATCATGGGAAGTCCCGCAACTGCTTCAATCCAACTCAAGCAGTTGGTCTGCCAAATTACATGGCGCTGAATTCGCCGTGGGGGATCTGGCCGGTGCGCAGGGCTTCAGCAGCCTGGGCACGCACGGCAGCGCGGTCAGCGGTGCTCTTGTAGGTCACCACACGCGAGCCAGCAGGCTCGATGCTGCGTGTTTGTGCCACGGTAGCGGCTTCAGCAGCCACTTCAGCGCGGGTGCGGTTCGTGTCGAACTTCAGGGCAAATTGCGAGCCATCGGCTTCGTCAGCGTGGGCGCCAAACGAGGCGAAAGCAGCAACAGCAGCGATGGAGAGGAAACGAGCGGTCTTGTTCATGATGAAAATCCTTGAAGGTTAAAAAGCGTCTCAAAAAAGCCGGGTCAAAAACCATTCCTGAACCGGGTTCGGTGAGTCGCCTTGCGGGTTCGGCTCATCGATGGGATGAACTGTACGCCGATGGTGTTCAGAGAAAAACCACTCAGTCGCAAACTAACTGTTCCAGTATTGAAAACAATCTTTCGGAACCTTTCTACGCCGTGCCTCCGCGCCTTCGCGTCTCATTAACCTGGCCTTCAACTTGACTTCAAGGCCGCCAAAAACTCCCGCGCATTGAGCTGGCTCTTGTCCTCCATGCAGTTGTTGAACACCGCATGCGGGTACCTCACCGACCGCGCAATCGGGCTGTATCGCAGGGCGAGCGTCTGCAACTCCGCAGAGGTGTACGCATAGTCAAACCGCTCCGCTGCTGACTTGGCAGGCATCCCGTACGCCACTGTATTGCGCCCATGGAGCCTGAGCAGTGCATGGTCGGGATGGGTGGTCTCCCAGATCGCCCGAACACTGTGCGGCGAACCTTGCGGCCCATCCACGATGGTGTGGACCAGTCCCAGGCTCCTGAGCAGGCCCAAGGTATCTGCCGTCACCGCATCGTTCTCCCACCAACTCGGATGCCGGAACTCAATGTTCAGGGTGTGACCGGGAAGATGCTCCACGCAGTGCTCGATGTGGGCCACAGCAGCTGGGTGGCGCACCACCTTCGGTGAGAACTGGAAGTGCACCAAACCCAGCTTGCCGTTGACCTGCAAGGGCACCAGGCAGGCCACAAAGCGCTTCCACAGCTCTTCCCGAAACTCCGCCCCCATGTCCTTGTAGACCAGGCGCTGCCCAGGCCCCAGAGCCTCCTTGATGTCTTTGGGCAAAACGTCCGTGCTGGTCCATTGCCCGGTGAACAGGCTGAATGCTTTCACGTTAAACACAAACCCAGGAGGTGTGCGTTCTGCCCAGTGCTGGGCCGTGGTGACTGCAGGGATGGCGTAGTAGCTGGTGTCCACCTCCACCAGGTTGAACTGCGAGGCGTAAAAGCGCAGCCGTGCTTCGGGTGTCTTGGCCGTGGGCGGATAGAACTTGCCGCAGTCGAGCAAGGTCTTGTCCGACCAGGAGGCGGTCCCGACCAAGGGGTTGAAGCCATGACTGTGGGGGGAGAAAGAGTGCTCCATGGGGAGGCCTCCTTGGGTTCATCCTGCATGCGCATTCGTGGCAAAAGCTGTATATTTATCCAGTATTCAACCACAGGAGAAGCAGCGCCATGCAAGTCATCGAATCCACCTATGTCGTCACCCTGCGGGACTACCCCGAAGAGATCCCTGCCAAGGAGCGCATTGCCGCAGAAACCCGGTACGCCAAAGCGCTGGAAAAGCAGCTCGGTGGCCCTGAGCAGGTCGCCGCTGCCCTGGACACCATGCACAGCCTGGAAGAGTCGCCACCCGAGGTGGTGTCTCCTGGTGACCTCACCTTGCTCAAGGCCTGGGGCAAGGCCAGTGCGGCGGCCAAGCAGGCTGGGTTCCGGGATCTGGGGGAAGGGGATGGGGCGTACTTTGAAGTGCGGCTGGTGTGAGGGGGGGATCCACTGAGAACACACCATGCCGATCGACTCGCCCTGGAGTTACCCGACCTTGATGTGCACGCCACCTGGCAGAGCCGGTGGTGCGTTCCCGACGGAGACTGTGCTGCCGCTGGAGGCTGAGGCGTATGCGGTCACGCAGGAGGGTGAGGTCTGGCGGGTGATGGTGAAGCACACGGGGGAGGAGCTGTATGCAGGGCCAGGACCCGTGGTGTTGGTGGAGTCGCCTGCGCCGTTTTGAAGCAATTTGATTGCACCGCACCGGCTACTGGTTGTATGGTGCATCAGCCAGCAAGGAGTCGATATGTCGATGGACCGTGCCAACTATCCCGGTGTGCCGGAAGACTTTCCGGTGACGGCAGTACCTTCTGCTGTTGCGGGTGCCCAGCCCAAGATGAACCTGGTTGAGGAAGGTGGGAAGTTCTATGCCCCGGGCACGTCGCCAGGCGAGGTCATGGCGGCCTTCCAGATGTGTGACGATCTGGTCTCTCAGATGGTCGCGTACTGCCAGCGAAAACTCGCCACCTACGAAGGCAACCAGGAGGCGACAGTGAAGGCTGCGCTGAAGGGGCTGCTGGCCAAGCGATGGTGTACCGATGCTCAATGCGTGTGGATCATGCGCAGGGTGGTGGATGAGCTGCAGTGGGCCGTGGGTGATGACGCTTTGGCAACTTGATGCCTAACCGCTGTAACCAGCTCCCCACGGCATTTAGATGTAGTGGGAATCACACCAGCCACCGAGTCAGTTCCATTTACTGATTAGATCCCTATGCCAAACCCAACCTCCGATAGCCGCATCAATGCTCCAGAGCCTGCTTTGCAGCAAGATCTGCGAGGCCAGCCAGACACTGCAGATCAAAAGGCCTACGAACCCGACGATGGGCCTATCACTCCTGCCCAGATCGCGGCACTTCAGGCTGTGGCCGATATGGATATGCCAAAGGGGACCGTTCTGCGCAGAACCTGTCTTTTCTCGTAAGAATGACGTATCGAGAAGGCACTCGTTCGCGCCTTTGTTGACTGCCCTCTTAGGCCGGAGCAAGGGCTCACAGACGGGTGCTGCCGCCCGGATGCAGGTTTCCCCACTCCGTCCGTGAGTTGGTCATCCGCCGCGATGACGAGAGTGTGGTGTTGCCCCCTTTCCCGCCCGACTGGTTCGGCTTCTTTGCGTCCGGGTTGAAAACCTCAGCCGACTTCATGATGGAGTGGGAATGCATGCCGATTCAGGAACGCATGGTTCGATCTCCGGCCTGTTATATGCGGCCCAGGGTAGGCGGATTCATGACTTCCGTTTCGTTCACGCGACTGTCAGAACCGCTACCGGCATGGGGATCGGCGCAGTCTGGTTTGCTGTGGAAGCTGCCACCATGAGCCACAAGCGTGGCGTCAGAATGTACATTGAGGCATCGGCAATTTGTACATCGTAAGCATACGAATTGATGCTCATTTCGAATTTAAACCCCATCATTTTTGATGCGGCTCAGCTCGAAAATCCTGCCAAAGAATGAGGCCTACGGCGTCTGTAGATTGATGACCAATTTTTCATCAGCGCCGTTGTGAGATCCACGTGGCGACGTCAGCGGCTATGGATTGCTCAACTCAGCCCAAAACTGTCGCAATTCGAACCGTACCTACTTGAGGCGCGCGTAACGGTGCCCCTTGAAGGCCTGCCGTAGCCACATGCACCCTATACTTTTGCGGTGCGCACACTCTTTCTGGACTTCGACGGCGTGCTTCATCCTGAGTTCTGCCATGAATCCAGGCACTTCAGTTGCTTGCCATTCTTTGAGCAGGTTCTGCGCGCGACAGCCGATATCGATGTGGTTGTCAGCAGCACATGGCGGCAGCAATATTCCCTGGACGAGTTGCGCTCCCGTTTCTCTATGGATGTCGCCCACCGGGTCATTGGCGTCACGCCTGAGTACAAGCATTTGGTGGACGTGCCCGACTCCTTGCTGGGATACGAGCGTGAAGCCGAGTGCCGCGCTTGGCTGCTAACCCGAGATCGAGCGGTCTTTCCATGGTTGGCTGTCGATGACCGCCCATGGCTCTATCGACCGTTCAGCCGGTCATTGTTTCTCGTGGATGGCAAGACTGGGATGACTGACACTTCTGCTGCGGCGCTGACAAAGCGAATTCACGAGTTGTAGTCAGTCGCGCTGGTTCTGCTGGACGTATGTGGTCCATTGTTTTATGCGAACCAATGCTCGCGGGAATGTGCCAAGCGTGGTGTGTCGATGAATTGCAGGTGATTGAGCGCCTGCGGAAAGAGGACCATTGGCTGCCAACAAACCAAGCACCATGATGTTTTGCCCTATAGGCTAACATTCGATGCAATTAAGTTAGTCTTTAGGCTACCAATGTCTGGCGAACTCAATCACCTTCGTCTCGAGCATCTCCAGACTGCGATATCCAGCTTCTCTGATCTGAGGAAGCGACCACCGCCCCCACAGGGGTGGCTCAAGCTGATCCGCGAAGCCATAGGCCGGACGGGGCGTCAACAGGCCCAGCGACTGGGCATCTCCGGCCCCACACTTCACAAATCCGAGCAGGCAGAGGCCGAGGATCGCATCACCCTGAAGCAGCTCCGAAAACTTGCCGATGGTCTTGACTGTGATCTGGTCTATGCGCTTGTTCCGCGACAGCCCCTCGCCGAAGTCGTTCGGGAGCGTGCTCAGGCCATTGCTACTGACGAGGTTGGTCGAGTGGCCCACAGCATGGGCCTGGAAGGTCAGCGCCCTGGTGCAGAAATGCTTCGTCGCCAGATCGAGCGAAGAACTACAGAGTTGCTGCACGGGCGGTGGTCAGACCTTTGGCGTGAGTCCTGAACTGAATCCGCTCCGCCATGTCGTCGTCCCCGCAGGCCAAATAGCATCCAGCAGGATCTTTACAGCAATGTTCTCTGGTCAGAATTCCCCCTATCTCCCCGCATCCACTCCGCGCAGTGCGGACGTCGTTCTGTACCTGGACCTTGACGGTGTTGTTCACCACGAAAAAGTGCTCTGGCACCCACGCAAGGGTATCTACATGAGCCCGTATGAGGCTGCAGGACACTCCTTGTTCGAATGGGTTCCTATTCTGGAGTCGGTGCTTGAACCCCACCCAACCGTCGCCCTGGTACTGAGTAGCACCTGGTGCATCCGTCCGGGATACAGCGCAACCCTCAAACGCCTTCCGACCTCCTTGCGTGTCCGGTTCATCGGTGGGACGTATCACGGGCGCGTGCATGGTGTGGATCCCTGGAACCTGTCCATGTTTCGCTCTACACCTCGGGGGGTGCAAATTCAAGAAGACGTTCAGCGGCGAAAACCCCGGCAGTGGATAGCTCTCGACGACGACATCGAGGGTTGGCCTGAATCATGTCTACATAACCTCGTCGCATGCGATGGAACGACGGGCTTGTCCAACCCCGACGTCCAACAGGAACTGAGGGAGAAGTTGGGCTGCTGCTTTGCAGCTTTGGACGCCAAGGCCTCGTAATTCCTAGAAGCAGCAGATGTCGGGGAGCTAGGCCACGAGAGGCTCATTGCAGTCCGTCGGCTCACCGTAGCCAGAGGCAGAATTGCAGCGGTTGCTGCCTTCCGACGCCAGAACACGAATGTCCGGTTTGGTTCACACACCGTACGTGCAAGCCCTTCGGATTGACGCTCTGGCGAATGTAGCCCTCCTCGCGCGGCAGGTGCACGAGCATGGTGAAGCGGCTTGACCGTTCCACCAGCGTGCCAATGGCCGACCTGTCCACGCCGATGATCAGGTCCCCCTCCCAATGACCGGGTACAGCACGATCTTCTATCTCAGCGGGGCGGCTGGAGATCATCACCTCTTCACTGACATGTGCCCATGCCTTGGCTTGGGACCTGGCTCGTGGGGTGCGCAAAGCACGCCCTGTACGCAGGTAGCTCACAAGCTCACGCTTGAGGGCGCCTCTGCCCAGGATATAGAGCGCTTGGTAGATGGCTTCGTGGGAGATGCGCATGGACGGATCATCCGGGAGGTCGACCTACAGGCGGTTGGCAATCTGCTCTGGCGACCAGCCATTGACCCATTTGCGGTCACCACGATGAGACTTGTTACGACCGATGAAAGGAGCCTGGCGAGGTCCGGCCACCTCCCGACCTTGGGCATCGTGAATCTTGCCCTCCAGGCTGTCCTGGACATATTCGCGCAGACACTGGTTCATCACGAGCTTGGCAGGCTTGGGCCTTCTGGCGGCCAGATCGGACTTCCACTGCGCGACTGAAGCACGGTACTCGAGCTTGCCACCGCGGGTCGCAGCGTTGCGCGTCAACTCCCGCGAAACAGTTGAAGGGCTTCGACCAATACGACGAGCTATCTCGCGCGCACTGACATCTTGAGCTCGCAGAAGCCCAATCTCTTCTCGCTCCGCGAACGACAGATACCTTCCACATACAGGTTTCGACATGAACAATGGCATGCCTCCACGATGCCGGAACCAGCGCGAGCCCACCGCCTGCGATACGCCAACCGCCTCAGCTGCCCTCTCACTGGTGATTCCGGTTGCAATCTGTACCCAGAACTGGCGCTCGACCTCTCGCCGAAGCGAAGGCGCCCCTGGAGATCGCATCGCCTCTCTCCCCGTCAATTGCTTCATCCATCCTGCGGGTCGCCCCATAAACACCTCCTGGTTGAAGGTGTTGCGACGACCGGTTGAATCCGCCTTGGCTGCCTTGGTCGGAATGGTGAATGACGCCTTTGGGTTTGCGCTGCTCCAGCGCCATGTTCAAGGCCGCGAGCACCAAGTCGGCGGTCATGCGCTCACCCATGGCCCAGCCCACCCCGCGCCGGCTCCAGACTTCAATCACCACCGCCAGATAGAGGAACCCCATCCAGGTCGGTACGTAGGTCATGTCGGCCACCCACAGCTGGTTCGGACCTGTGGCGTGGAAACGCCGGTTGACTAGGTCACGCGCTGGGGCCTGATGCTTGTCCCGGCGGGTGGTGACGGTGAAGCCTCTGCGCTTGCTGATACCGTGGATACCGGCTTCTCGCATGAGACGGGCCACGCGCTGGCGGCTGATGCACACGCCTTGTTCAATGAGCTCGGCCCGCACCCGGGGCATTCCGTAGGACTCGTAGGAGTCCTGATGAATCTGGCGGATGCGCTCGGCCATCACCGCGTTGGCTATGCTGCGCTGGGACGGGGCACGCTCTCGCCAGGCTAGAACCCGCTGGCGGAAACACCGAGGACGCGGCACATGGTGCGAACAGGAAGGTCGGCCTGGTTTGCCATCACGAGTCCGAAGACTTCGTTGAAGTCGCATCGCTGCGACCGGCAAACCAGGCCGTAGCCTTTGCCAAGATGTCGCGCTCCATCTGGACCTGGCGCAACTGCCGGCGCAGGCGAACGAGCTCTTCTCGCTCGGCGGTGGTCAGGCCTTCCTTGCCTGGTAATGGCTTGCCGTCGTCGATGGCGGCCTGGCCGACCCAGTTGGTGATGGACTGGGCCGTGACACCGAACTCACGCGAGAGCTGCGCGGGAGAGCGGCCCGCTCGAACCAGCTCGACCATCTGCTGGCGGAATTCCGCCGGGTATGGCGGTCGTACTTTGGACATTTGAGAGTCCTTGAACACAAAGAATGATGTGTCCACGGAACCGGGTCAACTCCAACTCCAGCCAGACTCGCGCGGCCGAGTTGTGCGCCAAATGGGGCGCAGGGCCATTTGCGTCGGCTTGCCTTTCGTACCTTGAGAAAATCGAACCAGGTTCTGCCAAACTGGCTTTTTTTCAGCGCGTCAAGTAACGCGGCTGTTGTGGCGTTTGATGGAAGCTCTCTCATGGAACTTCAACTTCATTCAACCGCTTTGATGGGCTTGGTGGCTGGTACCCTGGCTTGGGGCTATGCGCGCGCGGTTCACGCTGATCGGAGACACCTTGTACGTTGGGCCTTCACCGCCGCCGTCAGTTGCTTTCTCTTGGGCGTGCTGTTTTCGGTGGTCGTGGAGCGCCCCTTGGTCCAAGAGCTTCTTGCTCGCAAGAGCTTGCTGGGGCTGGCGCTGTTTCTCATGGCCGGAGCCAGCATCGCAGGGCTGTTGAATGTTCTTTGTCGATGGTTCGGCGCTGACGATGCCTGACGTGATGAGTGGGCACAACCAAGACGCTGCATAGTTCAACATAGCACGCTCCATCCAGTCAACATGGAGTTCAGACTATATTGGGCCTTATCAATATCGTCAGAAGTCTAGCTCGTGCCCGCCCGCGCCGAGGACCGAAACTGGCTCGGATTGGCACCCGTAGCCTTTAGGACCAAGCGCCTTAGGGCCGTGGCATCCTCGTAGCCGACCTCTGCAGCGATCTGCTCCATGGTCATCCTGCTGCTCTCGATCAGCATTCGCGCCCGATTCAACCGCACGCCCTGCACCAGCGCCAAAGGGCTTTGACCGGTGGCTGTCCGCACATGGCGAGCCAGTGTGCGTGGTGACATGCCGAACTCGTTCGCCAGTGCCTCCATGCTCGGAGGGGAAGGTAGAGCTGACTCTATATACTGCATGAGGCGGCCGACCAATGCGTCGCCGTCGGCCAGCATCGATGGCACGACGTAGGGCGACTGTGCTTGGCGGCCATCCACGAGAAGCACCTTGCCCACCGCGTTGGCCAGTGCTGGGCCAAATCGCTTCTTCAAGATGCACAGCATCAGGTCCGTCTGCCCGAAAGCAGCGCCGGCTGTGATGACTCGTCCATCAGCGTTGGTGACGACCATGCGATCTGAGTCGACGACGCACCCGGGTTCGATCCGTCGTAGCTCTGCAGCCAGCCACCATGAGGTAGTGGCTCGACGTCCCGACAGCAGTCCCGCGGCTTGCAGCAAAAAGACGGCGGAGCACGACGCTGCGACGCTGCCGCCCGAGGCCACATGGCGCTTCAATGCGGTGATGGCGCGCATTGAGGCGTCATCGCCAAGGCGGCGAGACACCTCCGACGCACTTGTAACGCCCAGGCCCGGAACGACCCACATCGATGCATCGGCTCTGGGATGGGTTCGCATTCGTTGCGCTTCGATTTGCATACCACCGCTGAGCGGCGTTGGTCCTCCATCCGGAGACACCACCCGCCAAGTAGGTCGGGGCAGCTTCAAACGTGGCGCTAGAGCCTGTGTGGCCAGCAGCATGTCTATGCTGGCCGCGACGCTTGCGGCGTATGCACCTGGGAGGACAAGAATCGTGAAATCAGGCATGGCAAAAAAAGCATAAAACATGTCTAAATAGACACTCGAAGTCTAGTCGGAAAAAGGTTGCAATAGAGTCCTTAGCAACATGCAGGTACTGCCATGCCCAACATCCTTGTTCACATCCCACAGGGTTCGTTCCCTGGAGACGCTCGCGCTGCTCTCGTTCGCCGCATCAACGACGCTGCGGTGAAGGCCGAGCAGATTCCAGCCGACCCCCGCAAACGCGCGCTGTGCTGGGTGCTTATTGAAGAGGTTGGCGCAGGGGCCTGGACTTGCGGCGGCGTTGATATGACTGTGCAGATGCTGCCCTGTGTGGCGAGGGTCTATCTGCCCGCTGGCGTACTCGACGACGGATCGCGCGCCGAGTACGTGCAGGCGATGCATGAGGCGTTCACGCAATCCCTGCCGACCGACGATAAGCGCCAACTCGCCACGTCGATCGTGTTGCACGAGGTGCCAGACGGAAACTGGGGCGCCAATGGCGCGATCTGGCGGTTGCCGCAATTTGCCAAAGCGGCCGGCTTTGCCCATTTGCAGCACTTGGTGGCTGCATGACTTCGGTGCAGGGCTGGTGCGTCGTCGGAGCCGGGCCGTCCGGACTGGCTACCTCGCGTGCGTTGGGGCGCCTGGGCGTGGAGCACGTCGTGTACGAAAAGCACAGTGACGTTGGAGGTATCTGGGACAGCGAGAACGAAGGTACGCCACTGTACGACTCGGCGCATTTCATCTCGTCAAAGTGGACCTCGGGATTTGAGGGCTTCCCAATGCGCGACTCGCTCGCCGACTATCCGCACCACAGCCAGATCCTGCGCTACCTGCGCGAGTTTGCCGATGCCTATGGACTGCGGCGTCACATCCGTTTTGGCAGGAGGGTCGAGCACGCTGAGCCGAAAGACGGCGGTTGGGAGGTCCGATTCTCCGACGGTAGTCGCTCGTTACATCGCGGCGTGATCTGTGCGAACGGGGTCACTTGGCTACCATCGATGCCGAGCTGGCCGGGACACTTCGATGGCGATTTGCGTCATTCGGCCACCTATCGCAATCCTCGCGAGTTCGAAGGCAGACGTGTTCTGATTGTCGGGCTCGGCAACTCCGGCGCTGACATCGCCTGTGATGCAGCACGCCATGCCGAGTCTGCGACACTCAGTGTTAGGCGCGGTTATCACTTCCTTCCGAAGCATGTCTATGGGTGGCCGATCGATGTGCACTTCCGTCGACCGGACCTGCTTGCGCCCGATGTGAAGGCGATGGACCTGCGTGCGGGCGTGTTTGCCGTCACGGGCGACGTGACCAGGCTAGGGTTGCCAAAGCCCGACCACGACTTCGGTCAGGCGCACCCATTGCTCAACACGCAGTTGTTGCATCACCTTGCACATGGCGATGTTGAAGTGCGGCCCGATATCCAGCGACTCGACGGCAGCACGGTCCATTTCATTGACGGGACGATGTGTGACGTTGACCTGATCCTCTCCGCTACGGGATACCGTGTCACCGCACCGTACCTCGACGAGTCGGTCTTCGAGATGCGCGGGCAGCGAGTGGTGCACTATCTGAATGTTTTCAATAGGCACCACCACAACTTGATAACGGTGGGATTTGCCGAGGTCGCCGCCGGCATCTACCCACTGATCGACCGTATGGCACATATGGTCGCGCACCATCTTCACGATCGCGAGCACCGACCCAGTGTGGCGCGCGCATTCGAGGCGCTGAAAACCTCCGACGATTTCGACGTCCGTGGCGGTAAACGCTTTTTGTCCAGCGATCGACACGCCAACTACGTCGACTTGGTGAGTTATGCGACCCATGTCGACGAGTTGTGCCGCAAGTTCGGCTGGCCGCTGATTACTGAGCTGGATCCGGGCCAGAGCCTGACATCCGCGAACGCTGCGTCGCGCTATGAATAAGGCCAAATAGCGTCTGAACTTGTTTCAGATTTTTCGTTCAGAGATACATGAAAGAGAAAGCGTAAGAACGCAAACACTTGAACATGACCGCACTCTTTCGCTTCCTCCCGATCACCGTGCTGGGCCAGCTGGCCGCGTGCTACGAGACATTTCCGCCTGTCTCGTCGGCCGTCGTGACCCATTGGCAGGCCGGAAAACCACAAGATGCAGCTCAGCAACTCTCGCCGGAGCAGATCGATTCGGTGTCCGCATGGCTGCAGGATCATCGCTGGGGTTGGCTTCCCGTCACAGCAACCTATAGTCCTGGAACTCTGATTGTGGCGATGCATGCCGACGGAACGTCTTCCCGCATGAACCTCATGCAGAAGGTGCTGATCGTGGGACAGCATCAGCGCAACCTCTCCGAGGAAGAAAGTCGGGCGTTGCATTCGATGATCGGTACGAAAAATGCTCGATAGAGCCTGCAAGACAAGCTCAGACCAACCCGATGGCGCGCTGAAGCTTCCATTGCC
This sequence comes from Acidovorax sp. SRI_002, assembly GCF_057586455.1. Lineage (NCBI taxonomy): Bacteria > Pseudomonadati > Pseudomonadota > Betaproteobacteria > Burkholderiales > Comamonadaceae > Acidovorax > Acidovorax sp. SRI_002. Next base: position 233,636 of record NZ_JBYCZW010000002.1, on the reverse strand, counting down.
GTTGTTCGCGGTGTTTGCGGTCTTGCCGATGTTGACCGCTTGTGGCGGGTCTGCGGTGTCCGACCACATCGGGCAGCAGGCACGCAGCACGGGGGTGGTGGACATGAGCAAAGCGGCGGACTTCGCCTGGACACAGGTGCGCGTCTACACGCCCTACACCACGGAGAAAGCCGTGTGCACGGACCTGGGAGAACTGGCGCCGGACTGCAGGGACAGGGTCACAACGGTCGTGCCCGAAAGCGAATATCTCCTGGTATTCATCGACGAAGGCAAGAAGAGCGCGCAGTATGTGCCGCATGCCCGTCGCAATGGTCACTTCCTGGCCAGCACGGGGGTGCTGAGCCTGCCGCGAGACGCGGCCGTGCTGGAGGTCCGCCCCGCTTCACCAGCCCAAGGTAACGCCATCTACCTGCAACCCCGCGCCCAAGTTCGACCCTGACGGCACACAGGAGCAGGAAGTGGCATGGCTCGTCCGCTTCAACGGCGACGTCTTCGCTGCCGCGAAGATGTCGCCGTTCTGATGCTGCTGTTGGCCTTCGACACCGGGCGCGGCCTGGTCGGCGCCCAGATTTTGGTATCCACCGGACCCAGGGCGGGACGACCTGGGTCCGGTGCTGGCTTGCTACTTCCTTCGTCTCGATAAGTCACCACACGACACGCGGCAAGGTGCGGCCGTGATGGGGTGAATGTCTGTGAGGTCGGCGCACTCCGGTTTGTGTGACGGGTCTGTGGAGGGGAAGGGTCAACTGTAGGCTTGCTCTCTAACATCGTGAAGACCAATGCTCGACACTGGGAGCAGGCGCTCGATGCCGCCACCTGACGTGTTTGCGCTGGGCAGTAACGCGATGCCAAGGATGATTTCGTTGCATGCACCCATTGGCATCCAGGCCTGCAAAAACTAGGTAGATCGGAGTGTCAAAAAGGGCTTCTTCCATCGCCAGATCTGAAACCAATGCTGCATGCAGTAGATGTGCAGCGTGGCCTCCAGTGGACAGGGTGGGTGGCCGCTCTGACCCTCTGGGGAATATGGGGCAATGAGATCGACCAACGCAGCCCAGGGTGCCACCCAGTTCATCTGAGCTGGCAGTTCCTGCTTGCTGGTCTTCTAGATGCTCAGGCTCAGATCAAGGCGGCTTCGCCCATGGCATTTTTAGGACGCCATGGCTGACCTGGATCTATCTGCCAGACTGATCGCGAAGTTTGAAGGATTTCCTTGGTAGCCTTAGATATCAAGGTGCCCTTGCCCCATCTCGTATCTGTACCACCCTTCCGTTCTTCAGTCGGATCACCGACATAAAGTTGCCAGGGCCTCGGTAAAAAGTCCACTCATCCAAGTATTCGCATTGCTCTGAAATGTACTGCCTTGGCGCCTCGTGTGGGTGCATAGACAATGTCCAAACCGCCCGCGGTACACGGATGCAGACGATTTCCATGGTGAGCGGCTGACCGCACTTCAGGACAAGGCTGGCGCGCGATTCGCCAAAATCCACTAGACGACCTCCGCAGCCCAGGCCTTGAGCGTTGGATTGCTTGAACGGGATCAGGAAGCAGACAACGGCTACAGAGAGAATCGCTGCTCTACGCCAAATCCATGATGGGAGCAACATTGTCTGGTGTTTAGTTGGGATAGCAGCGAACTGAGGCATAGTGTTTGAGCACGATACAGATACATGCTCAATGACTGGGCATGCTGACTGAGTAATTGCGGTGTCTTTAGAGCGTTGACGAATACCAACTCGTGAAATTGAGGATTCCACCCTTCAGGGCGTTTTGAGTTGGGTGAGACCAATGGATGCGTAATCGCCTTTGAGGCGATAAATGCGTGAGGTACGACACCTCCGAACAAATCGTCCTCACCATGAAGTCCAATGCTCTTAGCCAGCTCCAGACCCACCACTGTTTCGCTTGGGATGAGATAGGTACGGGCGGGCCACAGCGCCTGGGGAAGTTCATCACTCACTCCGCAGCCTTTCATGTGCGCTATCCGGCGAGCTACTTCGGCCCGAGTCGCAATTTCGTGATGACTCGTATGTCCTGCCAACCCTCGTGTAAAGGGCATCACGACTTCCCGCGTTCCCCGGATGTCTTGTCGAGCGACCGGGAGGTGGCTTCGAGCAGCTTTCTCAAACATGAGAAATCTCCGCGATTAAAGGTCAGAAGCGAAAGGGGCATTTTGGGCTTCAAAGTTCACGATGCCATCGTATTTTTGGAGGGAAGCGCCTCGTGTAGGACGAGCGAGCAAAGAATGCGTGGCCAGTCGCTCCAGTGACGCGGGATATGCCCAGGGGCCGAACTTCAGCGGAGCCCATCAGCCACTTTTGGCCCTGGGCTGGGCGGTCTCCCCTGCGACGACCAGGCGATGTCGGTGTTCAGCGCGGACGATCTGATGGAGCACACCCGCAGGATCCGTTTCGTGGGCGAAAGCACGCACTTCCTCCGTCTTTTCATCCGGGATACCGTTCTTCTCTGCCATATGCACTACAAGCCGCATGAGCGCCGTAATTTCTCGTTCTGAGAGTAGATTCATCTGGAGGTCCAAATGGTGTCTACGTTCACTCTCCGCTGCTGCCATGTTCTGACTGATGAGAATCAAAACTGACAGAAAAATCGCTTCGAGCGACACTCCAAATAGCAGCAGGGTGTATGGAAAAGGATCGAACTTAACGATGAGCTCGTTGAACACTATCCAACCAATAAAAATGAAGGCGTTTAGAGCCAGAAAGCCCACCGTGCCGCATGCCTGAGTTACCTTCGCTACAGCCCGGTAAAGAAGCTGAGTGTTGTTCCTTCGAACGTCCTCGGCGCATAGGATGTTCTCGATATTTCGATAAGTGACTTGCGCAATGTGATCATTGACGTGGTCCACAGAATCTCCTTGAAAATTGGCCAACCCGAAGCCACCAGTTTTTTGAAGTCAAACGCCAGGGGATCCGAATGTCCCTTATAGATCGTTGGGAACTGCATCGTCGATAGACAGGAATGAGGTCGATGTAGGCGAAAGTCGTAGGCAAACGTGGGTGGCCAACAAGGCTCAATGTCCGTACTCCCGACAGTCCGGAGCAATGTGATCACTCCAGCTTTGAATCGGTGATGACCTACACGCTCGATTGAAAGATTCCTGCTCCCGGACGCTGGGTGCATGTCCTACGCTGATGTGACGTTCTGGCAATGGTGGAGGTCACTCCAATGAGAAAGCAAAGTGCAGCGCAAATACCCTCTTGTGAGAATTGCGAGCGCCGGGTTCTTGCGTTCACATACGAAAATTTTCTTGCCTTCACGCACGCGTGTGAGGCTCATACGCAAAGTACCCCAGAGGGCCGCATTGAACGCACCGCAAATCAGGTGACAACGCAACGGCGGCCAGCATTGTTATTTCGGTCCACGCGTTGAGGAGGCCTATATGTCGAAGACCCATCGCTCCGGTTCTGTACTTCTCAAACCCCGTCAACTGAAGCGAATGCGGCAGTGGGAAGCGTTGCAGCGTCCCCGGCGCGAAATGTTTCCGTACCCAGAGCCCGAGCCGCCACGGTGGAAACCGCTGGGATGATTTTTTAGCGCTACGGTGGAGGGGCAAGCCACACGGTCTAGTTGTATCGCTAAGCACTGATTGCCATGCACGCTCGGTGATCCCATTTATGCGCTTGAATGTCTCTTCCTCCACCAGTCCCTAGACGCATTTCGACTAAGTGCCTTTCAAGGAGTTGATATATGAGTTACGACAAAACTATTCACGACGGCGCGTTCATCAGATTGGGGGAGCCTTACGAGCTGCGCGGCTGGCCCCACTGTTGGATGGCAGTGGTGGCAGTCGTGCCCTCGGGCGGCGCAGTCAACAATTACCTTGTTTCCCAGTGAGCGGCGTCATGGCAGAAGACCGGGGCCAGGCACCCACATCTACCCGCACCATGTGGAAAGGGGCTATCAGCTTTGGCCTCGTACATATCCCGGTCGGGTTGTATTCGGCCACCGCGAGTTCGGGCGTTGATTTTGACTGGCTCGATAAACGCTCTATGCAGCCAGTAGGGTACAAGCGAATCAACAAGATCACTGGCAAGGACATCGCCAGCACCGACATCGTGAAGGGCGTGGAGTACGAGGAAGGACGCTACGTCGTTCTTTCACCCGAAGAGATCGCAGCTGCTTTTCCGAAAGTCACCCAGACCATCGAAATCGAAGCGTTTCTTGACGCTGATGAGATTCCGTTTGTGTATCTTGAGCGGCCTTACTACACCGCTCCACTCAAGCGGGGCGAGAAGGTCTACGCCTTGCTCCGCGAAGCGCTCCGCAAAAGTAACAAGGTAGGTGTGGCCAAGGTCGTCATCCAGTCCAAGCAGCACCTCGCCGTGCTCATACCTTGTGGTCGGGCGCTCATATTAAATCTCCTTCGCTGGGGCGGCGAAATTCGATCATTCGAGCAATTGAATCTGCCACCTTTGGACCCCAAGACCGCAGGTATCAAAGATGCTGAAATGGCTATGGCCGTGCAGCTTATCGATGACATGACACAGGCATGGGATGCGGACAGCTTCCGCAACTCCTTTGCTGACCAAATCAATGCGCTGGTGGAGAAGAAGGCCTCAGCCGGAGACATCGCCGATGTTGCGAAGGTGGAGAGCAGCCCGCCGGCATCTGCAGGCGCCGAGGTGTTGGATCTCACTTCGCTCCTGAAACGTAGCCTGGCGGGAAAGTCTTCCCAGTCGCCGGAGAAATCGCGCAGTCTGTCGACAGGCAAAGCCAAGGCATCCGTGACTCGGCTTCCGTCCACGCCCGCCAAGAAAGCTGCTGCCAAGAAGCCCCTTGCCAAAAATAAAAGCGCCCCGTCCGCCAAGCCCACAAAACCCGCCTCCAAAAAAACTGGCCGACGCGCCGCATAACGAACCATGGCTATGAAGGACGCTCTCGATGCGTATAAGAAGAAACGCAACTTCAGCATCACGCCAGAACCTGTAGAAGGTGGGGCCCCTGGTATTGAAGCGCTGCAGTTCGTCATTCAGAAGCACTGGGCGAGTCGCCTGCACTATGACCTGCGGCTGGAAATCGAGGGAACGATGAAGAGTTGGGCGGTTCCGAAAGGACCGAGCTTTGACCCGGCAGAAAAACGTATGGCGGTGCAGGTGGAAGACCATCCCATTTCGTACAACAGCTTTGAAGGCGAGATACCGCCCAAGCAGTACGGTGCAGGCCGAGTCATCATCTGGGACCGAGGCTATTGGGAGCCTCAGGGTGATCCCGCGGAGGGCTATCGCAACGGCAAGCTCAAGTTCAAGCTTCATGGACACAAGCTGCAGGGACACTGGACTTTGGTGCGCATGCACGGCCGTAGCGGCGAGCGCCAGCCCCCTTGGCTGCTCATTAAGGAGCGCGACGGACTGGAGCGTTCTGCACAGATTTTCAGCGTAGTAGACGAAATGCCGGACAGCGTGGCAGCCATCCCGCCGCCCTTGCCGCCTAAGAAGGGCGACACAGTGCCGCAGCAAGATAAACGATCAACAGGAAAACCCGTCCGAACTCGGCCCAGCGCCCCACCAAAGACCTCGAAAAAAGCCCCCGTAGTGCCCCTCCCCACCAAACTCTCTCCCGAGCTCGCCACACTGGTGGAGGGCCTTCCCGCAGATGCGGAAGAATGGATCTGGGAGCTGAAGTTTGACGGCTACCGTTTGATGGCGCGCGTTGAGGATGGCAAGGCGCGCCTGTACACCCGCAATGGCAACGACTGGACTGCTAAGTTGCCGCACCTTGCGCAGGCGGTTGCCAGCCTGCCGCTGAAATCAGGATGGATCGATGGCGAGGTATTGATGCCCGATGCACAGGGCATCCCGGATTTTCAGGCGCTGCAAAACGCTTTTGATGGCGAGTCTACGGACAAGCTGGTTTTCTACGTATTCGATTTGCCCTATGCGGACGGCGACGATCTGCGCAGTCTTTCGCTCATGGAACGCCGAGAGCAACTTGGCAAGGTTATTGGTGCGTCTTCCTCGGACCACATCCGCTTCAGCGAGGCTTTTGATGTCCAGCCCTCGGACTTAGTCTCTTCGGCTTGCCAACTGGGTTTTGAAGGCGTCATCGGCAAGCGAAAAGACAGTGCATACGTGTCGCGTCGCACCAAGGACTGGATCAAGCTCAAATGCAGCCATCGTCAGGAGTTTGTGATTGGCGGATACACCGATCCCCAGGGTTCCCGCTTCGGGTTTGGTTCATTGTTGCTGGGTGTGCATGACGATGATGGCACCTTGCGCTATGTGGGCAACGTGGGCACGGGCTTCAGTCAGCAACTGCTGACGGATTTGCATGCAAAACTGCAGAGGATCAAGGTATCGAAAAACCCGTTTGAGAACGCCAGGGCGGTCGACAAGAAGGCGCACTGGGTCACTCCCCGGCTTCTTGCAGAGGTGTCCTTTGCGGAGTGGACCCATGAGGGTCGCATTCGCCACGCGGTGTTCAGGGGCTTGCGTAGCGACAAAACCCCCAAGTTCATCCCGCAAGAAAAGCCCCAGCCACTCAGCAAGACCACCCCAGCAGCCGACTCGGCTGTGGGCAGCGTGCGCGTGTCCAATGCGGACCGCATCATCGATCCGTCCACCGGCATCACCAAGATGGACCTAGTGCGCTATTACGCCACCGTGGCACCGCTGTTAATGCCCCACCTCAAAGCACGGCCAACTTCACTGGTCCGCGCACCCGATGGGATAGACGGGGACCTGTTCTTCCAGAAACATTGGGATGTTGGGCGCGCAAAGGGGGTGAGCGGCGTGCGAGAGCTTGCGCAAGCGCTATACCCGTCTCACCCGCCCTTGCTAGAGGTGAGCAGCCTGGAGGGCTTGCTCTCAGCTGCGCAAATGAATACGGTGGAATTCCACACCTGGAATGCCCGCAAAGACAAGATAGACCGCCCCGACCGCATTACCTTTGACCTGGATCCCGGAGAAGGAGTGCTGTGGGAACATGTGCAGGAGGCCGCCACCTTGGTACGCGTGATGCTCACCGAATTAGGCTTGCCAGCGTTTCTCAAGACCAGTGGCGGCAAAGGTCTGCATATCATTGTGCCCATCAAGCGCTTGCACGACTGGGACACCGTCAAAGGCTTCAGCCATGAGGTCGTTCAACACCTGGCACGCACCATCCCGCAGCGGTTCGTAGCCAAGAGTGGCCCGAAAAATCGCGTGGGCAAGATTTTTGCGGACTATCTGCGCAATGGACTTGGCGCTACCACCGCCAGCGCCTGGACAGCCCGAGCCCGTCCTGGGATGGGGGTGTCGGTGCCAGTATCGTGGGAAGAGCTAGGCAGGGTCACCGGTGGTGCGCACTGGAACGTTCAATCTGTCGGGCGCAGACTGCGCACCGGTAACGGACCGTGGCGAGACTATGGCGGAGCTGCCGTCTCTTTGTCTGCGGCGATCAAGGCACTCGGTCGCCTCCCCTAAAGCAGATAGGGGTCGCCGAAAGGACGGAGCTTTCTCCATTCTCCGCCGGGTGAAGGAGACATCTCTGACTGAATACGTCCTACAACCAGGCGACAGCAATGAGAACAGACTGACCGATTACTTTCAGGAGAGCTCCATGGCCAGGCGCATTCCTGATAAGGCTGGCAACTGAAACCTCGGATGGCCCACAGGTGTTCATGCTATGACTTCCAGGACCACCATTCTTGACAGGGCTCACCAGCACTCTCTGAAGGCAAGCCCGACGGTTCTAGTATTGGTGGATTTCATCAACCCCATGCACTTTCCGGGCGCGGAGAGCTTGCTCAAGCGTGCGTTACCTGCTGCCAGGGCCACAGCACAGCTTAAAAAACGTTTGGCGTCCAAAGGTGTTGCCGCCATCTATGCCAATGACAACTACGGGATTTGGCATTCAGATTTCAAACAGCTGGTGACGGCCTGCCAAGCTCTGGCCGGGGCTCGTGGCGAGATTGCCACCTTGCTTGCCCCCCAACCGCGCGACCTAACAATTCTGAAGCCTCGCCATTCTGCATTTCACTCAACCCCGCTGGACCATCTTTTACACCAGCTGAAGGCACGCGAATTGATCGTAGTGGGCTTGGCTGCGGACATGTGTGTCCATCTGACGGCGATGGACGCCTACATGCATGGGTACAAAGTCTGGGTGCCGAGCGACTGCACCGCTGCGGAGAAAGACACCTCGAAAGCCGCAGCCCTGCGCCAGATGTCGCGTGTGTTGAAGTGTTCTATAAGAAGAGCCAGATAGTCGAGCTTCGTGCTCCATGGCTCCCCCCAGGCACGGTCCGCAAACTATCAGCGATAGCGATACCCTCGCTATTTACTGTCCAACGCTTTTTGTCGAGATTGCAACCATCGCAGGGACGATGCCATGGGGCATCTTCGGAGCCCGTGAGTCTCCGAATCCGCAGTCGTCATTCGACCCAAGAGTTCGCTTGTCCATGAGTGGAGTGGGGTAAACGATTTATTACATAGCGTTGCGGACAACTACATAAAAATTTCTCGCTTCCAGACGTTTTTCGAGGAGATGCCTGTGCCTTTCGAGTACCTGCGGGAGATCGCTCAAGCTCAGTTGCCGATCACCGTTGAAGATGAGGAGAGCATTGACAAGCTTCGGGTGTTGCGCGCTGCCGATCTGGTGTCCGTTTTGCTGCCACACCCGCTCTCCGGCATACACCATGCGCGCGTGCTAGCACTAACACCAAAGGGACGTGAGGCGCTCGCTAGAGAGCACGAACCTCTGCAGCCCTAGTATTGGGCGCGACAGTGGCAGTTTTCAGGGGCCCCTCGCAGCTCTTGCACATTGTGTCCCTGCAATCTGGGCTGCTGCCCTGCGCAGATGAACGCGGTTAAGTTTCACACCTGAAAGGTCGGTGAAGACAAAATTGACCGACCGACCGACCGCCTCACCGTTGACCTAGACCCAGGAGAAGCCGCTTTGGTACGGGTGATTCGTAAGGAACTGGGCTTGCCTAACGGCGTCAAGGGACTGCACATGGATGTCCATCAAGCGCCTGCAAAAGTGGTCCTCAAATGCGGGCGGGCAAGATTTTGCGGATTATCCGAGCAACAGCTGGGTACCACCGCCGCCAGTGCCTGAGCAGCCTGCGCTTGTACTGGGGATGGGCGTGCCTGACTTGAAACCGGCAGTTAGGACCGGGCTCAGATGTGAAGCGGGGCAAGGTGACCGAATTTCTTGATATCCGAGGGCTCGTTGCGTAGACTGACCGTGACGCACCCGCACTCTTGCGGAAGCGAGGAGAGGCAGTTGCAGATCGCATCCCTGAACATTGTGGCTGTTTCGGACAACCCGAGTGACGTCGAGTTAGTTGCGCAGCTTCTGCAGCGAGCGGCTCTGAATCCCGAGATCCGAGTTGTGGATTCCGAAAAGAGCTTGCGCTCTGCCCTGCAGGACCAGTTACCCGAATTAATCGTTTCGGATTTCAAGTTGCCTCAATTTAGTGGATTGGATGCCCTTCTAGTCGCCAGGGATGTTTGTCCCGATACACCCTTCATTTTGGTGTCAGAGGTCTTCGGTGAGGACCACGTCATCCATGCGCTCAAAAGCGGTGCGACCGACTACGTCCTGAAGCACGATCTTGCAAGGTTGGCCCCAGCTGTGCGTCGCGCGTTGGGGGATGCGCAGTCAGCGCTTGAGCAGCGGAGAACGCTGGAAGCATTGCGTCACAGTGAGTTGCGGTTCAGACTCGCAGCGTCCACGGGCGATGTGTGGGACTGGGACATCGAAACGGGGTTGGCCCAGATTTCGCCGCAGTGGAAGATGCGTTTGGGCTATAGCGAAGAAGATGTCGAGAACACCGCAGAGGGATGGCTTGCGCTTCTAGAACCCGCCGACCGAGTGCGAGTCCTCGCTGCATTCTCCGCACATATCAGGAACCATGTTCCCTATGACGTCGAATATAGAGCCTTGGCAAAGGATGGTAGCTATCGCTGGTCCCACGCCAAGGGACAGGCGGTCTGGAACGCACACGGACGCGCCACCTACATGGCAGGCTCAGTGGTTGATATCACTGAACGCAAGAACGCTGAAATTAAGGTCCAGCGGCTCAATAGGGTCTACGCTGTGCTCAGCGGAATCAACTCACTCATCGTACGAACCCAGAATCGGGAAGAACTTTTCCAGGAGGCCTGCAATATCGCTGTCCATGCAGGAGGCTTCAAGCTCGCATGGATCGGTCTTGTGGATAACGATTCGCAGCGCGTAGCCGCTGTGGCATGGTCCGGGGCGGGGGAGGACTATATCGAACACATCCCAATGGGAATGCGCGTCGAGCAGGAGAGCGAGTACGGAATAGTCGGGCAGAGCATCCGAAAAGGTTTCACAATCCTCGTCCAGAACACCGCCAAAGATGAGCGGATTGTGCTCAAACAGCAGGCGCTCGACCGTGGCTTCGCAAGTTTCGCCGTTCTGCCGCTCTCCATCGCGCAGCAATCCATTGGGGTATTGGTGCTGTATTCCGAAGAAACACACTTTTTCGATGACGAAGAAGTTCTTTTGCTGGAGGAGCTGGCAAACGACATTGCGTTTTCGCTGGATCATTTAGAGAAAGCGGAAGAGCTCAACTATCTTGCCTACTACGACGCACTCACCGGTTTGCCCAACAGGAGTCTGCTTCAAGATCGCATACGCCAGTTGACGCAGAACAACCCCGAGAGTTCTTCGAAGATGGCGTTGCTGTGGTTCAACGTAGACCGCTTCAGGAACGTCAATGACACGCTAGGAAGGCACGTGGGCGATGTACTGCTCAAGCTCGTGGCCTTGCGCCTTTCGGAGGTTGTTGGCCGTACAAACCAAATAGCCAGAATCGGTGCCGACCAGTTCGGGGGTGTTCTTACACACTGCGGGTCGCCTTCGGATGTCGCACATTTTTTGCGTGAAAAAGTACAGCCGCAAATCGACAAACCTTTTCTCGTCGAAGGTAAAGAGCTGTATCTGACTTTGCGCGCAGGAATCGCGATGTTTCCTGAGGATGGGCATGATGCGGATGTCTTGCTCACCAATGCAGAAGCCGCTTGCCGCGAGGCCAGCGCCAGCCAGGGTCGATACCAGTTCTATGCCACCTCGATGAACACTCGGGTGCGCAATCAGTTGAGCATCGAAAGCAAGCTGCACAAGGCGCTGAAGAGCGATCAATTCCTCTTGCACTATCAGCCGAAGGTTGGGTTGCATGATGGAAAGATTACGGGCATGGAGGCGCTAATCCGCTGGCAAGATCCCGAAGTCGGCCTGATACCCCCAGCACAGTTCGTTCCCATCTTGGAAGAAACCGGCATGATCGGTGAAGTGGGGCAATGGGTCATCGAACGGGCTCTTGCCGACCATGCGCAATGGTGCGCCCTGGGGCTCGTACCCCCACGAATCGCGGTCAACGTGTCGGCGGTCCAGATGAGGCGAGCAGATTTCGCGGATGCTGTTCGCAAGAAACTCCAAGCCTTCAATGCAAGCATTCTGGACATAGAAATCACGGAAAGCCTGTTCGTGGAGGACGTGGCATCGTGCGTGCAGTGTCTGAGGAAAATGCGCGAATTCGGTGTTCGCGTGGCGGTTGACGATTTTGGTACGGGCTATTCTTCGTTGGCCTACCTTAAGAAGCTGCCTATCGACTATTTGAAGGTCGATCAGAGCTTCGTCAAAGATGTTATTTACGACCCTGATGCTGCTGCAATTTGTATTGCCATCATTGATCTGGCCCACAATCTCAAGCTCAAAGTGATTGCCGAAGGGGTCGAGACAGAAGCCCAGATGAACTACCTGCGTCGCAAACACTGCGATGAGATACAAGGGTATTACTTCAGCAAGCCCTTATCCATGCAGGACATGGGACAGCTGCTTCATACCGGAGCTTGTATTCCGGTTCCGCGAGAGCCTGATGCTCCGGTGCGAAGAATTCTGGTGGTCGATGACGAGCCGGGCATTCTTTCAGCTCTAAGACGCGTACTGCGGCGGGATGGATATGAAATCCTGGCCGCTTCGAGTGCAAAAGAGGGCCTGAGAATCCTCGGTGATCACGATGTGCAGGTGATTTTGTCGGATCAGCGGATGCCAGAAATGTCCGGCACGGAGTTTTTGTCCCGCGTCCGTGATCTTTATCCAGAAACGATTCGGATCATCTTGTCAGGGTACACCGATCTTGAGTCTATTGCGGACGCGATCAATCGCGGATCCATCTACAAGTTCCTTACTAAACCCTGGGACGATGATTTGCTGCGCGAGAACATTCGTGAGGCATTCAATCATCATGACTCTTTCCGCAACAGAGCCATACCGCGATTAGATTCTCTTTAGCTGGGGCAGGTTGGGCTTGCTCGTACGCTCCAAGATGTTGGCGCCAACATCAAACGGACCATTGATGCCGATCCAGCGTTGACCTTTAGTAGCCTGCCGCAAGTAGAGTGATAGTGTGAGTTCCAAGTACACGAGGTCCGAGCGGAGGGCGCACGGATTGGCCAGACGCGCTAGCGACTACCGTGATGGGTTCTCCTGCGCTTACGCGACTGAGCTCCAAGATGTGGGGCCGGTTTCTTCAGGATGAGCTGAATGACTATTGTCGTCCGCAGCGAACGCTGTTTCGCAAAAACAAACTCTGAGGGCTATAGCTCCCAAAAAAGGAATCGATCAACTTCGGATCTGCTGCCCGGGATGCCCTTCGTGATCCCACAGCTTCCGGTGATCTAAGGCCCACAGCTTAGCCGCCCCCGGTGAGAATTTTGTGCTCCGTCAACTCAAATCTCGGTCTGTTCGGATAGCTCAAGAGCATCGTCGACCTCAATGCCAAGAAAACGGACAGTTGACTCGATCTTTGAGTGGCCCAGGAGGAGCTGGACTGCGCGTAGGTTCTTTGTTCTGCGGTAAATGAGCGTAGCCTTGGTGCGCCGCATGGAGTGCGTTCCATACTCTGTTGGATCCAAGCCAAGCTGCAACACCCAGCGCTCAAGAATTCGGGCGTACTGACGCGTCCCGAGATGCGGCGACTTGTGAAGTCGGCTCGGAAAGATAAAGTCTTCTGATTTCAGCTTGGCGGTCTTGATCCATTGCTGAAGCGCTTCGCGAGTGGTCGCCGTCAGCTCGAACTGGACGGGGTGATGAGTTTTGTGCTGCATGACCGTTGCTCGTGAAGCGACTTGGTCGCCATGGCAAACATCGCGGACTTTGAGGGCGACCAGGTCGCACCCGCGTAGCTTGCTGTCGATTCCCAGATTGAAGAGCGCAAGCTCGCGCACCCGGTTCTCCATCTGTAGGCGCACGCGCAGCGCCCAGATGTCTTTGGGCTTGAACGGCGCCTTCTGACCAACGATCTTTCCCTTGTTCCAGGGCTCGCGATGAACGACGGCTGCAACGGATTCCATGATGGTCTCCCATGGAGTGGGGGGACAAAGACCATGCGCCTTCTAGACGCCGTTGTCCACGAGTGACCACGGTAGCTGTGTCAGTTCTTGCGGTGCAGAAAAACGCCCAGTGATGTTCTTCACTGTCTGCTCTCGATCGCAGCAGTCGTTCAACGACTGCATGTTGTGCGACTGCAATCAGCCTGAAGCCGCCACGCCGAGGTCGGTTCTGCAGCGATTGCAGTCAACCGTGTTTTGAAGTAGAGCGCGTACTATCGGCCATGAGCAGCCAGTGGTGGCAGGTATAAGCGGACGCTCAACGCCGCCGCTCAGCCGACGCCGCAGGCGGTCGGATGCAGCGACTTGTTATGCAACACGGTAAAACTCCTCTTCTGTCAATCCGACGATTCGTTCACTGCCGCCGACGCCCCACTTGAGATCGACGGCAGCTTTGAAGCGCTCCTGTAACGGTGACTTTGACATCCGGCGTAACTCTCGGATGTAACTGCGGAAGTGGCCTTCAATTCCGTCTACGAATCTTTGAGGATTTATTACTGCGGATTGCAGCTTCCCTTTCGGATCAAACTCTCCATCCTTCCTCGGCCAAGTGATGAGGAATGCTTCTGGGCGCGTTTTGCTGAAGTAGATTCCATCCCGAAATACTCCTTCATGTGCAAAACCACATCGCATGAGCTCGTACAGAGCCGAGGCGAATGCCTCGTGCATGAAATCTGGGCCGGGATTCTTAGCAAAAACTGCTTTGAATCCACGTACAAAAAATTCGCGCGATCGCCCCTTGCTGTCGAGCCCTGACAAATAAATCTCAATGGCTTCCATATACGAAGTTGCCAGTGCAACCGCAGCGACCTCACCATGACGAATCTTCAAAAGCTCTTTTGCGGGCAGGATTAGCCAATGAAGCATTCGATCTTCGAAGACATCCACAATGTCTTTGAAAAACGGCGGCTCAAGCTTCTCGTGCGTAAAGCTTGGACTAATGAAGTGCAGCGTCCTATGTCGCATATCGTTTGAGTTAGGCGCCACCGTTGGGGTACCGATGAATGAGTTGCATGTACGCTCGGTTCAGGAACACAGCCACATCAGCCATCGTCTTCATTTCCCTTGAGAGCGACTCGGCAGTAAGCAGTTCTTGGTCGAATATAGTTTCGCCTGTTTCCTCATCAACTTGAATCTTTGGATTCGACCGCAGAAGTCCTTGAACTTCGCCGCCCGCCTTGAGTTCGATGAACGCCGAATGTAGTATGCGATTCCTGTCTCGGCGCAGCTGGTGCAAAACCTTGACAGAGGACGCAAAGGAGTCCTTGAAGTCAGCCTCGAGCTCACTAGGCAGCTTGCACTTTGGCAAGGCCTGCACAAAAAGCTGGTGCACCTTGTCAATGAGCTTCTCGTTCGTGAGGTTCCGTAGGTCGGCTGGTGGCCACTGGGATCGCTCGGGATCCAAAACGAACCAGCCGATCTCACGCAGTTTGTTCTCAATCCACTGAAAGGATACGGCGAACTCTCCAATTCGCTGGTACACGCGCTCTTCGTGGGTCAATGACTGCTCCTGTGGCGCCTAGCGTAAAGGTGACCAGCACGTTGCGGCAAGGGGCAGCACGGTGCAGGATCTCCAACGACACTGTGCGGCCCCTTGCGGCAACGTGTCCGAGTCGACCGACCTGTTAGCCCTCACCCACCACTCCTGATCGTTGGGTACTCAGCCCACGCCTGCTCCATGCTGTGCGCGACTTCATTACCAGTGTTGTACAGCTCCAAGAAGCGATAGGCACGTTGTATGGTTCTCTCATTTTCGTGCCCGGGGAGAATGCCGATATCCCGGCTCTCGCAGTACTGCACGAACACGGCGAACCCTTCGGGCCTAGATTCAAACTCTGGCCGAGCAAAGTGGTGTAGGTTCGCAAAAAGCGACTCAAAGCCTGGATAGGTACCGCTGAGATCTTCCAGCTCGGTGAGTGTTTTGGGCGGTACGTACATGCGTCTCCTTTGGTGAGGGCTAACGGAATTTAGACCGCAAAACCTGCGGGATAAACTGGACCGTGCGGGATAATCTGGGCACTGATTCCTCCTGGAGGCCGCTTGCAGCATAGCTTTGCAAGCGATGAGCTGTTCAAACGTCCAGGTATAAAAATTCCATGAAACCCGGCACGCATTAAGTCAGCAAACTATAGCTTGCCGTAGGCAGACACCGTGATTTCCAGCAGCCGCTGCAGCAAGTCAATGGCGGCTTTCAGGCGGCACTTCTGAACGGCGGCTCTGGAGGAATTGTTAGGACTGCAATGGCCCCGAAGCTGCCGTTGAAAACGCCATTCGGAAGCTGCCATCGATTTTCTGACCGCTGGCTCACAGTCCCAAACATGCCGTTGGAGATCCCGGTCTCTGCCTACTGGCGAGCTATAGTTTGCCAGGTTGATACCTGCCCGGTTTCGCGGAATTTTTGTACCTGGATATTTAAACAGGCGATCACCTGAAAACCTATTCTGCAAGCCACTTCCAGGAGGAATCAGTGTCCAGATTATCCCTCACGGTCCAGTTTATCCCGCGGGTTTGCCGCAACGTACCGGTCACCTTTACGTTAGCCAGCACGAGCGCCGCAGCTCCTCGGTCATTCACACCATGAAGTGTCTCGTTGTTGTAGCCCACCCCCTTACGGACAGTGCTTGCCACGCCATGGCGCGTAGCGCCGTCGATGCTCTGACCAAAGCCGGTCACGAAGTGCAGATCGAAGACCTCTACCAATCTGAGTTTTCGCCTTCGCTAACAACCAGTGAGCGCCGGAGCTACTACGGCCCTACCTTTGACTCTGCGGCCATTCAGTCACAGGCCGACCGCTTGCTCTCCGCCGAAGCCATCGTGCTTGTCTTCCCTACTTGGTGGTTCAGCTTCCCCGCAATCTTGAAAGGCTGGTTTGACCGAGTCTGGGCGCCAGGTATCGCCTACGATCATGCGAGCGATCTCGGCCCAATCAAGCCGAGGCTCCACAAACTTGGGAAGACTCTTGCTATTACTTCGCTCGGCTCGCCTTGGTGGGTTGATCGACTGGTGCTTTGGCAACCCGTAAAGCGCGTTCTGAAAACAGCTCTCTTGGGAACGTGTGCGCCGGCTTGCAGATTCGAAATGCTGTCGCTCTACAAGGCAGAGAATTTAGCGCCTGCCGAAATTGAGCTATTCTGTTCGCGTATTCAGCGAGTGCTTGCAAAATGGTCGTAGTCGTCCAAATCTGCTGGCTGACACTGCTGTGCAGGGGTACTGCGCGACAAAACCTCGCAGTACCTCTGACCTTGAATGTTGAGCGTCCGATTTCATCTGCCACCAAAGACCACTCCTGGCCGAATTCTGCGTACGGTGAGAGACGCTAGCGGACCCCTTGCAGACTTTCGCTTTGCTCTGAAGCGGACAGCATGCTCGCCCCGAAGCGGTCACTTTTGCAGGCTAGCAATCGACCCCCCGTAGACGCAGAGCCTTGCAGATACTTTCTAAACGGGGAGCCTTGTCATCGTCGCTGACGAAATACTGGCCCTGCGTCAGCGCCGCCAAGCCCGAAGGAAAAGCGTAGAGCGGCGGATCGTAATTTCTGATCGAACCCTCAAGGTAGTAATCGAATTCGTTCGCGCTGCCAGGTTTGTTTGAGAACACGCACGGTTGTTCCTTCAACCATTTCGCGAACGCCCGGCTCACCGAGTCAAGTTTGGGAAATTTGACCTTTAGGGGTGTCGGCAGAAAGTGCACTTCGCCAACTGTCCACAGAACCCCATATTTCACCGTGGGGCTGAACACAGTGACGACCGGCGAATTAATCTTGTCAGGGCTCCCGTCCGGCAGAGAAATGACCGGCCCCAAGTCCCTGAAATGGAAGACGGTCGAACTTGAGGTGTGCACCTCTGTGGTCGACGGTGCGGCGGTCCTGAACCACTCAAGAACAGGCGACGGTTCAGCCGGGTCGACGATGAATCTGTAGCTAGTGCCCATCTGGATCTGGTAACGGAGTAATGGCAGGTTATGACCGAATTCTGCCCCACGGTGAAGGACGTTTGGGGCCCTGAGTCGACACTGGGCCCCATTCCCCAAAGCGGTGATTGATCAAGCCGCTTCCGAGAGGCATCATTGTTCAGAATATCTTGAACGACTCAATTTATTCAGTCAGTTTTGCGGTTGCAATTACTCTAAATTTTCTTATGGCACTCGTCGACGATCCAAGAGCCTTTATCGCAAGGATGTTTCAGATGGAAGCCAACGAAGGACGCGGCGCTTTTTGCCAGGTCTTTTCGGAAGGAACAACCGCAGTTCCCATCGGACTGCAGCCTCACGAGCGCGTGTATGCCATCTACAAGTCCAAGTACTATTTCACCTCGGACGCCATGTATGTCTCCGGTTCTCAAAGTAACTTGAGGATCGCTTGGAAGGAGGTCTCTGCCTGTTCAAGTAAACACGGCGATGGAAGTAAGAAATCTACTATTTCAACAGTGCATGGCGAGTCGATTGTCATTGACATGAGGGACCTCGCAAAAGGGTGGTCTGGTCGTGTCTCTCAACTTGTGCACGGCATGATCGACAGATGGGGGAACCCAGGTGCGCTAGGTCTCCCGCTGATGACGGTACAGGATTTTCTTTGTCACCCAGATGCGGACGCTGCATTCGCTCCGAATCTTGAAGAGCGCATTCCGCGCGCGGAACTCACCGAAGCGTTCCAACTACTACTCGGTCTTCCGGGCGTCGAACGTGTTTTCCTTAGCCGCGCCGGAACGGAGGATGAAGAGCTTGCTATTCAGGGAGTCGTCATCGTCTCCACGTCTGAGCCAGATGCATTTGCCGTATTCGCAAGTCGACTGGGTGCAGGCGAGGTAGTCCCAGCGGCTGAAAGTGTTTGGCGAAAAGTAGGAAGTCTCGCAGCCAATCAAAAGGTATTTGAGGTCCTGTGGGTCTAAAACAGAAATCTAGCCATTCCATCGAGGCGACGTCACAAGCGCCATGCCCTCAGACAACTTCCGATGGAAAACATTGAGCATCCGCTTTCATCCGCCGCCACAGTTAGCTTCTGGCCGATAGTACTCATTCGCGAACGCGAAGCGTACGACTGCAACCTGAATCGCCCCGGTTTCTGCGGAGGCTGTTTGGTTTAAGTCAGCCCACTTCCACAGTGGCCTGACTGGCGAGTTGCCGGTAGTAGTTTGCCTCAGCCTCAGCAGGTGGGATGTACCCGATGGGTTCGAGCAGGCGATGGTGGTTGAACCACGATACCCATTCGAGCGTGGCGAACTCGACTGCTTCCTTGGTTTTCCATGGAGCCCGGCGGTGAATCAGTTCGGCCTTGTACAGGCCGTTGATGGTCTCGGCCAGGGCGTTGTCGTAGCTGTCGCCCTTGCGGCCCACCGAAGGCTCGATGCCAGCTTCCGCCTGTCGCTCGGTGTAGCGAATGCTGACGTATTGCGAGCCTCTATCGGAGTGACAAACCAAACTGCCATCGCGCTCAGGCTGACGGGCATAGAGGGCTTGCTCCAGGGCGTCGAGAACAAAGTCCGTGCGCATTGAACTGCTCACACGCCACCCAACGATGCGCCTGGCAAACACATCGATGACGAAGGCTACGTACAGCCAGCCTTGCCAAGTCGAAACGTAAGTGAAGTCGCTCACCCACAACTGGTTCGGCCTCTCGGCCCGGAACTGCCGGTTGACCCGGTCCAATGGACATGGTGCTTTGCCATCACTGACGGTGGTTCGTACGGCCTTGCCGCGCATCACACCACGCAGTCCCGTGCTGCGCATCAGACGCTCTACCGCGCAGCGGGCCACGGTCACGCCTTCGCGCGCTAGTTGCCGCCATACCTTGTCGGCGCCATAAACCTGCATGTTGGCCTGCCAGACTCGTTGAATCTGCGGCATCAGCAATTCGTCGCGTTTCGCTCTAGCGCAGCGTTTGTGAGGCTCGCGCACCAGCGCGGCGTGGCGCCGATACGCTGACGGGGCAACCTGCAAGACCTTGCAGAGCGGCTCGACCCCGAAAGCATTGCGCTGCTGGTCGATAAAGGCCCTCAAGACTTGAGCCGGCGGTCGAGCTCCGCCTGGGCGAAAAACGCGCTGGCCAGCTTCAATATCTCGTTGGCTCGGCGCAATTCTTTGACCTCGCGTTCCAGCTCCTTGACCCGCTGGGCTTCGGCTGTGGTGACGCCTTCTCGCGTGCCTGCATCAACTTCGGCACGCTTGACCCACTGGTTCAGGGTCTGCGGCACGCAGCCAATCTTGGGGGCAATGGATTCGATGGCAGCCCACAGGGATGGGTACTCCCCGCGCTGCTCCTGCACCATCCTCACCGCGCGCTCACGCACCTCAGGCGAGAACTTGTTCGTCTTCTTCATGGCTCAATCCTCTCAGAGTGTTGAGCCTCCTCAAAAACCGGGGCGATTCAGCACTGTCACGCGCATTTGGTTACATTCGGCGGTTGTCTTGCGAAGCAAGCATTCCCAGCATACGAAGTTGCCCACTCAACGCATTTTTCCTTGCCCGACTCAAGCTCATGCACTAAGCTGATTCGATCCAACAGGACAAGCCCTCAGCCCCCATCGGGAGTACGCAGTGCTGGAATCGATGCTAGGGGAGGGTTGCGATGCCCATCGTGCTTTCTCTGAATACCCCTTCAAGTAGTCGTTCGGCGTATCTGTCCACATTGGCGGCAGACAAACGTCATCGCCGGATGGCCTGGGCAGCCTTGTGTGTATCTGTCCTGATTTTCTTAGCGCTTGCTCCGTTTGCGCGTGTGGCACTGCCCCAAGTAAGTGCGTTTATTCCGGTTTACCAGACCGCGCTGATTACCAATGACCTGATCACTGCGGTTTTATTAATGGGGCAGTACGCTTTTTTGCGCTCCCGTGCTCTACTCGTTCTGGGTACTGGCTACCTCTTTTGCGCATCAATGGCCGTAGCGCATGGACTGAGCTTCCCTGGCTTGTTCTCACCTACTGGAGCACTGGGTGCGGGGCCGCAAACCACGGCCTGGCTGTATTTTCTGTGGCACGGCGGGTTCCCCTTATTCGTACTCGCGTACGCATGGTTGAAGGATCGCGAGGCCGTGCCCGTGGAGGTGGGACGAGGGTCCGCACGCGGCGGGATACTTGGCGCCGTTCTGGGGGCCTTGGCGCTTGCCGCAGCTCTGGTATTTTTCACCACTGCTGGTCACGACTCTTTGCCTGCGATCATGAAGGGCAACCAAGATGCTTCGAGCAAGTTCAAGGTGGCCGTCTGCACTTGGTTCTTGTCATTGCTGGCATTGCTTTTCCTGTGGCGTAGAGCGCGCAGCGTGCTCGACCTGTGGTTGATGGTGACGCTGGTGGCCTGGGTGCTGGACATCGCGCTGGCCGCAGTCTTGAATGGTGCTCGCTTCGATGTCGGCTTTTATGGTGGCCGCATATACGGTTTGATGGCCTCCTCTTTCGTGCTTGTGGTCTTGCTGCTTGAGATCAGCCGACTCTACGCAGAACTGGCGAAGGCGAACGTGCGCGAGCGCCAGCGGAGCGCAGAACTGGAACTGGCTCGGAACGCCGCCGATGCTGCGGCGCAAGCCAAGTCCAACTTCCTAGCGGTCATGAGCCATGAGATTCGTACGCCGATGAACGGGGTTATAGGCATGATTGACGTGCTTGCACGTTCCAGTCTCAAAAGCCCGCAGATCGCTATGGTCGACCTGATTCGAGAATCAGCTTTCTCGCTCTTGAGCATCATTGAGGACATTCTGGATTTCTCGAAGATCGAGGCTGGTCATCTAGACGTGGAAAGTGAGCCGATGGCCGTTGGCGAGGTGGTTGAGAAGGTCTGCGCCATGCTCAATCGTCTCGCGGAAAAGCAGGGGGTCGAGCTCACACTTTTTACCGATCCAGACATACCACCAATGGTGTTCGGAGACGCCCTTCGGTTGCGCCAGATCCTGATCAACCTGATCAACAACGCGATCAAATTTTCCGCCGGCGGTCGAGTAGCAGGAAAGGTGGCGGTGCGTGCCTTGCTGGCGAGCGGGGACCACCGGCAGGTGGAGCTGGAGTTTCAGGTCATCGACAACGGAATTGGCATGAGCGAGGCCACCCTTGCCCAGATCTTTACTGCATTCACTCAGGCGGATGTATCGACAACGCGGCGCTTTGGTGGCACAGGGCTGGGGCTGGTCATCTCCAGCAACTTGGCCCAACGCATGGGCGGCAGCATTTCCGTAACCAGCACGCTGGGCGAGGGTTCGACTTTCCTGCTACGCGTGCCATTCACCTGCGTTGCACTTGCCGAGGAGCCGGACGACGCCCTTTCGTCGATGGTTGAGGGTTTGTCCTGTCTGATCATCGGGAATGGGAAGACGCTGTCGGGGGACCTCGCCGTGTACCTGAACAAGGCGGGAGCGAGTACGAAGCACGTGGAAAGCCTAGACGATGCCAGGCAATTGGTTCCAACGTTGGCCCCGGGGCCCTGGGTTTGGATCGTCAATGCAGAGGCGGAGAATCCGCCCACGCTGGAGAGCCTGCGGGAAATCGCCCGCGCCAATCCCGGGCTGACCCCCTGTTTCGTAGTGATTGGCCATGGGCCTCATCGCTATCCACAGCAGTTTGACGCGGACAAGGTCTCCATTGATGGCAACGTATTGACGCGCAGCGCTCTACTGCATGCCGTAGGAATTGCAGTAGGCCGTATTTCCTACCACGACGACGCATGCACGCCGGCGCCCATGCGCTATCCAGGCGCGCAACCCCTGTTGTCACGCGAAGAGGCGCGGCGCCAGCGCCGCCTGATCCTGGTGGTCGAGGACAACGACATCAATCAGAAAGTCATCATGCAACAGCTGTCTTTGCTGGGACTGACTGCGGATCTGGCAAGCGATGGCCTGCAGGCTCTGAAACGTTGGCGGACGGGAGACTATGAATTGATCGTGACGGATCTGCACATGCCTGGAATGGACGGCTACCAGCTCACCTCGGTCATCCGTGCGGAGGAACAGGAACGGCTGAACGCTAGCTTGGCGGCTGGAGAACGTCCTCCCGCGCCCGTGCGCATACTGGCACTCACAGCGAACGCGTTGAGGACCGAAGCGCAGCGCTGCAGGGATGCGGGCATGGACGACTACATGAGCAAACCCGCGCCCCTGTCCGAGTTGCAAGAGCTCCTGGAGCGCTGGCTTCCCAAGCTGGAGCCGGTCTCGTCACTCCGCGGAGGACCGCCCCACGGCACGCCGATAGCCCCCAAGGGACCGGTAGACGTCGAAGTCCTGCGCAGTCTGGTCGGGGACGACCCCGAACTCATACGCGAGTTTCTCCAAACCTTTCGCAGTAGCGCGGCGCGCATCGCGCAGGAGGTGGAGCACGCATTTCGCGCTCGCAACGCCACACAAACCGCATCGGCCGCCCACAAACTCAAATCGGCAGCGCGATCTGTGGGGGCGGTCGAGTTGGGAGAGATTTGCGCCGATATGGAAAGGGCCGGAGGGGCTGGGCAGATCGAAACCCTGATCGTCGGGTTTGATCTGTTCAGTCGCGAAATGCGGGTTGTTGACCAGCACCTTTCAGAGCTCTTGTCCGCTGATGGGCCAAAGGACGCTACATCATGATTGCCAACTCCGCCATCCGCATTCTGGTGCTCGATGACGAGTCCTTCATGCTCAAGCTAATGACGCACTTGCTCGCCAAACTGGGATTTACCAACGTCACCACTTGCGATACCGGGCTGGCCGCGTTGAATGAAGTTGATCAGGCTTCACGAGTCCCCCACCTGATCCTGTGCGACTTGAACATGCCTGGGATGGACGGCTTGGAATTCGTGCGCAAGCTGGTGGAGCATGGGTATGTCGGGAGTCTGATTCTCGTCAGTGGAGAAGACGAGCGGACCCTGCAATCCGCACGGACACTTGTGCAGGCCCATCACATTGAAGTGCTGGGCAGTTTGCACAAGCCAGTGTCGCCGCAGGCTCTGTTTCAGCTTGTCGAGCGGTGGGTACCGCCAGCTGGGGTGGCGCATCATCACAGAAGCCAGGGCTATGGGGCTGAGCGACTGGCCGAGGCCATTCGAGCGGGCGAACTGACCAACTACTATCAGCCAAAGGTGCATGTTTCCACGGGAGAAATGGCGGGCGTGGAAACCTTGGTGCGCTGGCGCCATCCGCAGGACGGAATGGTGTTTCCGGACCAGTTCATTGGCGTCGCCGAGGGCAATGGCCTCATTGATGCCCTTACCCAGGTGGTACTGGGGCAGGCGCTCCGGGATTGCGCAGGGTGGGCGCGCGCGGGGCTGCAGCTAAAGGTGGCCGTCAATGTCTCGATGGATAGCCTCAATGCGCTGGAGTTTCCTGAGCAGATGACTTCGGCCGCTGCCAGTGCCGGCATAGCGCCTCAGTCCATAGTTCTCGAGGTGACGGAGAGCCAATTGATGAAGGACCTGCGCGCTCCCCTGGAGATCCTGACGCGCCTTCGCCTGCGCCGGTTCAAGCTTTCCATCGACGATTTCGGCACTGGCCATTCCTCTTTGGCGCAACTTCGGGACGTGCCGTTCGACGAGCTCAAGATTGATCGCAGCTTTGTCCATGGCGCCCATCACAACGAAACGCTGCGTGCCATTCTTTTGGCGAGTTTGAGGCTCGCCAAGGAGCTCAACATGGAGGTCGTCGCAGAGGGGGTCGAAGATGCTGCGGACTGGTTCTTTTTGCAGAGCGCCGGGTGCGATCTGGCTCAGGGCTACTTCATCGCACGTCCCATGCCAGCAGAACGCGTTGCTGAGTGGGCAGCCGAATGGCCTCACCGCTGGGAAGCCGAGCTTTTGGGGAGGGCTTCAGTTGGGCCAGGCAACTTTTCGATCTAGTCCGTTGACATTTGCGGTCTGACCGGGGCCACGGTTACCACAGGGAGCACGTTGTGTTGCGAAATCGAGTTTCAAAGTCTTCCAACCGTAGTTCAAGAGCGAGAGCGTGTCGGGAGAGGGTTTGGATCGCAGCTTCAATTTCGGCCGCGTCAGGCGTGAACGCACCTGGGCCGGTATTCCCGTCCCGGTTGTCGTGCACCTTCAGCTCCTGCAGGCCCGCAGCATGCTTGGTCTCCAAGGCAACAGCCTTCAGCAAAGTGGAATAGACCTCTCCAATGCGCTGAATCTCCTCAAGACTATCTACATCAGAGGTAGGTAGGGCGGTTTTGGCCGCACTTGGCAAGGCGGAGAGCGTCAATTTCAGGGCACGCCCGGCAGTCTCCGCAACTTCACTGGCAAGATTTGCCAATGCGGTCACCTGAACGGTCAGCCTCGAACTGTGCAAAGCACCGGTCGGTCCCAGTTCCTTGAGGCTCACGATTACCAATACGCCCGTCGTCAAGACGATGGCTTGAGAGCAGTTCGCAAAAAGATATGCTGCTCCGTGGTCCGGTGCGTGAGCCGTGGTTTGCAATGGCGTCTGCATTTGCTCCGCCGGGTTAGGGATCTTTAGAAGCTCCCAGATGCTGCGATTCATTGTGCGCCTGCGTCAATCTGCTCCTAGGAGCGCGAACACCTAACCCCGTTGTTCGCCTTTGAAACGGTGAAGCGGCGTCACAAAGGCGGCCAATGCCATCAAGGCAACCAACAGGATCAAGCCCCATTCGGACAGGGTAGGCACGGAGGTGGCCGCCGGGGCCGCCGCTATAGACCAGACCCGAGCAGAACCAAATGCAAGCGACCGGCTGGTGTCGCCGGCCAGTACGAGAGTGCACGAGTCCGGTACACCCGCAGGCGAGGGGGCGACGGCAAGGCACTGCGCATTGTGATCAACTTCTCCTGTTGCCTGGAAAAAGATCCAGGAATGCCGATCACCTGGCATATGGGGAGAGGTGCCGGTCAGCCAGCGCTGAATCCGGATATCCGTGGTGGTGATGGCGCCGGAGGCGTTGGTGGATACGTTAAAAAGAAAGATGCGGGCAGCCGGGTCGGCGCTGGAATATGTGTGGATCCCATCCGAGAAGCTGAAGGCCGTGACCAGGGGCGCGATGTTCGCGCCAGCGAGATTGGCCGCTAGCGGGGCGGACGTTGTGAACGAGCCTGATGCGCCTATGCCTGTATTGAAGTTCTGACAGGGACCTGTAACACAGAGCGTGAAATTGATGAGCAGGGTGTAGTTACCCGTCGCGGTTGCCACGTAGGTCGTGGGCTGCGCATGGGCCACCGCCGCAGTGCACAGCAGCACAAGCGCCGCGAGCCAGTTCTTTAGGCACTCTTTCATCGGGACCCCTCTCTGCATATTTGAAAAGTGCTCCATAGTACCTACATCCGCCCCGGATGTGGCCTTGCACTTGACATGGTCCAATCGTTCCATGCGTTATACGAGCCCTCTTTCTGTAAGCGGTTGGCCAACCCATCTTGACTGCGTTGGCAAAGTGAAGCCGGTATATTCCTGACACCAGCAGTTGCTAGGATGCGCATGAAGTTGGCATGCAGTCCAAGGACCATTGGGAACAGGTGTATTCGACAAAGGCCACCTCTGGTGTGAGCTGGTTTCAAGAGCATGCTCAGCAGCCCGTTCAGTTGGTCCGTCAGACTGGCCTCGCCCGGAACGCCGGAATCATCGACGTTGGAGGGGGCGCCTCGACTCTGGTGGATGACCTCCTCAATGAGGGATACACGAACGTCACGGTTCTTGACTTATCCGAGGCGGCACTGACTGCATCCAAGTCGCGTCTGGACCAACGCGCAGATGGCGCCTCCTGGCTGGTGGGCGACATCACCCGTGTGGAGCTCCACGTCATGCCTATGACGTCTGGCATGACAGAGCAGTTTTTCATTTCCTCACTTCGCCAGCAGAACGGGAGACCTATGTTCAGGCTGTCTTGCGCGCAGTTAAGCCTGGTGGGCATGTCATCGTGGCAACATTCGCAGAGGACGGTCCTGACAAGTGCAGTGGCTTACCGGTCATGCGGTACAGCGCAGATGGATTGCATGCAGAGTTCGGTGTCCCATTCACGCTTTTGCAGCAGGAGCGCGAGGAACACCACACTCCGTTTGGCACGGTTCAGAAGTTCATCTACTGCCTGTGCCGCAAGGAGCCCAACTGACTTTTGCCTTCCTGCGTGGCCATCCTGATCACCTTCTGAAAAAAGCTCTTGACGGCCGCAACTTGCCGACGAGCGCGAACAATGGGCAGGAGAGCTCAACGGCTCGGATTCGGTCTTCGTAGGAATACATGAACTACTTTCAGGTAGTCCAAGTTTTTGTCCGCATCCCCGGTGGGTTACGGTTGTATGGAAATCAACAGTGCCGCAACACGAGGTCCAGTGCGCATTCTGATAGCCGAGCTCGACGGAAAAACTCGTCGAGCCGCATGGGAAAGTCGTGTTGGCAACCTTGGCGCGGGTGCCCAAGGAGCACTGCGCGCGTAGGACTGCCGCGGGGGACGTAACCCTTGGGAAAGGCAGGCACATGGCGTTCGATGATGTTTTTTTGGCGCCGACAGACTTGTCGGCGACGAGGCGTTCAGCCATCAGGAACCCGTAGGCCGCGATGCTTAAGGCGGCATCGTGGTGGAATTCCCGCCAACCTCGATCTCCTCTAGTCCTGCATCGTCATTCAGCCAGCGCTCGCGCAGCCATGTGAGCGCCTGCTCATCAGAGGACCTGGTGCCGAGCCATTGCATGCAACGCACCGCCCATCTACTCAATTTCCGTGATTGTTGCGAGAGAAGGCGCTCCCTAGACTTTGCAGTGTCCGATGCTATGCACGCCGACAGAGGTCTTGCTGATGCACCGTGGTATCACCGGCCGGTGCCATTCCAACATTGACCAAGGGTTTGAAATGCGTCCTCTGCTGTCCACTTCGCCGTTCCTCCCTACCACGAGTGAGCCCCGCTCCGGCACGCTGCTTTCCAACGTCGATCTTGCCTTCTATCGAGTTCGGGTTCCTGGCACCCCGACCAAAGACAATCTCACTTCCCGTCCAACCGACTTCATTTTTTCGGCGCTCGACGAACTCGTGCTTTGTCAGGGCGATGCGGCCGAGATCGGCCAATGGGCTCACACCGTCGCCTCCGGATCCGATCTCGTCATCGAAGCCATCAACGTTCGCCTGATCGGCACGATCCGGGTACCCGGCGGCAGCATCACGCTACGGTGCAAGAGTCTGGAGGTGGGCGCGGAGGGCGCGATGATCGACGTCTCTCCCGATCCCGACGCCCTTCCCCCTGATCACGCGGCCGTGTGGGTTACCGTGAAGGAAAAGCAGTTCCACTGGACAAGCTTTCCTCCCTACCAGGTGATGAGCCTGGATGGAAGCTTTGGAGGGAACGGCCTGGACGGCGACGTGTTAGCGCGAGCGTTGCGGACGGGCGAAGACATGAGCCCCGCCCTCAAGGCCGCACTAGATGCCGCCGCCATGAGCCGCTTGCCCGTTGGTGCCGAGGGCTTGCCCGGGGGCAGCTTGTCCTTGGTCGCCAGCCGTGTGCACATCGCCAAGGGCAAGGGGCTGCGTCTAGTCGCAAGAGGCGGCGCCGGCCACGGCGGGTGTGTGGGGCAATCCGTCCATGCTATGAGCGCTGAACCCGGCATGTTCGGCCACGCCGCCCCACCACGTCCGCGCCCTGGCACCGGTGGCAGAGGTGGTCCCGGCGGCAAGGGCGGAACCATCCTGACCCGTTGGGGAGAGGTGACGGGTGTCGTGAAGGTGGAGAACCGCGCAGGTCCGGAAGGAAAATCTGGAGAGCCCGGCCGCTACTTCGATCACACAGGTGCGATTCGCCCTGAACTAGGCGGCGATCCGGCGCCGCCGGCCGAACCACCGGAGGGCGGCCGTATCGAGCGCATTTCCCCTGCGTCGATCGGCACCGAGCCCTGGAGCGCATTGTTCCTGCGCAAGGCCATTCAGACCGCGGTCCGCCGCTACTTGATGGATCCCTTGACCGCAAAACCGGATGGCAGTCCCGTCTTTCCGCACAGCTGGAAAGCCAATGGGGAACTCCTGGGATGGCTCGAACACATCCTCGCGCCCTTCGCTGACACGCCCATGTCAGCACCCCTTGAAACCCGCCGCAAGGCCGCGCTCTATCGGCAGGTTGGCGCCCTGCTGCGCAGACACAATCAGGTCCAGACCTACTTCGGGGAGGACGTCAATGCGGTCCCCATGCTGAGCTGGTCGACCTTGAAAGACGCATTCGACAGGGCCATGGCACGCACCACCGACCTGGAGCAGCACGTGCGCGCCCTGGCGGCGGAGGAACTGGCCGTCGACAAGGCCGTCGCTGCGCGGGATGCGGCCATGGCGGCGGTCAAGGCCACCCTCGCCGTCAACGAAGCCACGGTCAAAGGCTGCATGGCGGAACTGCCGACACTGGAGTCAGCAGCGCGCACGGCTGATCGAGCCTTCGAGGCACAGGCCGATGTGCTCAAGCAAACGCTCAAGGAGTTCAAGACCAAGGTCGAACACCATTTCAGCCAGTGCACCTTGAGCAGTGTCATCGACGCGGCCGCGCAGTGCCTGTTCGTCGAAGCGGGCGGCCCGGTATCGATCGCGCTCATGGGTGCGCTGCAGGGTGGCAAGCTCATTGAGAGCAGCCTCAATACCCTGACCGACGACGCAGGCAAGACCGTCCAGAAGGGCATGGTCATCACCAAGGTGTCGGCGGTGGACACCGATCTGGCGGGCGCCGCGCGCAAGGAACTGTTCACCGGCAACCCGCCTGCGCTAACCGACACGACCCGGCATCTGCTCTCGGACATCGGCCTGCTCCAGAAGGAGGTCGACAGCCTCACGCAGGCCTTGGGCAAGGACGCCGTCGGCAAGGTGGACACGGCGATCGCCGCGTTTCGCCGCGCACTGCTCGACAAGGGCACGGCGCGCATGCTTTACACCAATGCAGTCCTGCGTCTGGTCCAGGCCACCGCCGCGGCGCAGGAAGCGCGCGAACGCCAGACCCTCCTTGCCGACAAGCCATCGCTGACCACCCCCGAGTGGATGGACGCGGCCGGCTATGTGGGCGAGCTCTACCACCAGAACGTCGTGCAGCTGCTGGAGATGTCCGACAAGGTCCGGCGCAAGATGAGCTACCTCACGCTTGGCGCCGCAGCGCCCGCCCTGGACGCCTCCAACCCGGCGTTGTGGCTGAGCGGTGGACAGAGCCAGCAAGGCAGCGTCGAAAACATCAAGGAACAGTTCGCGCAATCCCTGGACGCCATCGACGCGTACCGTGAAGGCCAGCCGTCGGCGTTGCGTCCCATCCCCGAATCCGCCCGTCAACGCGGCGTCCTCGTGGCGCGCATCGACAAGGGTCCTCTGCTCGATGCGTTCCGCCAGACCGGGGTGCTGTCCTTCCATGCTTCGCCATCGCCGTCGAGCGATCCGTCGGTAGTGGTGGTAGAGAACGCTTCGTTCTTTCGCAACATGCGCGTCACCCATGTTCAACCGCGCGTCATCGGGGCACGCACCGCGGCTTCGGAAGACCCCAACACCTGCGGCGGAGCGCACTTGCACGTGGGCATCCGCAGCGCCGGCCAAAGCGCCATACAGGACGGATCGGGAACAGCCCATGTCTTTCGTCACCCGTTGCGCGAAACAGGCATCACACATCAGGTGGTCACCCTGGCGGACGCGCTGGACAACAGCGATCTGGGCGCGGGCGACACGGGCAACCTGAAGGATCCGTTCCTCGACGCCATCGGCCTTTTCGGCCAATGGACGCTGACGGTTTCCGAGGATCCTTCCGCCAAGGACATGAATTCGGGGCTGGATCTCAAGGATGTGTCTGCCGTGCTGGTGTACTTCCGCGTGATCGCCCAATCCACAGGCACCCGTTTCGCCTGACCTGCCTCTCCCCGATTTCAACCATTGAGCGCCGCACAGGCCGAAGGATTGCCACTATGACCTCACCCACCGAATCCAGTCTCGAAGTCCGCAACGCCCAAAGGTTCTGGCGCCACGCCAGCGCCGGTACGATGGAAGCCCGCTTGTTGCTCGGCGATTGGTCGCGTCTCGTCGCGGATCCGGCCCTGCGTACCGACACGGCGGCGTGGACGCAGCAGGTCGAAAAAGTGCTGTCGGACCGGGGGTTCTTCACCACGATGGACGCCATCCACGCTGTGCGCGACGATGCGTTCGCCAACGATCGCGGGTTCTGGTCGGGCGCGTACACACTCATTTCATCCGCGGGCGCTGTGTACCAGCTCGACGTGTATGTCCAAACCGCGCGGCTGCGCGAGCGCGTGACGGGAAAGGTCTGGGTGCTCGACGCCCCGATGAAGAACCGCGTTCTCGCCATCGACCTGCCCGATCTTCAGGGCACGCTCTGCTTCGATACGCCGCTGCATTCACAGCCCGACGACGTGTTCGAACTGGTGGCGCCTGATCGGATGGAGTTCCATTGCACGGGCGCACTCACTCGCGGCCCGAAGGGAACCGGCCGCGCCCTCGCGCTCCAGGGCAAGCGAAACAGCTACACCGCAGAAGGCGCGGTGTCGCTGACCGACGGCGATCCGTTGACGGCCTGGGCCGGACAGTACACCCTTGGGTCCTTGCGGGACGGTGAGTGGGCATGGCTCGCCGGCATGCTGTCGGTGGACGCAGGACATGCCATGCCGGGATTTGCATGGGGCAACGTTATCGCGACCGACGTGCAATACGTGCGCAACACGCTGACCGGTCGCATCCAGGGTCAGCGCTGGGCACTGTTCTTTCAGAAAACGAAATCCGGCGATCGCCGCCTCACCGCGTTCTGGGAAGACCAGGGCGAATATCCGTGGGCCTTCGGGTTCTGGGCCACCATCGCACTCGACCATGCCGCGCTCCAGCGCCGCGCCCTCCCTCCCGACGGCGGACCACCGGTGTACGTCGAGTCAGGCAACCATCGGGTATCGAGCACCGCCGTGCTCGACGCCGGTAACGCCACCAGCGCGGGCGATCGTCTGCTTGTGCTGCCCACCGCAGTCGAAAAGAACGATTACCTCGTCGAGTTTCATCCGTTTGGGTTCAACGGACCACCTCCGTCCGCGGAGGCGCCCTATCGCTGGACCATCGGCGATCACGGAACCTTGCCCGAAATACTCGCCGTGCTGGACCCTTCGGATGATGTGGGGACCTACGGCTGGTTCCAGGCCACGCCTGGAGAAACACAGCACGCCGGTCAGTACGAGTTCGTCGTCAACGTGTCTCGCATTGCGACGGACAGCACACCTGCCCTGTCTCTCGACTTTCGCGTGCGCCTGCCGGTGTCGAGCACACCGACCCTCTCGTTGACCCCGGCCGATCTCCCGCCGATCGTGCGTCGCGCGGAGTACAACGTGCTCTTCAGCGCCAGCGGCGGAAGTGCGGGCAGCGTAGCCAACACCATCACGCTTGCCGCAGGCGCCAGGCTGCCCGGCTCGCTGAGGTGGGCAGATGCTGCCGGCAACGCTCGCAATGGATGGCCTGCGTCCGCCCCCTCGCTTACCGGGAAGGTGGGCCTCCAGGAAGCACAGCGCAGCTACAGCGTCCAGCTCGAAGTGAGCCCCGGCCCCGAACGCGTGCAAAACCCCATTGTCGAAACCCGCACATTGACTGTGATCGAGAAGACCGAGCCCATCGAAGAAGTGCGCGGGCTGGGCTGGCTCAATCTCATCGCCGGCTGGGTTACGGCGGGAGGGGTCATTCTTTCGGGCATCTACTTCCTCTACAAGTTCCATCGGCGCAAGAAGGCCAACGCCGATACCCCAGACGCCCCTGCGCGTGATACGGCGGACAGCGCCCGCGCCAACGAGGTGGTGGCCAGGACCCGCCTGTCATTGTCCGACGACGATGCCAGGATGGCGGTCGAGATGGATGCGCTGGACGGGTCTTTGCTTCTTCAGGAACGCAATTCTCGCGATGAGCGTCTTGCGGCTATGGAAGAGCGGATTGCAGAACTGGAGAGTCGCTTGAAGGAGCGGGTTGCGCACAGTACGAAATTGGCGGCCGACTTGCGCAGAGCCCAAGAAGACGGTTCGAGCGAGGAAGAGGTGGAGAGCCTTTCCGAGGAGTTCGCGGAAGCGGAAAAAGACGCTTCCGACGTGGCGAGCGAGCAAGTGGAAGCGGAACGCGCCCAGGAAGAGAGCGAATCGCGATCGCGCCACCAAAAGGCGATGGAGGGCGGTCATGAATAAACACCTCGGCACCGACGTTCCCCCTCTTCGCGTGGGCGCCTGGACGCTATTCGCCCTTCTGGCTCTTCCGGTGTCCGCGTCCACGGTGTACGTTGCACCGTCGGGCAACGACGCCAACCCGGGCACGCCCGCCGCCCCCTTCGCCACCTTGGCCAAGGGCGTTAAGGCCGCCGGCTCCAACGGCGAGGTGCGTGCAGCGGTCGGGCTCTATGAGGCGTCCTTCGTTCTGTCCGGCGGGGTGCGCGTGCGCGGCGGCTTCCGTCCCCCAACATGGTCGACCCCATCCCCTATTCCAGACAGCCTTTGGGAAGCCCGAACGCTGCCTTCGGGCACGGTGAATGCCACCGTGTTGTTCGGCCCGAGTTCTCCCTCCGTTCTCGTGCCTGCTCACGCATCAGGCGCCCTAGAGAACGTGATCGTCGTCGGACCGAAGCTCGCCGCATCCAGACCGGGAACGGGCGCGAGCATCGCAGTGGCCGTCGGCCCTTCAGGCGATCTGTCGCTCGACCGCGTCAAAGTGTTCGCCGGCGTCGGCGCTCCGGGGCTGCGCGGAACCGATGGGGCGGCCGGATCCGGAATCTGCAGTGCAGGTGGTCAGGGGGGTACTTCGGAAGAACGTCATGTCGACGACACTTACTGCGAGAGTCACGCCGGCACCGCGGGCAGCACCGTCCAAGGCGGTGGGTCGGGCGGCGCAGGTGGTAATGCGGGAAGCACAAAATGCAAAGACAACATCGGCGCGGGCCAGGTTGGCTCCGGTGCGTCGGGCTCGCCGGGGATGGTGGGGCCTTCAGGCACCGCGCCCGATGTGCCTCCCGTCGACTGGGGCGCTTTCGGTTGGCCGGCACTGGAGGTTCACTGGTCCATGGGCCGCCTGCCGGCCTCTGGGAACGGAGGCCCAGGTGGGGGGGGCGGTGGCGGTGGCGCGGGAGGCTCGAAGTTTCAAGCGTGGTACTGGTGCGATGCGGAGATTCTCCTGGGCACCCCCGGTGCACCCGGCGGTGAGGGAGGATGCGGCGGCCACGGTGCGGAAGCTGGAGGCACGGGAGGCGGCTCTTTCGGCGTGGTTGCGGGACCGTCCAGCCGTTTGGCGTACGACATGCTCTTCATCGAACAAGGCGTGGGCGGGGTCGGTGGAGCGGGAGGCAACGGCGGCGCGGGGTCCCCTGGTAAATCGGCGCCTTGGCGGCCCGCGCAGCCTCGAAAAAATACGTGCCTGGCGAACCACTTCACGCCCGGACGCGGCGGCGATGGTGGCCGCGGCGGCAACGGCGGCTTCGGCGGCGGCGGCTTGGGAGGCGATGGCGGTCCCTCCGTTGGCATCGTCATCGATCACAGCGCAGACGCTACGCGCGCAGGAGTGTTAAGTGTCGGCGGCGGACGCGGCGGCAAGGGCGGTACCGGCGGAAAAGCCGGCAGCGTTGCCAGCCCCGTCGGTCGGTCGGGTGCAGTCAGCGCCGAGGTGATCCTGATACCCTGACCGGTCTCCACGATGGCCCGCACAGCCGCTTTGTGCGACAGTCGGCGCCCGAAAGCAGAACACCTTGGTGCGAATACTGATCATCGATGACGAAGAGCTGGTACGGCGGCGGCTGCAGCGCGTGGCTACGCGCGTGTACCCGGAGCTGGAATGCACCATGGCCGGCACGCTGGTGCACGCCCGTGCATTGATGGGGCGCCAGCACTTCGACTTGGTGCTGCTGGACGTCGGCCTGCCCGACGGCAACGGTATCACACTGCTTCCCTGGATGCAGACGCATGCGCCGCAAATCGAAGCAGTGGTGGTCTCCAGCCTGGGCGACGACGCCACCGTGCTGCGCGCGATCCGCGCTGGCGCGGTCGGCTACCTGCTGAAGAACGGTGACGACATGGAACTGGAGTTGTCGCTGCGCAGCATGCAGCGCGGCGGCGCACCGATCGACCCGGTGATCGCACGACGCATCCTGGCGCTGATGAATGCGCCTCCCGCCGTTACCATGGTGCCCCGAGCGGCGGGCGTGAATGCAGGCGAGCTCACCGAGCGGGAAATGGATGTTCTGCACCTGGTCGCCCAGGGACACAGCAACCGCGAAATCGCCGAGAGCCTGCAGCTGTCCATTCACACCGTCGAATGCCACGCGAAGAACATCTACCGCAAACTCGCCGTGCGCTCGCGCGGCGCGGCCGTGCACAGCGCGCGTTCGATGGGCCTCTTGCCCTGAGCCTTCGCGTGTTGCATGCGCTGCTCTTCCTGATCGTCGCGCTGACTATGCTACCGGTAGCTGCGGCGCCAGCTTTCGAGCGCATCGAGGCCGTGCGCAGCGACTGGAACGCAACCACGCCGCCGGCCGATGGCTGGGTCCCGGTCACGCTGCCTGACGGCTGGGCTGGGCGCTGGCCCGACTTCGACGGCGTGGTCTGGTATCGGCTGCGCTGGCAGCAAGCCGATACGCGGCAACCGGTCGGCCTGCTGTTGGACTACGTGGTCATGGCCGGCGCGGTCTACCTGAACGGCAGCCTGCTCGGGCGTGATGCCCACTTGTCCGAACCGTTGTCGCGTGCCTGGAATCGACCGCAGTACTGGGTACTGGACTCGCCGCTGCTACGACAGGGCTCCAACGAATTGCTGGTGCGCGTGTCTGGCTTGTCGCCCTACCAGCCGGGGCTGGGCGCGGTCGTGCTGGGCGATCCGACGCCGTTGGCGCTGCAGTACCGCGACAGCGAACTGGTGCGGCGCACCCTGCTGCAGATGGGCATCGGCCTCACGCTGGCAACAGGCGTGCTCTACGGCATGCTGTGGCTGCTTCGGCGCAGCGAGAGCACGTATGGCTGGTACAGCCTGTTCTCTTTGCTATGGCTGCCCTATGCCTACAACTACGTTGCCAACGAAGCCTGGCCGTACCCCGACACCCATGTCTACCAGTTCGCAAACCTGGCGTTCCTGCTGGGCAGCGTCGCTTCCTTCGTGCTGTTCGCCTTGCGCTTCTGCAACATGGCCGGACGCCAACTGCAGCGCGGCACCTTCGCGCTGACCGCGCTGTGCATCGTGGCGCTGGCTGTGGCGCCCGCCAACCTGTTGGCGGGCGTGCGCAGCGCCGCAGTGACTCTCGCGGTAAGTCTCTTCCTGGCTGGCTTCGGGCTGATCTGCCGGCACGCCTGGACTTCGCGACAGCTGGAATCCCGGGTCCTGGCCCTGTGGGTCATACTGCCGACCGTCACGTGCGTCCACGATGGACTGGTGTTCCTCGAGGTGCTTCCCGGCCTGCAGTTCTACTCTCCAGTGGCCTCGTGCGCGATGCTGCTGGGCATCGCGTCGGTCTTGACCTGGCGCCTGGTCACCGGCATGCGCTTGGTGGAGAACTTCAACGCCGAACTGCGCCAGCGCATCGACGCCGCCACCAGCCAGCTCGCTGAGGTGCTGCACCACCAGCACGCCGCGGCGCTGGAGCACACCCGCTTGAGCGAGCGTCTGAGTCTGGTGCGCGACCTGCACGACGGCCTGGGCATGATGCTCAGCGGCCACATCAACGCACTGCAGAGCCGCGCCGACAGCGTGGACGACACCGCGCTGTGGACACTGCGTGAGATCAGCAACGACCTGCGCCTGCTGATCGAGAGCGCCTCGCTCGACGACACCGACCGGCTGGCCGATCGGCTGGTACCGCTGCGCCACCGCAGCACACGGCTGCTCGACGCCGCGGGCATCCGCTGCAACTGGCAGCTTCGGGGACTGGCCGACTGCCGGCTAGATGGACGGCGCAGCCTCGACTTCCTGCGGCTGCTGCAGGAGGCATTGACCAACGTGCTGAAGCACAGTCGCGCCAGTCATGTCACGGTGGAACTCGTTGCGGCGGATGGGTATCTGGGGCTGTCGGTGACGGACAACGGCACTGGCTTTGCGGCCGACGCGCTGCCCCCATCCCATCAGGGCATGGGCCTGCAAAGCATGCGCGCTCGCGCGGAGCGGCTGGGCGGGAGGCTGACAATTCGCGCTGATGCGAAAGGGACGATCGTGAGTATGCACTTCGCGCTAGATGCTGCAGCGATGGCGAGATGAGTAGACAGGGGGGGGTTACGGTTGCATGGAAATCAACAGCCCATCCTCACAATCATGCTCACGCCTCGGAGGCCGCCATGCAATGACGCCTTCCGTTCGCGCGCGCACCTCAGGAGCCGCCAAACAGGTTGCGACGGCCTCATAGCCGGCAGCACCTGGATACGGCGCCACGCGAATCGGTGGGCTGTGATTGGCAGGGCAGAGAAGAATGGACTCTCCCGTGCCAACAGAAGCCAAATCGAGGATGACAGCAGAACGTGTCAACAAGAAGAGCGGACGCTCCATAGACATACGGCGACGCAGATAGGCAGACACCGCCTGTTGGGTGGGCGTATCCAGTCCGTGCTCGACCATGTCGACGACCAGAATGGTCGACCCTTCGGCCTCCAGTCCGATCAGCAAAGCGGTTAGCGCCTCGGAGGCGACAGCGCCGTCTTCGACCAGCCAATCAATCGCGTGGTTGACGCGTAATCGTAGGTTCGAGTCGGCGTCTAAGCGCGCCTTCGCATCACCTGCCGCAACCCGCTCTAGGCCAAGGAACGCCGCCGACGGCAGCATCTCGGCCAAGCGCAGGGCCAATCGCGTTTTTCCGCTGCCCAACGGACCCACGATGTAGTTCAGGGGACGGATGTCGTGCAACTGGAAAAATTCACCACCCCAGGGCCAGGGGAGTTCGAATTCGACGCTCAGCCCACTGGTCGAAACCTGCAAGCGCGTCAACTCTGAGACGGTTGGCCTCTGCCCTCTGTCCAATTTGGCTCGTAGACCACGAACACGTTCGATGGTGTCTTCCAGTCGACGCGCATCGTCTTCAAGCACGGCCTGATGTATGGCCAAGGCAGGCTCAAGTCCCTCGGACTCGCCTTCTAAAACACTGGCCACTTGCGCAATACTCAAGCCCAGCGCACGAAGGGCCACAATTTCGCCGGCACGCTGCATCTCCACCGGTCCGTAAGACCGCCAGCCAGCCTCGGTGCGCGTCGGCGCAATAAGGCCACGTTGCTCGTAAATACGTAGTGCCTTCACGGAGATGCCGAGCCTTCTCGCGGCCTCTGAAGGGCTCAGGAATCGGGTTCGACTGTTCACAAATTCACCTCTTCACATTTGGAAAGATGTTTTTATAAAGGTGGCCCTAAGGGTCGGGTCAAGGGAGTTCTGAAAAAGGTGCGCGAACGTCGGCTTCTGGCTCAACTGGAGCTAGGCTTCGCATGTCCGGAGTTGGCCGATAGTACTCATTCGCGAACGCGAAGCGTACGACTGCAACCAGCCTGGTGCTGCCGTAGCCGTTGCAATCGGCTGGTCCACGGCGGTTGCGTCCTCTCGATGCTAGCAGGCAAATTTCTAGGTCAGCCCAGGAATCGGACGCTCGCGCGAACTCTTACATGGGAGCCACAGCTCCCCACCCCAGTAAGAGCCGCCCCGACGATCGAGTCGGCAAACTTCCAAGAACCCACTCCGCCCCTAGGCGACGGCCGGCCGTCTATGGGCTCTGGGCATGTTGCCCTGAGGGTTGCGAACGTTGAGCGGACCTGCAAGTACCTGGCCGAGGCCAACGTGCAGGTCGTCCGCGCGCCTGGTCACATGACGCATTCAGGCCGGCAACGCCAGGTTCCAGAAAAAATTGCATTCGTGGCCGACCCTGATGGTTACCGGCTTGAACTGGTCAAGCATTCAAGCGCGTGTTGACATAATTAGGTCATTTGTCCTAGGATATTAGGACAAATGACCAAAATCTGCGGAGTCTTGCATGCATGAGCTTTTTTGCCCCCTTCATGCTGAGTGACATGTTGCTCAGCAACCGGATCGTCATGGCGCCGATGACGCGCAACCGCGCAGCACCAGATGGCATACCGTCCCCTCGCATGGCGATCCACTACGGACAGCGTGGAGACGCCGGGCTTGTGATCTCGGAATCTGCTCCTGTGTCGGCTCAGGGGGTTGGATATCCCGGAACTCCCGGGATCTACACGGAGGAGCAGGCGCAGGGATGGCGGAAGGTCACGGACGCGGTCCATGCCAAAGGCGGGCACATCTTTGCTCAGCTACAGCACTGTGGTCGTATTTCACACCCCAGTCTTCAGGTGGACGAAGAGCTACCCGTCGCCCCTTCAGCGATCAAGCCCGAAGGCTTGGCGGTCACATACGGTGGAATGCAGCCGTTCTTGACGCCAAGAGAGCTGACCACCGCGGAGATCCCTCAAGTGGTGGACCAGTTCAAGAGGGCCGCCGCACTGGCGAAAGCCGCAGGCTTTGACGGTGTCGAGATCCACGCAGCGAATGGCTACCTGATTGATCAGTTCCTTCGGGATGGAAGCAATCAACGAGGGGACCGATATGGAGGATCACCCGCAAAGCGGTTGACGTTTCTGCTGGAGATCGTGGCGGCAGTCAGCGAGATCTGGCCGAAGGGCCGTATGGGCGTGCGATTCAGTCCAGAAAACTGCTTCAACGACATGCGCGACAGCGACCCGGCAGCGCATTTTGGGTACTACGCCGAAGAGCTTTCCAAATCGCACTTGGCATATCTTCATGTACTGGAGGGCGACATGTCGGCCGCTGAGCCTCTGGTGGACTATGGTGATCTGAGACGCCGCTTTGGCGGCACTTACATTGCCAACAATGGATACGGCAGAGCCCGGGCCATGGCGGCCATTGAGCAAGGTTCAGCCGATTTGATCGCCTTCGGCAAGCCATTCATTGCCAACCCGGACCTGGTCGCCCGGCTTCGTCATGATCTGCCTCTCGCAACTCCTGATTCGGCGACGTTCTATGGCGGAGACGAGCGTGGATACACGGACTATCCAACGGCCGCTCAGCAATCGCCTTCAACAATGGCCTCAGTATGAAACCCGCTGTCCCCAAACCCAGTACACGGCAGGAGATCGTCGAGAAAGCCGATCTTCTGTTTTATCAACGCGGCTTTGAGAACACCTCGTTTGCCGACATTGCCGATGCAGTGGGTATCTCGCGCGGCAACTTTTACTACCACTTCAAAACCAAGGACGACATCCTCAAAGAAGTTATCGCTCACAGGGCGACCAAGACGCAAGGGATGCTGGACGCCTGGGCACTCAAGGGGCGCACGCCTT
Source organism: Acidovorax sp. SRI_002 (assembly GCF_057586455.1). NCBI lineage: Bacteria > Pseudomonadati > Pseudomonadota > Betaproteobacteria > Burkholderiales > Comamonadaceae > Acidovorax > Acidovorax sp. SRI_002. Next base: position 194,119 of record NZ_JBYCZW010000002.1, on the reverse strand, counting down.
CCGAGAGGCTGAAGTGCTTTGCGCAGATGCTGATTGACAACCGCAAGGACATCCAGCGTTTCGGCTGCCCGGTAGGAACACTGTGCGCCGAACTGGCAAAGCTCGAACATCCCTCACAAGGCGAGGCGGGAATGATCTTTGGCCAGTTCCGACGTTGGCTGGCGCAGCAGTTTGTAGAGCTGGGTCGCATCAAGGATGCCGATGCGTTGGCCATGCACCTGTTGGCGCGAAGCCAAGGCATTGCTTCCTTGGCCAACGCCTTCCATGACGAGGCCTTCATCCGTCATGAGGTCAAGCAGATCCAAGCCTGGGTGCTGGATGCAGCGGGTCAAGGCGCGTCGCAAAAGTAGATTACAGATTCCAACTCTGATATCGCTATCAATAGGAGAGAGTTCTCATGCACATTGTCTTGCTCAAGTTCGGGCCCAATCGTTCGCAAGCCGCGCAGTGGATGGCCGGACACAAGGAGTGGATTGAAAAGGGGATCAACGATGGGGTGTTCTTGCTCGCCGGGTCTCTGGAGAATTCGCAAGGCGGTGCGTTGCTGGCAGTCAAGCTCAACAAGGCCGAGGTGACCGCTCGGGTTGAAGAAGACCCTTTTGTGAAGCACCACGTTGTGGAGCCAGAGATCATCAGCATTGCGCCGTCGCGAATGACTGAGGAATTCGCTCCGCTGCTTGCCTAGATTTGGGACTTCAGAGGGTCTCTCGTGGCCGGTTGGCTCCTGCGGTACAGTTCCGTTGTGCGAAAAATCCTCGTCATCTTTCTGATACTGCTGGGTAGCGTTTTCCTGACCCAGACGGTATCGGCAAGTGTCTCTTCTTATGGGAATTGCTGCATTACCGAATGCGGTGATATGGATGGGTGCGCCGTTCCAGGCTGCCAACCCTGCGGCTTGCACCTGATGGCCTCCGCGCTGTCCCGCATGTCGGATTCACCTCAGTCCACAGGCATGCCCGACGGCTCTGTGAAGGACTGGGCTTCTTGGCGGGCATCGGTGTGGCGACCTCCTGACTAGGGTTGGGTTGATTCCTCAATTTCCATCCAACCCTAAACAGGAACATTCCTATGAAGAAGAAACTTTTGAAGTTCAGTGTGGCCGCTCTCTTGCTATCGATTGCAGGCGTGGCCATGGCCCAAACCGATTGCTGCTCAGAACTCGCTGAGTGCTGCCTGGAAATGTTGGGTTGCTGCGATTGATAGCTAGCACCTAGCTACTGCATGAAGGGTCGGCGTCCATGGATGCTGACCCTTTTTTCTGTTCCTAGGACATGCGAGTTTGGCGACCAAAACGCAAGCGCTTTGCGGCCAAACAAGTTCAGCAACCCAGAGGCTACCGTCAGAGTGGGGACGGACCCGATCACGGCACCAGTTCGTGAAACCAGAGTTCCGATGCACCCGAGTCAGTCTGTATTCATCGCCCTCACACTGCGGGGTTGAGCCTTGGGTGAGTCTCTTCGCCCCAGTACAGAAGGATGCCACCGGAGACCAGCATGGCAACGGCGACGAACCAGAAGGCGTTTTCTAGTCCACCTCCCAATGCTGCGGCTGCGCCCAGGCCCAGCGCGCCGATGCCATAACCAAGATCGCGCCAGAACCGGTAGATACCGATGGCAGAAGCGCGCCAACGAGGATGGGCAATATCGGCCACCGCAGCACTCAGATTCGGGTACAGCATGGCCATTCCGAGACCGGCTATGGCTGCGGACAGGCTCCACCATAACGAGCCGCTACCAAGCGGCATGAGCGCAACCCCGGCTCCGCAAACCCACATTCCCCATACATTCAGCAGGTGCCGCCCAACACGATCAGAGAGCCTGCCTGTGAAGAACTGCGCGGCGCCCCAGGTGAAACCGTAGACGCCCACTATCCATCCAATGCCCGGCAGACTCAGCCCTTGCTGGTGCAGGTAGATCGGCCACAAGGCCCAGACGAGTGCGTCCACAAATTTCTCGACCAGTCCGGCCTGGCAAAGGCTCGCCATGCGCCGGTCGCGCCAGCTCATCAGGGCAAACATCTCTGCCGTTGATGGATGCTCGCTCACTGCCTCGGGATACCGTGGTCGAAACACTGTGGCGCCAGCTCCTTGGTGCTTTTTCACCTCGTCGCGCGCCCAGGGCAGCGTTTCAGCAACGGAGGTCCATGCCAGCAATGTCGCCAGACCGATGACCGCCCCGCCAAACCACAGCAGGCCCACGCGCGGCCCCAGTATTGAGGCGAGATAGCCAGTAGCAACACCGGCGATGGCAAGCCCCAGGTAGCCTGAGAACTCATTGAGGCCGATCACAAGGCCACGCTGGTCGGCGCGGGTGAAGTCAAGTTTGGCGGTTTGTGTCATCGACCAGGTCAGTCCTTGATTGATGCCCAGCAAAACCGTGGCGAAGACCACCCAGGACCAGCTCTGCGAAAAGTAGATCAGCGCCGGAATGGGCCAGGCCACCAGCCAGCCGAACAGAAGGACACGCTTGCGACCCAGCTCCTCGGCCAGGCGCCCTGCGGCGAAGTTCATCGTGCCTTTGACGAAGCCAAAAGCCACCACAAACGCCACCAGCAGCATGAACGATCCGCGCGGAACGCCGAACTCGGTCTCGGCCAGCGCGGGCACGACATTGCGCATCATGCCAATGGTCATGCCCACCAGCAGCACCTGCAGCAGCTGCTGCAGAAACTGACCGAGATTGGCGCGGATACCGAAATTCATCGCCAGCTCAGACAGTTGCTGCGACTGGAACCGCGCCACGCAGATTGGCTTGCACGATGTGCTCCATGTCGGCGGGCTGCGGTGGGATGTCGGCAGTCAATGCAGAGACAAAGGCATCCCTGGACATCGAAAGCATGGGATTGAAACGCTTTTCAAAGCCGATGGTGGATGCGGGTTTGCTGGACAGCCCTGCACCGCAGCTACTTCCTGCTTGGTGGCCTGGGTAGATTTCGAGTTCGGCGGGCAACGACAGCAGCCTGGTATGAAGCGTGTCGTAGAGCTGCGCAGCCATTTCACGCTCGTGTCCTGCCAGGTCGGGACGGCCGACTGCCCCCACAAAGAGCGTGTCGCCTGTGATGACGAACCAGGGTTCATCGCCACGTCGCAGGTCTCGGACCAGCAGGCACACGCTGTCGGGCGTGTGGCCAGGGGTGTGAATGACATCCACCAGCACGTTGCCAGACTCCAACCGCTGCCCGTCGCGCAGCGGGGAGAACGCAAAAGCCGTCCTCCCAAGGTTGCTTTCATGAAGGTGGTAGCTGGCACCAGCAAGGCGAGCAAGCTCCGGCCCGCCCGAGAAATGGTCGGCGTGAACGTGGGTGTCGATGACGTGCGCGATGCGTACACCAGCTTTTTCAGCCTCTTGGAGAAACCAGTTCTCATCGCCGGCTACGACATCGACTGCGACAGCCTTTTGAAGACCGGCGCAGCCGAAGAAGTAAGACAACGTGGCGTTAGCGGCAAGGCGTTGGCGAAAGAACATGGTGGTCTCCTTGAGGGGCCCCGTGCCGTTGCTGTCGGGGATATGGAAGGTGGTTTAGTAGTAGCCCGGACCGGGGCGCGGACAAGGAGTCGGTTGATGCGCCCCGGAGTCCATCTCTTCACGCAAGCTCTGACGGGCTGGCAACGGGTAGTCCGCGAGCGCGCCACTCCGCCACCCCGTCGGACAGGTGGAAAGCTTGGTATCCCTTCTTGCGCAGCAGTTCTGTGGCGGCCTTGGCCATCAAGCAGAACGGGCCCCGGCAATATGCCACCACGGGCACATCCTTGGGCAGCTCGGCCAGGCGCTGTTTGAGTTCTTCGAGGGGAACCGAGCGGGCGTGCGGTAGATGCGCCACGCTGAACTCCTCCTCAGGCCGAACGTCCAGGACGGTGATTTCTCCTGCAGCGGCCCGGCGCAGGATTTCGCTGCGGTCAATGCCTTGAATGTCGGCGCCTGGCTCTGAAATGGATGCCAGCGCCATCTGCAAATCGACCAGACGCTCCTCAGCCTCTGTGCGCAGGGTGACCCACAGGTCGGCCACGCTGGTGCTAGCCAGGCGATACACAACGTATTTGCCGTCTTTGCGGGTATCCACCAAACGAGCCAACCGCAGTTCTTTCAGGTGGGCGCTGGCGAGCTTGACGCTGATATCGGCTTGGGTCGCCAGGGTTTCGACGGTCTTCTCGCCCTGACACAGCAATTCGATGAGTTCCAGGCGCTTCGGGCTGGCAATGGCTTTGCCAATACGGGCTACTTGCTCGTAGAGCTGGTTCTTGAGTTCTCTCATGCATTCATTCTAATGATTGTTTGAATGAATGGGAAGTTTCAAAACTGGGCCACTTGGAGGCAACAGAGTTTTTGAAAGCCTGGACACATACAGTGCGAACACCCCGAGAGGAGTGTGCGCACTGGCAGAGTCTGGTTGGTCGTTTCCGACTTCAGGGCAAGTGAATAGATCGGAGGGCGAAAGGGATGAAACGCTGTAGGTTGCTGCGCTGAAGGACATGCGTTCGACAACCTCGCGCAATGCGCCTTCGGGCCTACTGCGGGGCTTGGGTGACGAGCGGTTGGCACCTGCCTTGAAGCAGATGCATGCCCAGATCGATCACGCCTGGACTGTGGCGCAGCTTGCAGCCTTGGCCGCGCTGTCCCGCTCAGCGTTTTTTGATCGCTTCACCCGAATCGTCGGTGTTGCTCCCATGGAGTACTTGCTTGCCTGGCGCATGGAGATTGCACGGGACCTCTTGCGCCGCAAGGGTCTGGGCATCGCCCAGGTTGCCGAGCGGGTCGGTTATGCGTCCACCAGTACGTTCAGCACGGCCTTCAGTCGGCATGTGGGGCAGTCGCCCAGGCAGTACGCGCGGTCAGGAAAGCCAGCAAGCCGTTGAGCTGAAGTGAACAGCGCGCTCCACGCGTGCGCACGGGATCGACAGTCCGTCGCGCGGTGACGGGACACATGTTGGCTCCTGCATTTCGACAGCGAGCACGTAGCGCAGACGGACAGCCGCCAAACTGCAACTACCCGGTGAACGATCGGCGACGATCACTCGGTCGTTCAATTCTTCGGCTACGACTGAATCCAATCAGCCTTTGGACCGACACTGTTGATTTCCACGTAAACCTAACCCAAATCAGTACTCAAGGCGAAATGCAGTACGCGGAGCGGCTAGCTCCTGCCTAAGGTTCTCGACAGGCAGCGCGGCGTGCCAGTTCGTAGACCTCACGGGTCTGAACCATGTACACGGCGGGACCATCGGGGGTAACGATGGTGCCTTTCTGAACGAAGCCTGCCTTCTCATAGCAGCGTATCGCGCGAGGGTTGTCCGGTGATGGGTCGGTCTGAACCTTGGTCACGGCCGGATCGGAGAACAGATGGCTGACCAGTGCCCGCACCAGTGCGGTCCCGAGTCCTTGGTTCAAGTCAACGGGGTTTGCGAGCGATTGGTCGATGCCTCGCACACCGGGATCGGTCTCTTCTTCCCACCAACCATCCCCACTGCCCATTGCGATGTAGGACTGCGCGTAGCCGATCGGTTCTGATCCGATCATCGCGATGTATGGGGTGACTCCTTCAGCGGCGAGCGCACTCGGGCGGTAGTGTTGCAGGACTTCTTCAAGACTCGGACGTGCATCTTCTCCGCCCCACCAATCGACAATGTGTGGCCGGTTGAGCCACTCGTGAAGCATCTCCAGATCGGCCTCGGTCATCAGGCGGAGTGTGACTTCAGCACCTTTGCCTCGCGGTGCAAGGACGTCTTTCTGTATCGCATTCATTGTTGGCGAGAGTAGAAGAAAACATCGGCCATTCGTGGCATACCCACCTTTTCGTAGAAGGCAACCGCGTCTGGCATTGAGGACAGCACCAGCGTCACGCGGGGGCCAAGTTCGGCACGGACTGCTTGCAGGAGCTGTCGGCCCACGCCCTTGCCCTGCGCACTTCGCGATATCGCCAGTTCGGCCAGGTAGGCCACCCAGGCCCCGTCGCTCAGGCAGCGTGCCACACCCAACAAGTTCCCGTCGGGCGCGCGGGCCGACACAACGAGACTCGCACCGGCCAGCATCTGCCGCAATCGCGGTCCGTCGTCGACCGGCCGAGTCGCCCCCAGCCCCGACTCGATCAATATGCGCCGGAACGCCTCCAGGGGCAAGTCTGGTTCGCGCGCGCAGACGACGACAGTCATTGCGCCTCCAGTTCGAAAGGCGGCACCACACGGCCATCGATGTCGGTAAAGCCATAAACCCGTGCCAGGTCACCCACACGGACCACCTGGCCGCTTCGCTCCAGCACCCGGGGATCGCTGGCAAGGGCCACAACCGCACGCCCGAGGTAGCGGGGCGACTCCGTGCGGGTGAGCTCCGGTCGCTCGCGCCAATGGGTCTCGTCGGTCTGGTGACCGGCCAGGACGAACTCGGTGCGCATCCAGCCCGGGGACACCGCCACCGACGCCACCCCATGTGGCCTCAACTCCTGCGCCATGCCGTAGGCCAACCGCGTCATCGCGGCCTTGGCAAGGTCGTAGAACAGGTTGCCCTGCATGTAGCGGTCGCGGTCCCAGAACGTCGTGGTCACGATCAGTCCCCGGCCCTGACGCACGAGCATCGGTGCGGCCAGCCTGCTGGAGAGGAGGTGATTGCGAACGCCACGATCAAACATCGCATCCCAGTGCACCATCGGGCGTTCCCAGAAAGGCGCCTGAAACACGCCATCGAAGGACTCGTGTCCGCCCCAGGCGTTGTTGACGAGGAGGTCCAGGCGACCCTGTTCGCGATACACACGTTCGAAGAGCGCCTTGACCTGCGCTTCATCCGTGTGATCGCAGGCCACCGCAATGCCCCGGCCGCCCGCGCGTGTCACCTCTTCGGCTGTCTCGTCGATGCTGCCCGGCACCCGCTCCAGGTTCGACAGCGATGAGATCTGTTCGTAGCCCGGTGCCGCTTGCTCGCGTCGGCTGCGTCCGGTCACGTACACGGTGGCGCCAGCCGCGCCCAGTTCTGTCGCGCATCCGCGACCAGCGCCCCGGCTGGAGCCCGTCACAACGGCGACGCAATTGGTGAGGCTGTTCATGTGCATGGTGGAGGTGGATTCTGGTAAACCGCGACTTTAGGTCGTGTCGCGGTTCGTTGTATTGGAAGAATCCGAAACGGCGCGTTGCAGAAGCTGCTTCGGCGTCAGGCCGCACAGGGCGCGGAACTCGTTGATCAGGTGTGACTGGTCGTAGTACCCAGCACGCAGGGCAACCTCGGACCATTGATGCGTCTCGGCCGTCCGCAACAAGCGCAGCGTTCCATGAAGGCGTTGCAGGCGGCGCCAGACACTGGGCGCCAAACCGATGTGCGAGGCGAACAGCTGCTGTACGCGCCGTTCGCTGAGGTTCAACTCTGCGGCCAGTTCCCGCACAGAGACATCGCTCATCTTGGGGCCAAGGCGTCTCGCTGCGTACTCCAACAACTGGCGCGAGGAGTCTGGGGGGCGCTGCATTGCCTGTAGCGACTGGAGAACCTGCAGAACCTGCTGAACGCGCGTGGCGTCGTCGTTTGCGGCCACCAGTTGCTCGGGTACGTCGCGATATGCCTTGGTGGCGATCTCGTCCCATTGCACGGTGAGACCCGCCAATTCGTTGGCCGGAATGCCGAACAGGCCCAGTGTTGCCCCGGGGGTAAGCGTGACCGAGAGCCCGTGCATATGGCCACTCATCGTTAGCAAGACCGGATTGGCCCGGGCCCCGGCGACTTGGATGGATGCCGCGCTGCTGTGCAGCACGATGAGCAGGCGGGAGGCCCCGTCGGGCAGCACACGCTCGACGACCTCTCGATCAGGGGCGAACCGCTCCTCGTAGGCCATGACATGGGCCACCGCTGGTTGCAGGGCGGCCGGCACGGAAAACTCAGTCAACGTGCTCGCAGGGACAGTGGTCCCAGGCGCGCACAACGGGTCTTCTGGCAGTCGGATGAATAGGCGTTCAGGCATCTGCAGCTCGGTCACTGCAACGAGTATGGGAGATGGGAGCGACCGGTGGCGGCAGTCTAGCCGCAGCATCGACAAGTGCAAGATGTCGAAAATGATGACCAGAATCGGAACGACTCCAACGTGGCCCAGACCGCGCGTTCAAGACGCCAGCTCAGTCAACTGAAGCTAGCCTCGAACAGCCCCTGCACAGTCTGCTCAGCAGCGATTGCTGTCAGCCGATGGTCCGGCGTCAGTGCACGCTCTCGGCCGCACATCGGGCGTCCAGATAGCCACAAACTCATCGGCCGGTTGCTGCTCTAGGGCAGCGGAGCGACAACATTTCTGACGCCTTGTGTCGCCTTTTAACGGCAACGTGATGAGATGTATCTATGATGAGGAAATAAAGGGCGAAGAGACGTTCCAAGCTGTGCTGCTTGGGTGAGCATCGATGGGAGTAGCCCAGTTCATAGGTGATGTTCTGGGGGACTTTGCTCGGTGAAGATCAGAAAAATAAAAATCAAGAACTTTCGAGGCGTGAAAGAACTTGACTGGAGCCTTCCCAACGCCGACATCTTCTGCCTGATTGGCAAAGGTGATTCTTCCAAGTCCACGATCTTGGAGGCCATCAGATATGCCTTCCACCCGCAGTGGAACCTGACCCTCAGCGACTCTGAATTTCACCAGTGCAAAGTCGCGGTTTCCATCGTCATTGAAGTCACCATTGGGGCCTTGACCGAAGCATTCTGCTCTTTGGACAAGTACGGTCAGTACCTCCGTGGCTGGGATGCTGCCACCCTCAAGCTCACTGACGAACCTGAGGATCACTTGGAGAATGTCCTGACGGTACGGCTGACGGTCGACAAAGATCTCGAGCCCAAGTGGATGGTTGTCTGTGATCGCAACCCTGACGGTGTTCCGTTCAAGCAGGGCGATAGGAACAAGGTCAGTGTCGGCCTCATCGGTGCCTACAGCGAGAAGCAGCTTTCATGGGCTACAGGCACGGCGTTGGCGAAGCTCACCGAAGCGCAGAGTCTGAACGAGCTGCTGGCAAATGCTTCCCGAACAGCCAGGGCTTCATTGGACGGTGATCGGCCTGTCACCCTCAAGAATTTCGATGCGGCGGCTGGGAAGTCGCAGGAGATTGCAAAGCTGTTGGGGGTGCCGGTGTCGGACGCCTACAAGGCTCACCTCGATCTGGCTTCTATCAACCTGAAAGTTGGTGGGTTGGCGCTCCATGACGGTGACATCCCTCTTCGGCAGCTAGGTCTTGGGTCAAGACGAATGCTGCTGTGTGGCATTCAAAAGATGGGTTTGGAAGAGGGTCACATCACCTTGTTTGACGAAGTGGAGTTCGGCTTGGAGCCGCACCGAATCACACGCCTGATCAAGCATGTCCGGGAAGACAAACGAGGTCAATACTTCCTCACCACGCACTCACCCACGGTCCTGCGGGAACTCACCGTGAAAGAGCTGTACGTCGTGCATAGCAAGGGTGGGGTTGTGCAGATCATTTCCACTGCGAAGGAAGGTCTGGAACAGCTTGAAGTGCAGGGAAAGATTCGATCCAGCACCGAAGCATTCTTGGCAAAGAAGGTTGTGGTTTGTGAGGGCGCTACCGAAGTCGGGTTCGTGCGAGGTTTTGACGATCACCAGGTCGGCAAGGGAAAGGACCCACTGTCGTATCACGGCGTTGAGCTGCTAGATGCCAGAGGTGCGAAGAACATAAAGGGTTTGGCTAAGGCATTCAAGGCGCTCGGCTATGAGGTCACAGTCCTTGCAGACGCTGACTCACCTGAGAACTTCTCATCAGCCGACGAAGCCGACCTGGTGAAGCTAGGTGTGCCGGTCGTGGCCTGGGACAACAAGCTGTCCTTGGAAGAAAGGGCGATGAAAGATCTGCCCTGGTGCGCTGTCCTTGCGAGCGTACAACTGGCTCAGACCGAGTTCGCCTACCCAGTTCGAGACCAAGTCTATTCGAGGCTCGTCGCCAAGATTGAACTTGCTCAGGAGGTAGAAAAATGGGTGGAGTCTGAGAATCTGCGAACTGCCATCGGGCTTGCCGCGAAGAAGTCGGAGTGGTTCAAGAACATTTCTAAAGGGGATCGCTGGTTCAGCGCAGCAGCCGCCAATTTTGAGGACGCTGACTTCGCGAAGAAGGATCTGTCAGTAAAGCTGAATAAGCTCTGGGCGTGGATAGAGCGTGTCTGAAGAACTTGCTCTCAAGCTCAACGACGTCACTACCAAGGGGTATGTGATAGCGCCAGCCGGCTATGGCAAGACGCACCTCATTGCCATGGCCGTGAAAGCTGCCACCAAACGGCAACTGATCTTGACCCACACGTTTGCGGGTGTGAATTCCATCAAGACCAAGATGACCGCTCTTGGTGTGCCTGCTTCCAAGTACCAGATTGACACAATTGCAAGCTGGTCACTTCGCCTCTGTCTGGCTTACCCAAAGACTTCGGGCTGGAAGGTAGATCACCCCACAAGCAAACAGTGGAACAAGCTCTACGAGTGCTGTTCTGGGTTGCTGGGTAAGCAGTTCGTTCGCCGCGTCGTCGCTGCCACCTATGCCGGCGTCTATGTGGATGAGTATCAAGACTGCTCGGATCTGCAACATGGCCTTGTCTGTGCCTTTGCTGAGTTCATGCCCTGCCGAATCTTGGGCGATCCGATGCAGGCCATCTTCGACTTTGGTGGTGACGAAGGCAAGCCCGTTGATTGGATGGTAAGTGTCTATCCGACATTCACTTGCCTAGGTCAGCTAGAGACGCCGTGGCGCTGGAAAACGACTGGCGATCCGAAGCTTGGAGCTTGGCTCAAGACGGCGAGGGAGGCCCTGGAAAAGGGGCAGAAGATCGATCTTTCAAACAGCCTGCCTGCCTGTGTGATACGTGCTCACACCACCCCAGAGTTCTTGGAGTCAAAGCAGTATTTTTCGCTCATGGACTTGCTGGGCAATCACGATAGTGTGATTGCTCTGCATGGTGGCGATCAGCAGTCCAAGAACAAGACCCATCTGTTAGCACGAACCATGGGTGGAAAGTTTTCTTCCATTGAAGAGGTTGAAGGCAAAGATCTTCACTCGTTCATCAAGAAGCTGGTTGCAGCCAAAACAACGCAGCAAGGCTTCCTCCTGGCTTTGGATTTTTCCAAGAAATGCTTTACAGGGGTTGGGAAGGCTCTTACCGCTGGAACTCAGAAGGGCGAGGTCGCAAAGCAAAGCAAGGTGACCAAGTATCCGTTGGTCCTGCATGCTGCGAATGCCTACTTGGGCAGTCCAACAAGTGTTCACCTGAGAGCTTTCTTCTTGGCGTTGAAGGACAACCCTGAAACGTCAGCCTACCGTCGTGATCTGCTGTATCGCTTTCTCAACGTGCTGAAGATTCACATTGATGGGGTGGGAGCGAATCTGACGGAAGCTGCGAATAAATATCAGCGCGACATGAGGCACACGGGAAGGCCGATCAGCCACCGCAAGCTCATTGGCACAACGCTGCTGGTGAAGGGATTGGAGTACGACCATGCGGTCATTCTTGACGCTGACTCACTGGACGCCAAGGATCTGTACGTCGCCATGACACGTGGGGCCAAGACCTTGACAATAGTTGGGGAGCAGCGGCACCTGCCGGCAAGGTAACGAAATGACGAAGAAGCTTTTGCTGGTTGATCTGGAGAACAAGCACAAGGTCGATCTCTCACCGCTGGATGAGAGCTTTCGGGCCATCATCTTCGTGGGGGCCAACCAGAACCCTCCCAAAGCTGCGAAGAAGCCTGCCACGGCCCACAGGTTCAGTCGTGTCGACTTCCTGAAGATTTCAGGCGCTGGGAAGAACGCCTTGGACTTCCACATTGCCTTTGAGCTTGGCCGGACCTTTGAGACGGCTCCAGACACAGAGTGCTTCGTGCTAAGTGGCGACAAAGGCTTTGATCCCCTACTGACCCACCTGAACAGCAACGGCATGGCGTGCAAACGGGTGGAGAGCATTGCAGAGCTTGTGCCGGCCAACTTGGTGCCGGTGGTTGCCCGTGACCAGGTGGTGTGTCCTTTCTGCAAGAAGGCCAGCACGATTGAGCATCATGGTGGTTACTGGTGCAGCAATTGTGGAAGGTTCGCCAAAGCGCCAGATCCGAAGCTTCTGCCGTCAAACCAGAAGGGCTACAGGGAGCCGGAACGCAACAGGTACGAGGACAACGCTATTCACTCCGAATGCGGCTGGTGCCACCAGCGAACTGACATGACGGATGGCATCTACGACGACGGTGAATGGATGTGTGGGGGCTGCATTGCTAGATATGCAAGATAGTCAGGTGCAGTCACTTTGTTTAGAAAACCGCCCCCTTGAACGCCTGCTGCTGAGCAGAGTTGTCACTGCTTCGCCGATGTGTGAACGGCTGTTGTCAGCCTGAAGCAGCCCATCCAACTCCCCCATAGCTTTGCCTTATTCGACTAATGTTTTGGACTTTTTAAACAATTTTTATGGACTTTTTTGGTGATTCCCTCAGAATGGACGCGTGCATTGGAAACCAGACCCCCTCCTCTACCCCAGCCATTTAAGAGCACGCGTCAAGAGGGGACGAGGCCTGCTCCAGGGCGCCGAGTACCTGCCTTGGCTTTACATACGCGACGTTCCTTCACGCGGCACTTCGTTGGGTGGGCATGGCATCGTTACGGGTCGCCCGCATCAAGGTCTTTCCGATCTGGAGGCCACCTATCTGTACCTTATGGAACGTCGTGAGAGTGTGGTGGACATTCGAGAGCAATGGCCTATCTTGGATTTGGATAGGACTCTAGAGCTCTGTACGGAACTTGAGGTTCGACACATATATAAGAGAGGGTTGCCGGAGCCCTTCACGATCGACTTTCTGATCACGGAACTGACGGCGGACGGAAAGAGCTACCGTGCAGCGAGCGTTAAGACTTCTGAAGATGCGGCCGATCCGTCAAAGAGATTGCGTTTAGAGGTGGAGCACAGATGGTGTCAAGAACGAGGCATACCTTGGACTTTGGTAGATACGTCGCGCTTCAATAAGACACTACTTGAAATCCTGCGCTTCATGCGTGGGTGGTTTCGCCATCGTTTCAATCCGGAAACACAACTTGATCCACGCTTCTTACTTGCTTTCGAGAGCTTCTACAAAAGCAACGAGTTGCTCAGTGAGTTAGTGGCAAGGCTCACCAAGACTCTTCGACTCCCCAATTCGCAGGTGCTGGACATGTTTCGGTACTGTGCTTGGTCAGGTCAAATAGATATCTCGCTTGGTCATCCGTTGGCGCTCAATCGACCACTGTTTTTGAATCAGAAGAAGCGATGACTGATTTTCGCGCGCTACCCAATCAGCCAACCCTTCATGTAGGCTTGGCACTGCATGACTCCGAACGACCAGGTCGGTATCTTCGCCTAACTCATATTTTTGAGGATGGGGTATATGCGATGTGGGTGGGCACACCCGAAGAAGCCAGGTATGCCAAACGACCGATTTTCTATTCTTGGAATCAACTTAGCGCGCTCACCTCACCTACATCGAAATGGGGTCGCATAGTACTTCCACAACAGCTCTCCGTGCCAGCCGAAAGCGGTAGTTCTCAGGCAGGAAAAATTCAATCAGCATGGGTCCAGATCGCGCCTGTAATACAAGCATTTGAAAATAGGACGAACCTATCGAGACATCACTTTACCGCCTTAATTCGAGAGAGAGCTTTAAGCATAGACGTTGCGGAAAAGACGCTGCACCGTCTCATCCTTCGTTACTACTACTTCGGCAGCACAAAAATAGCACTGGTTGCACTGCCTCGCGGCCCCAAGCGCACCACGAGGGGTCGTGAAGAGTCAGGTGAAAAAGACCATGCAAATGGCGAAATTCCGGATAAGGCCAATAATCGCCGCGGCCGGAAAACTATTCTGAGCGATGAACTAGGTCCTAACAATTTTGTTGTCACTCCGGATGATGTCGACGACATGCTCAGATGCTATAAGCAATTGCTCAGAAAGGGGCCAACAAATAAGACCACTGCGCACGAAACCTACTTAAGCACTTTTTTCCAGAAGAGCCACCCTGATACTCATCGCCAGTACATAAAAAAACAGATATCAGAGCCAGTAACCTATCGCCAGTTTTGCTACTACATAAATGGTGAGTTGCAGCTTACGGAAGACTTAGCACGAAATGAGCGCAGGCTTCGTCGTGACCCTGCCAACACCAACTCGCTAGTTTCGGCAGGTCCAGGTGAAATATATGAGATCGATTCTACCGGAGGGCGACTCTACCTAGTCTCCAGCGAAAAAAATCCTGTAGTGGTAGGCAAACCAACCATTTACTTCCTAATTGACCGGTGGAGTAGATTTGTCGTCTCAGCGTACATCTCTTTGCGCGCGCCTTCGTACGAGGAAGTTCGCAATACGCTCTTAATTGCATTTACCTCTCGCGAAAAACGCTTCTCGAGATTGGGCATAGAAGTTTCTGACAATCAATGGCCTATAGGCTGCATTCCAGCCGTTATCTGTCCTGATCGTGGATCCGACTTCATGAGTGGATCTATGTTGCAAAGCGTGGTCGATGATCTGCGCATCGACCTGACGCCACTCCCCCCTCTATGCCCAGACGGCAAAGCAATAGTAGAGAGGCTAATCCGCACTATCAAGCAGCGCATGGCGGCATCGGGGATGAAAGGTGTTTACGCAGACCGTCCCTTAGATCCTCAATCAAGAAGGGCCGCACGTAAGGCTGAAGCTGCTGCAGTGCACACACTTGCGGATGCGTACCGAGCGTTAATCGAAATTGTGAAGGACTACAACAACCGTCCCCATCAAGCCCTCAAGCGTCGAAAAATCCTTACACAACACGGCATCGAACCTACGCCGAAAAATGCGTATGTTTGGGGACTCGAAAACATAACGGGACTTCGGTCTGCACCGTACACGGAAGAAGACTATTACCGACTGTTACTCAGTTCAGATAAAGCGAGTATTTCAGGAGGTGTTCTTCGCTACAAGACTCGTGTATATCATCCCTCTAACGAGGCCGCAATCGACTACATCAGGCGATCGCCCAGAAACAGGCCTTCTCTGGACATCCGACTCGACAAGACGCAGCCAGCGGTAATCATGATAGCGAGCAGACACGGCGAATGGCCGTGTTTCGTGATGGGCGCTGGTGACGCAAGGGACAGCGAAGGAATTTCAATTGACGAGGAGGAGGCCTTCGCGGCTGTCAATGCACGCCTTTGGGCCCGCTCCGACCATGAAAGTCGACGCGTACGGGTTGCCGCAAAGGCGGCCAAGCCTGTCAACAACCGGCATAAGAGCGCCCCCGCCGAACGTTTACCTAATGTTGATATGCAACGAGCTAGGTATCAAGAAACCGCAAAACTCAAAAACAAGTTGCATGCCCAAACACACACAGAGTTCGAAGAGCACACGGCCAGTGCGTCCGTTGGGAAAAGCTGGAGTGAAGTGGAGCGAGAGGAGAAGGCTCGATTGGTAGAACTAGTGAAGCTAAACAGGAGCAAGCGATGAAGGATGTTGAGATATTCCCTGCGGTGTATCACGATACAGGAGTTTCTCGATTTGCAGGCAATCCGTTCATTGAGGCAATGCCGCCTCTGGAGCAAAGCAAAAGTGACTTTCTGACTAACCTCGCGCACTACCCAGCGAAGCCGTCGGCAACGCTTCGCAGGAGTAGCGAGGTCGTTCGACTGATGGAGCTGTCCACCATCAACGACATCGTCTACCCTTTCCCTGAATATCAAAAGGCTGGCTTCACCCTGGCCAAGATGGCCCGCGACACTTATGTAGCGCGCCACCCTTTGACTACGATGGACCGGCAGAGGAGGCACGCCATTGCCACCACCGGAACCAATGGTCTACCAATGCCCGCTGACTGGAAACCTTCGGCTAAAGGCTACTTCATGATGTCTGTTAGCGGGCAAGGCAAGACTACTTTCGCAGCTGCAGCTTTGCTGAGATACAAGCAGGTTATTTGCCACTCGAATTATCACGGAGCTGATCTGAAATGCCATCAGGTCGTATACGTTCTTCTCAGAGTGCCTCACGACGCAACACTCAAGTCGTTGTGCCTGCAATTCTTCAACGAGATCGACCGACTGCTAGGAACCGACTATTCGCGGAAGGCGGCAGCGCTACGCAATATTGCGCCCATGGTCGACTTGATGAACAAAGTCGCAACAGCTGTCTCCTTGGGCTTTATTGTCGTTGATGAAGATCAGAATTTGCGCAGCGCGCGCGCCCAAAATGCGGAGCTTGTACTAAACCTATTCAGTGAAATCATTGAGCGGCTCGGCATTAGCTTGTTGGCGCTTGCAACACCAGCGGTCCAAGCTGTCGTAGAAGGAGCGGTACGAAACACCCGCAAACTCGCTTCCTTCGGGAGCTTGGTAATTGAGCCGATGGCAAGGAATAGCCCTCAGTGGGAAGAATTCTGCGATACGTATTGGGACTATACGTTTGTCAAGACAAAGACAAAGCTGACGAAAGAAATCCTTGATGCTTGGTACACGGCCTCAGCGGGAAATACGGCCTTCGCGGCGCTCGCGTTCACACTATCTCAGCACAATGAGATTGGCGGGCGCGAAATTATCGACGCTACTGCGTTTCAGCGAACCGCGGCGACTGACATGGCATTTCTTGGACCGGCAATTGCAGCCTTGCTCAGCAAGAACCCTGCAAAGCTTCGAATGTTTGACGATCTGCTGTTCAGTCCTAGGTACAAAGCTATGCGCGCCCTGCTTGGGGCAGAGGAGCCTGCTCGACCCAAAGGGGTAAAAAACGAAGAGTTTGACGATGTACACGAAGAGAGCATGCCCCCCAGTCCCGCTGCGACAAAGAACAAAAAAAGGGCCTCGCCTCGGCCGGTTGACCTCCCCTTAGAGGATCCGCTGGCCCGCTGAGACTACTTGCTGATTGACTGGAGTTAGCAAACGTGCACCGCGCTCGCCTCGCTTCAACAACTATCTGCTACACGCCTGAGCTGCACCATGACGAACTGCTGTATTCATGGCTGTGCAGGTTAGCAATCTTGAATGCGTGGGGAACGGGCCGAGACGCAGTGAGGAAAATTTTTGGCGGCAGGACGGTTACACCCAGCCTTACCCTTCCCAGTCACTTCGATGCCATGAACGAGCGATGCGCGGGGGCGCTGCCACACGACTCTTTCGCCGATCTTGTGGAAGTCAGTACGCTGCTACCGTATCACAGGCCGTTCTTGGATCACGAGCGCTATGCACAACTAATGGAGGACTCGCGCTCAAGTAACTCCCTTGACTTGAAACTGCGGCTTGGTCTCGTTGCAAACCGGTTCGGAATCAACACGCCACACCGCTTTTGCCCCGCATGTGTAGCCGAAGATATTGAGATGAACGGCTGCCACTACTGGCATCGGCAGCACCATCTACCCGGAGTGAACTGCTGCGTCCGCCATTCTCTGCAGTTGCAACAACAAAGTGTCCCAAAGGAAGGCCTATTTGGCCAACCCCTAATGTATCCAGGCCTTCCTAGCGGCGAGGAATGCATAACCCCTGAATGTGGTTTTCAATTCCGATTTGCGCAACTATCAGCGGATCTCCTGCTGGCAGCACTACCGCCGATAAACAATGCCGATCGCTCCAACGTATATCGAAACCGCCTGTCGGCAAAAGGCTTTCAGTCGAGCCGTCGAAGCCTCGACTACCAATTAGTTGCAACTGAGGTGAGGCACTACTTTGCCGACTTCGCTAACTTTCAGCATCAATCACGACTGCTGCAGACCGCCAGAAGTCCTTTGCGCTGGATTGAAGATCTGGTTGAGCGTCCTGACCGCTCATTGCATCCGATATGCCACCTGCTGATGATTGATTTTTTATTTGGCTCCATAGCAGAGTTCAGCTTGGCAGTTGACGCAGAGCGGTCTTCACGCGAAGCGACACGAGGAAGTGCGCACGCGATTCCTCGTGGTGAGACAAAGAAATCCCTACAAGTACCAGGCCTTGAAATAGAACATCTCCTACGCAACCCGTCATTGTCCTGCCGTCAGATAGCTCAACAAACGGGCAAGAGTGTCGGCACCATCGTCAAGTATCGTAGACAGCGAAAAATCGAAGTGAAAGAGCGTCGTAAATTCGTCGGCGCCCAAACTCGAACTTCGATAGGGCACGACTTGTTGTCAGGTTTGGAATTGCAGTCTATTGCCCTTCGTAATGGGGTTTCCGTGCAAACTATATATCGGGAATTAGCGTACGAGAAGGGCACCAAACTGCACCGCCAACGTTCACTTTTCATGGCACAACGAACGTCTCGGCGTGACCGGTGGATGGGAGTGTTAAAAACGCCTGGCGTTGAGGGAATCTCCAAAGCAAGGTCTCTGGGCTTTTCTGACTATGCTTGGCTCTATCGACATGATCGCAGTTGGCTACTTACTTCCAATGCGCAATATCGCAAATCGGTGAGCACGCGTGGTACGGTGAATTGGCCGGCCCGAGATCAGGAGCTCTGCTCGAAAGTTCTCACTAGGATGATCTTGCTATTAAGGGCTGAACCACCCATGCGAATCTCAGTAGCTCGGCTTTGCTCAGGGCTGGGGCAATCCTCTCAATGGCGCCGCGACAAACTACCCCACTTTAAGGCGCTCTTATCACGTTTTTCGGAGACACCTGAGTCGTTCAGAATTCGGAGGGTTAACTTCGCAATCGATTCTTTAGTGCAACGAGAGTCCGACATTAAATTATGGAAAATTCAGCGTGCTGCAGGCCTTCGTATATGGCCTGCGGACCTTATCGCGTACGCTCAACGACGAATCAACGAGCACACCTAAAGGTCTTGGGCACCAACTAACACTCTAAGCCCCTTCATGGTATTCCTGCCATACGTTCCCACCCCTTACCCAGACGAAGTTCTGTGCTCGGTTCTCACAAGATTTGTAGTTCACAATGGTGAGAGTGTTTTTCGAAAAATATCAAATTCTGTAGCCCACCTCAGTCCCAATCTTTCAATTTATCAGGCAAGCCCGCCTCATCCTGCAGTCGTAGCATTCATCACCGATCAAATGGGGCTACCAGGAAATGAAGTCACCGATAGGTTAACTACAAGTCAATTCTTTCGAGTATTCAACACGGCTCACAAGAGACCGCTGGACCTAGAGACAGCGGGGTATGGAACACGAAGTGGGAGACTTCGGTCCCTTGGATTCATTCCTTGCAATCACCAACCCGCTGTGCGTTTCTGTCCATCCTGTCTTGATGAGGACTTCAAAAAATACGGTGAGCCCTATCTTCATCGAATTCATCAGATGCAGCCCGCATTGACATGCACAGTTCATGAAGAATGGTTAAGAATTTCATGCCCCAAGTGCAAAATGCTTGTTGTGCCAATTAACAGAATGGTACTTCGACCTATGCCCATCGTCTGCGAATGCGGCGCGGATCTACGGTCATTGCCGGTCAGAAAATCGCCAGTAAGCAGTGCCTTCAAGCGATTGAGTAAATTTTGTGCGGATTCAATTTTTTCTAAAAATTCACTGTGGTCGCACGCTCAAGTCAAGTCCGCCGCCAGCGAAGCTCTTGGACTATCGCCGCATGACTTCTCCACAGGATATATCAAATCTCTTATCAAAGTTTACGGTAAGCCAATCAGCATTTCTCCTCACAAATTCGTTATCGCGCCGCCGAGCAGCGACTGCCATCTCAGACTCAATCTGGATTTGGGGAGGTTTAAAGCTGAGGACTTTGCATCCCTCTTCACTGCCGCTGGACTAACCTTCGACGAATCCGCACTATTAATTTCAAAAAAAAGAACTGTCGGCATTCACATCAAGCAAAGGAGTCCGAAGTACGTCTACGGTTTGAAGCACGCCGAAGAAGTCCTCCTCAACTTTTCAAAAGCATACCCAGGCGAGGTGGCTACGAAATTCCAGAGATCTCACCCTCGACTCTACTGGCTCCTGAGGATCCATCATCCAGATTCGATTAAAAGATGGTGTCCAAAGTTGAAAACACTGCCGCCCATTGATAGCGACAGAGAGAAGTTAGCCCGACTATTAAAGAAAAATGGAGATTTTAAAAAAATATTCGCCAGTGCATCGCGCCCGCTCTTTAGAGCAATTGTAAGGGACCAGGACTGGCTGATAAGCACTGCAAAATTAAGCCCATCAGATTTTACAGACCACCCACTCAAACCGATCACCAAACTCACATCAGGAAAAACCCCTGACTCCAAAAATTTGAGCACTCCCACCAACAGAAAAAAAGAACATAAAAATTCAAAAATAAATGATATTGAAAGAGACCTCGCATTCGCATTAATGAAGGCGATTCGCATAGAACGGCGTCCTCATAAGATCACCAGATCGAGACTTTCTCAACTATCCTCAAGAGGAGTTTCTTCAATTACCAGAGCAACCCCACCCGGCAGTAGGCTGCACACGATGATAAGCAAAATCAACGCCGACAAAGATCGTAGATTGGCACTGTGGGCAGCACAAGCGTTAGCTCTTGCAGGGGTAAATATGACGCCTACAACAGTTCTGCTAGCGGCAGGGCTCAACACGACTTCCCGTAACAGGGAACACGCGCGCTCTGCAATCGAATTGCTTTCAAGTGGATTAAGTCGTCAAGCAATTCGTGAATCTTTTAACACAGATCCAGAGCAGATAACCAGATTACACCGCCTCAACCGAGCCGATTAAAAACCTCTGAATTAATAAAAGCAACATCTTCTAGTCAAATATCGCGAATAATTATCCGAATAAAATGCTTCAACTGCTCTGCGGAGACGGCTTGCCACCGATGCTGATATCGTACCCCCGACGAACCCGACCTTCTCAGCGCCTAGAACTTCGAGGGGGCCACGACGGCATTTACAGCACCATCAAACACATAAATTATGACGACAGGGCGTAATTCACTCGTCGGCTGAACCTAAAAAGTGAGACATCAATTAAGTGATGCAGCAAAAGTGACTAAATTGACGATTACCCACAGGACCAACCGTTTTAAAAGCAATTGTCTTAGTGGCCATACAGGAGGCATGTGACGGCAGAGGTATATTGCTGCGGAAGCTAGATGCACTTGACCACAAAGTACACTGCAAGGTGACCATGCGTTCCGTGTCTACTTGGTCCGCCCTGAACAATCTGCAAGCCCTTGATCTGACACGTAGTTCTGCTGATTGATGGGTGCAGGATTTGCAAGGTATGGTTTTGCCAGTACCTGTTTTCTTGCAAATCGCTCCGAGGAGTACGATGGGTCCGAAGCCTTCGCAGCCGCAGTCCGGCGAGCTGTTCCGTCCGCGGCTGGACGAGCAGCTCAACATGAAGCACCCACTGGTCAGGCTGGCCGCGCTGATCGACTGGGCCGAGATCGAGCGCACCTTCGCGGTGTCGTTCACCTCCGGTCGTGGCCGTCCAGCCTTGGCTCCGCGCCTGGTGGCTGGGCTGCTGTACCTGCAGCACACCTTCGATGCCTCCGACGAAGCCGTGGTCAACACCTGGGTGGAGAACCCGTACTGGCAGCTCTTCTGTGGCGAGACCTACCTGCAGACCGAGTTGCCCATCGACCCGTCCAGCTTGACGCGCTGGAGTAAGCGTCCGGCAATCCCATCTTGAGATAGACCCAGCGCCGAGGCATCGTGTGCACGATGAAGATCATGCACATCATGGCGAACGAAGCGATCGCCCAACGTCCCAAGCGTCGCTATTACTCCCCAGAACTCAAAGCCCAGATCGTGGCCGAATGCCAGGTCTCCGGCGCGTCCGTGGCCGGCGTGGCACTCGCACACGGGGTCAACGCCAACATCGTTCATCGCTGGATGCGCGAGCAAGCGGACTCCCTATTGCCAGTGCCCCGGAATGAGTTCGTTGCATTGAATCTTCCACTACCAGTTGAACCTAGCCCTGCTGCTGACACCAGATCGCCGCCCGTGGCGCGCTCGATCCACGTTGAGGTTCGACGCAGTGCCGGGGTGGTCACCGTGAACTGGCCACTGGAAGATGCGGCGTCGTGTGCAGCGTGGCTGCGCGAATGGCTGAGATGATCCGGGTCGATGCCCTATGGCTGGCCACCGAACCGCTGGACATGCGAGCGGGCACCGAAACGGCGCTGGCGCGTGTGGTGTCGGTCTTCGGCGCAGCGCGCCCGCACCACGCCTACCTGTTCGCCAACAGAAGAGCCAACCGCATGAAGGTGCTGGTGCACGACGGCATCGGTGTTTGGGGTGATCTCACTTTCGGTGCAGATTACCCGGTTAGGATGCTCGGGTTAACCCTAGATTTGTGTTTTCTGAGGCTAGGTGGTCTGCACTCCTGGCAGTCTTTTCAAAGTGTGGTTTGAAGACGAGCTGTCAGTTGTGAACCGGTGGCCTGCGTGAGTCCCGTTCGCCCATCGACCAAAAACAACGACTTGCAGAACGGCCGATAGAGCCACGATCGATCATCCACCGCCACCCATCTGCGATGTGGCACATCGTTGGCCCAAAGCCAGGCATGGCACTCGGCCTCCCGCTCGTACCCCACCAGCGTATTCGGGACGTTCGTTAGATCGCAATATCTGGGGGTAACACCTTCGATCATGGCGGCAATGTCCGGAGAGAACCTTTCCAATAGATCCTCATAGGCCTGTTCCAGGCGCCAGGTGCTGGTGATCACGATCTGGCACTCGGGCATCCACGCAAGGGCATCTACATGAGCCCGTATGAGGCTGCAGGGCATTCGCTGTTCGAATGGGTTCCAATCCTGGAGTCGGTGCTCCAACCCCACCCAACCGTTGCCCTGGTACTGAGTAGCACCTGGTGCATTCGCCCCGGGTACAGCGCAACCCTTAAGCGCCTTCCAGCGTCCTTGCGTGCTCGGTTTATTGGCGGGACATACCACAGACGTGTGCATGGCGTGGACCCATGGAACCTGTCCATGTTCCGCACCACACCCCGGGGCGTGCAAGTTCAAGAAGACGCTCAGCGCAGAAAACCCAAGCAGTGGATAGCGCTCGATGACGATCTGGAAGATTGGCCTGACTCCTGTCGGCAAAACCTGGTCGCATGCGAGGGAACTACGGGCTTATCCAACCCCGAGGTATAACACGAACTGAGGGAAAAATTGCGCAGCTGTCATGTGGCCTTATCGGCCAGAACCCCATAGCAGCTCGCGGGGTACAGTGGACTTAACAACGGTCCAACTATCGAATCTTCATTCGAGAAAACCCCCGCCGCAAGTGTCTTGGATGCAAGGTTAGACGCATCCTGAATGTACATTTTGACGAGCCTTCAATGTACATTTGGACGGTAAACGCATCATTGCTTTCCCATGCATAGTCCGACCATCCCATTTCGCCTAGTCTCCACTCAGCGCGAAGAGCAATTGGCTCAATTCAACGCCAGGAAAGAAATTGCTTGGTTTGGGTTTAGGGGGACGTTCAAAGAGCCAGGCTTGGCGATCATCAATTTCACCAAAATCGAATCTGGCCTTCAGGGAGGTGGAGGAACCTCCGCAATCAATGGCGGTGTTATCGCCGCAGGTTTTGATGCAGCCTTCGTGCTTGCAGGTTTGGGCCACTACGATTCCAAGGTCGTCGTCACCCTGGAGTTGTCGGTCAAATTTTTGTCCCTTGCACTTGTCAGCGAGTCGCTTGCATTCCAAGCGCATCTCGTTCGATCTGCTAAAAACTTCTCGTTCGCCGAGGGCTTTCTCTCTCAGGCAGGTACAGGACCAGCCCAGCATTTGGCAATTGCCACCGCTATGGTGGCGCCTGCGCGCTAGGCACGCGGCGGGAAGGCGCAAGGCGCAAGGCGCCAAAGGTCTCCTTCCCCTCGGCTGAGATGGAGATTTTCGACAGTCGTTCACCCAAGGCGCGAGCGTTCTAGCTCGTAGAGACACCACCAGCACTGAGGTCGTTTGCTGCTTTCCGATCTTCTATGCCGATTGAATTCCGTGAGACCTTGACCTTAACACCGTGGCAAGGTTCATAGTCAAAACGTGAATCAACCAAAGGAGGCTCACATGGTCCATTTCAATGTTCCTGATATGACGTGCGGCACTTGCGCCCAGCGCATTGGTCGTGCAATAGCTCAGGCCCAACTGCCTGGGGGCATCGAAGTAGAAATCGACGCAGCTGCACGTCAGGTACGCATCCCGGCGCAAGCCGGAGAAAGCACTGTGGAGCTTGTCCGCTCAGCGATTGAGCGTGCTGGATACAAAGCAGACGCGGCGGTGAGTCCTGCATCTCGCCGAACAACCGGTGGCTGCTGCTGTGCGTCTCGGTCCACAACCTCTGTTGATGTGAATCAAGGCGCTGCGAACCGTACGTCGTCATGCTGCAGTTGAACCTACAAGGAGACCATCATGCGTCTGAATATCGTCGCTGGGCTGTTGACAACCCTTTTCGTGGCGGGCTGTGCCGTCGCGCAATCTCCAAAACCTGCGGACGAACACGCAGGCCACCACCCCGGTGATGCGCAGAGCGGTGGCGTAACCACCCAGTCTGCCCCGGCAGCTACCACCCCGCCAACACCGGACGCCTTTGATCGTCAGATGAAGGCGATGCAGGAAATGCACAAAAAAATGCAGGCGGCCAAGACTCCCACCGAACGTTCAGCGCTGATGGGGGAACACATGAAGCTCATGCAGTCAGGCATGGCCATGATGGGCGCGGGTAGTTCTGGTGGCATGGGGATGGGAATGATGCAGCAAGGGGCGCAGACCAAACCTGCCATGCCTGCAGCCTCTGGAAACTCGGGTATGGGAGGCATGATGGGCATGCACGCTCAAATGGAGCGCCGTATGGTCATGATGGAACAGATGATGCAAATGATGGTGGACCGCCAAGCAGCCATGCCATCCAAGTAGTCTCACCGCGAACGTTCTTTGCGGGGGCAAGCTATCACTATTCCAAACGCTGGTGAGCTGCGCGAGGCTTGGTGACTCAGTCACTAACCACAGTGCAGTTGCGCCCGAGCGCCTTTGCCCTATAAACAGCTTGATCAGAGCGTTTTAGCAGTCGGGCGAGGAAATCCGCTCCGGTTTGGTGTACTGCACACGCCAGCCCGACACTGACCGTTACTGGCCCTGCCAATGAGCGCACCCGTCTGGCGCATTTGTGCACCCGCTCAGCAATTCTGGCAGCTGCTTCTGCGTCCGCATCAGGTAACCAAAGGACGAATTCTTCCCCACCGTATCGCACCACCAGGTCCGAACCACGTGCGTCTGCCTGTATCTGGCGAGCAAAGTTCACCAGCACCCGGTCGCCCTCGGGATGGCCATGCGCGTCGTTGATCCGTTTGAAGTAGTCCACGTCCACCATCAACAACGACACGTAACTCTGTCGAGAGGCCGTCCGTTGCCACTTCTGCACGATCAATTCCAGCGCACGGCGGTTTTTAAGACCCGTAAGCGGATCAGAGAGACTCAGTTCCGAAAGCTGGCGATTCTGCAATTCAACCTGTTGATTGCTGGCGGCCAAGCGCTGGGCAAGACCCTGGGCCTCTGCACGGGCCTTGATCAACTCGCCTTCGAAACGGCTGCGTTCGCGGGCCACAAAAAAGGCCCATACGATGTGGTCGCCCGTGTCCAGGCGCTTGCTGACCGCATTGACCATGACAGGAACAGTCTCGCCGCCAACACCGCGCAGGTGGAGGAACACTTCGCGCGCACTCTTGGCGTGATGCAGCGTGGGAAACAGGTGGGTCTGGCTGAAAATTCGAGAAGCTGGTGTCAACAGTTCATCCATGGAGTGGCCGAGCCAAAACGCCTCCGTGCCCCCGATCAGGACAAGGAACTCCCCGTTCATCCGCACGATGTGCCCCACCGGGTCCGTGATCATCATCGCGCAAGGGATGTCATCAACCGCCAGCATGTTCTGCCCTCTCGGTTTCGCTCACGCTAAGGAGAGATATCGCTGCATGGCGGCCGTCACCAGGTGCGGATGACTCATGTGGGCGCAGTGTCCGGTCACGTCCAGCACTTCCAGCGTGCTGTCCCTGAGCTTCTTGTGCATGTATTGCCCCACCGAATGGGGCGCCAACGCATCGTTGCCATGCTGCAGGATCAGACTCGGCCGGGTCACGCGCGACAGCTCCTCTCTGGTATCCGCAAAGAAGGTTGCCTGCGCAAAGATACGAGCCATCGTAGGATCGGTTGAGCAGAAACTCTCAGACAACTCTCCGCCCAGACTGTCTGCCTGCGGCGCTCCCGCCACAATGGGTGCGAGGTAGCTGGACCAGCCCATGAAGTTCTGGTCCATGAGGTCCAATAGGCCCTCCAAATCCTGGCGCTCGAACCCTCCAAGGTAGTCCGGAGCGTGATTGAGGTAGCAAGGCGACGGGCCAACCAGAATCAGGCGGTCAAAAAGTGTAGGTCGCTCGATGGAGGCCAGCAGGCCGATGCTGGCGCTGACCGAATGTCCAACAAAATGCACTCCGCGCTCGATGCCCAATGCGTCGCATACATCCAGCAGATCTTGCACGTAGCCTTTCAGACTTGCGTACTTCACGGGGTCAAAGGCGGCCAAGTCTGATTGGCCGCAGCCGACGTAGTCGAACAAGACCTGGCGGCACTTACCTTCAAAGGCCGGAGTGATATGTCGCCACATATGCTGGCTACACCCAAAGCCGTGCGCATAGACGAGCAAAGGGGCGTCCGGGCGAATTGGGTCGATCATATGAACGTTGTTGCGCTTACGAATTTCCACTGTTGTTCTTTCTGGGCGGTCTGCCCGCAGATTTTGCACGCCCGACGCTTGCACCGCGTGTGAAATGTATGCAAGCGTGCACGATTGCGAGCGCGAAACGACAGGTTTATTGGGAGCACTTGGTTGCGCAACGCAGCGTTCAGCCTCCGGATGCCTCTGCTTTCACTCTCCTTGGCTTACGCATCAGCACATAGGCCGCAGGAATCACGAACAAGGACAGCAGCGGCGCCGTCACCATACCGCCCAGCATGGGTGCCGCGATGCGGCTCATGACCTCCGAGCCTGTCCCGCTGCTCCACACGATGGGCACCAGGCCCGCCAGGATGACAGCCACGGTCATTGCCTTGGGTCGCACGCGCAGCACGGCACCTTCCCGAATCGCGTCCAGCAGCTCTTCCAGTGTGGGCTGCCTGCCGTCTGGACATCTCTCTGCGAGTGCCTGCTTGAGGTAGATGAGCATGACCACCCCGAACTCTGCCGCGACCCCCGCCAGGGCGATGAAGCCCACACCGGTGGCGATGGACAGGTTGTAGTTCATCAGGTAGAGGAACCAGATGCCCCCGGTCAACGCGAATGGCAACGTCGCCATGATCAGTCCCGCCTCACCCATGCGCGAGAAGGTCAAGTACAAAAGCACGAAAATGATCAGCAAGGTGGCTGGTACCACCACCTTGAGGCGAGCATTGGCCCGCTCTAGGTACTCGAACTGGCCAGAGTACGTGATGCTGACTCCTGGCTGCAGCTTGATCTGTCGGCTCACCGCGTCGCGCAGGTCATTGGCCACCGATGCCAGATCTCGTCCCCGCACATCAACATACACCCAGCCCGATGGACGGGCGTTCTCACTCTTGAGCATGGGCGGCCCATCGGTGATGGAGATGCTGGCCACCGTTGCCAGCGTGATTTGCTGCCCCATGGGGGTGGAGATGGGCAACTGGGCCAGCCGTTCGGGCGAGTCTCTCCACTCACGCGGGTAGCGCAGGTTGATGGGGAAGCGCGCCAGGCCCTCGACCGTTTCCGAGACGTTTTCTCCACCGATGGCCCCGGAGACCACGGCCTGGATATCGGACACATTCAGCCCGTAGCGCCCCGCGGCCGTGCGATCGATGCGGACATCGACGTAGCGGCCCCCTGTCAGGCGCTCGGCCAGTGACGAGGCCACTCCCGGAATGCCTTTGGCGACCTGCTCGACCTGTGCCGCGATCCCATCGATCACCTGCAGGTCGTTGCCCGTCACCTTGACACCGATGGGGCTCTTGATGCCGGTTGCCAGCATGTCGATTCGGTTGCGAATGGGTGGAATCCAGATGTTGGACAGGCCGGGGATCTTGACGGCCTTGTCCAACTCTTCGATCAGGCCCTCGGGCGTCATTCCTGGACGCCATTGGTCTCTGGGCTTGAGCTTCACCGTGGTCTCGAACATTTCCAGCGGGGCCGGATCGGTGGCGGTCTCTGCGCGGCCCGCCTTGCCGAAGACGCGCTCGACCTCGGGCACCGTCTTGATCATCCGGTTGCTCAATTGCAGAAGCTCCGTGGCTCGCTGTGCCGACAGGCCCGGCAGGGCTGACGGCATGTACAGCAGATCGCCTTCATCCAGCCTGGGCAGGAACTCGCCCCCCAACCGCGACAGGGGCCAGATCGTGGTCGTCAGCGCCAGCACGGCGATGACCAGGGTGGATTTGGGACGATGCAAGACCCACTCAAGGCAAGGTCGGTACACGGCAATCAGCGCGCGGGTGATGGGGTTTTTCTGCTCGTCAGGGATACGCCCCCGGATCCAGTAGCCCATGAGGACCGGGATCAGCGTGACCGAGAGTGCCGCAGCTGCGGCCATCGCGTAGGTCTTCGTGAACGCCAGCGGTCCAAACAAGCGGCCTTCCTGTGCTTCCAGCGTAAAAACGGGCACAAAGGACAACGTGATGATAAGCAGCGAGAAGAACAGCGCGGGGCCCACCTCCTCGGCAGCTTCGGTGATCACTTT
Organism: Acidovorax sp. SRI_002; assembly: GCF_057586455.1. Taxonomy (NCBI): domain Bacteria; kingdom Pseudomonadati; phylum Pseudomonadota; class Betaproteobacteria; order Burkholderiales; family Comamonadaceae; genus Acidovorax; species Acidovorax sp. SRI_002. Next base: position 165,563 of record NZ_JBYCZW010000002.1, on the reverse strand, counting down.
CCAGCGTTCTTCCCCCACCAGTTGGCGGTCGGGATGCTTGTGCTGCCAGGCCTCCAGCTTCTTGTGGGCGTTCTCGATCATCACCACAGCTGCATCGACCATGGCGCCCACGGCGATTGCAATCCCGCCCAGGGACATGATGTTGGCGTTGATGCCCTGGTAGCGCATCACCAGAAACGCCGCCATGATCCCCAGCGGCAGAGAAATGATGGCGACCAGCGCAGAACGCAGGTGCCAGAGGAACAAGACACAGACCACCGCCACCACAATGAACTCCTCTACGAGTTTGGTGCTGAGGTTCTGGATCGCCCGCTCGATGAGTGCGCTGCGGTCGTAGGTGGTGACGATCTCCACGCCCTGGGGCAGGCTGCTTTGCAGCTCGCTGAGTTTGGCCTTTACGTCCTGGATCGTTTCCTGGGCGTTCTTGCCAGATCGCAGCACGACCACGCCTCCAGCCACTTCCCCCTCGCCGTCGAGTTCAGCGATGCCGCGCCGCATTTCCGGCCCGATCTGAACGGTGGCGACATCCCCCAGGCGCACAGGCACCCCTGCGCGCGACACCAACGGGATGGCGCGGAAGTCGTCCAGCGTCTTGAGATAGCCGCTGGCGCGCACCATGTACTCGGCGCCGGACAGTTCCAGCACCGATCCCCCCGTTTCCTGGTTGGCATTCATGATGGCCTCGCGCACCTGCCCCTGAGTGAGGCCTTGGGACGCAAGCTTGATGGGGTCGAGCACGACCTGGTACTGCTTGACCATGCCACCGACCGATGCCACCTCGGCCACGTTGGGTAAGCTCTTGAGTTCGAACTTCAGGAACCAGTCCTGCAAGGCGCGAAGCTGGGCCAGGTCGTTTTTGCCGGTGCGATCTACCAGGGCGTACTGGAAGATCCAGCCCACCCCGGTGGCATCTGGGCCCAACGACGACTTGGCCGTAGCGGGTAGTCGTCCCTGCACCTGGTTCATGTACTCCAGCACCCGCGAGCGCGCCCAGTACAGGTCCGTGCCATCCTCGAACAGGATGTAGACGAATGAGTCGCCAAAGAACGAGAAACCTCGCACCGTCTTGGCGCCCGGGACGGACAGCATGGTGGTGGACAGCGGGTATGTGACCTGGTTCTCCACTATCTGCGGTGCTTGGCCGGGATAGGAAGTGCGAATGATGACCTGGACATCCGACAAATCGGGAAGAGCGTCCACGGGGGTGCTGCGCACACCCCACACGCCCCAGGCCGTAAGCATCACGGTCGCCAGCAGAACCAGGAGTCGGTTCGCCACCGACCAGCGGATCAGACGCGCGATCATGGCTTGATCCTTTCCACGGCAGTGATCACGAAGTCCTTGCCTTGCTGCTGGAAGGTGAACTTCACCTGCTGCTCGGGTTTCAGTGCTTTTGCCAGTTCTGGGTTTGCCAACTTGAATGGCATGGTCATGCCGGGCCACTTCAGTTCAGGCACGGCCTCGTGGGTAAGGGTCAGCTCGGTGGGCGTGACCTCATCGACCACCCCTCGCACCGTAAAGCTCTTGGACGCCGGAGCCGCAGAGGCCGAGGAACCCTGTTCAGCGATGGGTTGCGCGCTGCTGCCTGGAGGCAGTGCGGGCATGATGCCTCGCAGGCTGGCTTCCGAGTCGATCAGGAACTGTGCCGAGGCGACCACCTGTTGTCCTGCGGTGAGGCCGCCTTGAATGACGAGGCGGTCATCGATTTCCCCGCCGAGTTGCACCTGGACGGGGTGGTACTTGCCAGGACCGTCCACCACGTAGACCAACGCCCTCTTGCCGGTGCGGATCACCGCTTCGCTGGGCACCAGCAGCGCTGGTTGTGTGCGTCCGGCCAGGACGATCTGCCCGGACATGCCCGCCTTCAGGCGCTGGGTGGGGTTGGGAAGCTCCAGGCGCACGCGCACCGTGCGGGTGTCCCGGTTGGCCTCTGGGAGGATGCTCACGACCCGGGCGTTGAGGGTTTCGCCCGGAAACGCGGCCAATCGGACCTGGGCGTCCTGCCCCAGTTGCAAGGGACCGCTTTGCGCTTCAGGAACGGCCGCTTCGATCCAGACGCTGGCCAGGCCGTTTACGCGCACCAGACTGCCCCCCGAAGAGACCGTCATGCCCTGGCGCACCATCAGTTCAGCCACCATGCCGGCCTGCGGGAAGGTCACCGTGTAGCGGCCCTGAGGTTCGCCCGTGCGCTCCACCTGGGCCACGAGCGAGGCAGGCATGCCCAGCAGCGACAGCCGCTGGCGCGCTGCTGTCGTCAGCGACTCGTCCTTGAGCGCCCGGACCGCGAGAAACTCGCGCTGCGCAGCCACCCACTCTGGCAGCAGTAGATCGGCCAATGGCGCGCCTGCGGCCACCACGTCGCCCGGGGCCCGGGCATAGACGCGTTCCACGAAGCCGCCCGAGCGGGCCTGGACGATGCTCACATCCCGGTCATTGAGCTGGACCGTGCCCAGCACGTCCACATCGGACCCAATGTCTCGCTGCTCTACCAGGGCGGTGCGCAGGCCGAGGGCTTGCACGGCCTGGGCGGAGACGCTCAGGCCGGAGCTTTCCGGAGTGTCCTCATCCGCATACTTGGGTACCAAGGCCATGTCCATGTAGGGGGACTTGCCTGGCTTATCGAACTTCTGCGTCGGCGACATCGGGTCGTACCAGTACAGCACCTTGCGGTCGGCTTTTGCTGCTTCTGTCGATGCGGGACTGGCTCCCAGTGCGTGGTTGTTCGCGGTGCGCCATTGGGAGACGGTCCAGCCGAGGGCGATGCCTGCAGCCACCAGTGCTACGGCCACAGCGGTCTTCTTGAAAACGTTATTGGTCATGTGGTTCTCCCTTCAGTCGGCGATCAGGCTGTTCAAGCGGGCAATCACGGTGTCCCGCTGTGCCTGCAGATCAATGAGCCGCCAGTGCGTCTCCCGCACTTGGGCCCGAGCCGCCAGCACGGCGCTCAAGTCGCCTTTGGCGGACTGGTAGTTGGCCAGCGCGAGTTCGGCACGCCCCTGTGCCAAGCCCATGCCAGCCGATTGCAGCCGTTCGATCTGACTGTTCAGTGCCGCCAGCTCTGAGGCGCTGTCCTCCAGCTCCTGCAGGTGCCTGCGGGTCACGTCTTCCTGCTCGGCTTCCAGGCGCTGCAGCTCCAGCTGCTTGGCCTTGATCTGGGGTCCCTGGCGCCGCTCCTGTTGCCAGGGAAGATCAAAGGTCACCTGGAAGGACACCATGTCGCCCCAGCGTCGGTCGCGGCGGCTGTAGGCGACTTCCCAGGACCAATCACCCTTGGTTTCTGCCTGGGCTTCGCGCGTTTCCGCCAAGGCCATGGCCTGCATGGCGGGGTACTGCGCCAGTTCGGCATGGCGGTGTACCTCTGCGCGCAACTGGTCCAGGGGGCGGCTCAGCGGCCCAGGAGTTCCCTGAAGCGCCTCGTCGGCGCGAGCGCCAACCCAGCGCCGCAACATCGCCCTGGCCTTGGACCGGTCCCGCTGCAGATCGTCCCTGCGGTCCGACAGCGCAAGCGCCTCCTGCCTGGCCATCAGGAGATCGCCCGCTTGGGCCGTCCCCCCCGCGATGCGGGCAGTCAGGCTGTCCTGCAGGCGCTGGTTCTCACTCAGTAGACCGGTGAGTACCTGATCACGTTGCTCGATAGCCTGGGCCATGATCCACGCTTGGCTCAGCTCCTGGCGGATCTGCAGGCGCTGGACGCCCAGGGCGGCGCGTTCGCGTTCCACCTTGGCCTCGGCGCCGGCAATCTGGGCATCTCGTTTGGCGCGGTTGGGCACCTCCTGCATCAGCGCCAGGCGCTGCATGGTCATGGATTCGCGCGTGAGGCTGAAGCGGTCCATGCCGCTGACGGGAAAGTTCTCGATCCCGACTGAGAGCTTGGGGTCCGGCAGGGTTCCTGCCGACTTCTGGGAACTGCTGGCCGCGTCAATCTGCAGCCGCTGGGCCGTGATGCGAGGGCTGTGCTGCTCGGCCAGGTCCAACGCTTCGGAAAAGCCCAGGGCGTGTGCCTGGTTGCCAGCCAATCCAATGCTGGACAACAGGACCCCGAGAGCGCCCAGGCGCAGATGGTGGAGGTTGCGCACACGGATGCGCGGCGAGAGAGGATGAATGCGCAGTTGCGCAGGCAGGCGCTCGCAGGGAGCGCCGAAGGAGATGTTGGGCATGATGGTCCTCGAAATGAAGGGGCACGAAGTCAGACCTGCGCGCACGCTGCAAGGCAGCGCACACGCCGTGCACGTTCAATTCCGAAAGACCTGATGGGTCAGATAGATGGGGGGAGAGCCCGCTCGACTGTCCAGCTCTGCGTAGACAGCCCGAGGGTCAATATGGCGTTCTGAGTCCAGGATCACGGGCAGCACATAAGCAACCCAGATGGCGTGAGCCGCGAGCGCCTGCAGATCGAGACCTTGTAGCGAGGGGGAGGACAAGCTGTCGCCATCACAATGGGCTCGACACAGCTGAGGATCTTGCTCATCCATGGTTCCCGCCATAGCGTGGCAATCGGGCATGGAGGGCATGCCGACTGAGTCTTCCATGGCCATGCCCGCTTTTTGCATCGATGCCGCATGGGCTGCGGAGTCCAGCTTGGGACAGGCATAGGCCGCCAACGCGAACTGCATCAGAAGCAACGCCGCCACCAGAGCGCTGGTTATCCAGCGGGCTTGGCGCGATATCGTGCTTCTGGCGAAGATCATGGTACGAATGGTATTCCCAGCGGTGGCCGCGAACTTAACCTAGATCAAATCTGAGCGAGCCAAGTCGATTCAGCCCTTGCGAAGCCGCAGGGCGTTTGCGATCACGGACGCCGAACTCAGGCTCATCGCCAAGGCCGCGATCATTGGCGATAGCAGCCATCCGGTGAAGGGATACAGCAGCCCTGCGGCGATCGGGATGCCCAGCGCGTTGTAGAGGAAGGCAAACATCAGGTTCTGCTTCATATTGCCCACCGTCGCCTCCGACAATTCCCGCGCAGTGGAAATCCCTCGCAGATCGCCCTTGACCAGGGTGACCTGTGCGCTGTTCATCGCCACGTCGGTGCCGGTGCCCATCGCGATCCCCACATCCGCCTTGGCAAGGGCGGGCGCGTCGTTGATCCCGTCCCCCGCCATGGCGACAACACGGCCTTCGGCCTGCAGCCGCGACACCAGGGCCAGCTTGTCCGCAGGCTTGACTTCGCCATGGACCTCATCAATCCCCAGTTTGGCCCCCACCGCCTTGGCGGTGGTCATGCCGTCGCCCGTGGCCATGACGATGCGCAGTCCCGCCGCGTGCAACGTTGCCAAGGCTTCCGGCGTGCTGGCCTTGATGGCGTCCGAAACTGCCAGCAGCCCTTGAAGCTGGCCGTCGGCCGCCAGGTACATCACGCTCGCCCCTGTGGCGCGCAAGGCCTCTGCCTGTGCAAGCAGCGGATCCGCAGAAACGCCCACCTGCTCCATGAGGACCGTGTTTCCCAGGGCGAGCTGGCGCCCGGCTACCCGTCCGCGTACGCCGATGCCCGAGCCGGACTCAAAGTCCTCGGGCTTGTCCAGGGCGAGCCCCTTGGCGCGAGCTGCCTGGACAATGGCATCGGCCAGCGGATGCTCGCTGCCTTGGTCCAGACTGGCCGCCAGGCGCAGAACCTCATCCTCGGACAGACCGGGCATGGCCACTACACGTTCGAAGGAGGGCTTGCCTTCGGTGAGCGTGCCTGTTTTGTCCACGATCAGCGTGTCCACCTTGCGCAGGTTCTCGATGGCTGCCGCGTCCCTGAACAGCACGCCGCTGGTCGCCCCCCGGCCTGTGGCCACCATGATGGACATGGGCGTTGCCAGGCCCAACGCACAAGGGCACGCGATGATCAGCACCGCAACTGCATTGACCAGGCCGTAGACCCAGCGTGGCTCCGGACCGAACAGGCCCCACGCGAAGAGTGTGAGCAACGCGATACCCACCACAGCCATCACGAAGTAGCCCGCCACCTGGTCGGCCATGCGCTGCATGGGGGCCCGTGAGCGCTGTGCCTGCGCAACCATTTGAACGATCTGCGACAGCATGGTGGCGGAGCCCACCCGCTCGGACCGGATCACCAGTGCCCCGTTGGTATTGAGCGTGGCACCGATGACGGCATCACCAGGCCCTTTGACGATGGGCACCGGCTCCCCAGTGAGCATGGCTTCGTCCACGGCACTGCTGCCCTCGACCACCACACCGTCCACGGGGACCTTCTCGCCGGGCCGCACGCGCAGCAGATCACCCACATGGACGTGGGACAACGGGACATCGCTCTCCTGGCCGGTGGCGTCGATGCGCCGCGCTGTCTTGGGCGCCAGGCCCAGCAACGATTTGATGGCGGCCGAGGTCTGCGAGCGTGCCTTGAGCTCCAGCATCTGGCCTAGCAGCGTGAGCGAGATGATGACCGCTGCAGCTTCGAAATACACCGCCACGCGCCCCATGGCCTGGAACGAGGCGGGAAACACCCCCGGCGCAACGGTCGCGACCACGCTATAGACAAATGCTGCGCCCGTTCCCAGACCAATCAGCGTCCACATGTTGGGACTGCGGTTCACGACCGACTGCGCACCGCGCAAGAAGAAGGGCCAGCCCGCCCACAGGACGATGGGTACCGTCAGCACCAGTTCAATCCAGCTCTGTGTGACCATCTCGAACCACTGCAACCGGTGCCCAAGCATGGCCAGGACGGTAACCACCACAGTGAGAGGCAGCGTCCACCAGAAGCGATGTCGGAAATCCACGAGCTCGGCGTTTTCTCCCTCATCCAGCGTGGGCAGCATGGGCTCCAGTGTCATGCCGCACTTGGGGCAATTTCCAGGATGGTCCTGTTGCACCTCAGGGTGCATGGGGCAGGTATAGGTTGTGCCCGGTTGCGCCGCTTCGGGCTCAGGCTGAGGCGCGCGCTCGCTGATGGGAGTCGAGAGAAACTTTTGCGGCGCTTCCATGAAGCGTGCTTTGCATTTGGCGCTGCAAAAGTAGTAAGGACGCCCTTCGTGCTCTGTCGAGTGATGCGATTGTTCCGTCACATCCATACCGCAGACAGGATCCTTTAGTCCCGTCGTGGGCAACGACACATGCGTGTGATGCCCTTCATGATGCTGGTGGTCATGATGGACGTGTTCGTGCGGTTGCGCATTCGACATGGATAGCCTCCCTGGGTGTTTTGGCCGTGCAAGATTACTTCTTGCTCGAATCGACGTTGTGGGAGCCGTGCCCCCCGTGTCCGTGGAAAAGGTGCATCAGGGGGCAAGCCAGCAAGAGCAGATACGGCCAGTAGCCCGCGACATGCGACCAGTGCTCTTTGAGAAGAAAAAACATGCCAATGAAAGCGAGCATGACGACTGCGCCAATCAGTCTCTTTCTGCCCATTGAAGCGCTGGCCTTATCCGATTGTCCTGTACTGTGATCGTGGTTCATGGTTTTCTCCATATGAGGTCGTCGAGACAGTGACGAGCCGTATGGAAACAATAAGGCTTAACACGGTGGCAATGTCAAACTGATGACAAGTCCTCTTGACGTGGATCATGTGCCTGCTCAGCCCCCATGCGCACTGCAAACGGCGTCTGAGTAACGCTGCCCTGATTCCCCGACAGCGGTCCAAGGGTCAGGGCAGCGATCGCTGAGTACAGAGAACTATTTCGTGGGTGCTGTGGGTTGCTTGCCATTGCGAACGAGAAACGCATCCAGCACAGCGATTTCCTTTTTTTGCGCGGAAATAATGTCCTGGGCCATGCTGAGTAGTTGGGGATCTTTTCCATCGCGCAATTGGCTCTGCGCCATGTCGATGGCACCTTGATGGTGGATGCGCATCATTTGCGCGAAATCCACATCGGGATTGCCTGACGTCTTCACGGACGCCATCTTGTCGTTGTTCTCTTTCATCATGGACTTCATGTCCATCTTGCCTGCAGGCATCGTCTGATCCATGGCAGCGCCTTTCATGCCAGCGTGTGGGGCAGACTGGGCGTGCAACGACAAGGGAACCACCAACGCGCATGCAAGAAAGGCGGTTGCCGAGACGGTTTTCGAGGGTGGGTGCAGAAATCTCATGGTGGGCTCCTTGAACAGCGTCAATCTGCGTGGGCCATGGCGGCACATTCTTGAGCGCATTTGTGGCAAGCGGCGGCACATGCCTTGCAATGCTCGGCTTCGTGCCTAGCGCACTCATCGCCGCAGGCCTTGCAGATCTGCGCGCACAGCGCACAAATCGCCTCGGCGTATTCGCTTCGGCGCGCCATCACATCGGCAGCTAAGCTGCAAGCGGCCGCACAGTCCGCGTCCAGCGCAATGCAGCGGGCCATCATCTTGACGTCCTCCTCCTTGAGGCACTCTGCGAAACACTGATGGCAAGCCGTCGCGCACGACCGGCAAGCATTGATGCAAGACATGTAGGGGTTCGGGGTGTGATTCATCTGGATCTCCTGATAGGTTTGGATGGCTCAAAAAGTTGAACTTGATCCTACGCAGCGGGCTGCAAGGAGCATCCATCTTCCGCCGCGAGAAGCATTCGGTTCTGTAGGCTCGCGCCGACGATTGACTCAGCCTTCGAGCAATTTGCCGCAATTTCGGTGCAAGATGACGAAGAGGTTTCAGGGTCGTAATCTAGATGTCATATTCGACCAAGTAGTCTTCGCCAAGGCTGTTTGTTACGCCTATTCGCACGGCTGCCGTCCAATCACAGCCCTTCAAAGCTGACGTAACCACCATGCAGTGCACTACGGGCCCAGCTGTGGTACCTCTTACGCCACAAGGCGTCAGCGCACACGCGACGATCGGATGCCAGAAAGAACGCCAGATGGTTCGGCTTCCCCAGTGTTTGATCGCGCAGCGAGCATGCGGCCTGCGGCATCGACTTTGATCATGCCCAATCTTGGATGGCTCCAGTAGCGCGTTTTTCCATCCTCCGTCGCAACTCTGGTGGCCGACGCTTCAACGCGCACCTCGTTGTCGGTAGGTGCGGCAAACGTGGTCGCAGACGCCAGCGACGCTGCTGCGACCAACATAGACACAATCATCTTTTTGTACATGGTCTTACTTTCCTCATCAGTCATTAAAACGTCAGCTGGGCCGACGGCTACACGCGGATACAAGACATCAATGGGCGGCGTGTGGAAGAGGATTTTGGGCTACGGGGACGAACGAGAAGCTGTAGTGCGGATGACGTTTTCGAAATATACGGAACATGCAATGTTCATCGGGTGCTTCATCCCGGTGAGGAGGCATAGACCGTATCTCGAACCAGATCCCTCTGCACTTTTCACCTCGCCCCAAACCTGTCAAAAGCGTAATCGGGAGGTCACCGCTTCGTAGGGGTGCGGGTTCTAGACTTCTCTCCGTGGCGCAGAAAAACGCCACCTGGATGGACCATATCGGGCATCCGGCGCCACAGGAGACCATCATGAAAATTCGTACTGCCATCCTCGTCGCCAGTCTCGCTGCATTCGCTACAGCGTCCTTCGCTACTTCGGTCTACCACGCAAGCCCAAGTCAGGAAGAAGGCGTGAGTCTGGCCCCCGACCACCTGGGCAACGCAGTCAGCCGTCAAGCTGTCGAAAGCACCGTACTGGCCGCGCAAAAGGACGGTTCTCTGTACTGGATCAGCCGTGGTTACCCGGCTACTTATCCGCTCGTCCCTGGCCCCAAGCTGACAAAGACCCGCCAGCAAGTCTTGGATGAGTTGCAGGCCGCCAAGCGCAATCCCGTGACCAGCGATGGCATGCGCGATCTCGGAGGCGAGGCAGGTTGGGTCAACGCCAGCCAACTGCCCTGAACCCCGAACCATCCCCACTACCGCGAATCTCCAAGACCGGCCTGCAGCTGCACTCAAACCATCTCCATTTATCAAGAAGGAAATCCCATCATGAAACTCAAGTCCACCCTCATCGTCCTCTCTCTTATCGCAGCCCCTGCATTTGCTTCGGACCAAGTGGTCAGTAAGACGCGCGAGCAAGTCCGTGCTGAATTGGCGCAGGCTCAGCAGAGCGGCGACATGCTCGCCTTTGGCGAATCGGGTCTTACGCTCAAGCAGATCAATCCTGGCGCCTATCCCGTGGCTACTTCGACTCAGGTCGGCAAATCCCGAGAGCAAGTGCGGGACGAGCTGGAGCAGGCTATCCGTACAGGCGACATCATGGTGGCCGGTGAATTCGGCGTCAAACGCAATGAACTGATGTCAGGCCGCTATCCCATCGTGACAGGCAAATCGCTGAAGACACGTGACCAGGTAAAGAGCGAGCTGGCACGCGCCATCCGCGAAGGCGAAGTCGTCGCTGTGGGCGAAGACGGCCGCAAGCTCAACGAAATCTATCCGGACCGCTATCACGCAGCGCAGCATGCGGCCATGGCCACCACCTCGGACGAATCCTCCAAGGCGCCACGGTTGCAGTGAGTTTTCCCAGGGGGTCAGCGGCTGAGCTGGAGGAGCCTTGCCAAAAAAGGGCCGCCTCCAGCTTGAATGCAAAGCATGCCCACGGCCCCGACAGCAGGTGCGCACGACCGTTGTCTTACAACTCGCTCAGGATCAGACCTGCATGTTCATCACATCGGTGTAGGCCTGGACAATTCGATTGCGGCTTTGCAAGGTCGCCTGGAACGCAATATTCGACTTGACTCCAGCGAGCATGGTCCCTTCCAAGCTGACCGTGGGGTTGCCAAGTGTGACCTCTCGACTCAGCCGACCCGATTCACCTTGCAATTGGCTTGTGATTGTCAGCGCCTGCTTCATGGCGTCTAGAAAACCGCCCCCTTGGATGCTCGGTGCTGTGGACACAGAGTTTCCCAACAAACCGACTGGCGACAGAGCATCCAATGGCTTGGTAGTGACGTTCATGTCGAGGACCTCATGGTTGGACGAAGAATTTGCGAAGTGCCGCCTTGGAGATCTCTACCAAGGTGATGGTCCATCGTAGTTTCTGGCGCCAGACCTGTAGCTTTCGCAGCGCAAGTTATTACCAGCTAGTCCCCCCGTTCGGGATAACAGGCGCTTCATCTTGCCGACATCGCCGTGAATCGAACCCGAGGCCGAAGGAGCCAGACCCAGGCGAACCGCACCATGCCAAAGAACCGGGTCTCACAGCCGCTGCGAAATCTCCAGCAGCGGCTTGATACTGGAACCAAAACGGCTCATCAAAGCGTGGTTCTGCTCCAGTTGGCTATACGGCAGGTACCGGATTCCCAACTCCGAAACGCGGGAGAATGCAGGCCTTTGAAGTTGTTCAGCGACCTTGTCTCTGCGATTGTCTGGAGCCACAAGAAACAATGCACAGTTGACTGCAACCGACGTGCCCAAGGCCAGGTCGAGCATTCGCACGATCCCCGAATAGATGGACGTGGTGTGCTCGACTTCAAATGCGGCCGCGACCTGCGATGTCTGAGTATCAATCCATACGACATCAATGAGTCGAATCGACTCCAGTCCCCTGTCCACGCTGGCAGGCAACTGCGCCAGACATCCGTCTCCCAAAAGGCCGCTGCCGTAGGAGCGACCCCGGTCGTTGGACGCTATCCAGACATCAAACCCGAGAGACTTGCCCAGATCGCGCAATGAAGCCTGAATACCCGTGTGGGTCGCATCGCTTTCGGTCGCCTGGGACATCTCCCGTTGCGATGCGGTGGATTCCAGCCGCACACGTTCAAGGTCTTCTTGCCAGAGTGTCGCCGTCGCCGCATCCATTGCTTGTGGCGGCGCTGCATATCGGCCACTGCCAATGTCAAACATGAGTCCCGCAATCGCACCGAGATCATTCGATAGTTTCAGCCGGTACTGCGCGTTCAAGCGCAGCAAGCCCTCCCGCATAGAGAGATAGTGGTCCCAACGTCCGAGCTTCACGCGCCCGCCAGTCACTGCGTTGAAACCATTGACAATGGCAGTGTTAAAGGGAGAGAGCAGCGTTGGGTGGATGAAATACAGCAAGTTGGCGACTGCTGGGCCCAAGCCTTTGATGCCGATTGCATCGATGCGCTGTATGGCGGCAACGACGTCTTCTGCGCAATCGCAGTGATCGCAGGTGTGAAGGAGATCTGCGAAGGCGAGCTGGTTACTCGTGTTTTCGTAGATGTCCGGAATCCTCAGCTTGGGTTTCCAGAGGAACGCGTGGTCCGCACCTTTGAAAATTTGGCGCTGCTCTGCCACGGAACCCACGATCGTCTCCAGCGAGGAGCCTCGGTAGGCGTTGCCAAACGTTCCTCCCCGGATGTCCTCCACCACCTGTGCCATGCCTCTGCGTATGGAGCGGAAGTTCTTGATCCTCTGATCCCACAGGAACCAGCTGTTGTAGGTGCTGCTCGGATCCGCCTTCCAGCAGTCAATAAGGGTTGCAAAGGGGTCATGCATTTGTCGTGAAGTGCTTGCCAATGGTCTGTGCACTGGGGAAATACATCGAAAAACAGGTCCTGCCATCGGCCGAACTCACTGAGATGCGGCCCCGGTGTGCATGAACAATCGCCTGGGTGATGGACAAGCCCAAGCCTGCACCGTCGGAATCCAGTTGCTTGCGCGACTTGTCTGCCCGAAAGAAACGGTCAAACAGGCGGGGGATCATCTGCGCATCGATAGAAGGTCCAGTGTTGACTACATCCACGGTGGTTCCGTGAACGTCCCCTTGAATGTCAACGACCACCTGTTCTCCAGGGGGGGTGTAGCGAACGGCGTTGGACAGGAGATTGCTCAGCGCCCGGCGAAGCATCAACCGGTCGCCAGTGATCTCCGCCGTTCCGATCAGTTGCAGCCGGACCCGCTTTTCTTCGGCAAGGGCCTCGTAGAAATCAAACAAGGCCTGTGCTTCATCATGAACTGCGATTCTCTCCGTGCTGGGAAGAATAAGCCCGTGGTCAGCCTTGGCCAGGAACAACATGTCAGCCACCATGCGGGCCAAACGCTGGTACTCCTCGGCGTTGGAGGCCAGTATGTCCTGGTACTCCTCGGAGGAGCGAGCTTGGCTAAGCGTGACCTGGGTCTGCGTCATCAGATTGTTGATGGGCGTTCGCAGCTCGTGAGCCAGGTCCGAAGAAAACTCGGACAGCCGGTCGAACTCCTCCTTGAGCCGCCGGAGCATCTCGTTGAGAGTGGTCGCCAAGTCTGCCATTTCCACTGGAAACTCCTGGGTTGGCATCCGCTCGTCCAGTCGCTGTGCCGTGATGGCCATGGCGCGAGATCTCATGGCCCGAAGGGGGGCCAAGCCATTCTTTGCGGCCCACCAGCCCAGGACCCCGGCCACTAGAGTGGCCAACGCCACATAGCCCACAAGCACCCAAATCAATTCGTACATGAAGTGCTTGTGGTGGGCAATGTCTACAGCTACCCAGACCTGCAGCGGCGGCTCGGCGGAACCCGGCAACGTCACGAGTGCCGACATCCCTCGGTATTCCCGCCCCTTCGTTTTCCAGGAGGCAACCCCCAGGCGGGCCCTCTGGGCCAGGGCATGGAGATCATCTGGAAACTGGAAATCCGTGGTCGCGTAAAGCGTGGCCCTGTCACGGAAAACGCTGACAAAAAGGCCCTCATGGCTGTGCAAGACGTCGTCCAGACGCATTTTGAGGTCTTCAGGTGACGTGGATTTTCCTATCACCTCACGTGTGAGGTGGATCTTGTCGCGCAGGGCATCGCGATCCAGTTCCACAAAATGGCGATCGATAGAAATGGCGACGATGGTCCCCAAGCCAACGAGCACAAGCCCAGAAGCCAGCGTAAAAAAGGCCGTCAGCCGTGTCGTCAGCGAGTGCCGGGCTTTCACGGAATCTCCTGTGGCGCTTCAAGCACATACCCCATGCCTCGCACCGTCTGGATCAGTTTGGCGTCATAGGCATCGTCAATTTTGGCCCGAAGCCTGCGCATTGCCACCTCGACCACGTTGGAGTCGCTGTCGAAATTCATATCCCACACCTGCGACGCGATCAGAGAGCGAGGCAAAACCTCTCCTTGGCGACGCATCAGCAGTTCCAGCAGACCGAATTCCTTGGGCGTGAGGTCGATGCGTTTGCCGGACCTGCTGACTCTCCGCCGCAGAAGATCCAGTTCAAGATCGGCCACCTGCAGAATGGTCACCTCGGCGCCACTACGGCCGCGCCGCAGTATGGTACGGGCCCTTGCCAGCAATTCAGCAAAAGAAAACGGCTTGACCAGATAGTCGTCTGCGCCTAATTCCAGCCCCTTGATCCGGTCTTGCACCTGATCCTTGGCCGTGAGAAATAGCACGGGCATCTCAAGGCCACGGCGACGCATATTGGTGAGGACCTGCCAGCCGTCCATCCGAGGAAGCATCACATCCAGGATTACCAGATCGTAGTCTTCCTCTTGAACCATACGCAGACCATCGACACCGTTGTGGACTAGATCAGCGTTGAATCCCGCTTCCCGCAAGCCTTGGCGCAGGTACTCCCCGGTTTTGGTTTCGTCCTCAACGATCAGTATCTTCACGAGACCTCCTTGGCGCTACAAGAGGTCGCCAGTGTGCCCGGAGATTTATGCCTTTCTTGAACATGACAAATATGTAATCAATCCGTTATGTCTTTGGAAGCTAATAACTCACACAATGCGTTGCATCAAAACGCATGGTGAATCTATGAGAAATTCTTGGCTTTCACGACTTAACTCAATCCCTTGGCTGGCCGCAGCATTGCTGGCACCTTCGCTGGCACTTGCTCAGATGCCGGACGATGCCCCCCCAAAGGTGGACTACCAACTTTCGTACCGATCAGCTCTCGCGGGCTATGAGGTCTACAAGGAGCAATCAGTCCAGCCGTGGAAGGCCGCCAACGACAAGGTGGGTGAAATCGGAGGATGGCGGGCCTATGCCAAGGAAATGCGCCAATCCGCACCCGCAGCGGGTCAGGACCAACCAGCCCAAGGCCATGACGCACACCACGGGGGCAAACAATGAGCCGCCCCCTGCGTATGCCCCGCGCCAAACTCGTGATCGCTGTTGCCGCAGTTGCGGTTTTGTCTGGCTGTGCCAGCGTGAACCTGGAGCAAAACATCTCCAGCGCCAACGCAGCAACCAGCAGTTTCACGGACGGCAAACTCACCTTGGCCCGAGCCAAGAATGAGCAAGAGGCCTTGCGCCGGCGTGCCTCGGACTTGTTGGCCAAACCGCTCAGTCAACAGGATGCCGTTCAACTCGCTCTGGTCAATAGCCCGTCCCTGCAGGCCATCGTGGCCCAAAACTGGGCGGACTCTTCCACTGCAGCCCAGTCCGGACGCATCGCCAACCCCATTCTGAGCCTGGAGCGGGTTCGCCTGGGTAGCGAGACGGAGATCGGCCGCATCCTGTCCTTCGGCCTGCTGGACCTGCTGACCTTGCCAACACGCAAAGGCATCGCCGAGCAGCGCATCAAGCAGACCCAGTTGCGCCTGAGCAGCGACGTAGTGGACCAAGTCACGCAGGTACGTCAGGCCTGGGTCCGGGCTGTCGCCGCGCAACAGACCCTGACTTACACCCAACAGGTCGTCGCCAGCGCCCAGGCCAGCGCCGAACTGGCCAAACGCATGCAGTCGGTGGGCAATTTCAACAAGCTCGATCGTGTGCGCCAGCAAGCGTTCTACGCCGACACTGCGACCCAGCTGGCCAGTGCGCAGCACCAGGTCACGGCAGCCCGTGAGGAGCTGGTGCGGCTGCTAGGCCTGGACGATAGCCAAGCCCAACAGCTCAAGTTGCCTGAACGCCTTCCCACACTTCCCAAGGAGCCGCTGTCTCCATCGGACGCTGGCCGTCAGGCTTCGAAGGGTCGGCTGGATCTGCAGATCGCGAAGGCCGATTACGACGCAGCCGCACGCGCGCAAGGCTGGAACACGATCACGACCTTCACGGACATTGAACTGGGAGTACGGCGCGACTCTGTCTTCGATGCGGCCGAGAACACCCACTCAACGCGACGAGGCTTTGAGATCAGCCTGCAGTTGCCCATTTTTGATTGGGGAGGTATGCGGCGCGACGCCATGAGCGCGCAGACCCTGGCTGCGGCCAACCGCCTGGAAGCTACCGCCCGCGCGGCGGGATCCAACCTGCGCGAAAGCTACTCAGCCTATCGCACGGCATACGACATCGCGCGCCACCACCGCGACGAAGTGATCCCGCTGCGTAAGAGCATCTCTGAAGAAAACCAGCTTCGCTACAACGGGATGCTGATCAGCGTCTTTGAACTACTTGCCGACTCCCGCGACCAGGTGAACTCGGTAATGGCGGCTCTGAACGCTGAACAACAGTTCTGGCTAGCGGACGCGGCCCTCCAGGCCTCCCTCATTGGCAAGCCAACCAGCACTGGCGTCTCGGGCGGTGGCGCAGCCGCTGCCGAAGCTGGCGCAGGCCACTGATCCCCTCAAGGAAACCAAACATGAATTCAAGAAGAGATTTTTTCCGATTTGCGGGCATCGCCGGAGGGGCCGTGGCCGCAGCGAGTGTGAGCCGAGTGGCGATGGCAGCACTGCCGGAACCCGTGTACCAGACAAGTCCAGACACCATGGCGCCGCTCGTACCCAACTCCGGGCGTCCTTACAACCCGGTGGTCACGCTCAACGGCTGGACGCTGCCTTGGCGCATGAACCAGGGGGTCAAAGAGTTCCACTTGGTAGCAGAACCCGTCGTGCGCGAAATGGCTCCTGGCTTCAAGGCCCACCTGTGGGGATACAACGGCCAGAGTCCCGGTCCCACCATTGAAGTCGTGGAAGGCGATCGCGTCCGCATTTTTGTGACCAACAAGCTGCCCGAGCACACCAGCATCCACTGGCATGGACAGCGTTTGCCCAACGGCATGGACGGCGTGGCGGGCTTGAACCAGCCAGCGATCCAGTCAGGGAAGACCTTTGTCTACGAATTCGTGGCTCGCCGTCCAGGCACCTTCATGTACCACCCGCACGCCGATGAGATGACCCAGATGGCCATGGGCATGATGGGCTTTTGGATCACGCATCCAAAGACCAAGCATCCGCTGATTGATGAAGTGAATCGAGACTTTTGCTTCCTGCTCAGTGCCTATGACATTGAGCCCGGCGCCGCTACGCCCAAGGTCGCGGAAATGCTGAACTTCAATCTGTGGACGTGGAACAGCCGCATCTTTCCTGGCATCGATTCCTTGAACGTTCGGCTCAACGACAAGGTGCGCATCCGCATCGGCAACCTCACCATGACCAACCACCCGATGCATTTGCACGGACACGAGTTTCTGGTAACGGGCACGGACGGCGGTCCCACGCCCAAGAGCACCCGTCTCTATGAAGTGACAACCGACGTGGCCGTGGGCCAGATGCGCCAGATTGAGTTCCTCGCGGACGAAGAAGGCGACTGGGCGTTCCACTGCCACAAGAGCCACCACACCATGAATGCAATGGGTCACGACATTCCCACCATGATTGGCGTGGACCACCGCGGCGTTGCCAAGAAGATCAACAACCTGATCCCCGACTACATGGTCATGGGCGAGCGCGGCATGGCAGACATGACGGAAATGGAAATGCCCATTCCGGACAACACCATCCCGATGATGACCGGAGAAGGCCCGTTCGGCTCGGTCGAAATGGGCGGAATGTTCAGCGTCCTCAAAGTACGCCGCGACCAGAAGCCGGGCGACTACAAAAACCCGGGTTGGTACAAAAACCCGGAGGGCACGGTGGCCTACGAGTACACCGGTCCGATGGCTGAACCGGCCCGCTTCAAGGCCGAGGGCGGGCAGTCCATGCCTCGCAAAGAGAAGTCCAGCTCGGACACTGTCGTCAAGGTCAAAAAGCCGTCTTCGCACAGCGGCCACTGATCACCACGTTCACATCGCATCCACAACCCAAGGCAACTATGAAACGCACTCTTTCCCTGATCGCGGCCTCCACCCTGGTGGCCCTGTCCTTCAACAGCATTGCAGGCGGCAATCACGGCGGCGGCCATGACGGCGGTGGCGCCCACGGCCATGGCAGCGCTGAATCAGCAATTGGTCAGCCCGGCAAGGCCGCGAAGGTGACCCGCACAATCAACGTGGACATGGCTGACACCATGCGCTTCACGCCCGCCGCGATTTCCGTCAAACAGGGGGAAACGGTCAAGTTCGTGATCAAGAACAGTGGCCAGGTCAAACACGAGTTCAGCATGGGCACCGATGCCGAACTCAAGGAACACTACGAGACCATGAAGAAGTTCCCGGATATGGAGCATGACGAACCCAGCAAGGTGTCGCTGGCCCCAGGCAAGCAAGGCGAAATCATCTGGCAGTTCACAAAGGCTGGTGAAGTCAAGTTTGCCTGCCTGT
The DNA here is from genome assembly GCF_057586455.1 of Acidovorax sp. SRI_002. Taxonomy (NCBI): domain Bacteria; kingdom Pseudomonadati; phylum Pseudomonadota; class Betaproteobacteria; order Burkholderiales; family Comamonadaceae; genus Acidovorax; species Acidovorax sp. SRI_002. The sequence goes on along the minus strand of NZ_JBYCZW010000002.1, from coordinate 147,353 downwards.
ACCCAGGCCATTACGACGCTGGCATGAAGGGGCAGGTCACGGTGGTGAAGAAGTAAGCGGAAAAGTCCTCCACGCCATTGAACAAGGAGTTCACATGAAAAACGCAAACAGTCTTTTGATCGGCGCCGTGTTGTCGCTGACCACCCTCTTGCCGCTGTCGGCCACGGCGCAAGCCTCTGGAGACGCCGGAAGAGCCGCAACCACGGCCGCAGCCTCCATGACCGATGGAGAGGTGCGCAAGATCGACAAGGACGCCGGAAAAATCACCATCAAGCATGGCGACATCAAGCACTTGGAGATGCCGGGGATGACCATGGTGTTCACAGCCAAGGACAAGGCCCTGCTCGACAAGGCGCAGGCCGGCGACAAGATCCGCTTCATGGTGATCAACGAGGGCGGAAAGATGGTCGTCACTGCCATCGAGCCTGCCAAGTAAGCGCAAAAAGTGTCTCGCTACGCCCTCAAGAAAAGGGGGCGTTCTTCTGTTCGCACGTCAACCCACCAAGGAAAAATCATGAAAACGCTCCTTATTGCCCTCGCCATGACAGCAGCATCGTCCGCATTCGCCGCTGGCGACACCCAGGAAGCCACGCCCTATACCAACTCCAAGGCGCAAGCGCATGGCGAAGACCACAAGAAAGCCCGTCCTGCAACCGGTGTGAAGCAGATCAAGGATGGCGGTACAGCGCGAGGTGAAGGCTCTGGCCTTGCGGACACCAGCAAGGCCGAAGCCCGTGGTCAGGAAAAGGCCAATGCGCGTGAAGCCATGCCGCACAAGGAAGCCACTCCGGGCTCCACGCCTAAGTAATGCAAACGGGTGGGCCACAAGCGTGGCCCACCCAAGTACGGGCGGGCCGCAATCGTGGTGCAAGGTGATGGCTTCGCAAGCCCCCTCAGGGCCTAGTTCAGTGCCCGCTCCGATGTGCGTGGACTCCGCGCATCCACGTCATGAGGTCTAGATGGCTGTTCGTTGGCGTGTCGGTCACACCAGAGTGCGCTCTGGAAACCTTGGCTCCGCGCCGAGTCGGTTTGACGAAACTTGCGTTGTGGTTGGGCTTCGAGGGGCTGTCCGCCGCCAGGTTGTCAAGAATTGCGCAGTTCGAGTGGTCGTCGCCAGCGCACACAGAAACCAACTGCTCCAAGGCTGATTTCATCTCGATAATCTCCCGCAGCTTCTCCTCCAGATCCGCCAGATGGCGCTCCGCAATCGCCTTTACCTGCCGACTGGTGCGGTGCGTGTCACCCCATTGGCCGATCAACTCCGCAATCTGGGGCATTGAGAACCCGAGGCGGCGCGACTGGCGGATGAAACGCAGTACCGAAACTTCGCGCTCACCGTATTTTCGATAGCCAGACTCACTGCGCTCAGCTTCTGGCAACAAACCTGTTTGCTCGTAGTGGCGGATCATCTTGGCCGATACACCTGCCGCTTTGGCCGCTTCGCCGATGTTCATGAGTGTGGTCATGGATGCTCCTGTGCAATGGAATAACACGGTAGCAAGGACTTTGGCCCTTACCACCGTGTCAATGTCAAGCGCTCCGAATACTACGTTTTGTAAAGCCTAGATCAGGCGGGCGGATATCCAGCCTCGGTCAGCGCCTCGACCAGTGTCTTGCGATCTTCCGCGCTTTGCACAGTGACCATGCGTTTGGACATATCCACCTGCACTTTGCATTCAGGGTCTGTCATCTGAAGCGTCTGGCTCACCATACCAGCGCAGTGTCCGCAGGTCATGTCGGGGAGTTGGAATTCATGCATTTTTCACCTCTTGGAAAAGTTAAGAGGCTTTCAGTCTCCGGTTTGCCACTGGGGCAAGGTCAAGTGGCCAGATAGATATCCAAACAAGGAGCGCCGACTCGCTTGCGTCTCCCATCGTGTCAACCCTGAAAGTTCGAACTCTGCCGGTTAACGCCGGAGTTGAACACCACATGGAGATTGCTATGAATACCTCTGCCCATGAAGCGGGGCCGTCCGCCTCACTATCGATCGCACACCTGAATCTTCCGATACTTGGCATGACCTGCGGCTCTTGCGTTGGACGGGTTGAAAAGGCCCTCAAAGCCGTCCCTGGGGTCCGTGAGGTGACCGTGAATATTGCTACTGAGCGCGCCTCCGTGGTTGCCGCCTCCACGGTGCCGGTCCCGGCCTTGGCTGCGGCTGTCGAAAAGGCTGGATACGCAATAGCGGAAGAGTCCGTGGAGCTGTTGATCGGTGGGATGACCTGCGCGTCGTGCGTGGGACGTGTCGAAAAAGCGCTGAAGGGTGTACCAGGCGTCAAGCACGCGGAAGTCAATCTAGCCACGGAGCGTGCGCAGGTTCGTTTCGATGCAGGATTGCCTCCCGAACGCCTGGTAGCCGCCGTTGTTAAGGCGGGCTATGAGGCACAGGTTGCGGATACGAGCACTTCCACTGAACACGACAAGCCGTCGGCGCCCTGGTGGCCTGTCGCTCTAGCCGCTGGTCTGTCCTTCCCCCTGGTATTGCCCATGCTTGGCATGCTGTTCGGTCAAGACTGGACACTCAACGGCTGGATTCAACTGGCCCTGGCCACCCCTGTGCAGTTCTGGCTGGGCGCGAGGTTCTACCGCGCTGGCTGGAAGGCTCTTCGTGCAGGCGCAGGCAACATGGATCTGCTGGTCGCATTGGGTACGTCGGCCGGGTACGGCTTGAGCCTGTACCTGCTGTTCAAGCACGCTGAACACGGCACGCCCCATCTGTACTTTGAAGCCTCTGCTGTGATCGTCACGCTTGTCCTTCTCGGGAAGTGGCTGGAAGCCCGAGCCAAGCGACAAACCACCGAAGCGATCCGGGCGCTGCATGCGCTGCGCCCAGAAATTGCACGTGTGCGCACTGATGCCGGTGACATTGATCTACCACTCTCACGCGTGAAAGTAGGTGATACGGTGGTTGTCCGCCCAGGGGAGAGAGTCCCGGTAGACGGCTCGGTGATCGAAGGCGCAAGCCAGGTGGATGAGTCATTGATCACCGGGGAGAGCCTGCCTGTGGCGAAGCACGTCGGTGACAAGGTGACGGGAGGCTCCGTGAACGCGGAGGGCTTGTTGTTGGTACGGACGACTGCGATAGGCGCAGAGTCAACTCTGTCGCGCATCGTGCGGATGGTTGAGTCGGCGCAGGCGAAGAAGGCTCCCATCCAGCGGATTGTGGATGAAGTGAGTGCGGTCTTTGTGCCCGTGGTGCTCGGCCTTGCTGCCATCACACTGATGGGCTGGGGCTTTGCCACTGGCAACTGGGAACAGGCGATCCTCAATGCTGTCGCGGTACTTGTCATTGCGTGCCCTTGTGCGCTGGGTTTGGCTACTCCCACCGCGATCATGGCGGGCACCGGCGTTGCAGCACGCCACGGTATTCTGATCAAGGATGCAGAAGCACTGGAGGTTGCCCACCACATCGACACCGTGGCGTTCGACAAGACCGGCACCCTGACCGAGGGGAAGCCCACTTTGACGGCTGCGATGCCTGCCGAAGGCCTCCAGGATCAGTTACTGCCGTTTGCTGCGGCCATTCAGAACGGCAGCGAGCATCCACTGGCCAAGGCCGTGATGGACGCTGCACGCACCCAGGGTGTGACCGTTCCTCGTGCCACTGAGGTCACAGCGGTAGCTGGCAGAGGCATGTCTGCTGTCATCAAAGGACGCCAGATCCGCCTCGGGAGTACACGTTACATGGAGGAGTTGGGTGTCAACATGGCCAGTCTGACCGGGGCTGCAGCACAGATGCAGCAAGAGGGCCGCACGGTATCCTGGTTGGCTGACGTGACCGATGCGCCAGAAGTGATGGGACTATTGGCATTTGGAGACACCGTGAAGCCCAGCTCACAAAAAGCCATTGCCCAACTGCATGCTCTGGGCATCCAGACCGTCCTGGTCACCGGGGACAACAAGGGAAGCGCAAGCGCAGTAGCCCGCGCGTTGGGCATCGATCAGGTTCGTGCTGATGTGCTGCCGGAAGGCAAGGCGGATATCGTGGCGCAGCTCAAGTCAGGTGGCAGGCACGTTGCGATGGTGGGTGACGGCATCAACGACGCGCCCGCTCTGGCTGCGGCGAATGTGGGAATTGCCATGTCCACGGGCACCGACGTGGCCATGCATGCTGCGGGGATCACGCTGATGCGTGGTGACCCCGCGTTGATCGCAGATGCCATCGACATCTCCCGGCGCACGTACGCAAAGATCCGTCAGAACCTTTTCTGGGCATTCGCGTACAACGTGGTCGGGATCCCCTTGGCTGCATTTGGCTTGTTGAATCCCATGGTGGCGGGAGCAGCTATGGCCCTCAGCAGCGTGAGTGTGGTGACCAATGCGTTGCTGCTGCGTTCTTGGAAGAGGTAAGGACTAGCGCCAGATCCGACAACGGATCCTGTCAGATGTAGACCGCGTATGTCCATCGCTATCCGGTCGAACTCAAGAGGTTCTGTGAACGTGCTGATGGTGCACATCTGGTGCGTGGGGGTGAGCGTGGGTCATAGGCACTCGATTTTCTTGGTGACCTCGCTCAGCGTGAGCTGCCCGTGCTTCCCTGGGGGTGTGCGCAGCCACTCCAGCACTGTGTGACCGCCGGGCCCTGATCGCTTTGAGAATGCGTGCGAGAGAGCCGCCTGAACCTGTTTGGGTGGCGCACAGGTGCGGACCGCTGCGATTGCTGCATTCTCCTGTTCAGCAAATGCCGTGCGCGCCATGTCGCGCAGTGTCCGGTCACCAGGCAGGACGAGCCGTCGATCAAAAAGCCAGTGTTCTGACTGTTGGATCAGGTCATCGACTGATACCGCTGAGGCGGAAAACTCCCCCAAAGCATCTGCCAGGAGCGGTTTGGTGGTGTCATCTACTACCGCGAAGCCGACACGTTCCCGAGCCCAGAGCTGGTGCTCGTATCGCGTGTCCTTGTCCTTGTACAGCGAGGTCACCGAAGCGATATCCGTCGCATGCATACCAAGCGCTGAGGTCAGGTACCGCAGCAAAACGGAGGGGAGGCCTGAAAAGGCATCGGGGTGCCGCCCGGTGGCGCGCAGCATGACCAGTTGGACTGCAGCGCCAAGGCGTGCAGTCCCTCTGAACCGGGGCGGGCGCAGCTCCTGGATGTCTTCAATGCTCAGCCCAAAGCACTCTTCGACTTCCCGCTTAGATAGCGATTTTGGCAGGGTATCGGCGCCAACGAAACATAGGTAGTAGCTAGACAAGCTGGTCCTCCCGTGGCTGGCGTGGTCGCAAGCCTGCTGCAGTCTACGTATTCGCTACTGATAATTCCAGACAATAAAAAATTGCGGGTTAACCCGTAGCTCTTAACCGGGTTTTCTGCACGGAAAGTGAGATCACCCCGCTTCGGGTGGCGCTGGGCGGTGACGTGTTGGTGCCGATGCAATCTTGACCAGCTAAACCGCAAAGTACCAATCCAATATTGACCAGGGTGTTCCACTGACCTGCTGAGAATTTCAGCAGGGATTCAAGGTGATCACCATGGACATGATTGGCAAGGTCAGGCGCATGAGGCTGCGCGACCAACTCTCCCTCAGCGAGATCGCAAAGCGCACGGGCCTGTCGCGCAACACGGTCAAGAAGTGGCTCAAGGCGCCCGGCGATGTTGCCCCGAAGTACGAGCGGGTGAAGCTCGATGGCAAGCTAACTGCGTTCGAGCCGATCCTGCATCAAGCGCTCACAACCGACAGCCATCGCCCCAAGCAGGGACGGCGCAGCGGCCGTGCCTTGTTTGCTCAGATACAGACCCAGGGCTACCGAGGCGGCTACAGCGCCGTCACCGACTACATCCGTCGCTGGCGGATAGAGTCGGCTGCCAGTCCGGCCAAGGCGTTCGTTCCGATGAGCTTCGAGCTGGGCGAGGCCTTCCAGTTCGACTGGAGCGTCGAAGCCATGGTCGTCGGCGGCGTGTTCTACAACGTGCAAGTGGCGCACCTGAAGCTGTGCGCCAGCCGGGCCTTCTGGCTGGTGGCCTACCCCAGCCAGGGCCACGAGATGCTGTTCGACGCCCACACTCGCTCGTTCCAGGCACTTGGCGGCGTCCCCCGGCGCGGCATCTACGACAACATGCGCACCGCCGTGGACAAGGTGCAGCGTGGCAAGCAGCGCACCGTCAACGCTCGATTCGCGGCCATGTGCAGCCACTACCTGTTCGACGCCGACTTCTGCAACGTCGCCTCGGGCTGGGAGAAGGGGGTGGTGGAGAAGAACGTGCAGGACAGCCGCAGGCGCATCTGGATCGAAGCCGCGACCCGTCGCTTCGGCTCGTTCATCGAACTCAATGCCTGGCTGAGCGAGCGGTGTCGTTCGGTGTGGAGCGACACCACGCATCCGATCCACCGACAGTTCACCGTGGCCGAGATGTGGGAGTTGGAGAAGCCTCACCTCATGTCCATGCCGGCCCCCTTCAACGGCTATGTCGAGCGGCTGGCCCGGGTCAGCAGCACCTGCCTGGTGGCCGCCGCGCGCAACCGTTACTCCGTGCCGTGCGAGTGGGCCGGCCACATCGTCAGCACCCGCGTCTATCCCGAACGAATCGATGTGGCGGCCGCAGATGCCGTCGTAGCCAGCCATGCCCGGCTGCCGGGCAGTGGCCAGACCAGCTACGACTGGCAGCACTACATCGACCTGGTGCAGCGCAAACCGGGCGCATTGCGCAATGGCACGCCGTTCCTGGACCTTCCGGCGCCGTTGCTGCGTTTGCGCCAGTCGCTGCTCAGGCACCCTGGAGGAGACCGGGTCATGGCACAGGTGCTGGCCGTGGTGCCGCAGGCTGGGCTGGAAGCGGTGCTGGTGGCCATCGAGCTGGTACTCGAAGGCAGGGCCCCCAGTGGCAGCATCAGCGTGGAGCACGTGCGCAACGTGCTGGCCCGCTTGAACAACCCGGCCACGCCGGCGCAGGCGCAGACGTCCTTGCAACTCACCCAGGCTCCCAAAGCCGACACCGCGCGTTATGACCGGCTGCGCCCCACCCACACGGACCATGAGCAGGAGGTCGATCATGCGTGAGACCTCCATCGATGTACAGGCCCAACTGAAGGCGCTGCGGCTCAACGGCATGGCCACGGCCTGGGCCGACCTGACGGAGCAAGGTGGCGATACGACCCTGGCCGCATCACGCTGGCTGGTGGAGCACCTGCTGCAGGCTGAAGATGCTGATCGGGCGATGCGCTCCATCGCCCACCAGATGAAGGCGGCGCGCTTCCCGATGCACCGCGACCTGGCTGGGTTCGACTTCACCGTCGCGCAGGTCGACCGCGCGTTGATCCAGAAACTGGCGGACCTCTCGTTCACGCAGGATGCGCAGAACGTGGTGCTAGTCGGCGGCCCAGGCACCGGCAAAACCCACCTGGCCACGGCGCTGGGAATTGCCGGGCTCACCCGGCACGCCAAGCGAGTGCGGTTCTACTCCACGGTCGATCTGGTCAATGCCCTGGAGCATGAGAAGAGCCAGGGCCGTGCCGGACGCATCGCCATGAGTCTGGTGCGCATGGATCTGGTCGTGCTCGACGAGTTAGGTTACTTGCCCTTCAGCCAGGCCGGTGGCGCCTTGTTGTTCCACCTTCTGTCCAAGCTGTACGAGCACACCAGCGTGATGATCACCACTAACCTGACGTTTGCGGAGTGGTCCACGGTGTTCGGCGACGCCAAGATGACCACTGCGTTGCTGGATCGCTTGACCCATCACTGCCACATCATCGAGACGGGCAACGAGTCCTACCGCTTCCGCCACAGCACGCACGAAGCCAAGGGGCGCATCAAGGCCCGTGAGCAGACCAGGAAGGCAGCAGCGGCCCAGGTTAGCGAGACCGCGGAGGAAGGGGCCTCGCCTGACGGCTCGGCAATACCAACCACGAGTTCAAAAAAAGGAGGACCTACCGAAGCATCCACCCTATAGTTATCCACAGTTGGCTTCAAATGGAACCAGCTCTAGCCCCTGGTCAATGTTCGACTGGCACTGCTGATCACGTTTGCACTGGCACTAACACCCTGAGCACTGCCAGTCAAATGCTGCGCTGATTCACCCGCTTTGACAGCGCGTCTGCACTCTCGCGTCGCTCGCTATACCGATCCACCAGATAGTCTGCACTATCGCGGGTCAGCAGCGTGAACTTCACCAGCTCTTCCATTACATCCACCACACGCTCGTAGTAGCTTGATGGCTTCATGCGGCCACTTTCGTCGAACTCCAAAAAGGCTTTTGCGACCGACGACTGGTTGGGGATGGTGATCATGCGCATCCACCGACCCAGTACCCGCATCTGATTGACGGCATTGAACGACTGCGAGCCACCCGAGACTTCCATCACCGCCAGGGTCTTGCCCTGGGTCGGCCGCACGGCCCCCACGGACAGAGGTATCCAGTCGATCTGCATCTTCAGGATGCCGGTCATCGCGCCATGGCGCTCCGGTGAGGTCCAGACCATGCCCTCCGCCCATTGGGCCAGCTCTCGCAACTCCACCACCTTCGGATGGCTGTCGGGCTCTGCGTCCGGCAGTGGCAGCCCTCGCGGATCGTAGATGCGGGTTTCAGCACCGAGGGCGCGCAGCAGTCGCGCAGCCTCTTCGGTCAGCAATCGGCTATAGGAGCGCTCTCTCACAGAGCCGTAGAGCAGCAGGATGCGGGGTGCATGGGTAGAACGCTGTGCGGGCACCAGTCGCTCAAGATCGGCCTGCTCGAAGAGCGTGGCATCAACGTTGGGAAGATCCGGATTCATACCAGTCCTTTGAAGAGTTCACGACCTTGACCACCAGCAGCATGACCGGCACCTCGATGAGCACCCCCACCACCGTGGCCAGGGCCGCACCCGAATGAAAACCGAACAGGCTGATGGCTGTCGCCACGGCCAGCTCGAAGAAGTTGGAAGCACCGATCAATGCTGATGGGCAGGCAATGGCATGCTTTTCTCCCGCTGCGCGATTGAGCCAATACGCCAGTGCCGAGTTGAAGAACACCTGGATCAGGATGGGTACGGCCAGCAATGCGATGACCAGGGGCTGCTGCAGGATGGCCTCGCCCTGGAACGCGAACAGCAGCACCAGGGTGAGCAGTAGCGCAGCAATGGACCAGGGACCAATGCGATGCAGCGCAGCGTCGAACACGGCTTGACCTCGGGCCAGCAGTGCCCGGCGCAACCATTGGGCCAGCACAACGGGAATCAAGATGTACAGGACGACAGAGGTGAGCAACGTGTCCCACGGCACCGTGATTGCCGACAGGCCCAGCAGGAAAGCCACGAGCGGCGCGAACGCGACGATCATGATGCTGTCGTTCAGCGCGACCTGGGACAGCGTGAACAGCGGGTCGCCCCCCGTGAGACGGCTCCACACGAACACCATGGCGGTGCACGGGGCGGCGGCCAGCAGGATCAAGCCAGCGATGTAGCTGTCGATCTGGTCAGCTGGCAGGTATGGGGCAAACCACTGACGTATGAACAGCCAGCCCAGAAAAGCCATGGAGAATGGCTTGACCAGCCAGTTCACGAATAAGGTGACCCCGATGCCGCGCATGTGGTTGCGCACTTCGCCCAGGGCGGCGAAGTCCACCTTGAGCAGCATCGGAATGATCATCACCCAGATGAGCAGGCCCACCGGAATGTTCACGCGGGCGACTTCCCACGCACCAATCGCGCGTGCTGTTCCAGGAAACACCTGGCCCAACCCGATCCCCACCACGATGCACAGCACCACCCACACGGTGAGGTAGCGCTCGAACACGCTCATGCTGGATTTCTGCATCCCGTTTCTCAGTTTGTGACCAGTTGGCGAGCGGTGGTCTGAAGCACCGCCTTGGCCAGCTTGTCTTCGGGAAGGCTAACCAGCAGTTCGAGCCGACGCTTCATGGCGTGCAGCGTCTGGCGGAAGGCTTCAAGTTGCTGCTCGTCCGTGCCGTCGCCCTCGCTGGGGTCTGCATAGCCCCAGTGCGCTGTGGCGGGGTGGCCTAGCCAGATGGGGCAGACCTCGCCCGCCGCGTTGTCGCACACCGTGATGATCAGGTCCATCTGGGGCGCGTCGGGCGTGGCGAACTCATCCCAGCTCTTGCTGCGCAGGCCTTCGGTGGAAATGCCTGCTTTTTGCAGCACCTGCAGTCCGAGGGGGTTGGGCTGCTGGTTGTCGCGTGGGCTGCTCCCAGCGGAGTAGGCCTTGAACCGACCGGCACCCATGTCATTGAGCAGCGCTTCGGCCAGGATGCTGCGCGCCGAGTTGTGTGTGCAAAGAAAGAGAACTTTCAAGGGTTGTGGGGTTGCGCTCATGGTGAACTCCAGGGTCAATGGTGGTGAGATAGGTGAATCTGGGCTGAGCGCACAGGCGCTTGGGGCATGGATTGCCCTACAGGGAACCCTCAGCAGTTGCAGGAGGCGGCCTCTTCAGTGAGGCATAGCGCACCCTGGCAACAGTTTTCTGTCAGGTAGGCCAGCAGACCGTTCATGGTCTGGTACGAGGCGCGATACACCAGGTTGCGCCCGTGGCGCTCCTGGCTCACCAGGCCAGCATGGGCCAACTCTTTGAGGTGAAACGACAGGGTGTTGGAGGCTACTCCCAGCTGCTCGGAGATTGCGCCAGGGGTGAGACCATCCTTGCCTGCCACGACGAGTGCGCGGAAGACACGGAGGCGTACCTCTTGAGCAAGCGCTGCAAGCGAGCGGACAACTTCAGGCTCATTCATTTCTCAATAATACACCAATTATTGAAATATAAGCCGGCTAAATCCACTCCTATTTGCATGGCGAGTGGCGGCTCGGGAAATGCGATTCGCCCCAATGGCCGTGATGAGTGGCACGCTCCAAAATCACACACCCTGGCTCGACCATCGAGGTACGCAGTCCAAAAGGCGCCAGCATCGGTCAGGGGTGGCGGCTTGCATCCGAAATCCTTGATTGAAGGAATCAGTCAGTAGACTGATTGGTCTTCTCTCAGGGCCGTCAACAACAACAGAAGGGATTTCTCGACTGCGGCACGATCCCGCTCACTCAGGCAGGCAAGCAATTGCACTGCGTGGTCATCCAGGGCAGCATTCCAATGATTGACTGACTGAAACCCTTCGTCGGTGAGCGTGACCAACCATTTCCGGGAATCGGCGGGATTGGGCTCCTTGACGACCAGACCACGGGTCGCAAGTGCGTCAACAGAACGCGACACCCAACTTTTTTCGCGTCCAACCCGCCTGCCCAGTTCAGTCATCGCAAGCGTCCCGGAGCGCTCCAGTTCGGCGAGCAGATTGCATTGGCTGTTCATCTTGCTGTTGCGTTCCACTGACCTACTTTGCGATTGTGTGAACAAACGGGCGACCTCCCGCAACAGACTTCCCGAAATGGCCGTTGTCATTTTGGTGCGTATTGCAGTGGATAGTATGAAGTCTTGGTTTTTTTGTGTGGCCAACGCTTCCGCTCAAGAGCCAAGGCGGTCGGCTCATAGCGCCGAAACTAGCTCGTGGAAGTGAGCATGTTCAGCCAACTATGCGGTCTGGCTACCCTCGTACCCTTCGAAGAAGGCGCAGGCCATTGCCCACCACCAGCAAGCTGGCCCCCATGTCCGCGAAGACCGCCATCCACATAGTGGCCGTGCCAACGACAGCCATCACCAGGAAGACGCTTTTGATGCCCAGTGCCAGGGTGATGTTCTGCCAGAGAATGGCGTGGGTGCGCTTGGATAGACGCACTGTCTCGGCGACGCGCTGCAGGTCATCGTTCATGATGACTACATCGGCGGCTTCCATGGCCGTGTCAGTTCCCGCTGCACCCATGGCAAAACCGATGTCGGCCTGCGCCAGCGCCGGCGCATCGTTGATGCCGTCGCCGGTCATGCCGGTAGCGCCATAGCGCTTTTGCATTTCCTTGATGGCATCGAGCTTGGCTTCGGGCAGCAGATCTCCACGGGCGTCATCAATGCCGGCCTGCGCCGCGATGGCTTTTGCGGTGGCCGTGTTGTCGCCGGTCAGCATCACCGAGGTCACACCCAGTGCCTTGAGATCGACGATGGCCTGTTTCGATGTCTCACGGATGGTGTCCGCTACCGCGAACAGCGCCAGGACGCCCGAATCGTCAGCCAGGAGGGTTACCGTGCGGCCTTGCTTTTCGTGGATGACCAGCTCCGCCTCCAGCTCCGGACCACACAGTCCTTGCTCATGGATCAAACGGTGATTGCCCAGCATCAAGCGCATACCATTGACCATGCCTTCGACACCGCGCCCAGGCAAGGCCTTGAAGCTTTCTGCTTCTGGGTCCTTTACGTCCAAGCCCTGGACAATCGCCTTTGAAACCGGGTGATCGGAGCGAGCCGCCAGGCTGGCAGCCATTTGCTGGACTGCTACCTCGTTACCGGCACCCCACACCTGCCACTTCACCAGCTTGGGTTTGCCTTCGGTGATGGTGCCGGTCTTGTCCAGCGCCACCGCCTTCAGAAGCCGGGCATCTTCCAAGTAGGTTCCGCCCTTGATCAAGATCCCACGGCGCGCTCCTGCGGCCAATCCGCTGACCACCGTGACCGGCGTGGAAATGACCAGAGCGCATGGGCAGGCGATCACCAGCAGGACCAGGGCCTTGTAGAGCGCCTCCAGCCAGGTAAGGCCCATCAGGAAAGGAGTGAGGACCGCCACCGCCACGGCAATGGCGAAGACTGCGGGGGTGTAGATGGAGGCGAACCGATCCACAAAGCGCTGCGTCGGAGCGCGCGTGCCCTGCGCCTGCTCAACGGCCTGGATGATCCTGGCCAGGGTGGTGTTGCTCGACAGGGCTGTGACCTCGAACTCCAGCTCACCAGTCTCGTTGATCGTGCCGGCGAACACCTGGTCGCCAGGTGCCTTGTCCACGGGGATGCTCTCGCCAGTCACGGGGGCCTGGTTGATGGCGCCATTGCCCTTGGTCACCTTACCGTCCAGCGGCACGCGTTCGCCCGGCTTGATGCGCACGGTCGCTCCGATGGCGACCGAAGCCACCGGTGTAGCGGTCCATGCTCCGTTGGTGCCCAGTACCAAAGCCTCTTCGGGCGCCAGTTCCAGCAAGCCCTTGATAGCGTTTCGGGCCCGGTCCACTGCCTTGGCTTCGATGAGCTCCGCAATCGCGTACAAAGCCATCACCATCGCGGCTTCTGGCCACTGACCAATGAGGAATGCGCCGGTGACGGCCACCGACATCAGCGCATTGATGTTCAGCTTGCCGCGCAGCAGCGCCGCAATGCCTTTTTTGTAGGTGTCGATGCCGGCCAGCCAGATAGCCAGAGCGGCAATCGCCATGCCGGCCACTTTCCAGGCCATATGGTCGGGCGCGAAGAACGAAAGTACCTCAGCGCCTGTGGCGAACACCAGCGCGGCTACCAGCCGGGAGATGCCGCCTGCAAAACCATGTCCATGGTCGTCGCCTTCGGCTGGTTCGCCCGCCTGTCCGCCCTCGGAGCCATTGGCGCCTGGAACTGGCTGCGGATCGAAGCCCGCTTTGCGCATGGCGTCGAGTGCCAACGGGTAGGTGCCTTCGTTGGCATCGATCTTGAGCGTCCGCGCGCCGAGCTGAAAGCCCAGAGAGCGGATCCCATCCAGAGGCTCCAGCGCTCGGCGAATCTCCGCCTCCTCGGCGCTGCAGTCCATGGTCGCAATGCGAAACACCCGGCCTAGGCTACCCTGGGTGTTTGCCGCAGTGACCACGGGCTGTGGATCGAAACCCGCCTTGCGGATGGCATCGAGCGCAAGGGGCAAGGCGCGATCCTCCGCATCGATCTTCAGCGTGCGCGCGCCGAGCTGGAAACCCAACGAGCGGATTCCCTCAAGCGGTTCCAGAGCCCGCCGGATCTCCGACTCTTCGGCACTGCAGTCCATGGTGGCGATTCGGAACAGCTTGCCCTGGCCCGGGCTGCTTGTGGCTGCAGGGACCACTGCTGCGGTACTGGAACAGCCCGAGGAGCAGCAGGTGTCAACAGTGGTGGGAGGTGTGCTTGTTTCTGATTTCATAGCCCAATTGGAACCCTTCAAGTAGCTTTAAAGTCAAGCAGCAAAAAAGAATATGGCTGCTTTGTCCTGGGTAAATCGGATTTCTTAACGGTCCGTACTCAGTCGCAGGGGCACAGGATCGACCCCACCCCGTCGAAAAACAACATCAATTCGGGGGGATTTCGATTCCCACATTCGTTACCCCGTTTTCTGACGATGCAAAGGGCTTTCCCTGGTGCATGCGTGCAATAGCTCCTACTATGGCCAACCCAAGGCCATGGTTACTCTGCCCATGACTACGAGCCGGATCTGCACGGAAGAATCGGTCAAACAGCTGCGGGAGTAGCTCGGGATCGATAGTGCTGCCGTAGTTGGTGACACTGATCAACACACGGCCCTCATCGATAGTTCTGAGGTTGACTTGGACGATTGAGCCAGGGTTCGCGTATCGGGTGGCGTTGCCGAGCAAGTTCGACAGGGCCCGGCGCAACAACGGCACGTCGAAAGCGCCATGCGCATCGCCGACCACCTTAGCGGTGAGACCAGCCTCGGCCAGTGCCGCTTCGTGGTAATCCAGTACGTCAGCAGCCACTGATGCAAGAGTCGCAACGGGGGCCCGACGTGCTCCCACACCCCGATCCGCCTGGGACAGGAACAGCATGTCATTGACGATGCCCGTCAGGCGGTGCAGCTCCTCCAAATTGGACGCCAGCACCTCGCGAATATCCGCCTGCTCAGGGCGCAGCAAAGCCAGTTCATTGTTGGCAATGAGCGTGGCCAAAGGCGTGCACAACTCATGCGCCACGTCCGCATTGAAGCCTTCCATCTGGGAATAGGCCTTCTCAATGCGAGCAAGGAGCGCGTTGAACTGGTCGATCAAAGGCACGAGCTCAAGGGGCTGCTCGGCGCTGTCGAGACGTTGATGCAGATTGTCAGCCGACACTGCGCGCGTCTGACTGGCCAGTCTTCGGACGGGCGCCAGGCCCAAGTTGACCAGGGAGAATCCGCCTAGCGATACAACGACGGCCCCACCGATGGCTGCGACCAGCAAGGTAAGAGCAAGTCGGTGCAACAACTGGTTGTCGGTTTGGATATCCAGCGACAGCTGAACGCGCAAGTTCTTTGAGGGAGTCTGGTCCGTAGTCTGTGCTACTTCGAACTGCCGTTGGCGCCATACCGTCTTCGCATTCTGGTTGCGGGTGTGGGCGTAGAGAACAATCCCGTCCGCCCGCGCGACTTCGAGCGACAGATCTCCGTGCCCAACAAGGAAGTCATCGAGTTTGTGCGCAAGGTCTTCCGAATCCCCATGCTCCTTGCCATCCACTAGCAAGTGCCGAATGACGTTTTCCTTTTGCGCCAGCGTTTCCTCTTGCCGATCACGAAAGTTGAACTCGGTCACCAGATACACCGCCAGACAGACCACCCCGAGTCCGGCAAAGCTCTGCAGCGCCAGCCACCAAGACAACCGCTGGCGCAATGAGCGATGTTGGGCCAGCTCCTTCATCCGTTGCGGTCCTCCATCACGTATCCCATGCCGCGAATAGTATGGAGCAGCGTAGTGTCAAACGGCACATCGATCTTGGTACGGAGGCGCCGGATCGCGACCTCCACCACGCTGGTATCGCTGTCGAAGTTCATGTCCCACACCTGTTCAGCGATCTCAGTGCGAGAAAGCACTTCGCCTTTTCTTCTCAGAAACAGAGTCAGCAGCAGAAACTCCTTCGCAGTCAACTCCAAGCGCTGGCCACACCGGGACGCTTTGCGCCGTACCAGGTCTAATTCCAGGTCGCCCAACCGCAGTTGCGTGGGCTCTGCGGCATCCCGCGCGCCATGGGTCCGCCGCAGCAGCACCTGGATGCGGGCGCTCAGTTCGGAAAACGCAAAGGGCTTGACCAGATAGTCGTCGGCACCCGTCTTGAGTCCCAATACCCGATCCTCGACGCGGACCCTTGCTGTCAACATCAAGACCGGAGTCTGCTTGGTCTTGCGAAAGGCCGTTAAAAGGCTGAAGCCGTCGATCCCTGGGAGCATCGCGTCCAAGACCAGCAGATCGTGCACGCCTTCCAGAGCCATGTGAAGGCCATCTACCCCGTTGTGCGCAACGTCCACCACGTAGCCAGCCTCTCCCAGGCCCTTGCGCAGGTACTCGGCCAGCTTGACTTCGTCTTCGATGAGCAGAATTTTCATGCCGCCATTCTCGAAGAATGCGGCCAGTTGGTAGTTTACAAATTTGTAATCTGGCTGTTGGCGCCGTGTCGCGCGCGGATTTTTACAGTGTCTCCGTGTCGAAAGGCATAGTCCCGGCAGATCGCCGAGGGCTAACTGATATCAAGGGACAACACCATGACTGTTCGCAAACCCCTCGCCCTCACTCTGATCGCCTTCACAATTGCGGCTCCAGGATTTTCATCTGCCTCGTCGCTGTACCATCCTGCTGGTGGCGAAGTGGGCATGACCACACATCCCGACCACATGCAAAGCGCAATGTCCCGTGGCGATGTGCTTCAGGCTGTCGAAGTAGCGCGCAAGGATGGCACGCTGGCAGTCCTTTCGCGCGGGGGTGCGCTGCCAGTCAAAGCAACAGGCTCAACAAAGACGCGTGAGCAGGTCCAACAGGAATTTCTCAACATGTCGGCAGCTGAAAAGAAGGCGCTTCTGGACATGAACGGCGGCGCTCGCTGATTTCCCAACCCAGTGCCCTTCAGCGGCCATCCAAGCCTCAGTACGCCCTTCATGACGCATGCTAGACTTCAAAAATGCGCCGCTTGATCGCTGTTTTTATGCTTGCATTGCTTCCGTTCCAGTTCAGCTGGTCTGCGGTGGCTGCTTATTGCATGCATGAGAGCTCAACCGCGCAGTCGCAGCACCTTGGGCATCACGAACACAAGCATGAAGCCAAAGGCGGGACTGGTCAGGCCGAAAAGTCCAGCCAGGGAGCCGATGCATTTGATGTTGACTGCTCAGTCTGTCATGGCGCGGGTATCGGGGCCTTGAACTGGTCAGATGCAAAGCCAGTCTTCATCCATGAAAGCCGCGTGGAGCCTCCTTCAGGCAAGCGCCTGCTGGCTGTAACCCCCACGCCCCCAGACCGCCCTCAGTGGTCCGTCCTCGCCTGATCGGCGGGGGCATCTCACTTTTCTTTTTCAGTCTTGTCCGCCATCGCGGCCGAAGCAGTTGCGTGTGTTGCAGCTGGAGTGACTGACGAGTTGCCAGGCAGCTGCACGGTTGCCAGTCCGCCGATTCCCTCGTGTTTTGAAATCACTGGAGAATCGGATGTTCAAGGGTACTTACCTTCAAGAGATGCCGCACGCATGGCGCGGCGGTAGAAAGATCAAGCTCGCGGCAGGCGCCGCAGCTATATGGCTGAGCGCCTCGGGCGGTGCCTTTTCCCAGGGCCTGCCACCAGGGCCAGCCGTTGGCGAACGAGCACCTCAGTCTGCTGCAGCGGCCGCAGCTGAGCCTTTGTCGCTGGCCAAGGCCATCGAACTGGCCCTGGAGGGAAATCCGGAGGTGGCTGCGGCAAAGCGCCAATGGGAGGCAACCGAAGGACAGGTTCTTCAAGGACGCTCGCGCCCCAATCCAGAGCTCGCGTACTCGCTGGAAGACACACGCTCCAAAACACGTACGCAAAGCTGGCAACTCAATCTTCCCGTAGAACTGGGTGGAAAGCGTGCGGCACGCACTAAGGCGGCCGAAAAAACGCGCGAGCAAGCACAAGCCCAACTCGCCGAGCTGCAAGCCACCGTGCGGGCCAATGTCGCTGCCGCTTACTTTGATGTTCTGACTGCGCAGGAACGATTGGTACTGGCCAGAGACAGCGCAGCGCTGGCCAAATCCTCAACGGATACCGTCTCAAAGCGTGTAGCCGCTGGCAAAGTATCCCCTGTGGAAGAGTCCAAGGCCCGGGTTGCAGAAGCCGGCGTTCGCGTCGAACTCGCCCAGGCCGCGAGCGAACAACGCAATGCTCTGTCCCGCCTGTTCGCGCTGTTGGGACAGATCGATGCGCCTTACACCGTGCTGGAGGGCAAGGCCGAGAAACTGCCCTCGGTCCCGAGCCTCGCCGATCTCCAGCCCTTGATTTCTTCTGCGCCAGGCGTGGTACTTGCGCGAATCGAGGTGGATCGGCGCAAGGCATTGACCGCCCTGGAGCAAAGCAAGCGCGTGCCCGATGTCACCGTCAGCGTCGGCATGCAGCGCAGCAACGAAACGCAGCGCAACGTCCTTCTTTTCGGGGTCTCTGTGCCTCTTCCCGTCTTCGACCGCAACCAAGGCAACCTCCTGGAGGCGCTGAAACTTGAGGACAAGGCCCGCGATGAGCTGCAAGCAGCCACCGTGCGCCTGCACAGCGAAGTGGCGCAGGCACGAGAGCGCCTTTCCACGATCACCGCAGAGGTTCAGTCACTGCAGCAGGAAGTTCTGCCCGGTGCGAAGTCGGCCTATGACGCCGCCACCATTGGGTTCGAGAACGGTAAGTTCAATTTCCTGGAAGTGCTCGATGCCCAACGCACTTACTTCACAGCCAAATCCCAGTACCTCAAAGCCCTTGGCGAAGCACACCGTGCAGCGGCTGATATCGACCGCCTGCTCGGGGCCAGCATGGTTCCCGGCCTGATCGCAACGCAACACTGAGCATGACCATGAACACGAACTCCAGCAAATCCACCATCAGTAAAAAACACCTGATCGCCATTGCAGTAGTCCTCGCAATAGGGGGCGGCGCGGGAACCTTCATCTTGCAAGGTGGCGGCAAGCCCAAAGCCGCAGCCACCGAGGACGATGGCCACGGTCACGGCGGCCATACCGAGGCCAAGGGACACGGCGACGGCGAGCACCATGGCAAGGGTAGCGAAAAGGGCCACGACGATGACAAGGGGCATGCCGATGGTGAACACCATGAAAAGAGCGAAGCCAAGGGACCACATGGCGGTACCGTGTTCAAGGAAGGCGACTTCAGCTTGGAAGCATTGTTGTCTGAAGACGGTGGCGAGCCTCGACTGCGAATCTGGCTGTCCGACAAAGATAAACCGCTGCCCCTGAATGCTGCAACGGTCACGGCAACTGTGACCCGCCCGACAGATGAAAAGCAGAAACTGACGTTTGCCGCTGAAAAAGACAGTCTTGTCAGCCGAGAGATCGTTGCTGAACCCCATGCTTTCGACATCGAGATCATTGCGCAGACTGCCACAGAGCCTTTCATGTTCGTGATGAGCAAGGAAGAAGGAAAGATCGAACTGACCGATGCCCAGATAAAGGCTGCATCCATCAGCCTGGACGCTGCTGTGAAAGCCAACATCAAGACGGCGTTGCTCCTTCCCGGGGAGATACGCTTGAACGAAGATCGCACGTCTCACGTTGTTCCCCGGCTTGCGGGAGTCGTGGAAAGCGTCAATGCCAGCTTGGGCCAAGTGGTCAAGAAAGGGCAAGTTTTGGCGGTGATCGCGAGCCCGACTGCTTCCGAGCAACGCAGCGAGCTGCAGACGGCCCAAAAGCGCTTATCGCTGGCAAAGACCACCTACGAGCGAGAAAAAAAGCTGTGGGAGCAGAAGGTGTCTGCCGAGCAGGACTACCTGCAGGCCAAGCAGGCCTTGAGCGAAGCAGAGGTCGCAGTAGCCAACGCCAATCAGAAACTGAGCGCGATGGGCCTGTCCGCCTCGTCGGTAGCAGGACTGAACCGTATCGAGTTGCGAGCGCCCTTTGATGGCATTGTCATCGAGAAGCACCTTAGTCTCGGCGAAGCCGTGAAGGAAGATGCTGCGGTTTTCACCATCTCGGACCTTTCCCAGGTGTGGGCTGAGATCAATGTTCCGGCGAAAGATCTGCCATCGGTTCGTGTGGGCGAAAAGGTCACGATCAAGGCCACCGCCTTTGACGCCTCCGCTACAGGCACTGTCGCTTTTGTAGGAGCGCTCATTGGCGAGCAAACCCGCACGGCAAAAGCCCGCGTGGTTCTTGACAACCCCAAGGGCGCTTGGCGCCCCGGCCTGTTTGTCAATGTTGAGGTGGTGTCCGAAGAAACGGCAGCGCCTGTAACCATCTCGGCCGACGCCGTCCAAAACGTCGGGGAAAAGCCGGTGGTCTTCCTCAAGGTTGATGGAGGCTTTATCGCTCAACCCGTGAAGCTGGGCCGAAGCGATGGCAAGCGGGTCGAAGTCCTCTCGGGTCTCAAAGCCGGTATGCCCTACGCCTCGACCGGCAGCTTCGTCGTGAAGTCTGAACTCGGCAAGGGATCTGCCGAACACACGCACTGATCGCGGAGCGCATACATGTTTGAAAAACTCATTCGATTCTCGATCGAGCAGCGATGGTTGGTGCTTCTAGCGGCCCTGGGCATGGCGGCGCTTGGCGTCATCAGCTACCAAAAGCTGCCTATCGATGCGGTCCCTGACATCACGAACGTCCAGGTTCAGATCAACACACAGGCCGCAGGCTACTCGCCTTTGGAGACTGAGCAGCGGGTTACATACCCCATTGAGACGGTCATGGCTGGCCTGCCAAACCTGGAGCAGACCAGGTCGCTTTCGCGGTACGGTCTGTCGCAGGTGACCGTCATTTTTAAAGACGGAACCGACATCTATTTTGCTCGGCAGCTCGTCAACGAGCGTATCCAGGAGGCGCGCGACAAGCTGCCTGCCGGCATCACGCCAGCGCTGGGGCCCATCTCGACCGGGCTGGGCGAAATCTATCTCTGGACTGTCGAAACCAAGGACGGGGCGAAGAAGCCCGATGGCTCACCCTATACCGCAACAGACCTGCGCGAGATTCAGGACTGGATCATCAAGCCACAGCTGCGAAATGTTCCTGGCGTGACCGAGATCAATTCCATTGGCGGCTTTGCCAAGGAATACCAGATCGCGCCCATCCCTGAACGCCTGGCTTCTCTGGGCGTGACACTGCAGGATGTGGTCACTGCGCTGGACCGCAACAACGGCAATGTGGGCGCGGGCTATATCGAAAAGCGTGGCGAGCAGTATCTGATTCGTGCACCTGGTCAGGTGAAGTCGCTGGAAGACATCGGTAACGTGATCCTCAGCAGCGCCAACGGTGTTCCTGTGCGCGTTCGCGACGTGGCAGAAGTTGGCATTGGCCGGGAACTGCGCACAGGTGCTGCAACAGACAACGGACGCGAAGTGGTCCTCGGCACGGTGTTCATGCTGATCGGCGAGAACAGCCGGACTGTCTCGCAGGCGGTGGACAAGAAGATGTTGGAAGTCAACAAGAGCCTCCCAGAGGGGGTGCACGCGGTGACTGTCTACGACCGTACCGTGCTTGTTGACAAAGCCATCAGTACGGTGAAGAAGAACCTGCTGGAAGGCGCGGTTCTGGTGATCGTGATCCTGTTCCTCTTTCTGGGCAACATCCGTGCCGCCATCATCACGGCAATGGTCATCCCCTTGTCGATGCTTTTTACCTTCACGGGTATGGTTCAGTACAAGGTGAGCGCCAACCTGATGAGCCTGGGAGCGTTGGACTTCGGCATCATCATCGACGGAGCGGTGGTGATCGTTGAGAACTGCGTAC
This sequence comes from Acidovorax sp. SRI_002, assembly GCF_057586455.1. NCBI lineage: Bacteria > Pseudomonadati > Pseudomonadota > Betaproteobacteria > Burkholderiales > Comamonadaceae > Acidovorax > Acidovorax sp. SRI_002. The sequence continues at coordinate 125,926 of NZ_JBYCZW010000002.1, read as the reverse complement.
GGAGACTTGCCCATGCACAAGCGCACCACGGTCGGCCACTGACGCGGGCTGAGCGCTTCCATGAGGTGTTTTTGGCATCCCAGGAGTCAAGGCGTCCATTGCTGTTCGGACAGCTCATCATCATGGTGGTGTACCTGCCCATCTTCGCGCTGACAGGCGTTGAAGGGAAGATGTTCCACCCCATGGCATTCACGGTGGTCGCGGCACTGCTGGGCGCCATGGTTCTGTCGGTGACATTCATCCCCGCAGCGGTGGCCCTGTTCATCGGCAATCGGGTCAGCGAGAAGGAAAACTTCCTGCTGGGCCATGCCAAGCGCTTGTATGGTCCACTGCTCGACCGTGTCATGGCCGCCAAGGCGGTCGTACTGACCGCAGCTGCAGTTGCGGTGATCTTGTGCGGGTTGATCGCCACGCGTATGGGCAGCGAGTTTGTACCCAATCTCAATGAAGGCGACTTTGCGATCCAGGCGCTGCGCATCCCAGGCACCAGCCTTTCCCAGTCAGTCCAAATGCAGCAGCAAATTGAAAGGACCTTGAAAGAGAAATTCCCCGAGATCGAGCGCATCTTCGCCAGAACCGGTACTGCGGAGATTGCCTCGGACCCCATGCCGCCGAACATTTCGGACGGGTACATCATGCTCAAGCCAATGGCCGAATGGCCCGAACCTCGAAAAACCCGCGACGAATTACTCGCGGCGATTCAGGAAGTCATCGGGAAAATCCCGGGCAACAACTATGAGTTCTCCCAGCCCATTCAGCTGCGCTTTAACGAGCTGATCTCCGGGGTGCGCAGTGACGTAGCCGTGAAGATCTTCGGTGACGACATGGATGTCCTGAACAAGTCCGCAGAAGAAGTCTCCGCAATGCTGCAGAAGATTCAGGGCTCCTCTGAGGTGAAGGTTGAGCAGACGACGGGGCTTCCGATGCTCACCGTGAACATCGACCGCCAGAAGGCTGCTCGCTATGGTCTGAACGTTGCCGACATTCAAGACACCGTGGCCACCGCTATCGGTGGACGCGAGGCCGGCACTATGTTCGAGGGCGACCGCAGATTCGACATCCTGGTTCGTCTGCCTGAATCCCTGCGCAACGATCTCGAAGGGATGAAGCGCCTTCCTATCCCGCTGCCGCGTTCTGCCAATGGGACAGAGGCCAAAACGAACTTCATCCCGCTGGGCGAGGTAGCAACATTCGAGCTTGCTCCTGGCCCCAACCAGGTGAGCCGAGAAAACGGCAAGCGCCGCATCGTCGTGAGCACCAACGTGCGCGGGCGCGATGTGGGCTCTTTCGTCGCAGAGGCTGAGAAAGGCCTGGCCCAGATCAAGATTCCTACCGGCTATTGGACGAGCTGGGGCGGAACCTTCGAGAACTTGCAGTCGGCCACGCAGCGCCTGCAGATCGTCGTGCCGGTGTCCCTGCTGCTGGTTTTCGTGCTGCTGTTCGCTATGTTCGGCAACGTCAAGGATGGTCTGCTGGTCTTCACTGGCATCCCATTCGCTTTGACGGGGGGCATCCTGGCGCTTTGGCTTCGCGACATTCCGATGTCTATCTCTGCGGCTGTCGGCTTCATCGCGCTTTCTGGGGTGGCCGTGCTCAATGGTCTGGTGATGATTTCGTACATCCGCAGCTTGAGGGAAGGCGGCGTTGGTCTTGACGAAGCAATCCGTGACGGCGCGCTCACCCGGCTACGGCCGGTTCTGATGACTGCCCTGGTGGCCTCGCTGGGCTTCATTCCAATGGCCATTGCGACAGGCACCGGCGCTGAAGTCCAGCGTCCCCTGGCCACCGTGGTGATCGGCGGAATTCTCTCGTCCACGCTGCTCACGCTTCTCGTGCTGCCGATTCTTTACCGTCTGGCCCACCGGCCCGATGAGGAAGATGAGGACGTGTCCGCTGAGCCCTCGCATCCCCCAGACGTGTCCGCGTCCGCGTAGTTGAAACGGTCCCGCTCGCTGATCGTGGGGCCGTCCCTTTTCTCCACCCCCAAAGGAACTGTCATGAAACTTTCCCAACTCATTCTCGCCCTGTCTGTGTCGATCTCGGGCGCAGCCTTCGCTGCGGACAATCACGGCCACGACCTAAAGCCGATGCACGGTGGTGCTGTCGCAGAAGCCAAGGAGGTCGAGTACGAATTCGTTGCCAGCGCCGACAAGCTGCAGCTCTATATGCGCGACCATGGAAAGCCCGTTGCCGTTGCGGGAATGACCGCCAAGGTCACGCTGCTGGCAGGCAGCGAGAAACAGGATGTCCAGCTCCAAGCCGGTGACGGCAAGCTGGAAGCCACGGGCAGCTTCAAAGTCCCCGCCGGTACCAAAGTCGTCGTCGCCGTCTCGAAGGCTGGCAAGTCGATTGCCTCCGTCCGCTTCACGCTGAAGTAGTACACGAAGGCCGGCTGGGGGGATTGCCTTCGCAACGCTTCCAGAAGTGATCCCACTTTCCGCAGTCCGTTCACGTCAAAGCAGCTGACTACATATCGGCGAGTTCGGACCGCCCATCGGCAACATGCCTGTGCTGGAGGCCAAAAAAGGAGCGATCCATGTCAATGCAGGCTGCACAGGTCGCGCTCTTTGCCAAGCTGTTCTGGATTTGGATCGGCTTGTTGACCTCCGTGTTTGTGTTTTGGAGGCTGCGGCGTATCTGGCTCAAACGCCACCCGCCAATGGCGGTGAGAGTCAAGTACAGCCGACGCTTGGCCAAGAGACTGAGGGATCGACAGGCAATGCGTTTCAAACACCGAAAAACACCGAAATCGCGGCACCGCCATATGCAATCCAAGGAGGCAGACCGTGGGTGACGGTACCGGGGTCGCTGATGAAGCTTCAGGCAATACGCAACAACCTCCACAGCAAAAAAACAGATCCATGACAAAAATACCTGCATATTCAGGCACCCGCCGCCTCTCCGTGATCCTCAGCTCTGTGCTGGCAGCTAGCCTGCTGGCGGGTTGTGCTACCTCTACTGGGGCCGATCCCTCCGCCGAAGCGCCATACTGCTACAAGACCAGTAAGGGCAGAGTAGTCGCGTGCACTCGGGTACCCGCCCCCAGCCTGAATGCCGACGCTCAGGCGAAGCGCTTTACTCCCGATCCGAATGCGCTCACCGTCTACGTCGTACGGCGCAACTGGGGAGATGGCGGGCGGTTTGTGAAGATCAGCGCGGATAACGCAATGGCCGCCGAGACTCTCCCCAACACGATGGTGCGCTTCAAGTTGAAGCCAGGAACGCATACGTTCACCTTGGATTTCGAAGGAGAGCGTCAAGTCGCAACCGTGGATGGTAAAGCTGGTGACCTACGATTTCTTCGGATCGATGGAACGGTTTGGGCATGGAAGAGCACGTTTGTATGGGCGACTGACGGCGAGGATGCAATTCGGGAAAGGGCTTACAAGGCTCGCCTGGTCGCCGACCTGACGGTCAAGTGACCTCGGGGGAGCAGACAAAAAAATACCGGGGGTTCAGTGAACGTGTTGATGGTGCACGTCAGGAGCATGGGGATGGGCGTGGGTCATAGGTTCATGGGTGTGCTTGTGACTGTGGCTGCCCTTTGGCATCACATCGTGCACATGTGAATGGTGCCCATCGTCGTGCCGGTGGGCATGCTCATGCTCAAGCACTTCGTGTGTGTGCTCGTGACCATGGCCTTCCGCCAAGTGCAGTACCACTCCCGTGGTTAAGGAGTACGCATGGCTCACGGATCGCCAGTTCGTGGACGCCGTGGCCGTGGCCATGATCACCCCCGGCCCGGTGGTTATCACGACAGGATTTATCGGCTTCCTCATCAGCGGCTTCTGGGGCGCGGTCGTCGCGGCGTTGGCAACCTTTATGCCCTGCTACTTGCTCACCGTGATTCCCGCGCCGTACTTCGAGAAGCATGGCAAACATCCTGGTGTGCTGGCGTTCGTTGACGAAGTGACTGCTGCTGCCGTGGGCGCCATTGCCGGTGCGGTGGTGGTGTTGGGCCAGCGATCCGTTGTGGATTTACCCACAGCTGCGCTGTTTCTTGCCACCGCTGCCGTCCTGTGGCGGTTCAAGAAGCTGCCCGCGCCTGTGGTGTTGCTTGCCGCTGCCTTGATGGGTCTGGCCGTGTATCCGCTTGTGGCCCACGTCCAACCCTGACCATTTGACGGAGAACCCCATGAACTACCAAATCCGTCCGCTGACGCTGAACCCCGATCAACTCTCTGGCTTTTCGAACCGTCTAATCACCAGCCACCACGAAAACAACTACTCGGGTGCGGTCAAGCGCCTGAATGCCATACGCAACGAACTCGCAGCGTTGGACTGGAGCAATGCTGCAACTTTCACCATCAATGGCCTCAAGCGCGGGGAGTTGATCGCCGCAAATTCAGCATTCCTGCACGAGCAGTATTTCGACAATCTGGGGGGCAACGGTGTATTGCCTTCCTGCGGGTTGTCCATTGCGCTCACGCGTGACTTTGGCTCCGTGGACGCTTGGCGCAGCCAGTTCACTGGGCTGGCCAAGGCCATGGGGGGCGGATCGGGATGGGCCTTGCTGTCCTGGTCCTCCCGCGAGAGCCGCCTCATCAACCACTGGGCGGCCGACCCACACGCACCTCCTGGCCGGCGCAACGCCCGTACTGGCGCTGGACATGTACGAGCATGCGTACCAACTGGACTTCGGGGCCAAGGCGGGCGCCTATGTGGATGCCTACATGGCGAAATCCAGTGGGACAAGGTCTACAAGCGCTAAGGCGCTGCTGTCGAGGCGGATGCGTTGGCATTTGGCATCGACACAGGCTCTGCGCTGGCCGGTGCGGCAGGTGCGTTTGACTTGCGACTTGAGGAGGACTATCTGCAGAGCCCGCAGGTCATTGCCGGAGTGTCCTCGCGCGATCCGTCGCGCGTGTTGGAGTGGAGCCAGGAACTGGACGCCACGAAACCTGTGCGGCTGTATTGCTTGCGCGGCAAGGACATTGGCCGCTCTACGTTCCTGGCGCTGCGGGCACGCGGCATGAACGCGCGCTACCACGTGGGCGGCATCGAGGCCTGGCAAGCCGCTGCCCTGCCTCTGGAAACGCAAGGAGGTGCCGCATGAAATGGGTCACCCGCGAGCGGCCCAAGATCGACCGCATTGCCTGCCCCTGGCTGATTGCCCGGTTCATCGACAAAGAGCCGGAATTCCTCTATAAGCCTACAGCCTCGGTGCTTCAGGTGGCCCAGGACACGGGAGCGATCCCCTACGACGTGCGCGGCGTCGAATTGACCCACGACGGTGACCTGTGCAGCTTTGACGCCTTTCTCAAGAAGTACGAACTCACCGATCCCGCCCTACAGCAACTGACCGTGATCGTGCGGGGCGCAGACACATCCAGGCTGGACCTGGCGCCGCAGTCTGCGGGCCTCTAGGCGCTGTCGCTTGGCCTGTGCAAGACCTTCAGCGATGACCTTGAGATGCTAGGGCATGGCATGGTGATGTACAACGCGCTCCATGCTTGGTGTAAGTCCTGCTAGGCAGAAACCCACAATTGGCCCCCGAGTATGGCCGCATGACGGCGGGTGCTAGGCGGTGGCTCAGCCGCTTTACCAAGGCGTTGTGAGCGCATTTCCTGTGCATGACGCTTGCTCCGTTGGCCTGCGCGGCGCCCCCGGAAACGAAACTGACCACCGCGCAGATCCGCGCCACGCTGGGCGGGCACCATGTCACCGACGGACGCCATTGGGGGCATGACTATTTCCTGGACGGCCGCCTAGAGCGTTCAGAAAACGGCCGCACACGCGCCGGACGCTGGAGCACGCAGAACAACCAACTCTGCCTGCTGCTGCCCGAGGTCAGCAAGGTCTCGCCCGTCTGCTTTGACGTGGTGCGCGTGGGGGAGGAATTGCAGTATCGCGATGCGGGCAGTGTGGTGTACGCAGGCACGGTCAGAAAGAGTCCGTCTCGTTGAGGCTCCTCGTCAGTCTCTACGGCGTTTGCCCCGCCTTGGCCCCACGCGGGGCCTTCGGCACTATTGGAGGTTGGTCACACTTCCACGCGTTGAAGTAAACCTCATCGCCCACGGCCATGCCGGAGCCCGCGTCAACTCTGGCGAAGTGCCCACGGGTTCGGGTGACTTCCCGCCATCGGATGACTGCAATCTGGTCGGTGGGGCCGAGCTCCATTTGCCGGCAGCGAGAGCCGCTCACCTTCAAGAATTCGTCCGCTTGGATTAATTTGGTAACTTTGCCGACCCTCCAGCCTTCGGACCAAGCGTACCGGTCCTCGTAGACAGGTGTGCTGCAGCCGGAGATCGCAAGGAATGTCAGCGCAGCAGCTGACAAGAGCATTGATTTTTTCATCATGAAATTTCCTTAGCCGCTGTCTCGGTACCGCTCAATGAGTCAATGCCTGTGCTGATGGTGCACATCGGGCGCGTGGGGATGGGCATGAGTCACCGGCTCGTGAAAGTGCACATGGCTATGGCTCCCAGTGGGCATCACGTCATGGGAGTGCGTATGGTGTCCATCGTCGTGACGGTGGGCATGCTCATGCTCCAGCGGGTCATGCGCATGTTCATGCCCGTGACTTTCAGCCAAATGCAGCAGCACCCCCGCAAGCATCAGAAGACCACCGAGCAGCATCAGCCACCCCGCAGACCGTTCACCGAAGCCGAACGCTACAGCCGCACCGATGAAAGGTGCAAAGGCGAACACGGAGCCAGTCCGCGCCGCCCCAAAAGCCCGCTGCGCTAGAAGGTAGAACCGAAGACTCAAGCCATACCCCGTGGCCCCCACGGCAAAGAGCCCTAGAGCTGCCGTCAGGGTGGGCAAAGGCTCGCCCCACGCCATGGCAAGACATGCTGTCGCAGCGGCTCCCAGCGAGGCCTTTGCCATTACGACCTGGCTGGGATCGCGCTCGGCCAGTCCCCGGGACAGGGTGTTGTCCACGCCCCAGGCCACCGTCGCCAGTAGCACGGCAAGCAGACCGAGCAGCTGCGTGCCGCCCTGCAGGCCCTGGTCCATGACCAAAGCCATGCCACCGGCCAGCAAAAGAAGCATGGCTGCCCACACACGGCGGTCCATGGTCTCGCTATACAACCACCACGCCAGAGTGGCTGTGAACAGCGCTTCCAGCGTGAGCATGAGCGACGCGCTGGCGCCACTCGTGTGTTGCAGACCCCAGGACAGGGCGACAGGACCTAGGGCAGCGCCAAACCCCGCCATGCCGATGAGGCGCCAGGCGTCGGATCTTTGCAACCTTGCCTCGTGGGCAGCGGTCCGCAGGGACAAGGCACCAACGACAGCCGCCCCTGCATACAGCAGCGCAGCCGTCGTGAACGCCCCCAGCCCAGCACCCAGCCGTTGAACCAGCGGGGTGCTGATGCCAAACAAGGCTGCGGCCAGCAAGGCCAGCAGACCGCCTCGCAGTGCAGGCAAGGACAGAGAGCCGCGCGCCATGGGCCTTACTTCACCGTGAATCGTACAGTGACGGTCTTTTTGCTGTTGGTCGTGATCAGCGCAACCACCTTTGTGCCCTTGACCAACTTCACGCCCTTGGCCTCCAGCTTGTTGCCGCCTGCAGATTTCAGGGGCGCCTCTGCCTTTTCAGTGCCGTTCAGCACGGTGACCTTGCCGCCAAACTTGGATGCGTCCGCATCCTCGTCGTGGTCCACGATGTAGATTGCCGCGCCGTCAGCGGTGGCGACCAACTCGAACGACAGGTCGGAGGCGGTTTGCACCACGCCGCCGTGAGCAGGCTCGGCTGCACCATGGGCCATTGCAGCAGGCGCACTTGTCAGGGATGCCATCACGATTGCGGTGGCTGCCAGCAGTTGGGAGAAGTTCTTTTTCATGGTCATTTGGGTTTCCTTCCGTTGAGTTTGTTTCACTGGCGCGCTTCAAAAGGCAGCGCACCAAGGCCTATCAAAAAGTGGGTGAGAATTAAGCTGGAGCCTGGGATCAGAAGGCCTCCTGGCCTATGGGTTCGCTTTCGGCTTGCGCGCTGCTGCCCTCAATCAAGCGCCGGGTGGCACTTTCGCCGAAAAGCCAGAACATCACGGGCGTCAGCAGCGTGTCCAGCAAGGTCGAGCTGACGAGTCCACCAAAAATCACGACCGCCACCGGATGCAGGATTTCTTTACCAGGTGCATCGGCCGCCAGCAGCAGCGGGGTCAGCGCAAAGGCAGCCACCAGCGCCGTCATCAACACCGGGGTCAACCGCTCCAGCGAGCCGCGCACGACCATGGGTTGGCCGAAGACCTCACCCTCGAACTTGCACAGGTTGATGTAGTGGCTGACCTTCAAAATCCCGTTGCGTGTGGCAATGCCCGCCAGCGTGATGAAGCCCACCATGGAGGCCACGGACAGGCTCACCCCCGCCAGCCACATCGCGGCCACGCTGCCGATGAGCGCCAGCGGAATGTTGGCCATGATGATCCCGGCCAACACCGCCGACTTGTAGCGTACATACAAAACGAGAAAGATCATTGCCAAAGACACCAGCGACAAGCCGACGATCAGTTGCATCGCTTGCTCCTGGGCCTGGAACTGGCCTTCCAGACTCAGAAAGGTCCCCGGTGGCAATGGCGTCTTTGCCATCACCGCACGAATGTCTGCAATGACTCGGCCCATGTCGGAGCCGTCCGTGTTGGCATAAACGACGATGCGCCGACGACCGTTTTCTCGGCCAATCTGGTTGGGGCCATCGGTTTCCTGGACCGTGGCGATGGCAGACACCGGTATCTGCCCCGCAGGCGTGTCGATCAGCGTGCGAGCCAGATCCTGAGGACTGCGTTTGTCATCGGGCAGGCGCAGCACCAGTTCATAGCGGCGCAGGCCGTCCACAATCTGCGCACCATGGGCACCATCCGTCAGGGCCTGCAGCACCCGCACCGCCTCGCCAGGAGACAGCCCAACCTGCGCGGCCTTGCGGTGGTCCAGCCGTACCGTGATCTGGGGGATCAGCACCTGCTTTTCCACGGTCAGATCCACCAGCCCTGGAACGCCCGAGAGTCCCTGGCGCATCTGTTCGGCCAGGCCCCGCAAGGTGTCCGTATCGTCGCCGAAGATCTTGAGCGCGATCTGCGCCCGCACCCCTGACAAGAGGTGATCCAGGCGGTGGGAGATAGGCTGGCCAATGGCCACCTGGGCTGGAAGGACGGCCAAACGGGCACGGATGTCTGCCATCACGGCCTCGCGGTCCCGGGCGGACCGCTTCAGGTCCACATCAATCTCGGCCGAATGCACGCCTTCGGCATGTTCATCCAGCTCGGCCCGCCCCGTCCGGCGCCCCACCTGGGTGACCTCGGGGACCTCAGCAATCAGCGTCTCCGCCAACGCGCCCATGCGATTGGCTTCCGCCAGCGCAGTGCCTGGGTTGAACACCATGCCCAGCACCAGCGAACCCTCATTGAAGGCAGGCAGAAAGGCGCGTGGAAAAAACGGGACGCTTGCAGCTGCTGCAGCTACCGCCAGTGCAGCGACAGCCATCAGCACCTTGGCGCGAGAAAACGACCAGCTGAGCACTTGCGCATCCCGCCGCTTGAGCCAGGCTACCAACGTGCTGTCACCGTGGTCCAGCCGTTTCATCCCCGGCAACAGGTAAAGGCACAGCACGGGCGTTACTGTCATCGAGACCAGCATCGAGGCCAGCACTGACACGATGTAGGCGATGCCCAGGGGCGTGAACAGGCGCCCTTCGATGCCCGGCAGCGCAAACAGCGGCACAAACACCAGCACCACGATGGCGGTGGCGTAGACGATGCCCGAGCGGACCTCCACGCTCGCCCGGCGCACGACCTCCAGCATGGACAGAGGATTGCCCTGGGCACGGTTTTGCTTCAGCCTGCGCAGGATGTTCTCCACGTCCACCACCGCATCGTCTACCAGTTCGCCAATGGCAATGGCCAGGCCGCCCAGGGTCATCACGTTGATGGACTGATCCATCAACCGGAACACCATGGCTGTCACGGCCAGCGACAAGGGTATCGCCACGAGCGAGATCAAAGTGGTTCGCGCGGACAACAGGAAGGCGAACAACACGATGGCCACCATGATGGCGCCATCGCGCAGAGCCTCGGTCACGTTGCCGATAGACGCCTCGATGAAGTCCGCCTGGCGAAACAACACCTTCGGAGCAGCCAAACCCACGGGCAGCCCTTGTTTGAGGTCCCCCAACGCCGCTTCGATGGCGTGGGTGAGCTTGACGGTATCGGCCGCAGGCTGCTTTTGCACACTGACGATGACGGCAGGCACGCCGCTGTATCCGGCGTCACCGCGCTTCATGGCGGCAGCGAACCGGACATTGGCCACCTGTTCCAGCAAGATGGCTCGGCCGTCCTTCCAGGCTACGGCCACGCCCTGCAGGTCTTCGACACGGCTGGTGCGGCCAATGTGGCGGATGAGGAATTCACGGCTGTTGAGGTCGATGAAGCCACCTCCCGCATTCCCCGCAAAGCCTCGAAGGGCCTGCTCGATCTGCGTCAATGTCACCCTGAACTGCGCCATGCGCGCGGTATCAGGCTCCACCCGCAACTGACGTACTTCACCGCCGATAGGGATGACCTGAGACACCCCTGGAATCGACAGAAGTCTTGGGCGCAGCACGAAGTCCGCGTACTCACGGGCCTGCATGGGTGTCGCTGCGGCGGCCTTACCATCGCCTGCTGCCAACGGCAGTGCGATGAGCATGACTTCGCCCATGATGGAAGACACCGGTCCCATGACGGGCGTAATGCCTCCGGGGAGTTGCTCCCGCACCAGTGCCAGGCGCTCCGCCACGAGCTGGCGGTTGCGGTAGATGTCCGTCCCCCAATCGAACTCGGCATAGAGGATGGACAGGCCCACGCCGGACGTGGAGCGCACGCGCGTGACCCCCGGCATGCCGTTGAGCGCGGTCTCCAGAGGGAAGGTCACCAGTTGCTCGACTTCTTCGGGTGCCATACCTCCTGCTTCCGTCAAGACGGTGACCAGGGGTTTGTTGAGGTCGGGAAACACATCGACCGGCGTGCGCCATGCGGTGATGGCCCCGTAGACCATCAGCAGCGCCGCGACCGCCAGGACGAACAGGCGGTTGTGAAGGCTGTTCCTTACGATCCAATTGAACATTGCGTGGGCTCCGTTCAGCGGATCTGTGCGATCAGCGGCGCACCTTGCACCACCACGCGGTTGTCAGCGCCCAGGCCCTGCGTGACGACCACCGTGGCGGCGTCCAGGGACCGGTACTGCACCGGCTGGGGAATGTAGCGCTCTGCACCGGACTTGATCCAGACCACCGGCTCGTTGGCACTGTTGCGCACGACGGCCTGCGCAGGCAGGACGAAGCCCTTCACCTGCTCGTTCAGCGAGGCCACGACGGTGACGGGCTGTCCGACCGCCAGCGGCAAGGCTGTGCCCGATTGCTCCGGGACGGCCCTGAAAGTCATCGGGAGGACGCCATCACGCAGGCTGCGCGCTGCGCCGATCAGCTGCAGCTTGACGCCAAGCACCCCCTGCAAGTGGGCTGTACCCGTGCGTGCGGGCAAGCCAGGATCTGCCGTAGTGGCCTCCACCAACACTCGTGCAGGGTCAATCACCTCGAACAACACTTCGCGGGCCTCAACCACCTGGCCTTTGGTTGCGTCGGCTCTGGCAATCACGCCGGAGACGGGAGCCAGCAAGGCCTCTCTGGCAGCCAGGCTCGCTCCAATGCTTTTCTCGCGCGCGGTGAGGCTCTGTAGCTCAGCACGTGCGGCCTCGATCTCCTTGCGCGGCACCGTGCCTTCAAGGGACTGCAGCCGCTGCACCCGCTGTGCGGCCAGTTCCCGGCCACTGCGCAACTCGGCCAGCTGGGCCTGCTGGTTGGCCTGGGCATAAGGCTCGGCGTGATGGGCCACATAGGCCAGCACCTCTCCTTGCCGCACGGTCTGGCCGGCGACCGGCAGACCGCGTGGTCCCGCTTCGATCCGTCCCCCATGGATCGCCTGGACACGACCACTCGCATTGGGGTCCACGACCACACGGCCTGACAGCTCGATGGTGGCGGCGGCCTGGGTTTCAGGGGTCAACTGTGTGCGGATACCCAGGCGCCGTTGGGCGAGCATCGGAACGTTGACACTGCCGTCTGGCAACCGCATCAAACCGGATGCGCTGACCGCCGTGGGGGCATCTAGATGCTCACCGTTCGGCCCATGGGCACCTGGCGCTGCGACGGCAACAGGTGGGAACATCGCCGCGATGCACGCGATGGCAGTCAGGCCGAGAACGTGAAGCATGCGGGTCGCCTTGGCTTTTTGGATCAATGAGTTCACAGCGCATCTCCTTTGGAAGATGTGCCTGCAGCCTTGGGCCTGCGACCAAAGAACCAACCGACCGCTGCCAAGACGGCCAGGGCCAGAGCCAGCCACACCGTGCGGGAGGGCCCATGGGCGTGACCGTCGTCGTGGGAGTGACCATGGTCATCGAGCACGGCACCGGCGACTGTGAGGGTGCCGTCAAGCAGGTCAGAGTCATTGCCCGCCAGTACGGTGACCACCATGGGGTGGTCACCGGGCGCCGCCAGGGCCTTGAGCATGTTGGCATCGTCGATGGCGTAGTCCCCCATGTCCGCATGGAACTTGGCAGGCGCCTTGAGATTGCCCGTCTCCACCTCGACCGTGGCGTTGAGCACGGGCTCGTTGGTGGCAAAGCGGTTGATCAGGATGGACAACTCTCCGCCCTGCAGCCGGCCCACCAGCTCGAAGGCTTCCGAGCGGGCCTCAAAACTGGGAACGGAGCCGCTGTTGGCCCCTGCTTGAGCGGGGGCGTCCAGGTGCTCACCATTGGGGCCGTGCGCGCCTGGCGCGGCATAGCTGGGTGTACCTGAAAGCACCAGCACGGCAAAGCCTGCCCCCAGCAATATGCTGCGGTAGCCGATGAGGAATAGATTCAAGAGATTCATGGAAGGATTCCGAGAGATTGCTGGAGGCGCGCGAGGGCCAGGCCCAGTGCCACTTGCTGGCGCGCGAAACTGGTGTCTGCCTGGGTAGCTGCGGCGAGCGCGCGCAACAACTCGGGCAACGGGGTTTCTCCAGCCTTGAAAGATCGGTCAATGAGGGAGGCGCGCTCCCTCAGCAGTGCCGAGCGCTGGCGCTCCGCCTCCAGTTGCTGCTCGGCCGTGTGCACCGCAGCCTGCGCCATCGCTGCATCAGCAGCCAGCCGCTCCTCGGTTCGCTGTTTCGTGGTCAGCGCCACATCCAGCTCACTCAGTGCTGCAGCTTGCAGTGGTTGGTTGCGGCTCGCTGTGCCCAGGGGAATCCGCAGGCCGACCCCGATGCTGTTTTGCGCCGACTCGCCCCTACCAGGAATGTCTTGCCGGATACGCAGTAGCAGTTCAGGCGGGTCGCGCCGTGTGGCGGCCACCACGTCAAGCCGCTTGCGTGCGCGTTCAACCGTTAATGCAGCGACACGCGCATCCGGGTGCGTTTCAACGGCGAAGTGCGCCCCGCCTGGTGAAACTGCGGCACCATCAGAAACCGGGACAGACGTGAGATCAGGCGCCAGGGCTATGCCCGTCAGGGTCATCCATTGCGACTGGCTGGCGCTCAGGCGCTGGCGTGCAGCCAACTGTGCAGATTGCGCAGCCAGAGCCTCGGATTGAGCGGCAAGCGCATCCGCGTGGGCCAGATCACCCGATTTGACACGGCGCCGTACGTCGTCGGAGATCTCGTGCAAAGATCGCACTTGGGCGTCCGCCAGGTCGGACCCGGCCTTTTGCGCGGCAATGCCCCAGGCGGCTTCCCGCACCAGTCCCGCGAAATGCAGGCGCCCCGCTTGAACGGCAGCTTGGGACAGCTCTGCGTCGGCGGCCACAGCAGCGCCGCGTGCATTGCGCTGCCCAGGCAACCACAGCGGCCACGCCAGGCCGGCCTCGGCTTCCCTGCGTCCTGCCGACGTTTGCCAGCGGTCGTCTCGGTAGGAAAACTCCAGTGCGGGGGGCGCAGCCCACAGACTGGAGATAGCCGCCCGTTCGGCAGCAGCCCGCTGTGTCTGACCTTCGGCTTCTCTCGCCTGGGTGGCACGCTGCCATGCGGCCTCCGTAGCTTGTGCCAGTGTTGGAGCCGCGGGCGATGCCGTGGCTGAAAGCGATGGGGCGGTATTGGACTGCGCAACCGCAGCGCCAACGAGGACGCAGCTCAAAGCACAGCCTGCGGCACAACGCACCGCAAGCCCGGAAATAACAAAACGCACGTGATTCCTGACCGATCAAAGGCGGCAAACCAGGATCGTTGACGCATCAGCGCCTGATCAAAGTAGTACCGCACCGATGAACAACCCCGCTTTCGTGTGGAAAGCGCGGCGCTAAGGGTGGATCAGGAAATCAGTCGGGGAGGTCGTCGTAAACCGTCCAGATGAGGGGACGGGCTGACGGATTCGGCGGTCACGGCCGGTGCGGGTGAGCGGTCGAGAGGAAGCGACAGTTGCGGGAAGTGGAGAAGTGCTGCAGTCCCAGGGCCTGCGTCCGCCAGCATGTGCTGGATGGACTCCTGGGAATCGTCTTGGTGCGCCACACCGTGTTCATCATGGTGGTGGGCGGAGCCTTCCAGATGCATTTCAGCATGCACCGCCTGGAACTCGCCCTCGTGGTCGAACGCAGCCGTCTGGCGGGCCGTTGCGAAGGCCTGGCAGAAGAAGGAGCTCAACAGGATGACTGCGAGCAGTCGGCGCATGAAATTGGAAGCAGGCAATTGAAAATTCGTCGCAATGATAGCCGCAGACTGCTGCCTGTCTCGCAGAAACCCACATCTAACACCTGGTATCAGGGGTCTTGCAGCCATGTACAGAGGCACCGAGGAATCCGTACGGTGTAGATCCCCCTTGGACCCGCGTCACGATCTCGTGCGTATGGCCGCACCCAGCGCAAAAACTGAGTTTGGCGCATTCTCACGCGGAAGTTGCCGTTTAGGCGGAGCAAGCCGTTTTGGTGTTGGCGCCGCCCCAGGTGGTTCCTCCACGGCACATCCAGTAGCGAGATGACGCTCCACCAAGTCAGCCAGAGTAACGGACCGCAAATAGTCTTCCACCGTTTGATGGAATGCTCTCCACAACTCATGTGTCATGGCCCCTGTTGGGCGCTCATGGCGTCGTGGCCACGAGGGAAGCGTTCCGATTTTCCCTGCTCAGTGGCCCGAGATAAGTCCGCGACGGGAATTCCTGGGCCAGTATTCGGACTGTGCTCGGTCAGCGTCTGCTCTTGAGACAGCGTGAATGTCTGATTCAGGCTGGTTGCAGTCATACGCTGGCCGCAAACGAATGAGTACTATCGGCCAGGAGCAGCCGGTCGCAGCATATGAAAGCGGACGTTCAATATTGATATTCAGCGGATCAATCAGCGTAGCTGGCGCAGGTCCGCAGCAATAATGGGTCGGACCTCAAGAGCGCCCCCGCAACTCCGCAGGCTCTACCCAGAGTGATTGATATTTCTCTGGGGAAGTGCGAAGACCTTTGGTAGCTATGCGCGTTACTTCCAAAGACCCGACTAGGCAAGAGCCCTCCAATACTTGCAATGTCCGGCCTTCCCAGAGGGAATGTGGATAAACCTCGGGCGAAATCAGATGCACTTCGACCATCGCTGTCTCCCCAGGGCGAACGAGGCCGTGCGCTGGATACATGTGCATCCCGCTAGTCTGATAGTTTTCGTAAAGGGCGTGCTGAGGTCGATAGCCCGAGGTCACTGGCCGGTGCGACGCGAAGAGAGTAAACAAACCTTCAAAGTCGAATGGTCGATTCATGTGAATGATGCTGCCGATCAATTCGTCTTGAGTCAATGACCGCTTCGGGGAACAAGGCCAATCGGCTGCTCAGGGCCCTGAGCCGACGTTGGGTATCCCTTCCCAAAAGCAGCCGTTGATTCAGATTGATCGGCTCCAAACTGCACAGAAGGCAGGCTAGGGTCAGCCTAGTGGCACGCTATAGTTTGCAGACTCAGCGTTTGTCCGCTCACTTTCTCGTTAGATTGCACGCCATGCTTCGAGTCGCCCACTGCACCTTGGCATTACTAGTCGCTTTAGGCGCGTTCGTTGCGGCCGAGATTGCGGAGCCTCTTCGTTTCAAGCATCCCAAGATCAACTACGCGCTGATCCAGCTTGATGAAGCTCGAATGGCGATCACTCTGTACCAGAAAGAAGTCGGCTCGTTACCCGCTTCCTTAGAAGCCCTTTCCGCTGCCGGTTACATCCGAAATTTTGGTCGCGACCCCTGGGACCAAGCCTACGTCTATCGAGTACGAGGCAGCGAATTCTCCGTCTACTCTGTTGGCGTCGATGGAAAAGACGATCTGGGAGCCCGAGATGATGTCACGTTTAGGGAGAAGCACTACTCCTGCGAGGAGTACGCCGTCCACTGTCCCCCTTCAGCTGCCGAGGCTACAAAACTGGCGTCCCTGCTGTTGGCATTGTTGAGCTTGGCATGCCTTGCAGTCGTCGTCACCAGAGGCTTGCGGAGGCCGAGAGGGGCAATCTAATAACACCGACGCCTTTCGGCGTCCGCTCGCAAGGCGCCGGTCATACGCACGTGGAACGTCCACTTACTTACGCGGTGACTGGCCGCTCTTGGCCGATAGCACCTATTCGCGACCGAGATGCGAATGGCAGCAACCGCTGCGTAGCGGTCGCCCAGCGTGCATTGTTTAAATCGTTGCCACGACGGCTCCCCTGCCAAACAGCAAAGCCAAGCCCTCATACGCAGGCCCAGCTCTACGGTTGCTCAGGCCTTCGCGGCCCGGCGAATTTTCTCCCCGGCTTTTACCAACCCCATCCTGGCGATTTCTTCAATCTTCGCGAGCTGCTTGGTACGAGGTTGGGTCTGGCCCTTCTCCCACCGCGAGTACGACAGAGGAGACACCGTCAGCAGCGATGCCATTTCGATTTGGGTCGCTCCAAGTGCCTTTCGCATCTGGCCCAGAATCTCCGGCGCAAATACGAACTCCTCTTGCGCGGTGCGCTTCGAAACTTTGGGTTGGTCTGAGGACCGCGCCGCCCCCACTGTCTTCGATTGGCGTTGGGCCGCCTTCAGCTGCGAGGTGAGACCCTTAACTTCACGCTTCAGAGCGGCGATTTCAGACCGGTGGCTAATGATCGCTTTGCGCATGCCCTGCAACTCAGGCTTGAGCTCCTTGCGCGCCATGCGAACGACTTCAGCGCGAAAGGCATTAGAAAATGTATTCATAGTCTGGATGGTACGAGATGCTCTTCCGGACCGAAGGATCAAACGACATTCAGCCCGGTAAGATTCTCGCGCCATGGCAATCAAACCCACCTTGGCACGGGAAGCCTTGGAACAAACCCCCTGGGCGCAAGCGTTCAAGAAAGAAGCGCCGGTCAGCTATGCCACAGCCATCCGCTACGCCCTGGAGGACAAGCTGGAGGTCTTTTTCGCGCACACAACAGAGACCGGTGAGCCGCAATGGGTGATCTGCGTGCTGGAGGATCCCTCATTCTGGATGGACGCCGTTCCCCCAAGGCTGTGGCTGTGCAGCTCAGCAGAGAGATGGGTTGGAAGGTCGTGAGATAACCTGCCCAGGGATCGGCTGACATCCATCGCAGGGGCCTGAACCATCGTTCAGAAAGTCAAACCGCCAGAGGTCAGTACTTGCGGTTTGTTCAGCTCTCCTCAGCGTTGGGCTTACTTCCCTGCCTTCTCCGCCTTGCGCTTGGCAGCCTTGGGGTCGACCACGGCCTTGAACTTGGCACCCGCCACAAACTTCGGCACCGTGGTCGCGGGAATCTTCAAGGCTGCACCGGTCGACGGGTTCTTGCCTGTACGGGCTGCACGCTTGGCAGATTTAAAGGTACCAAAGCCCACCAGCTGTACGGCATCACCTTTCTTTACAGCCGTCTGGATGGTGTCGATCAGCGTTTCCAAAACAGCATTGGCTGTCGTCTTGGACAGATCATTCTTGGAAGCCAGAATTTCAACGAGTTCTGCGCGGTTCATAGATGCTCAATGTGTAAAAAATGGAGAGGCCGATTTATACCGCCGCCGCTGACACGGCCCTTGCTGCTACTCAATGCTGCGGTGCAATTTTTGGCAAAAACTCCACTCCCGTGCGTTTGATTAACTCCTGATAGCTGATCGGCCGGCTCACCGTCTCTCCCTCGCGGTTCTCCTGCCAATGCGCCCAGGCTCTTTGCGTGGAAGCGTCATAGACCAGCTTGTACAGATAGGTCGGCACCTTTACCCCATTGGAACCAATGCGCGGCCCGTTGTCAGTGAAGACTGGTCCCGTGATCACAAACACATCCCCCTTGGCTCGGCGTGCGTAGTGCCGTGTGTCCTGCTCGATCTTGTTCCATGCGCCCCCGTTGTGCTGTGCATTCTGCGGAACCATGTTGGCCAAGCTGAAGCTCTGGGCCATGGCCGTCGGGGTGGGCATATCTCCCGCAGGCGCCATGTGACCTCTGCTGTAACCAGAGTTCTTGTAGTCCTCCAGTTCTGCCCGCTCACGGCTTGGAAGTCGCGCGTCCGAAAAGAAACGCTTGGCACGCTTCTCATCGGCATCTTCGATGAGCTGCCGGTTCAAGCGCTGGGCCACATATACAGGGGTCTTGGTGGTACTCGAGTGCAGCACCGCAAACGCCTCATAGCAAAGCTCCCGCAACGGCGGCCGGGGTGTGACGGCCGGGGGCGTGCCGTTCGCAAAGAACTGCGGGCACTGCGCGAAGCTGGTGGGCTCGGGCGTGAGCAGGGCCGCACTATCGAATTGCGGAAATCTTGCCCAGGAAGAATTTGGGAGAGCTGTGCCAGCAAGGGTCAGCGCCAGCACGGCAGCCAGGCGAAACCCACCCGATCGAAAGAACAAACGATTCACAAAAAGAGCTTCCAGCGAACAGAAATTGAATAAGCCCAATTGGAGCATCCTTCACCGCCGAACCTCTCCCCGAATGCCCGCACGCCACAGGCGTTTACGCTGCTCTGAGATCGCCATCTACGCACAAAACTGTGCTCTCATGCGAGCCTTGTTGTCCTAGACCGGCCTGCAGATTGATCGCAGAGAGCTTCCGCAGTCCCGGACAATAGGCCTAAATCTGGTCGGACAAGATCTCTGGACTAGACGGGCGCATTGCGTTGACGGGAGTTCAGACAGCCACACCATCATCCAGGGATGCGGGGAGGGGGTCGTACGCTCAACGGCGACATCCTCATGTACTGTGGACCAGGTCCTGTCCGAGTCGAGAGGGAATTCTGAGTATGAACACACCTTTCAGCTGCCTAACTTTGAGGCGCACTCCACCGTGCTGCATTGAAGAGGTGTTTCCTAGAGAGACCCTATTGCCTGTGTAGCCGGCTGCCCGTGCCGTTACGCAGCAGTTGAGGTTAGGGGAGTGACTGGCAAGCCTTCGGGCGAGGTACTCTAGACGGGCGTAGCCCTGTAGAGGTGTTGGCGTGCCCGCGGCATTTAAGGCGGTTGAGAGTGCACGATACACGTTGTATGGTGAAGCTGATTTCCTGGAGCCGACATGTCGATTGACCGCGCGAACTATCCCGGTGTGCCTGAAGACTTTCCAGTATCTTCGGTTCTTTCTGCCATTGGAGGTGCCAGGCCCAAGTTGAACCTGGTGGAGGAGGACGGGAAGTACTACTCCCCGGGCACTTCGCCATCGGAGGTCACCGCTGCCTTCGAGATGTGTGACGATCTCGTCACGCAGATGATCGCGTATTGCCGGCGCAAACTTGCGACCTATGAAGGCAACGCGGAAACAACAGTGAAGGCCGCGTTGAGAGGTCTGCTGAGCAAAGGATGGTGCACGGATGCGCAATGCGTTTGGATCATGCGCAGAGTTGTAGACGAGTTGCAGTGGGCTGTGAGCGAGAGCGTTTGGAGCGTCTGACGTATTCGACACTTCGCGCAGGCAAGCCTTGACGGGAGTTCATGGTGCGCCAACACAACGTGTTGCTGGACCTGTGCTTTGGGTTATGCAGACACTAAGGATTTAGAGATGGCAGACGCTATTGAAGTTGGAAGCACCAATGTCTATGCCGACCTTGGGTACTCAGACGCTGAAGAGATGAAGCGAAAGGCTTCATTGGCGGAACATATTGTCCGAACGATTAGGGCTCGACATCTGACCCAAGAGGCAGTTGCAGAGTTGCTTGGGATGGATCAAGCAGACATCGCGAAGATTACTCGTGGACAGTTCCGCGGCACGAGCGAAGCCACGATACTTGAATGGATTGCGAAGCTCGGCCACTAAGTGACGGGACAGGCCGTTGGCTTCGCCGAAGGTGCGAGATTCTGCAACTATCGTTGAGCCCAGCCGGACCACGCGTCGCCGCGTTTCTGGCTTTTCCGACTTGTTGTCCGACCAATGCTGTGCAGTTTCGATTCGGACGTACGAGACAGTCATTGTGGCTGCTAAGCCGAGCGTTGCCAAGGACGGCTCTGCAGCGATTGCTGGCTTTCGCTCGTGCGTGTCAGCTGACGGCTCAATAGCCGATTCCTGCCCTTGGGCCCAGCTCAAACGATGAGTGATGTATTTCTTTCAATGATCGGTTTGGTGAGTGGAGAAGTCACGTAGCAGTTTCACTGCGGCAACCTAATAAGATCTCATCGCAATGACGTCGCGCCCCGACCCAATGATCACAACGCAAATGCCCGTGACTGCCGGAAAACTTGCGCGCCAACTACAGACAGCCGGTCGCGGAGAACTCGAAATCGAGATCCCCTCCGGAGCACAGCTCGATCTCTCCACCACTCCCGGTGCGTCGGTCGATGGCGGCAAGTTGCGTTTCGCTCGCATTGAGTACCGGAACTCGGCAGCAGCTTGGGATGTTTTGGCTGAGTTGGGCGATCCTCCTTTAACGAGCAGGTGGTGTGGGCCGCAGCCTATGACCAGTGGCGCCGCGAGATTGGCAACACCGACATGGCTAGCGGAAGGCTTCTAGTGGCCATCCACCCATGGGTCAGCGTCCTGCGCCTGGCGACGACACTATCGAGTACCGGTTGAGCCTTGGACTTGTGACAGAAAGCAGTCCAATTTTTTATCCGCTCCCCACCATTCCATCGAAACAATCGATGATCGGTGACAGGTAGATCTTGCCAGCCGGGATCTGGAACTACATCGAAAGGAGGCGTCTATATTCCGCGTCTAGATATGCATCCACGGCCTCATCATCTAGCGTGCCCTCTCCGTACCAAGCTTTCAGTTCCTTCAAAGCCAATGTGCCGAATCGAGCCCACGCCAGAAGATTGCTACGCAGCATGAATTGAATGATCTCGCCTCCAGACCGCAGTGCCGCATCAGCCCCGTCTACAAGACACAAGCTGTTGATTTCCACGCAGAAGTGACCCACTAACCCCCGGGTCAGCTTTGCGTGGAAATCAACAATCAACCCATCAGTACTGGTGCGCGGCACCCTTGGGGCTTTATCTACAGGCTGCAGAGCTATCTTTACGACCCACAGTGCATGAGTCAAATTTGTAGAAAATTCCCACAATCGAAAAATAATTGTTGAAATCTAATTTTTATACATGAAAAAGTCCATAACTTTAGTCAATTAAGGATAAAAATCCCCTTACCCTGCGCGTCACTCCACCGTGACACTCTTCGCCAGATTTCTGGGCTTGTCCACATCCGTCCCCCGCGCACACGCGGTGTGGTACGCCAGCAGCTGCAGCGGCACCACGTGCAGCAGCGGGCTCAAGGGGCCGTAGTGCTCGGGCATGCGGATGACATGGATGCCGTCGCTGCTTTCAATGCGGGTGTCGGCGTCGGCCAGCACGTAGAGCACGCCAGCGCGCGCGCGCACCTCCTGCATGTTGCTCTTGAGTTTTTCGAGCAAGGTGTCATTCGGCGCCACGGTGACTACGGGCATGGCACTGGTCACCAGGGCCAGGGGACCGTGCTTGAGTTCACCGGCCGGGTAGGCCTCGGCGTGGATGTAGCTGATTTCCTTGAGCTTCAAGGCGCCTTCCAGCGCAATGGGGTAGTGCAGGCCTCGGCCCAAAAAGAGAGCGTTTTCCATCCGGGCAAAGTCTTCGGCCCAACTGATGATTTGTGGCTCCAGCGCCAGCACAGCCTGCAAGGCCACGGGCAGGTGGCGCATGGTTTTGAGGTGGGCGGCTTCTTGCTCGTCGCTCAAACGGCCTTTGGATTGGGCCAGCGCCAGCGTCAGTAAAAACAAGCCTGCCAGCTGGGTGGTGAAGGCCTTGGTGCTGGCCACACCGATCTCGACACCGGCGCGCGTGATGTACGCCAGCTTGCATTCGCGCACCATGGCGCTGGTGGCCACGTTGCAGATGGTCAGCGTGTGCTGCATGCCCAGGCTCTGCGCGTGGCGCAACGCGGCCAGGGTGTCAGCGGTCTCGCCAGACTGGCTGATGGTGACAACCAGGGTACGTGGGTTGGGCACGCTGGTGCGGTAGCGGTATTCGCTGGCCACTTCGACTTGCGTGGGGATGCCCGCGATGTCTTCGAGCCAGTATTTGGCGGTGCAGCCGCTGTAGTAGCTGGTGCCGCAGGCCAGGATCAACACGCTGTCGATTTCCTTGAACACGCGCCAGGCGGCGGCGCCAGGTTCGCCATGCTGGCCCGCGCCGTCGAACAGCTCGGGCACGATGCCAGCCAGACCTTCGAGCGTGTCGGCGATGGCACGCGGTTGCTCGAAGATTTCCTTTTGCATGTAGTGGCGGTAGGGGCCCAGCTCGGCCGCGCCGCTGTGGGCCAGCACGGTGCGCACGGGGCGCTGTTCGGACGTGAGTGCGGCACCGTCCTTGCGCACGATCCAGTAGCGGCCCAGCTGCAGGTCCACCAGGTCACCCTCTTCCAGATAAACGATCTGGTCAGTGACGCCCGCCAGGGCCATGGCATCGCTGGCCAGAAAGTGCTCTGCGCCCCCGTTTCCAACCCCCAGGATCAGCGGCGAACCGGCGCGTGCACCCACCACGCGGTGCGGTTCGTCCTTGTGCATCACGGCGATGGCGTAGGCGCCATGCAGCTCGGCCACGGTGGCCTGCACGGCGTCGAACAGGTCGCCGCTGTAGTGGCTGTCCACCAGGTGGGCGATGACTTCGGTGTCGGTCTGGCTCACAAACACATAGCCGCGTGCCTGCAGCGCCTTGCGCAGTTCTTCGTGGTTTTCAATGATGCCGTTGTGCACCAAGGCTACTCGGCCTGCGCTTTGGGCCTGCGCGTCTGCGCCAGTGCCGTGGCTGAAGTGCGGGTGGGCGTTGTGCACGGCGGGCGCGCCATGGGTGGCCCAGCGGGTGTGGGCAATGCCGGTGGCACCGTCGATGTGTTCGGTGGTCACCTGCTCCAGCAACTCAGCCACGCGGGCGGTGCTGCGGGCGCGCTGCAGGCCCGCCGGGCGCGCTGCATCGAGGCTGGAGGCATGTACCGCCACGCCGCAGGAGTCATAGCCCCGGTATTCAAGCCGCTGCAGGCCCTGGACGAGGATGGGAACGATGTTGCGCGTAGAGACCGCGCCGACGATGCCGCACATGGTGTTTGCCCTTGGGTTGGATTCGATGGGGCGGATCGTAAGCAGCATTGAGAAAAATTATCGATTGATATTTCAATGAAATTGAACTTAAATTTCACAAAACACAATTCATGAAATTTTTATTCAATTTGTAGAAGATCATGGAATCCATATCACTCGACAGCACAGACTTGCAGCTGCTCAACCTGCTGCAAACCGACGCGGCGCAGAGCAACCAATCCCTGGCCGAACAGGTGCATGTCTCCCCGCCCACCTGTCTGCGCCGCGTCAAGCGCCTGCACGATGCCGGTCTGATCGAGCGCCAGGTAGCCATCCTGCAGCCCGACCGGCTTGCGGCCATTCAGGGCCACGGGCTGGCCTGCATCGTCGAGGTGTCGCTGGACCGCCAAGGCGCCGAACAGCTTGACGCGTTCGAAGCCCGCGCCGTGGCCGACGACGCCGTGCAGCAATGCTGGCGCGTATCGCCCGGGCCGGACTTTGTGCTGGTGGTGCACACACGGGACATGCCGGGATACCTGGCGCTGTCGCAGCGCCTGTTCACGGGCGATGCCAATGTGCGCAACGTGAAGGCCTTCTTTGCAACCCGCAGGGCGAAATTTGGCACAAAAGTGCCTCTAGCGCTTGATCAGAAAGCGCAAGTAGCTATTTAATTCATAGCAAATGGTTGACAGCCCCTTTGCATGCCGTTGTCCCAGTCCTCTTGCCTTCCCGCCGCATCGGCATAGAGTGGTTGGACACACAGGAGCCACGCCGCATGGAGTTCAAGGACTACTACCAGACGCTGGGGGTCAGCCCCACCGCCACGGCCGACGAGATCAAGAAGGCCTACCGCAAGCTGGCGCGCAAATACCACCCCGACGTGAGCAAGGAGCCCGACGCCGTGGCGCGCATGACGGCGGTGAACGAGGCCAACGCCGTGCTCTCCGACCCGGAAAAACGCGCCGCCTACGACCGCCTTGCGCAAGAACCGCGCATGCAGCCGAGGCAGGACTTCCGCCCGCCCCCGCACTGGGATGCGGGGTTCGAGTTTTCGGACGGCGCGGGTGGTCCGGGTGGCGCTCCGGGCGACTACAGCGACTTCTTTGAACAGCTGTTTGGCCGTGCCGCCCGGGCGCGTGGCGCCGGGCGCAGCGAACACACCAGCGGAAGACCACCCCCCACCCAGCGCGGCGCAGACCACCACGCCCGCATCGAGCTGGACCTGGCCGACGCCTACCAGGGCGCCGAACGCACCCTCACGCTGCAAAGCGCGCACCAGGCCGATGACGGATCGCTGGTGCGCGACGAGCGCCATCTGGCCGTCAAGATCCCGCAGGGCGTGCGCGAAGGCCAGCTCATTCGCCTGGCTGGCCAGGGCAGCCCGGGCTGGGGTGGCGCACCGGCGGGCGATTTGTTTCTGGAGGTGCTGTTCAAGCCCGACCCGCGCTGGCGCGCGGAGGGCCGCGATGTCTACCAGCCGCTGGTGGTGGCCCCCTGGGAGGCAGCCCTGGGCGCCTCGGTCGAGGTGGGCACGCCGGGCGGCTCGGTCATCGAGGTGGCGGTGCCCGCAGGCTGGAAGGCGGGGCGCAAGCTGCGCCTCAAGGGCCGGGGCATCCCGGGCACACCACCGGGTGACCTCTATCTGGAACTGCATATGGCCCTGCCGCCGGCCACCACCGATGCCGAACGCGCTGCGTACGCCGCGCTGGCCCAGGCGTTTCCCCACTACAACCCGCGCGCTGCGCAAGGAGCCCAGCCATGAGCGCTCACTCCCCCACGCCCCCCGCAGAACTGCTCGACGATGGCAGCGCCGCCCTCACGCTGGACGCCCTGGCCCGCGCCTGCCGCATGGATGCCGACTGGGTGGCCGCGCGGCTGCAGGAGGGGCTGCTGCAGGCTGGCACCGAAGGCGAAGGCGACCGCTCGGCCTGGCGCTTCAGCGGGGCCACCGTAGTGCGCGCCCGGCGCATTGCCCACCTGGAACTCACCTTCGACGCCGACCCGCACCTGGCCGCGCTCACGGCCGACCTGATTGAGGAAGTCACCGCCCTGCGCCAGCAACTGCGGCACCTGAAAGGCCGTTGAACGCAGCAGAGCACGACGGAACACTGGGGGGCCACGCCGCAGCACCTGGTCATTTCATGCTGGCATCGCCCCACAGGGGCATGTAAGCTCCCCCCAGCCCCTTCGCGAGCCCGCCCCCCCAGAGCGCAGCACGAGCGGCATCACCCTATCCATCCATGCCCACACCCCGCCGCCAGATGCCCCGCCGCATCTACCCCCTGCGCATTCTGGGCATGGGGCTCGGTGGCATGGTGGTGGGCGTGGTGCTGTGGGAGCGCCACGCCAGCGTCTCCGCCTGGCTGGTCATGGTGCTGCCTGCTTTTGTGTGGCCCCATGTGGCCTACCTGATCACACGGCACAGCGCCGACCCCTACCGCGCTGAAACCCGCAACCTGCTCATTGACTCCGCCCTGGCCGCCAGCTTTGTGCCGTTGATGCACTTCAACCTGCTGCCCAGCGTGTTGCTGCTGACACTGACCATGGTGGACAAGATCACCACCGGCATCCGGGGGCTGTGGGCGCGTGCGCTGCCAGCCATGCTGGTCGGGGGGCTGGCGGGCGCGGCGCTGGCCGGCCTGCACTGGGCGCCGGAAACCTCCATGCGGGTCATGGTTGCCTGCCTGCCGGTGATGGCGCTGCACACGCTGTCGGTCAGCATGGTCAGCTACCAGCTCATCCGCCAGTCGGCACGGCACAACCAGATGCTGGACGAACTGCGGCGCGTGGATGCGCTCACGGGTCTGTTCGGGCGCGGCCACTGGCAAGAGCAGGCCGAGGCGGCGCTGCGCCGCCACCACGCCAGCAACGAACCCGCCTGCATGCTGATGCTGGACATTGACCATTTCAAGGAAATCAACGACGCCCATGGCCACACCGTGGGTGACGAGGTGATCCGCGCGCTGGCCCATGTGGTGCGCGGCAACGTGCGCGCGGGCGACTGCGCGGGGCGCTACGGCGGCGATGAATTTGCCATCGTGCTGCCGGGCATGCTCGCCAAGGACGCGCTGGCCATTGCCCACCGCATCCGCGAGCAAACCGAAGGCGTGCGCCTGCGCAGCCTGCCCGGCGTGCGCATCACCAGCAGCATTGGCGTAGCCCCCGCCGACCACCGCCACAGCA
This sequence comes from Acidovorax sp. SRI_002, assembly GCF_057586455.1. Classification (NCBI taxonomy): domain Bacteria; kingdom Pseudomonadati; phylum Pseudomonadota; class Betaproteobacteria; order Burkholderiales; family Comamonadaceae; genus Acidovorax; species Acidovorax sp. SRI_002. The sequence goes on along the minus strand of NZ_JBYCZW010000002.1, from coordinate 99,373 downwards.
ACCTGCGCGCCTGGATCGACGCCGCCGACGCCGCGTTGTATGCCGCCAAAAACGGGGGGCGCAACCGCGTGGCGGGGTGCATGGAGCCAGCGCTGGCGCCTGCGGTGTAGCAGCCCAGAACCGGTTCCAGCACACCACATTCGCCGCCCCGTGCCAGCATGACCCCCGCGAACGATCCACAGCCTGCTTCTTACCGCCGCCACGGCGGCATAGGCCCCGCGTCGGAGCGGCTGACCTACCGCCGCATCTACCCGTTGCGCATGCTGGGCATGGGCCTGGGTGCCGTGTTGCTGGGCAGTGTTCTGCATGACAACCAGTCTCCGGCGTGGATGTGGTGGTTGCTGGGGGTCACCGCGCTGGTCTGGCCCCAGCTGGCCTACCTGCTGGCCCGGCACAGCGCCGATCCCTACCGGGCCGAAGTGCGCAATCTGCTGATCGACTCGGCCATCGCTGGCATGTGGGTGCCGCTGCTGCACTTCAACCTGCTGCCCTGCGTGGTGATGGCCCTCATCACCACCTACGACAAGTTCAGCACCGGCATCAAACGCCTGTGGCTGCACTCCCTGCCCGGCATGGCGGGCATGTGCCTGCTGATGACCTTGCTGCTGCGGCCCGAGCCGCGCCTGGAAAGCTCACTGCTGGTGGTGGTGTGCACCCTGCCCCTGCTCATCGTGCATGGGTTGGCGGTCAGCACGTCCAGCTACCGGCTGATCCGCACGGTGGCGCGGCAAAACCGCGAGCTGGAGAGCCTGCGCCGCACCGACGCCCAGACCGGCCTGGTGGCCCGCAGCCACTGGCAGGACCAGGCCAAGCTCAGCCTGGAGCGGTTTCACGCCAGCGGCAGCCCCGCCTGCCTGCTGATGATCGACATCGACCACTTCAAGTCCATCAACGACCTGCACGGCCACACCGTGGGGGACGAAGTGATCCACGCCGTGGGCCAGGTGATCCTGGACTGCGTGCGCGCACACGACCACGCAGGCCGCTACGGCGGGGACGAATTTGCAGTGGTGCTCAGCGGCACCCGCGCAGCCGATGCGCTGGCCATCGCCGAGCGCATTCGCAGCCGCATCGCGGCCCTGCACCTGCGCGACCAGCCTGATTTGCACCTCACCAGCAGCATCGGCCTGGCACAAGCCGCGCCCCACCAGGCGGGCCTGCGCGAGTGGATCAACGACGCCGACGCCGCCCTGTACCGCGCCAAAAACGCCGGGCGCAACCAGGTGGCAGACCATGAAGCGCAGACATCCCACGCGGCACCACCGGCGCCGGTGGTGCAGACCCATTGAACCCGGAGGGGGTTTGCTGCACCTGCTGAGCCCGGGGCGCTGACAACGCCGCGGGACCCAGGAATCAGCATAAAAATTGCCGCCAGCGCTTATCCATCAAGCGCAAAAAGCTATATTTTTAATAGCAAATTGTCAAATCCTTACTCACCCCGGCCAGCACACGCGCACCGTGCAGCCACCCCCCGGCACCGCCGTGGCACTGATCTGCGCGCCATGGCGCTGCGCCACCGCGCGGCACAGCGCCAGCCCCGCGCCCACGCCGTCAAACTCTGTCTCGCGGTGCAGGCGCTGGAACACGCCGAACAAGCTGCCCGCGCGCGCGGGGTCGAAGCCCACGCCGTTGTCTTGCACCGTAAAAGCCACCTGGCCTGCGGGTGCAGCATCCGCCGACACCGTGATGCACGCGTGCGCCACGGCGCGGGTGAACTTCAGGGCATTGCCCAACACTTGCACCAGCAGCTCCTGCAGCAGCGTGGGGTCGGCCTGCAGAGTGGGCAAATCCGACGCAATGCGCCACTCCACCGCCCGCCCGGCCTCGGCAGCGGCCAGCGCGGCGCGCGCCTGGGCGATGGCACCGCCCAGCGGCACCGGCTGCAGGCGCAGCGGCGCGCGGCTGGCGCGCACCAGGGTTTGCAGGCCGTCGATCATCAGCCCCATGCGCCGGGCAGACTGGTCCATCGTGGCCAGAAAACCCAGCGCCTCCTGCACCTCGGCACCCTGCGCCACCTCGGGCGACAGGTCGCCCAGCACCTCGCGCACCAGCGTGCCGTACGACGTCACGTGCCGCAGCGGCGCGCGCAGGTCGTGCGACACGGCGCGCAAGAACTCCTCTTGCGCAGCGGCCATGTCGGCCACCTGCTGCTGGCTGCGGGCCAGTTCGGCGCGCAATCCCTGCAATTGCTGCAGCTCGTCCCCGGCGCTGGCGTCTGGTGCGTTCATGGCTTGGGTTGTTTGGCGGGCCTCGCCCAGTTGGCAATGCTCACCTGCTTGCCCCGCGCCACGCTCAGCGCCCCCGGCGCCGTGCTCTTGGTGATGGTGCTGCCACCACCCACCGTGCCGCCCGCACCAATGGTCACGGGCGCCACCAGCACGCAGTTGCTGCCCACATGCACATCGGCCTCGATCACCGTGCGGTGCTTGTTGGCGCCGTCGTAATTGGCGGTGATGCTGCCCGCACCGTAGTTCACGCGTTCACCCACCGTGGCGTCGCCCAGGTAGGCCAGGTGGTTGGCCTTGGCGCCGTCGGCCAGGGTGCTGTTCTTCACCTCTACAAAGTTGCCGATGTGCACCTCGCGGCCCAGTTGTGCGCCGGGGCGCAGGCGTGCAAAGGGGCCGATCAAGGCGCCCTCGCCCACAGTGGCTCCGGCCTTTTCGCCGTCGATGTGGGTGTAGGGGTGGATCACCGCGCCTGCTGCGATGCGTGCGTTGGCAATGCAGCAGTTCGCGCCAATGCTCACGCCCTCGCCCAGCTCCACACGGCCGGTGAAGACGCAGTTCACGTCGATCTCCACGTCCTGCCCGCAGACCAGCTCGCCACGCACGTCGGTGCGGGTGTCGTCGCGCAGGTCAAAGCGGGCGGGGTCGGCCAGGCGCACGCCTTGCTCCATCAAGGCTCGGGCCTGGCGCAGCTGGTGGGCACGCTCCAGCTCGGCCAGTTGCAGCGGGCTGTTGACGCCCGCCACCTGCAGCGCATCGGTGATGCGGTGGGCCACCACGGGCACACCATCGGCCACGGCCATGGCAACGATGTCGGTGAGGTAGTACTCGCCCTGGGCATTGTCATTGGTGAGCCGCGCCAGCCAGGGCGTGAGCAGCCGCGCGGGCACGGCCATGATGCCGCTGTAGATCTCGGTGATGGCGCGCTGGGCGTCGCTCGCGTCCTTGTGTTCGACGATGCCTTGCACGGCATCGGACGCATTGCGCACGATGCGGCCATAACCGGTGGGGTCGGGCAGGGTCACCGTCAGCAGGGCCAGCTTGCCGCCTTCGCTGGCAGCCACCAGGGCGCGCAGGGTGTCGGCGTGTGTCAGGGGCACATCGCCCGAGAGCACCACCACCGTGCCGTCATCGCGCAGGTGCGGCACGGCCTGCAACACGGCGTGGCCGGTGCCCAGCTGGGGTTCCTGCCGCACGAATTTGAGGTCAAAAGAGGCGCCAGCGCCTGCTGCACCTGCGGTAGATGCTTCTACTTCTGTAGCGCCGTGGCCGGTGATGACGATGGCGCTGCGGGCCTGCAGGTGCGCGGCCTGGTCCAGCACATGGTGCAACAAGGGGCGGCCAGCAAGGCGCTGCAGCACTTTGGGCAGGCGGCTTTTCATGCGCGTGCCTTTGCCGGCCGCCATGATGAGGATGTCGAGTGAGGTCATGAAAGGGGAGATGGGTGGGCGCTGCAAAAGCCCGGCGCGCGGGCATGGCGTGGATTATCGGCTGCAGCCAGCTGGGCGCAAAAAGCTATTAAAGCAATAGCTATTCGCGCTTATCTATCAAGCGCTAGAGGCCATTTCTCTCAGATTTCTGCCGCAGCGGACAGCGTTTACAGCAGCGGCATCAGCCGGGGCGGCGTGTCGTAGTACTCGGCGATGCGCGCAAGAGCCCGGGTGTTGAGCAGGCGCAGGCGGCCGTTCTTCAGCTCGTGCAGGCCCAGCAGCGACAGGCGCCGCAGCGTCTTGTTGGTGTGCACCAGCGACAGCCCCAGGGCGTCGGCAATGTGCTGCTGGTTGAGCGGGAACGCCACTGTGCCGTCCTCCACCAGCCCGATGCGGTCAAGCCGTCGGTACAGGTGCATGAGCAGCATGGCCACGCGCTCGGTGGCGTTGCGGCGGCCGGCGGTAAGCAGGTTGTCGTCCACATGGCCTTCTTCGTGAGCCGACAGCCAGGTGATGTCGTAGCCCAGGCGCGGGTGCTCGCGAAACAGCGCCCACAGGCTGTCGTTCTGGAACACACACAGCGAACAATCGGTCAGCGCCTCGATGCCATGGGTGGAGACATCGCCAAACTCCTGCTGCAGGCCCACCAGGTCGCCAGGCAGCAAAAAATTGAGGATCTGGCGGCGCCCGTCGCTCATGGTCTTGTAGCGAAAGGCCCAGCCCGAATACAGCGTGAACAGCTTGGCGTTGGTCTGGTTTTCGCGCACCAGCGCGCCGCCTGCTTCCACGGCCAGGCTGTCGGTGCGAAAGCCTTCAATGAAGTCCAGCACCTCGGGCTTCACGGCGGTGAAGGCGCCGGTCTTGCGCAATCTGCAATTGTGGCACGTTGGAGGGCAGACATGGGCGGGCAGGGTGGCGTTCATGGTGGCGCAATTCTCATCGATTCACATTTGGCGACAGCACCACAACGCGCCGGGTGGCGCAGCAGTTACATCTATGTCTTTTGACATTGTGCAACCGCCGTGTGCCCCCTACATTGGGCCTCACTTATGAACGTATCCCCCGCCCTTTACGAGGTCCTCTACGTGAGCACCCTCGCCCCCGAGCAACCGCTGAGCGTGGTGGCCGAGATTGCCGGGCGAGCGCGCCAGGTCAACGCGGAGCTGGACGTGACGGGATTGCTGATTTTTGACGGCCAGCGTTTTTGCCAGCAGCTCGAAGGTCCGCAGAAGGCGGTGCTCAAACTCATCGAACGCATCCGCAACGACCCCCGCCATGTCAACGTCGAGGTGCTGCACCACGGCCCGCTGGCGGGCCGGCGTTTTCAACACTTCAGTCTGGCATTCAGCACCGTGGAAGACGAGGATGCACTCGCCCGCATGGAGAAATTGGATGGGGATGCAGCCCTGGCCGCCTTCGAAGCCGTGCGGGGCGAACTCGTCCACTGAGACCGCCCCCCCCCCCACAGCACGGGGCAGACACCAGACGTCAAGCGGCTACCGGCCAGCGCCGCAGGACCAGCGTGGCGTTCACGCCGCCAAAACCAAACCCGTTGAGCATGGCGTGGGAGAGCGCCATGGGCCGGGGCCGCAGCGCCACCAAGTCCAGCCCCTCGGCCAACGCATCGGGCGTGTGCAGGTTCAGCGTGCCCGGCACCACCTGGTCGCGCAGCGCCAGCGTCGTGAAGATGGCGGCCACCGCGCCCGCCGCCCCCAGCAGATGGCCCGTGGCCGACTTGGTGGAGCTGATGGCCACCTGTGACCCCGCGCCAAACACACGGCGAATGGCGGCCAGCTCGCCCCGGTCGCCCACCCCGGTGGACGTGGCGTGGGCGTTCAGATGCTGCACGTCCTGCGCCGTGAGGCCTGCCTGCGCCAGCGCTGCCAGCATGCTGCGCGCTGCGCCGTCACCGTCTTCGGGGCCGGAGGTGATGTGGTACGCGTCGGCCGACGTGCCGTAGCCCACCAGCTCGGCCAGCGGCGTGGCTCCGCGCGCGAGGGCATGGTCCAGCGCCTCGATCACCAGCATGCCCGCGCCCTCGCCCATCACAAAGCCGTCGCGCTGCGCATCGAAGGGGCGCGATGCCTGCTCGGGGGTGTCATTGAACGCCGTGCCGAGCGCCTTGGCCGCTGCAAAGCCGCCCAGGCTCACGCGGTCAATGGCCGCCTCGCTACCGCCGCACAGGGCCACATCGGCCTCGCCGCTGCGGATCAGGCGCGCGGCATCGCCAATCGCCTGCACGCTGGCGGCGCAGGCGGTGACCGGCGCCCCCAGCGGCCCCTTGAGGCCATGGCGAATCGACACCTGCCCTGCGGCCAGATTGACGAGGAAGGAGGGCACCGTGAACGGCGACAGGCGCTGCGGGCCGCGCGTGTCGGTGGTGCGCACCGCCTCGGCAATCGCGCCAAAGCCGCCAATGCCCGAAGCGATCACCGTGGCCGTGCGCTCGCGCGCACGCTCATCGGCAGGCGGCCAGCAGGCCTGCGCCAGCGCCTGCTGCGCCGCGCCCAGCGCAAAGGGAATGAAGCGGTCCATCTTGCGCTGGTCCTTGGACGAGACGACAGCGTCCACATCCCAGCCGCCTTCGGGGTCTTGCGCCACATCCGGCACCTGCCCCGCCACCTTGGCGGCAATGCCGTCCGCGACCGCTTCCGGCAGGCGTGACAGGCCCGAGCGCCCGGCCAGCAGGCGCTGCCAGACCAGTTCCACGCCGCAGCCCAGCGGCGACACCAGGCCCATGCCCGTGACCACAACGCGCCGCATCAGGCCACCGCCTTGTCGCAGCACAAACCACTCCACACCTGGGCACCACGGCCGCCAGGGATCATTTTTTTCATGCATTCACCTCGTCAGACAAATTGGGCGCAGCACCAAGAACCGGTTCTGGGACGCTGCATCGACGCGCGGAAAGGGCCCGCGCCTTTATGATTGCAGCCATCATCATAAAGGCACAACCGCTTTTTGCGTACGCTCGCAATCAATAAGAGGCTCCCATGAAGGTTTCCAAAGCACAGGCCGCAGAGAACCGGCAGGGCATCCTGGACGCAGCCTCCCGCCTGTACCGCGAGCGGGGGCTGACCGGCGTGGGCGTGGCCGACATCACGCGCAACGCCGGGCTCACCCATGGCGGGCTGTACCGGCATTTCGCCTCCAAGGACGCGCTGGTGCAGGAGGCGTGTGCGCGGGCGTTTGACTGGTCGATGACCCCGCTGGAAGGCGCCACACCCCACACCACCGTGGGCGAGCGCATCCAGCGCTACCTCTCGCCCCAGCACCGCGACGCGCCGGGCACCGGCTGCCCCGTCGCCGCGCTGGCGGTGGACGCCGCGCGGGCGGGCGGTGGGCTGTCGGAAGTGTTTGCCGAGGGCATCGAGCGCAACATCCAGCGGTTTGCCCAGTTGTTGGTCGACAGCAGGGCCGAGGCAGGCAGCGCAACCGTGCGGTCACAAGACCGGGAGCGCGCGATACAAGTGCTGGCCACCATGGTCGGCGGGCTGGTGCTGGCCCGAGCCACCGCTGCGGCGCAGCCCGCGTTGTCGGATGAACTGCTGACAACGCTGCAGACCCAGCTGATCGGGCTGTTGGGCGAAGAGCCGCGCTGACGGCCTGGTGCTTGCCCCGTTCGCTATTAAAAAAGAGCTACTACCGCTTGATGGACAAGCGCTAGCAGCTCTTTTGACTCTAACCCCACACCCAACCGAGGCGACCGAGCGCCTCAGATCAGGTCAGGCGCAGCAGGCATCGCCCCAGGCGGGAGCACCGTTGCCAACGGACGCACGGCGCCACCAGGATGCGGGGCGGGCGCTGGCGGCATCGCCATCCACCCAGCGGTACTGCAGACGGCGGCCGTTCAGCGGCTCGACCACCACAGACTGGCCTGCGGCCACGGGCAGCGACTGCCCAGCGCACAGGAACACGTCGCTGCTGTCGCCCAGGCCCTTGCCCAGCGTGACCCAGGCCTGGCCTTCGGCAATGCGCAAAGTCATTGCAACCTTGGGTGCCAGCGTGACAGCAGCGCCCGCTGCCACGTTGCCAGTGCTACCAGCGACCGCGCCCAGCGCGCGGGAAGATGCAAACAGATGAAGAGCGTGAGAGGTTGTCATGGTGTTCTCCGGGTAAACCCTAATAAGACCGTATGGTGCGCGGCTTGCAGAACAACGTCCAATGAAAAGCACGGCACCTATTGATGCTTTTCCTGCATATACGCTTCAAGCGGGCTTGCGCTGTAGCGGTGCTGCTATGCGATGCAGAGCAAACCGGGCCAGACCGGCGGCGAACCGGCCGCCTGCACCCGTCACATCGGCCAGCGCCGCACCCAGGGCGCGCCCGCCTTGCCCCAGTGCCTGCACCAGGTCGCGCAGCGGCTGCACCACGCCACATTCCCAGTCGCGGGCGGCCAGGCTTGTGGGCTGCGCCGTGGCGGGTGCCACCACGCTGTCCCAACGGAAAGCCACGGCCTCAGCGTTGCCCCGGGGGTTCCAGGCTTCCATCACTACATGCTGGCCCGGCGCAATGGTCAATTGCTCCCCGGCCCGCAGCACATGATCGGCCGCCGCACCCGGCAAATCCGCCAAAGACCCGCTCAGGGTGAGCCAGACCTGCCCCTGCGCAATCTGCAATACACCATGGGTGTGCGGCCGCAGCGACAAGGCCCGGCCTGTGGCCAGTTTCCAGCAACCGGCCGCACGACGGCCAGCCAGGGCGGCGTGGACGGATTGTTGCGATTCCAGAACGTTGCGGGGGGACATGACAGGCTCCTTGGCTTCAGTAAAACGTGTTGAGGAGCCTGAATGGTGCGCCTTCCACCGTACACAGTCCAATGAAAACGCGGTACGCTATTCATTCCGTCAACGCATGAATCGCCCTCCAGGACACCTGCCATGGTCTCTGCCGAATATTCCCCCGCCGTCCTTCGCACCCGCCCCGTGGCCACCGGGCACTGGCGCGCCTTTCTGGCCGTGGCCAAACACCTCAACTTCCGCGCCGCCGCCGACGAACTGGCGCTCACCCAGTCGGCCGTAAGCCGCCAGATCCAGGCGCTGGAGGAAGAAGTGGGCGTGCCCCTGTTTCTGCGCCACACCCGCGCGGTAGAGCTGACCAGCGCGGGCGCGCAGCTGCAGCGTGCCGTGGGCCCGGCGCTGGAGCGCATGGACGCCGCCGTGCGCCTGGTGCGTCAGACGGCCGGGCGACGCAGTGTGGCCATCACCACCTGGGCCAGCTTTGCATCGATGTGGCTGATCCCGCGCATGGAGGAGTTTCAGCGCGACAACCCGGGCATCGACATCCGCATTGATGCGAGCGACGTGCAGGTCGATCTGGAAACTTCGGACGTGGACCTGGCCCTGCGCTACGCCATGCCCGCCGGCGCCACGCAAGGCGGCATCCGCCTGTTTGGCGAGCAACTGGCCGTGGTGGCCAGCCCGTGGCTGCTCAAGAGCGGCAAACCGCTGCGCACACCGGCCGACGTGGCGCAGTTCACCCTGATCGAGGCAGGCGACGCCCACCGCACGCACTACCTGGAGTACCTGAGCTGGCGCCGCTGGTTCGACACGCGCGACCTGACCAAGCTGCAACCCCAGCGTTGGCTGTACTTCAACTACGCCCACCAGATCGTGCAGGCCGCGCTGGCCGGCCAGGGCCTGGCACTGGCGCGCATGCCGCTGATTGCCGATGCCCTGGCCGCTGGCGACCTGGTGGAGGTGCTGCCCGGCCACCGCATCGACTCGCCGCTGGCCTATTGGCTCATGGTGGGGCCACGCAGCGCGCAGCGGCCGGAGATCAAGGCCTTCTGCGCCTGGCTGCAGGTGCAGGCCGAGGCCACCCGCCAGGCAATTGGCGATGTGCCCGACCCGGATTTGAACGACAACCTGGACGGGGCCTGATGAAGAAAGCGCTGGGCCTTGCGGCTTCAGCGCTTTTATTTTGATAGCTGCCAGCGCTTATTCAACAAGCGCTTGCAGCCCATTTGACCTAAAAATCAGGACAAAGTCACTCTTGCGAACTTGCGCTTGCCCACCTGCACCACGTAGGTGCCCGCAGCCAGCTTCAAGCCCTTGTCGCTGACCACGCTGCCATCCACACGCACGCCGCCGCCGTCGATCAGGCGGTTGGCCTCGCTGCCCGAGGGCGCCAGGTTGGCCTGCTTGAGCAGCGCTCCAATGCCCAGCGGTGCGCCGGACAGGCTAAGTTCGGGGATGTCATCCGGCACGCCGCCCTTGCTGCGGTTGATGAAATCCTGCTCGGCCGCATCGGCCGCTGCCGCGCTGTGGAAGCGCGTGGTGATCTCCTTGGCGAGCATCACCTTGGCGTCCTTGGGGTTGCGCCCGCCCTCCACCTCAGCCTTGAGCGCGGCGATCTCGGCCAGGCTCTTGAACGACAGCAGCGTGTACCAGTCCCACATCAGGGTGTCGCTGATGGACAGCACCTTGGCGAACATGGTGTTCGCCTCTTCGGTGATGCCGATGTAGTTGTTTTTGGACTTGGACATCTTGTCCACGCCATCGAGCCCCACCAGCAGCGGCATGGTGAGCACACACTGCGGCTCCTGGCCATATTCCTGCTGCAGGTGGCGACCCATGAGCAGGTTGAACTTCTGGTCCGTGCCGCCCAGCTCCAGGTCGCTCTTGAGCGCCACCGAGTCGTAGCCCTGCATCAGCGGGTACAGGAACTCGTGCACCGCAATGGACTGGCCGGTGGTGAAGCGCTTGTGGAAGTCGTCGCGCTCCATCATGCGCGCCACGGTGTAGCGCGAGGCGAGCTGGATCATGCCGCTCGCGCCCAGGGGTTCGCTCCACTCGCTGTTGTAGCGAATCTCGGTCTTGGCCGGATCCAGCACCATGCTGGCCTGCTTGTAATAGGTCTCGGCGTTCACCTTGATCTGCTCGGGCGTGAGCGGCGGGCGCGTGCTGTTGCGGCCCGAGGGGTCGCCAATCAGGCTGGTGAAGTCCCCGATCAGGAAAATCACCTGGTGGCCCAGATCTTGCAATTGCCGCATCTTGTTCAGCACCACCGTGTGGCCGATGTGGATGTCGGGAGCCGTGGGATCGAGCCCGAGTTTGATGCGCAGCGGCTGGCCTGTGGCCTCCGAGCGCGCCAGCTTCTTGACCCATTCGTCCTGCGGCAGCAGCTCTTGCACGCCACGCAGGGAGATTTCGAGGGCCTGTCTTACACCATCAGAGACCGGGGTTGTTGTAACAGCAGATTGATTCATAAGGGTTTTTTGGGATGTCTAGACAGCATGCACCGCTATACTTCAGCCCACATTGCTTGAGGCGGATTCTAGTGGGACCGCTGTTTCGACCTGTTTTTGACCATTCTGTCGAACGGCTGCAGCCTGACAGTCTGTGCTCCATGCCTTGCCCCGCGCCAGCGTCGGGGAAGTGTCACGGATTCACTCTCACCCTGGGGATAGACCATTGATTCACGGCTTGACCACCGCCAGCTCGGCTTTGCTTGACCGGCTGTCCCGCACGATCCAACAACATCCCAAACGCATCACCGCCGCCGTCGCAGCCATCCTGCTGACGGGTGGTGGCGGCGCATTCGCTGTGGCGTCCTTTGCGCCGGACCCGGCCGAGCTGCCGGTGCGCATGGTGAGCTACCCCGTTGAATCGCTGGCAGAAAACCTCGTGCTGGGCGAGCTGGAAGCTCCGGGCTTTTCGCTGTTCCGCTCCGAACAGGTGCGCAGCAGCGACACCCCCGAGTCGCTGCTGCAGCGCATGGGCGTGGCCGACCCGGCAGCCGCTGCATTCATGCGTGGTGACACTCCTGTGCGACAAAATGTGCTGGGCCGCACAGGCCGGATCGTGTCGGCAGAAACCACGGACGACCACCGCCTGATTCGCCTGACGGTGCGCTGGGTGCCGGACGACAGTGGCAACTTCCGCCGCCTGATCGTCGAGCGCACGGGCGACAACAAGTTTGCGACGCGCATCGAAACCGCCAAGTTGACGACCAACAGTCGGCTGGCGGGCGGCATCATCCACAGCTCGCTGTTTGCCGCCACCGATGCGTCCAACATCCCCGACGCCGTGGCCGTGCAGATGGCCGAGCTGTTCTCGGGCAACATCGACTTTCGCCGTTCGCTTCGCAAGGGCGACCGCTTCTCTGTGGTGTACGAAACGCTGGAAGCCGATGGCGAGCCCCTGTCCAGTGGCCGCGTTCTGAGCGCCGAGTTCGTGAATAACGGCAAGACCCATGAGGCCGTCTGGTTCCAGGAACCCGGTGCCGCCAAGGGCGCCTACTACACGCTGGACGGCGAAAGCATGCGCCGCGCGTACCTCACATCCCCGGTGGAGTTCTCGCGCGTGACCAGCGGCTTCAAGATGCGCCTGCACCCCATCCTGAAGACCTGGCGCGCCCACCTGGGCACCGACTTCGCCGCGCCCACCGGCACCGCAGTGCGCACCGTGGGCGATGGCGTGGTGGAGTTTGCAGGCGTGCAGAACGGTTTTGGCAATGTGGTCTTCGTCAAGCACCGTAACCAGCACGTCACCGTGTATGCCCACCTGAGCCGCATCGACGTGCGCCAGGGACAGTCGGTCGAACAAGGCCAGACCCTGGGCGCCGTGGGCGCCACAGGCTGGGCCACCGGCCCGCACCTGCACTTTGAGTTCCGCGTCAACGGCGTACACCAGGATCCGCAGACCATCGTGGCCCAGAGCGAGGCCGCAGCGCCAGTCTCAGCGGCTTCGCGCCCTGCGTTTGACCGCCTGGCTGCCAACATGCGCATCCAGCTGTCGGCCGCTGCACGGATCGAACAAGCCAGCGCAGAGTGAAGTGAAGCCCCCCCTGAGTCGCTTCACGCCTTCCCCCCACGGGGGGACGCCGCCAGCGCACGCAAGCGAAGCGCCGCCTACGCGGCGCGGCGGCCCTTGCGCGGCAGCCACAGGCCTTGGCCACGCCGCTTGCCTGGGCTTTGAGGCCCCTGGACCTGAGGCTCTTCCGTCCACGCCTTCACAGTCCACACGGCTCCTGTGAGCGCATCCGAGCTGTACATCGGCCTGATGTCGGGCACCTCGCTCGATGGCATCGACGGGGTGCTGGCCCATTTTTCCGGCTCGCACTGCGTGGTCACCCACCATGCCAGCGCGCCCTTCGCGCCCGAACTGCGGGCCGAACTGATGGCCCTCAACACCTCGGGCATTGACGAACTGCACCGCGCCGCGCTGGCGGGCAACGCCTTGTCACAGGCGTATGCGCAGGTGGTGCAGACGCTGCTCGAACAGAGCGGCCTGGCTGGCTCTTCCATCCGCGCCATCGGCGCCCACGGGCAGACGGTGCGCCACCGCCCCCAGGAATTTGATGGCAAGGGCTACACCCTGCAGCTGGGCAACCCAGCCCTGCTGGCGGAGCGCACCGGCATCACCGTGGTGGCCGATTTCCGCAGCCGTGACGTGGCGGCAGGTGGACAGGGTGCACCCCTGGTGCCAGCGTTTCACCAGGGGGTTTTTGGCCGCGCGGGTGAAACCGTGCTGGTGCTCAACATCGGCGGCATCTCCAACCTCAGCGTGCTGGGCGCCGACGGCAGTGTGCTGGGCTTTGACTGCGGCCCCGGCAACGCGCTGATGGACTTCTGGTGCCAACGGCACACCGGCCAGGCTTTCGACGCAGGAGGCGCGTGGGCCGCCAGCGGAAAGGTGCTGCCGGAGTTGCTGGCATCGTTGCTGGACGAACCCTTTTTGCACAAGCCCCCCCCCAAGAGCACGGGACGCGATCTGTTCAACCCCGCATGGCTCGCCCACCACCTGGCGCCGTTCGCACAGGCAAACCCTGCCGACGTACAAGCGACCCTGACCGAATACACCGCCCGCGCATGTGCAATAAGCGCAAACAGCTACAAAAGAAATAGCCAAACGATGGCAGTTTGCGGCGGCGGCGCACTCAATGCCCATTTGATGGCACGGCTGCAGGCAGCCTGCCCTGGCGTGCAGGTCACCGCCACCGATACCCTGGGCCTGCCCGCATTGCAGGTGGAGGCTGCGGCCTTTGCCTGGCTGGCACGGCAGGCGCTGCACGGACGGCCCGGGAACCTGGCCAGTGTGACCGGCGCTGCGGGAGCCCGTGTGCTGGGCGCTGTTTACCCAGCGTGAAAAAACAAAAGCCGCCCATGCGGGCGGCTACGTGGTCAGAGGTCAGGTACAGAGCGGTGTGCACCACCTGACCCCTACCCTCTCCGTGTCAGGCAGAGAAGCTGGAGCCACAGCCGCAGGTGGTTGTGGCATTGGGGTTCTTGATAACGAACTGAGCCCCTTGCAGGTCTTCCTTGTAGTCGATCTCGGCGCCGACAAGGTATTGGTAGCTCATGGCATCGATCAACAGCGACACACCGTTCTTCGTCATGGTGGTGTCGTCTTCATTGGTGATTTCATCAAAGGTGAAGCCATACTGAAAACCCGAGCAACCGCCACCTTGCACAAAAACGCGCAGTTTCAGGTCAGGGTTGCCCTCTTCGGCAATCAGGTCCGCCACCTTGGCCGCCGCGCTGTCCGTAAACAGGATGGGGGCAGGCATTTCGGTCTGGATGTTTTCGGCAACAGCGCTCATGGGGTACTCCGGGTTCAAAGTTTGCGGTGAATAGTACTGCAGTCTTCTCGGGAATTCAGTTCACTGCCCGTTTGACGCTAACTTCAGTGGGGGCTTTTCCTCCACCAGCACAGCCACCGGGCACATCTGCCCGGCAATCACGGCGCCCTGGTGCATCTCCAGCGCCTTGTAGTGCACATTGCCGGTGATCTTCGCCTTGGGCTGCAATTCCAGCAGTTCGGCAGCGTGCACAGGCCCCACCACCTGGCCATTGACGATCACATGGTCGGCATGCACCGCCCCCTCCACGCGCGCCGTCTCGGAAATCACCAGGATGCTGGGCTGCTCCGAACCCGCACGGATGTCCCCCACCACCTCGCCATCAATGCGCATGCCTTCGGCAAAGTGCACATCTCCCTCGATCCGGGTGCCCTGGGCAATCAGGCTTTTGATCGGCGGCTGCTTCTTGCGGGAAAACATGGGTGAAAACTCCTCAATGCGCATGCTCCAACCCGGAGCATACAAACGGAAAACGACGGGCCAGAAAGCCCACGGAAAACGGCTACGGCGCGAAGCCCCGCACACATCACCCCTGCCTGCTACAACGACCGGCGCAGGGCTGTATGGGGCCTTGCAGCAGGCTGGATGAGGTTCCCCGGAGGGGCCTTCCCAACCCTGCCGCCGGACTAGTCGATGGTCATCGCCTGCACGGCGCGAACCGCAGTGCCCTCCAGCACGCGCGCGGTCACGGTTTTTACCACGGCGCTGGGGGGCAGATCGAGCACACCCTCAATGCGCCGGTACTGCTTGACCTGCAGCGGCTGTCCCTGGGCGGGCTGGGTCTGGGTCCAGGGCTTGCCATCCTGGGTGCCCGTCAGCACCAGTTCCAGCCGGCCATTGAATTCGGGGGCGTTGCGCGTCGCCTGGATCACCAGGACCTGCCAGCGCAGCTGCATTCCCCCCAGCACCTCGGCCTGCAAGCTGCGGATTGCGAGCCCTTCGGTCTTTGCCGCAGGAATCAGCTTTTCAAAAAACCCCAGGTCTTCGCGCAGCGTGCGGTTGTCGGCCTCCAGCTGGCGGACCTGCGCCATCAAACTCTCCTTGGCAGACCGCTCGGCGACCAGCAAGCTCTCGGCCGTGTGGGCCACTGTCTGTTGCTCCTGCCCCTCGGCGCGCAGGCGGTCCACCTCGGCCCGCAGCTGAAGCAATTCGTCCCGGGAGACGGTATCCAGACCTGCAATGGACTTTCCAAACTCGAAGGCCCAAAGGGCTACTGCCGCACAGAAACCAAAAACCACGGCCAGGGCCAGCCAGCGAAGGGGCCAGGGCAAGGCACTGCGGATGGCCACCCTCGGGGCGCTGATCGTCAGTCGGCGGCGCAGAAGGCGAAGGCGCATGGTGAGAAGGGGTGAAACATCAGGATGGCTCGGAGAAAAGAGCGCACCTTAAACGAAAAAACCGCCCGAAGGCGGTTTTTTGTTCTGTAAAGCAGTCCGAGGAAAGCTTCGCAGGAAGAAGGATGCCAGCCCAAAAGCCGCCATCCCTCCAGAGCCCAACCAGCTTAACGCTTGGAGAACTGCTTGGCGCGGCGTGCGGAATGCAGACCGACCTTCTTACGCTCGACTTCACGGGCATCACGCGTCACGAAGCCAGCTTGGCTCAGGACGGGCTTGAGGGATGCGTCGTAGTCGATCAAAGCACGGGTGATACCGTGGCGGGCAGCGCCAGCCTGGCCGGATTCACCACCACCGTGCACGTTGATCTGGATGTCGAAGGTTTCGACATGGTTGGTCAACGCCAGGGGTTGCTTGGCAATCATGATCGAGGTTTCGCGGCCGAAGTAGGACTGGATGTCCTTGCCGTTCACCGTGATCTTGCCGGAGCCTTTTTTCAGAAACACGCGGGCGACGCTGGACTTGCGACGGCCGGTGCCATTGTTCCATTCACCAATCATCTCAAGGCTCCTTAGATTTCCAGCACTTTGGGCTGCTGGGCGGTGTGGGGATGCTCAGCACCACCGTACACCTTGAGTTTCTTGATCATCGCGTAGCCAAGGGGGCCCTTGGGCAGCATGCCCTTGACAGCCTTTTCCAGCGCGCGGCCGGGGTGCTTGGCTTGCATGTCGCGGAAGTTCGTGGCCGTGATACCGCCGGGGTAACCCGAGTGGCGGTAGTACACCTTGTCCAGGGACTTGGTGCCGGTGACCTTGAGCTGGGCGGCGTTGATGATGACGATGAAGTCACCGGTATCGACGTGAGGCGTGTAAATGGCCTTGTGTTTGCCGCGCAAACGGAGAGCAACTTCGCTGGCTACTCGTCCGAGGACCTTGTCGGTCGCGTCAATCACAAACCACTCGTGCACAACCTCAGCGGGCTTGGCGCTGAAAGTAGTAGTCATGAGTTTTCTCTTCAAAAGAGGGTTTGGCGGGTCCTTTTCCACGGTCGGTGCTTCTCTGAAGGAAGCCTCTTAGGTGGCGTAAAGTCTTCGCCGCGGGACCACAAAAGCGCTGCGAAGCCCGCGATTATACGAATTTGCAGGCCTGTGGCGCAAGCCCGTAGCCGGAAAGCAGCCCACGGTCCCCTCGCCCACGGCTAATTGGGGGTCTGCCGGCGGCGCTGCTCGTCGGCTTCGTAGCGGCGGCGGTTCTCCACGCAGATGGGCTGGTTGGACTGGGACGGCTTCTGGCATTCCTGGTGGATGCACATGGGGCGTGCGAGGAAATTGGCATCTGCACAGGCCTCTTGCGGGCTGGGCACACGCGGTGGTGGCGGGCGGGGCTTGGGCTCGGCCACCACGGGGGGCGGTGGCGGGGGCGGCTCCTCATGCACCACGATCGGGGTCGGAGCCGGCTCAGGGGCGGCCCGTCGCGCACGAGTGGGGGCGCGCGGAGCAGAAGCAGGGACAAGTGCTGGTGCAGGCATGGATGCAGCAGCCACCGTATCGCTCGCAGCGCCGTCCACAGCAGCAGAGGCCGCTGCGGCCGGGTCCTGCAGCGCCGTCTCCATCACTGCAGGCGGCGGCGCTGCGGGCGGCTCTGCCATCTCGGTGATGATGTCGTCCTGCGGCGCCTTGCTGCTCTGGGCCCAGCGCAGGCCGGCGGCAGAAACCACCACGGCCACCACAGCCACCCCGAGCCACACCAGAACCGGCGAGCGCCGCGTGGTTTTCACCGCCTTGCCGTGGGGGCGGGCGATCTCCCGCTCCAATGGCTGTGGCCGATGGTCGGACGCATGGCGGGTGGCGTTCCCCGGCTTGTGGCCGCCCGCGGGATCGTCGTAGCGGGAGTCATCAACCACCACCGTGTCTCCTGCGTCGATGAAGACCGTATCACCCGCATCGGCAGCCACAGTGTCCGGGCCGCCCAGCATCACGGTGTCTCCGCCAACATTCGCTTCGCCCGCGGGAGTGGCACGCCCTCCGGCATCGTGGGCCACTCCGTTCCCGGTGGCGCGTTGCGCCTGGGCGTGCATCTCTGCCACGATGCTGGGTGCTGAGGTCACATCCACCGTAGGCGTTACCAAGCCCGGGCCCGGCTGATCGGCAGGCTCCACCCAGATATCCCCCAGGTCGTTCCGGAAGTCGAAGTGCTCGCTCCCCTCCGGCGCGGACGTCATCTCCATGAGCTGCAGGAATGCGTCGATGCTCTGCGGCCGGTCCTCCGGCTTGAGCGCCAGCGACTGCGCGATCGCCGCCACGAAAGGCGCGGAATACTCCACGCCAAACTGGCGCTTGACGGTTCTGGCCACGCGGGAGAACGACACCATGCGATCACGGATGGAGCGCAACGTGGCAGGCAGCGGCGTGTCGTTGCACAAGCAGCCATGCACCACCGCAGCCAGGGAATACAGGTCGCTCCACGGGCCCTGGCGCAAATCCTCGTCGCCATCGGAATATTGCTCTATGGGCGCGTAGTTGACCTTGAGGACGGCGGTGTGTTTGCGGTCCTGGTCGTTGATCGCGTGCCGGGCAGCGCCCAGGTCGAGCAGCACTGGGGGGCCGATGTCCTGCAGAAAAATGTTGTCGGGCGAAATATCCCGATGCAGGGTCTTACCGTCATGGAGCACCCGCAGGGCACCCAGCACTGACCACAGCACCTTGCGCAGCCAGATCTCGGGCGGCGGGGTGCGCATCTGGGCACGGGCCTGCTTGAAGGTCATACCGCTGTAGAGGGGCATGACCATGTAGGCGGTGTTGTTCGCCTCCCAGAAGCGGAACACCTTGACCAGCGAAGGGTGGTCAAACTGCGCCAGCAGGCGCGCCTCACCCACAAAAGAGGCCAGCCCGGCCTGGAACGTTTGCTGGTCCGACGAGGATCTCACCCAGAGCGACTGGCCCTGCGCACGCCCCGCCAGCGCCGAAGGCATGTATTCCTTGATCGCCACGGCCCGGTGCAGGGAGTGGTCAAAGGCTTTGTAGACCATGCCAAACCCGCCAACCCCCAGGAGCGCAAGGATCTCGAACTCAGCGAGGCGGGTGCCTGGCGGCAGCGCATCCACATGGCTGACACCGCTGGCTGGGGCTTGGCTGGAACTTGCGATCATGGTGGAAAGGGTGTGGCGTGCGGGCTTGTTTCGACAGAGATTGTGGGTGAACGGGTGCCAACACCGCTCCAAACGCAATCATGAAGCATGCCAGCACGCGCTACAGAAACAAAAGGCTTCCCGACTGCCAAAAAAGTTACACACCCTGGTCAGAGATACACCGATTGTGCCGCGCCATGGTTCATTGCCGCCCCCGGCCCATGACAAATTCGCATGGAACCATGAACCGGCGTCTGGTGCCCGCCACCCAGTGCAGCCACCCCTCGACCCGGCCCAGGAAGGCGACAGGGCGCACTCGTTACCATAGAGCCATGTTCAGTTATCGCCACGCCTTCCACGCAGGCAACCATGCCGATGTGCTCAAGCACACGGTCTTGATCGCCGCCTTGCAACACCTTACCGAGAAAGACGCGGCCCTCACCGTGCTGGACACGCATGCGGGCGCGGGCCTCTACCGGCTCGATGGCGACTACGCCAGCACCAGCGGCGAAGCTGCAGACGGCATCGTCCGCCTGTTTGCCCCCACGGCCCCAACCCTCACGCCGGCCCTGCAGGCCTATGTGGACATGGTCCGTGCCTTCAACCAGGGCAACACGCTGCGGGTTTACCCAGGCTCCCCGTTCATCACCCAGCGCCTGTTGCGCGACCACGACAAGCTCAAGCTCTTTGAGCTGCATCCCACCGACCTGCGCGCCCTGGCGGGCAACGTGGCCCAGCTCGAAGCAGGCCGCCAAGTGGCCGTGCTGCACGAAGACGGGTTCGAAGGGATCAAGAAATTCCTGCCTCCACCGGCCCGCCGCGCTTTGGTACTGTGCGATCCCAGCTATGAAATCAAGAGCGACTATGCCAAGGTGCTCGATATGGCGGCGGATTCGCTCAAGCGCTTTGCCACCGGCACGTACGCCTTTTGGTACCCCATCATCCCGCGCCCCGAGGCGCACGACCTGCCTCGCCGTCTCAAGACCCTGGCCACCAAGGCAGGCAAAAGCTGGCTGCATGCCACGCTGACCGTCAAGAACAGCAAGCTCACCGAAAACGCTGCTGGCGACGTCAAGCGCCCAGGCTTGCCAGCCAGTGGCATGTTTCTGATCAACCCGCCCTTCACCCTGAAAGCCGCGCTCAAAACCGCACTGCCACAAATGGTGGAATTGCTGGCCCAGGACAAACACGCCACGCACACCCTGGAATCAGGCGGCTGATGCGTCCAAGTGGCGGGTCGTTCTTACGGCCCATCCGCCCCCACGTCCTCACTCTTCAGGGCAGGTCGATTCTCCATTGGCCACAGGAAACACTTCCACCGGCTTGAGCCCCAGACCGTGCAGCCCCAGGGCAATGGCTGCAGCGCGGCTCAAGTCCACGATCCGGCCCCGCGCATGGGGCCCCCGGTCATTCACGCGCACCACAACCCCTCGGCCCGTGATCTGGCTGCGCACACAGATGAAGGTGCCAAACGCCAGGGTGGGGTGCGCAGCGGTCATTGCATGCATGTCAAACCGCTCGCCACTGGCCGTCTTGCGCCGGTGAAACCCAGGCCCGTACCAGGACGCGAGTCCGGTCTCTGGCGCCACCTCGTACCGGCCAGACTCCCCCGAAGGCGCAGCCCATGGAGCGTCAATGGGCTCACCAAGAGGTTGCACCTCCTCATCCAGCAGCCCCGCCTCGGCCAACGCGGCATCCACGGCATTCGGGGTGGAGGGCTCTGCCGTGTTACCGGCCCCCTCTGCCTGCGCAGCAGGCAACCACGCACAGTAGGCCGCAACCAGCAGGGGCAGCAGCCGCAGGTGGGCGCTAGCGCTTGCAGCGCTCCAGAAATGCTTCCTCAAACCGTCGCAGATCGTTTTTCTCTCCATCCGTCAAATCCGTTCTGGCGCGTTTGTTGGTAAGAATGCGGCGAGACTCGGCGCATTGCTGGGCGTGCCGCTCCTGCTGCTCCCTGGAAGCCTGTGCTGCGACCTGGGCAGACTTTTCGTCTTCCCGGCGCTGCTTGTCGCGGTGGCGGCGCTCCGCCGAAAGCCGTGAGTACGCATCCTGCTCCTCCTCCCGGCAATCGCGCCGGTATTCGCGCCGCATTCCTTCCACCACATCGGCCTTGATGCCCCGGCCATACGCTCCCCGGATGTTTTCATCCAGGGCCCGGCAGCGCGCGCTCAGATACTGATGGTGGTCCGGGGTTTCGGGCGATGACCGCACCGGCGAATAGCTGTCATAACGTGGCGATGAATATGGCGCCGGGGCAGGCCCCGCCACAGCGGCTGTGGTGCGGGCACCCTCAGGACACGGCCGCGACAGGACAAAAGTGTTCCCATTTCCGTCCCGGCAGTGGTAGCGGGTCTGCGCCTGAACGCCCGACATGCCCAACACCCACACACACAGCGCACACCATACCGCCACCCCAGCTCGTTCCATGACCACCATCCCCCTGCAAATGTTGCAAAGTGCTAATGGTAGCCAAGCCGTGGCCGTCAGATCCCCAGGCGGCGGCAGATTTCCAGAGTGGCCGCACTCTGGTTCATGGTGTAGAAATGCAGTGCGGGCACGCCCGCGCTGCGCAGCTGGTCACACAGATCGGTCACCACATCCAGCCCAAAGGCCTTGATGCTGGCTGTGTCGTCGCCAAACGCCTGCAGGCGCAGCCGGATCCAGCGGGGAATCTCGGCACCGCAGGCGTCCGAGAAACGCATCAGCTGCGTGGAGCTTCCGATGGGCATGATGCCCGGCACCACAGGCACGTTGGCGCCCAGGCGCTGTGTGTCTTCCACAAAGCGGAAATACGCATCGCTGTTGTAGAAATACTGGGTGATGGCCGAGTCCGCACCCGCCTGCACCTTGGCGATGTAGGCGTTCAGGTCTGCCTCGGGCGACTTGGCCTGGGGATGCACCTCGGGGTAGGCGGCCACTTCGATGTGGAAATCCCGGCCCGTCTCCGCGCGGATGAAGGCCACCAGGTCACTGGCGTACTGAAACTCCCCGCCCGCGCCGTAGCCGCTGGGCAAATCGCCACGCAGCGCCACCAGGCGCTTGACGCCCATGGCCTTGAGCGTGGCGAGCTGCTCGCGCACGGACTGGCGTGTGGCACCAATGCACGAGAAGTGCGAGGCGGCGCTCACACCTTCGGCCAGGATTTCACGCACCGTGCCAAAAGTGCCCTCCTGCGTGGAGCCACCGGCGCCGTAGGTCACCGAGCAGAAATCCGGGTGCAGCGCATACAGCTGCTGGCGCGCGGCCCGCAGCTTGTCCGCACCTTCGGGCGTCTTGGGCGGAAAAAATTCGAAACTCACCGGGAAACCGGTGCCCTGGGCATTGGCAGCAATCATGGTGCCCTCCTCGCATAAACAAAAAATTCATGGTTGCCGTCGCCACCCTGGATGGGGCTGTCGAGCCAGGCCTGCACGGCCAGACCCAGTTCGGCGCAGCAGTCGCGGATGCGTTTTTCCACCACGGCATACAGGGCGGCATCCCGCACCACACCGCCCTTGCCCACCTGGCCGGGCTGCAGTTCAAACTGCGGCTTGACCAGCATGAGCAGGTGGCCGTCAGGGCGCAGGAACGCGGCGATGGCGGGCAGCACCAGGGTCAGCGAGATGAAGGACAGATCCCCCGTCACCAGGTCGAACGCCGGTGTCGTGTCCACCCCCGCGCATTCGGCGCGGCGTCGGCGCTGGACGGGCAGTGTGCCCTGCGCGCGGGCTTCGGCGCGCTGGGCGCGCTCGGACTTGAAGGCTTCGATGTCCTGGTCCTTGGCGTCGCCGCTATCGTCGTAGGCTTCGTCCACCAGGCCGCCGTTGCGCATCCAGCTGTAGGGCGCCTCGGGCTGGGTTTCGTTGTCTTCGTCGGCTTCGACGACTTCAGAGAGCGCCAGCTCGCAGGCTTCCTGCAGCGCCTGGGCGGTCAGCGAGCGCGCGTTCACGCCCTCCACGCAGACCACACGCAGATCGCTGCGCAGCCGCTCGTGCAGCTGGCCATGGCCCACGTCCACACCGATGACCTGCGCTGCGCCCTGCTGCAGCAGGCAATCGGTAAAGCCGCCGGTGCTCTGCCCCACATCCAGGCAGCGCAGCCCGGCCACGGACAGCCCCGTGGCCAACAAGGCGCCTTCCAGCTTGAGGCCACCGCGCGAGATGTACTTGGCCTCGGCATCGTCCAGCAGCTTCACCTCGGCCACGGACGGGATGTCATCGCCGTTCTTGGCCACCTTCTGCCAGGGCGCCAGGGGAGACAGACGCCACTCCACGCCCGCAGCAATCAGCCGCTGCGCTTGCGAGCGCGTGGCCGCATGGCCCGCTTCCACCAAAAATACATCTGCACGCATGGCGCTCATCCTTTAAGAGTCAAATCAGCCTCCAGCGCTTATCCATCAAGCGCAAGCAGCTATCACAATAGTAGCAACCACGATGCAGTGATCCACCAGCGCACCGGCGGCATGCCGCCAAGGCGCGCAATGCGCCTGGGGCGCGGGATCAATAGCGGTAGGTATCCGGCTTGTACGGGCCTTGCTTGGGCACGCCAATGTAGGCGGCCTGCTCGTCGGTCAGCTCCGTCAGCATGGCGCCCACCTTCTTGAGGTGCAGACGGGCCACCTTTTCGTCCAGGTGCTTGGGCAACACGTAGACCTTGCCGTTTTCGTAGTAGTCGCTGTGGGTGAACAGCTCGATCTGGGCAATGGTCTGGTTGGCAAAGCTCGACGACATCACAAAGCTCGGGTGGCCCGTGCCGCAGCCCAGGTTCACCAGGCGGCCCTTGGCCAGCAGGATGATGCGCTTGCCGTCCGGGAAGATCACGTGGTCCACCTGGGGCTTGATCTCTTCCCACTCGTACTGCTCCAGCGACGCCACCTGGATCTCGTTGTCGAAGTGGCCGATGTTGCAGACGATGGCCTGATCCTTCATGGCCAGCATGTGCTCGTGGCGGATCACGTCCTTGTTGCCGGTGGTGGTCACGAAGATATCGGCCTTGTCGGCAGCGTATTCCATCGTCACGACCTTGTAGCCTTCCATCGCGGCCTGCAGGGCGTTGATGGGGTCGATCTCGGTCACCCACACCTGGGCGCTCAGTGCACGCAGGGCCTGGGCGCTGCCCTTGCCCACGTCGCCATAGCCGGCCACCACGGCCACCTTGCCAGCGATCATCACGTCGGTGGCGCGCTTGATGCCGTCCACCAGCGATTCACGGCAGCCATACAGGTTGTCGAACTTGCTCTTGGTTACCGAGTCGTTCACGTTGATGGCGCGGAACATCAGCGAGCCCTTGGCCGACATTTCCTTCAAGCGGTGCACGCCGGTGGTGGTTTCTTCGGTCACGCCGATGATCTGGGCGCTCTTGCGGCTGTACCAGGTCGGGTCCTCAGCCAGCTTGGCCTTGATGGATGCAAACAGGCAGGTCTCTTCTTCGCTGGTGGGGTTGGCGATCAGCGATGCGTCCTTTTCGGCGCGCTTGCCCAGGTGCATCAGCAGAGTGGCATCGCCGCCGTCGTCCAGGATCAGGTTGGGGCCTTCGCCTTCGGTGCCGGCGGGGCCAAAGTCAAAAATGCGGTGGGTGTAGTCCCAGTACTCGGCCAGGGTCTCGCCCTTGATGGCAAACACAGGCGTACCGGCGGCAGCAATGGCGGCGGCGGCGTGGTCTTGCGTGGAGAAGATGTTGCAAGAAGCCCAGCGCACCTCAGCGCCCAGGGCCTGCAGCGTCTCGATCAGCACGGCGGTCTGGATCGTCATGTGCAGCGAGCCCGTGATGCGGGCGCCCTTGAGCGACTGCTTGGGCGCGAACTCCTCGCGGATGGCCATCAGGCCGGGCATCTCGGTTTCGGCGATGCGGATTTCTTTGCGGCCCCATGCGGCCAGGCCGATGTCGGCAATGATGCAGTCGGTGTTGACCGGGGCGTTGACGCGTGCGTTCATGATGGTTTCTTGCTCCAAAGCATGTTGAAAAACCACTGGTCGCGGGAGTGAAAAAGCTCACCACACGAGAAGTGGATGAGCGTCGTTGCTAGATGACTCCGAGCCTCACGCCCCGCCTGTGCTGGGGACGCTGCAACGCTCCTCGGATCGGCGGATTATAAACAGTCAGTGCGATTGCGCTCAGGCAAACTAGCGCCCCACCACTTTGTCGTCCTTCGATGAAAGCACCAACGCGCTGGCTCCTATTTACATCGGCTCTGCTAGTGCTGATCGCCTATCCGGTGCTTTTCAGCCACTGGACCGAAGCGCGCTTTCGCTGGGCCATCGCCTACGCCGCCGACGACAACGCGGTGGACTGTGGCCAAACCTCCACCAGGAAAGACCCACGGGATGTCGTGGAATGCGCACAAGCGGCAATTGCCGGCCGACACGCGTTCAAAGCGTCGTTTCGGCAACCGGCCCTAGATGCTCCGGGAGCTACGGGGCTGGCCAGCCCCGCCTCGGGGCAAGTCCGCAGAATTGTTTACCAGGGCAATCCTGGCGGCTTTTGCCTCTACTTTTGCGACCACACCATTCAAACCCAGCCCTGCCCTGAGCCGTCGATCCATGTAACGTCCTACGTCCCAGAGGCTCAGTTTTGGACCATCTCTGTGCGATGCGCCACCGACGCCTCCAGCCACCCACCCGGCGGCACGCAAAATCCCTGAAGCAACCACGCCGGTAAAATTCAGCCCCCTCAGCGTCAAACCCTGGTTTGCTACAGCCCCTTCGGGTTCATGCAACAGTCGCTACTTCAACTACTCGCCCCGGAACCTCTGTGTCTTACGCCCCCGAAACCCGGCGCCGCCGTACCTTTGCCATCATTTCCCACCCCGACGCCGGTAAGACGACGCTGACGGAAAAGCTGCTGCTGTTCTCGGGCGCAATCCAGATCGCGGGCGCCGTCAAGGGTCGCAAGGCCAGCCGCCACGCCACCTCCGACTGGATGGAAATCGAAAAGCAGCGCGGCATCTCGGTGGCCAGCTCGGTGATGCAGATGCTGTACCGCGAGCACGTGATCAACCTGCTCGACACGCCCGGTCACAAGGACTTCTCGGAAGACACCTACCGCGTGCTCACCGCCGTGGACTCGGCGCTGATGGTGATCGACGCCGCCAACGGTGTGGAAGCACAGACCCGCCGCCTGATCGAGGTTTGCCGCCAGCGCGATACGCCCATCATCACCTTCGTGAACAAGATGGACCGCGAAGTGCGCGACCCACTGGACATCATGGACGAGGTGGAGCGCGAGCTGGGCATGCCCTGCTGCCCCATGACCTGGCCCGTGGGCCAGGGCAAGAGCTTTGGCGGCATCATCAACCTGCGCACCAAGACCATGACGGTGTTCGAGTCCGGCAGCGAACGCCGCCCGCAGGACTTTGAAGCCATCCCCTTGTCGGACGAGGCGACTCTGCGCGCACGCTTTGGCGCCGAGTTCGACGCCGCGCTGGAGAGCATGGAACTGGCCGTGGGCGCATCGCCCGCGTGGGACCATGAAGCCTTCCTGGCTGGCAAGCTCACCCCCGTGTTCTTCGGCTCCGGCGTGAACAACTTCGGGGTGATGGAAGTGCTCGATGCCCTGGTGGACATGGCCCCTCCCCCCGGCCCGCGCGTGAGCACGCTTGAAGTGAACAAGCAACCCGTGGTGAAGACCATCCAGCCCGAAGACGAAGGCTTTGCCGGGGTGGTGTTCAAGGTGCAGGCCAACATGGATGCCAACCACCGCGACCGCATCGCCTTTGTGCGTGTGGCCTCGGGCAAATACACGCCGGGCATGAAGCTCAAGGTGCAGCGCACCTCCAAGGAGCTGCGCCCCACCAGCGTGGTGACCTTCATGTCGCAACGCCGCGAGGCCGTCGAAGAAGCCTACGCAGGCGACATCATTGGCTTTACCACCCACGGCGGCGTGCAGCTGGGCGACACCATCACCGATGGTGCCAACCTGCAGTTCACCGGCCTGCCCTTCTTCGCGCCAGAAATGTTCATGACCGTGGTGCTCAAGAACCCCTTGCGTACCAAGCAGCTCCAGCAGGGCCTTGCCCAGCTGGGCGAGGAAGGCGCGATCCAGGTCTTCAAGCCCGACGCAGGCGGCAACATGCTGCTGGGCGCCGTGGGCCAGCTGCAGTTTGAAGTGGTGCAGCACCGCCTCAAGGCCGAGTACGACGCCGACGTGCGCCTGGAAGGCTGCCAGTACACCGGCGCGCGCTGGATCACCGCCGACAACGCGGCCGACCTGCGCGCGTTCACCGACGCCTACCCGCTGCGGCTGGCGCACGACGCGGCCGACACGCTGGCCTACCTGTGCACCAGCCCGTATGACGTGCGCCTGGCGCAAGAGCGGTTTCCGAAGATCCATTTCCACCCGCTGCGCGAGCATGCGGGGTTGGCGCTGCAGGGCGCATAGCCCGCACAAGAGGGGGAAATTCTTGCGCAGTCAGCCGATCAATTTCTCCATGGCGCCGCTTTGCACCAGGACTGGCATCGGCTCCACCATTTCCGCACTGGCCCTGGTCGGTGCGGACTTGCTGCTGAAGACTTGGACCCGAGGGCGTGATGTGCCTAGGAGTGTGTGCAGCAGAAGGCATCGAAGCGAAACGTACGAAAACCGAGGATCGCGTGGTGCTACCGACAAGCCCAGGGTGGGCCCCTGGGCGCAGGAGGTGGTACCACGCGAGACCGGTTTATTGCGCGTTGCAGCCGATGCTCCTTCTGCCGCCCACACTCCTAGCCACTACATGCCTGCAGCGCTCAACTTCCTGCGTCATTGGCAATGGACGCTCCAGCATTGAAAGCCGCGCGCCACGCGCTGCGCGAGCACATCGACCGCCATCCCTGGATCGAGTGTCTCAGCGCCACACTGCTTCTGTCTTTGCTCACCCTGCTGGTGCATGGCGCATCACTCCAGGGATCTTGGCGCTGGGATGACGGCGCTCACCTGAGCTACGCCGCCCAATACACACCCTGGCAATATTTCTTGGAGCCCCACATTGCCCAGGGGCACTCCAGCGCCAATGTCGCTCCATGGAACCTGCTGTTCTACGACATCAACCTGAGCTTGTTCGGCATGGCCGCCACTGGCCACTACGCGCACTTGCTGCTGCTCGTGGGGCTGGGAGCCGCGTTGTTCTATGCCGTGTTGCGAGAGTGGGTGGAGCCCCTGCCCGCGCTGATCGGCGCCGTTGCGCTGTTGCTTGGCAAGCCCACTGCCCACATCGCGGCGGGCCTGATGCATGGGCACTATGCGACCGGCTTCGTGTTCGCCATGCTGTCGATACTGGGCTGGACCCGGTATCTCAAAGGCGGGCGCGGATACTGGCTGGGGCTGTCGGCCCTGGCCTACCTGCTGGCGACTACCTGCAAGGAAGTCTATGTACCCCTGGTCGTCCTCTTGCCCTTCCTGCCCGTGGGCACGTGGCCGCAACGGGTGCGCGCACTGATACCGTTTGTGCTGATTGCACTGGTCTACATAGGGTGGCGCTACCTGCTACTGGGGCGCCTCGTGGGCGGCTACAGCCAGGGAGTTTTCGATGCCAGCGAGGCCCTGCGCCAGTTGCTCCGGGTTCCCAAATTGCTCCTCGGCTCCAAACCGCCCGGCAACATCCTTGCCGTTGTATTTCTCGGCCTTCTGTGCCTTGCGGCTGTGAAGCGCCGCCTCCATGCGCCTGTGTTCTTCGTGTCCTTGGGCATCGTCCTGCTGCCGCTGATACCGCTGACGGCCTTTCCGGGAATTCACAGTCCGGACCGCTACCTGTTCGTGCCGTGGGTGGCGTTTTCAGCCTGCCTGGCGGTCATCTGGCCGCGAGAGACGCGCCCGGTTTTTGCCCTTGTCGGAGGCGCAGCGCTTGTTGCGGCCCTGGCAGGTGTGCACGCGCAGGAGAAACAGGCGCTCAGGCCCAACCTGGCGTATTGGGACACGCTGTACCGCTTTGCCCTGTCGCTCGACAAAGAGCGGCAGGCCATATTCGTAGTCCCAGAGTTCGGAGGCACCGATGATGGATACAAACGCTCTGTACTGACCCGCGCCAGAAACACCGCCGACCTGTTTGCGCCAAAGCCGCAGCCAGGCGATTTGCACGTCGTGGACGAAATGGGCCGTGGCCTGGAACAGGTCCCTTTGGCCACCCTGCAGCTATTCGAGTTCCGTGGCGGGGACATGATGCCCATGCCCCCCGAAAGGGTCGCAGAAAAACTCCCGAGCCTGGCGCGTGGGCAACCTGCCCAAAGTGTCCGTTAGAAGCAGCCATCTCTTCGTCCACAGAAAAAGGTGCAAGCCCGAGCGACAGCCCTCCGCGACTTTCACCAACGCCCCCTCTCGCCATCCCCATGCCTTCTCGTTCCCCCATGCTTCCGTTGAGTACCTGGAATCCTCCCGCCCGCCTCGTCGGCCTGCTCACCGACATCGACGACACGCTGACCACGGAGGGGGTTGTGCCTGCGCACGTGGTGCAGGCGATGGAGTCGCTCAAGGCCCGGGGACTGGCCGTGATCCCCATCACGGGTCGCCCCGTAGGCTGGAGCGAGCCCTTTGCGGCCGCCTGGCCTGTGGATGCCATCGTGGCCGAGAATGGTGCTGTGGCCCTGCAGCGCTCTCTGGACAAGCGCGATGCGCTATTAAAACGATATCAACAGGATGCAGCCACGCGCGCAGCCCATTTCGCCCGCATGCAGCAAGTGCTGGCTGACATCGAAGCCAGGGTGCCCGGCGCCCGCCGCGCGACCGACTCGCCCGGACGCGAAACGGACATCGCCATCGACCACAGCGAGTTCACACACCTGCCCCAAGAGCGGATCGACCAATGCGTGGCGATCCTGCGCGCCGTAGGCATGAACGCCACGGTGAGCAGCATCCACATCAACGGCTGGTTCGGGGCGCACAACAAGCTGGAGGGCGCGCGCTGGATCGTGCGCGAGTTGCTGGGACGCGACCTCGACGCGGAGATCGACCGCTGGGTGTATGTGGGCGACTCGACCAACGACCAGCTCATGTTCGAGCACTTCCCCCACAGCGTGGGGGTGGCCAACATCGCGCGCTTTGTGCCACAACTGCAGCACCTGCCGCGTTATGTGACCCAAGGCGAACGTGGCGCGGGGTTTGCCGAAGTGGCGCAGGCGATCCTGGCGGGTCTGGATCGCGGCGGGAGCTGAGCCTGAAGCAGCCTTGGCCGAGAAATTTGAATAAAAATACGGCCTAGCGCTTGATGGATAAGCGCAAATAGCTATATTTCTAATAGCAAAACTTCGCAGTCCCATGCCTTTCTCAGGCCTTGAGGAAGATGTCCGTATCTGGCGCAAAGCAGGCGTGCAAGGGCAGCAGCGCCCCGCCCAGCGCGCGGGCGTCCGAGCCCATGGTGCCCAGCTCCAGCCGGGGCGGCTGGTGCAGGCCTTCCCAGTTGTAGTCGGCCAGCGCGTGGCGGGCACTCTCGCACAGGGCCTGCAGCAGCTCGGGGGCTGCGGCGCCATCGACCACCACGGCATCCAGGTCCAAAAACGCGGTGGCCGAGACGATGCAATGCGCCAGGCCCGCCGCAGCGCGCGCAATCCAGCCCCGGCTGTGTTCCAGCCACGGGGCCTGCAGCACACGCTTGTCGTAGGCGGCCATGGGGTCGAGGCCGTGTTCGCGAAAGCGCTGCTCCAGCTCCCACAGCGAGGCCTGGCTGATGAGCTGCGCAGGCGCCTGGCCCGGCTGGGCGGGTGACAGCGGCAGCGAGGCCACCGCGCCCGCATTGCCATGCAGGCCCCGGTGCAGGTGCGAGTTGATGACCAACCCGCCGCCCACAAAGGTGTCCATGAACAGGTACAGAAAACTCGGGATGTCGCGCCCGCGCCCCTGCAGCAGCTCGGCGACGCAGGCAGCGGAGGTGTCTTTGGCAAAGCTCACGGGCAGCTCGGTCATCTGCTGCACCTGCTCAGCCAGGTCGATGTTGTTCCAGGCTTCGGACTGCGCCTCGGTGAGCCCCAGCATGCGGTGCCAGCCACCGAGCTGGAACGGCGCGGCCACGCCCACCCCTACCACGCGCGAGCGCAGCGGACCCAGGCCGTCGAGCAGCTGGTTGAGGTGCGTGCGGATGGCGGGCAGCAGCACGTCGATGTCGGGGAAGGCGTAGTCGAGCACGATGCGCTCGCGCACATGGCCGGTGAAGTCCACCAGCAGCCAGTCGGCGCTGCGGCGGCCAATCTTGATGCCGATGGCAAACGCGCCATCAGGGTTCAGGCCAATGGGCACGGAGGGCTGCCCGACACGACCGCGCACCGGGGCCTCGCGGCGCAGCAGCTGGTCTTCGTCGAGCCGCGCGGTGATCAGGCCGATGGTCTGGGCCGTGAGGCCGGTGACCCGCGCCATCTCGGCCTTGGCCAGGCTGCCGTGGGTGCGCAAGGCCTGCAGCACCACGCGCTCGTTGAACTGGCGCAGCCCCACATGGTTGGATCCGCGCTGGCGCAGCAGCGCAGGGCTGGCGGCGGCGTTGTCAACGGCGGGTGGAGATGCGTCGGTGTCCAGCATGGTGATGAATCGGTCAGGCGTTGAGAGTGTCGCCGATGACGCCCTTGCGCAGCAGGAAGTTGCCCCAGGGCTGCAGCTCGCCAGTGACGACGATGGCATAGGCCTTTTTGACGCGCTCGTAGAACGCAAAGCGCTCCACGCCTTCAGCCTGCGCGCTGGCCACGCCCTCGCGCGCCAGCACGTCCATGGTTTCACGCTGCAAGGCCGATCGGTACGGCACCTCGGTACCGCCCACCTGCATGTAGGCCACGGGGTGCGGCACGTCCTGCGCCAGCGGCAGCACGCTGGCCACGGCCTGCACAGCGCGCACCATGCCAATGCCGGGCAGGCGCAGCACGGGCTTGCCCGCGCCCAGGCTCATGGCGGTGAAGTTGGCGTCGGCCAAAACGATGGCGTCGTCGTGGCCCATCTCGGCCAGCACCTTGAGCAGCTCGGGGGTCAGCAGAGGGTCAATGTTCTTGAGCATGGCGTTGTCTTCAGGCAAGGCATTCGGCGGGCAGGTCGGTGGCCGCCATGGCGCCCGTCATCACGGCCACGGTATCGCTCATGCTGATCTTCTTGGGGTTGACGACGGCGGCGCGCTTGCCCAGGCGGGCGATGTGGATGCGGTCGGCAATCTCGAACACATGGGGCATGTTGTGGCTGATGAGGATGACGGGCAGGCCCTTGTCGCGCACGCGGCGGATCAGCTCCAGCACCATGTTGCCCTCCTTCACGCCGAGGGCGGCGGTGGGTTCATCCATGATGACAACATGGCGCGCAAACGCTGCCGCGCGCGCCACAGCCACGCACTGGCGCTGGCCGCCCGAGAGCGTCTCGACCGCCTGCGTCATGGAGCGGATGCCGACCTTCAGCTCGGCCATGCGGGCCACGCTTTCTTCGAGCATCTTTTTCTTGTCGAGCATGCGCAGCGCGCTGCCCAGCAGTCCGGGGCGGCGCAGCTCGCGGCCGAGGAACAGGTTTTCGGCAATCGTCATGGCCGGGGCCACGGCCAAGTCCTGGTACACGGTTTCGATGCCCGCGCGGCGTGCGTCGATGGGGCTCTTGAACTGGATGCGCTGGCCGTCGAGCAGGATCTCGCCTTCGTCGGGCACGGTGGCGCCCGACAGCGCCTTGATGAGACTCGACTTGCCCGCGCCGTTGTCGCCGATCACGGCCAGGATTTCACCGGCGCGCAGTTCAAAGTCGGCGCCGTCGAGTGCAGTAACTTGGCCGTAGCGCTTGACCAGGCCCTTGGCCTGCATGACCAGCGGCGCGTTCGTGGTGTGTGGGGAGTTGGTCATGATCAACGCACTCCTTTGCGCGAGAGTTGGTCGGTGGCCACGGCCAGGATCACGAGGATGCCGGTGACGAGGATCTGGTAGACCGACGACACGCCCATCAGCGTGAGTCCATTGCGGAACACGCCCACGATGAGCGCCCCCACCAGCGTGCCCAAAATCATGCCGCGCCCGCCAAACAGACTGGTGCCGCCCAGCACCACGGCGCTGATGGCGTCGAGGTTTTCGGTCTGGCCCGCGTTCGGGTCACCCGCGCCAGTGCGGGCCACCGACAGCACCGACGCGATGCCGTAGAACAGGCCGGCCAGCACATACACGCCCAGCAGCACCTTGTCGGTGGCAATGCCAGTGAGGCGCGTGGCCTCGGGGCTGTTGCCCACGGCGTACACATGGCGGCCCGGCGCAGTCTCGCGCAGCGCAAACCAGGTGACGAGGTACAGCACCAGCATGAGCACCGCGCCCCAGACGATGGCGGTCTGCCCCAGCTGGAAGGTGTTGCCCAGTGCGGTCATGCCAGCGGGGATGTCGGTGATGGTCTGCGCGCCCGAGTACAACTGCGTGGCGGCAAACGCGATGTTGAGCGTGCCCAGCGTCACGATGAAGGGAGGCAGCTTGATCTTCGTGACCAAGAGGCCGTTGATCAGGCCGAACAGCATGGTCACCGCCATGCCGCACGCAATCGCCACGGGGGCCGAGAGGCCGTAGTCCGCCGCCATCTTGGTCATCACGATGCCGCCCAGCGCCATCACCATGCCACACGACAGATCAATGCCCGCCGTGAGGATGACCAGCGTCTGGCCAATGGCGATTACGGCCACGACCATGACCTGCTGCAGGATGAGCGCGAAGTTCTGCGCGGACAGAAAACGTTCGCTCTGCGTGGCAAAAAAGGCGCACGCCAGGATCAGCGCGATGAACGGCCCCAGCGTGGCCAGGGGCGGTAGTTTGGAAGCGGTCGAGGACATGGCGGCTCCGTGCGGGTGGACAAAGGGGGCGCTCAGAAAGCAGTTGACGGTTGGGAGCCGATCGCAAAACTCAGCGAAGCGGTTCTGGCTAGGCGCTGCGTCGCAGGCAGTACGGTAGTACGACAAGACGCAGCAACGACGCCAGAAGAGTTTTGAGAACGGCTCTTACTTGGCGCCCCAGCACAGGTCGGTGCCGGTCTTCACATCCTTGCTATCCACGCCCGCCAGGGGCTTGGCAGCGATCAGCGTCACACCGGTGTCGGTGTAGCCGCTGACCTTCTTGCCGGTCTTGGCGTATTCCACGCCTGCCGCCACGCCCATCGCGGCCATGCGCAGCGGGTACTGCTGGCTGGTGGCGGCGATCACACCCTTGCCCACGTCGGCGATGCCTGCGCAGCCACCGTCCACCGAGACGATGAGCACGTTCTTCTCCTTGCCTGCGGCCTTGAGCGCGTTGTAGGCACCGGCTGCGGCGGGCTCGTTGATGGTGTAGACGATGTTGATGTCAGGGTTCTTCTGCAGGCAGTTTTCCATGCCGGTCTGGCCCTTGGCGCGGTCACCAAAGCTGTCGGCCATGCAGACCACTTCGGCGGGGCGCGACAGCTCATTGCTCTTGGCATCGTTGGCCTGCAGGCCAAAGCCCTTCAGGAAACCGTTGTGCCGCTGCGCGCCCACCGGGTGGCCGGGGAACAGGTCCAGCGTGGCAATCACGGGCTTCTTGCCTCCAGCGGCGGCCTTGGCGTACTGGCCGATCAGCTCGCCCGCCTTGTAGTTGTCGGTGGCAAACAGCGCGTCCGTCGCATCCATGGGCTCGGTGGGACTGTCGAGCGCAATCACCATCACACCGCGCGCCTGCGCCTTCTTGATCGCGGGCACGATGGCCTTGGCGTCGCTGGGGGTGATGAGGATGGTCTTGGCACCGGCGGCGATCAGGTTCTCCATGGCCGTGACCTGGCCCGCGTTGTCGCCATCGGTCTTGCCTGCGGCCGACACCAGCTTGGCACCCAGCTTCTTGGCCTCGGCCGTGGCGCCCTCTTTCATCTTCACAAAGAAGGGGTTGGTCTCGGTCTTGGTGATGAGGCCGATGACGGGCTCGGACGTCTGCGCCTGGGCCAGGCCGCAGGCCAGGGCGCCGGTGAGGGCAAGGGCAGAAAGCGCGAAGGCGGGGGTGCGTTGCATGGTGTTGTCTCCGGGTGTTGGGATGGCAGATTCCTGTCGGCCCCGTACTGCGCGGCTGGCAGGTGAACCACTCTTGTCGGGTGGATGGGATCGAACTATAGTGGCCGACGAGTTAATAAATCAAGTGGATTTACTTATGGTTTTCCCTATCCAGTCCGCCGACTCCAGCCCCGCCCACACCACACCGCCGCTGCGGGTGGCCACGGCGGGCGAGGCCTTGTTTGACCTGATCGAAGAGCCCGATGGCCGCCTCAAGCCCTGCGCGGGCGGCGCGGTGTACAACCTCACGCGTGCGCTGGGCCTGCAGGGCGTGGGCACGCTGTACCTCAACCCGCTGTCGGGCGACATGCTGGGGCGACAACTGGCGCGCGGCCTGCACGATGCTGGCGTGGCCCTGGCAGCGCCCACGCCGGTGCGTGCGCCCAGCGCGCTGGCACTGGCCGCACTGGATGCCGAGGGCAAGGCCAGCTACAGCTTCTACCGCGACGGCGTGGCCGACCGCCAGGTGACGGCCGCCGCGCTGACGGCTGCTTGCGCCGCATTGCCTGAGCTGCAGGTGGTGGCCACGGGCTGCCTGGCGCTGGTGGCACAGGACGCAGCCATCTACCAACCCTGGCTGGCGGCGCAGCGCGCAGCGGGCAGCATGGTGGTGGTGGATGCCAACCTGCGCCTGTCGGCCATGGACGATGCCGGTGCCTACCGCGCCAATGTGATGGCCGCGCTGCAGCACGCCCACCTCATCAAGGTGAGCGACGATGACCTGGAAGCGCTGGCTGTTCCGGGCGCCAACGCATTGGAGCGCGCCCGCTATCTGCAGCAGCAAACACAGGCCCAATGGCTCGCGCTCACGCTGGGGCCGGAAGGTGCCTGGCTGCTGCAGCGCGACGGCCTGGCCGTGCATGCGCGCGAAGAAGCGCCGATCACGGTGGTGGACACCGTGGGCGCAGGCGACTGTTTTCTGGCGGGTTTGATCACCGCCTGGCTGGCAGGGCCTGAGCGTGGGGAGGAAGCGCGGGCCCGTGGTGCGGAGGGCTTGACGGCTCCGGTCACCGAAGCCCGGTTGCGCGCCATGCTGCTCCACGCGCTGGCCAGTGCCGGCCACTGCGTGGAGCGCGCGGGCTGCACGCCGCCGCGTTACGAGGAAGTGCGCGAAAGGCTGGCGTTGCGGCGCTGAGCGACCGCAGCGGGCCGATATCCCTTACTCAGCCGGCTTGGCTGCCGGTTTACGGGCTCGGCTGCGAGGACGGGCAGCGGGTGCCTTGGCGGGTGTGGCGCCTTCTGCCTCGGCGGCGGAGGCCTCGGGAGCGGCAGTAGAGGACTCGGCACTTACCTCCCTCCCTCCAGCACGCGCGCTGCGCGCAAGGGGCGTGGCGGCCTTGCGGGGGCTGGCGCCGGGCTTTGCGCCGTCTCCACTGCGCGCGCGGCTGCGGCGAGGGGTGGCGGCTTCGGGGCCATCGTCCTCGGTGGATGCACCGCCTTCCGGCGTGTCCGCACCCTCTTCCACTTCGGAGCGCATTTCTTGCAGCGGGGTGGAGTCGATCACCGGCTCTGGCGGCGCAGCCTCGGGGGCAACGGACTGGCTGAAGTAGCGGCTGGCCGGACGCTCTACAGGGGTATCGGCCTGTTCGGCCTCAAGGTGTTCGTGGCGCTGCGGGGAGCGCGTGTCTGCCCGGTCCGGGCCCTCACCACGACGCCCTCGGCTGCGGCCCGATGGGCCCTGCTCTTCGCCGCCGTCCGAACGCAGGTCAGGCGCCGTCGCCACCGCATGGAAGTCGTGCCGTGTGGCGCCGCCCTGGCTGGCGCGCTCGCCCGCGCCCTCTGACCTGGCGGGCGCCGCTGTTGCGCTGGGCTGACCATGGCTGCGGAACACATACGCACCCGATTTTTCATCGCGCCCAAACTCCAGCAGCCCACGCGCCTGCGCTTCCTCCAGCAGGTTGCCAAAGGTGCGAAAGCCGTAGCGGCCTTCGCTGAAATCGGGCTTGCGGCGCTTGATGGCCTCCTTGAGCACCGAGGCCCAGATCTTGCCGGTGTCGCCGCGCTCGGACAGCAGGGCTTCAAACGTTTCGGCCGCCAGCTCCACGCCCTGGGTGCGGCGCGCGTCCTGGCTTTCCTTGCGGCTGCGCTCCTCCTCGGGGCTGCGGCGGGGTGCTGGTGGCGGGTTGCTGCCAGGGCTCTGGCGGCGGGCCTGGGCGCGCTGGTTTTCGCGCACCAGGTCGTCGTAGAAGATGAATTCGTCGCAGTTGGCAATCAGCAGATCGGACGTGGACTGCTTCACGCCCACGCCGATCACCTGCTTGTTGTTCTCGCGCAGCTTGGACACCAGCGGCGAAAAGTCCGAGTCGCCGCTGATGATGACGAAGGTGTTGACGTGCGACTTGGTGTAGCAGAGGTCCAGCGCGTCCACCACCAGGCGGATGTCGGCCGAATTTTTGCCGGACTGGCGCACATGGGGGATCTCGATCAGCTCGAAATTCGCCTCGTGCATGGTGGCCTTGAAGCCCTTGTAGCGCTCCCAGTCGCAATAGGCCTTCTTGACCACGATGGATCCCTTGAGCAGCAGGCGCTCCAGGATGGGCTTGATGTCGAACTTTTCGTACTGCGCATCGCGCACGCCCAGGGCGACGTTTTCAAAGTCGCAGAACAGGGCCATGCTGATGCTGTCGGAGGGGGATGCCATATCGTGTGTGAGTTCCGTTCAATGCTGCGGATCATCACACGGAACGCATAGCCCCCTCCAAAGGGAGTGGCCTCAGGTGGGTTTGGCCAAGCCCAGTTTCTCGACCAGCGCCTTCTCGCGGGTGAAGGTGTCCTGCGCAAACTTCTTGTACGCCGCCGTGCTCATGTACATCGGCACCATGTCATAGCGCGCCAGGGCCGTGCGATAGCTCTCCTGCTCCATGGCCTGCTTGAAGGCATCGTGCAGGCGCTTGACCACCGCATCGGGTGTGCCCTTGGGCGCGCCAATGCCAAAGGGAGAGTTCTGCACCAGGTTCAGGCCCAGCTCCTTGAGCGTGGGCGCATCGGGGAACTTGGCCAGGCGCTCGGCGCCCCAGGTGTTGAGCACGCGCAGCTTGCCGGCCTCAACCTGCTGCGCAAAGCCGGTGGAGTCGGCAGCCGCCATGATCTGCCCGCCCAGGATGGACTGCATGAGGTCGGCGCTGCCCTTGTAGGGCACATGCAGCAGCTCGATGCCCAGTTGCTGCGCAATCAGCTCCATGGTCAGGTGCGGGCTGGTCATGGTGCCGGTGGAGCCGTAGCTGAGCTTGCCGGGGTTGGCCTTGGCCCAGGCCACGAAGTGCGTCCAGGTCTTGAGCGGCGAGTCGGCGGGCACCACCAGTCCAAACGCGTAGCCGGTGACGTTGAGCACGTAGCTGATGTCCTTGACCGGATCCCAGTTGATCTTGGTGGTGTAGGGCAGGCGGAACACGCCCAGCGGAATCTGCGCCACCGTGTAGCCGTCGGCAGGCACGGTTTGCAGCGCCTGCGCAGGCAAGGTGCCGCCCGCGCCGGGCTTGTTTTCGACAATCACGGTCTGCCCGAGGATCTTGCTGGCGTTGTCAGCCAACGCGCGCATGGTGATGTCGGTGGGGCCGCCCGCCGGGAAGGCGATGATCAGCTTGATGGGTTTGTTGGGAAAGCTCTGGGCCTGCGCCAGGAATGCGGGGGCGGCGAGACTGGCGGCTCCCCATTGGATGATCTGGCGACGTTGCATGGCGAGGCTCCTCAAAACGAAAGACAAAAGATTCGCTCATTGGACTGCAGCCCCTCGCGCGGGGCATGCAGGAAACCCCCTAGCCTCTGTCACCAAGGCGGCAGCGCGGCTGGGGCAGGATGGTTCCCGCAACGCGCCGGTAGCGCGCAACACCGCAGGCGTTTGTCACACTTTGTACGTGGACAGCAGCAGGCTGGTTTCCGTGTTGGCAATGCCCGGCGTGAGGCGGATGCGGCCCAGCGCCGCATCGAATGCCTCCAGGCTTTCGGCGCGCACCTCGGCCACGATGTCCCAGCGGCCGTTGGTGGTGTGCAGGGTGCCCACCGTGGGCTCACCGCGCAGCGCATGGATGACAGCGGGCGCCGCATTGCCCTCGACCGCGATGCTCATCCACGCACGGATGCGCTGGGGCTCCGAATCGGGCCGCAGCCGCACGGTATAGCCGACGATGACACCGCCCTCCTCCATCTTGTGCAAGCGGTTCTGAACGGTGCCGCGCGATACACGCAGCTTCTGCGCCAGCGTGGCCACGGGGGTGCGTGCGTCGGCGCGCAGGATGCTGAGGATTTCGCGGTCGGTGTCGTCCAGTTTGGTCATGGCAGGCTCTATAGCTGGCAGTTCGGCAATTTTCTGTGCATTGTGGCCCTGCAAGCTGGCACGGGCATTTCTTCCGCCCGGCGCAACGCGGACGACTTCTCACGCTGACTCTGGATCAGGAAGGCCGGCAGCGCCCGTCTAGAAAGCATCAAACGCTATCAAAACCATAGCTCCTGCATCACAACGAATCCGTGGGACGCGGGGCCTGCGCATCCAGCCGCGCATCGCAACCCACGCCCGATGCGATCCAGCGCCGGGCCAGCGCAGACAGTGCGCGCACAGCCCAGGGATGGGACAGGCCGGTGACACCACCGGGGTCGGCCACCATGCCACACCAATAGCGCTGGTCAGCATCGCTCCAGCGCAGGGCCGTGCAGGCCCCCTTGCGGCGCCGTGACACCAGCATCCCCAGCGGGCAGGGCTCCGCCAGGCAGCACAGCCCACAGCCATTGCAGGGTGCGCCTTCTGCGGGCTTGGCGGGTGCTGCGGGATGCAACCACACCACGGTGGGGTGAGCAGGCAGTTGTTCGGGCATGGGGGTGCAAAGGGAACATGCGCGAGCGGCAAATGCCCCCGCGCTCCACGGTGCATTGTGCGGCCCCATTACCGCCGCGCGACTGGCTGCACGACCGCAGGCCCCAACAAAAAAGCCCCCGCTGCGATCACAGCGGGGGCCAAACCGGTCGAAGGGACCGGGGAGGGAGACAAGTAAAGAGGGAATGAAACTGCCGCCGGATCAGCAGCCCAGCGGCCGGTTCGGGCGCATGGGCACGATGCCGGTGACGCGCAAGGTGGCGTTCGAGCCATCCGTGGCTGTCAGCGTTTTTCCGCTGAAGCGCACCTGGTCGCTCTCGCGTACCACCGCCGTGTCAGTCGGCTCGCCGCTGGCGTATTCCTTGCCATCAAAGGTCAGGAAGACCTGGTGCAGGCCCGTCGCATCGGGGCGATAACGGATGTCGCCAAAGGCGGTGGCCGAAGAACCCACCTTGTTGGCCCCGTCAAAGCGGAAAGCACACAACTCGGGCACCGAGCCGATGGGGTTTTCCTTGTCCACGCCGGTGAGGTTCAACGTGCCGTTGCCGTACACACCGTTAAGACCGTCCACCGTAGCGCTGGTCACGGTCAGCACACCGGGTTCGTTGCTGGGTGTTGGGTCATCGTCATTGCCGCCGCCGCAGGCGACCAGCAGCACAGAAGCAGCCGCAAGGGCAGTACAGGTCTTGAGGAAATGAAAAGCGTTCATGGTGATGGGCGTCCGTAGATGTGGATGGAAGGTGGGGAGCCGATCCCCTGCAACCCATCGTAGGAAGCCCACCCCCCGCAGCGCGTGCGCCATATTCCGCGTTGTGCGTAGGACATGGGCCGACAGGGGTGTGCGCCAACCAAATGGCTGGCATGGAGCCACCCCGCCTCTGCCGCCCGCCCCGCTCACATGTCTCAGCGCGCCAGCACCGCCGCCAGCGCCTTTCCAGTATGTGTGCCCGCCGCCACCACATCCTCGGGCGTCGCGGCTGCCACGATGCGCCCGCCTGCGTTGCCACCTTCAGGGCCCAGGTCCAGGATCCAGTCAGCCTCGGCGATCACATCCAGGTCGTGCTCGATCACGATCACGCTGTGGCCGCCGTCGACCAGGCGGTGCAGCACGCGGATGAGCTTGTCCACATCAGCCATGTGCAGGCCCACGGTGGGCTCGTCCAGCACATACAGCGTGTGCGGCGCCTTCTGGCCTCGGCGGCCCACCTCGTCGCGCACCTTGGTGAGTTCGGTGACGAGCTTGATGCGCTGCGCCTCGCCACCGCTCAAGGTCGGCGACGGTTGGCCCAGCGTGAGGTAGCCCAGGCCCACGTCCTGCAAGAGCTGCAGCGGGTGCGCAATGCTGGGCATGGTGGCGAAGAAGCCCACGGCCTCGTCCACCTCCATCTGCAGTACGTCGCCAATGCTCTTGCCGCGCCAGGTCACGGCCAGCGTTTCGGGGTTGAAGCGCGCGCCGTGGCAGGTCTCGCAGGGCACCTTCACATCGGGCAAGAAGCTCATCTCAATGGTGCGCACGCCCGCGCCTTCGCAGCCGGGGCAGCGACCTTCGCCGGTGTTAAAGGAAAAGCGCCCGGCGGCGTAGCCGCGGGCCTTGGCCTCCAGCGTTTCGGCAAACAGCTTGCGGATGGTGTCCCAGAAGCCGATGTAGGTGGCGGGGCACGAACGCGGCGTTTTGCCGATGGGTGTCTGGTCCACTTCGAGCACGCGGTCGATGCTCTCGAAGCCCGACAGGCCCGTGCAACCGACCAGTGGCGGCGCCTTGCCCGCGTCCATGGCATCGCGCCCGGCCTTGGTACTGCGCTGCTGCACCCAGGCCTGCACATTGGCCAGCAGCACATCGCGCGCCAGGGTCGACTTGCCCGAACCGCTCACGCCCGTCACGGCCACCAGGCGGTGCAGTGGCACGGTGGCCGTCACGTTCTGCAGGTTGTGCAACTGCGCGCCATGCACCGTAAGCCAGCGCATGGCGGCACGTTCCTTGGCCTCGGTCAGCGCGTCTGCGGCCAGCGATGCGGCCTGGGCCGCGCGCTTCTTGACGGCAGCGCTCTGTCGGCCGGTAGGCGCCGCAGCTTCGGCACGGGCAAAGGCGGCCGTGGCCTCGGCACTGACCTCGCTGGCCGACATGCTGCGGCGCAGCTGCAGCGGATGCTTCATGGCGTGCAGCAGGTAGCGGCCGGTTTGCGAATCTTCGGCGCCCGTGATGTCGGCCACGCTGCCCTGCGCCACCAGGCGCCCGCCACGTTTGCCCGCGCTGGGGCCAATGTCGATGATGTGGTCGGCGCGGCGGATGGTGTCTTCGTCGTGCTCCACCACCACCAGCGTGTTGCCCTTGTCGCCCAGTTTGTGCAGGGCGTTGAGCAGGATCTGGTTGTCGCGTGCATGCAGGCCAATGGTGGGCTCGTCGAGCACGTAGCAAACCCCCTGCAGGTTGCTGCCCAGCTGCGCGGCCAGGCGGATGCGCTGCGCCTCGCCACCGCTGAGCGTGGGCGCGCCCCGGTCGAGCGTGAGGTAGCCCAGGCCCACTTCTTCGAGGAATTCGAGGCGGCTCTGGATCTCGGGCACCAGATCGCGGGCGATGTCGCCTTCACGCTGGGTCATGCCGCCTTCGATGCGCAGGGTCTCGATCCATCGGCGCACATCGGTGACTGACAAAGCTGCGATGTCGGTAATGCCCACTCCCGCAAACTTCACCGCGCGGGCCGTGGCGTTCAGACGCGTGCCGTGGCATGTGGGGCAAGCTGTGTCCTGCAAATCTTCCACCTCGGGCTCGGCAAAGGTCTGCTCGCGGCCCTTTTCCTTGTCGTCTTGTACCGAGTCGTCGAACACCTTGCGCTGGTCTTTGGTGAGCTTGACGCCCGTGCCCACGCAGTCGGGGCACCAGCCATGCTTGCTGTTGTACGAG
Organism: Acidovorax sp. SRI_002; assembly: GCF_057586455.1. Classification (NCBI taxonomy): domain Bacteria; kingdom Pseudomonadati; phylum Pseudomonadota; class Betaproteobacteria; order Burkholderiales; family Comamonadaceae; genus Acidovorax; species Acidovorax sp. SRI_002. Next base: position 57,052 of record NZ_JBYCZW010000002.1, on the reverse strand, counting down.
AACAGGCGCGGGTCCAGCTCGGCATAGCTGGTGGCGCACACCGGGCAGGCACGCTTGGTCGAAAAGGCTTGCAGATGGCCAATACCGGCCGTGGGCAAGCCGCCCTCCATGGCCGCAGCCAGCGTGTCGATGCTGCTCAGCACATGCACCACGCCCTTGCCGTGCGTGAGCGTGTCGGCCAGCGCCTTGCGGAGCTGGGCTTCGTTCTCGGGCGACACATCCAGGCTGGCAACAGGCAGCTCAATGGTGTGCTCCTTGAAGCGGTCGATGCGCGGGAAGTTGGTGGTGGGCAAGAAGTTGCCATCCACGCGCAGGTGCGTGTGGCCGCGCGGGCGCGCCCAGTCCGCCAGCTCGGTGTAGACGCCCTTGCGGTTCATCACCAGCGGCGCAAGCAGTCCGATGTGCTGACCGCGAAACTGCGTGAGCAATTGCGCGGCGATGCTCTCGGGCGTTTGCGGCTGCACGGCTGCGCCGTCTTTGGTGCAGTGCTGGGTGCCCAGCTTGACGTACAGCAGACGCAAGAAGTGCCACACCTCGGTGGTGGTGCCCACGGTGGACTTGCGGCCCCCGCGCGACAGGCGCTGCTCGATGGCGACGGTGGGCGGGATGCCGTACACCGCATCCACCTCGGGCCGACCAGCGGGCTGCACGATGGAGCGCGCATAGGCATTGAGTGATTCGAGGTAGCGCCGCTGGCCTTCGTTGAACAGGATGTCGAACGCCAGCGTGGACTTGCCCGAGCCGCTCACGCCCGTCACCACGTTGAACTTGCCACGCGGAATGTCCACGCTCAGGTTCTTGAGGTTGTGCTCCTTGGCGTTGACGATTTGTATGGCGTTTTTGGCCTCTGGCGCTTTATCCATCAGCGCTGCGCGCTCCTGTTTTCGTAGCGCGGTGGCTTTTTCGTGTACCGAGTGGCCTCCGATGCCCAACGTGAGTTCGTACTCGCGCAGTGCCAGGCCGGTGTGGGACGTGGCGTGCTGGCGCACGTCCTCGGGCGTGCCCTCAGCCACAACCAGCCCGCCCGCGTAGCCCCCCTCCGGCCCCAGGTCGATGAGCCAGTCACTGGCGCGGATCACGTCCAGGTTGTGCTCGATGACGATGAGCGAGTGGCCCGCATCGATGAGCTTGCGCAGCGCGCGCATCAGCTTGGCAATGTCGTCGAAATGCAGGCCGGTGGTGGGCTCGTCGAACAAGAACAGTGTGCCTTTGCGTGCCACGGACTGGCGCGATTTGGAGGCGCTGCGCGCCGCCTCGGCTAGAAAGCCCGCAAGCTTGAGGCGCTGCGCCTCGCCGCCACTGAGCGTGGGCACGGGCTGGCCCAGCGCCACGTATTCGAGCCCCACGTCCACGATGGGCTGCAGGGCGCGGATCACGTCGCGGTCGCCCGCAAACAGCTCGGCCGCCTCGGCCACGGTCAGCGCCAACACATCCGCCACGTTCAGCGCACGCCCTCCCCGCTCGATGGTGATTTCCAGAATCTCGGGGCGGTAGCGCTTGCCGTCGCAGTCGGGGCAGCGCAGGTACACGTCCGACAAAAACTGCATCTCCACATGCTCAAAGCCCGAGCCGCCGCAGGTCGGGCAGCGTCCGTCACCGCTGTTGAAGCTGAACTTGCTGGCGGTGTAGCTGCGCTGGCGCGACAGCGGGGCCACTGCAAACAGCTCGCGGATGCTGTCCCACGCGCCCACGTAGCTCACGGGGTTGGAGCGGGCCGTCTTGCCAATCGGCGACTGGTCGACAAACACCACGTCCGACAAATGGTCGGCGCCCAGCATGCGGTCGTGCGCGCCGGGCGTGTCGGTGGCCTTGCCAAAGTGGCGCAGCAGCGCGGGGGCCAGCACGTCCTGGATCAGGCTTGATTTGCCCGAGCCGCTCACGCCCGTCACCGTGACTAGGCGTTGCAAAGGGAATTCGACCGACACGTTCTGAAGGTTGTGCTCGCGCGCGCCTTCCAGGATGAGGCGCGGTGTGGATTCGGTCACCATGCGTTTGAAGCCAAAACCCACGTGCTTGCGCCCGCCCAGGTAGGCGCCGGTGAGCGTGTCGGCGTTGCGCAAATCGGCCGTGGTGCCGTCAAACACAATCTGCCCGCCCAGGCGGCCGGGGCCAGGGCCCATGTCGATCATGCGGTCGGCCGCGAGCATCACGGCCGGGTCGTGCTCCACCACCACCAGCGTGTTGCCGGCGTCGCGCAGGCGCAGCATGGCCTCGGTGATGCGGTGCATATCGCGCGGGTGCAGGCCGATGCTGGGCTCGTCGAGCACGAACAAGGTGTTGACCAGGCTGGTGCCCAAAGCGGTGGTGAGGTTGATGCGCTGCACCTCGCCGCCGGAGAGCGTGCGGCTTTGCCGGTCGAGCGTGAGGTAGCCAATGCCCACATCGCACAGGTATCTGAGGCGCGTGGTGATTTCCTCGTGCAGCAGTTTCAGCGCCTGCGCATCACCGCCCTTGGCGTCGTCTCCCACGGGCAGTTGCATGCGCGCAAAGAACTGGCGCAGGCGGTCGATGGGCAGCAGCATCAGGTCGTGTAGGCACAGGCCAGGTAGCGCTTCGAGTTGCTCGCGTGACCATTGCACGCCTTCGGGCATAAACCGCTTGCCGGGCTCCAGCACCGCGTCCGCATCCTCGTTGCGGCCAATGCGCCACAGCAGGCTTTCGGTCTTGAGTCGCGCACCCGCGCAGGTGGGGCACGGCGTGTAGCTGCGGTACTTGGACAAGAGCACGCGGATGTGCATCTTGTAGGCCTTGCTCTCCAGGTATTCAAAGAACCGCTTGATGCCGTACCACTGCTTGCTCCACTGCCCGTCCTTGTAGCCCGGCGCGCCGCCGATGACCCACTTCTTCTGGTCCTCCGTCAGCTTGTACCAGGGCGTGTCGCGCGGGATGCCGGCGGTTTCGGCGTGGCGCATGAGGTCGTCCTGCGCCTCTTTCCACGCGGGGGTCTGGATGGTCTTGATGGCGCCCGCGCGCAGCGTGAGCTTGTCGTTGGGGATGACCAGGCCGTAGTCCACCCCGATCACGCGGCCAAAGCCCCGGCAGCTGTCGCACGCACCCATGGCAGAGTTGAACGAGAAGGCGGATGGAATGGGATCGCTGTAGCGCAGGTCGCTGTCGGGGCAGTGCAGGCCGGTGGAGAAGCGCCACAGCTCTGGCTCGCCCTCGTCAACAAGACGATAGACATTCAAGCGCCCCGTGCCGCGCTTGAGCGCGACCTCGATGGCTTCGATCACACGCACTTTCTCGGCATTGCCCAGACGGAACCGGTCGGCCACCACATCCAGCACCTTGCGCGGACCCGTGGGCGTGCCCACTTCGCGCTCGGCCTGCACCTTGGTGAAGCCGCTGGCGGACAGCCATTGCTCGACCTGCTCGGCCGATGTATTGGCGGGGAGTTCGACCGGGAAGGTCAGCACGATGCGTGGATCACTGGCGGCAGCGCAGCGCGCGGCCAGCTCGGCGTAGATGGTCTCGGGCGAGTCATGGCGCACTGGCTGCGCCGTCTGCTTGTCGAACAACTGGCCTGCGCGCGCGAACAGCAGCTTCAGGTGGTCGTTCAGCTCCGTCATCGTGCCCACGGTGGAGCGGCTAGAGCGCACGGGGTTGGTCTGGTCGATGGCAATGGCCGGCGGCACGCCCTCGACCTTGTCCACGGCAGGCTTGTCCATGCGGTCGAGGAACTGGCGGGCGTAGGCGCTGAAGGTCTCCACGTAGCGGCGCTGGCCCTCGGCATAGAGCGTGTCAAACACCAGGCTGGATTTGCCCGAGCCGCTGGGCCCCGTGACCACCGTGAGTTCGCCGGTGCGGATGTCCAGATCCAGGTTCTTGAGGTTGTGCTGGCGTGCGCCGCGGATACGGATCAGTCCCTGGGTCATGGAGGCAGTCTTTTTCGAGGGTGAGGCGGAACATTCTAGGCACCGCAGTGGCGCCCGTCCGGCCTTGCCGCAATACCCTTTGATTGCGGGTCTGCTGACAAGTCCTGTCACCACATCGGGTTATGCCGGTTCGCAAACAGAGCATATTTGTCTAGAGTAGCCCGACAATCCAAGGAGACGACCATGTACAAATGGACAAAATGGGGAGCCGCAGTCGCCCTGGCCGCCGCGCTGTGCGGCGCTGGCCATGCCCAGATCCTGATCGGGCAAACCGCCGGCTTCTCCGGGCAGGTGGCGGCAGGCGTGAAAGAAACCACCGATGGCGCCCTGCTCTATATCGATGCGGTCAACGCCAAGGGCGGCGTCAACGGCCAGAAGATCGAACTGACCTCGCTGGACGACAAGTTCGACCCCAAGCTGGCCGCAGAAAACGCGCGCAAGCTGATCGAGGAAAACAATGTGTCGGCGCTGTTCCTCACACGCGGCACGCCCCACACCGAGGCCATCGTTCCCCTGCTGGAAAAGCACGGCGTGGCACTGGTCGGCCCTTCCACGGGCGCCATGGTGCTGCACCAGCCCGTGCGCAAATACATCTTCAACGTGCGCGCCACCTACCAGCGCGAGGCAGAAAAGGCCATGACCCACCTGGCCTCCATGGGCATTACCCGCATTGCCGTGGTGTATGCCGACGACAGCTTTGGCGCCGATGGCGTGGCGGGGGCGCAAAAGGGCCTGGCGGCGGCCAAGCTCACACCCGTGGTGCTGGAGAAGTTTGACCGTGCCAAGCCTGATTTCGCCCCAGTTGCGGCCAAAGTGGCCAAGGCAGACACCCAGGCCGTGCTGATGATCGCCTCCGGCTCTGCCGTGGTCGATGGCAGCAATGCGCTGCGCGCCGCAGGCTCTGCCGCACAGATCGTGACGCTGTCCAACAATGCCTCGGGCGGCTTCATCAAGAGCCTGGGCAACAACGCGCGCGGCGTGATCGTGACCCAGGTGTACCCCAATGAGCGCGCGGTGACCTACGCCATGGTCAAGGAGGCCCAGGAACTGGCCAAGGCCAAGGGCCTGACGGAAATCAGCCCCGCCATGCTGGAGGGTTTTGCCGCCGCCAAGGTCCTGGTGGAAGGGCTCAAGCGCGCCGGCCCCAAACCCAGCCGCGACAAGATCCACGCGGCCCTGGAAGGCATCAAGAAATTCGACCTGGGCGGGCTGGAGGTGAGCTACGGCCCAGACGACCACACGGGCCTGGACTTTGCCGACCTCTCCATCATCGGTACGGACGGCAGGTTCCGCCGCTAAGAGCCTTCCACCCGATGGCCATAGGTTGCGCAGGCCCGGCTCCGTCCGGGCCTACGTATTTCTACAGTTTATTTGTCACCGTTTGTATCTATATTGACGCCTCCAACAAACAGGCATCTTGGGACAAACATGAGATTGACACACTGGCTTCGCGGGGGCGCTACCCTGGCCGCCATCTTCGCAATAGTGGGCGCAGCCCACGGACAGATTCTCATTGGACAGACGGTGGGCATCACGGGCTCGGCAGCGGCCACGGTGGCCGAATCCATGCAGGGCGCGGCGCTCTACATTGATCACGTTAACGCCCGGGGCGGTATCGCGGGGCAGAAGGTGGAGGTCATATCCCTGGACGACAAATTCGACCCCAAGCTGACCCTCGAAAACACCCGCACTCTCATTGAGGAAAAAGGCGTGATCGGGCTGTTCATGACACGGGGCACGCCCCACACCCAGGGCATCATGCCGCTGCTGGAGCAGCACGGCGTGCCGCTGGTCGGCCCCTCCACCGGCGCCATGGTGCTCCACCAGCCGGTGCACAAGTTCATCTTCAACGTGCGCGCGCCCTACCAGCGCGAGGTAGAAAAGGCCATCACCCACCTTAACACCCTGGGCATCAAGCGCATTGGCGTGGTGCATGTGGACGACACCTTTGGCGCAGATGGCCTGGCAGGTGCACAGCTGGGCTTCAAGGCCAACCAGCTGGAAGCCCTCTTTGTCGAGAAGTTTGATCGTGCAAAGCCCGACTACAGCGCGATTGCACCGCGTGTGGCGCAAAAGCAGCCCCAGGCCGTGGTCTTCATCGGCACGGGCGCGGGGGTGGTGGACGGCATCAAGGCGCTGCGCGCTGCAGGGGTCACGGGGCAGATCGTGACACTGTCCAACAATGCCTCGGGCGGCTTTGTCAAACTGCTGGGCGACCAGGCCCGGGGGGTTGTGGTCACGCAGGTCTTTCCCTCCGAGCGGTCGGTGAACTAGCCGGTGGTCAAGGAAGCCATGGAGCTGGCCCGCGCCAAGAACATTTCTGATCTCACTCCCGCGATGGTGGAGGGCTTCGTCAGCGCCAAGGTGCTGCTGGAAGGTATCAAACGCGCGGGCCCCAAGCCGGACCGCGCCAAACTGCACGCAGGCCTGGAGAGCATCAAGAAGTGGGACCTGGGTGGCGTGGAGCTGAGCTACAGCCCCACGGACCACAGCGGTCTGGTGTTCGCCGACCTTTCCATCATCGGGAGTGACGGGCGCTTCAAGCGATGACACCCTAAGAAACTGAGGCGCCGTGCGGGCTCTTGCCCTGCGCCGCGCCAGAAGCGGTAGGGGCGTGGAGTGTGCGGCCCACCGTGACAGCCCCGCACAAAACAAAAGCCTGCGGCCTTTCGGCTGCAGGCTTTTTTTGATGACTTGGGATGGGGCCCGGCGGCTTATTGCGCGCTGGCCGCAGATGCAGGTGCCGACGCAGGCGCCGCTGCGGGTGCACTGGCAGCGGGTTCGGGCGCATGCACGGCATCTGCACCGTGTTTTTCACCACCCATGTCGGCCTTGTCGCCCGCCGTGATGATCACGTACATCGACAACGCAGCAAACAAGACGAAGCCAACAACAATCTTCCACATATCAATATCTCCTGGGATGGGTTTGTTCAATCAAGGGGCCTGGCTAGGGATGCTGTGCACGATTCGTCGCGCCGTGTGCATCTGCGGTCTCGGGCGGTCTGCCGCGTTGCAAAACCTCGCAATAGCTACGGCTATTGCTGCGTTTTGCGCCTTGCAGCCCATCCCGATCCGCAGCGCACACTTACCGCTCGAATCATGCACAGCATCCCCAGGGTTATGGGTTGTACTGGTGCGCGGACAAGCCCCTTGATGGAACACAGGGCCCGACCCTTGCGGGGCGGGCCCTGTTCACCGGTCAGAACCGATCAGTCGTTGGCGTAGATGTCCACGTCCTTGGTTTCCTTGATGAACAAGCCACCGATCACCACCGTGGCACCGGCAATGATGATGGGGTACCACAGGCCGTTGTACATGTTGCCGGTCTGGGCCACGATGGCGAACGCCGTGGTGGGCAGCAGACCGCCGAACCAGCCGTTACCGATGTGGTACGGCAGGGACATCGACGTGTAGCGGATGCGGGTGGGGAACATTTCGACCAGCATGGCGGCAATAGGGCCGTACACCATGGTCACCAGCAGCACCAGGTAGGTCAGGATCACGGTGACCATGACCTTGTCGATGCGGGCAGGATCTGCCTTGGTGGGGTAGCCCGCAGCCTTCAGTGCATCGGCCACAGCCTTCTTGAACTCGCCATCTTTCTTCTTGGCTTCGTCAGCGGGCAGGCCCTTGCTGGTGTACGAGGCGATGACCGTGTCACCGATCTTGATCGTGGCGGGCGTACCAGCCGCAGCGACGGCGTTGTCATAGCTCACCGAAGCGCCAGCCAGCACCTGCTTGGCGATGTCGCACGAGCTGGTGAACTTGGAAGTGCCGGTGGGGTTGAACTGGAACGAGCATTCCTTGGGGTCTGCCGTCACGATCACCTGGTTCTTGGCCTGGGCTTCAGCCAGGGCAGGGTTGGCCGCCTTGGTCAGTGCGCCGAACACAGGGAAGTACGTCAGCGCGGCCAGCAGACAGCCTGCCAGGATGATGGGCTTGCGGCCAATCTTGTCCGACAGCGAACCGAACACGATGAAGAACGGCGTGCCGATCAGCAGCGAGACGGCCACAAAGATGTTGGCGGTGGCGCCATCAACCTTCAGGGCTTGTGTCAGGAAGAACAGCGCATAGAACTGGCCCGAGTACCACACCACGGCCTGACCGGCGGTCAAGCCTACCAGTGCCAGGATCACGATCTTCAGGTTCTTCCACTGGCCGAAAGACTCGGTCAATGGAGCCTTGGAGGTCTTGCCCTCGGCCTTCATCTTCTGGAAGGCAGGCGATTCATTCATCGACAGACGGATCCAGACCGAGATGGCCAGCAGCAGGATCGACACGATGAACGGAACACGCCAGCCCCAGTCCGCAAAGGCTTCTTCGCCCAGCATGGTACGGGTGCCCAGAATCACCATCAGCGACAGAAACAGACCCAGCGTGGCCGTGGTCTGGATCCAGGCGGTGTAGGCGCCGCGTTTGCCGTGCGGAGCATGCTCGGCCACATAGGTGGCTGCGCCGCCGTACTCACCACCCAGCGCCAGGCCTTGCAGCAGGCGCAGGATGATCAGGATGACGGGGGCCGCCACACCGATGGAGGCATAGGTCGGCAAGATACCCACGATGAAGGTGGACAGACCCATGATCAGGATGGTGACCAGGAACGTGTACTTGCGACCGATCATGTCGCCCAGGCGGCCGAAGAAAATCGCGCCGAACGGACGGACGATGAAGCCCGCTGCGAAGGCCAGCAGCGCGAAGATGAACGCCGATCCGGCATCCAGCCCGCTGAAAAACTGCTTGGCGATGATGGCTGCGAGCGAGCCGTACAGGTAAAAGTCGTACCACTCGAAAACGGTGCCGAGCGACGATGCGAAGATGACCTTGCGCTCTTCGGGCGACATCGGCCGCGGTGCGGGATGGATGGTTGCCATGGTGTCTATGTCTCCTGGTGATTTTTAAGACCGCACAGTGGCGGGCAAGGTCATTCTTCGGGAAGGCACTGACTCTGCTCTGACGCCAAACCAACAGAGGCTTGCGTTAAACTGAACCGATACTTACAAAGTGCCTGCCGTCCTTATGAGCGGGCTTTCAAGCGCACTGGAGCGACTGGACCTTGGGCAGGGAAAACCCCGATTAGGGCCTGTGCGCCCATGCAGTCCACCGGACTCCGTGCACACCAAGCGCCTAAGCGTGCGCTGCCAGCCCGCTTGTGGAGACAACCGTCAACTTTTGCAGGGGCCCCATGCACGCGCACACCGTCCTAAAAAAGACAGATCAAGGGATCGAGGCGATCAAGCACCGCGACCGGGCACTCCCTCCCCGTGAACGTACCACCCTGATCCTGGTGGACGGCAGCAAACGGCTGCAGGACCTGGCCCAGGCCTGTGGCAGCCTCGATGAGGCCTTGCGCATTGGCCAGGCGCTGGTCGACCTGGGGCTGGCATCGGTGGTTTCCGGGGCTGTGGCGCCTCCCTCGCCCACGCACGCCACAACGGGCAACACCCCGGCCACCGCGGCCGCACCGGTTCAGGATCTGCGCACCAGCGCCCGGCGCGCCACCAAGGTCCTTGAAGACCTGCTGGGCCCGGCATGCGAGCCTCTGGCGCTGCAGCTCGAAAAATGCAAATCGGCGGCCGAATTGGAGGCCAAGATCCAGGAGTTGCGCCCCGTGGTGGCCTCCATGCGCTCAGAGAAAAAGGCCGAGGAATTCGTGGCCGCAGCGCTGGGCCGCTGAACCCCAACAACACGCAAAGACCGGCCGATAAAAAAACCCCGCCACGGCCTGGCGGGGTTTTTTATGAACGCTCAGGGCGCCCTCAGGCGCCCGTCCCGTCAGTGTGCAGCACTCGCTGCCGAGGTCTTGCCATCCAGGCTGGGGTAGCGCACATGCTCCACCAGTTCCTGGATTTCCTTGCCCGGGGCCTTGGTGAGCAGCGAGACGATGATGATCACCGCAAAGCCCAGCGGCACACCGAACAGACCTGCCGAGATGGGCGCGATATCCCACCAAGTGTTGGCTTTGACGATTTCCGGCGTGATCGCCGTTCCGTGCGTGAGCTTGTACAGCCAGGGCTGGGTGGTCACCATGTAATAGAAGGTGATGCCCAGACCGGCCAACATCCCCAGCGACGCCCCCCACTTGTTGGCACGTTTCCAGAAGATGCCCAGCGTCAGCGCCGGGAAGAACGCCGCCGCCGCAAACGAGAAGGCCGCCGACACCAGGAACAGGATGTCCGCTGGTTTCTGCGCCGCCACGTAGGCTGCTGCCAGGGCCACCAGCAGGAGCAGCAGCTTCGACACCATCACGCGGCGTGCCGTGGAGGCATTGGGGTCCAGCACCTTGTAGTACAGGTCATGCGACAGCGCGTTGGCGATGGTCAGCAGCAGGCCGTCTGCGGTAGACAGCGCCGCTGCCAGCCCCCCCGCCGCCACCATGCCCGACACCACGTACGGCAGGCCAGCAATTTCAGGCGTGGCCAGCACGATGATGTCGCCACCGATGGAGATCTCCGCCAGCTGCAGGATGCCGTCGTTGTTGATGTCCACCACCGACAGCAGCGATTTGTCGACCGCCGACCAGCGCGCGATCCACTCCGGAAGGCTGGCGAACGGTGTGTTCACCAGCACGGTGTAGACCTCGTACTTGGCCAGCACTGCCAGCGCAGGCGCCGTGAAGTACAGCAGGAAGATAAAGAACAGCGACCAGCTCACCGATTCCCGCGCCTCGCGCACCGAGGGCACGGTGTAGTAGCGCATGAGGATGTGCGGCAGCGCGGCCGTGCCGATCATCAGGCAGAACACCAGCGCGAGGAAGTTCTTGCGTGCAACGTTCTGCGCGGCCTCATCCTTGCCGGGGAACGGCTCGGCATGGCGGATGGGCGGCGCCGACTTGGCTGCATTCGAGGTGCGCGCCGCCGTGTACGCAGTGCGGGCGTCTGCTTCGTTCTTGGGCACTGCGGCAAGCGCGGCGGCAGCGGCGGCGATGTCGGGAGCGGGCGCATTGGCAGCCTTCAGGTCATCCAGCTTCTTCTGCGCTGCCGCCCGGTCGGCCGCCAGCGAAGCATTCACGTCCTTGAGCTTTTCCACGGCCGCATCCGAGCGTGCCTTGTAGATGCCACGCACCTCCATTTCTTTGGGGTCCTTGATCAGCTCGGCCTCTTTGGCGGTCACCTTTTCCAGGGTGTAGCCATACACCGCCTGCGGCACAGGCACGCCCGTGTGTTTGACCGACAGCCACACCACGGGCAGCATGTACGCAATGATCAGGATGATGTACTGCGCCACCTGCGTCCAGGTCACGGCACGCATGCCACCGAGGAACGAGCAGACCAGGATGCCGGCAAGCCCGGCAAAAATACCGATCTCGAAAGCCAGGCCCGTAAGGCGCGAAGTGATCAGGCCCACACCATAGATCTGTGCCACCACATAGGTGAACGAGCACAGGATGGCGGCCCCCACCCCGATCAGCCGGGGAAGGTTGCCCTCAAACCGCGCCCCCAGAAAGTCGGGAATGGTGAACTGGCCGAACTTGCGCAGGTAAGGGGCGAGGAACAGCGCCACAAGGCAGTAACCGCCCGTCCACCCCAGGATGAACGCCAACCCCCCATAACCTGACAGGTACAAGGTGCCCGCCATGCCGATGAAGGAGGCCGCCGACATCCAGTCCGCCCCTGTGGCCATGCCGTTGTAGATGGCCGGCACGCGGCGCCCGGCCACGTAATACTCCGCCGCGTCGTTGGTGCGGCTCATGATGCCGATACCGGCATACAGCAACACGGTGGCCGCCAGAAAAAGGTAGCCGATCCAGTTTTTGGGCAGGCCCATCTGTTCGAGTACCGCCAGCACCAACACAAAGCCGATGAAGCCACCGGTGTACCAGGTGTAGACCTTGTTCAGGCCCTTTTTGAAGTCGCCTTGCGACTGTCCGTCTCCGCCGAAGAGTCCCATCATTCTTCTCCTTCGGCAACGCCGTATTCGATGTCGAGCTTGTTCATGTGGCGGGCGTAGTACCAGATGATCAGGCAGTACACCACCAGGGCGCCTTGGGCAGCCACCCAGAACGAGAACGGCCAGCCGAAGAAGCTGAACGTGAGGTCGCGGGCGAAAAACACCACGACAAAAGTGACAAAGAACCATATGCCCAATAAAAGGGCCGTTATTTGCAGATTTTTGCGCCAGTATTCCTGGTGCTTGGCCGTCAGTTTCATTGCTTGCTCCTCCATGTCGTTAAAAGAACACTCACTCGGACTTCAGCGCTAAAAATCTGTACGCAAACCGGTCTCCCGCTCCAGTTGCGCGGCCACCTTGGGCTCGAATCCTTTCAAATGCCGTATTACGGCGCGTGCCTCCTCGGGCTGGTGCAGATCGACGTGCACACGCGCCATCTGATACCAGCCAAAGGGGCTCATTGGCTGCAGGCCGGTGTTGCGATCCAGGGCCTGCAAGGCCTCCTGAAGCCGCCCCTGCCGCACCAGCACCAGACCCAGGCCATACCAAGCCCGGTCCATTTTTTCGTCGATCTGCAGGGCCGCCCGGAACCCCTCTTCGGCCAGTGCCAGCTGGTCCAGCTGCTCGGCCACATAGGCATGATTGAAGTGGGCATTGCACACCTGGGGCTGCAAGGCCAATGCCTGGGCGTAGTACTGCAGAGCCTGTGTCTTGTGGTCGCTGAGCAGCGCGTCGTAGGCGAGGCTGTTGATCGCCAAAACGTCCTGGGGCCAGCGCTCCAGAATCCGCTCAAACACGGCCTTGGCCGCAGCCTTACGGCCCACAAACAGCAAGGCTTTGGCACGCCAGACCAGCGCCTGACGCTCCAGCCGCTGCGACCAGCGGACGGGGGGAAGGGGAAGGCTCTGGGTCACTGGCATGCCTGTGCTCCCAGCTCCAGACAGAGGTCGATCTTGAGCTTGACGACCAGCACCCAGGCCATGACCAGCCAGCTTGCTGCGGCCAGTGGGATGTGCTGGTCCAGCACCAAGCGCGGGCTTACCTTGCGCGTCAGCCACAGGCAGGGCTTGGCGGCCACGTCCAGCATCTGCCAGAACACATTGGTGTGCCGCTTGGCCCCGGCCAGCAACCCCAACAAAAACCGTCCCACGATGAACATCAGGGACAACTCGATCAGGCTTTTCAGAATGACAACGGTCAGGAGCATGGTGAACTCGATGCCTCGCTGTAAGGAAAAGGAAAGGTGGACGCACTCTGCGCAGGGTGTCTGACCGCTGGCTGACACAGGGCTTATCGCTAACTTACAAATCCCGCAAAAACCCTGCATCTTTTTTTTGCGATGCGATAAATCGGTGGAATCTGAGACGCTCTTGCGGGAAAACACCAAGGGCTCCAAAACCCTTGATCGAGGTCAAGGCGAGGCACATGGAAGGACTTCCCGCGTCGCCGGGCCGGGCATAGACTGCCGCCATGGAAAAGCCGCCCAGTCCGCCACCAGCTGCCAGCGCACAGGCGCCGCTACAGCCATCGCACCACCTGCTGGCCAACTTCCGCCAGGACCTCCGGCAGCACGCCCCTTTTGCCCAGATGCAGGATGCCGAGGTGGATGATTTCCTGTCGCATTGCGAGCAGCAGTATTTCGCCCCCGGCGAGCTGGTGATTGGCCCGGAGAGCGGAACGGTGCAGTCGCTGTATTACGTGCGCCAGGGCGCCGTCACGGGCACCCGGGGGCTGGCCGAGGCGGTGGGCGCTTTCGAGTACGAGGCGGGCGACCTGTTCCCCGTCAGCGCCGCCTGGGCAGGCCGTGCTGTTACGGCCACGTACCGCGCCAACACCGACACCTTTGTGCTGGTGCTGGCCGTAGCCCACATGCACCGGCTGGCCAGCCGCAGCACGGCGTTTGCGCAGTACCTGGGCCAGCGCACGGTGCAGTTCCTCGCGCTTTCGCGCCAGGCACTGCAAGCCGCCTATGCCACCCACGCCGCGGCCGAGCAGTCGCTCGAAACCCCCTTGGGCACACTCATCGGCAAGAAGCTGGTGACCTGCGATGCCAGCACACCGCTGCACACCGCGCTGCAGACCATGCACCAGCAGCGCCTGGGCTCGATGCTGGTGGTGGATGGGGCCCAGCACCCTGTGGGCATCCTCACGCGGTATGACGTGCTGGGCCGCGTGGCGCTGGCCCAGCTGCCGCTGCACACGCCCATTGCGGAGGTCATGGTGCGGCCGGTGCGCACGCTCACCAGTGAACACTCGGCGCAAGACGCAGCCCTGCTGATGTCGCGCCACGGCATCCGCCACGTGCCGATCACCCGCGATGAAGTGGCGATTGGCATGGTGTCAGAACGCGACCTGTTCGCCATGCAGCGGCAAAGCCTCAAAAGCGTGAGCACCGCGCTGCGCTCGGCCACCGACGTAGAGGCATTGCAGGCCTCGGCCCAGGACATCCGCCGCCTGGCACGCAGCCTGCTCGCGCAGGGCGTGCATGCGCGGCAGCTCACATCGATGATCAGCCACCTCAACGATGTGCTGACCGAACGACTGGTGCAGCTCAAGGCCGAAGAATTTGGCATCGATCTGAAATGGCTGTGCTGGCTGTGCCTGGGCTCCGAGGGGCGGGCGGAGCAGACCATTGCCACCGACCAGGACAACGCGATCATTCTGAACAACGACGTGTCCGACGAGTCGCGCGAAGCGATTCGGCACTTTGCGCATGCCGTCAACCTGGCGCTGGACGCCTGCGGCTACCCGCTGTGCCGGGGCGGCATCATGGCGGGCGAAAGCGCCTGCTGCCTCAAGCTCGACGAGTGGCGCGAGCGCTTCGGGCACTGGGTGGCGCAGGGCTCGCCCCAGGACCTGCTCAACGCCTCCATCTACTTTGACTTCCGGCCCCTGTGTGGCGATGTGGCGCTGGCCCAGGCGCTGCGCGCCGACGTGACGCTGGCCGCGCGCAACAGCCCGCGCTTTCTCAAGATGCTGGCCCACAACGCCCTGGGCCGCAGCGTGCCGCTGAACTGGCGCGGCGCCATAGACACCGACGAGCATGGCGCGCTGGACCTGAAGCTGCAGGGCACGGCGCTGTTTGTGGACGCTGCGCGCATCTACAGCCTGGCATTGGGAATGCACGAGACCAACACGCGGCTGCGCCTGGAGGCCGCTGGCGCGCAGTGGCGCCTGCCCGAGACGGAAACCGGCGCCTGGGTGGGCGGCTTCGAGTTCCTGCAGATCTTGCGCCTGCGGGTGCAGCTGGAGGCCGGAGAGGCTGAAGCCGCTCCACCCAACCGCATTGTGGTGGCCGGGCTCAACGACATCGACCGGCGCATCCTGCGCGAATCCTTTCGCGTGGCGCGGCAGCTCCAACAAAGGCTGCAGTTGGACTACGACCGGTAGCCGCCATGCGCTGGCTGGAGCCGATCAGGCGCGCCCTTGGGCATGCCCCCGCCTACACCGGCAGCCGCTGGGTGATGCTGGACGTGGAGACCAGTGGCCTGGACATGCGCCATGACCGCCTGCTGGCCATTGCCGCCATTGCGCTGCGGGTGGACTGGCAGCGCCGCACGCTGAGCGTGGCGCTGGGCGACAGCTTTGAGGTGGTGGTGCAGCAGGACGAGACATCGAGCAAGGACAACATTCTGCTGCACGGCATTGGAGCGCAAATGCAGCGCAACGGCATGCCCGCCGCCCAGGCGCTGCAGGCCTTTGAAAACTATGTGCAAGACAGCCCGCTGCTGGCCTTCCACGCGGCCTTTGACCGCAGCATGATCAACCGCCATGCACGCCAGCACCTGGGGCATGGCCTGCCCAACCCCTGGGTGGATGTGGACCACCTGTGCGCCGTCACCCACGAGCAGGTGCGCGCCCGCGCGCTGGACGACTGGATGGCGCACTTCGGCATCCGCTGCGCCGTGCGGCACCAGGCCGCCGCCGACACCCTGGTGGAATGCGACCTGCTGCAGCGCATCTGGCCCCGCGTGGCGGCGCAGTGCAGCAGCTGGGCCGACGTGCAGCGACTGGCCGCCCAGCACCGGTGGCTGGCCCGCCACCGGGATGGCAGCGGGTGAGGATGGCACGGCGTCGGGCCTCAGAGGCTGAGAGTTCTTTAGCCAAGCCCGAAAGGCGCGCGAAAACGCCGCGGATCTAGGCGCAAAGCACAGCCATAGCTCGGGCTATGGCGAGCATTTGCAACGACGAGCCGGGGCGTTTTCGCGTGCAAGGCGGGCATGGATAAAGAACTCTCAGCCTCTTAGCCCTGCTTGAGGCCTGAAGGAAGCAGCTCGGGCGCAGCCCAGCGTGCCTCGCCTTCAGCCCCGGCAAACCAGTCGTCACCTTCCAGGTAGGCGCGCAGCATGGGCAGGCCATCCAGCCCCCAGAAAACCTTGCCGTCCACCACAAACGAAGGCACACCAAACACACCCACCGCCTGCGCGGCCTCGGTGTTGGCGCGCAGCAGCGCCTTGGGGCCCTCGCTGTGCATGTCCTGCCCCGGGCGGATTTGTTCGGCCAGATCGGCCGCCAGCGCGGCCAGGCGCTCGGCGTCCAGCGCGTCGTGCCCGCCCTGCCACACATGGCGCAGCACGGTACCCGCCACATAGCGGTTGATGCAACCGTCGTCGCTGCAGGCCAGCGCCTGGCGCAGCAAGGGCAGCGGGTTGAACGGGTGGCGTGCTGGCATCTGCAGCGGCGTGCCCTGCGCGTGGCCCAGCCAGGTCACGTGGCGGTAGGTCCAGGCGCGCTTGGGCGCAATGCCCGCGGGCCCAGGGTTGGCATGCTGCTGCAGCAACGCGCCCAGCAGCACCGGGCGGTATTCGACGCTGTAGCTCAGGTCCACCAGCGCCTCGGGCAGGCGCTCAAAGGCCAGCCAGGCGGAAGGCGAAATGAAGTCGAGGTAGAACGTGATGTGTTTCATGGCTCAGCCTTCTGCGCTTTCTGGCTGCACCGGCACGGCAATGCCCGCCCGGTCCAGCAACTGGCGCCAGATGCCCCGCCGCAGGTGCGAGTCGGCACGCGACCAGATGCGGATCTCGTCGAGGGAGCGAAAGCAGCCCTCGCAGTGGCTGCGGTCGGGCGACATACGGCAGACCGAGATGCAGGGCGAGGGCACGGCCTCGGTGCTTTCAGCATCAAAATGGCCACCAGCGCTTATCTGCAAAGCGCGAACAGCTAGCAATTCTATAGCATTCATGCCGCAGACTCAGGTGCAACCACCTGCACCACATCCACCACGGGTGCACCCGTCAGCCGCTGAAGATCGCTGGGGTGCAGCGCAAACACACCATGCGGATGCCCCGCCGCCGCCCACACCACCTCAAAGCGCAGCAGGTCCTGGTCGATCAGCGTGACGGGCGGCGTGGCGTGCGCCACGGGCGACACACCGCCGATGGAAAAGCCCGTGCGGCTTTTCACGAAGTCGGCATCGGCGCGGCCGATCTTGCCGCCCACGTGGGCCTCCACCTTTTTCTCATCCACCCGCCGGTCGCCCGAGGTGACCACCAGCACGGCCACATCATCGCTCTTGCGGCGAAAGATGATGCTCTTGGCAATCTGCCCCACGGCAATGCCCAGCGCATCGGCCGCCTGCTGCGCGGTGCGCGCTGCGTCGTCCAGCATCTGCGGCCGGTGGGGGTGGCCCAGGGATTCCAGCGCTGCAGCCACGCGCTGCACACCTTCAGGCAGATTTTTCAGTTCAGCTCCACACATCGTTTCTTACTCCGAAATCACAATCGTCCCAGGTATTTTGACCGCATGGCGCCAGCCCCGGCCGACGCGCCGGCAGCACAGGCCCTGCCGGACCAGCGGGTGCATCCCTTTCGCACTGGGAGCGATGCGGCTGAGATGCGTCAGCGTCTCAGCGGCAGTGGCCTATTACCCCGCACGTTTGGTCAATAGCGCGTTGGCAGCGCGGGAGTTGGGCTTGCGGCCCAGAAAGTCGCTAATGTAGGCACCCGCGTCGATGAGCTTGTCGAGGTCGATGCCCGTCTCGATGCCCATGCCCTGCAGCATGTACACCAGGTCTTCGGTGGCCACGTTGCCGGTGGCGCCCTTGGCATAGGGACAGCCGCCCAGCCCGGCCACGGACGACTGGAAGTTCCACACGCCCAGCTCCAGCGCGGCCAGCGTGTTGGACAGCGCCTGCCCGTAGGTGTCATGAAAGTGGCCCGACACCTCGTCGATGCCAAAGTGCTGCAACGTGGCCTCCAGCGCCTTCTGCACCTTGCGCGGCGTGCCCACGCCGATGGTGTCGGCCACGTCCACACGCTGCACGCCAATGCCCTGGAGCAGGCCCGCCAGGTACGCCACACGCTCAGGGGCAATGTCGCCTTCGTACGGGCAGCCCACGGTGCAGCTCATGGCGCCGCGCACACGGATGCCAGCGGCCCGTGCGGCCTCCACCACGGGGGCAAAACGCTCGATGCTCTCGGCAATGCTGCAGTTGATGTTGCGCTGGCTGAAGGCCTCGCTGGCCGAGCCGAAGACGACGATCTCGTCGGGTTTGTCCAGCACGGCAGCCTCAAAGCCCTTGAGGTTGGGCGTGAGCACCGAATACGCGACGCCGCTCTGGCGGGTGATACCGGCCATCACCTCATGGTTGTCGGCCATCTGCGGCACCCACTTGGGACTGACGTAGCTGGTGACTTCGATCTCTTTCAGGCCCGCCTGCTGCAGGCGGTGCACCAGCTCGATCTTGACGGCGGCGGGCACCGGGGTTTTTTCGTTCTGCAGGCCGTCACGGGGGCCAACGTCGATGAGGTGGACGCGGGAGGGAATGCTCATGGGGCTACCAAGGGTGGATCAAGGAATGCCGCCATTGTCTCGCCACCGCCTCCACAGGACCACCCCATATCGTGCCAGACCATTCGCCGGACGCGCCATCAGCCAGTACGGGTGCCATCACCCGCCACCTCTTGCCGCAGCAGGGCCACCATGGCCTGCGCCGCCAGCGATAGCGGCCGCCCCCGGAGCGTGATCAGCCCGATGGGCCGGTGCAGCACGGGCGCCTTGAGCGCTCGCGTGACCACCTCGGGCCTGCGCACCACCTGGGCGGCCAGTTCGGGCAGCGCGCTCACGCCCAGCCCCGCAGCCACCATGGCCGCGATGGTGGCCAGGTGTTCCACCTCATAGCGCGGCGCAAAACGGATGCGGTGGGTCAGCAAGGCTTCTTCCGCATACTGCCGCACGCTGGTACCTGCGGGCATGGAGATGTGCGGCAGCTCGGCCACATCCGCCCAGGCAATGGCGCTGCGCCCTCGGGCCAGCGGGTGCGTGCGCCCCATCAGCAGCACAAAGCGGTCGGACACCAGCGGGGTGTAGTCCAGGTCGGCATAGGCGGGGTTGGCAGCCGTGAGGGCAAAGTCCACCCGCCCGGCCCGCACCATGTCAAACGCCGGGCCGGCCAGGCTGTCGATCAGTTCCATCTGCACGCCAGGGTGCTGAGTGGCGAACCGGGCAAACGCGCGGGGCACGGCCCCGGCTGCCAGCGACGGCAGCGCCGCCAGGGCAATGCGCCCCACCTGCAGCTGCGCCACCTCCTGCACGCGGCGCACGGTCTCCTCCATCTGGTGGCGCAGAAACCGCGCCTGCTCGGCAAACACCTCGCCCGCCAGCGTGAGCTGCACCGTGCGCGTGGTGCGCTCGAACAGGCGCACATCCAGCATCTCCTCCAGCCGCGCCACCGTGCCCGACACCGCCGACTGCGACAGGTGCATCTGCAAGGCCGTGCGCCGAAAGCTCAGCGTCTCGGCCAGGGAGAGGAACACATCCACCTCGCGGGCGGACCAATTGATCTTCATAGCCGATCAGTCTATCGAAAAAGACGTCTGGACCGCGCAATGCGAGCCCCCTAGACTGAATTCAACGCAAGCACACCGCTTGAGCAGGTTAAGAGCAACGAGGAGACACGATGGAGAACAGTTCGCCGCGCAACGCGCGCACCGTGGTGGTAGGCGGAGGCACCATGGGGGCCGACGTGGCTGTGGTCCTGGCCCGGGGCGGCGCGCAGGTCACGGTGGTGGACCCCCACGCCGCACGACGCGACCACTTGCTGCCCCACATTGCGCAGGAGCTGGCCGCTGCCGGCCAGGCCACCCACGCCGGCCCGGTGCAGGTGTGCGCCAGCCTGCAGGATGTGGACTGGAGCGGCGTGGTGCTGGTGGTGGAATGCATCACCGAGCAACTGGCCGCCAAGCAAAAGCTGTTTGCCGAGCTGGAAACCGTGGCGCCCCCCAACGCCGTGCTGACCAGCAACAGCTCGGGGTTTCCTATCAGTGCCATCGCCCAGGGGCTGGCCACGGCACAGCGCATGCTGGGCCTGCACTTCTTCATGCCCGCCCACCTTGTGCCGCTGGTGGAGGTAGTGCTGGGCGGGCGCAGCGACCCGGCCCTGGGCACCTGGCTGCACGCCTTCATGCGTGGCTGCGGCAGCGTGCCGGTGCTGGTCAAGAAGGACAAGCCGGGCTTTCTGGCCAACCGCATGCAGCATGCGCTCTCGCGCGAGGCGTTTGCGCTCATCGACGAAGGCATTGCCTCGCCCGAAGACGTGGACGCCGCCGTGCGCTTTGGTTTTGGCTTCCGCTTTCTGGCGGCCGGGCCGGTGCTGCAGCGCGACCACGCGGGCATTGAGGTGCACACCGCCGCCGCAGCCACCATGTACCCCACGCTCTCGAACACCGACATACCCGCCCAGGCCCTGCGCGACAAGGTGGCCCAGGGCCAGCTCGGCATGAAGACCGGCAAGGGCTTTTTCGACTGGCCCGAAGACCGCAAGCAGGCCGAACGCGCGCGCTACGACACGCTGCTGCGCCAGGGCCTGGCCCTGCTTGCCAGCGAGCTGCCCACCATCGATCCCCCCACCGACACGTCACCGACGGACACCCCAACGACCACTGGAGCCCGCGCATGAGTGCATCGCCCGCATCACCCACCATTGCCAGCCAGTGGGTTGACCCGCTGATCGTGACCGTGGCGCCCAACGGCGCCTACAAGCAGCCCGCCGACCACTCCGCCGTGCCCATCACACCGGCCACGCTGGCCACCACGGCCAAGGTCTGCCTGGACGCGGGAGCGGCCATGCTGCACATGCACATACGCGACGCGCAAGGCCGCCACAGCCTCGATGTGGAGGGCTACCGCGAGGCGCAGCGCGTGGTGCGCCAGGCTGTGGGCGACGCGATGGTCATCCAGATCACCAGCGAAGCCGCAGGCGTGTACCAGGCCCCCGCGCAGATCGCCATGGTGGAGGCCCTGCAACCCGAGGCCGTGTCCATCGGACTGCGCGAAGTGGACAAGCCCGAGATCGGCGAAGCCGGACTGCAGCGCTTCTTCACCGGCCTGGCCCAGCGCCGCACCATGGTGCAGGTCATCCTGTACGACGTGTCCGACCTGCGCCGCTGGCAGGCGCTGCGCGCCAGTGGCGTGGTGCCGGATGCGCCTTGGTTCCTGCTGTTTGTGCTGGGCCGCTACAGCGCGGGCCAGACCTCCAGCCCGCGCGACCTGCTGCCTTTTCTGAACGCCCATGACGGCAACGAGCCCTGGGCCGTGTGCGCCTTCGGGGCGGCAGAGAACGCCTGCGTGGCCGCCGCCGCCGTGTTTGGCGGCCACGCCCGCGTGGGGTTTGAAAACAACCTGCTGTGCAAGGACGGCAGCGTGGCCCCCGACAACACCGCGCTGGTGCGCCAGGCCGTCGAAGCCGCCGCCGCGCTGGGCCGCCCGCTGGCCACCGCCGCCGACATCCGGCAGCGTTTTGGCGCAGGCTGAGCGGCACCGCTCCATCGCGCCCCCATCCATTGACATCAACCCGCAGCAGACGGGTTTTATCCATCCCCACAGGAGACAGACATGCACCACCGCCACCTTTACTCGTCCACGCCTAGCACCGCCCGGCGCACCGTGCTGCACGCAGCCCTTGCCGTGCCCCTGGCCCTGGGCATCGCAGGTCACGCAGCGGCGCAGACGGCCGCCACCGCCTTCCCCAGCAAGACCATCCGCTTTGTGGTGCCCTACCCGCCCGGCGGCCCCACCGACCTGATGGCCCGCATGCTGCAGCCCGAGCTGCAAAGCCGCCTGGGTGTACCTGTGGTGGTGGACAACAAGGGCGGCGCTGGTGGCAACACCGGCAGCGCGGAGGTGGCCAAGCAGGCGCCAGCGGACGGCCACACGCTGCTGCTGGCCGCCAGCGGCCCGATGGCGGTCAACCCCTCGCTGTACGCCAGCATGCCGTTCAACCCGCTGACCGATCTGGCGCCGGTGATCCAGCTGTCGGCATTCCCGCTGGTGCTGGAAGTGCATCCCTCGCTGGGCGTCAAGACGTTTGCCGAGTTCCTGGCCATGGCCAAGGCCGGCAAGCCGGTGCTGAGCTACGCGTCGGCCGGCAACGGCACCCCGCAGCACCTGGCGGGCGAGCTGTTCAACACCACTTCGGGCGTGAAGATGGGGCACATCCCCTACCGGGGCGCTGGCCCCGCGCTCAACGACCTGATCGGCGGACAGGTGAACGTGATGTTTGACATAGTCGGTAGCTCCCTGCCCCACATTCAGGCGGGTAAGCTCATCCCGCTGGCCGTCACATCCAGCGAACGTGCCAAGGTGCTGCCCAATGTGCCCACCATGGCGGAGGCTGGCATTGCGGGCTACCAGATCACCGGCTGGCATGGCATTGCGGTGCGCGCTGGCACCCCGCAAGCCACCGTCGACAAGCTCAACGCCACGGTGAACGCGATCTTCAAGGAACCCGCCTTCCGCGCCAAATGGGAAGCCATTGGCACGCCTGCGGTGGGGGGCACGGCGGCAGATTTCGGGGCGCTCATCAAGGCCGACGCGCAGCGCCTAGGCAAGCTGGTGCGCGATGCCGGCGTGACGGTGGATTGAAAAGGCACACCCTCTGTGCCCGCGCACAGAGGGCTATGCGACAGACCTGGGGCGCAAGCGCAGCAACAGCCAGCCCACTGCCATACCGATGGCGCTGGAGAGCAGCATCACTGCACCCATCACGATCTTCACGGTGGTGGAACTGCGGATTTCCGCCTGCGCTGGGTCCTTGGCGGAGTAGCGCACCGAGACGGTCTCACCCACCTCGTGGATGGCCTGCTGCTGGCGTGCGACCGAGTCTGTGAACCGGAATCTCCGCCCATCGCCCGCCACAAACTCCACAATGCTTTTCTTGGCAAGCCCCCGGCGGTGGGATGGGCCTGTCATGATTTCTTCATGCGCCACCACCCGGCCCTTGGCGGTGTGCGTGTCGCCCAGCATGTTCATGCCAGAGGCCAACAACCACGCCGCACCCAGCGCGGTCAAGGCGCTGGGCACCAGCAGGATCCAGCCCAAAAGGCCAAAGAAGCGGCGGAAGGTGGAGGTGCTCATGCCTGCCATTCTCCACGCTGGCGAGCGCGTGGACCGGCGGCCTCAGTAGCCTCTCACGGGGCTCACAATGCCTGCCACGGCCTCGCCGCGCTCCAGCGCCACCATCTTGCGCGCGATCTGCGCAATGCTTTCGTCGCGCAGCGTGCGCGCTGACGTATGGGGCGTGATGGTGATGCGCGGGTGCGTCCAGAACGCATGCCCTGCGGGCAGCGGCTCGGTGCGGAACACATCGAGCGTGGCGCCTGCCACGTGGCCGCTGTCGATGGCGGCCACCAGGTCTTCGTCCACTAGGTGCGCGCCGCGCGCCACATTGATCACGTAGGCACCCGGCTGCAGGCGAGCGAGCGTGCCCTTGTTGATGACGTTGGTCGTATCGGGCGTGAGCGGCAGCAGGTTGACCAGGACGCGGCTCGCGGCCAGAAAGTCATTGAATTGATCTGCGCCCGCAAAGCCGCGCACGCCGTCGATGGCCTTGGGGCTGCGGCTCCAGCCATTGATCGGAAATTCAAACTGCGCCAGCGCCTTGGCAACCCGCTCGCCCAGCACGCCCAGGCCCATCACGCCGATGGGGTAGTCGCTGCGCAGGCGCGGCTTGCGGTAGCCCCAGCGGCCCGCCTGGGTGTCGGCCTCATAGCCGTCAAACTCACGGAAGTGGCGGATGACCGCGTGGCACACGTACTCGGCCATCTGCACCGCCATGCCTGCGTCGTCCAGGCGCACCACCAGGGCCTTGGGAGGCAAGCGCAGCTTGAGGAGGGCATCCACCCCCGCGCCAATGTTGAGCAGGGCTTTGAGCGCTGGCTGTTCGTCCATGAACTGCTGGGGTGGTGCCCAGACCACGGCGTAGTCGGCCTTCGGGGCGCCGGATTGCCAAACAGAAATCTCAGCGCCGGGCAGCGCGGCGGCCAGGCCCTGCAGCCAGGGTTCGGCCTTGGTGTCGGTACAGCAAAAGGTGATTTTCATGGGGCCCAAGCGTAGCCGCATTGAGCCCCCTGCGCTGTCACCTGCAGACGACTCGGGACACTGCGTGGGCTCAGGCCTTGTCGACGGCTACCAGCTTGAGCAGTTCTGCCCCCTCGGTCACCTGGTCGCCCGGCGCATACAGCAGCTCCTGCACCACACCATCCGCAGGGGCAGCAATGGTGTGTTCCATCTTCATGGCTTCCATCACTGCCAGCGGTTGGCCCTTGGTTACCGCATCGCCCGCCTTCACGGCAAACGACACCACCTTGCCAGGCATAGGGGCTGTGAGGCGCCCGCCTTCGGCCGCAGCCTCGCCCGCGTGGGCCAGCAGGTCGATGGCAGTGATCTGCGTGGCGCCCAGCGGGGTGAACACATGGTCCACCTCGCCCTGGGCATACACAGCCGCACGCGTGCGCTGACCTGCAAACTGCAATTCGATGCCCTGCCCCACAGCGCTGAACACCAACGGCCCAGCCACGGCGGCATCGCCCTCGCCGACGGCCAGATGCAGGCTGCCACCACGCTCGTAGGTCAGCAGCGCCTTGGCGTGCTCACCACCAAACTCGAACTCAAACCGGCGCTGCACCACGCCATGGGTGTGAAAACCATCGCGGCGGCTGAAGGGGTCCACGCCCTCGCTGGCGCGCTCGCGCAGCAGGGTCTGAGCCACGGCGGCAGCAGCCGCCAGGGGCAAGCCCACGGGCTCCTGGTGGAACAGCACCGCCTGCTCGCGCGGGATCAGCGCGGTGTCCAGCTTGGCGCTGGCAAATGCCTCGGTGCGGGCCACGCGGCGCAAAAACTGCACGTTGGTTGCCAGGCCCACGATGTGGGTCTGGGCCAGCGCCTCATCCAGCCGGGCCAGGGCTTGCGCACGCGTGTCGCCGTGCACGATGAGCTTGGCCACCATGGAGTCGTAGAACGGGCTGATCGCATCGCCCTGGCGCACGCCGGAATCCACGCGCACCGCGCCCCGTTCGAAGGTCACACACTCGGGCAGCGCGTACACGTTGAGCGCCCCGGTGGCGGGCAGGAAGTTGTTGTCGGGGTTCTCAGCGCAAATGCGCGCCTCGATGGCGTGACCTTGGATACGCAGGTCTTCCTGTTTGAGCGGCAAGGGCTCGCCTGAGGCCACGCGCAGTTGCCACTCCACGAGGTCGAGGCCCGTGATGGCCTCAGTCACGGGGTGCTCCACCTGCAGGCGGGTATTCATCTCCATGAAGTAGAACTTCATCTGCTCGGGCGCGTCGTAGCCGCCGGGCTGCTCGACGATGAACTCCACCGTGCCTGCGCCCACGTAGTTCACGGCCCGTGCTGCGGCCACGGCGGCCTCGCCCATGCGGGCGCGCAGCTCCGGCGTCATGCCGGGGGCGGGCGCTTCTTCCAGCACCTTCTGGTGGCGGCGCTGCACCGAGCAGTCGCGCTCAAACAGGTACACGCAGTTGCCGTGCGTGTCGCCAAACACCTGGATCTCGATGTGGCGGGGGCGCTGCACGTATTTTTCGACCAGCACCGCATCGTCGCCGAAGCTGTTGATGGCCTCGCGCTTGCACGAATCGAGCGCGGCGCCAAAATCCTCGGCCTTGTCCACGGCGCGCATGCCCTTGCCACCACCACCCGCGCTGGCCTTGATGAGCACCGGGTAGCCAATGCGGTCCGCCTCGCGTTGCAGCAGTGCCGGGTCCTGGTCAGCGCCGTGGTAGCCGGGCACCAGGGGCACCTGGGCCTGCTCCATCAGGCGCTTGGACTCGGCCTTCAGCCCCATGGCATTGATGGCGCTGGCGGGGGGGCCGATGAAGACAAGGCCTGCGTCGGCACAGGCCTTGGCAAAGTCTTCGTTCTCGCTCAGGAAACCGTAGCCAGGGTGGATAGCCTGCGCGCCCGTGGCCTTGGCGGCGTCGATGATGCGCTCCCAGCGCAGGTAGCTGTCCTTGGGCGCGCTGCCGCCGATGTGCACGGCCTCGTCGCACACGGCGACATGTTTGGCGTTAGCGTCGGCATCGGAATACACGGCAACGGTTTTCACGCCCAGGCGCTTGGCGGTGGCGGCCACACGGCAAGCGATCTCGCCTCGATTTGCGATGAGTATCTTGTTGAACATTTTTAAGCCACCTTGGCAGAACCAGAAAAGAATGAAGACAAACGCCGCACCACGGCGCGCAGAAACTTGAACAGCACCACGAGCAGCAGTACCGACACCACCACCATTACGAGCAACGCAGCACCAAACGCCACCGGGTGCTGCGTGGCCAGCCAAACCACGGCCACGACCAGGCCGTCTTCGAAGAACGACAGCCCCCAGTTGGAAAAAGGCTCGGGTGAGGTGTTCACCGCCGCCCGCGTGGTCATCTTGGTGGCCAGCGCCGTGGCCGAGAGGGATCCTCCCAGCAGCCCCGCGACCACGGCCATGGTGGCGTTGTCGGCGCCAAACACGCCATAGGCCAAGGCGGCGCCCGCTGGCACGCGGATGAAGGCGTGCACAGCATCCCAGGCGCTGTCCACCCAGGGCACCTTGTCGGCAAAGAACTCCACCGTCAGCATGAAGCCGCTGACCATCAGCACCAGCGGGTGCTGCAGCATCGCCAGGCCGGGCGGCAGGGGCATCCAGCCCAGCACGCCCATCATGCCGACCAGGAACACTACGGCATACAACCGAAAGCCGCTGGCCCAGCCCAGTGCGGCGGCCAGCGCCAGCAGGCTGGGCATGTCGAGCTTTGCAGTTGCTGTGGCTGCCGCGTCGCCCACGGCGCGCGCGGTGCCGCCATCCACATGCAGCCCCAGCGTGTGGAGCCACTGCACGATGTTGAACCAGAGGGTGTCCATGGCCTGCTTGTACCGATCAGCCCAACCAGGCGGGTTTGCGTTTGTTCAAGAACGACTGCACGCCTTCCTTGCCCTCGTCGCTGGCACGGATGTCGGCAATGCCCTGCACCGTGGCGGCAATCAGCCCGGCATTGATTTCGCGCTCAGCCACATCCATCACCAGCTTCTTGCAGACGCGCACGGCGTTGGGGCTGGCGCTGGTCAGGGCCTTGAGCAGTTCGTCCACCTTGCCGTCGAGCTGGTCAGCGACCACGACCTCGTGCACAAAGCCAATGCGCAAGGCTTCGGCCGCGCCAAAACGCTCGGCCGTCAGGAAGTAGCGGTGCGCAGCGCGTGCGCCCATGGCACGTATCACATACGGGCTGATGGTGGCGGGGATGAGCCCCAGCTTCACTTCGCTGAGGCAAAAGCCCGCCGTGTCCACGGCCACGGCCATGTCGCACGCGGCCACCAGGCCCATGCCGCCTGCATATACATCGCCCTGCACACGTGCCACCGTGGGCTTGGGGCACTCGTAGATCACCCGCAGCATCTCGGCCAACTTTCCCGCGTCGGCGATGTTCTCGTCGCGCGTGTAGTCGGCCATGCGGCGCATCCAGTTGAGGTTGGCACCGGCGCAGAAGGCCGGGCCTTCCGCGGCCAGCACCACGGCGCGCACATCGGCACGCCCACCCACATCGGTGAAGGCGGCGGTGATCTCGGCAATGACCTCATCGCTGAAGGCGTTGCGGATTTCGGGCTGCGTGAGCGTGATGCGCGCCACGGCGCCGGTTTGGGTGATGGACAGGTTCTGGCTCATGGCGTGGACGGGTTTTGCAGGAAGTAGACAAGGTCCAGCTCGGGGCAAGGCTGGCCCAGCGCAGTCAATGCGGCGGTGATCTGACCCCGGTGGTGCGTGCCGTGGTTGAACACATGCGCCAGCGTGGCCGCAAACGGCAGCGATGCCGCTGTGCCGCGCATGGTGGTGTAGTCGAGCGTGCCGCTCCAGCGGTCCGGCTTGAACGAGGCTATCAGCGGTGCCCAGCGGGCCGCGCCCTCGCGCAGCCGGGCATCCAGCAGCGCACGGTCAGACTCCAGCTCGGCGTCCAGCGCCACCTTGGGCGAGATGCCTTCGGCAAACCGCACAAACCACAGATGGTGTTCGCCCACCAGCAAGTGGTTGAGCGTGCCGTGGATGCTTTTGAAGAACAGGCCCACGTCGCGGCGATAGTCGTCCTCCGGCAGCGCCCGCACGGCATCAAGCAGGCGCGCCGTGGCCCACACGTTGTAGCGCGCAAGCTGGGTGAAATGGGCAACAGCGTCCATGGCAGCTCCCGGTGGGGTCACATGCGGAACAGGCCGAACTTGGTGTCTTCGATGGGCGCATTGCGCGTGGCCGCCAGGCCCAGCGCCAGCACGCGGCGCGTATCGGCGGGGTCGATCACGCCGTCGTCCCACAGGCGGGCGGTGGCGTAGTAGGGGTGGCCTTGGTCTTCGTACTGGCGGCGGATGGGGGCCTTGAAGGCTTCTTCTTCCTCCATGCTCCACTGCCCACCCTTGGCCTCAATGCCGTCGCGCTTGACCGTGGCTAGCACGCCCGCAGCCTGGTCGCCGCCCATGACGCTGATGCGCGCATTGGGCCACATCCACAGGAAGCGGGGGCTATAGGCCCGGCCGCACATGCCGTAATTGCCCGCGCCAAAACTGCCGCCGATGATGATGGTGAACTTGGGCACGCTGGCCGTGGCCACGGCCGTGACCATCTTGGCGCCGTTGCGGGCGATGCCTTCGTTCTCGTACTTGCGGCCCACCATGAAGCCGGTGATGTTCTGCAGGAACACCAGCGGGATCTTGCGCTGGCAGCACAGCTCGATGAAGTGCGCGCCCTTGAGCGCCGATTCGCTGAACAGGATGCCATTGTTGGCGATGATGCCGACCATCATCCCTTCGATGCGCGCAAAGCCCGTGACCAGCGTGGTGCCGTAGCGTGCCTTGAACTCATCGAACTCGCTGCCGTCCACGATGCGGGCAATGATCTCGCGCACATCGAAGGGCTTGCGCGTGTCCACGGGGATCACGCCATACAGCTCTTCCGCTGCAAATTTAGGAGCTACTGGCGCTTGATCAACATGCGCTGGAGCCTTGTTTCTATTCAAATTGTGGATGGCATTGCGTGCCAGCTGCAACGCATGCATGTCGTTCTGCGCCAGGTGGTCGGCCACACCCGACAGGCGCGTGTGCACGTCGCCGCCGCCCAGGTCTTCGGCCGTCACGACCTCGCCCGTCGCGGCCTTGACCAGCGGCGGGCCACCCAAAAAGATGGTGCCCTGGTTCTTGACGATGATGGACTCGTCACTCATGGCCGGCACATAGGCGCCGCCCGCCGTGCACGATCCCATGACCACGGCGATCTGCGAGATGCCCATGGCGCTCATGTTGGCCTGGTTGAAGAAGATGCGGCCAAAGTGGTCGCGGTCAGGAAAGACTTCGTCCTGGTTGGGCAGGTTGGCGCCCCCCGAGTCCACCAAGTAGATGCACGGCAGGTGGTTCTGCTGGGCCACCTCTTGTGCGCGCAGGTGCTTCTTGACGGTGAGCGGGTAGTAGGTGCCGCCCTTCACCGTGGCGTCGTTGCACACGATCATGCAGTCCACACCACTCACGCGGCCAATGCCCGCGATGAGCCCCGCGCTGGGCGCATCGTTGTTGTACATGTTGAGCGCGGCCAGCGGCGCCAGTTCGAGGAACGGCGTTCCCGGGTCCAGCAGCATCTGCACGCGTTCGCGCGGCAGCAGCTTGCCGCGCGCGGTGTGCTTGGCGCGGGCCGCTTCGCCGCCGCCCTGGGCGACCTTGTCGAGCTGGGCGCGCAGGTCATCCACCAGTGTTCGCATGGCGGCGGCGTTGGCCAGAAAGTCCGCCGAGCGGGCGTTGAGTTGGGTGTCGAGAATGGTCATACGGTGTGGCTCTTCAAGCAGTCTTTTGTTCTTCCAGGCCCAGCAGATCCTTCATCTCGTCGCGGATCTTGAACTTCTGGATCTTGCCCGTCACCGTCATCGGAAAGCTGGTGACAAAGCGGATGTAGCGCGGCACCTTGTAGTGCGCGATCTGGCCCTTGCAGAAGGCGCGGATGTCATCCTCGGTGGGCTGGGTGCCCGGCTTGGCGATGATCCAGGCGCAGAGTTCCTCGCCGTACTTCTGGTCGGGCACGCCCACCACCTGCACGTCCTGCACCTGGGGGTGGCGGTACAAGAATTCTTCGATCTCGCGCGGGTAGATGTTCTCGCCGCCGCGGATCACCATGTCCTTGATGCGGCCAACGATGTTCACATAGCCCTCGGCGTCCATGGTGGCCAGGTCGCCGGTGTGCATCCAGCCGCCTTCGTCAATCGCCTCGCGGGTCTTGGCCGGGTCGCCCCAGTAGCCGTGCATGACGGAATAGCCTTTGGTGCAGAACTCGCCCCGCTGGCCGATGGGCACCACCGCCCCGCTGTCGGGATCCACGATCTTGATCTCCAGGTGCGGCTGCACCTGGCCCACGGTGGAGACGCGCTTGTCCAGCGGCGTGTCGGTGCTGCTCTGGCAGCTCACGGGGCTGGTCTCGGTCATGCCATAGGCAATGGTGATCTCGGAGAGGTTCATCTGCTCGACCACACGCTTCATCACCTCGGTGGGGCAGGGCGAGCCCGCCATGATGCCGGTGCGCAGGGTGCTGAGGTTGAACTCGGCAAAACGCGGGTGGTCCAGCTCGGCAATGAACATGGTGGGCACGCCATGCAGGCCAGTGCAGCGCTCGTCCTGTACCGTCTGCAGCACGGTCAGCGGGTCGAACCCGTCGTTGGGGTACACGATGGTGGCACCGTGCGTCAGGCAGGCCAGGTTGCCCAGCACCATGCCGAAGCAGTGGTACAGCGGCACGGGGATGCACAGGCGGTCTTCGGGCGTG
This sequence comes from Acidovorax sp. SRI_002, assembly GCF_057586455.1. Taxonomy (NCBI): domain Bacteria; kingdom Pseudomonadati; phylum Pseudomonadota; class Betaproteobacteria; order Burkholderiales; family Comamonadaceae; genus Acidovorax; species Acidovorax sp. SRI_002. Next base: position 26,234 of record NZ_JBYCZW010000002.1, on the reverse strand, counting down.
AGCTTCATGCACTCGCCAATGAAGAAACCGTTGTTCAGGATGTTGCGGTGCGTGAGCGTGGCGCCCTTGGGGAAGCCGGTGGTTCCGCTGGTGAACTGGATGTTGATGGGGTCGGTGGCTTTCAACGTGGTTGCGATTTGCGCCAGGCGCGGGTCGGCTGCGTTGCCGCGTGCCAGCAGGTCGGTAAAACGCAGCAGGCCGGGCTCATCGGCACCCTGCCCCGCATCGTCGATCCACACCACGGTGTTCAGGTGGGGCAGCTTCACGGAGCCCAGCTGGCCGGGCTGCTGGTGCTGCCACTCGGGCGCCAGCTCGCGCAGCATGCCCAGGTAGTCGCTGGTCTTGAAGCGCGCCATGGTCACCAGCAGCTTGCAGCCCACCTTGTTGAGCGCGTATTCCACCTCGGACGTGCGGTAGGCCGGGTTGATGCTGACCAGCACCAGGCCCACCTGCGCGGTGGCCAGCTGCATCAGCACCCATTCGGCGTTGTTGTGCGACCAGATGCCCACGCGGTCGCCGGGGGCGAGCCCCATGCTGATCAGCGCACTCGCCAGCCGGTGCGCCTCGGTCTGCAGCTGGGCGTAGGTGGTGCGGCGGCCCTGGTGCACGCTGACCAGCGCCTCGCGGTCGGGCTGGCGGGCCACCATATCGGCAAAAAAGGCGCCGATGGTCTGCTCGATCAGGGGAACGTCGGTGGCGCCACGGGCGTGGCTGTCCACCAGCGGTGCGAAGTTCGTTGCGGCTGCACTCGTCACGGGTTTGTCTCCTCGGCTCTGTCATGCGGCCTGCGCCGCAAGAACATGCGGGCGGGCGATCCGTAAGCATAGAAGCCTGAACCCCTGGCGGGTGGACACAATGGTTGCAAATCGTGCCACGGCTGGCACACTCTGTGGCGTGAAGACCCCCGCCCCCACCGACCATCGTCTCCCAACCACTCCATCTGCCCCTGCCGCAACGCCCATCGCCTTTGTGCGTGCCATTGTTCTGGCGTACGAGCGGCGCGGCCTGAGCCCCGAACGTGCCCTGGCCCAGGCACAGATTGCGCCGCAGCTGCTGCCCGACGACAGCGCCCGCATCACCGCCTGGCAGATGGAGCAGATCTCCGACGCCGCCATGCAAGAGCTGGACGACGAAGCCCTGGGCTGGTTCAGCCGCCGCCTGCCCTGGGGCAGCTACGGCATGCTGGCGCGTGCCAGCATCAGCTCGCCCACGCTGCAGGTGGCCCTGGCCCGCTGGTGCCGCCACCACGGCCTGCTGGCAGACGACATTGCGCTGCACCTCACCACCCAAGGCGACACCGCCACCCTGGCCATCACCGAGGCCCGCGACCTGGGCGCGCTGCGCGAGTTCTGCCTGGTATCCGTGCTGCGCAATGCGCACGGCCTGGCGTGCTGGATGGTGGACTCGCGCATTCCGCTCATTGCCGCAGAATTTGCCTTTGATGCGCCCCCGCACGCCGACGCTTATGCCGTGCTGTTCCGAGGCCCCGTCACCTTCCACGCGCCACGCACCGCCATCCACTTCGACGCCCGCTACCTGCACCTGCCCCTGCGCCGCGACGAACAGGCCCTGCGCCAGATGCTGCAGCACGCCCTGCCCCTGACGGTGCTGCACTACCGCCGCGACCGCCTGCTGGTGCAGCGCGTGCGCCAGCTGCTGGCCGCGCCCCTGCCGGGGCAACCGGCCCACGCCCTGCCCCAGCACAGCGCCGAATCCCTGGCCGCACTGCTGCATGTGTCGCCACGCACGCTGCACCGGCAGTTGAAGGAAGAAGGCGCCACGCTGCAGGGCTTGAAAGACGAGGTTCGCCGCACCCGCGCGGTGGAGTTGCTGCACCGCACGCAGCGGCCCATCAAGCAGGTGGCGGAGGCGGCGGGGTTCGTGAACGAGAAGAGTTTTATCCGGGCGTTCCGGGGGTGGACGGGGCAGTCGCCGGCGGAGTTTCGGAGGGTGGTGAGTGTGTAGAGAGTGCAGGACTTTGTATTGAATGCCAGTCAGCAGGTTCAATTTCTTCTAGTCGCGTTTATTCTGCTGCAACCAATTGCTCCGCGATCGGTCAGCGCAACACTAAACACAGGGAGACATGCCATGGTTATGACGACCACTACCCAAGAGCTCAGATCCAAGACAGACGAAGAGCTAGCCGAGTACATGGCGAGCTGGAAAGAGCACAGCGGGAACTACATTTTGTGTGAGATGGAGTTCAAGCGGCGCCAGAGTAGGGGCAATGAGATCAGGGGCTGGGTATCCCTTGGTCTATCCGTCCTTGCAATCGTTGTTTCAGTAATTGCACTTGCTGCGAAGTAGGCGACAAACCATTCGACGAAGCGGACGGCCCTCAAGGGCCGCCGACTAATTCAAACATCAGCATCCGCTTTCATAACACCTACCTGCTGCACCTAGCCGGAACTAGACGGTCAGCGAGTCGTGTAAATCAAATCTCAGCCAGCGACGTTTAGCCCCCCATGCTCCACCTCCACCACTGCGTCAGCGCCCGCTCATTCCGCCCCCTGTGGATGCTCGAAGAGCTGCAACTGCCCTACCAGCTCCACATGCTCCCCTTCCCGCCCCGCGCCAAGGCCCGGTGGTTTCTGGACGAGAACCCGCTGGGCACGGTGCCGCTGCTGGTGCAGGGCGATGTCCGCATGACCGAATCGGCGGCCATGTGCCAGTACCTGGCCGCCACGCACCCCGACGCGGGGCTGGATGTGGCGCCCACGCACCCTGCGTATGGGGCGTACCTGAACTGGCTGCACATGAGCGATGCGACGCTGACCTTTCCGCAGACGCTGGTGCTGCGCTATGGCCGGTTTGAGACCGCAGAGCGCAAGCAGCCGCAGGTGGTGGAGGACTACAGCCGCTGGTTCCTGGCGCGGCTGCGCGCGGTAGAAACCGCGATGACCCACGGCCGCAGCGACTATCTGTGCGCGGGCCGCTTTACGGCGGCGGATGTGGCGGTGGGGTATGCGCTGCTGCTGGCGCAGCACCTGGGGCTGAACGAACAATTTGGCCCGGCCACGCAGGCCTACTGGCAGCGGCTGCAACAGCGACCCGGCTACCAGCGGGCGATGGCCGCACAGACGGAGGCCGCCCAAGACCAGGACGTGCCGACCACCCCGGCCCCCGACACCAAACCGTGATGCGGAGGTGGGGGCTAGTGTGGTGTTGCACGCTAGGGGCTAGCCGGGCTCACGCGGCTACTCGGACTTCGCTGGTGTAGATGCAGGTCCGGGCGGGGGTAAAGGTGTCGTCGGAGCCTGCCGCGCCAGCGACTGCACCAGTGCGCGGAACTCCGGCGAGTGGCGCAGCACGCTGCCACCCGCCTCGATGAGGTCTGTGACTTCTTCCGACGTGATGGAGAACGCCGTGGGCACCTGCAGCATGCGGCGGCGCGCCACGTCGTCGTGGGCATCGCGCAGGTTGACGGAAATGACGTGGACCTCGGCACCGGGCGCAAAGGCATCGCTGCTGCCGGTGGGGCCCGCCGCCAGCGACTGGCGCCACTGCTGGGTGATGTCGCGCAAGAACTCCTGCGTCTCGCGCGTGGCGCGGGCGCCGGTGCCAAACAGCAGCGAGTCCACCACCTGGGCCATGTTGGGCACCTTGTCGCTCATGTCGATGTTCTCGGATGGGTCGCGCTCGGCGTTGACGGTGACGAGCACCAGCTTGCGGATGGTGCCGGGCGGGATGCCCACTTCGCTGAAGGTTTCGCGCAGTCCGCCACCGGCCAGGGCCCGGTCGAGCAGACGCTGCACGCCCAGGTTGTCGGCCAGGCCGCCATCCACCAAGTGGATGTAAGGGCGGCGCTGCGCGTCCAGATAGCTCAACTCATGCGCGCGGTACAGGCGCGCGCGGTAGTCGCCGCCCGCAGCCAGGGAGGCAGCGCGGGACACGGTCTGGTACTGAGGGCACTGGTCGGCGTAGTTCTTGAGGGTGACGGGGCTCAGCAGCAGCGGTACGGCGGACGATGCCGCCACCGCGAACGACAGCGGCACCTTGCGCAGGTCGGAGCAGATCAGCGCGAACTGGTCCCACGTGAATTCAAAGCCGGTGCCCAATGACATGTCGGTGGCGGTGATGAACAGCTGCGGGTGGCGCGGGCGCCGCGCCACATCGCCAAAGGTGCGCCCGCCATAGAGCTCATCCAGCCGCCGCGCGAGCAGGTGCGTGCGGCCGAACCAGGGCGAGGTCAGGTCCACCAGGTTGCCGGGGCGCAGGGCCTGCGTGATCAGACTGTTCTGGAAGTTCTGGCGCAGAAAGTCCTGCTCGAAGCGGGGCAGCCCCTCGATGCCGTGTGCCGCCAGGTAAGCGGCCACGATGCTGCCGCCCGAGACGCCGCTGATCACATCGGTGGCGTCGAGCAGCGTGGTGGGGCGCCCGTTCCAGTCAAACCGCGTGGCCTGCATTTCGGTCAGCACGCCAAAGCCGAAGGCGGCCGCCCTTGCGCCGCCGCCCGAGAGCGTGACGGCCACCAGGATGGTGGGGTCGCGCTCGGATTTGCGCTCGGGGATGGACTGGTCCTCGGGCTTCAGGGGTTCGTTGATCCAGGGCCGCACCGACGAGCAGCCCGCCAGCAGGGCCAGGGCCGCCACCACGGCGCATCGCCGCATCCACAGCTTCATGCGTTGTCCCGGCATTGCGCTTCTCCCATGGTTACAGGGCTGTTGGGAATCTTCTTGCCTGTGTCAGCAGCCCAGCAGCGCAGGCAACTCGGCCATGCTGCGAAACACCTGCGCTGCGCCTGCGGCACGCAGGGGCTCGCCATCGTCCAGCGGCGCATAGGCAAATACCGTGGCGCCTGCGGCCACGCCAGCGGTCACGCCCGTAACGGTGTCTTCCACCACGGCGCAGCGCCCGGGCGCCACCTGCAGGGCCGCAGCCGCCGCCAGATAGACGTCGGGCGCGGGCTTGGTGGCGGGCATCTCGTGGCCGCTGAACACCCGCCCGGCAAAGTACGGCGTGAGCCCCACCTTGGCCAGCTGCATCTCGACCTTGTGCCGGTCGGCACCCGAGGCGCAGGCAATGCGCCCGCCATGGTGCGCGTGCACCCTTTCGATGGTGCTGTGGATGTGTTCGATGGCCGTGAGGCGCTGGTCCAGCTCGGCATTGCGCCGCGCATAGAAGTCGGCCATCCACGCATCGGTCAGCGGGCGGCCGGTGTGGGCCTCGATGCGGGCGGCCTCGCTGCGCACCGTTTTGCCGATAAAGACGCGCATGCATTCGTCGGCGCTCAGGGCCCAGCCCGCTTCGTTGAGCATGTCGCGCAGCACGCCGTTGGTGATGGGTTCGCTGTCGACCAGCACACCATCGCAGTCAAACAAGATTGCTTCAAATTTCATAGCTGCTCGCGCTTATCGGTAAAGCGCTGGAGGTCATTTTTATTAAATTTTCAGGAGTGGATATCGCCATCCACATAGAACCAGCGCCGGTCTTCGCGCACGAAGCGGCTGGTCTCGTGAAGGCGCACGGCGCGGCCGCCCACGCGGTAGCGCGCGACAAATTCCACCTCGGCGCGGTCTTCGCCTGTGCTGCGGTGGCTGCGCACTTCCAGCCCCAGCCACTTCGTGCCGGGGTCGAAATCGAGGTCCGCTGGCCGGGTGCTGGGGTGCCAGGTGGCCTGCAGGTAGTCGCCACGTTCGAGGACAAAGGCGGTGTAGCGTGACCGCATGAGGCTCTCGGCGTCGGGCGCGGCAGCGTCGTCCCAGTGGTCGAGGTAGCGGCCGCAGCATTCCTCATAGGACAAGGCCGCAGCCTTGGCGCTTTTGCCGGGTGCGGCTTGGGTACGGCCGCAGGGGCAGGGGTCGTTATGGTTCATGGACGGATGCAGGAAGGCACGCAGGCGATGCCCGCCCCACCGATGGAAACGGGCGCTGCGCGAGGCGAGTGCACCCGTGGAACTGGCTTTGCCAGGCCACTGGGTGCGTCCCCCTCCCGCGCAGCGAGAGAGGGGGATGGCGCGAAGCGACTCAGGGGGAGCTTCATCTCAGCGCACCAAAGACCTTGCGGGCGATGGCGCTGCCTGCACCGGCCGGGTTCTGACGGATGCGGCGCTCTTCCTCGCCAATCATGAAGTACAGGCCGTCGAGCGTCTTGCCGGTGACGTACTGCGCAAGGTTGGCCTCCTCGGGTTTGAGCAGGCCAAAGCTCGCTGCCTTGCCCGCAAAGGCGTTGTACTTCTGGGTGAGGCCGACTTTTTCGGTGGCCTGGTTCACCACGGGCAGGAAGCGTTCGGAGAGCGGCGTGCGCGTCTTGTCGGCAAAAAAGGCGGTGACCGAGGTGCTGCCGCCGGTCAGGATGTTCTTGGCATCGGTCACCGTCATCTTCTGCACGGCGCCCACCAGCAGGTCTTTGCCCATGGGCACGGCGGCTTCGGCGGCGCGGTTGATGGAGGTGACCAGCTCGTCGATGCGCCGCCCCTGGCCCAGCGACTTCATGACCTTGGCGGCGTCGTCCAGGGAGCCCGGCAGGCCGATGCGCACCTGGGGGTTGCCCAGAAACCCGTCAGGCCGCCCCAGCAGGGCGACCGCCGCCTGGGCGCCCTGGCCCAGCGCGGCTTTGAGGCCGCTGGCGGCATCGGCATTGGTAAGGTCACCCAGCGACAGGGCCCAGGCCCGCTGGCCGGTGGCGCACAGCAGGGCAGCCACGAGGCTGGTTTGGTGAAATTGGCGGCGTTGCATGGTGCGGTACTTTCGGTGGGGGACGGCAGATGATGCCCACTCGGCCACCACTGCAGTGAGTGGCGCACTGTGCCGGAGCCGTGCGGGGAATTGCCGGGATTTTCGCTCAGCGAATGAGGGGCAAGCCGCAGGCCGTAGACTGCCCCCACCCAAGCATCCAACAAGGAACCTTGCAATGTGGCAAATGAGCGTGCCGTGGTGGGAGTTTGTGCTGCGCGGCGTGGTGGTGTACCTGTTCTTGCTGGTGTTCATGCGCCTGTCGGGCAAGCGGCAGACGGGGCAGTACGAGCCGTTTGACCTGATCCTGTTGCTGATCCTGTCGAACGCGGTGCAGAACTCGATGAACGCGGGCGACAACTCGCTGGTGGGCGGGCTGATCTCGGCCAGCACGCTCATGCTGCTGCATGTGGCGCTGGCGCGGTTGGCGTTCCACTTCCCGCGCATCGGGCGCTGGGTGGACGGCAAGGCCCAGGTGCTGATCCAGCAGGGCGAACTGAACCAGGCGCTGATGCGCAAGGAGCTGCTGACCCGCGACGACGTGGAGGCCGCACTGCGCGCAGGCGGCTGCCTGCACGCGCACGAAGTGGAACGCGCCACCATCGAGACCAACGGGCAGATCACCGTAGTGCTGCGCCGTCGTGGCGAGGTTGGCTGACCCGCCCCGCGCCCACGCCAACGGTCTGCCCACTCACCGCCCCTCACAACCCACGCGACTTACGCGACCCGATATGACTGCACTGAACGTTCTGGGCACCTTGCTGATGCCCTGCTCCTACGACCCACTGACCGGCTACTACCGCGATGGCTGCTGCAACACCGACGAGCACGACCACGGCACCCACGTGATCTGCGCACGCATGACACAGGCGTTTCTGGACTTCTCGCTGTCGCGGGGCAATGACCTCATCACCCCCCGGCCCGAGTCGCGCTTTGCAGGGCTGCAGCCCAACAACCGTTGGTGTCTGTGCGTCTTGCGCTGGAAGGAGGCCTACGAGGCGGGTGTGGCGCCTCCCGTGATCCTGGAATGCACACATGCGCGCGCGCTGGAGTTCGTGACGCTGGCGCAATTGCAAAGCACGGCGTTGTCCTAGGCTCAGTTTTGCGTGTAGCAGGTCTTGTTGGGCAGAACGGTGTCCACGTAGCTCTCCACACTGACCGCCGTTGGGAAGGCCGTGGGTATCTGGTCGCCAAAGATGCACAGGCGGCTCCCCTTGCGGGCCCAGACGGCACGCGATGTCAGGCCTGACGGCTGGGTCCACAAGCCCCAGAACGCGGTCAGAGTAGCCGTGCTGCCGTTACGGTCGAACGCCACATTGCCCACACCGGTCAGAGGGCCTGCCACCGTGCCAGCGCCCGTGCAGTTGGCGTCAGCATAGGTGGCCACACCGATCTGTCCCGCCACGCGATTGTCCCCCTGGCGGGTGATGCGCCACAGCGAGCGGCCCCAGGTGCCGGGCCGCACCACTACGCACAGCTCCTGCTTCCAGTCGCCTTCGGGCAAGGCCACTACCGTGCCGCAGCTCACCTCCACCGAGCCCACGTTGGCAGAGACCACGCTGCCGGTGCCATTGCGCACCGTGCAGCTCTGGCCGGAAGGCTGCGTGCGCACGGTGACCGCATAGCCCGTGCCGCCGGCCAGCGCAGTGCCGAACGTGAAGCCGCCGTTGCTGGAGACCGAGAGGTCATCGCCTCCGTTGTTCTGCAGCACCAGCGTGCCACCCGCCAGACCAGTCACTGAGCCGCCAACCGTATAGGTGGCGGCCGCCAGGTTTTCGCAGCGCACCTGCACGTTGCTGACGTTGGCGGTGGCGGTGCCCGTGCCCTGGGTCACCGTGCAACGCTGGCCGCTGGGCTGGGTCTTGACGGTGACGGCATAGGCAATGCCACTGTCCAGGCGCGTCACGAAGACGAAGTTGCCGTTGGCATTGATCGTCAGGTCGTCCTTGCCGGTGTTTTGCAGCGTCACCGTCTTGCCAGCGCCCAGGCCCGTGACCGCACCGCCAATGCTGAACGCGCCTGCGGTAGGCGGCGGCGTGCCATTGTTGTCATCGTCACTACCGCCACAACCCACCAGCAAGGCTGCCGCCAAGCCCAGGGGCGCCCAGCGGAAGAGGGGCCGTACGGAGTGCCCAGTGCGCCCAGCACCCGTTGCGCTTGCTTGTCGTGTCATGAACAGAAACCTCTTGATCGTGAATGAAGGGCGGATTCTGTGCAGCACCTACTGCGGTACGGAACCCTACCCTGGTAGGGTTTGCGCGCCGTCCATCCTGCTCAACACTTGGCAGAATTTGCCCTACCTCCGCGCTGTCAGCGCGCCTGCGCCGCAAGGCGCAGCCACCCTCTCCCACTACATGGCCCGCACTTCCCCTTACGCGCTCATCCTGGACGACCATCCGCTCGTGGCGCACGGCATGGCCGAGTTCCTGCGCGCACGCCTGCCGCAGATGGAGGTGGTTGAGGCCGCAGGGGCGGACGATCTTCTGCGCTGGGTGGAAATGCGGGGCACACCGGCCATCGCGCTCATCGACTTCTGGCTGGCGGAAGGCGCTGCGGTGGGCCTGATCGCCCAGGTGCGCAGCCACTGCCCCGGGATGCCCATCGCCGTGATCAGCGGCGACGATGACCCCGCCGTGATGGAGCAGGCCCGGCAGGCAGGCGCACAGGGCTTCATCCACAAACAAGCAGCGCCTGAGACCTTTGGTCTGGCGGTGGAAGCCTTGCTGAGCGGGCTGGTCTGGTTTGAGCCGGGCCTGCTGGGCAGCCAGCCGCCGCGCAGCCGCGATCTGCCGGTGACTCCGGCCGAGCTGGGGTTGTCCACCCGCCAGGGCCAGATCCTCGCGCTGGTGCTGCAGGGGCTGCCCAACAAGCGCATCGCCTTGCAGCTGGACATTGCCGAGAGCACCGTGAAGGAGCACGTGACGGGCATCCTGGAGCGGCTGCGGGTGCGCACGCGGGTCGAGGCCATCACGCTGTTGCGCGGCCGGCGGCTGGAGCTGTCCTGATGCGCCTTGTCCGGGCCGTGGTGCTGGTCGCGGCCTTGTGCCTGCAGACGGCACTGCCCGCAGGGGCACAGGTACCGAACCCGGACCTGGCAGAGCTGGACCGGCTGCAGACCCTGTCGCAACGCAACAGCGCCGAAGCCGTGCAGGCGCTGCAGGCCGCCGCCACCCGCTTTGCCAACGCGGCCGATGTCGCGACCCGGCGCACCTACCTGGCGGCGCTGACGGACGCAGCCTTCGAGACCGGGCAGGCTGCGGTGGTGACCGAGGGCATAGCGCAACTGAGAGCGCTTGCGGCTGCGCACAGCGATGCCTCGACGCAGGTGCTTGCCACCTGCTTCGAGGCCCGGCAATGGGCCGTGGCGGGCAAGACAGGCTCCGGGCTGGACGCCCTGGCGCGCGAAGCGGGCGCGGCGGAGCAGGTGCCCGACCCCTGGGTGCGCTGGCTCTACCACCTGACGCTGGGTGCCCTGCACAGCAGCAACGGCCAGTTCGAAGCGGCGATGACCCACCTGCTGCGCAGCCTGGAACTCTCGCGCACGCTGCCGCGCCAGGCAGCCACATCCGAGCTGCGGTCGCGCACCCACCTGGAGCTGCTGCACTTCGATATGAAGAACCCCGACCGCGCGCTGCAGACCATTCGCGAGACGCTGCCGCTGGCCGAAAAGCTGGGCGCCCAGCAGGCGCTGGGCTGGCTGCACCTGCACCGTGGCAATGTGGAAAACGTGCAGGGCAACCTCGACACCGCCGTGGCCGCCTACCGGCAGTCCCTGCAGATCGCCCGCGCCGGCGGGCTCACCGGGCTCCAGGCCACGGCGCTGAACAATCTGGGCGACGTCCTGCTGCAGCGCAAGGCCTATGCCGCGGCCGAGCCCGTGATGCGCGAGGCCCTGGCAGCGTACCGCGACGCGCACGAGCTGAACGGGGCCGCAATGGCGCAGGCCAACCTGGGCTTTGCGCTGATGGGCCAGGGCCGCATTGCGGCTGGCGTGCATGAGGTGGAGACGGGCATTCGGTTTGTGCATGAAGCGGGGTCCCTGCCCATGGAAGAGCAGCTGCTGGGCGAGCTCTCGCGCATGTACGAGCAAGCCGGCCTGTACCGCGAAGCCATGGCCACCACGCGCAAGCAGCAGGCGCTGGCCAAGGAGCTGTTCCATACCGAGCGCGACCAGGCCGTGGCCGCGCTGCAGGAGCGCTTTGACAGCGCTGAACGGCAGCGCCAGATCGAGCAGCTGGCGCAGGCCAATCGGGTGCAGGATGCCGAGCTGCGTGTGCGGCGCATGCAACAGATCGGTCTGGCAGCCACGGTGGCGCTGGCCCTGCTGGCGGCGGGCGCCAGCTTTTGGCAGTACCGTCGCACCCGCACGGCCAACGCGGCCCTGGCGGCAGCCCGGCGGCAGGCCGAAAGCGCGCTGACCGAGAAAAACCTGTTCCTCGCCACCGCCAGCCACGACCTGCGCCAGCCCGTGCACGCCATGTCGCTGATGGTCGAGGCGATCAGCCTGCGCAACAGCGACCCGGTTCTTCGCCCCCTGGTTGCCGACCTGCGCAACAGCATGCAGGCCATGAACCAGCTGTTCAACGCGCTGCTGGACCTGGCCCGCCTGGAATCCGGCCAGCCGCTGGGCGCCAAGGGCGTGGTGGACCTGAACGCACTGCTCGCCGACGTGGTGCGCCTGTTCCGTGAGCAGGCCAGCCTCGGCGGGCTGGCCCTGCGGCTATGGGTGCCGCGTGGCGGAGCTACCGTGTGGGCAGAACCGGTGCTGCTGCGCCAGGCGCTGGCCAACCTGGTGCAGAACGCGATCCGCTACACGCCCCAAGGCAAGGTGCTGGTGAGCGTGCGGGCGCGCGGCAGCGACTGGCTGGTGGAAGTGCGGGACACCGGCGTCGGCATCGCCGTGGCGGACCAGTACCGGGTGTTCAGCCCCTACTACCGAGGGGAGCGTGCGGACCAGATGAACGACGCCGGACACGGCCTGGGGCTGGCCGTGGTGGCGCGCTGCGCCCAACAGATGGGCGCCACCCACGGCCTGGTGTCGCAGGCGGGGCTGGGCTCATGCTTCTGGCTGCGGCTGCCGGCCCACACCGCTGCGGCTACTACGACGGCCGTGCCACCCGACCCGGTGGCCTTGCACCGCGACGAGACGGCAATGCGCCTGCTGCAAGGCCGCTGCCTGGTACTGGACGACGACCGCCAGGTGATCAAGGCCTGGCGCGCCATGCTGGAGGCCTGGGGCATGACGGCGGCATACGCCACCACCACGGCCGAGGCGCATGCCCAGCTCGACGAAGGGTTCGAGCCGGATGCCATCTTCTGCGACCAGCGGCTGCACACGGGCGAGAGCGGCTTTGACGTGCTGCGCGCCCTGCTGGCCCGCTGCCCCGCTGCACGCGGCGCCATGGTCAGCGGCGAGCACAACGCGCCCGCCTTGCAGGATGCCGAGGACGAGGGCTACCTGGTGCTGCGCAAGCCGGTGAGCCCCGTGGAGTTGCACGCGGTGCTGGCCCAGTGGCTGGGCCAGCAGAAAAATCAATCAAAACAACCTTCAGCGCTTTACCAATAAGCGCTAGCAGCTATTTTTTTTATAGTCTTCAGACGAATCAGGTAGCCATTGCCGCAACAAGGCGTGCAGCTGTTCCGGCGCCACCGGCTTGCGCAGCACCAGGTAGCCCTCTTCTTCCGCCTGGCGCAGCGCGGGCGAATCCCATTCACCGCTGACCATGGCCAGCGCGGCGTCAGGGCACAGTGCCTGCAGGCGCTGGAGCAAGGCGAACCCACTCTCGCCGGAGCGCAAACGCTGGTCACAGAAGATGGCCTGCGGCGTGAAGCCCTGTTCCAGCCAACCCAGTGCCTCGGCACCATCGGCCGCGCAGCGCACCTGCACGCCCCAGTCCTGCAGCAATTGCTGCCAGCCTGCGGCCACCTGCGGGTCGTCCTCCACCACCAGGCAGCGGCCCTGCAGGCCGCCCTGGCGCGCCACGGTGGCGGGCGTTGGCGCAACGACCACTGCGCTGGACGTGGCAGGCGGCAGCCGCAGCCAGAACCGCGAGCCGCGCCCCAGGCGCGACACCAGGCCCAGGGGCGCATCCATCAGCTCGGCGCAGCGCGCCACCACAGCCAGGCCCAGGCCGTAGCCTGCATCGTCTGCCACGCGCGCCGAGGCACTGCGGGTGAAGGGCGAGAAGATCCGCTCGCGCTCCTCGGCGGCAACGCCGGGGCCGGTGTCCCACACCTCCACCTGCCAATGCCCGGCGCGGCGGCGCACAGCCAGCAGCACGCCGCCACGCTGCGTGTACCGCAGCGCGTTGTGCACCAGGTTCACCACGCACTGGCGCAGCAGCATCGGGTCGGCCTGCACCCGGGCGCTGGCCGGTGGTGGGCGCAGGCGCAGAACCAGGCCCCGGGTGCGCGCAGATTCCCCCAGCAGCGTAGCGACTTCGCGCAGCAGCGGCGCCAGGGCCACTGCCTGGGGCCTTGCCTGCACGGCCCCCGCTTCGATGCGCGACAGGTCCAGCAGCGCATTGCACATCCATTGCAGCGACTGCACGCCCTGGCGCAGGTTCTGCAGCGTGGCATCCAGCGCCGGGTCCCGGTTGCGCAGCGCGATGGATTCGGCCAGCAGCCCCACGGCATGCACGGGCTGGCGCAGGTCGTGGCTGGCGGTGGCGAGGAACTGGTTCTTCACAGCCAGCGCCTGCTCGGCCTCACCCTTGGCGGCACGGAACCGCTCCGTCAGGTCTACATTGCTCAGAAAGAACTGATGGCTGATGCTCGCATTGCGAAAGAACACGCCAAACGCCAGATGCATGGGCAACAGGTACGGCCAGTGATCGGGAAACACATAGGGCACCGACAACAGGCTGACCGCGTAGCTGGTGAAAAAGAACCGCTTGAAAACCACCAGCGCCGCCGACTGGTGCGCGGCATGCGCCGACACCACCAGCGTGGAGCCACAGATGAACACCACGCGCAGTTCAAAGGGCGTGTCGGGCCCAGCGGAGGCCGCAGAACTCATCACCAACGCGCCGTACAACGCAGCCAGCGCTTGCACACGAGGCAACCAAACGGCCAGCAGCGTTGCCGCATCGTGGCTGTCGCGCTGCTTCAGGGCCCGCTGCCACAGGCCCCAGACGCCCCACACAGCCCCCACCAGCAACAACGACGCCCCCCACCACAGCGTGATGCCAGGGGGCCACAAGCCCAGCGAATACAGCCAGGCCAAGCCCGGCAGCCCCAGCAGCGGCATGACAGTGCAGCCGTCGCGCACCCGCATGAAGCTGTTGCCCAACAACTGCAGCTGGGCGGCAGGTGCCAGGGTGTCCCAGGAGAGCACGCGTTCGGAGTTCATCGGGCCGATGTTGGCATCTTCCCGCACCAAACACCCCCTACTTTGGGAGGGTTGCGTGTTGACGCCGGCGCGTGGCAGCGCTTGGGAGTACGTCGGGTAGCGACCAGGGCATGGCTGAGAGCGCATCTGCTGCGGCCCCACTCACAGCGCAACCGTCACCACCGCACGGAGGCAGCAGTCGCGGCGCCGACAATGGCGCCCAGCAGGCTCAGGCCAGCGCGCGCTGGATGATGATCTTCTGCACGTCGCTCGTGCCTTCGTATATCTGGCACACACGCACGTCGCGGTAGATGCGCTCCAACGGGAAGTCGTTCACCACGCCGTAGCCGCCCAGCGTCTGGATGGCGGCGCTGCACACGCGCTCGGCCATTTCGCTGGCAAACAGCTTGGCCATGGCGGCTTCCTTCAGGCACGGGCGGCCTGCGTCGCGCAGCGCGGCGGCGTGCCAGATGAGCTGGCGCGCGGCTTCGATCTGCGTGGCGCAGTCGGCCAGGCGAAAGCCAACGGCCTGGTGGTTGAAGATGGCGGTTCCAAAGCTCTCGCGCTCCTTCGAATACGCCAGCGCCGCATCAAACGCGCTGCGCGCCATGCCAACGCTCTGCGCGGCAATGCCGATGCGCCCGCCTTCGAGCGCGCCCAGGGCGATCTTGTAGCCCTCGCCCTCGGTGCCGATGAGGTTCTCGGCCGGGATGCGGCAGTTGTCGAAGTTGATCTGCGCCGTGTCGCTGCTGTGCTGGCCCAGCTTGTCTTCCAGCCGCGCCACCACATAGCCGGGGTTGCTGGTGGGCACGAGGAAGGCGCTCATGCCCTTCTTGCCCGCGCCCTTGTCGGTCACGGCGATGACGATGGCCACATGGCCGTTCTTGCCGCTGGTGATGAACTGCTTGACGCCATTGATCACATATTCGTCGCCCTGCCTTACGGCGGTGGTGCGCAGTGCAGAGGCGTCGGAACCCACATGCGGCTCGGTCAGGCAGAAGGCGCCCAGCATTTCGCCGCGCGCCAGCGGCGTGAGCCAGTCGCGCTTTTGCTGTGCATTGCCATAGCGCATGAGGATGGCGTTGACGGGGCAGTTGGTCACGCTGATGGCCGTGCTGGTGCCACCATCACCGGCGGCGATTTCTTCCAGCACCAGCGCCAGCGTCACGTAGTCCAGGTTGGCACCGCCGAACTCTTCGGGCACGCAGATGCCGTAGGCACCCAGTGCAGCCAGGCCCTGGTGCGCCTCTTTGGGGAAGTGGTGTTCCTTGTCCCAGCGCGCGGCGTGGGGCCACAGCTGTTCTTGCGCAAAGTCGCGCACCGCGTCGCGGATCATTTCCTGGTCTTGGGTCAGCAGCATGTTGTCTCCTTGGGATCGTTCGGCGCCGGCAGGCTCTGGATGTCCAGGCACCTACCGGCGAGTCAACATGCAATTTTGCCCGCGTCTGCGGGCGCGCCCGCTAAGGGCGGGCGGACTACGTGCTCCTGCGTACCCGGGGGCTAGACCAGCGAGACCTTGCCGCTGGACAGCTCGTACACGCCCCCCACGGCGCGGATGGCGCCGCTGGCCATGCGCCCGGCCAGGAGGGGTTCAGAGGTGGTCAACCGGGCCACATTGAGCCGCACGTTCTGCTCGGTGGCGGCCACCAGCAAGTTGGCGGGCTGGCGGCGCTGCGCCGCCTCGACGGCCGGGCGGATGGCGTTGACCAGCCCCGGCAGATGGCCGGGCAGCTGGGTGCCCTCCTGCACCACCTTGATGGTGGCGGAAACAGCGCCACAGTTGCTGTGCCCGAGCACGAGAATGAGCGGCACCTGCAGAACCTCGATCGCGTATTCCATGCTGGCCAGCGCATCGTCGTTCAGGAAGTTGCCCGCCAGCCGCACCACGAACAGATCGCCGGGCCCTTGGTCAAACGCCAGCTCGGGCGCAATGCGCGAATCCGCGCAGCTCAGGATGGCCGCAAAGGGCCGCTGCCCGGTGGTGCGCGCCACCCGGCCCACCGAAAAGTCGCGCTGCGTGGAACGGCCCGCCACGTAGCGGGCATTGCCCTGCACCAGCCGCGCAAGCGCTGCGTCGGGGCCGATTCGGTTGTCGGGCAAAGGGGTGTCTGCAGCCAGCACGCGGGCGCTGGAGGCCAGGGCAGCCAAGGCTGCGGCACCGCCCAGAAGGCGGCGGCGGGACGGCGCAAGCGCCGCCGGGGTAGCAAGACAATCACACATTTTTTGGACTCCCGGTTGGGTTGCATGGAGCTGGCCCTCTCTTTAGCCAGCCCGCGCAGGAAGCCGTTTTCAGGCAGCCAGCGCCACGCAATTTTGCGGATCCACTCCACCGGGCGCCAGTCCAAATCTTGCATCGATCCGGCAGCCTGATAGCCGCCAGGCTACCAGTGCGTGGCGCGGCGCCCGTCGTGGTGCAGCAGGCGGCCTTTGTCGGCGGCCGTGACGCCCGCCACGGTGGCGCGCAGGCCGCGCACGCTGTCCTGCACGGTCAGCGCAGCGCCTTCGCCGCCCATGTCGGTCTGCACCCAGCCGGGGTCGATGGTGATGAGGGTGGCGTTCGGGTAGTCGTGCTGGGCGGATGCGATGGCCATGTTCAGCGCCGCCTTGCTGGTGCGGTACAGCCAGGAGCCGCTGTTGGGAACGCTGCCAATCTGCGACATGGACGAAGACAAGAAAGCGAACACGCCCTGCGCGTCGGCCACTAGGG
The DNA here is from genome assembly GCF_057586455.1 of Acidovorax sp. SRI_002. Lineage (NCBI taxonomy): Bacteria > Pseudomonadati > Pseudomonadota > Betaproteobacteria > Burkholderiales > Comamonadaceae > Acidovorax > Acidovorax sp. SRI_002. The sequence goes on along the minus strand of NZ_JBYCZW010000002.1, from coordinate 9,523 downwards.
GCGCGACCTGCGGCAGTGTCTGCATGGCGCCCAGCACGTTGGTGTGCATCACGGCATCGAAGTCCTGCTGGGTGGGCGGCGTGAGCGCATTGGGGCGGCGGATGACACCGGCCACATACCAGGCGGTCTCGATCTTTTCGCCGTCCAGTTGCCAGGCCAGCCCGCTGACGCTGGCAGGGTTGGCCACGTCCACGGTCAACACCTCGGCGCCCAGGGCCTGTACCCGCTCGCTGCCCGCATCGTCGCGCACGGTAGCGATGACGCGGCGGCCCGCCTCGGTGTACTGGCGCACGAGCTCCAGCCCAATGCCACGCGATGCGCCGATGACCAATATGGATTTCATAGAGGGAATATGAATGAAATTGGGCTCTAGCGCTTATCCATCAAGCGCTGAAAGCTATCAAAACAGAAGTATTCAACATCAATCCCCTCAAGCGTCGCCGAGTTGCTGCTCTTGCGCCAGTTGGGCGCGGTAGCGCTGCAGCATCGCCACTTGCGACTCGGGCTCGGTCGCAAGGCCCATCTGGTCGTGAATCATCTGGCCCATGGTGGGCAGTTGCGCGCGGTCCACCTGCGCATCGGCGGACCACAGCCGCGAGCGCATGAAGGCCTTGGAGCAGTGCAGGTACGCCTCGGCCACACGCACTTCGATCACGATCTTGGGGCGCTGGCGCTCGGCCGTGAAGAAGTCGGTGTACAGCGCTTCGTCGCGCAGGCGTGCGGTGCCATTCACCCGCAGGGTTTCATCCACACCCGGGATCATGAACAGCAGGCCGATGCGCGGGTCACTCAACAGGTTGGTCAGGGTGTCGAGCCTGTTGTTGCCGCCCGCATCGGGCAGCAGCAGGGTGTGGGGATCGGGTGACTTCACAAAGCCCGGCGCACCGCCGCGCGGCGAGGCATCCAGCAGAGCACCATGAGCGCCACCACTGGCCACCACGCAGAACGGCGACAGGGCAATGAAGCGCTGGCAGTGCCCATCCAGCTGCTGTTGTTGCTTGCGCAGGGCCCGCTCGCCGGGGGCTGCGTACAGGGTGCGCAATTGTTCGAGCGTTTCGATCATGGTGTGGCCTGCAAGGGGTTGAAAGAGTTCACGGGCAATGCACGGCAAACTCGAAATAGCCTGACCATGCGGGATCAAACGCGAAGGTCAGCTCCAGCGATTCGGCCTCGTCGCGCAGCAGCAAAGGTGCGAGCGTCTGCATGGCCAGCTGCTTGTCGCCCACGTAATACACGGCCTTGCGGCGCCCCGCGCGGGTCAGTGTGTAGGCCATGATGCCCAGCTGCGGCAGCGCGAGCAGCGTGGCTGCCTGGTCCTGCAGGTCTTGCACGGCGGCCAGCTGATCGCGGTTGCCCACGGCCAGGTCCAGGGTCAGCGCGTAGGCCAGATCGGCGCGCATGGCCACGGGGTTAGCACTGCGGTTGACCATGACAATGGCCTTGTCTTCAGCCTCGTCACCGCTGCCATCCTCATCGTCCTGCCCGCCAAACGACAAGGTCATGCCCGACCAGTCGTGCTCGCCCGCAGGGAAGTCGCTGGTGCGGCCCAGGGTGTCCACCCAATAGCGGTCGAACACCGGCACAAACTGGCTCAGGGGCACCCAGGGTGCCAGCGGGTCAGAGGCTTCCTCCACAAAATCCACCGCGCCCACCTTGACGGCGAAGTCGTATTCGCCCAGAACATGGTCGAGCATGATGAACGCCATGTTGCGCGCGTGGTCCTGGTAGTCGCTGGGGATCTCGCGGCCAAAGCGGATCTCCAGCGCGGCCTGGCCATCGTCCTGTCCGCAGGCGACCAGCACCTCCGATGTGGACAGCTCAAAGCCCTCCATGCCGATGGGAAAGTCGGGCTGCGTGGTGCGCTCCCGGAACGCGCGCAACCGGTAGTTCTGCAGCGTGGGGGCGGCAGCCACCACCTCCATCAGCAACGGAAAGTTGTCGATGCTGCCGTGGGCGGTGACGATGAGATCCACCATCGCATCGCTGTCGCCGCCAGACATCTCCAGCGCCAGGCCGCTCAGGTGACGCTCGATGAGCACGTTGGCCGACTCGACCCGCTCGCGCAGAGGCTGGGCCTGGAGCGATGCCTGGGCATCGACAAATTCACGCCAGAAGGTGGTGATCTCGGGAGATGGTGCGGTCATCGCGGTCCTTGTGAAGAGATGGGAATCATCCCATCCCTCTCCATCGTCAGACCAGTTCGAGCGCCACGGCCGTGGCCTCTCCGCCGCCGATGCACAGCGTGGCCAGGCCCTTGGTCAGGCCGCGCGCCTTGAGCGCGTACATCAGCGTCACCATGATGCGTGCACCGCTGGCGCCGATGGGGTGGCCCAAAGCGCAGGCGCCGCCGTTCACATTGACCTTGTCGTGGGGCAGATCCAGCTCCTTCATCAGCGCCATGGGCACCACCGCGAAGGCTTCATTGATCTCCCACAGCTGCACATCGCCAACCTGCCAGCCGGCCTTGGCCAGCGCCTTCTGCGTGGCCCCCAACGGGGCAGTGGCGAACCACTCGGGCTCTTGCGCATGCGTGGCGTGGCTCACGATGCGGGCCAGGGGCTTGCAACCCAGCTTCTTCGCGGTGGATTCGCGCATCATCACCAGCGCGGCGGCGCCATCGTTGATGCTGGAGCTGGACGCGGCGGTGATGGTGCCGTCCTTCTTGAAGGCGGGCTTGAGTGTGGCGATTTTTTCGAGCTTGACCTTGCCGGGGCCTTCGTCCACCGACACCACGGTCTCGCCCGCGCGGGTCTTGACGGTGACGGGCACGATCTCGGCCGCGAAAGCGCCGGACTCGGTGGCCGCCTTGGCGCGCTGCACGCTGGCGGTGGCAAACGCGTCCTGCTGCTCGCGGGTGAACTGGTACTTGGCGGCGCAGTCTTCGCCAAAGGTGCCCATGCTGCGGCCCGCTTCGTAAGCGTCTTCCAGGCCGTCGAGCATCATGTGATCAAAGATGCGGTCATGGCCCAGTCGGTAGCCGCCCCGGCCTTTTTGCAGCAGGTAGGGAGCGTTGGTCATGCTCTCCATGCCGCCTGCCACCATGACGTCGTGCGTGTCGGCCAGCAGCATGTCATGCGCCATCATCGCGGCCTTCATGCCCGATCCGCACATCTTGCTGAGCGTGACGGCGCCAGCGCCCTTGGGCAGGCCGCCCTTGAACGCCGCCTGGCGCGCGGGTGCCTGGCCCTGCCCAGCCATCAGGCAGTTGCCGAACAGCACTTCGCCCACGGCGTCAGGCGACACACCGGCACGCGCGATGGCGGCCTTGATGGCGGCGCCGCCTAGGTCGTGCGCGGCCAGGCTGGAAAAGTCGCCCTGCAGCGAGCCCATGGGGGTGCGTGCGGCGCCGACGATGACGATGGGGTCTTGGGTGGATGCAGACATGGTGATGGTCTCCTGTGAAATGGTTCGGATGAAATGTTGGGGAGGGGTGAATGCAGGGGGCTACCGGACTGCTGAGCCGTGCGCAAAGCGCCGGTCTGTGTCGTAGGGAAAGACGTCAAACATGTGGCCCGCCCGGATGCGTTCCTGGTGCGACTGCCAGAAGGCAGCGTCGAGCAGATCGGCGTGGTGCTGCATGAACACCTCGCGCACGGCATCGTTGCCGAGCAGGAAGGGGCCGAAGGTTTCAGGGAACACATCGCGCGGGCCGACGCTGTACCAGACCTCGCCGCTCATTTCCTCTTCTTCATTGCGCGGCGTGGGCACGCGGCGGAAGTTGCAGTCGGTGAGGTATTCGATCTCGTCGTAGTCGTAGAAAACGACCTTGCCGTTGCGCGTGACGCCAAAGTTCTTCCAGAGCATGTCGCCCGGGAAGATGTTGGCGGCCACGAGGTCCTTGATGGCGTTGCCATATTCGATGACGCTGTGCTCCATCTGCTGGCGCGCGCGCGGGTCTGACAGGCCAGTGTCGAAGGCTTCCTGCAGGTAGATGTTGAGCGGGATCATGCGCCGCTCGATATACAGGTGCTTGATGATCACCTCCGTCTGGCCGTCGCCATCACGGTCGCTGATTTCGAGCTGGCTGGGGGCGAACTTCTCGATCTCGGCAATGAGGGCATCGTCGAACCGGCTGCGCGGAAAGGCCACCTCGCTGTATTCGAGCGTGTCGGCCATGCGGCCCACGCGGTCGTGCTGCTTGACCAGCAAATACTTGGCCTTGACCTGCTCGCGCGTGGTTTCCTTCTGGTGCGGGAAGTAGTCCTTGATGAGCTTGAACACGAAGGGAAAGCTCGGCAGATCGAACACCAGCATGACCATGCCCTTGATGCCGGGCGCGATGCGGAACTGGTCGCTGGAGTGCTTCAGGTGGTACAGAAAGTCGCGGTAGAACAGCGTCTTGCCCTGCTTGGCCAAGCCCAGGGCGTTGTAGATCTCGGCCCGCGGCTTGCGCGGCATGAGGCTGCGCAGGAACTGCACGTAGGCGCTGGGCACCTCCATGTCCACCATAAAGTAGGCGCGTGCGAAGCTGAACAGCATCTGCATGTCATCTTCGCCAAACAGGGCCGCGTCGATAAACAGCCTGCCGTTGTCGTCGTGCAGGATGGGCAGTGCAAACGGCACTTCGTTGAAGCCGTTGATGATCTTGCCCACGACATAGGCGCCTTTGTTGCGAAAGAACAGGCTGGTGAGCACCTGGATCTGGAAGTTGGCGCGCAGCCTCACTTTGTCGAGCCGGCCGCGCATGGCGCCCACCACGCAGGCGGTGTCTCGGCCCAAGTCCGCAAATTCACGCTGCAGCTGGAAGTTCTCGATGATGACCTGGAAGGTCTCGCCCAGCGTGTCTCGCGACGGGTAATAGGCGCGGTAGGTGGGGCGCGCTGCGGGCTCTTCGTTTTCGATGTATTCGGTACTGACCGCAGGCCGCACAAAGATGAAGTCGTTGTGAAAATGCGTGCGGTGCAGGATCTTGGTGGTGACCGAGTTGAAGAAGGTCTCGGCCAGTTCGGGCTGGTGGTGGTTGACCAAGAGGCCGATGTAGTGCAGCTTGACCTGGTGCCACACGTCCATGGGCTGTGCACCCGCCTCGAACTCTTTCTCTAACCTGCGCACACACTCTTTCACGCGCAGGTCGTAGAACTCGATACGCTCGCGCTGGGCCCGCTGCTGGCCGTGCCAGTCGCCGGTTTCAAAGCGGTGCTTGGCCCGCGCGGACTCGGTGCGGAACAACCGGTAGTGCCGGTTGAAGCCATCCATCATGGCCTTGGCAATGCCGTAGGCCTGGGGAGCGTCAAGCCGTTGTGGGAACATGGCGGGTGCTCAGCCGTTGAGGGGATGCGGTGGTTGGCTATTGCCTTTTGACGGCAGCCACACCGGCGATCGCGGCCTTGTACAGCGAGTCCAGGCCTTCCGTACTACCCACGGACATGTGCAGGTTGTTGATGAGACCATCCTTGAGCCCATAGCACCAGCCGTGCAGCGTAACCTTCTGGCCCCGGCCCCAGGCGTCGAGCATCACCGTGGTCTGGGCAATGTTGACGACCTGCTCGATGGCATTGAGTTCGCACAACACGTCATGGCGCCACTCTGGGGCGGTGGCGGCAATCAGGTCACGGTGGCGGTCGCGCACATCCTGCACATGCCGGATCCAGTTGTCGGCCAAGCCGACGCGCGTACCCTCCAACGCCGCCAGCACGCCACCACAGCCGTAGTGCCCCACCACCATCAGGTGCTCGGTGTGCAACTGATCCACCGCGTACTGGATAGTCGACAGGCAGTTCAGGTCGGTAGGCACCACAACGTTGGCCACATTGCGGTGCACAAACACTTCACCGGGCTCCAGGCCGGTGATCTGGTTGGCAGGCACCCGGCTGTCGGAGCAACCGATCCACATGTACTTGGGCTTTTGCTGCGCCAGCAGGCTTGTGAAGAAGCCGGGCCGCTCGCGCTCCATCTGGGCCGCCCAGGCGCGGTTGTGAACAAACAGGTCTTCGATGGAGGAGGGCATGTTGTCCTTGGGTCTCAATGATTAGATAGAAGCTCAGCAGGTTTCAGCAAACAGCTCACGGCCGATCAGCATGCGACGAATTTCGCTCGTGCCCGCACCAATCTCATACAGCTTGGCATCGCGCCAGAGGCGGCCCAGCGGGTATTCGTTGATGTAGCCGTTGCCACCATAAATCTGCACGCCTTCGCCCGCCATCCAGGTGGCTTTCTCGGCACACCAGAGGATCACGCTGGCGCAATCCTTGCGCACTTGGCGCACATGGTCGGTGCCGAGCATATCGAGGTTCTTGGCCACCGTGTAGGCAAACGATCGCCCCGCCTGCAGCACGGTGTACATGTCGGCCACCTTGCCCTGGATGAGCTGGAACTCGCCAATGCTCTGGCCGAACTGCTTGCGGTCGTGAATGTAAGGGATCACGTTGTCCATCACGGACTGCATGATGCCCAGCGGGCCACCGGTCAGCACCGCACGTTCGTAGTCCAGGCCACTCATGAGCACCTTCGCGCCCTGGTTCAGGCCACCGAGCACGTTCTCTGCGGGCACCTCGACGTCCTGGAACACCAGCTCGCCCGTATGGCTGCCGCGCATGCCCAGCTTGTCGAGCTTCTGCGCGATCGAGAAGCCCTTCATTCCCTTCTCGATCAGGAAGGCGGTCACGCCGCGCGCGCCCAGTTCAGGCTCGGTCTTGGCATACACCACCAGGGTGTCTGCATCAGGGCCGTTGGTGATCCACATCTTGCTGCCATTGAGCAGGTAGTAGCCGCCCTTGTCCTCGGCCTTGAGCTTCATGCTGATCACGTCAGAGCCCGCGCCGGGCTCACTCATGGCCAGCGCGCCCACGTGCTCGCCGCTGATGAGCTTGGGCAGGTACTTGGCCTTTTGTGCCTCGTTGCCGTTGCGGTTGATCTGGTTCACACACAGGTTGCTGTGAGCGCCATAGGACAAGCCCACCGACGCACTGGCGCGCGAGATTTCTTCCATCGCCACCATGTGGGCGAGGTAGCCCATGGCGGCGCCGCCATATTGCTCGGGCACCGTGATGCCGAGTACGCCCAGATCACCCATCTTCCGCCACAGGTCCATGGGGAATTGGTCATTGCGGTCAATTTCGGCCGCGCGGGGAGCGATCTCTGCCTGCGCGAAGTCGCGCACGGCGTCGCGCAGGGCATCGATATCTTCGCCCAGCTGGAAGTTGAGGCCGGGAAGGTTGGCGGGAATGCTCATGGGGTTTGTCTCCTCGTAGAAGGTAGGGAAATGGGCCGGATTCAGCCCTGAATGTTGTCGCGTCCTGTGACCGCCATGAGGGTGCACCCCATGGTGGCGATGAGTTTTTCTTGGCTGCCGTCGATGGCGAAAGCGCGGCCTTCGCACACGGTGATGGTGCGGCCGGGCTTCAGCACCCGCCCTTCCATGCGAAATCGCTCGCCCTTGGCGGGGGCCAGCAAATTGATCTTGAACTCGATGGTGAGCACGGCAGCGTCGGCCGCCATCAGGGTGAAACCGGCATATCCACACGCCGAATCCAGCGCTGTGGCCACCATGCCCGCATGGAGAAATCCGTGCTGCTGGGTCAGCCCGACCGCCCAAGGGAGTTTGATGTCCACGGCACCTGGCGCCACAAGGCCCAGCGAGGCGCCAAGGGTCTGCATGGCGCCCTGGCGCGCAAAACTGTCGCGCACGCGGTCGGCAAAGTCAGCGCAACGCGGCTCAAAAGGGGGCGTGCTCACAACAGTCTCCTGATTTACGTTTACGTAAACGTCAATTATGAATCAATTTTGCTTTTCTACCTTGGCCAGCAGCGAGCGCGCCTCTTCTTCGTGCTCGCGCACCTCTTCCAGGTTGGCCTGCAAATCGGCCATCTGCTCTTCGAGCTGCTTGCGATGGACCACCAACACGTCGAGGAATTTGCGCAGCTGAACGCCCGTATCACGGGGGCTGTCATAAAGGTCAATGATCTCCTTGGCTTCCGTCAGTGACAGGCCCAGGCGCTTGGCCCGCAGCGTCAGGCGGAGCCGGGTGCGGTCGCGTGCGCTGTACACGCGGTTGCGTCCGGCAGATCCAGTGCGCTCAGGCTGCAGCAAGCCCATGTCTTCATAAAAACGGATCGCCCGGGTGGTGAGATCGAACTCTTTGGCAAGGTCGCTGATGGTGTAAGTATTGGCCATGGTGGGTGCTGCACACAGCAGTATCGGTTTCGCGCAGGAGACAGCCCGGTGGCGGCAGCTCCCTACAATGCATCGAATGCATGACGTTTACGTTAACGTCAATGCTAACCCATCACACCTTCGCCATGAACCCACTCGAACACCAGATCCACTACCCGCTGGGCGACGCGCTCCCTTCCGAGGGCGGCTCCATCGAGATCGCGCCGGGAGTCCACTGGATTCGCATGGGTCTTCCCTTTGCACTGGATCACATCAATCTGTGGCTGCTGCGCGACCGACAACTGGGCGCTGGCGGTGTCATGCTGGACGGGTGGACCGTGGTGGACTGCTGCATCGACAGTGCTGCGACCCGTGCGCAGTGGGAGCAGATTTTTGTGAACTGCCTGGGTGGCTTGCCTATCTTGCGCGTCATCGTGACCCACATGCATCCAGACCATATCGGCTTGGCCCATTGGCTGTGCGAGCGATGGGATGTACGCTTGTGGATCAGTGCTACCGACTACAACGTGGCTCGGGTCGCTGTCTATGACCCGCAAGGGTTTGGCGGAGAAGCGGGGGCGGACTTTTACGCGCTGCACGGTGCGCAAGACCCATCCTTTTTAGCCCATGTACGTGGGCGAGCATCGTATTTCCCGACCCTCGTGCCCGCGCTGCCCCCCCGCTTTCGCCGAATCATGGATGGAGACACGCTGGACATCGGGGGCCGGGCGTGGCGTTGCATCAGCGGCTACGGACACGCGCCCGAGCATATGGCGCTGTTTTGTGCTGAGTTGACCACCTTGATCAGCGGTGACATGGTGCTACCGCGCATCTCGACCAATGTCAGCGTCCATGCCAGCGAGCCCGAAGCCAATCCACTGCAGTTGTTCTTGACTTCGCTGTTGCGGTATCTGGATCTGCCGGAAAGCACATTGGTGCTCCCATCGCATGGCAAGCCGTTTATAGGCTTGGCCACACGCATTGCCCAATTGCAAGACCACCACCGGGAACGGCTCTTGGAGATCTTGCAAGCAGCCCATGATCGTGCCTTGAGCGCTGCAGATACTTTGCCGATTCTCTTTCAACGCAAGCTGGACACCCATCAGATGACTTTTGCCATGGGAGAGGCACTGGCGCATCTGCACCATCTGTGGATGGATGGGAAGTTGGAGCGCTTTCTCGACCAAGCCGGGGGGCAGAGATTTCGCGCACCGAACGGTGGATAGACGTATCCAATACCTCAACGACATGCGCTCATTGAGTAGCCAACGAATGCCAAGCCCAACCCGGCACGCGTATAAATGCTGATCAAGGCCTACAAGGCTTGTGAGATGTCGCGCACGCCTGGTCGGCACAAGTAGTCTGAGACGGGCTAGTTGGGCTGTTGAACCGGAACGCATAAAGCAGTCCGCTGCACTTGATGCGTTTTGGT